>CAJTQT010000001.1:0-391190 GCA_910578325.1 uncultured Christensenella sp.
TGATTGCGAACAAAAGTGCCTTTGACGCAGTATCAACGCAAATAGCGCGGTTTTATTTTACTTAATGATTGACGGACACCAATGCCCATCCCCCTCAAATCCCATCAACTTAGCAACTGTTGCCGCAACGTTCGAAAGCCCGAACTCGCCGTCGGCAATTTCACAGTCGGCATTATAGACTATAAAGGGTACAACGTTTAAACTGTGCGCGGTGCGCGCGGAAATCTGCCCCTTCTTGTTTTTTTCAAGCATCTCGTCGGCATTGCCGTGGTCCGCAGTCACTACAAGAGTATAGTTGTTACGTTTGACTACGGGAAGCAATCTTGCAAGGGCGAGGTCGACAGATTCAACGCCGATTATAGTCGCGTCAAGACTGCCCGTATGACCAACCATATCGCCGTTAGGATAGTTGCAACGGATAAAATCATATTCTCCGCTTTCGATTGCAGCGATAACTTTATCCGTGACTTCTGCCGATTTCATCCAGGGACGTTCGTCAAACGACACCTTGTCACTGGGGACTTCCTCCCAGATTTCCAACTTATCGCTGAACTTTTCCGAACGGTTTCCGTTCCAGAAATACGTTACGTGTCCGTACTTCTGTGTCTCCGACACCGCATAGGACTTTACGCCCAACTCTACGAGTTTTTCACTGAGAGTATACTTTATCTGCGGAGGTTCAACAAGGAATCTCGCAGGCAAATGCAAATCGCCGTCGTACTGCAACATTCCCGCATACTTGACGGCGGGCATATCGCCTCTGTCAAATCCGTCGAAATTCGCATTGTCGAACGCCATTGAAATTTCTATCGCACGGTCGCCGCGGAAGTTGAAAAGTATGACGCTGTCGCCGTCCGACATCGCGCCTACGGGTTTTCCGTTCTGCTTTATTACAAAGGCGGGCAAATCCTGATCGATTATATTCGGAGTCTCCGTTCTGAAAGTTTCGATAGCCTCTCTCGCGCTTTCAAAGCCTCTGCCCTCTCCGAAAACGTGCGTATAGAATCCCGATTTCACCATATCCCAGTTTGCGAAATATCTATCCATCGTAATTTTCATACGTCCGCCGCCGGAAGCGATTTTCGCATCGAAATCCGCGTCGTTAAGACCTGCGAGCGTATTTTCAAGCGCGTCTACATATGTAAGCGCGGATGTTGCGGGCACGTCTCTGCCGTCAAGCATAACGTGAATGCGCACGCGTTTGATTCCGTCCTTTTTGGCGTGAGATACAAGAGCAAGAAGATGCCCTATATTGCTATGTACGTTTCCGTCGCTGAGCAGCCCCAAAAAGTGCATAGTCGAAGCGTTGACGAGGCAGTTGTTTTTAAGTTCCTGCCAAGCGGCGGATTTATAAATGTCTCCGCTCTCGATAGCCTCTTCAACAAGTTTTGCGCCCTGCGAATACACCTGACCGCAGCCGAGCGCATTGTGACCGACTTCGCTGTTGCCCATATCGTCGTCCGAGGGCAAACCCACAGCCGTTCCGTGTGCCTTGATAAAGGTGTGCGGACACTCTTCGAACAATCTGTCGAGCACGGGGGTATTTGCCATTGTCACGGCGTCTCCGAGCCCTGTTTTGGACTTGCCTATACCGTCCATAACTACAAGTACGAGTTTATTCATAATTACCCTTTATATATTTTAATAGTGGATATTTTAATATCTGTAAAAGCGAGCCTGATAAGCCCGTAATTCACATAAAATTAAAATGAGATATTTGGATGCAGTGCGCGAAAGACGAGCGCGCAAGCCGCCTGACGTACTGACGTACGTGACGGCGAGCGTGCGCAAGTCTGCCAAAGCAATGCGCCAAACAGCACATTTAATAGTTGACGACCTGCGAGAAATCTACTGCTTTCAGCGACGCGCCGCCGATAAGTCCGCCGTCGATTTCAGGCATAGACATAAGTTCTTTGACGTTTTTCGGATTCATAGAACCGCCGTACTGGATACGCACTCTGTTCTCAGCGCACTTCGGGCAATAGAGTTCAGCCATAGTCTTTCTGACGATAGCGATGGTCTCATTTGCAACTTCCGAAGTTGCGGTCTTACCCGTTCCGATTGCCCAGACAGGTTCGTATGCGATAACGATGTTGTCTAGTTCTTCTTTATCGATACCTTCAAACGCGCCCTTGGTCTGGCGTACGAGCACTTCTTCAACTTTGCCCGCTTCGCGCTCTTCGAGCGTTTCGCCTATACATACGATGGGTTTAAGTCCCGCCGCAAGAGCCGCTTTCGTTCTTGCATTTACGGTCGCGTCCGTCTCTCCGAAATATTGACGGCGTTCGCTGTGTCCGATAATGACGTATTCAACTCCGAGTTCTACGAGCATCTTTGCGGAGATTTCGCCGGTAAACGCGCCTTTTTCCGCCCAGTGGACGTTCTCTGCGCCGACTTTGATATTTGTTCCCTTTGTCATTTCAACAGCGGTTGCAAGATCGGTGTACGGCGTGCAGATAACCACGTCGCACTCTGCGTCCTTCACGAGCGGAATGAGTTCGGTAATAAGCGCCTTAGTCTCGGCGATCGTATTGTTCATCTTCCAGTTTCCTGCGATAATTGCTTTTCTCATATTCATACCTCTAAAATTTTTATTATTGATTTAATTTTCCACATTACGAATAATGCGATATTTGGATGCAGTGCTAGGAAGCCGAGCACGCGAGTTGCCTAGTGTACTAATGTACACGACAACGAACGCACGCAAGGCTGACACCGCAATGCGCCAAATAGTGCATTATTCGTTCAAACAAGCGATTCCGGGAAGCACCTTGCCTTCAAGGAACTCCAACGAAGCGCCGCCGCCCGTGGAAATGTGAGACATCTTGTCCGCGAATCCGAGTTGAGCAACCGCGGCCGCGCTGTCTCCTCCGCCTATGATGGTTGTGGCGTCTGTCTCCGCCATTGCTTCGGCAACCGCAACGGTTCCCTTCGCGCAAGTCGGATTTTCAAATACTCCCATAGGTCCGTTCCATACAACCGTCTTCGCGCTCTTAATAGCGTCCGCAAACAGTTGCTGTGTTTTCACGCCGATATCAAGTCCCATTTTATCCGCGGGGATTGACATACTTTCCACGCATTCAACCTCGATAGGCGCATTGATAGGTTCGGGGAAAGAAGAAGCCACCATAGTGTCAACGGGAAGATAGATGTTCTTTCCGAGAGATTTTGCTTTTTCAAGCATATTCTTGCAGTACTCGATCTTCTCTTCGTCGACAAGCGAAGTGCCGATCGTGCCGCCCTGCGCCTTGATAAACGTATATGCCATTCCGCCGCCTATGATGAGCGTATCGCACTTGCCAAGAAGATTGTCTATAACATTGAGTTTATCCGCTACTTTTGCGCCGCCGAGAATTGCGACGAAAGGACGGACGGGATTTTCAACCGCATTGCCGAGGAATTTGAGTTCCTTTTCAATGAGGAAACCGCTGACTGCGGTTTTTGCAAATCCGTACTGAACGATACCCGCCGTGGTCGCGTGAGCGCGGTGAGCCGTGCCGAACGCGTCGTTGACATATACGTCGCAGAAATCTGCGAGTTGACGGCAAAGTTCCTCGCTGTTCTTTTCCTCGCCAGCATAGAAACGGGTGTTTTCCAAAAGCACGATATCGCCGTCTTTCATAGCGGCAACCTTAGCATGCGCGTCCTCTCCGACGAGGTCGCAGGCGAACGTAACTTTGTCGGGGAAAATCTGAGCAAGTCTGTCCGCAACGGGTTTAAGCGTAAATTTCTTTTGGTCGTTTTTCAGAGCCTTTGCGATATACTCTTCTTTTGCGGCAGCCTGCTCCGCTTCGGGAAGTTTCTCAACCGCTTTCTTCTCTTTCTTAGTGAGACCGAAGCCTTCTGTAAAGATGTTGTGAGGTTTGCCCATATGCGAGCAGAGTATGACCTTCGCGCCGTTATCCACAAGATACTTGATAGTGGGAAGCGCACCGTTGATACGGTTTTCGTCGGTGATAACACCGTCTACCATCGGGACGTTGAAGTCACAACGGCACAGACACTTTTTGCCCTTGACGTCTACGTCGCGGATTGTAAGTTTTGCCATAAGATTATCTCCTTATGAAATGAATTTTTTAAATCTGATATGCCTACGCGTGTGCGCACGCATATTCATACTGTAATAATATAGCATATAGATAAATAATTATCAATATATCCCGCCCAAATTTTGACAGAAATTAGAAAAATATACTCTAACCGTTTAAAGCATTTAAGCAATTTTATTGAAAATGATACATATCGAAAAAAAGAGTTAATTATGCAAATAGAAATAAAGACGACATTTAGCCGCGCAGATACTTGATTTGAAATCACAACAAGAAATCAGAATTTGGTTAAATGTCCCTGTTCGAGCAAGCCCGCCGCGCCCGTCTGACGAATTGCCTCGTATACTACTATGGCAACGGAATTTGATAAGTTCAGACTGCGCGCCTCCGCAATCATAGGAATGCGGATTGCACTGTCATAATTGTCGTGCAAAAGTTCCTCAGGCAAACCTTTTGTTTCCTTTCCGAATACAAGATAATCTCCTTCTTTGAAATCCGCATTGTCATAGCGTTTTGCCCCTTTCGTTGTGAGATACCAAAAACGCCCGCCCTTGTTTTTCTCAAAAAACTCGGCAAGATTTTCGTACACAATAAAATCCGTCAAATGCCAGTAATCCAGTCCCGCGCGCTTCAACGCTCTGTCGCTTATATCAAAACCCAAAGGCTTTATCAAATGCACTTTGCAACCTGTCGCCGCCGACGTCCGAACGATATTTCCTGTATTTTGCGGAATTTCAGGTTCTACCAAAACTATGTTAAACAATTCCTTTACCTCTTCTATTTTACTTAAACCGCGCTTTAACCGTTAAATATGGCAGGTTTAAGTGTAATTTCTGTAAATACTCAACTTTTAAAAAAGTCCCCGACGATCCGCATTATATCGTCAAGGCACTTCGCCTCGCCCGCCTTTACGCGCACCGCTTTTGCATAGTCCTCTCCCTTTGCATAGTGGCACAGTTGAAGTTTCATCACGTTTGCCACAACTCTGTCGGGCATATATTTGCGCAGTATCGCAATATGTTCGGTTGCCGCCGCGGCTTTGTCGTAAACGTAATTCTCACCGCGCAGTTGCGCAAATACATACGGTCTGCCCAGCGCGCCGCGCCCTATCATAAACCCGTCCGCGCCCGTTTCGCGCTCAACTCTTTCGAGGTCGGAAACCGAAACTATGTCGCCGTTTGCAATGACAGGAATACTCACCGCCTGTTTGACCGCTTTCGTAATAGAATGGTCCGCCGTTCCGCTGTAAAACTGCGAACGGTATCTCGGATGAACCGTGACAGCCGCCGCGCCATATTTCTCGGCGCTTACAGCGCACTCTACGGCAAGTGGATTTCCCTCCGTAACTCCTGCGCGCATCTTTACGGTTACGGGCTTTTTACTTCCCTCTCTCACCGCCTGCACTATCTCTCCGAGCAACGCCGGATTCATCATCAACGCGCTTCCGTCTCCGTTTCCGAAGACCTTTTTAACAGGGCAACCCGCGTTTATATCGAACACGTCGAAATTAGCCAGTCGCTCGTCCTTAGCGGCTTTATACATAAACTCCGGTTCGTGACCGAAGAGTTGAACCGCGCAAGGGCTGTCGAGCGTTGCAAGCAGTTCCGCCGTGCCTTTATTGTTATACACAATTCCTTTTGCGCTTACAAGTTCCGTAAAGGTAAGCCCCGCGCCGTATTCGGCGCACAGATGCCGCAGTCCTACGTCCGAAAAGCCCGCGATAGGCGCGAACAAAAGATTGCTTTTAAGATTTACGTTCCCTATACGCAAAGTTTTTTTCATAAACAGCCCGATTTAGTTTTATAAACTTTTAAACCGCCGCTAATGCGCGCTTAATTCTATTTTACCGAAACTTATCAGTAGGATACGTCAGTTATTTTCCCGTTCCTGCGATTTGACTTCTTCCCAAAAGGCGTCGAGTTGTTCAAGCGTATATTCGGACATCTCTTTGCCGCTTTGCAAAACGAGTTTTTCCACGCCTTCGAATCTGCGCATAAACTTATCGCTTGCGCCGCGCAACGCCATCTCCGCTTCCACGCCGTACATCCGTACTACGTTCATCGCCGCAAAAAGCAAGTCCCCTGCCTCTTCCGTTCTGTGCGCGTCGTCCGCTTCTGCGAGTTCGGAAATCTCCTCTTTCAGTTTTTCAATCGCGCCGATAGGATTGTCCCAGTCAAAGCCCGCCTTCTTTGCGAGTTTCTGCACTTTTTCTGCATACAGCAACGACGGCAAGTTCTTCGGGACTCTGCTCATCGCGTCGGAAGTGGACTTATACTTTTTCTCTTTCTTCTTAGCCTCGTTCCAGAACACAAGCGCTTCGTCAGCGTTGCCCGCATGGTTCTTACCGAAGATATGCGTATGGCGGTCTATGAGTTTACGGCAAAGTTCCGTCAACATATCGTAATATCCGAACTCGCCGTCCTCCTGCGCTATCTCGGTGTGGAACACCGCCTGCATAAGAACGTCGCCGCACTCCTCTCTCATCATATCGGCGTCGTTACAGTCAATACCTTCGACGAGTTCATACGCCTCTTCGATGAGATTAATTCTGATACTGCTGTGCGTCTGAGCCTTATCCCACTCGCATCCGTCGTCTGCGCGCAACCTTTTCATAATCTGAACGAAATCGGAAAAGCCGAACCTCTTGCATTCGGTAACGGCGCAACCGTCAATGATTACGGTATCGACCGACATTCCGTCCGAAAGTTGCGAAACGCTTGTTTCCACGTCGTTGCCGTCGCATTCGCAGACAATGCTCACGTCGCCGTAACAATCCAGAAGTTTGTCACGCAAAGCGGCGATTTCGCCATCGGAAACGTTGTCGATAACAAGCGGAATGCGCTTATCGAAAAAAATCGCCGACAAAAAATCCGCGATTATGTAACGCTGATAAGAACCTTTTAAAACCTGATCAAGTTTCATCGCTGTACTCCCAAAATCTGACTATTCTGTGCAGAGTGCGGAAAAATCTGCGCATAGGCAAATACTCGATTTCGTCTCTGCCGACGATTCCGAAGAGGAAAGTCAGCCAAAGATAAACCGCCGAGCAGACCGCCGCGCCCACTATCGTCGCGACCAGATTGCTTCTGATAAGACTGCTTACGCCCAACCCTGCCAAAGCCATTATAACACCGCCGAGCAGATTTAGACCAATATTTTTTTCAAGATGCAGACCGCATATTTTCAGATACGCGATATTTACTCCCGCAAGCGCAACCGCCGCCATAGCCAGCGAAGCAAGCGCGCCCCCTGCTATACCTATATACCGTACAAGCACAACGCTTAGGATAATTTTTACCGTAATCGCACAAACAAGACTTAAAACTGCGAATTTGGTTCTATCAAGTGCCTGTAATAGCGAAACATATATCTGCATTGCGGAAAGCATAACTACGTTTGCCGCCACAATCCGCAACAGTTGAACTGCAAGATCGAGTTGCGCCGGCGTTAACGCGGGATATATAACCGGCAGAAGTCTGGGCGCAAAAACCATAAAATAGAAGGCGCAAGGAACGCCGATAAGGTATGCAAGTTTTATCGACAGCCTACTTTTGAGCATTACGCCGCCTATATCTCTCTGCACTCTCGACACCGAGACCGAGGGGACTATTACGACCGCCAGCGACATTATAATTACGATCGGCATATTTATAAGCGAATTGACAGGTCCCGAAAGCAGCCCGTATTGAGCGGTAGCGATTTCCTGCGCGACTCCTGAATCTTTGAGTACGTTTACAAGTATAATACTGTCAAAGAAATTTGAAAGCGGCATCAGCACCGCGACAATCGCAATAGGGAACGCCACTTTAAACATCGTCCGCGCGTCGTTCCTGCTGACTTTGAGTTTTTCCCCTTTAAGTTTGCGTCCGCGCACGAAATACGTTATAACGAGATACGCAAGCGCAAACGCCTCCGACGCCGCAATTCCCAAAAGCGCGCCGTTGACCGCCGCCGTAACTCCCTTAGGCATCAACGCGACGGAAAGTCCTATTCCGACCGCCAGTTTGACAACTTGCTCGATAATGTTGGATACAGCCGTCGGGAGCATATACATCTCACCCTGAAACCAACCTCTGAATCCCGCTATAAGACTGACAAGTATAATTGTCGGCGCGATTATCATAAAACCCGTACGCGTATCGGAGTTCCCCTGCCACTGCGCAAGTTTACCTGCAAGCGTAAATGTGAGAATTGCCAGTATCGCCCCGAGCGCGGTCAGCACGAGAATGGCGGATACAAGATATTTCTTCGTAGGCGCTCCCTCCGCCCGCTTCTCCGCCACCATACGCGAAAGCGCGGTGGGAATACCCGCCGTCGAGAGCACCATAAACAAAGCGAATACGGGAAAGACCAACTGGTACATTCCCATTCCCTGTGCGCCGAGAATATTCGTAAGCGGAACTCTGTAAAGCGCGCCGAGCATCTTTGCGACTATGCTGCCTATCGCCAGCACCGCCGCGCCCGAAAGCATAAAGCCTTTATTACGCTTTACCGCGTCTTTGGTCTTCTCTTTCGGCATATCAGATAAGCGCGGACGTTATGAGTTCCACACAGAAATGAAGATACGAACGGTCGATTTCCGACGCCTTCGATTCCGACAGCAAAAGTGCCGCACCCATCAAATCGCCGCCGACTATCACGGGCTCCATCACACAGTTTTCAAATAAAGGCTCTCGATCGGCAAACATATTTTTTACGTTGTTTTTTTGCAACTCTTCCGCGCGTCTTTCGCGCACTGCGGAAGCAAAGTCTTCGCTGAGTTTAGCCGACTGATAGTGCTTCTTATCTTTACCCTCCGAAACGGTAACCGCGGACGTATCCACAAACAAAACGGTGGATTCGGTCGCCTTTGCAAGCAATTTCGCCGTGGATTTGATTATCGGCATAACGCTTTCGAAACTGCTGTACTTGCGCAGCGTAAGAGCGTCGCCGCTTGACAGTATTTCCATTTCGTCACCCTCTTTGAGGTGCATAGTGCGGCGCATCTCTTTGGGAATAACGATACGTCCCAACTCGTCTATTCTTCTGACTATTCCCGCCGCTGTCATTGTTGATGATAATGTAGACATAATTTCCTCCGATTTGAAATTAGTATTTTTCAATCGCCGAGGAATATTCAACTCTTATAAACTTTATAAATCTCTATGCCGACACACCGCGGTTTTGACAAATCTTTACCATTGACTGCAAACATACGCAGGCGTATAATTATTATAGATATTTATACTCATATATTAAGTTAATACTAATGCATATCTAATACGGGTGGAAAATTCAAGGAGAAAAATATGAAAAAGAAATCGGTTTTCATAATATCGGCGTTAATGCTAATTGTCGCGTGCATATTCGTTTTAGTTGCCTGCGACAATAACAACGAAAACAACGGCGGCAATAATAACACACCGTCTGCCGAATGGGGCGAAGTTTATACTGTGGACGCCGCATACGCCCGCGCCGCAGATTTGGGATATGCAGGCTCGCTTGAAGAATTCATCGCGCTTATAAGCGGTAAAGACGGCATTGACGGAACTAACGGAAAGGACGGTAAAGACGGTATAAACGGGACCGACGGAAAGGACGGCATAAACGGAACAAACGGCAAAGACGGAGTGGACGGAATTAACGGAATCAATGGAAAGGACGGCATCGACGGTAAAGACGGAGTCGGCATTGTAGACATAGAACTAACTTCATCGGGAAATTTGATAATTCGTCTATCCAACAATGAAAGCATCGACCTCGGAACAGTGTTCAAGTGCGAGCATTCCTATTCCGACTGGCAAACCGTGCTCGAACCTACCTGCACCGCTGTCGGATACGATGTCCGCACCTGCACGAAATGCGACAGCAAGGATTATAAATTTTATGAACAACTGGGGCACGAATGGGACGACGCCTCAATCGCAATAGAACCCAACTGCTTTAATCGCGGTCTGAAGATATACGGATGTTTGGTATGCGACGCAACAAGAAGCGAAATTTTGGAAAAGCGGCATAACTATGTCGACGGCGTCTGCACCGTCTGCGAAACTCTCGAACCGACTGAAGATTTGCTGGACTTCACTCCTATTGAAGTTGGATATAGCGTCCGCATAAACCTCATCGAGCAACAATCGGCAAAAAACATTGTAATTCCCGACACATACAACGGATTACCCGTTACTCAAATTGAAATAAACGGATTTCGCAATTGTACCGAACTTGAAAGCATATATATTCCTAACAGCATTACGTCTATTATGAACGACGCATTTGCTAATTGCTCAAAACTGAAGAATATACATATTCCCGAAAGCGTTACGTATATAAATAAATCCGCATTCATAAGAATTCCTTTGGAAAATATAACGATAGATAAAAGAAACTCCGTTTATCACAGTGCGGGAAACTGTATTATTGAGACCGAAAGTAAGACTCTGTTGACAGGTTGCCAAAACAGCGTCATACCCAGTGACGGTAGCGTTGTAAAAATCGGAAGTTACGCATTTTACCACTCTGCACTGACAAGTATCATCATCCCGGAAAGCATTGTTGAGATAGAAGACTATGCTTTTGGGCAGTGCATTGACTTGAAAGTGGTCTACAATTTTTCTGACCTGGATATTGTCAAGGGTTCTGCTAACCACGGTTTTGTGGCATATTATGCGGAAGATGTTTACACCGCTCTTGATAATGACACTAAGTATGATTCGATTATGTTCACGTTGACTAATGATTTAACCGGCTATGAAGTGCATGCAAGAAACAAATCAATCACGAGCGCGGAAATACCTGAGACATACAAGGGCTTGCCGGTAAAAGAAATCGGCGACAGCGCATTTACTAATTGTACGGAACTCGAAAGCATACAAATTGCCGACAGCATTACACGCATAGGCAACAATGCATTTGCGAGATGCACAAAACTGAAAAGCCTGAATATTCCTAAAAGCGTAACGAATATCGGACGCAATATATTAACGCTTTCGGGAGTAGAAAATATAACCGTTGAAGAAGGGAACCCCGTTTTCCACAGCGACGGGAACTGTATTATAGAAACGGAAAGCAAAACATTGATTGTCGGCATAAATAACAGCATTATCCCCCGAGACGGAAGTGTTAAAATAATCGGGGAATATGCGTTTCTCCTGTGCGAAGAGTTGACTCAAATCGTAATACCCGAGTGCATTGTCGAAATCAAAGAAAGAGCGTTTATGAACTGCACCGCTCTAAAAACGGTTTATAATCTTTCTGCCTTAGATATTACAGTCGGCTCGTCTAAACACGGTAATATAGGATCTTATGCCGAGAATATCTATACAACTCTTGAAGAAAACGTATTGTAACTTAGAATACATCGATTCCCCAAAAGCAAAACCGCCGGATTTATCGGCGGTTTTCAATTATGGTTATACGTTTCTCAGTTCCTTAATTATATAGTTAAATTCAATTGCCCAACATTGTATCATAAATCTCAGCGCAATCATTTTTGACAAGGCCTTTGGCAACATTGAGTGTAAGCGCGTCGCAATTTTTGGAGGGGCTTACAAAATCCCGCATAACAATATTTATATATTGAAGATACTCGCTGTCCGAAAACCCTCTCACGCACGCATTCATATTGCTCTCGTGCTGACCTTCTCTATATCTCGGTCCGAACACGAAACAGCCGTCGGTAAGTTGGCTCTGCAACACAAACAATCCGCCTATGCTGTTTTTATAACTCTCTATATAAGCGGGAATCGCTTTATCTATATACTTTTTAGAGGAATAATACCTGTTCCAACTTCCTTTATAAAAGGATTGCAAGCATCCCACGTTCACGTCGCCGTTATCATCGTTTCGGACGAAATAACGGTTGTCGTTTTTCGCGTAATCGTCATCATATCCCCAAATAAGCAGGCATTTCCCTCTCGTATCCCCGAGCGTAAGCGTTTCGATAAACTCCAAGTCTGTCTGTCCCGACTCTTTTGCTATAAATTTGCCGCCCAGATACTCGTCGAGCATAGCCACAGTCTTTTCTATAGCCTCGTCGTTGCCGAATTTATGAACATCAAGAATGACGCATTCGGACGGATTAGAATCCAGAAAATCTCCGACATCCGTCAACACGTCTTTGAGATACAAACTGTACGCGGGACCGTGATAAATTCTGCACTCGCCTTTCTTCGCCTTTACGCGCAAATCGAAATATCTTGTTCCGCAGGCGAGTTGGTCTCCTATATCCCTGTCCTGCGTAATACTGTACCACGGCATACCCACAGTCCCTGCGTCGTGCGACCCCGGTATGACGACCTGTCGTAGCAAGGCGTCGTCCTTAATATACGACATCCATTCGGACAGTTGTGAAGAGGGTTCGGACGTATCGTTTATACGATTAGAAACAATAGAACCGACCGTTGCCATAATAACTACTATAAGCAGAACGCAGACAACTGCAATCAATGCGATTTTCAGACCTAATTTCATAATTCCCCCAACCGAATCGCTTTTTAAACGACGGTTTTAATAGTTGAGATAAAGTTTTGTTTTCTTTTCGTCCTGAACGCGCTCAATTATGAAAGTATCGAAATCCACTTCTTCTATAAAATCGCGCGGAAGGTATTTTATGCGGTTAAACTTCTCGAAATGCTTTATGTGATTAGGAAGCGTAACGGGCGCGGAGATATCGAGACGGTAGGCAAGTTCCTGCAAAAGTTTATGATAATCGGATTTGGACAGAGTGAGATTGTCCTCATATATAACGTCCCGCAGTATCTTGTCTGCCTTCATAACTTTTGCCCAAACTTTCATCAACCTACCTCGCAATTTGCATATATCGTTTATAATCATATCACATAGTGCAATTTACGGCAATACCATATATGGGAATTTAGCGTAAATGCGCGTATACGCAACTCATAAACACTATATATGGTATATTTTACGATTGAATGTTTTGCAAATTGATTTAGAGCGCGGAATGTGCTATTCTTATTCTCGCGCCCGCGGGTTCGGGTAGCAGAAAAGGCAGGGATATTATATGAGTTTCGCAAGATTTTCAAGCGACTTTCTTATGGAAACTTTCACGCTCGTGGACAATCTTTTTATCAACGAGCATCTCCCCTATTGCGACGAAAAGCAGATTAAGGTATATCTGTACGGGCTTTTTCTGTGTTCTAATCCCGC
Organism: uncultured Christensenella sp.; assembly: GCA_910578325.1. Lineage (GTDB taxonomy): Bacteria > Bacillota > Clostridia > Christensenellales > CAG-917 > CAG-475. Next base: position 13,197 of record CAJTQT010000001.1, read on the forward strand.
AAACGACAATTCGGTAGACGCTCTATGCGCGAAACTGGATATGACAGAATCGGCAATTCTTTCAACATACGGTTATTTCGAAGATATGGGGCTCGTCCGCATTATCTCGCAAAAACCGCTTGAAGTAAAATATCTCAGTCTCAAAAAATCTATGCAGCCGCCAAAAAAATATAAAGGCGAAAAGTGGAACGATTTCAACGCGCATTTACAGCAACTTTTCCCCGAACGTATGCTCACGCCCAACGAGTACAACGAGTTTTATATGTTCCTTGACGAGAGCAAAATGGAACAGGACGCTATGCTTATGATAGTGCAATACTGCATAGACCTCAAAGGTATGAACGTACGCTATCCGTATATTCTCACCGTAGCAAGGAACTGGGCTTCAGACGGAGTGCGCAATGCGTCCGACGTGGAAGATAAACTCAAAGAATACGACACACAGTCTGAACAGATGAGAACGGTGCTTGCGGCTTTGGGAAGAAAAGGAGCGGCGGAACTGGAAGACAAGCAGATGCTTCTAAAATGGACTCGCGTATGGGGCTATGAACTCGACGCAATCCTCACCGCGATAAAGACGCTCAAAGGCGGCAAGAGTTTCAACAAACTCGACGCAAGGCTGGACGAGTTTTACAGAATGTCGATATTTACAGCCGCGGAAATGAACGACTATCGCGCGCACCACGAACACCTGAGGAATCTCGCGCTTTCCGTCAACAAAAACCTCGGCGTGTTTTACGAATCGTTCGACCACGAAATCGAAGTTTACATCGTACCGTGGACGGCAAAGGGTTTCTCTGACGACGCTCTTGTCAAAATTGCGCACCACTGTTTTATTACAAACGTACGCACTCTTGACGGAATGAACAACGTCGTAAACAAATTCTACGCGCAGGGACTTCTTACAAGCGAGAGCATCGACGAATATTTGCATACGCAAATCGTAACGGACGGAAAAATCAAGAAGATAATCGAGAAAAGCGGGCGCTCCCGCGCCGTCACTCAGTCCGACCGCGAATACTATCGTACCTGGACGGTTGTTTGGGGGTTTGACGATTCCGTTATCCTCTACGCCGCCGAGATGTCAGTAGGCAAAACCTACCCCACTCCGTACATAAATCAACTTTTGTCGGGGTATAAGTCAAAAGGCGTGACAACCGTAGAAGATGCGAAAAAGATTTCGCCTGTAATTCCCGAGCAAACCCGCAAAGCGAATTTCGAAGAACGCTCCTACACAAAGGAAGAATTACAGTCTATAGTCACAAGCATAGACAGTCTTAAAGACGCGAAGGTCTGATATGAAGAGAAGAGTAATGCAGGTTGTGCAGTCAAAACGGCTGGCAAGAATAAATACCCGCAAACGCGAAGTCGAACAACGTCTTACGCACGCTCTTTCTGTGCCCGAAATTTCAACCGCGCAGGAAAGATATATCAATATGCGTTTCGACGCGGCAAAAGGTGCCGACGAATCCGAGGTATCCGCCGCGCTTGAAAACTATCGCAACGCGCTTACAAAACACGGATACAGCGAATCCGACTTCGAATATACCCCCCTCTGCCCTATATGCGAAGACAAAGGAGTTGTCAACGGTAAACTTTGCAAATGTGTTTGGAAAGAATTTATACGTGCATTGAAAGCGGAATGCGATATAGAACGCAAAGCGCCTTTTACTTTCGCCGATTGCGACCTCGATACGGTCAATAACGCAACTCAGCGCAACACGCTTGAACAACTGTACGGATTTATGCAAAAGTATGCGGCGCAACTGCCTCTTGTACACAACCTGAACATTGTGCTGTCGGGAGGAGTCGGAAGCGGAAAAACCTGCCTTGCAAGCGCAGTAGCGCGCGCCGCGGCAGACAGAGGCAAAAGTTGCCTGTTTATGTCCGCGTACGAATTCAACGGCGCAATGCTTGCCTGTCATACTTCACCCATATCCGAACGCAACGCACGTATGCACGATATCATAACAGCCGATTTACTCGTAATAGACGACCTCGGCACCGAACCGTTTTTGAAGAACGTCACCGAAGAATATCTGCTGCTCATACTCGAAGAAAGGCACAATGCACATTTGTGCACAATCATTACTACAAACCTAAACTCGGAGCAACTGCTCACAAGGTATCACGAGCGCATATATTCACGTCTCAGCCACAAACGTAACTCGATGTTTTTCGTAATTGACGGCGACGATTTGCGGCACAACCTATAAACTAAATATAAATATAAAAATCCACCGCGCTTAGGTGGATTTTTTATAATTCTAAATTTTCTATAACCGCTATCTCTCTTCTCGGAAATACGAAGTTCCGAGAGCCGCAGGCGGTTGAGATTCCCTCTTGTTGACTATACTCGTTATTATAAGAACAATAATTGTAACTACATAGGGTATAAGTTTAACGAGTTCCTTCTGTGAGAATGAAACATTCAGATAATTAGGCGCGATATACAATGCTCCAAACAGTATCGATCCCAAGATGCCCCAGTTCGGTTTCCAAACCGAGAAAATAACGAGCGCGACCGCCATCCAGCCGTAAGTATCGACGCTATATTCTATGTTTCCGCCGAGATAGTCCATAATATAGAACAGTCCGCCGAGTCCGGCAAAAGCACTGCCCACTATAGTGGCTATATATCTGTATTTTGTGACGTTTATGCCCGCCGCATCTGCGGTTGCGGGATTTTCACCGACTGCTCTCAGATTAAGTCCCGTACGAGTCCTTTTTATAACTACCGCCGCGATAACGGCAATTATGATAGCCAGATACACAAGCGTTCCGTAAGACAAAAACATCTGCCCGAACCATCCTGCATCCGCGGCACAAGGAAAACCATTAGTAAAATATGTGCTTGCTATACCGAAATTCGTCTTGTCTATACGGTTCATATAAAACCCTATAAAACCAATGCCAAACGTTGTTATGGTAAGTCCCGTTACGTTTTGATTACAACGCAGAGTAACTGTCATAAAACTGAACAGCAGTCCTGCAAGCGCGGCAAAAAGCATTGCAAAAATTATAGGAACAAATACCGCGGCAAAACCGTTAATGTTGCTTATATCAGCAAGAGATTTCAGATATAACGACTCGCCTATTACTCCGCCGACCGCGCCTATACACATTATTCCGGGAATACCGAGGTTGAGGTGTCCGGACTTTTCGGTTATTATTTCGCCGGTTGCACCGTAAAGAAATATAGTACTGAATCTTATAGATCTTTGTAAAAACGTCCAGAACATTATTCCTGCACCTCCTTATCGGATACTTCTGCACAATCTGAATTTTGTATAGTCGCAGTTAAATCATCGGTTTGAGAAGTTGCCGGTATCTGCAAACACTCATTCTCGACTGCTGCGACCGAATTGTCGGCTACTGTTTTCGTCTTTCTTTTTGTAAACAACCTGAATATCTTATTTTCTATATTAGCAAAAAACTCGGTGATGGAATTATCAAACTTTTCAAGTTTGCTCGGCTGAATTTCCTCTCCTTCTACATTCATTTTTCTACGCAACTTAATTCTATAACTTATGAAAAATTCACTTGCAATAACTAAGAAGAAAAACACTGCCGTAATAATATTCGGAAACGAACCTCCGAATCCGAAAGTAGAGGCTGCCTGCATAGAACCTTGACTCAAAAATGCAATCAGAAAAGAACTGATAACCATAGCAATCGGATTGAAATGCGCAAGCCAACTTATAAGTATCGCGGTAAATCCCCTTCCTGCGACAATCGACGTGCTTATAGTGTAACTGGTACCTCCCACAAGCAACCATCCTGCAATTCCGCACAGCGCGCCCGACAAAATCATAGTACGCACTATAACTTTTCTTACGTTTATTCCGATATACTTTGCCGTGTTGACTGATTCACCGACAACGCTGAGTTCATAGCCGTGTTTAGAAAAACGAAGATAAATATACATTATGACAACAAGGACGGCCACAATGATTATATTCAGAATATATGGATACTGACCGAGGCGGGGAAATTGACCATAGCGTATTATGCCTACTACGCCAGAACCGCTTGGCACCCATACCGTAATGATAAACGCAATCAAGCCCATTGCTATATAGTTCATCATAAGCGTAAACAGCGTTTCATTTGTATTCCACTTCGCTTTAAAAATCGCGGGAATCGCGCCCCAAACAGCGCCGCCGGCTACGCTGGCAACAAGAGCCACTATTATTATAACAGGATCTGCCACGCTTCCGCCCATATAGCGCATACACGTTGCGCACATCAATGCGCCCATCAGAACCTGACCTTCCGCACCGATATTCCAAAACTTCATTTTGAACGCTGGCGTAACCGCAAGAGCAATGCACAGGAGCATAGCGGTTTCCTGAAAAAGATTTACTATTCTTCTCGGAGTGCTGAAAGTCCCTTTAAACATTTCGTCAAAAAAAGTGCCGAAACTGTTCGGTTTAAGAATAGAACTGATAATGCCGCACAGCAATAATGATACAAGTACGGTAACAAGCCTTATAACCCATTTTTTCCATCTGGGAATATCAGTGCGCTTAACGATATGAAAAGGTGCTTCCGTTTTCAACTTTTTAAAAATATTCGTCACCACTCAGCCCTCCTCAATCATTGATTCAATAACATCTTCTGTCATTTTTGTATTATTTGTCATAAGCAGACCTATCTCATCTTTCTTTGCGCTTCTTCCGTCTACTATACCTGTGATCTTTCCTCCGCAGATAACCATTATGCGGTCGCAGAGATCAATTAAAACGTCGAGATCTTCTCCGACAAATATGACAGCCACGCCTTTTTCTTTCTGGTCATTTAAAAGGTTATAAATGGTGTAGGAAGAATTTATATCCAGCCCTCTTACTGGATAAGCCGCCATAAGCACCGTCGGTGCAGCCGCGATTTCACGCCCCACAAGCACCTTCTGAACATTACCGCCCGACAGCCTGCGAACGGGAGTATGAGTACTCGGAGTTACTACCTCGAGATCATCGACTATTGTTTCGGCAAGCGTTTTAGGGCTCTTTCTGTCAAGGAACATCGTCTTGCCTTTGTTGTATGAGCGCAGCATCATATTGTCGATTAAATCCATATTACCGACAAGCCCCATTCCGAGTCTGTCTTCCGGAACAAACGAGAGACGCACGCCCATATTTCTTATCTGAACGGGAGATTTGGAACGCAAATCCACCTTTTCATTTTCTTTCGTCGGATCGAAATACCAAATATCTCCCGCATTCAACTTCTGCAATCCCGCAATCGCTTCAAGCAGTTCGCGCTGACCGCTGCCCGCTATACCCGCAATTCCGAGAATTTCGCCCGAACGCGCCGTAAACGACACGTTATCAAGCACCTTGACGCCGTCGTGACTTGTAGACGAAATATTCTCCACAATAAGCCTATCCTCAACGTCGTGCGGCTCGGTACGGTCTATATTGAGTTCAATCTTCTTACCTACCATCATCTCGGTAAGTTCCTGTTCATTCGTTTCGGAAGTATTTACCGTTGCAATATGCTCGCCTTTTCTGAGAACCGCAACTCTGTCGGAAATTTCCATAACTTCGTTGAGTTTGTGCGTTATGATTATAATAGACTTTCCGTCCTCTCTCATACGTCGCAAAACCGCAAAGAGTTTTTTTATCTCCTGCGGCGTCAAAACAGCGGTAGGCTCATCGAGAATAAGAATATCTGCATTGCGATAAAGAACCTTTATAATTTCAACTGTCTGCTTCTCAGATACAGACATATCGTATATTTTCTTTTTTAAATCGATTTCGAAACCGTATTTGTTTGCAATGCTTTGCAGTACTTGCGCACGGTTGCGTGCAAGCCAGCCGAATTGAATATGCTTTTTCAATTTTATGAAAGGCAACGCCGCAATTTTGCGTTTGGTTTCTTTTTCGGTATGGAATTTCGGAGCGGTCATATAAGACAAAATTCCCGTATGTTCTTCGGGAACGTACGCTTCGAATTCTTCGTTTTCTTTTTTATGAGCGGCGCGGATAGCGGCTTCCTCTGTCTTTATATTGAAACCTTTAAACTCCTCGCCGAGTATGATATTATCAGCCGCGCTGAAAACGTCCACCAGTTTGAAATGCTGGTGTATCATTCCGATATGATGCGAAAACGCATCTTTTGGCGAACGTATTGACACCGCTTCGTCGTCGATAATTATTTCTCCCGCGTCGGGATAATAAATACCGGCAATCATATTCATAAGCGTAGTCTTGCCGCTTCCGTTTTCGCCCAAAATCGAAAGGACTTCGCCGCGATACACGGTCAAGTCCACGTTATTGTTGGCAATCACTTCTCCGAAAGTCTTCGTGATGCCTTTAAGTTGTATAGCAACATTATTTTCCACGTTGCTACCTCCGATACTTTACGCAATCTCCCGTCGCAAGGACGGGAAACGCGCTCAAAATGGTTGGACGGAGTTCAACACTCCGTCCAACAAATCAATTTTTATACATTAGTTTCCAAATGCTTGATTGAGAAGCGTAATTCCGTCTATTTGCAATGCAAAATAAGGAGCAGAACGGAAAAAGGATTCCTTGAAGATTCCGTTCACAATCGCTTCAGTATCACCGGCAAACGCCGCGTCCGTGTCAACGTCTGCAAGATAAGTCGTTACTGCTTTGCCGTTTACGGTGAAGTTTGCCGTGTCAAATACGTTAAGCGTGCCTGCAATAAGTTTTGCTTTTGCCTCGTTGACAGCCGCTTCCGTTCCCGCTGCAACGGTTTTGCCGTAGTCTTCAACAATAACGGAACCCGTTTCAATAGTACCGGTCCAGTCATAAGCAATTTCAGTGTTATTGATAGCGCTGTTTACAATATACTCATAGTATGGCGCCCAGTTGATTCTGGAGTGCACGAGATAGGAATCGGGGCATTCGGTCTTTGTGCTGATATTGTAAGTAACGTTAGGAACTCCCGCGGTTTTGCAAGCGTTAGGCGCACCCCACGAGTCTGCGTGTTGGCTGATGAGTTTGCAACCTCTGTTGATAAGGTTCGTTGCACTCTCGCCTTCCGCAACTTCATCATACCAGGAACCTGTGAACGTAACATCCATCGTTACAGTCGGGCAAACCGATTTTGCCCCGAGATAGAAAGAGGTGTAACCGGAGATAACTTCAGCATACGTAAACGCACCGACATAGCCCATTTTCGCTTCCGCCGCTGTGAATTTGCCTGCTGCGATCATTTCGTTGAGTTTCATACCCGCAACGACACCTGCAAGATAACGTCCTTCGTAGATGGAAGCGAACGCATTGTAGTAGTTGCCGTATTTAGCGGTGTGCGCTTTCGTACCCGTAGCGTGGCAGAAACGAACGTCGGGATATTCCCAAGCCGCCTGCATAATGTAATCCTCGTGGCCGAAACTGTCCGCGAAGATAATGTTGCAACCGTCCTCGACAAGGTCTACCGCCGCATTATAGCAAGCCTCACTCTCCGAAATATTCGTTCTGATAACAAGTTGAGTCTCTTTATTCAAACCAAGATTCTCAACCGCTTCGTTCATTGCATTGATGAAGTTCGCGTCATACGTAGAGTTCTCGTCGTGCAAGCAGATGAGACCGATTTTGATATTCTCTTTCTCAATAGCCTGAAGGTTGACTTCACGTTCCGTCTGGTTGCAAGCAACAAGACCGATAGCCAAAGCCGCAACAAGTGCAATAGCAAGCACAAATGCTAAAACTTTCTTTTTCATTTTGTTTCTCCTTATACAGCCCCTCGGGGCATTATTTTCAATTTTGATGTCTGAAAGTTAGCGAATCGTCTGTCATACTCTCAACGATTGCCAGACTCTCGATACGTACGCCCTCAGCGCGCAGTTCCTCTCCGCCTTTCTGAAAGCCCTTTTCTATCGCGATAGCGCAACCCACAAGCGTTGCTCCCGCTTGCTCTATGAGGCTTCTGAGTCCGCGGATTGCCGCGCCGTTGGCAAGAAAATCGTCTACAATGAGCACCCTGTCCTCGGGGAGCAGAAATTCTTTATCCACAATCACGGTTGAAGTGTTGTTATGCGTATAAGACACTACGTCCGCGCTGTAACAGTCGGCGGATACGTTTGCCGTCTTGCTCTTCTTAGCAAAAAGCACCGGCGTATGCATATAGTGTGCAGCAGCGCACGCTATGGCTATACCCGATGCCTCTATCGTCATAATTTTGGTAACGTTCTGCTCGCAAAAGCGCGCGGAAATTTCCTTGCCTATCTCGTCAAGCAGATGCTCGTCTATGAGATGATTGAGAAACCCGCTGACTTTGAGGACATTTCCGGGATAAACCTTGCCGTCTCTCAAAATACGCTCTTCCAAAAGTTGCATTTTGCACTCCTCTCCACATAAGACTGTGGCAAACGCGGTAAATATCCGCTAACGTGCAGGTGCTTTTGTTTGCTTGCAAATGATAAACGAATTATATCCAAATAAAAATTCTCTGTCAAACGAAAAGGGCGGATAACTCAAATATTTTAGGAGATTTTGTCGTAAAAACACGAAAGGTATATTTTAAAAAAATATTGTCTTCTGACAGCATAAAAAAACAGGAAAATTTTTCCATTAAACTGCGGATATTACTATGGTTTTCCTCTTGCAAAAACGTGTTTTTAAAATACGCGCAAAATTGAAACGGCGGATGTCTCCGCCGTTTGCAAACTATTTATTATTGTATTTAAATAAAATAATATAACTACGATATAATTATTTGCTTTCTATAAACTTTTTGCAGGCTTTTTCAAGCGTACGGCAAACTTCAAGCGCGTCGTCTGCGTCCGAACCGCGTACGACAACTCCGTGACCTGCGATAAAGCAAGCGGGAGATTCGCCTATAACTTCGCAAACGTTTTTGACCGCCCTCTTAGTGCACGTCATAGCGGAAGCGGCGCAGGGAATTTCTTCTCCGAGTTCCTCTTTAAACTCCTCGGGCACAGGCATAGGCTTGCCCATAGCCGAAAGCACGCTTGCATAAAACGGATGCAAAAGCAAAGCGACTTCTTCCTGCGACTCGTCTTTGAACAGCGCGAATTCCGTTGCTTTTCCGAGTTCGCATTCTCCGTTGCCGTCGGATTCTTCCGACGTTTCGGGTTGATTTGTTTCTTCCGTCCGCTCCTGCTCTTCGGTCTGTTCGCTCTGCGCGTCCTCCGCAATCGCGTCGGGCTGAGCGGATGGCTGGCTTTGCGCCGCCGTTTCGGAAGCGTTATTATCTCCGCCTTCGGTCTGATTTTTTAATTCTTTTGCCGTTTTAAATCTGAACACCGTCTGTTCGATCAGCGCGCCGAACATATTTATGTGTTGCGTATCGTTCCCGCAATTGTCCGCAATGAGTTGCGCGGTGCAGGCTTTGTCGAGCACGGCAGTCGCGTCAAACGCCTCTTTAAGACTGCGCGCCTTTATAACCGCGCCAGCGTCGGGCATAAAGCACGCATTGCGGCAACCCGACAGCGACGTAACTACTTCCGCCGCCACGTTTTTAGTCGCGCACTTTACGGAAATTCCGCACAACTGAGCGACCTCGTCAATAATGGGCATAAGCGACTTCCTCTTTGACGAGAATTTCAATATTGCGTCGCTGTCTGCAATGACAGCCGCTCTCGCGTGTTTATCCTGTCTGATCGCGCAGAAGAGAATAACCGCCGCAGCGCGGAAATTACCCTCGAACGAATCTATATTTTTATCGTTGACAAAAACGGCGTCATCGTCTTTGAGATTGTCGAAATCCGCTTTCGTGACAGTGATAATTATTCCGTCGTTATCGCGAACGGCGATATAACCGCATTCTATAAATTTTTTCGCTTTGAAGGATTGCGCGTACTTTCTTATAATGTCGATGTTTTGCATAACTGTCTCCTGCTAAGTGCTCTGACTGCACTATTATTGACTATTAATTATATTATCAAACTATTTGTTTAAATCAAAGCAAAAAATCGCATATTGACAAAATTTATTTATTCTTATGCCGCAACGCGAAACTTTGCGGTAAATCCTAAAACAAAAATCGCCCCGAACGTTCGGGACGAATCAGTTTAAAAAAAGTTTAACGGACGGCATTTATCATTGTTCACAGCAGAACGCGTGATAAATGGAATTGATTGCTTTTTCATAGTCGAACGTGTCGACTCCGACTATAATATTGAGTTCCGAAGAGCCTTGATCTATCATACGCACGTTGATATGGTTGCTTGCAAGCGCGCCGAACAGAGTCGCCGCAGTTCCGTGTCTCGACGACATATTGTGTCCGACTGTCGCTATAAGCGAAAGTCCGCTGTGAATTTCAATATTGTCGCTGTTGACCGCTTCCTGCAACTTTGCAAGAATTTTCTGCATTTTCCCGACAAGGTATTCATCCCTTATAACGACCGAAAGCGTATCGATTCCGGACGGCACGTGCTCGAAAGAAATGCCCTCGTCCTGCAACACTTCAAGGACCTTTCTGCCAAACCCGATTTCGCTGTTCATCATATCCTTTTCGATGTTTATAATCGTAAATCCTTTTCGTCCCGCAATACCCGTAATAACCTTATGTTCTTTTGGCAGTTTATTGCTTGCGACAATCATAGTTCCCTTATAATCGGGATTGAACGTATTTCTTATATTGATGGGAATCCCCGCGCTTCGGACAGGGAAAATTGATTCGGGATGCAAAACCTCCGCGCCCATATACGCCAACTCGCGCAGTTCTCTGTAACTGAGACAGTCTATAAGTTCCGGCTTATCGACTACCCTGGGATCTGCGCTGAGGAATCCGTCCACGTCCGTCCAGTTTTCATAGACGTCCGCGCTCACCGCTCTTGCCAAGATTGCTCCCGAAATGTCCGAACCGCCTCTAGAAAACGTCCGCACGTTTGAGTTGCAGTCGGTGCCGTAAAATCCGGGGAGCACCGCCTTTTCCACGCCTTTTAATCTGTCGCCCAACTTTTCTATGGACTCGTCCAGCAAGAGATTTCCGCCCGCGTCGAAAAGAATTAACCCTGCCGTATCTATAAACTCCGCCCCTGTTTTTGCCGCGAGCAACCTTGCGCTGAGATATTCGCCTCTCGATGCGCAATAGTCTTTTGTGCGGAATTTCTCCATATCGGCTTTAACCTGAGAAAGTAAAAGTTGAATATCCACGTCGAGAGACAATTCTGTCGATATGTCTTCAAAACGCTTTTTTATCAATGCAAAAGTTGTGTCACAACTGCCTGTTTGTGCAATTTCGTTATAACAGTCATACAGCGCGTCGGTGACTTTCAAATCCGAGGCGTCCCGTTTTCCGGGCGCAGAAACGACGACAAACCTTCGTTCGCCGTCGCTGTTTATGATATCGGCAACTCTCGAAATTGTCTTCCCGTTTGCCATTGACGTTCCGCCGAATTTACATACCTTCATTGTATTACCCCGATTGTCGTATCAATTTAGTATCAATTTATTGTATTATCCCACGGCGGTTTTGCGTCACTTCCGTTCGGACTAATTTAAAATTTCCTAAATGCGTTTAGCCTCGATATAATATCTCTTCTCCTGAGCCTCTCCCATAGAAAACGTCTTCTTGCAAAGCGCTCCGTGAGCCTCAACGTAAGAGAACAGTTCCTCTTTACGCATAGGAGGCATAACGATTGCGACGCCGCTGTTTTGGCTTGCAACCGACAGCAGATTGTCTTCGCCGTGGATATAATCGGCTTTGCATCCGACGTTGTTTTTTACAAACTCTTCAACTACCGCCTGCACCGCGCTTATCGCTTCCGCGCTGTTTTGCGGAACGCCAAGAGCAATCTTCTCCCCTCCGAGATACGCATTGACAGTCGCATCTCCGCCGACTTTTTCGGCAAGCATATCGATAAGACGTCTGTCTGCGCCGAACACAAATCTGTGTATCGGCTCGAACTTTATGCCGTCGTCATACAGGTTTTCCACCTCGCAAAGAGCGAATCTTGCAGGATGGGTTTTGCGTTGTTCCTCGGTCAGAGTCGGCTTTATCTCATTCCAGTATGCCTGTGCGGAAGCAAGCGAATGATTGCCGTCGCCAACAGCAAACAGGAAGTCCTTTCCCTGCGAAAGTTTATCTGCCGCATAGTTTTCAAACAACGCAACCGCCTCGTCTGCGTTTACCCTGTATCCCGTAACGTGGCCGCCGCCCATATTTAGGTCGAAATCGTAAACGACGTCGTTTGCATTTTCACGCAGTTTTTCTATGACGCATTTTTTTCCGTCGTCTATCAGGATTATGACGTGCGGCAGTTCGAGAGGCGCGCCTCTCCTGATTTTAAGTCTCGGAGGAATCCTGTCCATAACGACGTCTTCGGTCGAGCGCACCTGCGCGTGGGACGGATGAGTAAAGCAGTAGCAGTCAAGGTCAAGTCCTACGACTATACCCCAACGCACGTTGCCGAACGGCGTTTGTCTTTTGACGAGTATGAAAGTATTCTTATACTTCTCGAACACGCCGTCGCGCAGATAACGCGCCATTTGAGTATGTATGTCCGAGATACGCGCGTCGCCGTTTTCCTCGCCGAGATATACCTCGGGATAGATGAGTCGCAAAGTGCTCTGTCCGTCCCCGACAAGACTGTCGAGAGACTTCCAATAATCCTCTTGCGAAGTGAATTGGTCACAAGCCACGACAGCCCATTTATTCAAATCGGCGTTGCGCGGCAGAAGAATATCAATCGGTTTTATCGCTATCATAAGAATCTGTTGTTTTTGTGTTTCTTTTTGGTTTGAGTGTCTCTGGTTGCTATTATACTGGGCGAAATGCCGTACGCGATTTCGATCTCGTCGTTGAGTTTGTCCATCGTCATATAGCGTTTTATTTCGCCGTGCTTTACGACGGAAATAATTCCGGTCTCCTCGCTGACGACGATTGAAAGCACGTCGGTCTCCTCCGTTATGCCTATCGCCGCGCGGTGGCGGGTGCCCATTTCTTTATTGACGTTGCGCTGTGTCAAGGTAAGGAAACATCCCGCGGCAATTATTCTGTTGCCTCGGACGATAACCGCTCCGTCGTGCAAAGGGGCTTTGGTATTGAATATGCTTTCAAGCAAAGGCGCGGACAGCACAGCGTCGAGTCTCGTGCCCGTATCGAGTATGTTGTCGTGAATGTCGCCCAACGAATCTATGATTATTATCGCGCCGACGTCCTGCTTCGCCATATCCTGACAGGCGGTAAGTATTTCCATAGTGGAAGCACGGAGTTCCTCGTTGCTGTTGTGAAGTTCGAGACTTCTCGCGCTTGACACTTTCTGGAAGATGTTTTTCAAATCGTTTTGATACACGACGCAAGCCGCAACTATATCGAATACGACAATAAAGTGCGTGACGTATCTCGCGATTTCGAGCGCGGAATGTCCCAGTATTTCTGCGAGCACGTTGACTATTACGTCAAGCACGCCGCCCAAAAGCAACAGGAACAACGCTCTTACGTTGCGCTTGTAAACGAAAAAGCAGATGATGACCGCAAGCACTAAAATCAAAAGTACCGCGTCAATCACCATCGACCAATGATGAGTTTCAAAAAACTCTTTGAAATTATATTGCATATTGCCCCTCCGCAATAATATTACAAATCGAATTCTTCAAATACGTTGTCTTCCTTTCTCTTTTCCGCAGAGTGCTTTACGCTTTCCTCTTCGAAAACTCTTTCCGCGTCGTTACGAACGCTGTACGCCCTACCGTCATACTGCGAATAATACTCCCCTCTCGTTTCGGGATTGCGGAATTTGTTTGCTCGACTGCGCATAATTTCGCCTATAACGATAAACGCAACTAGATACGCAACGTATATGCAAATCGCGGCGATACTGCATCCGACCTGAACTTCGCTGAGAAAAATCCCGTATCCCAGTTCTTTCAGTCGCAACAGTATTTCAACGGACAAACCGCTATCTGCGGCAAGCATAAGAATCATTCCGTTTCCGCCGATTGCGCTCAGCCCCGTAAGCACCATAAATACGATGGACCACGCTCTGAACGCGTTGTATTTCTCGACGGGATTGAATCTGTGCATTTTCGCAAATATGAAAAAGAACATTGCAAGAAACGCGCCCATAAGCAACGCGGGTTCCAAAACCGTGGAAGAAACCGCGGAGATTTCAGGACTGAGAATGGAAAATATCTCGATAAGTCCGACCGTAAAATATACGCCGGCAGTCACGGACATAACCGTATAGCAGAAATCGTTGCGCGATATGCATCTTACGTATCTCGAAAAACCTATCTGCCACGTTATCAGCGCAAGCACGAACACCACCGCCGTCGGAATCACCCCGTAAGAGAATATAGAAATGAACACGTCTCTTATTATCAAAAGACGCGACACGTCCTCCATAGCGGAGAACATCAGATACATCTGATAGGAGTTCCGCATAAAACAGGCTACGAGCAACGCAAGCCATATCAATACGAAATACTTTCTGTCGATTTTACCGTTTGTCATTATTCACCTATATCCGCCCCGAACGCCCGTGCGGGGGAATCTTTCATATTCCTAGCAATTCGAACATCGCCTGTTGCAATGCGGAATTCTCCGTACGTTTTCCGCTCAGCACCGCGCATTGCAGGGAGTGCAGGCAGTCTACGCATTTTTTCAGTCTGACCTGCGAATATGCCGACGAACTCTTTTTAATAAAATACACCGCCGCGCCCTTAACGCCGAGCAGCGCGCCCAACTCGTCGTTGCCCATACCTTTGTTGAGTTCGGCAAGCAACATCTTGCGGTATCTGTCGTAAAGTTGATTTATTATGCGCATAGGCCGTACGCCGTCGTTATAGAACACATCCAACGCCCTGAACGCCTTTTCCGCGTTTTTATCGCTGACCGCCTGCGTCAAATCGTACACCTGAAATTCAAAATCGGCGGTCACCATTTCGCAGACGTCACGTCTGGTAATAACGCCGTTGCAATAGGATTTGAGTTTCACGATCTCGCAGGCTATACGGGACATCGAGCCTTGCGTTCTCTGCGAGAGTTCCGTTATCGCGGCAGGCTCTATTTCAATAGACGGCGACTGCTCGCAGACTTTTTTTATCTCTGCGACAAGCGCGTCGTTTTTGAGTACGGAACAGTCCACCGACTGCGCGCCTTTGACTTTTACAGTCTTCGCCACGTCCGCAGACTCGCAGTCGACGACCAGCACCGACGACTGCAACGGAGCGGCAACATATCCTTTGAGCGCGTCCTTATCCGCGTCGGAAAACTTCTGCGCGACCGTAAGCACAACTACCCGATATTCCCCGAACACGGGATAAGTGTTGAGCACGTCGATAGCGTCCCCCACTTCGCCGTCGGATGAAAACACTGACACGTTAAAGGAAGCGAAATCCTCCTCGGCTATATCTTTCAGCATTTTGACGGCGTGCGAGCGCAGATAGTCGTCGTTTCCGTAAACCACGTAAGCGGGAGCAAGTTTTTCGCTTCCGCCGAGGGCGCAGACTATGTGACGTTCAAGTTCGCCGTATTCCAAAACGCAATACTCCGATTTTTAGTATATTTATATTATCACTATTTAAATGATGTGTAAAGATAATATAAACCTATTATTTGAAATTTAAGCGGTTATTTGCGCAATTCTCACAAACAGATATAAAACACGGCGATATTCAATGTATCGCATAAAATCAGCATATAAAAAGCGCGGACGCAATGTCCGCGCCGATGTGACGAAAATCCCCGTACGTTTACAAAACTTTTCTTAGAAACTCCTGCAATCTCGGGTGATCGGGATTTCCGAAAAACTCGGATGGCGCGCCCTGAGCCAGAATTTTGCCCTGCGCCATAAACAGTATACGCGTCCCCACCTCTCTTGCAAACGCCATTTCGTGAGTAACCACGACCATTGTCATTCCCTCGTCCGCAACCTGTTTAATGAGGTCGAGAACCTCTCCGACCATTTCGGGATCCAGCGCGGACGTCGGCTCGTCAAACAGCATAACTTTCGGACTCATCGCAAGCGCGCGGGCAATTGCGACGCGCTGTTTTTGACCGCCGCTCAGCGTGGACGGATAAACGTCCGCTTTTTCGGAGAGTCCGATACGTGCAAGCAGTCTGTCCGCAGTGTCCGACGCGTCCGTTTTTATCTGCTTTGCAGAGACGTATTCGGGCGAGACTTTCTCCCTCAGGCAGGCGTGCGCCTTACGTCCGATTTTACGCTCCGTCTTCTCTATTTTATCGGTGAGTTTAAGTTTTAAAGCGGTCAGTTTACTGTCGTATTCCACATACGATTTTCCCGCGATCTCCTTAGTGCCTTTTGTGCTTTCCCACGCAGAAAGTATAGGTTTAAGTTTCGTATTGAGCGATTCAAGTTCCGAATTGAGCCTTACAATGCATCTATCGACATAGTTGTTGTATGCATTCCCGAAAACCTTGTACCAGGCGTTATACACAGGCACCCAGACGTTTTTGAGTTTGGCTTTGCGCATATTCGCCAGCCCGATTCTGACAGGCGCAAGCATTATATTCTGCTTCACCGTCATATTGTTGAACAGATTGAATTGCTGAAACACCATTCCCATTTTCTGTCTGTGGATATTGATGTTCACCCTGACGTCCGCTATATCTACGCCGTCGAAAAAAATCTTGCCTGCGGACGGATCTTCCAGACAGTTCAGGCAACGCAGAAACGTCGACTTTCCGCCGCCCGACGGTCCGATGACAACAACTCTTTCACCCTCGTATATATCCGCGGAAATATCGTCAATAACAAGCAAATCTCCAAATTTTTTAGATAAATTTTTAACCTCGATAAGCGGGGCTTTTGCAGAACCCTTTTGCTTTGAAGCATCGGCAACCATCGCCGTTTCTCCTGCTTCCGAACGAGAGTCTGTCGCATTTATTCCGATTTTCAAACCAGTGTCCGCTCCGTAAGGCGCGTCTGATTCTTCCGCGTTTACGTTTTTGGAAACCTGCGTATCGACGTTTTCGTTTTCAGTGATATCTGCGGTTATGCCGTCAAAGCAAATGTTATTTTTAACGTCTTTCACTCTTACGCAACCTCCTTTCGATAAGTTTTATCACAAGCGTCAGCGCAAGCACGATGACAAGATAGAAAATCGCAAGCACGATATACGGAATCATATATTCGTATGATGACGAGCCTATAAGTTTAAACGCCTGAGTGAGGTCGAACACCGCGATAAATCCCGCTACGGAAGTATCCTTTACAAGCGCGATAAGTTCGTTGCCCAGCGCGGGCAGACTGTTTTTGACAGCCTGCGGAATGACTATTCTCATCATCGCGCCCGAGTACGAAAGCCCGAGACAGCGTCCCGCTTCGAGTTGTCCCGCGTCAACGGACTGAATGCCGCTGCGCATAATCTCGCTCACATACGCGCCGCTGTTCAGTCCGAACGTAATTATCGCAACGGCGAGTTTATCCACCTGAACGCCGATAAGCGGAAAAAACACGTAGTATATCAAAAGCAGTTGTACGATTATAGGAGTTCCGCGGAAAAAGCCAACGTATATATCGCCTATTCTCGACGCTACTTTCGCAACCTTATTGCGTTTCGCGCTCACCTTGATTATGGCGATTACGGTACCTATAAGGATACCTATCAAAAACCCGAATAAAGCAATGTATGCTGTGTTTTTAAAACCCAGCAATACATTCTTGTAACCTTCATTCGTCACGAACGAGCGGACGAATATATTCCATTGTTTAGAAAAATCCACTTTCTACACCGCCTCAGGCGTTGAAACTTTTCAGCAACGAAATCGCAACCGCCTTATCGACTATGACGAACCCGATGTTTCCGTTGAGCATCGACTGAACCGCCTGCGCTGGAGAGTCGTACGCGCTGAATTCAAGGTTGGAATATCCGTCGAACTCAAGCGATTCGTTTCCTATCACAAACTGCTGTCCCGTCGTTCCGTTCTGTCCGCCGCATTTTGCCGCATTGCCGCTCAAAGTTGCAAGCACTGCTTTCACCTCGTCCGCCGTAGTGCAGTAATCGAACACCGTCAGATCGTTTTTGGTGAGTATAACCTGAGTCGTATCATAATAAGGATTGCTGAAATTGACAACTTGTGCGCGCTCATCCGTCACCGTCAGCGCAGCCATACCTATGTCGTAAACGGACTGCGTTCCCACAGCGTTTACAACCGCTTCGAATTCCATATGTACCACAACCAGCGTTTTTCCCAAAGCGTTGGCGATCAACTCCGCTATCTCGATATCGATACCCGCAATTTTGTTTCCGTTGACGTATTCAAAGGGTGCAAAATCCAGATTCGTCGCAACGACAAACTCGTTTTCGGGATTCGACGGCTCTGTCTGATACGCCTTTCCGAACGTACTCGCCTGCTCTGAAGTCGCTCCGAGATACTTTGCCTTTATCGCTTCGATTTCCGTAGATTTCTCGTCGAGCAAACCGTTGACCTGCGACATAAGTTCGGTCTTGTCTTTGTTGAATATAAAAGCATACTGCTCGCTTGACAATTCCACGTTAACCATATTTATTGACTTCGTCACTTCCGCCGAACCGTTGCAAGCAACCAACGCGAAGCAAAGTCCGACCGCAAGAGTCAGACACATTATAACGGTGATAATTTTTACTGTTTTTTTCATTGTATACACCTCTTAAATTCAATCGATTTCCCGTTTGTGTCGTTATACTATCATTTTGAAAAAAATAATGCAACTGATTTTGCATAAATTTTCAAAATTTTTTAATTTTAATCAGTTTTTATCAATTTTATGCACAGTTTATGCAAATATGCGCTTTGATTTTGTATAAATTGCATATGAGGGCGCGAATTGCGTTGACGGACGGCGGCAATTGATATATTATATCTATATTTAAATCAGATGTACGTTCAATCAGAGGTTGCCGACTATCCCCTGATAAGGTTTAAGGTGCTATGAACAATAAAAAGATTATAATTTTTGATACCACCCTTCGCGACGGAGAACAATCTCCCGGATGCAGTATGCACATCGGCGAAAAACTCGACGTGGCGGAAGCGCTCGAATCTCTCGGAGTGGACGTAATCGAAGCGGGATTTCCCGCGGCGAGCGAAGGAGAGTTCAAAGCCGTGCAGGCAATTGCCGCAACCTGCAAGCGCAGCGCGGTAGCGGGGCTTTGCAGATGCAGGAAAACGGATATAAACAAAACCTACGAAGCGATTAAAAACGCTGTTCATCCGCGCATACACATCTTTATCGCCACATCCCCCGTACACCTTGAACGCAAATTGAAAATATCCGAATCGGAGTGTCTTGATATAATAGACGAATATACTCGCTATGCCCGCACGCTCGTAAGCGACGTGGAATTCAGTTTCGAAGACGCTTCCCGTACGCCCGTCGAGTTTCTTACAAAAGCCACTCAAACCGCTGTCGACGCAGGCGCGACCACGGTAAATCTGCCGGACACCACGGGCTACGCTACCCCGCAGGAAATATTCGGTATGATTACGCATATACGCAAAAACGTACGCGGTATCGACGGCGTGGTTTTATCGATGCACTGTCACAACGACCTCGGAATGGCGGTTGCAAATTCACTCGCGGGCGTAAGCGCAGGCGCGCGTCAAATCGAATGCACTGTCAACGGCATAGGCGAGCGCGCAGGCAACGCGCCGCTCGAAGAAATCGTTATGGCGATAAAAACGCGGGAAAACTTTTTCAACGCGCGCACGGACATAAAGACATCTCTGCTGTATCGCACTTCAAAACTGGTTTCCAACATCGTCGGCGTAAAACTTCCCCCAAACAAAGCGGTGGTCGGAGCAAACGCTTTCGTACACGAATCCGGCATTCACCAGCACGGAATACTTCAAGACAAAGCGACGTATGAAATCATAAATCCCGAAGACGTCGGCATTCCCAAAAACACTCTTCTTCTGGGCAAACACAGCGGAAAGCACGCGTTTAAAGAGTTGATAACCGAAATGGGTTACACCCTCAACGACAGTCAGATCGACGACGTATTCCCCTCCTATAAAGCGCTTGCGGAGCGAAAAAAATCCCTGTCGCGCATTGACATCGACGCTCTTTTGAACGGCTACACGCGCAGAATAGTCAAACGTATTTATAAACTGAAAGAATACGATATCTCCACCTATAACAACAGCGCGGCGGCAACCGTTACGTTGGAATCCGACGGCAAACTCACCTCGGACAAGATGAGCGGCAACGGTCCTATCGACGCGGGATTTAAAGCGATAAGCGCGGCAACGGGACAGAACTTTAAACTCATCGACTATCAGGTGCACTCCGTTACGGGCGGAAAAGACGCGCTCGGCGACGCCACCGTCAAACTCGCACACGGAGATATCCAGACAACCGGACAGGGCATTTCCACCGACGTGCTCGAAGCGTCGCTTTTAGCATATCTTGACGCAACAAACAAACTTCTGCAATACGAACAGTAATCTTATCAAGTCAAAAACGACGTCGATAAAATCGCCGTAATTGACGAAACAAGCAGTTTATTTACATAAAACAAGCCTATGAAATCTAAGATCGAACTTTTAGACACAACGTTACGCGACGGAGCGCAGGCGGTCGGAATCAGTTTTTCCGACTGCGACAAGTCCTGCATTCTATCCTTACTCGACAGCATCGGCATAAATCTTATTGAAAGCGGAGTATCGAATCCGAAAGATCGCGAATTTCTGTCTAATACGAAAAATGCGAAACTTGTGTCGTTCGGGGCGACCTGCCGCAAGGACTTTGTTCCTGCGCAAGACGAGGGGCTTAATTCGCTTGTAAATGCCGAAACGAGCACAGTATGCATATTCGGAAAATCCTGCGCCGAACAGGCTCGGCGCGTACTGGGCGTATCTGCCGAGCGCAATCTGCAAATTATACGGCAATCAGTGGAATATCTGAAATCAAAAGGCAAACGCGTTATTTTCGATGCGGAACACTTTTTCGACGCATATTTTCAGGATAGGCATTACGCTCTTTCGGCACTGCGCGCCGCGTTTGAATCTGGCGCGGACACGCTTGTGCTTTGCGACACCAACGGGGGCACTCTGCCGCAGCGCGTTTACGACGCAACTAAGGAAACGGTATGCGAATTTGCAAATTCTCCTCACTCCCCCGTTATCGGAATACACGCGCACAACGACTGCGCGATGGCAGTCGCCTGCACGCTTGCGGCAGTCGACGCAGGCGCAAGACACGTTCAGGGCACCTTCCTCGGTTTCGGCGAAAGGTGCGGAAACGCAAACCTCTCTTCCGTCATAGCCAACCTGCATTTCAAGACAGAGTTCGAAACGGACTGCGACGTGAAAAATCTTACGGCGGCAGCACGCAAAATCGCTGAAATCTGCAATGTAAAACTTCCCGAAGATATGCCCTACGTTGGCGCGGCGGCTTTTGCCCATAAAGCGGGAATGCACGTCGACGCCGTTCTCAAAGACGAACGGAGTTTCGAGCATATTCCCCCGTCGCAGGTGGGCAACGAACACCGATTGATTCTGAGCGAAGTATCGGGCAAAAGCGCGGTATCCGAAAAGTTGCAAAGCCTGTTTCCTCATATTGAGAGACAGCATCCGAAGACGAAAGAAATCCTCAATGAAATCAAAAATTTAGAAAAGGACGGATTCCAGTTCGATACGGCGGACGCAAGTTTTGCACTGCTCGCCGAAAGGATACTCGAAGTGTATCAACCCTCTTTCAAACTCGTGCGGTATTCCATTCACGCAAGTCAACCGGACGGCACAAGCACCGCGGAAGTTTGCATAGACGTCGACGGAGTTGTCACATCTGTCACAGAAAACGGCAACGGTCCCGTTAACGCGCTGGATAAGGCTTTGCGCGGCGCGCTTATAAAACACTATCCGCAGATTGCAGATATGTGTCTGGAAGATTATAAAGTCCGAGTCGTCGACTTCGCCGCAGCAACGGGCGCAATGGTAAGAGTCCTCATAACCTCCTCCGACGGCAAAGACAGTTGGACTACGGTCGGCGTATCGCGGGATATAATAGAGGCAAGTTGGTTTGCGCTGCGCGACAGTTTCGAATACAAACTGACGGGAAGAAGAAAGTTCCTTTAAAACAAATAAAATTAAACGAAGCGGCTAATTATGCCGCAAGGCTGAGATATGAAAACCGATTATAAAATTCTTACACTCTGCGACGGAGCCGCGTCGGCGGAAACGATAGACTGCGCTAAACGTATACTCTGCTCCGTTGCGGCAAAGTCGCACGCAGAATTCACATTTGACGACTGCTCCCTGTCCGACATCTGCACGGAATCGGAAACGGACGCGCTCGAAAAAGCCAAACGCGCGCACGCCGTTTTATACGCGGCAACCGACGATTCGCGCCAAAAAACGGCGTTGACACTGCTACGCAAATCCTTAGGTCTTTATGCCGAAACCCGCCGATATAATTCCGCAGTCGCAACGTCAACGTATTCCGCATCGAATGCCGATTCTAAAAAAGAATTCGATTTTATCACGGTATGCGACGCCGCGAGCGGAATCTGTTTCGGGGAACAGGGATATTCAAACAATCCCTCTTTCGGGCGGGAAGCGTATGACGTAGAAAGATACAGCGAACTCGAAATCGAACGCGTCGCACGCGTCGCATACGAACTTGCAGACCGCCGCCATAGAATTCTGACGCTTGCCGATAAAGCGGATTCGATGACGACCTCCAAACTGTGGCGCAAAATCGTCACGGATATAAACGAAGACTATCCTTACGTGCGCGTAGACGCTTTATCAACAGGCGAAGCGGCGGCAAAAATAGTTTCGGAGCCCTACTCGCAGGACGTAATTCTGACGTCGAATCTTTTCGGGAGCATTCTGAACGGAATGTGCTCGGCGCTTGCCGATTCAGACAGCGTCGCTCAATCGTCTTTCGGAGAAACGGCGCTCGGAATTTACGGAGTGCAAACCGAGGGCGGCTCTATCTATAACAACGGAGAAACTAATCCCTGCGGAATGATACTCGCCTGCGCGGATATGCTTAAAAACTCCTTCGACTTACAAACCGAAGCCGATATAATTGAAAAAGCGACAATCCGAACTATGTCGCAAATAAGGTCTTCCGGCAGTCTCCCGACAGCAGCGGTTTTGGAAGAAATCATAAAAGAGTTGTAAAACACAACTCTATAATAATGATTAAAAGCACGCAACTGCGTGCTTTTAAATTCCCCGCGAAAATCCGCGGCAAATAAAAGTTGTTATTTAACTCGAATACAAATCATTTCGTTCTGGCTTCTATATAATCCGCCACGCTTTGCACTGTGGAAAATTTAAGCATATCTTCGTCGTCGATAACAAGTCCCCACTCCTCTTCGACGGTCATAAGCATTTCCACAATATCGAGACTGTCCGCGCCGATATCTTCTTTGATTCTGCTATCCGCCTTTACCTCGCATTCTTCAATGCACATCTGCTCGGCAATAAGTTGCCTGACTCTGTCTAAAACCATAACTCACCTCTGAATTTTTTTCTTGCCGCCACCGAGCGGACATTGCCCCTCTGTGCGGGAATATTATTATACCGCCTCTTTGCGCGTCATCAAATTACGTCCGCACTGTTTATGTCGTACGCTCTGATATTCTGCTCCTCCGCGCAAACGCAGGCGTGATAATCTCCGTATACAGGAAAGTGTTCGAAATGCGCGTCCTTAGGTATCTCGCACCTAAGCGCACCCAGTCCTTCACCCGTAAATTTAAGATAACTCTCTCTTTCCGTCCACTTCTCGAAAAACTCTTCCTCGTCCTGCGCTTCGATAAAACCGAATTTAGCAAAGTCTATTGGACGCACCTTTTCGATATCCACCCCTATCGGCGAGTGGGATATGCCGAGCATAACCGCGCCGTAAGAATGCGACAGATTGAAATATACCGAATCCGTATCCAGACGGGGCTTTTGTCCCTCTTCCCGAATCACGCTTACTTTTTTAGGCAGGTCTTCGTCGCCGATAATATCGCGATAGTAGTTATAACAATATCCGACAAACTTATCGCTGTCAACCTCGCCTCTGGTAAAAAACAGTATCATCGTTATCTCATTCTCCCGTACGTGCTGTTGAGGTCGAGGAAGTAGTTTCTGTCAACGGTTGTCATAAGATGATACGGCAATCTGTACGTCCAGTTGCCCTCCGCAACGCCCGGAATATTCATTCTGGTATCGCCGCCGTAGCCGAGCAAGTCCTGATAAGGTATCACGGCAAGCGTTGACGACGACATCATTATCGTCTTAACAATCGCCTTTGTAGAACCGCATTCGGGACCGCCGGCTCCCCAGCCTGCGCCCTTGAATCCGCAGTATTTGAGAACGTAATCCCTTGCGCCCTCGTTGAGTTCATACAGCCAACCGAGCGTAGTGTTGTTGTCGTGCGTACCCGTATACGCAACAGTGTTAACGTCATAGCGGTACGGAAGATGCGCGCTCGGAGTACCGTCGAAGCCGAACTGAAATACTCGCATAGTCGGTATGCCGGTAGAGTCGATATACTCTCTGCACTCCGCGTCGATGAGCCCGAGGTCCTCCGCAATAAAGAGCGCGTCTTTGTTGTCCGCATAAACCAAATCGAGAAGGCTGTCGGCAGGTCCCTTTTCCCAGTGCCCGTTTTCTGCCGTATTGTAGTCTCTGGCAGGAATTGAGAAATAATTGTAGAACGCGCGGAAATGGTCTAATCTTAGCGCGTCGTACATTTTCAGACAGTGGGAGATTCGGTTGCGCCACCAGCGATAACCGTCTTTTTTCATATTTCCGAAATTGTACAGACAGTTTCCCCACACCTGACCCGTCTTTGAAAACGCGTCCGGCGGAACTCCCGCTATCGCCTTTGGCAACAGATTTTCATCAAGTTCGAAAGCCTCGGGATGCGCCCATACGTCCACGCTGTCGGTTGCGACGTAGAATGGTAAATCTCCTATAATTTTTATGCCGCGGGTATTAACCCGTTCTTTAAGGGCGTTCCACTCCCTGAAAAATTCAAACTGTTCGAACACATAAAAATCGATATCGCTTTTATACTCTTCACGCGCTTTACGCATTGCCTCGGGACGGCGGAATTTAAGCCCGTCTTCCCACTTCCACCAGGATGTAGACCGCTCGTCGGCAAGAGCCATAAACAGCGCGTAGTCTTCAATCCATTGCGATTGTTCTTTGCGGAAATCTGCAATCTTTTGCGCAATTTCAGGGTTTATACGTTCAAACGCAATACGTAAAAACCTTTCCGTGTTAAGTCTGGCAAAATCGTAATCTGTGCGGTACGGCTCCCCGTGATACTTTGAAGCGTTTACTTCATCGCTTGTAAGCAGACCGATTTTTTCAAGTTCGGCAGGACAAATATACAGCCTGTTACCCGCATAAGTTGACAGCCCCGAATACGGAGAATTCCCGCATCCTATGGTAGTGATCGGCAGTATCTGCCACCATCCGAACCCCATATCCGCCGCCATATCCGCAAACGCATCCGCGTCCGCAGAAAAGCAACCGATCCCGTACTCTCCGGATAACGACGACACGTTTAGCAGTATCCCAGACGCTCTGTCGAATTTTCTGAACTTCTTTTGCATATTATTCCTCTATTCTTATGATTGCGGCGACGCGGTCTACTCCCGAAAGTTGTTCGGCTTCGCCTATTGCTTTGCGTACAACGCTTTCCTTGACTTCGTGTGTGACGAACACGAGAGTGTCCTCGCTCTTTTGCAATACGCTTTTGAGCGACACGTTGTTTTTTCTCATCGCTCCCGCTACTTTTTCAAGCGTTCCGCAATCCGATTTCACGTCGAAACGCAGATAGTATTCAGAAGAAAAATCCTCCGTAAATTCTGCCGGTTCACCGTCGGTTTCAAAATCAAACCGTCTGTGCTCGCACTGTCTTGCGGCAAATACGATATCGCTGACTATCGCGCTTCCCGTAGGCAACGCCCCCGCACCTCTGCCGTAAAACATAACGTCGTCCACACTGTCGCCCTGCAAAAACAACGCGTTGAACGAGCCTTTAACAAACGACAGCGGATGAGAATCCGGCAGGAATGCGGGATGTACTCTCGCCTCGATTTTGCCGTCCCTGAGTTTGGATACGGCAAGCAGTTTAAGCGTATATCCCAGTTCCTTTCCGTACGCTATATCCTTGACGTCAACGTCCTTGATGCCTTCGCGATATATTCTGTCGACAGGCACCCGCCTGCGATATGCGAGCGAACTGAGAATGCTGTTTTTATACGTCGCGTCGTATCCCTCTACGTCTGCCGTCGGATCAGCCTCGGCGTAACCGAGTTTCTGCGCCTCTTTAAGACAGGTTGCATAATCCGCGCCTTCGTCGCTCATTTTTGTGAGAATATAATTAGTAGTTCCGTTGACAATGCCTTTCAACGATAAAACGCGGTTTGCCTGCATACTGTCGGTAATCGCCCTTATGACGGGCACTCCGCCCACGCAACTGGCCTCGAAATACAGTCCGCCGCCGCCTTGTTTTGCGGCTTGTTCGAGTTCGCTCCAACATTTGGAAAACATTTCTTTGTTTGCAGTGACGATACTTTTGCCAGCAAGAAGAGCCTTGATAAGAAAAGTCTTCGCAGGTTCGACCCCGCCGAAAAACTCGGCTACTATATCGACTTTCGGATTGTTTATGATTTCATCGATGCCGCCCGCAACAAGAGCCCCGTCTATGCCGAGTTCCCGTACTCTGTCCGCATTTCGTTCGAGCACGCTCACGACCTGAATATCGACTCCGTCGTTGCGCATTATCATCTCGCGCTTATCACGCAATATTTGATACGTTCCGCCGCCCACGACTCCCAGTCCGAGCAACGCTACGCCCGCTTTTTTTATTTGCATATTATCTCCCTTGTGCGCGATGCCTTCATTTGTTCGCGTCGTATATAAATCTCAGTCCTTTGAGCGCGAGCGCCCTGTCCACGACGTCGAACAATTTAGGCTCCGTCGCCGCGACAATTTCGCTCAGTCCGCCAGTGGCAATCACTTTCGCGCCGCTCATACGCGGCAGTTGTTTATACTTTTCCACCATATATTTTACGAGTCCGCTATAACCGAATATGATCCCGCTCTGCATACATGCCCGCGTATTCGTTCCGACAACGTCCTCCGGCGGAGTAAGTTCGATACGCGGAAGTTTTGCCGTCGAAGTTACAAGCGATTCGGTTGCAGTCATAATGCCGGGTGCAATCGCGCCGCCTATAAATTCGCCGTTTCCCGTAACCAGATTGAACGTAGTTGCCGAGCCGAAATCTATCTCTATGACAGGGCCTCCGTAAAAGTGATACGCGGCGGCCGCGCCGACGATTCTGTCCGCCCCGAGTTCGGAAGGATGATCGTATCCGAGCGTGATGCCCGTGTTGAGCGTATGCGTCACGCAGAGCGGTTTTCTGCCTATGTAATACTGGCACATATGCTCTATTGTATAGTTGAGCGCAGGCGCAACAGACGACAGCACCGCGTCGGTTATATCCTCGAACTTCGCGCCTCTCTGTTTGAGCAAATCGTAGAGAACCATTCCGTATTCGTCGGCAGTACGGTACGCTTTTGTAGACATACGCCAGGACGCGACGACCTTATCATTGTCAAACACGCCGATTTTCACGTTTGTATTTCCGATATCCATAGCAAGCAACATAAGTTTCTCCTGCGCGCGTAGGCGCATATTATACAGATAAAATTAGTATATCAAAAATATTCTCTTTTATCAAGCGCGTATTTGACTGAATCAGTTGTTCATCGCAATGCTCATAATGCATAAAAAACAGTATACGTAAAACAAAAACGCCGGCAGGAATTCTACGGCAATTTTGACGTCTTTGAGCAGAAACCGCACAAAAAGCGTGTACGCCATTGCCAGCGACAGCGTGATAAACACAAGCCCCGCGATTATGTTTTTAAAGTAGAAGAAACTCATTACGAACATCACGCTGCAAAAGCCCAGTATCGCAAAAAATATCATCGACGGAAATATGTGTTTAAACTCCACGAGTCTGCTTATTGCCAGAATAGATGAAAGATAACTCGCCGCTACGAATACGGTAAACCAGCCGCCGCTCACTAAAAATATCGGTTTGTTGAGTTCGACGTACCACTTTAAGTCGAGTTTGAAGAAATAGGAACACAGTCCCGCAACTATCAAAGTGCAGAACAAAGCCGCCACTATTCCCAACATACGTTTCAAGTACTCCACGCAATAATATATTGAAGATTATTATTTTCAATGCTTAGGAACACATTTTTTTAAATAAGCGTAAGGTAATGTAGGAGAAATCCAAAAAACTCGGAGGTACATACTATGAACTTTTTTGCAAACGGTGGCTCAAACGGTTGTGGTTGTGGTTGCAATTGCTGCGACCTGATTCTTCTTATGCTCATACTCAACAGTTGCGGATGCGGCTGCGGATGCGGCAACACGGGATGCGGCGGCTGCACCAACAGTTGCGACCTCGTATGGCTTATCCTCATTCTGTCCTGCGTATGCGGCAATAACTGCTGCTGCAAGTAAGGAATCCTTACACCCGCAAAATAGTTTTGCGGGCCCTTGCGGAACGCAGTACACCCCGACGGACGGGAGTGTAAACAAGAATGAAGTGCGTATGTTCGCCCTGCCGCGAACACGCGAGGGACGGAAAGCGGGAAGCGATTCCCGCTTTTCGCTTCGTCGCGCTACATTATATGCACTGAAAACCCGAAATGATATTCGCCGCATAATAATGCGAAGTATTTGACTTTATAAGAGTTTTTATTTATTATCATAATTACAATAAGGTACGCATTCCGGCGTGCCGACATCGTCGCATTGAAACGGTTAGCGTCAAATAATTGCTATAAGGTAAATACAAGACGCGTCCGATTCAAACGCGCGAAGTGTGGAGGTATAATATGGCACAACTTACAATGGAAAAGATTGTCGCGCTTGCAAAAAACCGCGGCTTTGTCTATCCCGGCAGCGAAATTTACGGCGGACTGTCCAACTCGTGGGATTTCGGTCCTCTCGGCGTCGCGCTCAAAAACAACATCAAACAAGCCTGGTGGAAAAAATTCGTCGTCGAAAATCCTCACACAGTGGGTATCGACAGCGCGATTCTTATGAATCCGACTACCTGGCAGGCTTCCGGACATATCGGAGGATTCTCCGACCCGCTTATGGACTGCAAAAGTTGTAAATCCCGTCACCGCGCAGACAACCTCATCGAAGACTATATGGCAAAGCACGGCATCGAGGGCAACATCGCAGGCTGGACCAACGAACAAATGGAACAGTACATCGCAGAAAATAAAATTCCCTGCCCCGTATGCGGCAACAGCGATTTTACCGGCGTAAGAAAATTCAACCTTATGTTCAAGACCTTTATCGGCGTAACGGAGGACAGCACTTCAACCGTATATCTCCGTCCCGAAACCGCGCAGGGCATTTTCGTGAACTTCAAAAACGTTCAGCGCACTACGCGCAAAAAGATACCTTTCGGAATAGGTCAGATAGGAAAGAGTTTCCGCAACGAAATCACGCCCGGGAACTTCATCTTCCGTATAAGAGAATTCGAACAAATGGAAATGGAATTCTTCTGCAAACCCGACACCGATCTCGAATGGTTTGCATACTGGAAAAACTTCTGCCATCAGTGGTTGCTCGGTCTGGGTATGCGCGAAGAGAATCTCCGTCTGCGCGATCACGACGCGGAGGAACTCTGCTTCTATTCAAAAGCAACAACCGACTTCGAATATAAATTCCCCTTCGGATGGGGCGAACTGTGGGGCGTTGCCGACCGTACCGATTACGACCTTAATCAGCATATCAAGACGAGCGGCAAAGATTTGAGTTATGTAGACCCTGTCACAAACGAAAAATACGTACCCTACGTTGTCGAGCCGTCGCTCGGCGCGGACCGTGCGTTCCTCGCGTTCCTCTGCGACGCATACGACGAAGAACAGGTCGGCGAAAACGATACGCGAGTCGTGCTTCACTTCCACCCCGCGCTCGCACCCGTCAAAGTTGCAGTACTTCCGCTTCAAAAGCAACTCAATGAAAAAGCGGAATCTCTGTACGTCGAACTCTCCAAACACTTTGCCTGCGATTTCGACACGTCCGCGTCAATCGGCAAACGTTATCGCAGACAGGACGAGATAGGAACTCCGTACTGCGTAACGGTTGACTTCGAATCCCTCGAAGACGAGTGTGTAACCGTGCGCGAGCGCGACACGATGGCGCAAGTCCGCCTGCCTATCGAAGATTTGGTGAAATACTTCGAAGACAAAATGGAATATTGAATACAAATTTGATTTATAAAAGAAGCGCGCATTTTTGCGTGCTTCTTTTATAAATCAACAAAATTCTTAATTTAAAGTTATACTTATTTTTGTATCAGGCTCATCAACCATATTCGAAATAATCAATTTATCCGAAATATCCCCCTTTTCAATATTTAATTGAATTACCTCAAGAACATAATGCTTTAAATCCATTAAATCATTTAAATACATTTTTTTTCTTAGTTTATCACTGTTCGTCTTATGAACCTTTTCAAAATTTTTTAAAACCTGCTTCATATTAACCTTCTTTTTATAAATTTTACATTAAATCAATTTAAGTACTCTATTTCAATTGTTGCCTTAGAATTATCAGATAAAAAAATCAATATCTTGTTATTGTCATAAATTATCTCATTTGAAACTTCTAGATTCATACCTGCTCTAATTAACTCCAAAATCAAAGGTATTCCCATAATGCATCACCTCCTCTATTGCTTATTCGTTCGAATTATATTGCATAGGCTCATTTTAACATCTCCTAAGACTGACACAAAGCATTTTTACTCATACTTTGCAATAAAATTTTAGCAGAAGGTGGCTTATTATGTCGAAACTTGTCTATAGGCTTAAAACACTTTTTGATAGTTATGATTTATCAACCGTAACTGGACAACAAGCGTTAGAAATCAGCAAAACACAATTAGGTAGATACTTATCGGGATTTTATGTGCCGTCATTAAAAAACGCAATAAAGATTTGTGATTACTTTGACTGTTCACTGGATTACCTACTTGGTATAGACGAAGAAAAAAATCGATTCGGAAATTTTGAAGAACCTAATTTTGAGATTTTTTCAAAAAGATTCCTACAAATTCTCAGCGAGCACAATTTAAGCATATATCAGGTTGCGAAGAAATTAGAAATCAATAGAAACAATTGGACTTATTGGAATAAGAAAAAAACTTTACCGACTTTGGAAACAATTTATAAGTTGGCTAAAGAGTTCGAAGTATCTGCCGAATTCCTAATCGGTCGGACAAAAATTAAAAAAGGATCACTATGAATTTCAATCTAAGATTAAAAGAACTTCTTGACGAACAAGAGATTTCTGCAAGAAAACTGTGCGAACAAATAGGTATCGACCATACGTCGATATATATGTATTTACAAGGCGGTTATCCAAATTTAGAAAACGCAGTTAAAATTGCGAACTATTTCGACTGTACGCTAAATTTCTTGTTCTGTATTGATGAACTTCCTAATCAATATAAGTTTTTCTATGAATATAATGCAGGCTTATTTTTCAAAAGATACACGGATTTATTACGACTAAACAAAATCTCTCATTACAAGGTCGGTAAGGAACTGAAATTAGGGAATTCTACATTTAAAAAATGGCAAAGTGGCTGCATCCCTAAAATCGAAACGCTGACAAAACTATCAAAATATTTTGGCTACTCTATTGATTACCTCGTTGGTCGTAGCGATACGTAAAGGATAAAACATATGACCGAATTTACAAGAATTTTAAAAGAATTATTAGATGAACAAAACACTACAATTCGTTCTTTAAGTCCGCAAATTGGTATTCCCTACCAGGAACTGTACACATACGTTAATGATGATTATTTTCCGTCAATATATAACGCCGAAAAACTTGCGAACTATTTCGACTGTTCGTTTGATTATCTCTTCGGTCTTTCAGATACTTTTAAAACATCCGAATTTAAAGAAGTCGACATTTCTAAATTTTATCCGAGGTACTTAGAATTATTACAAGAAAACAAAATTAGCCACCACCATTTATACAAAACATTAGGGTTGAGCAAATCAGGTCTGAGTAAATGGAGAAACGGTTCTGTTCCAAAGATTGAAAGCCTGTTAAAAATCGCCAAATTTTTTGGCACTCACATAGATTATTTAGTAGGACGTAGCGACATAAGGTATTAGCAAATCAAAACCCACAGTATCGGAGAAATACTTCGAAGACAAAATGAAATATTGATATATCATCATCTATATATTTATAATATGAAGAAAACGCGCAGGACTGCGCGCTTCTTTTTAAGTTGCGATATATACAAAAGCGACAGACCTGTTTATTCTCCGAGCGGCGGAGTTTTCAACTGCATACTCAAAAGCGCGAGCGACGCCGCCAAATCTTCGCCTTTGACCGCTATGCCTTCGGGCAATGTAAGATGTACAGGCGCAAAACACCATATCGCTTTAATGCCCGCGTCAACCATACTGTCGGCAACCGACTGAGCCGCAGCCGACGGCACGCAGATAATGCCGAGCCGTATTTTGTATCTTTCCACAATGCCTTTAAGTTTATCCGTCGAATAAACGGGCTTTCCGTTGACCGAAGTATCTACCACTTTTTCGTCGGCGTCGAAAGCGCATACGATATTCAAGCCGTAGTTACGAAATCCGTCATAGCCGAGGATTGCCCTTCCCAGTCCGCCTACACCTACAAGCACAGCGTCGCGCGTATTGTTATAGCCGAGGAAATCTTCGAGGTCGGCAATGAGTTCTTTTGTGACGAATCCCGTCTTAGGCTTGCCCGCCACCGAGGATACGAGCGCAATGTCTTTGCGCACCTGTACGGGATTGAGCCCAAGTCCGTTTGCTATCGTAGTGCTCGAAACGTTGGGAACGTTCTGTTTGTTGAGTTGATACAGATAGCGCAAATAGGACGGCAACCGCCTCAGCGTTGCTTTTGACATTTCGCTGTTCTGTTCCTGCATACTTTCACCTTATTCCGTCTCCTGCAAGGAGATTAGTAGTATTTTATTCAGTCATTCTGATTTTCAAGCGCTTCGTCGACTTTGAGCATTATTGCGCACTCGATGCGCTTTTTAAAGAGGTCGCAACCGTAAGCATAAACGCCGTTGACGCTTCCCGTCGCATTGTACGCGTTCGCCGCGCATCCTCCCGAACAATAGAGTCTCGCCCAGCAGTCGGCGCATTCCGTGCGAGAATATGCGTTGCATCTTTTAAACTCGTCCCTGATATCCGTGCGGATTACGCCCTGCCAGATATCGCCCATAAGATAGTCTTTGTTCCCTACAAACTGGTGGCAGGGATACAACTCGCCCGTCGGTGTGACGGCAAGATATTCCGTGCCGCTCCCGCAACCCGATATCCTCTTATATATGCACGGTCCGCCGTCGAGGTCGAGCATATAGTGATAAAACGTAAACGGCTTTCCTTCTTTGCGCCTTTTTATCATCATCTCTGCGAGTTTGCCGTACTCGGCGCAAACAATCAACTTGTCCTCTTCGGTCAAAGCGTACTTATCTGTCGGCGGAGATACAACAGGCTCCATACTCAGTTCGTCGAATCCGAGGTCGAGCATCGTCTGTATGTCCTTCGTGAAATCGGGATTGAAATGCGTAAACGTGCCGCGCATATAATAACTCTTATCGCCGCGGGCTTTTACGAACTTCTGAAATTTCGGGACTATTACGTCGAAACTGCCCACGCCTCCCGCCGTTTTGCGGAAGCGGTCGTTCACCTCTTTTCTGCCGTCGAGACTGAGCACGACGTTGTCCATTTCTCTGTTGGCAAATTCGATAACCTCGTCATCAAGAAGCATACCGTTGGTCGTAAGCGTAAAGCGGAAATTCTTGCCGTGTTCCTTTTCGACCGAACGCGCGTAAGCGACAAGTTTTTTTACTACGTCGAAGTTCATAAGCGGTTCGCCGCCGAAAAAATCCACTTCGAGATTGCGACGCGTTCCGCTGTTTTCTATGAGGAAATCAAGGGCGCGTTTGCCCACTTCAAACGTCATAAGCGCGCGTTCGCCGTGGTATTTCCCCTGAGCCGCAAAACAATACTCGCAATCGAGATTGCACGTATGCGCAACGTGCAGACACATCGCCTTTACAACCGTTTCGCGCTTTGCAAGCGCGTCTGCGTTGGGGCGGAATTCATCGCAAGAGAATAAAACTCCCTGCGCTTTCAATGCGTCGACATCATCGAGACAAGCCTTTACTTCTTCCTCGCTTATCCCGTGTCGTATTGAAACCTGCCCAATGAGTTCTTCCCGCGGAGTGCTTTCGTATAAATTGATAATATCAAACGCAACGTCATCCACGCAATGCACGCTTCCGCTCGCTACGTCGAGCACGATATTATATCCGTTTTGTCTGAACGAATGTATCATAATTTCTTTCGCTGACCTGAAAATTGCCGTATTTCACAAAAAACGCCTATCGTCGGATAGGCGGCTTTCTGTATCTGATGCAAGTCGGATTATTTGCCCGCTTTCTCGCACTTCTGATTTGCTACTCCGCAGGATGTTTTGCACGCGGACTGGCAGGAAGTTTGGCATTCGCCGCAACCGCCGTTCTTTTTGCTATCGCTGAGATTGCGGGTTTTCAAAGTGACAATTCTTTTCATTATCGGTACTCCTTTGAGTGTTGTTTTTATATTCTATAAGCATTATATATACCTATGCGCCTTTTGTCAAGCGCAACGGCTTGTATACTTTACCGCGCCTTAATCACGTATTTACAACTTGCACAAACTGCAAGTCGTGATTAAACCGAATCAATATTTCCTATTCTTTTTCGGGAGCCTGCGCCACGACGTAAATTCTGTCGGGAAACTGTTTGCGTTCGCTCTCCACACTCACTCCGCTTTCATACAGAAACATCGCGTGTCTGATGAAATCCGGACTTATCTTTTCTCCTTTACATATTATGGGACATCCCGGAGGGTACGCCCAGACGTTTTCGGCGCATACAAGTCCGGTTGAAGTATCAAGATTTGCAAATTCGCAGTTTAATTTATACGTTTCGTGCGGTTCAAATACCTTTTTCGGAATTTTAACGTTATTTATATTCACGAGTCCGTATCTTTCGTTCACTGAGTTTTCCATTGCGAAAACCGCTTCTGAAAGCGCGAGATACGCGTTTAACGAATCGCCCGCACCCGTCATTGCGAGCGCGTAATTTGCGCTTGCCATTTCAAGTTCGATCTTATAATCGCCGCGAAGTTCACGCATAAAAGATATGCCGCTTATCGCGCTGTCGACTGTCAGGAAAACAAGTTTGGTTTTATCGTACGCAAACACTCTGCCCTCTCCGTTGCCGTTGAACAGCCTTATACGCTTAAAACGGGACAGGCTTCGTCTGAATTTATCAACCTGTTCGCTCCACCTGTCGAGTTCGCGCAGACCGTCGCATTCGAAAAACCGCATACAGCCCTCGATTGACGCCATCAGAACGTACGACGGCGAACTTGTCTGAAACACCGCAAGATTTCTGTCTATTGCGTTTACATCGACGTTGTCGCTGCAAATATGCAGAATCGCCGTCTGAGTTAGACAGGGAAGCGTCTTATGCAGACTGTTTACGACAACGTCCGCGCCGAGATTTCTCGCGCTCTGCTCAAACTTTTTGCAAAGCCCCAGATGCGCGCCGTGCGCCTCGTCCACAAACAGTTTCGCATTGTGCGACCGACAGATTGCCGCTATGGATTTTATATCGGAAATCACGCCCTCGTAGGTAGGACTCGTGACGACTACAAGCGTCACGTCAGGATGTTCGTCAAGCGCATTTGCTATATCCTCGGGCATTACGGAGCCGTAAAAACCGTATTCCTCGAAGTATGCTGGCGCAACGTAATACGGACGCAAGCCGCACAACTCCACCGCATTGTACACGCTCCTGTGGCAATTTCGGGCAACGAGTATTCCGTCCCCGCTCGACGTCATCGCTCTGATTGCCGCAAGCACTCCGGCAGTACTTCCGCAAGTGAGATATCTGCTCTCTCTCACCCCGTACAGATCTGCCGCCCTGCGCTGCGCGTCGGCGAGAACGCCGTTGCAATTGTGCAGATTGTCAAATCCCTCGATTTCCGTAATATCCATTTCCTGCAAATTGCTCAGAAACGAATAGTCCTTAGAACGCTTATGTCCGGGCATATGAAAAGGAATATAGCCCTCTTGCGAGTGCTCGCGCAAAAGCATTGCAACCGACTTTGCATCCCGCGATTTCACGCCCGCGACCGCTTTACCCGACGTTTGAATGTTTTTAAATTTCTTTCTCATATTTTCAGTATAGCATAGATTTATAAAAAGAATATAGCATTTATTTGTCTGTTATGGTATAATAAACATATTAAATTTGCGAAACGGGATAAAATCGTATGCCTGTAAAAGTAAAATCACGAATTCTATATGCAATCTGCGCGGCAATTCTCGTTGCCGTATTCGCGATAGGTCTGTGCGCCTGCAACAAGGAGCAGTCTCCTTACGCGTCCGATAACGCCTTCGAAATCGAGATTTCCGATTCCGAAGACGCGCTCGTTTTCGCGCCAAAAGGCTTTTCATACACTTACGGCGTAATCTTTTACGTAGGCGCGCTTGTAGAGCCGACATATTATAGTTATTTAGGCGAAGCGCTTGCAAAGCAGGGGTATCTCGCTGTATTTCCCAAAATCGACGGAAACAATGCGTATAACAATTATACGGAATCCGAACCTGCGCTCGAAAAATACAAAAAAGTGAAATTCTTTATAGCGGGACACGATTTCGGCGGCGGCGCGGCTGTACGCAGAGCGTCCGAAAACGTCGGAGCAATAGGGGTAATGCTGTATGCGCCGCTCGGTTTTGCTAAACAGAAATTCGATGAAAACGGAAAACTGGAATATGACGATGACGGAAACGTAGTCTGGGAGCATTACAGCATTGCAGGATTGAGCATTCCCACCCTTCTTGTCGAAACGGACGACGCTTTGCGCACGGAGGATCTGAAACTTGCCGCAACGCAGCATACCGATGCTTCGAGCACGGAGATCGTGCTTTTGACGAACTCCGATTCGATTTCTTTCAGTTCGATTGACGCGTTCTCTTCGCTTACCGAAGAACAGCGGAGCGCTCAGCGGGAAAACACATTGAACCACACCCTGTCTTTCCTCAAAAAGGTTGTTTGCGGATGACGGAGACTAACTGACTATATTCAAAAAGAGCGGATTTCCGCTCTTTTTTATTACTCCTGTTATCACATAAATTATATCCGACAACGCTTACAAAAGATTATCCGCTAAGAGTTTTATCAGTCTATTGTGAACATTACGGTGTTGTATTTATATGGATATTTTATACACTCGTCGTAGATTTTGGGCAATTCGCCGAAGTCCTCTCGGGCAGTGATAATCCCGTCCGTATGCACAATGCTGTTTGCAAGCAGATTTATCGCGGACGGCATTTCTCCCGCGCCGTTGCAAACGCCTTTGACGACAAGTTGCTTTTTCATAATGATATTCATATCGACGTGGTGTTGATTGCACGCGCTGTGTCCCGCTATGACAACTTCGCTCGCGTTCTTTACAAGCCTGAGAGCCGCGTTGAGTCCGACGCCTTCCGCCGTGAAAACCGCCGCCTCGCACATACGTCCGCCCGTAATCTGTTCCACCCTGCGTTCGAGGTTGTCGAAAGTCGGATTGAGAGTATAATACACTCCCCACTTCTTTGCGAGTTCCAGTTTCTCCTCGTCCAAATCGACAAGTACGGGCACCATCTGATAATACATAGCCAACTGGCAGAGAATCAGCCCCAGCGTTCCTGCGCCAACAACTACTACGTAATCGCCCTCTTCGCAGGATAACGCCGAAAACACTTTGTTGCCCATAGCGATATAGTCCGCAAAAACAGCGTCTTCGTCCGCAATTCCGTCGGGCAGGTTGAACACGTTCTGCAAAGGTACGCAGACGAAATCCTGCATAAGTCCGTCGGTGTCGACTCCCATAGTCTTTATCGCTTTAACACCGTGTTCGACAACGTGCAGATAAGGGCTGACCACCACTCGGGAACCGAGTTTAAAGCCGAACTCTTCATTGTCTTCCGTCACGTGCGCAATCGCGGCGTGTCCGGGGACAGTGACGGAGTCGTTCTGCCGCTGAGCAAAACAGGCTACGTCCATTGCCGACAGTGCGACTTTGGATATCTTGACTTTTATCTCGCCCTCGCGGGGAGCAAGAGTGCCTTCTTCGAGATTGAATTCATTGAAATTTCCGATACGCCACGCTTTCATAATCAAGTCCTTTCTATATATTTTACCACACAAGGCGGAATTTGGCAACACCGCGTTGATCTATAACATTTTAGCGCGCGTCCTGTACCGAAAACGCCGCATTCAACAAATATAAACTTTTACGGTTACGGGCAAACTCCGCAGTCATCGCACAGGCGTGTGATGCATTTGTTTTGTTCCGGAAGAGCGAAAGGCGGCTCTTCTGAAATCTCGAATCTCTCGCGTCTTATGTTTTCGTCCGCATATAGATAAATTCTCTTATCAGCCCACGCCGTTTCCACGTGTTTTTGCAGTATTCCGCTTTGAATCAACATCTCGTACAGCCCCGGATACACGCCTACGTAAGCGGTTCCGCGCCTGTGCGCCAACATAAAGTCCACAAGTTCTTCTCTGAGCATAAACGCAAGTTGCGCGTCGCTGATAACAAAACCGCTTTCGCAGAGT
The DNA here is from genome assembly GCA_910578325.1 of uncultured Christensenella sp. GTDB lineage: Bacteria > Bacillota > Clostridia > Christensenellales > CAG-917 > CAG-475. The sequence goes on from CAJTQT010000001.1 coordinate 51,812, forward strand.
TTACAGGGTTGCAACATAAAATCGTCTATGGGAAGCCTTGTCTTCTTGCGCGTGAGTTCTACCAGTCCGAGCGCGGTCATCCCCACAGTTGTGGTTTTCAGACGGTCGTGTTTGAGAACCCGTTTCAATTCGGCAACGACGGCGTCCCTGTGTTCTTCGAGCGCCATATCTATAAAATCGATGATGACGATTCCGCTGATATTGCGAATACGCAACTGTTTTGCAATGCACTCCACCGCAAGCATATTCGTCTTAAAAACCGTATCTTCCAAGTCCCGCGAGCCGACGAATTTACCCGTATTAACGTCGATAACCGTGCACGCTTCGGTTTTGTCTATTACAATATATGCGCCGTTTGACATTGCGACTTTGCGGTCGCACAAATGATTTATCTGCGTACTAAGCCCGAAATGCGACATAATGTTTCGTTCACCGCAATAAACTTCCACCTGCGCTCCGCCCAAGCCGCACAACTTATCCGCGATATCCGCGTCGTTTACAACCACTCTGTCCAGATGTTCCCCGAAAGTATCGCGTATGGCGCGTTCAAACAGAGTCGCCTCCTCGAATACCGCGCATTTTTCTGGAGTACGTTCATAGTCCGACAGCACTTTTTTCCAAAGCGCGACAAGCCTTTTTGCGTCGCGCACTATATCGTCGTCGTCCGCCTTGTCCGACGCGGAGCGGATTATAAATCCCGAACCCTCGGGACATACGGACTTTACAAGTGCTTCGAGATACTCGCGGCGTTCCTCGTTTTCGATTTTTCGCGACACGCCGATAAAATCAGACGTGGGTAGGTATACGAGATACGCACCCGCAAGCGTAATATCCGTCGTCAGCCGCGCTCCTTTCTGCCCAAACTGGTCTTTTACAACCTGACACATTACGGTGTCGCCCGCCGAGAGGTTTTGGCTCTTCTTCGGCATAACGCTGTGCAGTCTGCTCTTATCGACAAGGGAGTCTCCGACGTACAGAAATCCGTTGCGTTCAAGGCCTATGTTTACAAACGCGGCCTTCATTCCGCCGAGCACATTCTCGACCTTTCCTTTGTAGATATTTCCTACAATACCCTTTACACTTGTCATCTCAACCGAAAATTCCAGCATTTCGCCGTCCTCGACAAGTGCGGCGCGAGTGCAGTAAGGTGTGTAGTCAAGTATGAGTTGTTTCACGGTGTCCTCTTACACTATCATTTGAATTTTTATCATAACCGAACGTTTATATGCGGGAAATGATCAAATAAACGTTATTTATTGCAATTCCGAAGTCAATCGGATCTCTTTTCCGCTTTAAGCAGATACTCGTCCGCAGAGACAAATCCGTCCCCGACTTTCACAAACTGTTCAATTTTGACGACATCCTGAACATTCAGATTAAGACCTCTGGTCTTATTCAGCGCGGCAATCACTCTGTCAGGTCTGAGGTTCACGTTGCCGCTTGCAAGTCTCATCGAAAGTCTGCCGTTGGCGTCATACACCCCGAATATTTTGTCCGACGCGTTTTCTAAAACCGTCTGTCCTTTTTTCTCGTATTCTATCTGGAATCCGCCGGCCGTATCGATGTCGAAATACTCCGTATCGAAAACGTAATCCGCCGCGGAAATCACCGCCTGTAAGTTCGGATTTTTGCCGCAATCGAAGCACTCCACCGCTTTAAGCGACGGCATTACCGAATTGTTGTAACGTTCAAAAACTTCCTGTTTCGACATATCGGTGTCAATCGCGATATACTCCGAAAAAGAAGTGACTCCAACCGCAGTCGGCGGCGAAAAGAAAACGAGCGCGTGCGGATTGAATCCCTGTGAAAACTTTACGGGAATCTGCGCGCGCCGCAATATTCTGGACGCGTGCCTCAGCATATCTATGTGCGAAATAAACCGCGCGCCGTCCTTTTTTTCATATTTCAAAACAATCATATAGTGCACCTCGCGCTACGGTTTGCTCCGCACGCATTGCAACCTTCGCGACAGTTTCTCGTCGTCCTGCCTGCATAAGCGTTTTCACGCTCTTTAAGAAGATATTCTTTGGAAACGCCGCAATCGATAAAATCCCACGGCAGGGGCTGCGACAGGTCGCGGGCGCAGACGTACTCTTCCACGCTCAGACCGCATTCTGCAAACGCGCGTGTCCAGACGTCCCACTTGAACCCCTCCGTCCAAGCGTCGAATTTTGCTCCGAGCCTGTACGCTCTTTCTACAACCGCGCTCAACCGTCTGTCTCCCCTTGCAAGCGCGGCTTCGAGCACCGAAGTTTCCGCTCCGTGCCAAGAGAACGTAACGCCCTTTATTTCCCTTAGTAATCCTCTCAGATAACTCTGCTTTCTAAGCATTTCTTCAAAACTTATCTGCGCCTCCCACTGAAACGGAGTACACGGTTTCGGGATAAACACCGCGCAACTTACAGATATATTCAATCCTCTTTTGCGGCGCTTCTGATAATAAAGATTTTTCAACCGCTTGCAGATTTCCGCGATACCTGCGATATCCTCGTCCGTCTCGGTCGGAAGCCCGAGCATAAAATAGAGTTTTATGCTTTCGTATCCGACTTCGAACGCTTCCGCGAGATTGTCTATCTCCTCGTCGGTGACGTTTTTATTTATTACGTTTCTCAATCTTTGAGTCCCCGCCTCCGGCGCGAACGTAAGCGAACTTCTCCTTGAACGCATAACCATATCCGACTTAAAGGAACTGATACGCAGACTCGGCAACGCAAGATTGACGTGCTTTTCGTCGCAAAAGGGGACGAGTTCGTTTTCAAGGTCGAGCAATCCCGAATAATCGCCCGTCGACAGCGAACACAGCGACATCTCGCCGAAGCCCGTACTGTTTATCATCTCCTTTCCGAGCAACGCGCACTTCTGCGCACTGCGCTCTCTTATGGGACGGTACCAGAACCCCGCCTGACAGAATCTGCAACCGCTGCCGCAGCCTCTGTACAGTTCGAGCACGGCACGGTCGTGCACTGATTCGAGATTCGGCACAAGCGGACGCGTGGGGAACGGCGCGTTTTCAAAATCGCGTACGACCGCTTTTCTGACAGTTTCGCCGTCCTTGTGCAGAGAGGGCACGTATGCGCCCTCGACGTCCTTTATCAACGCGAGTATTTCAGACTTTTTAAGTCCGCGTTTTCTTCCGTCGGACACTATGCGCAGTATTTTCAAGTCCGCCTCTTCACCTTCGCCGCAGACGATTACGTCAAAATAATCCGCAAAAGGCTCGGGGTTGACCGAGCACGGTCCTCCCGCTATAATCACGGGATACTCCTCTCCTCTGTCCTTAGCATAAAACGGGATCCGGGCAAGGTCCAACATATACAGCACGTTGGTATACAGCAATTCGAAACCGACCGAAAAACCCACGACCGTAAAATCTTTAAGCGGCTTTTTGCTTTCGACAGACAAGAGCGGAATGCCGCTTTCTCTAAGTTTTTCGGCAAGGTCCTTTGCGGGCGCAAAGCACCTCTCCGCCACGAAATCGCTGTCGGAATTGATCATGTCGTAGAGAATCTGAACCCCGAGATTGCTCATACCTATCTCGTACAGTTCGGGGAAACAGAAGCACATATCGCCTATATGCGGTTTGTTTACGTCGGGAGTATTCCACTCTCCGCCGCAGTACCTTGCCGGCTTTTCCACTTCCGATAAAATTTTGTTGAATCTATCTTGCAAATTTTTCATACCGTTGATATAACGCGCCTACACGCGTTCGAATCAAAAACAAAGCGCCGCCGCGCCTATTATACCCGCGTCGTTTCTGAGCGTTGCCGCCACAACTTTGATTTCTGGATTGTACTCCGCTCCGTAAACATTTTCCGAAACGTATTTCTGCAACGGCTTGACAAAACTCTCGCCCTGATTTGAAATCCCTCCGCCGATAATGATGACTTCGGGGAAAAATATATTCGCAAACGTGACAAGTCCCGCGCCGACGTATTCTATATAGCGTTGCAAAGTTTCCGACGCTACGGCATCCCCCATCTGAGCGCAGGTAAATACGGTTTTTCCGTCAACGCCGTGTTCGAGCGCGTATTTTGCAAGCAGACTGTCGGGGTGTTTTGCGCAAGCCTCGCTAACCTGAGATATCAGCGCGGTTGCCGAGGCATACGCTTCGTAATGCCCGCGCTTTTTACAGCCGCAGGTTGCGCCGCCTATGTTTATCTGAATATGTCCGCCTTCCGCGCCCGCCGAGCAATTGCCAGTCAGCAATTTTCCGTCGACTACGATTCCCGTGCCGACGCCCGTGCCGAGAGTTACCAGCACACTGTTCTCCGCGCCGTTGCCCGCTCCGAACAGAGTTTCGCCGAGCGCGGCGCAGTTTGCGTCGTTGCTCACTTTCACAACCTCGACGTTAAGAAGAGATTTCATCATATCAACTATGGGAGTATTTCTGAAATTTATATTGCAACTGTATCTTACAACGCCCTTTTCATCGTGTACCGAACCGGGACAGCCTATCCCGACTCCGCATATCTCCGATTTATCCGTTCCGCTTTTGCGAAGCACGTCCTCCGCGAGGGCGGCGATATCCTTTACAATCTCCGTGTCCGCTTCGCCTGCGCGTATAGGCGCGGCGTCCTTAAATAAAAGCGAACCGTCGCGCGAAACAACGCCGCACTTGACGCTCATTCCGCCGATGTCTATGCCTAAGTATTTCATAAATTTCCCCCGTTGCGAATTATATATAAAATCTTTTAATATTTTATAATATTGCATCTGAATTGTCAAACGAATAAAAAAGTGCTTGTAGAATGAAAAAAAGCACTCATAAAGAGTGCTTTTAGTCTTTGGTGTTTAAAAACTCATAAGTATTTCAACAAACCTTAGTAACCCGAACTCTTTGGTGTTTCAAGTCGCGTTAGTTTCTCGAAAATCCTTAGTATATGATGATATATTACTACAAATTGCGACGAATGTCAACAAATTTCGCGCTTAATTATAAATAAATCTCGCGCAACCCCTCAAGTTTAACAGAACGTTTAACTTCCTTTCAACCCCTCAACGCTTATCCGCACATCACAAACAGATGTAAGCGTCATACTAGCCGCGCGATGATTATACAATTTCAAAATGGAATACGGTTTGAAAACTACGGTCGGCAAAAATCTCAAAGAAAGCCGCACCGCCGCAGGGTACACTCAGGCGCAGGTTGCAAAACTAATGAATATGACGCAACAGCAATACAGTCGGTTTGAAAACGGCATATTCGAACTCAACTATGACCAACTCGTATATCTTTGCACGCTTTTCGACGTTTCAAGCGATTTTTTATTAGGTCTTTCGCTGTTTTAAACTTTTGGCAAAAAATGATTTTTTTGTTTTCGCGTTTTCAACCGCCTCTTTTTGCAATCTGTTTTTTTGCGTCTTCGCAGGCTTTCCTTTTCCGCTCAAAGCAGATTCGAGCGTATTAGATAGCCTGTTTTTCAGCGCAAGAGCCTTTAAATCCGCTTCTGAAAGCACCGCGACGGGTTCGCCTTGCGGACCTATGATTTCAAACGTCGTTTCACAAGTCGACGCGACGTGATGATACAGCCTTATAATCGGAGCGTCCTGCGAAATTCTCACCGTCTTACGCTCTACCCCCAGCATATAATTCTTGCTCGCACTGTCCAGAATGCTGATATACATCTCCTCTTTTGTTCCGAACGCCGAACCGTAAAACAGAAATACCGCTATTATTCCGAAAGTAAAATTGAGTCCGAAAAAGAAGGAACCTATAAAAAGCCCTAAAAATATCACGCTGCAAACTATCCCCGCAATTTGCAAGCCTTTTATCGCTTTGAGTTTGTTTTTGCAAAGTCCGAGAACTATGCGCGAGCCGTCCAAAGGATATATCGGAAGCAGATTGAAAATGCCCAGAGAAAGATTTGCGTAAAAGAAAATCTCCGTATACGAATATACCGAGGGGAACAGCCACCATACGCCCAGCGTGATAAGCGAGAGCACAAGATTGCAAACAGGACCTGCAAGCCCCACAAGTACAGAGGACGGACGGTCGAAATTCTCTTCCGTACTCATCATTGCGCCGAACGGAAGGAGCACCATTTTCTTTACGGTAAACCCTCGCAGCCGCGCCATAGCCGCGTGCGCGAGTTCGTGAAGAATAAGCGCGATAAACGTCAGCACAAACGCCTGCGCCCGCCCGAGCGCGACAAGCGCGAGAGCGAGCACGAAAAACAGCGGATGCACTTTTATCTGCATAGCGAAACTCTTATCAGATATTAGTCAGGAAATTCGCAACCGATTTGATTGCGTCCACAGCCGCGGACGCCTTAAAGATGTTCGCAAACAAAAATCCCAAAGATACGAATACGCCGAGCACGACAGGAACTATCGCGACATCGAGAAAGTCGATAGAATGTTTGCGGCGGCGTTTTTCCGTCACTCTGTTTTCTACAAATTCGTTTGTCGAAATTTCTACGTCAAGTTTTTTATTCTCGTCAAATTCCATATTGTCACCTCGGCAATATCCTATTCTTTGAGAATCCGTTTTATACCTGACTTTGCAAAAATCAGTACCTTTTTATATCGAACGTCGTTTCAAACTGTTTTATTCGCGTTGCCGAAGCGGAAACGGTTATTCTGTACTCGCCGCTATCCATAAGAACTATGTCTATTTCCGCCGCGTCCGTCAAATCGAAATAATCGTTTAAAATACGGTTTAAGTCACCCGTCAGCGCGGTGGAAAACCCTTCTTTTACTCCCACCTTGTCGTGAATGAGCATATCCCGCATACGTTTTGCAATCTCTCTGTCCCTTTTCATAATACCTCTCTATTACCTTCTGCGGAACAAACGGTGTCTGTACTTTACGTCAACGAAATTCTTTGTCGAATTCGCTACGTTTTCGGCAAGCGCGTCGTACGCCCTGTCGGACACCGAAGACTGCGGCATAGTTCCGAGTTGCTGATAAAGAGTTATCATATCGTCTTCGGGAATTACGCCCACCGGCGGCGTATGGAGAAGGGAACCTATTTCAGCCGCGCCGATCATCTCTCCTCTCGAAACCATATCGGGACGAACCCTGTTTACCACTATGGAAATATCGGAAAGTCTGTATCCTGCAAGCAGACTTATCACCTTGTCCGCGTCCCTGATTGCCGAAGCGGACGGCGTTGTAACTACAATAGCCTCGTCCGCAGCCGAAACAGCGCGGTGAAAACCGTGTTCAATTCCGGCGGGACAGTCTATAATGACAAAATCGAATTCGGAAAATCCGTCCACTATGCCTCTAAACGCCTGAGCGGTCAGCAATGTACTGTCCTTTGACGACGGGAGTATGCGCATAGGGCTCAGCGTATCCGCCACCAACGCCTGAAACGCGCGGCATTTACCTGCAAGCACATCGCTCATATCGTAAACGACGCGGCGTTCTATTGCGGTCACGACGTCGAGATTGTTTAATCCCACGTCTCCGTCGACGAGCACTACTCTGTATCCGTTCAGCGCGAGTTTGCGCCCGAGCGCGGCGGTTACGGTCGTTTTGCCAACGCCGCCCTTTCCGGAAGTTATAACTATTCTTCTCATAGATATATAATAAAAAACAGACGGATGAAACTCCTGTCTGTTTTTGAGATAAAACGTATTTATTTGGCGAAAAAATATTATATTTCCCGCGCCTGTCTCCCCATTGTCAGGACAGTTTTATGCCAAGCATATCACCGAGCAGAACTTTATTGTCGAAAAACTTCGCGCCGCCGCTCGCAACGGCATTGTCCATATCGCGCAAAAGCGTAATGGGCAATTCCAACGCCTGTTCAAGATACTGCAAGAGTCCGGGGATATGCAAACTGCCGCCCGTAACAAAAATACCCTTTCTCAGAATTTCCGCCGCAAGTTCGGGGGGAGTCTGATTGAGTACGGACATAATAACTTCGATAATATCGTCTACAAGCGGAATAACCGCGTCGCGCATCTCCTCGGCAGATACGTACAGGCTTCTCGGACTACCGTCCTTTCCGCCGCCCGACACCGCATAACTTCCCGCATCGTTCAGATAAAACGAAAGCGCGGACTGTTTCAGATTTTCAATTGTGTACTCGCCGACCTTTACTCCGTAATGCATATAAAGGCTATCGATAATAGCGTTATTAAACGCGTCTCCCGCTATATTTACGGAACAACCCGCCGCAATACCTCTGTTGGTCACCGCGGAGATTTCCGTCTTTCCTCCGCCGATATCCACAAAAAGACCTCCGATACTCCCCGTATATGCCAGAAGCGACAGCGGAGCCTCGACGAGAGTAACCTCTTTTATCCCCGCTTTCAGACAGCATTTTTCAACGGCGCGACGCTCCGAACCCGAAGACGACATACAGATTGATACAATCGCTTTGATGCGCGGCGCAACGAGACTCGGCGGAAGGATTTTTTTAAGAAAATATTTAAGCATCATCGCCGCCATTTCCTCATCGACGACAATTCCTTCCTTTATAGGAGCAATAATCTTTGCTCCGCCCAGCGAACCCGTCATAATGCTTTGCGCGCGATAACCGGCTTCGCGGATTTCAAGCCTGTTGCGCGCCTGCACCGCAATAGCAATAGCGGGCTCGCGCAAAACGGGACCTATTCCTTTTTGACAAATCGTAATGAATTTGCTTCCCAAATCGATAGAAAGTTCAACCGTTGACATTTCTTACTCCGAATCCCGCAAGCACTTTTGCGAGTTTTTCCATCGGCAATCCCACAATATTTGTATAACTGCCCCTGTATTTTTCAACTATAAGTCCGTCCTGTATGCCGTATGCGCCGGCTTTGTCGAGCGGATTTACGTCGTCCACATATTTCCTTATCTCATCTACGCTCAGTTTTTTGAGTTTTACCTTAGACTTCTCCGAAAAGCAAATTTCCCGTCCGTCGCAGATGACCATAACTCCAGTATACACCGAATGCCAACGTCCGCACAGCCTTGAAAGTATCTTTTCTGCGTCCTTATAGGAGCACGGCTTGCCGTAGACTTTTCCTCTCAATGCAACAACGGTATCCGCACCTATAACCGCAGCGTCAGGCTGTTGTTCCGCCCGCGCTTTTGCGGCGGACAACCGCTTTACAAGCATCCGCGGAGACGGAGCGCGCACCGCGCTCTCATCGATATCGGCGGGACGAATCTCAAATTCCAGTCCGTTAGATTGCAGAATTTCTCTTCTCCTCGGAGACGCCGAAGCAAGAATAATCCGCTTGTTGTTTGCATTCATATCGTCTTTTGCAGTCAAACCGCACCTCTTTGCGGCAGGTAAGAACTTTTATCAGAGTATTTCGAGATTCTTTCCGTAAGCCGCCTTGAAATCAGCAGACGCGCTTATGGCGTCTTTTATTTCAAGCGAACAGTCTCCGCCGTTTTCAGTTTCGGTTTTGACGATAACGCTGTCGCCCAGCACGTCGCAGTTGACGCCCGTCACGACGCCGCTCTGGCTTCTGTCGAAACTCTCGGCTATCCGCAGAATTACGCTCAGTTTCCTTATCGCTTCAAGATCCTCCTGCGTAATCATATCCTTATACTTCAATATATCATCTCTCGAAAACTCCGTCTTTCTGTGACCGTACGCCACAAACGAAGCGAGAACGATGTCTTTATGCGGCACTCCGTAAAGGTTGCTGTTGAGAATTATATACTGAGAATGTATCTGATGATTGTAGAATTTTATTCTCATACCGCTATCGTGCAAAAGCGCGGCGATTTTGAGCACTCGCACGTAAGCGCGCGGCATTTTGTGCAGAACTTTAAGTTGCTTGAACAACTGTATGGAAAGATTGTATACGTGTTCGGCGTGATCGACGTTGATGTCGAAATACTTCATCTGCGTGAGAAGCGAATGTCCCAAAACGTCGCTGAGCGGACGTTCGTTTACGGACGGAACCGCATAGCGGAACATCGCTCCCTCCCTGAGTCCGCAACCGCTTACCGTTATTTTCTGGAACCCGAATTTACCTATCACCGCTTTCATAACCGCAAGCGCACTGGGGAAGATATCCGCCCTTCCGCTGGAAAGCCCCTTTATCTTCATAGTGCTGTTGAGGTCGAGTTTTTTTATCGTGTTATAGATATTGTCAAAATCCGAAGTGCTCAACTCGTAATTGTGAGTCATATTGAAAGGATATTTGCTTATCATTCTGCTGATTCTTCCGAGGTTGCGGAAACTTCCGCCCACGCCGACAAAAGAAGTATCCGGCTCCACCGTGTCAAGCCAGGACACCTTTTCCAACTGATCCGAAATGAAATCCTCTATTTTCTGCGCTCTTTCCTGCGGAGTGGATACGTCCGCCTTGAACAAATCCGTGAGCGTAACCGCGCCGAAAGGAAGCGTCTCGTAATGTATGAGATTGCGTCTGTTGTAATAAATGAGATTCGTCGAACCGCCGCCCATTTCCATTATGAGACCTTTGGGGATATCCATAGAATTTATAACGCCCTGATATACGAGCATAGCCTGTTCTTCTACGGAGAGCACCTTGATCTTAATCCCGCAGGTCATCGCCACTTCGTCAAGAAAACTCTTCTGGTTTTTGGCACGGCGCACCGCGGCGGTGGCATACGCGAAAATCTTGTCCACGCGGTTAGCGTCGCAGAGCCTGCGGAACATAGTTAGCGTCTTTATGGTCTGTGCAATACGCTGCGGTTTGATGAAACCGTCCCAATCCATATCCTGACCGAGACGCACCGTTTCTTTAAGTTCGTCAAAAACGACGAAATGTCCGCCGTCGAGGACGTTGACAAGCACTAATCTTGCCGAATTCGAACCGAGATCGATAATTGCTATCTTTTCCATTATTATTCTCCCGTCTAAATACTCCGAAGTGTATACGGAATATCAGTTCTTGAATTACACGCGTTTTCCGCGCCCCTGTTTCCGCCCTTAAACACAATAATCAAGAAGTATACTTCTTGAACTTCAAACGGCGCGTCGGCAACACAGTACCTTGCAACCGAAACACCGCCGCTATTAAACTTGTATTGATTATAACTTAATTGAAATGAGTTGTAAATACCCCTTTTTATGTTTTTGTCAACTTTTCGGATTAAAAGCGGAATAAATTCAACACGAGGGTTAAGTTTGACGGCTTGTTTTTTTATTTTTTTGTTTTCCGAACCTGAAATTCGCGGCTGTCTTGAACACCAGCGAACCGACCGCGACAACGCACAGGAATCCGCCGAAAAGTTTTTTGAGCAAATCGCCGTCTATCCGCGTTGCAAAAACGGAAGCGGCGGCGCACGTAACTAACGCGGGCAGCAACAGCCATCCCAGATTTTGAGTCTTTACAAGTCCGTTATTTGTGTGTAACGCAAGCGCGATGGCGCCCGACGGCAAAAACGCAATCAGATTTGCATACTGGGCAGTAAGTTGCCCTACCCCCAACACCAACACTAACAGCGGAAGCGTCAGCGTTCCTCCGCCCATACCCATTCCTGCAAGAATCCCTCCGAGCACGCCCGCGAGAATAAAATATAAAAAATTCATAATCTTCTCCTAAATCAATATTACTGCATTAGAATATCGAAATCATCCTGTAATCATCTTTATTCCCGCAAAAAGCATAAGTCCGTAAAAGAGAAACGAAAGCAATTCGTTGGAAAGTTTTTTGAGCAATAACGCGCCGATTATTCCCCCTCCGACCACACCGATCACGGTGGGCAGAATCACTCCCCACTCGAACGAGCCTCTTACGGAATAAACCACCGTGCTCACGAGACACAGCGGAAGAATCACCGCTATTGCGGTCGCGTGCGAATGCCTGTCGTCAAGTCCGCCTATAAACGAGAGCGCGGGAACGGCAAGCATCCCGCCTCCCGCTCCGAAAATTCCGTTTACTATTCCTATAAACAAACCCGCAAGAGCAAGAAACAATCTGCGTTTTTTTATGCTCTTTGCTTTTAGACGGTTATATTTAAAGGTGTTGCCGTCAATTATTCTGTTGTAAAACACCGTATCCGCCATATAAAATCCCCCTTTCGCAGCCGCGAAACATTAAAATCACGATTAGTGTTTTTAATTTAACGGAAAGTATGAAAATTTATTGCCAAAAGGGGCTTTTTGTATTAGAATGTTTAATCATATATATTTATGCGGCGCGTATACGCGCACGCGTTTAGGTATTGATAGGGCGAAAGCCTAAAAATAAATCTTTACAGGTTTGGTATGAACAAGAAGAAATTTACTGTACTGGCTCTACTGATGGTTGTGATACTTACGCTCACCACCTGCCTGTTCGTTGCCTGCAACCCCGATAATTCGGACGACGGCACGAATAAGGAAATCAAGGCGACGGAAGGATTGCTCATCAACAACAGCGACTTCAAGGTCGTGGACACGTCCGTAAAGACGTATCCGCGCTCACTGACGAGTTGGACGGGCGCGAAGATGTATTCGACGAGCACGTTCAGAGACGACGTAACCGCGGGTATTATAAACCTCGAACAGTCGTTGTACAACGCGAACAAGTCGAAGTGGGAAGACGTTGACGACGTCATTCGCGAGAAACTTCTCGCAGGCGGAAGATACGGTTCCGACGACGAAATCAAAAACGCGCTTATGATTTATATGCCCGAGGAAACCACAAACAGCAACGGCAATAAAATCCACGGCGCAACCGCATACGGCTATACGTCCACGAGTTTCACTCTCGACAAAGGTTCGTACTATAAACTCACCGTCGACGTACTCACCTACGACATCGCAGGCGAAAAAGACGACAAGGGCAACCCCGTCGAGGGAAGCCAGCCCGGAGCGCGCATTTACGTAAGTTCCAACACTTACGCCGAATTTGCGGGCATCGACACGAAGGGCGAGTGGAAGACTTACACCATTTATATCGAAACGGCTCCCGCCGCTACAACCAGCCTTACGCTTCAACTCGGTCTGGGTAAATATCAATCCTACTTCACCAAAGGTCTGACGACGGGATATGCGTTTTTCGATAACGTTCTTCTCGAAAAAATCGAAGAAGACGGCTCCGAAAAATTCGCTGACGCTTTGGAGCAGGAAAAGACCGACGGCGGAGTTGCAACCGCTACTCTGAAAGTTCCCAACGGACGTTTCGAGTTCGGCTCCACCACCATTTCGTCTTCCGGCGCGCCCAGTTCCTGGACGCTCACTCCCGGCAACAGCGGCAAGGACGATCCCGCACCCTCTTCTCTGGGCTACAACGCGGTTATCGATCTGAGCAAATTTGCCGACAACTATACAAAGTATTCCTCGACATATCACACCAGAAGCGGCGACAACTCCACTAATACGGAATATATCCCCGCCAAAAATCTGAGCAACATCGTCGATTTGATTACCGCGTACGAAGGCAGAGTCGGCAACAACGCCTTTATGCTCTCCCAGCAACTTATGACCGCTCAGGGCATAAAGTCCTCTCGTACTATCACAATCGAAAAGAACAAAATCTATAAACTCTCCGTTCAACTGTACACTTACGCAATCCACGGAGCGGGCGTTTCGCTTATCCTTACCGGAAGCGACGGCAAGGACATCGTCATAAAGGGCATTTCCTCCGCGCCGTCCGACAACGTGTTTATCGGTTCGACCATTATAGACCCCGACAACAAGGGCTATACCAGCGGCGAAGACACGGGCGCGAGCACAAACGGCTGGACAACGTATTCCTTCTATATTCAGGGCAACCAGTTCAAAGATTATTCGTACAATATGAACATCTGGCTGGGTACGGAAGGCACAAACAGCAATAAGCAGGTCAAATATCACAGTTACACATCCAACTCCGACAACGCGACGACTTATCGCGCCAACGGAACGTTCTCGAACGGCTGGGTGTTTATCGACGACCTCGCTCTTGACGAAATCAGCGTACTCCCCGAGGCTGACGCAGGCGTCGGCATTATGGGCGCAAACGAAAATCAGACTCTCGACTGCGCAGTAAGCGGCAACAATTACACATCTCTCCTTGTCGACCTGACGACTGATAACCTCTTTGGCGAAGGAGAAGATTACATGCTCGATAACGCGTCCGGCAAGACGTCTCTCGACGGCATCAACGCAATCGGAAGCGGCGCGCCGAAAGGCTGGAAGAGCAACTTCGACGTCACCGACGAATCGAATCCCGTCATCGCGGATAACTCGGGCGAGAGTTTCATAAGCGAAGGCATCGTTGACCTCACAAGCGAAAGCACTTTCAAAACCGCTGTCGGCGACGCGCACGTCTATCCCGGTCTACCTTACAACACCGTTTCCAAAAACGCGTATATGATGCACTCCGCAAAAGTCGGATATTTCGAAGTAGACACGGATACGTTAACAATCAAAGCGAATCAATTCTACCGCATCTCACTGTGGCTCAAAACGACGGACGTCAGCGCGACAAGCGGCGCGTACGTATACCTCGTCGATAAATCCGCCGAGGAAGAAGCGAATCTGACCAGTTTCACTAAAATCAACACCAAAGATTACGACGAGTATCTCAACGACTGGTGCGAAATCACAATGGTCATTCGCGGCGCGTCCGACAAAGACACCGACGTTGCGTTGCGCTTCACTCTGGGTACAGGCAACAGATTTGCCGCGTCCACTTTGACGAGCGGCGCGCTGTTCATCACAAATATGAATATGTCCACCATTACGTATGCAAACTTCAACGATACGAAGACGAGCACCTACGTAAAATCCGTGGATATGAGCGAATCGTATACCTACACTTTCACAAACGGAAACTTTGACGATTACGACCTCGACGACGAGAATCTTGCGGACGGCAAGCCCCTCAAAGAGCAGGACGTTGCCGCAACTCCCGACGAGTGGACAATCAACGACAATACGCTCGATATAAACGGCAAAAACGATTCCACCCTCTTCGCGGGCGTTATCGCGCTCACTCCCGACGAGGACAGACTGCACTTCTCCACCAGCCATCAGGCTGAAACGGCGACCGGCATATCTTCGGATATTTTCAACAACTTCTATGACGTTGACAATTATTCCGAGGAATACCTCAATTCGCTCGGCGGTCCGAATATGCTTGCAATAGGCAGCAAGGACGACAAGAGTTATGCCGCGGGCTTCGCTTCCGCAAGCGTAACGCTTTCGGCGAACACCTATTACAGCCTCAGCGTTTACGTCAAAACCGTAGGAAAAACGACTGCGAGCGTATTCCTCACAGGTGAATCCAGCGCAACCGGCGAGAACGCGTTCATAATTCAACAGACCGCGTCCAACGGCGACTGGACGAAATACACTTTCTATATCGAAGTCGGCAACGCAAGCGTTTCCGTCAAACTCAACCTGTGGCTCGGAAGAGACGTTAAATATATGAACGTCGAAGGCGACGGCGAAGAGGAAAAAGAAGAGAACGCCAAATCTTCGGGCGCGGTATTCTTTGACAATATCAACTATCAGACTATCGACGAGGAAACTTACAACGAGTCCGCAGATATAGAAAGCAACAAAAAGATATCCTTCCTCACCGACAGTTTCGACTCGCTTTCCAGCACTATCGAATCCAGAAGTTCCCTCACCACCCCCAACGGCTGGACGGGAGCGGCGGATACCAACCAGAGCACTTCGAACACCAAATCGGGTATTGCTTACGCAGACAGCGATTACTATGAAACCGAAATGGTGGACGGCACTCTCTACGCGAGACTGCTCGGCGTCGACTACAAGATAGAAGACGTCAAAATAACCGACGAGGAACTCGAAGAGGCAAAAGAAAGCGGCAATTACGAAGATATGGAAGACTCCGATATCATCGCCGCGCTCAAAGAAAAGAAAGTGCTCGACCAGAAGAAAGAAAACTGGATTCCCGTCAGCGAACTCAAAGCGTTCAGCGGAAACAGAATGCTCGTCATCAACAACACCGTCAAGAGCGCGTACCGCTACACAAGTTCCTCCAACACTCTCAAAGAGAACAGTTGGTACAGAGTCAGCGTATACGTCCGCACTTACGGTCTTATCGGAGAAGATGACGACGATACTATCGGCGCAAACGTCGAACTGTATCTCGGCTCCGCAAACGAATCCGACAATCCGTTCATCTTCAAAGCAATAAACACCCAGAAGCCCGAAACGGAAGTCTCCCCCGCATCCAACGAATGGACTCGCTATGAGTTCTACGTAAAGACGCTCGACGACGACATCACTTCTGTCACAATCAAACTTTCGCTCGGCTCATATTCTTCTAACAACATCGACGGCGAAGACGTTGTCAAAGGTCTGACAAGCGGTTACGCGATGTTCGACGACGTCACGATTGAAAAAATCGACGAAGATACTTTTGAAAAAGTTGAAGAGAGCGATACCGTTCTCAAACGTACAGTAGCGGCATATCAACCGGGCGACAGCAATGATCCCGGAGAGAACGATACGCCTAACAATAAATTCAACCTCGATTATCTGTGGTGGATGATCCCGACCATCGTAATCGGACTTGTTATCATAATCGTTGTTATAGTCTTAGTCGTCCGCAAAGTTCGCAAGAATATGGTCGGCAACAAGAAGAAAGTCAAGAAATCGAATGCCCCGACGCGCTCGGAAGCAATCGACCACAAGCACAGCAGATACGACGAAGGCAAAGAATAATCCCCGCCTTTAAGTAATCGACATCGGGACGCCGCTCTTATGAGCGGCGTCTTTATTATTAGCAGGTACGGACAAAACTCTGCAATCTTACGCGCGTATAAAGTGTTCTTATGCGCGCTCAGACAGCATAAAGTTTTAGCAATGAATAAAACTGCCAAATCTTTCGGAATCGTAACGAGTTTTGCCGTGCTCACCCGCGCGATTTCTTTTATATTCAAAATCTGGATGTCCCGCGCGCTCGGCGCGGAAACGGTCGGTCTTTATCAGATAGCGATGAGTGTTATGATGATGCTCTTTACGCTAACGTCCGGCGCACCGACAGTGCTGTCGAGAAAGATTGCAGAAGCGTCCTCAACGGGCGACGTTAAACGCCAGAACGCTCTTACGACCGCTTCCCTGCTGCTGGGGCTCATCATATCTCTTGTGCTGTGCGGTCTTATGTTCGGGCTTCACTCGCAACTGGGATTTTTGTTTTCGGACGAAAGGTGCCTCCCTATATTTTTGATAATGCTGCCGACGCTTATCACCTCCACGCTATATGCGTCGTTCAGAAGTTGGTTTTGGGGAAGAAAAAATTTCCTTGCATTTTCGTCCACGGAACTACTTGACGAAATTGTAAAAATCATACTGTCGGTCGTATTTGCAGGCGGGCTCGTCACGTTTATAAGCGGCGCGCAGGGCATCGCTCTTGCAATGACGATATCCGACGCGCTGTGCGTGATTGTACTTGCACTCCTGTTCTTCATATCGGGAGGTCGGCTTGCCAAACCCAAAGGATACAAAGAGATAATAACGCGCACCGTTCCTCTTTCGGCAACGCGTATAATCACTTCTCTCGCAGCGTCTCTGACCGCCATAATAATTCCGCAGATGCTTGTCAAAAGCGGAATGAGCGTATCCGCCGCCACGGCGGAATACGGCAGAGTTGCGGGAATGGCATTGCCGCTTATTATGGCGCCGATCATGCTTGTAAGTTCGCTTTCAGTCGTCCTGATTCCCGACATAGCCGAACTCAGAGCAAAGGGAGATATGCAAAAAGTGCGTAAGAAAATTTCAAACGCGATGACATTCGCCGTGCTGATCGCCTCGGTATTCTTCGTGATATATCTTCCTCTCGGAAGGCAGATAGGCACTATGTTTTTCGGAGACGAACACGCGGGCACGCTCGTATCCAACTGCTCCGTTATGCTCTTCCCCATAGCGATTTCGCAGGTAACGTCGCCGATGCTGAACTCTCTCGGAAAAGAAAAGAATACTTTTGTCATCTCTCTCGTCGGCGCGCTTGTCACATTGCCCTGCATATTCTTCCTTCCACAGGTCGCGGGAATATATTCTATGGCAATAGCGTCCGGTCTTTGCTTCACTGTTATGAGCATATTAAACGTAATTGTTCTCAAAAAGGAAGTAGGACATTTTGCCGACGTCAAAAAGTTTGCCAAAACTCTCGGATTCGCAATTCCGCTTGCCGTGCTCGGGCTGTTTTCCTCCCGCCTGCTCGGAAGAGTCACAAGCGATTTGGTCACAACAATCGTGCTTGCCGTGTTCCTGTGCTTCTTCCTGTTCATATTCATTTCCGCGTTCGATATCGCCGACATAACGGGGTACATTCGTCTGCTTCGCCCGACGGCTGCCGCATCAAAATCCAAACGCGGCAATAAGCGGCGCAAACGTCTTAAAACTTAATCTGCAAAATTTTACCAACTCCGTATAAAAGCGTTCAGTCATTACAAAATATCAGTATGCTGAATCTGTTTATACGATGTTTGATTCTATATTTCTTTCTGCTGATTGCTATGCGTCTTATGGGCAAGCGGCAATTGGGAGAATTGCAACCTTTCGAACTTGCCATCACTCTGGTGGCAAGCGAACTTGTGTGTATTCCTATGGGCGACGCGACGATTCCTATAATATACGGCATCATTCCCGTATTTTCGCTTTTCCTTATTCATATCATCATCACAAAACTCGCGACGAAAAGCGTACGTTTCCGCAAATTTCTCAACGGCAAACCGGTCATCATCATTGAAAAGGGCAATATACTACCCGACATTCTTAAAGAACTCAATATGAACATAGACGACGTTATGGAAGCATTGCGCGGAACAGGTTATTTCAATCCGTCCGAGGTGGAATATGCAATTCTGGAAACGAACGGAAGCCTGACCGTGTTGCCCAAATCTCAAAATAAGCCGCTGTCTCCCGAGGATCTGGGGCTTCAACTCCCCGCCGCGTCAATTCCCGTAACGGTGATTATGGAAGGAGAGTTCCTCGGCGAAAACATAGCCACTCTCGACGGCATAACAAAAGAGCGCGTACTCACATTTTTAGACAGGCTGGGGATAAAACAACAGGACGTACTCGTGCTTCTGGTTTCTGGCACGGACGTATACCTGCAACCTTTTAAAGGCGATTTTATCACCGCTCAACTCGACAGCGCGGAATCTGCCGAACCCTCTATATCGATAGGTGAAAACGATAAGGAATCCGACGTGGAACGAATTTTCGCACCCTGCGACAACAATCCAGACGCACCCTGCGACGGTTTGGTTCAGAACGGCGACGAGGAGGCGGACAAATGAAAAAGGTTGTGCTTGCGATTGTTATACTCGCGGTTATACTCACGGCGGGCATACTTGAAAACGTATATATCGACAAACTTTTCGGAGGACTCGACGAAAGGCTTCTTTCCCTCGAAGAAAGCATAATGGCGCAGGACGAAGAGGCTGTCGACAAAATCGAAGAGATGATAAGTTGGTGGGAAAATCACCGCGACTATGCCGAACTCTTTGTATACTCTCCCGATATACGCGCGTTTTCCGTCGCGCTTGGCGAAACGCAAGGTTCGCTGGAATGCGGCGATTTTGACAACGCGCTGTCAAAGGTCAGGTCATTGCAGATTATGTCGCGAAATATACACGATATTCTCGACTTCAACATCTCGGATATAATCTGAGTCAAAGTATTACAAACTGTATATATACAAATATGCGAACACGGACATATTAGAATTCTCATATATCCGTATGCGCATATTTTCATATCAGCATTCAAATAATTTCCCGATTGCGTCAACGCGCATACAGTAAACCGCATTGCGAACGCATTCAAATCCTGTCACGCAAATCGTAAATATCTCCGGCGCCTATAAACATCACAACGCTGTGCGATTTAGCGGCTTTTTTAACGAACTCGATTGCAGATTGCGCGTCGGACGGCGTATAGGTATCTTTTTTGCCGAAACGCTTTATGATTTCACGCGCAAGCGCGTCAGAACCGCAACCGTCGGATTCATATTCGCGAGCGGCGTACGTAGGCATTATCACAAGCGTTCCGATATTCGCATCCGTGCCCAGAACTTCTGCAAAATCGTCGAAATACGCCTTTGTCCGAGAATAGGTATGCGGTTGAAACACCGCAAGTATTTTGCCCATTTTCGCCGCGCGTTTGAGCACGCATTTTATTTCGGTCGGATGATGCGCAAAATCGAAATATGCAGGAACGCCGTTTATGTCGGCGGCGCGTTCGAATCTGCGTTTCACGCCTTTAAAAGTTTTCAACGCCGAAAGCGAATCTTTGATATTCACTCCGAGCGTATGCGCTGCGACAACCGCGAAAGACGCGTTTATCAGATTGTAGTCGCCGCCTTCTTTCAAGTCGATATTTCCCGCAAAAATTCCGTCAAAATAAAATCTGCATATATCGCCTTTATTTTCGACGTCGTACGTCAAACGATATTTTTCCGACTGCGACACGATTTCCCAACGGTCAGCGGATCGCTCTCCGTTCTGATAAATCTTATTCGGCGCGCCTTCCAGATATTCGTCGAAGGCATCGCGCACGCTTTGCAAATCCCGATAGCAGTCGGGATGGTCGCACTCCACATTGGTAACCAGAGCGACCGTCGGTTTAAGCGTGAGAAAATTGCGTTTGTATTCGCAGGCCTCAACCGCGAAAATCTCGTTCAATCCCTTGCTATTATTGACATAGTTTCCGAAATCTACACTCTCGCCGCCTATCATAGCGACAAAACTTTTATTTACAGACGCAAGTATATGCGCAAGCATAGAAGTCGTCGTGGTTTTTCCGTGCGTGCCTGCGATGCCGACTACCGTTTGAAATCCGCTTGCGATATCCGCAAGAAACTGCTGTCTTTCAAAAACAGGAATGCCGCGCTCGCGCGCCCGCACAAGTTCGGGATGGTCGCTCTTGATCGCCGACGAATAAACGACTTCATCGACGGAATCAACAATTTCGGGATGGACTCCCTCTCGAATATCCGCGCCCGAATCTTTAAGAATTTTACAAAGAGAATTGAATTTCGCGTCACTTCCGGATACAACCGCGCCGTGTTCTGCGGCAAAACGCGCAAGCGCGTTTACTCCCACTCCGCCGACGCCTATAAAATGAATCTTTTTATCTTCAAGACAAATCATACGCCACTATATGAACATAGGGCACGATTTGACAAAAAAACCGAGTTTAAAAAACGATTTCCCAAGCAAAACGCATACTTGCCTTGCCGATAAAAAAAATTTACGGTTTTTCCGATAAATTTGTAACGAATATGAAAAAATCGTCTTGAAATGGACACAATAGTATGGTACTCTTTTACCATAACCAAAGGAGGTCATAATATGATCGCAATTACAGACGTAAAAATCCGCATAGTAAATGCGGAAAACAGCAAACTTAAAGCCGTTGCATCGATTATTATCGACGATTGCCTTGCAATCCACGATATAAAAATAATCGAAGGCGACAATGGAGAATTTATCGCTATGCCGTCCCGAAAAACCCCTACGGGCGAATTCAAGGATATAGCGCATCCAATCAACACCCAAACGCGCGAGATTATGCGTGACGCAGTGCTCGCAGCGTACAAACGCACGTTGGAAGAAAACTCCGCAATCTGACCGTATTTATTTTCACAATCGGTTTTTCTGTTCCGTAACTTAATTTACTTTCCTGATTTCCTGTCGGCATAAGAAAAAACAACGCGAACTGTGTCAAAATATTTACACTATAAATACACCTGACGCAAAATTCCATTCTTGATAACGTCTTTTGTGTTTTTCAACTTACAGTAAAAACCGCGTTTTTCATATAAAGCGCGGTTTTTATTGCGCGATAAAGTCCAAATTACGGATATGCTTAATTGTAACTTTGAGCATTTGCGGCAAACTATCAGATATCGATATATGCGCCTATGCCCATTTATATAAATGCACGTATGCATAATTCCGCATACGTGCATAAGTAGTATTTATACGTTTA
Organism: uncultured Christensenella sp.; assembly: GCA_910578325.1. Taxonomy (GTDB): domain Bacteria; phylum Bacillota; class Clostridia; order Christensenellales; family CAG-917; genus CAG-475. Next base: position 73,614 of record CAJTQT010000001.1, read on the forward strand.
GATACCTGTTATCTGCCGTATTCTTCCTGCAATTTTAATACGTCTATCTTGCTCATCTTCGTGCGAGGAAACTCTTCGACGCACACCACGGAACTCGGCACATTCCAGTGAGACATGCGCTTCGCAATATGTGCGACAGCCGCCCTCTTCTGAGCATCTGATATACTCCCCTCAACAAGCAGACGTATAAACGGTTTACCGTTTTCTACATAAGTTATAGCGATGCATTCGTCGACAAAACTCAACTCTCTCGCAACTCTCTCTATTTCGGAAGGGAATACGTTCATTCCCGAAATTTTGATAAGCCGCTTTTTTCTGCCCAGATAATACAGCCGACCTTCCCCGTCTGATTTAAATAGGTCCCCTGTGCGCACCCACGTCTTTCCGTCTATTTGCACGAGAGTTTTGGCAGTTGCTTCGTCATCGTTCAGATATCCGCTGAAAATCTGCTCGCCGCTTATAAGCAATTCACCCGCATCCCCGCAAGGCACGGCAACAAGATTCTCGTCGACGACTCTCGCTTCCACGTTAAGTATTGCATTGCCGACGGAGCCTTGTACAAATCCGCCTTTGGTAAGCGTACAGACGGTGACCGTTTCCGACAGTCCGTAACCGGGGGAAAGCACTCCTTTTGCCCCGCATTCTTTCATACGCGCGTCGAATTGAGCAATAAGGTCGTCGCTTACTGCGTCGCCGCCGACATATACGTCTTGCAGGCTTTCGATATTTCTGCCCGAGAATTTATCATACGCCAAAAGTTTTGATACCATTCTCGGAACTGCGAGCATTGTTGTAATTTTATTTTTCGCAATAACTTTCGTCGCCTTTTTAACGTTAAAACGCGGCATAAGCACAACGGTCATATTTGCGCACAGCGACGCGTGAACTCCTACGCACAGTCCGAAACCGTGAAACATAGGCAGTACGACCAGCATACGGTTGTTTTCATCGAATTTATCGTCAAGATAATTCAGAAGATTGCCTGCCATTGCATTCGCCGCGCGCGATGATAGCACTAAGGTTTTGGGTTCTCCGAACGTCCCGCCCGACTGCATATAAAAAACAGGCTCTTCACCGTCGCCCTTATACGGTTCGAAAAAAACAGCCGACGGTAAACCGACGTATGCGTACGAAAGAAATGGACAAAAAACTTTTTTCGCGTTTCCGCAGCGATTTGAAAAAGTTCTGAAATTAATATCAGACAAAAAGACCGCCTTAGGCTCCTGTTTCGCAATAGCCGCCGCGAACTCGTCCGCCGACAAAAGCGGATGAATCATAGAAGCGACCGCGCCTATCCGAGAAAGCGCGTAAGTCGCCACAACGCTCTGGATTATATTGGGAAGCGCGAGAACGACGGCGTCACCTTTGCGTACTCCCAAAGAGTAAAGTCCGCTTGCAACTCTGTCAACCTCTTTGAAAAATCGCGGAAACGTCATTTTCGCATACCCGCGTACGACGGCATCCGTATCGCCTTTGACGTGATACGTGCGCATAAAGTCGTATAAGGATTGATGTATATCAAACTGCATACAGTTATTATAATTAACATTAAACTTACAGTCAACACGCTTTCGACATAAACAGAAAATTTATCCGAAATCATACTTTAAGCGTCCGAAATACACACTGAACTCAATTTAAATTTTTTTTATTCGAATGTATAAACTCTCTCTGCGGCGTCAATAATCATTTCATCTTGGAGGTACTAAAATGAGCAAATTCACAGTTGCAGCAAAACGCTTCGGCGGATTTATGAAACGCAACGCATTCTATTTTCTGATTGTACTGTGCATCGCTTCGGTTGCAACGGTCATTGCACTCGCGGTAACCCATAATTCAGGTGTAAACCCCGATTCCGGTCTCAATCAAGACGATACCGTTCTTAAACCCGACGACAAAAATCCCGATGACAATAAGCCTGACGACAAAGATCCCGACGACGAGAACCCGCCTGCGCCTAAACTTACTTTCATCGCGCCTTGTAACGGCACCGTTCTCAACGAGTACAGTCTGGTCGCGTCAAAGAACCCTTCTCTCGGCGGACAATACGAAACTCACGCGGCAATCGACTACGTGTCTACCGACCTTAACGTTTTCGCCTCTGCCGACGGAACAGTCAAAGAAACGGGACACAACAAACTCAACGGAAACTTTATCGTAATCGAGCACGAAGGCGGATATGTGACAAAGTATATGTCTCTTGAAACGCTCCCCACTCTTAAAAGCGGCGATAAAGTCAAACAGGGACAGACTATCGGAAAGATGTCCACAACTCAGGGCACAGAGTTCCACAAAGGCAATCACCTGCACTTCGAACTCTACAAAGACGGCGCGCTTATCAATCCGCTCGACGTACTTGTGCTCGAAGAGAAATAAGACTTAAACAAAAATTTACGTCAGAAGAATATAATCTCCCCCTTATCAAAAAGACGACTGCAAGCAGTCGTCTTTTTGAATAACTTATTTAGCGTAAACCTTTCAACTCTCCTGTGCTTTCCATACTACAATCGAATCGATATTTGCGCTGTTGTTCAGGCACTTGATTTTAACATTATGCTTCCCTGCGCTTAGTTTCTGGGACAGATATGTCAATCCGTAGTCATCCTTTACCTTTTTCAACGCAATCGAATCTACTTTCGAACCGTCAATATAGACATCGAAACTGCCGCCGAGAACAACGGAAGACAGAATGCCGAGTTGTTCGCCCTCAAACTCGAACTCCATAATCGCGCCTTTCTTTCCTACATACACGTGACCGAAAGTAGAAAGCGTCGATTTGGTGTACCAGTCGCCCTTAAATGTAAATTTAGTCTCGTCGGGTGAATACTGTTTTCCTCCGTTTATCTCGAACATGCGCCACATTTCAACCTCGCCGATGATTATATGCGCGCCTTGCGATTCCGTTATAACAAGAGTATAATATCTGAACGACGTTTCTTCGAAATTCACTACGCACGAATTGCCCGTGCGAGGAACATTCTTAAACTCTCCAACCTTAAAGAATTCGGTTCCGTCAATACTGCCGTACAACACAAAAGTCTTTGGAATATGATAGTCTCCGTTGGGACGGTACTGACTCCAAATCGTCATTCTGTTTACAGCCTTAACCTCCCCCAAATCTATTTCAAAATTAAGTCCGCCGCTCGGAATACCATTTGTGTGTATAAACGTATTTTTGTTTCCGTCCGTAAGGTTGGCAACGGGAAAGTTATTTATATTATAACTGTTCTTCTGTGAATAATTAGTCGACACCAAAGTCTGATCTTCGTTCTGCATAAGGTTGTCATTATAGTTGTAAACATAATTTCTCGTATAGAAATAGTCTGATTCGAAAGGCGTTTTAATGATTTCGTAACTATTGCGGTACGATGAAGCGTACGACACCCTTACGCTTTCGGGGACTTCTCCGATTATATTGCCCTCACTGTCTAAGATAGGCGCAGGCGGCGTAAATTTACCCCAGCCCAAGCCCATAAATGCGCCTCTGGGTTCGCCGTCCTTACGAATCATTACCATTCGGTAATACACCCAGGTATCCGCCGTCAACTGACGGTCGCAATAACCCGTGCCCTCAATCTCGTTTATCGGGAAATTCACGTTTGCGGAATTTGTACTGTTATAATCGGCGGCACGTTCGAAAGTCTTTCCGTCGTCGAACGACAGATACAACGCGACGCTCATTCGTCCGCGGATTGTGAATCTGTATTTGGCATTGTCGTCGATATACAGTTTTCCGCTGACCATAATCGCCTGACTCTTCACGCCCGCGTCGACGACACCGTCGTTTACGTTTGCCGCGTCGTTCTGAATCGCGTCGATAAACCATACTTCCGAGTTGCAGTTCTGTATAACCTTACCCGTATTCGGATTGATAGGATTCTGGTTGTTGCCGCTTACCACGCTGCTATAACCCGCAAAGCCCGCTTCATAAGCGTCGACCGCCGTGTCATATTTGTTTTCGGTATAACTGTAAGTTGTTCTCTCCAAAACGTATTTTTCCATTTCGTGAGACTGCTCGAATTCGAGCACAAGGTCTACGTCGTCAACTTCAAACGCTCCGTCCTTGTGAGTTATCTCCAAGGTGACAATAATCTTTCCCGAGAAAAGTTCCTTATTAGGTTTAAACACGAAGGACTTATTCTCAAGATCGAGATTTGAAATCGTTCCGTTTTCGGGGTCGGATACGTTCTTAATTCTGAATTCGAATCCCTCAGGCAAAATAATGCTTCCGCCAGCGTGTATTCCGCCGGGCGCGGCATATTTATGCAAGTCTACGACAAAGTCCTCTCCGTAAGGGATAACGTACGGTTGCGCCGTGCTGATATATTTCTTCTCGCCGTCGTACATATAACTTCTGCCAGTCTGATACACGCTGGCAACAGGAACAAACATCGGATAAGAAGGATCCGTAAACCTGTCTACATTTTCCTGAGATATGCCGCCGCCCAACAAATTGTTGAAGAAATAGGACATATTGTTGTGCGTAACTTCTGTCCACGCTCTGAAATAGCCCGTATACGATTGACCGTATCTGCCTCTTTGCTGAGTCAATTTTGACTGTATAAAGTTATCCTGCCCGAAATTATGCAACAGTGTCGCATAAAGTGAAAGACCTTGCTTGCCGTTGCCGCCCCAGGTCTGCTGAATAACTTCGTTGAGAGGCCAGGAGGGGCTTGTATATCTGTTCCAACCGCTCAGTCCAGCCGCGCCGAAATTCCCTATCTGTCTGGCTCGCGAAATACGCGTAAACAGACTGTATTCAACGAGGTTCATACCGTTATTTGTAACCTCGCCGCCGTTTCCTACTCCGTAACCCTGGAAGTTATGGTTGTATTCGTGCATATTGCCCCACGCGCCGCTGTTTACGAAAGATTCGTAATTGAGCGAGTTCGTCATCCAGCCATACGGACAGTTGACCGCGTGTTGACTGGGGAATGCAACCGCCGCGCCTGCCGCAACGAACGGGTCGTAAAGAAATACTATTCCCTGATTGCTGCCCTGCGTCGATACAAGAGAAATCTTTTCCCAAAGCACCGCCGCCTTATATATTTCGTCATAAGAGAACTTTTGAGCAATCGATTTGGGACCTGAGTGCAATACGCCGTATTCCCAGACTTCCATATCGAACATAGGCGCCGTCGATTTGCTGTTCTGCTCGAACTCTTCGGGAGTGGTATAACCCAAAATAAAGTGGGAATACGGAACTCCGCCCGAAATAGTAACCGTCGTCGTAACCGACGTATTATGAACGTATATTGGACCGCCGAGGAAAGAACCCACGTATGCAGTGTATACCTGACGTTCCTCGTCGTACTCGGAATTCGCCTTGTTTACAACCATACTGTTAAGGATAACGGGCATACGGTTAATATTTCTTGCCGCCCAGATATTGTTTGCTTTTCTGTTATACAAAGCCTGACCGATATGTACGAGAATGCCCTCTCCGGTAATCGTGCTGTTCGCCTCCATATCCTCTTTGCTGATTTCGATTTTGATAACTTCGCCGGCAGGTGCATACAGTCCCGTTACGCTGTAACTGTCATATCCTCGCGGACTGAGTTTGAGCCTTTTGATAACCGCCTGTTCGGTATCCGCGGTATTGCCGAGATACATACTTTCAGCGGCAGTATGCTTAAAGAGGTCTCTGCCCGTATCAACGCCGTTAAGATACAGATTGCCGGCGGCGTCCATTTTATCGAAAGTATTTTTCGGATATCCGTCGCTTCCGATTCTGGTATTAACGGAAGCATACGTCCAACTTTCGCCGATAACCGCATTTTTCTGTTCGGCAGTGTACGAAACGGTATAGCCGTACGTAGGATATTTGGGGATAGTTCCGTCCGCGACAAGTCCTCCGTCGTGCACTTCGTTCGGAATGCGCCTGTCAACAGTACCTAAAATTTCCGCCTCGTATTTTACCACCGTCTGGTTTGTATACGCGGGTACAAAAGGATTAGTCGGATCCGCCATATTGCAGGCGCGCAAACCGAAGACAAGCGAAAGCACAAGTATCAGAACAAGCAGAACGGAAGATCCTATAATCGCTATCATTCTGATATTCTTTTTGGACAGCGTAGCCGTTCCGTCGCCGTTCGCTTTTGCCGATTTGGATTCCGATGCGGCTTTTTTGACAGTCTTTTCGGATTTACTCTCTTTAACCTCTTTTTCTTCTTTCTTGCCCTGCTTCTTACCCGCGACTGCGACAGGTGCCGCGGCAAAATCAGCCGCTACTTCTTCGGCTGCTGACTCGTTTTTTTTCGCGGATTGCTTAGTCGGTTTAACAGATTCCTCCGCAATTGTTCTTTCAGTTTTAACCGCCTTTGCATTCTTTGTAGTTTCTTTCTTTTCAGTTTCGGATTTAGTCGGCTTTGCCGGGGTTTTCTTTGCCGCCGTTTCCGTCTTAACAGTCTTTGCCGCTTCGGATTTAGCAGTTGTTTTCTTCTCTGATTTCACGGCTTCCGCCTTTTCGGAAGTTTTAGCGTCCGACTTTACCGCCGTTTTAGCGGCTTTCGGTTTCGCCGTCTGAGCGTCCTTAGCCGCGGCGGGTTTCGCCGTCTTGGATGCGGTTGCGCCCTTAGTTTGCTCTACGTTTTTGGCTGACGCAGATTTTGATGCTGTCGTTTTGGTTGATGTTTTAGTCTGCGCAGTGTTTTTTGTTGAAGTTTTTTCGTTCTCCGTCACAAAAAGCCCTCCTTAATGACATTTTTAGTAGATTTATTTTATACTATATTCGAAAATTTAGCAATCGCTTATGCCCTTTTGTATATTTTTAACAGATAAATTGAAAGCCGACGTAAAAATACGTCGGCTATTGTCATATACAATATCGAATCTTTGTTTGCGCTAATATCATTCCTTATCGGTAAGAAACGGAACAATATCTTTGACTTTATTAAGGACGTAATCGGGTTTGACTTTCGATTTAGGCAACATATCCGCAGTCGTTTCGCCCGAAAGTACGAGAACGGACACAAAACCGCAATTCTTGCCGAACGCCACGTCCGTATACAGTCTGTCACCGACCATTGCTATTTTTTTTGCGGGAAGATTGTATTTTCTCGCAAGCCGTTCGCCCGCCGTCTTATGCGGCTTTCCCATAATAAGGTCAGGCATTCTTCCTACGGTGAGCCTAATCATTTCAAGCATCGCTCCGACGTCAGGCATAGGACATTCGGGCGCGGGACAGAAATAGTCGGGATGCGTTGCGATATACGGCAATCCTCTGTTGACGTAATCGCAGAATTTATACAGTTTGTCATAAGTAAGCGACGTATCGAAACCAATCACGCAGACGTCGGGATTCTCGTCTACAAGTTCAATGCCGTACAACTCGAATTCGCTGCGAAGTCTGTCGTTGCCCAACAGAAATACTTTGCTCATACGGTAATTGTCCAGTATATGTTCGCAGGTCACCTGCCCGCTCGTATAAATCTCATCGGAATACGTTCTGAGCCCAAGATTGTTCAGACGCGCGATATAGTCGGTGTGCATACGCGAACTGTTGTTGGTAAAAAAACAAACGCGTTTGCCGAGTTTGCGCAATGTGTTGATTGCTTCAAATGAACCGTCGATTTCCTCGTCGCCGATATACACGGTGCCGTCAAGGTCAAAAACAAACAGTTCCACGTCCTTAATATTTTTCATCTTCATCCTTCGTTCCGCACTTTCAATATCCCGACAACACTCCCGACGCATACGCAAATCCCAAAAGGTTTTCACTGCGTTCGCCCGCAAGGGCAAGACAATCCGACAAATCCTTACATGTGATCTCGCCTTTGAGCCAGTATCCCGCATCGGGATAAAGCCTGCGCCAGAACCTCTGCGAGGTATGAAAATCCGCCGAACCAAGTTTATCGAGCAAATCTGTGCGGTATTCGCTCAAGATATAACTTATTTTAAAATAACCGTTTAAATCGAAAAAGTCAACGCTTTTGCACCGTTTATCCTCTATTCCGAGGTCCGAAAGCGCGTCCGCCGCGATTTCGCGGCAGGCAGGCGGCATAACGTCAATGGACGGCGCACCCAGATATGCGGAATAAAACGACGTAATCAACGCGCTTGCAAGATATTTGTATTCGCCTATAAGACGCGGACGCTTTCCGCTTTTCAACGCCTTTGCATACAAAATCTCCGACATTATCTGCGCGCTGTCCTCTCGACGCGACATCGAGGCTTCGAGCAAAGAGTACGCCAAATCGCAAAGAGTCCCGCATGAAGCGGAAAAGACACTGCCGTCATACGAAATGTCCTGCGCAAGAACCTTTTGAGAAAAGAAACTTTCAAACGCTGTCAGCGGCTGTGAAAAAAGGATGCCATAACCTGACGCTATACATTCAAACGGGCACTTTATCAATACGTTTTCGTCAATAAACACCAGTTTCGGCGCATAATCGCACATTATGGTATCTGTGGACGGAGCGGTTAAAAACATAGTCCATTCGGCGTCGAGAAGTTTTGCGGTCTCTTTCGCTTTCGCCGCGGCTGTTCCCGCGCCCACCGCAAATACGTGACGGACATACTCGGGCGCGGAAATTTTCGCATCGTCGCCTCCGTTTCTGAGCGATGACACCGCCTGTACAAACACGCGGTATCCCGCGCTTTTAAGTTCGCTTATGATCCCGTCGGCGATTTGCGCAACGCCTCTGTCGTAAATAAGACAAAGCGCGCCCTCGGCAAATCTGTGATTGAACACAGGGACTATCTGGTCTAAAAGATTCTCCCCCGTTATCACTTCGGTCTGCGCCAGAACGCGTTTGCTGTAACGAATACTTTCCATATCGCCTCCAAATAACTCATTCAAACAGCCCCGAGCGTCAGGCTCGCTGCACTCTTGAAAATACCACGTTCGTGATAAGTTGTTTTGGAAACTTTTGCGGAAAATCCCGTTTTTCTGTCGTTAATTTATTTTTTTATAAAGGTTTTGCACTTTGTGGAGAACGGAACGTCACGAACGTCGATTTGCTCGTTTGCACACAGTCCGTTGTTGTTGAAAGCGCACTCCGCCGAGCACTGTACAAGCGATTCGAGGTCGTTTTCGTAAATATCGTTTCCCGCTTCCACGTCCGCAAAATTCTGGGCAAGCGCGCCGCCTTCTCTCTTTATACGGCTTACGCACTTAGTGCTTTCGCTGATGGATATCACTCCGGCAAGACATTTGCCTTTGAGATTATGTTCGCAATTTGAGGTCGCGCAGTTTATTTGTTTCATATTACCTCCGATTCGCGCGTATGCGCGGTTTTCTTATTAGTATTGCCGTTTTTAAGATTTCTACACAGTGTTAGGTTTTTTCGTTGAAAATTCAGGTGAACCGTGCTAAAATAATATGAAATCAATTTTTAAAGGAGTCCGCTATGAAAGTTATACTTTTAAAGGACGTAAAGGGTACGGGCAAAAAAGGCGAAGTGGTGGAAGTCAACGACGGTTACGCCCGCAACTTTTTGATAAAAAAAGGAATGGCGCAGGAAGGCACCGCACAAAATCTGTATGTTGTCGAACAGCGCAAAAAAGCATACGAAGCAAAGGTTAAAGCCGAACGCGCGGAGGCTCAGGCAATTGCTGAAAAACTCAAAAACGTCGTAGTCACCGTTTCCGCAAAAGGCGGCGAAAACGGCGGCAGAATGTTCGGCTCCGTAACGGGCGAGATGATCTCGACCGCTTTGCAGGATCTCGGCTATTCGGTCGATAAGAAAAAGATAGAAATCAAAGAAAGCATTCGCGACTTCGGCACTTTCGAGGTCTTGCTCAGGCTCTATCCCGAGGTTTCCCAAACCGTAAAAATCAACGTAGTGCGCGCATAATCGTCGCCGCGCTCTACCTTAACGGAGACATTCCTCCCTATGGCAGAATACTTCACCGACCTCGGCATCGGCAACTACCGCATCATTCAGGACACCGACGACTATGCTTTTTCGCAGGACTCGGTGTTTCTTGCAAATATGGCGAAACTCGGCGTTAAGGATAGCGTGCTGGATTTAGGCTGCGGTTCAGGCATACTGGCGACTCTCGCGCTTGTCAAAAAAAGCGTAAAAAAAGCGACGGGCGTCGAAGTGCAGGAAAAATTTTGCGATATGGCTCGCAGGAGCGCGCAGTTAAACTGTCTGGATCTGGAGATAATCAACTGCGATGTAAATGATATACGCAACCATATTGCGGCGGAGAGTTTTGACAAAGTTCTGTGCAATCCGCCCTATTTCTCACAGGATTCTCCAAAAGCGAGTAACAACAAAGGAATAGCGAGATCGGAAAGCACGGCGTCTCTCGACTGTTTTGTCAAAGCCGCGGCATACTCGCTTCGGTTTGGCGGAGATTTATGGATAGTGCTTAAAGCCACCCGTATGGCGGAATTGTTCGTCGCTCTTGAAAACAGCAATCTTTCCGCAAAAGAATTGATTCTTATATATCCGAAACTCTCCCGCGGAGTGGATTCTGTTATCGTAAGCGCAAAAAAAGGCGGAAAATCAGGGCTTGTCACAAAAACGTTTATCGCGCAAAACGAGGACGGTAGTTTTACGCAGGAGTATCTCCAACTGTACGGACAATAACAACGCATATTTAGAAAGTATAATCGATTATAGGTGAGTTATGGCAAAATTATATATAGTAGGCACGCCGATAGGCAATTTGCAGGACATAACTCTGCGCGCGCTTGACGTATTGCGCAACGCCGACGTCATTGCCTGCGAGGACACGAGACATTCACTCCCCTTGCTCAACCGCTACGACGTACACGCAAAACTGATATCGTATCATAAATTCAACGAAGCGGAGTGCAGTGAACGCATAATCGATACCGTCAACGCAGGACAGAACGTCGCACTGATAACGGATGCGGGAATGCCATCTATCAGCGACCCCGGCGCGGAACTTATCTCAAGATGTCGCAAACTCGGCGTGGATATAGAACTGATTCCCGGTCCCACAGCAGTCGCAAGCGCAATAACGCTAAGCGGAATAAAAGCAAACGGATTTGTGTTTCTGGGTTTTTTACCCGATAAAAACTCTGAAAAGAAAAATATTCTGTCAAAGGCATCCGTCAGCGGGTTGCCCATCGTAATCTACGTTGCCCCCCACGATCTGACAAAAACCGCAGCAACATTGCTCGACATATTAGGCGACAGAACGGTTCACGTCGTACGCGAACTGACAAAAGTCCACGAAAGCGTGACAACTTGCACTCTTTCAAACTTCAATTGCGAGGAACGCGGCGAAATCGTGATGATAATCGAAAACTCGTCTTGTGAAAACCCTCTGAACGCGTTATCTGTAAAAGAACATATTACACATTATATATCGCTCGGAATGGACAAAAAAGAATCTGTAAAGCAAGTAGCCAAAGACCGCGGTATTCCAAAAAACGAAGTCTATCAACAAGCGCTTGATGTATAAGAAAGTTTAAACCGCATTCAATTATTTAAAAGATAATGACAGACTACATAATCAGAGAACTGTACAAAGAAGAAATTCCATTGCTTGATGATTTCTTATACAATGCAATCTTTATCCCCCACGGGTATAAAGAACCCGTTCCGCGCGACATAATTTATACCGATTCGAAAGTTTATGCTTTTATCAAGGATTTCGGCACGCGTCACGACGACTGTTGTCTTGTGGCAGAAGTTGCGAACAAAGTTGTCGGCGCAGTTTGGGCACGCATCTCGGACGGCTACGGAAAAATCGACAACAAAACCCCATCGCTCGCAATTTCACTTTATAAGGAATTCCGCAGTCAAGGGATAGGCACTGCCCTTATGAAAAGTATACTTTCACTCCTAAAATCAAAAGGCTACAATCGGGTATCACTCGGCGTAAATAAAGAGAATTACGCAGTAAGGATGTACGAAAAATGCGGATTCGAAATCATAGGCGACGGCGATGACGAAAGCGAGTGGCTTATGGTTTGCAAATTGTGAAATTTCCGAATCCCATACGAAATGTGTCTTAAATAAAAACTTTATGATTGACAAAAGCGCATATCTACGATATGCGCTTTATTTTTTTTTGACTGCTTATATAAGACTTACTTGAAGTATCTGTTCAGAAGTCCCTCAAACGCCTTGCCGTGACGCGCTTCGTCGCGAGCCATCTCGTGGACGGTGTCGTGGATAGCGTCAAGTCCTTCCTCTTTGGCGCGTTTTGCGAGTGCAGTCTTGCCTGCGGTTGCACCGTTTTCTGCCGCGACTCTCATTTCGAGGTTTGTCTTTGTAGATTCGCTGACAAGTTCTCCCAGCATCTCGCAGAATTTCGCAGCGTGTTCCGCCTCTTCAAACGCCGCTTTTTCCCAGTACAGACCGATTTCGGGATAGCCTTCTCTGTGGGCGACTCTCGCCATTGCGAGATACATACCGACCTCGGTGCATTCGCCTTCAAAGTTTGCTTTCAGGCCGTCTTTAATATCCTGCGGAACGTCCTTGCCGACTCCGACAACGTGTTCAGCCATCCAGGTCAGAGCGTTGCTCTCTTCTTTTTTGAGTGCCGCCTTGCAAACGGGGCAGACTGCGGGGGGATTTTCACCTTCGTACACATAACCGCAAACGGGACATACGTATTTTGCCATAATTTGTTCTCTCCTTTAAAATTTAGTTATATATTCTGTCGCTAAGCAACCGAATTCCATTTTACCGCCATTAAAAGCGTCTATTATTCTTTACAATGCTTGCATACGCCTTTAAAAAGTATCTGCGCATTGCCTATGCTGTGTCCGCAATCATCTGATACTGCCTTACGGAATCTGTCTTCGTCCAGAAAGACGTCAACTACGTTTCCGCATTTTTCGCAGACAAGATGCGCGTGCATACAAGTCGTTTTATCAAAAGCGGAGGGCGCGTTTTGTACCGAAATTTCAACAATTTTGCCGTCTGACGCAAGATTTTTGAGAATTCTGTATACCGTACCCAAACTTATTGCAGGAAGTTCTGCCTTAGCCCTAAGGTATACAGTTTCGGCAGTAGGATGGTCGCAAGCGGACATTACAATCCTCTCAACAACCTCTTTTTGAACAGTATTCCTGTTTGTCTCTGCCATTATTTCCTCTCAATTATCTTATTGATAATCATTCTTATTACCGATATTATATTATATCATCACGATATTGTCAACTATAATTTTTCAAAGAGTGACAAAATAAAAAACACTTTTTCAAAAGAAAAAACGGCTCGCATATTGCGAGCCGTTTTCCTATCATAGTTTGTAAAGTTATTTGATTTCCGCAGTTGCGCCAACTTCTTTGAATTTTGCGACAAGTGCTTCCGCAGCGTCTTTGGGCATACCCTCTTTGACTGTTTTGGGTGCTCCGTCGACAACACCTTTTGCTTCGACAAGTCCGAGTCCGGTCGCGTCTTTGACAACTTTGATGACCTGAACTTTGTTGGGGCCGACTTCTTTGAGGACGACGTCGAATTCCGTCTTCTCTTCCTCTGCGGGAGCGGCTTCACCGCCACCTGCCATAACTGCAACGGGTGCCGCTGCGCTTACGCCGAACTCCTCTTCGAGTTGTTTAACGAACTCGTTGAGTTCAAGAACGGTCATACTCTTGATTTCTTCCATAAGTTTATTCAAATCTGCCATTTTTTTATTCTCCGATATTTATTTTATATTTTGCCGATAAACACACCGACGGGTGATTACGCTTGGGCTTCTTTCGCCTCCGCGATTTTGCTGAGACATCTTGCGAACGAAGCAATCGGCGATTGCATACTTCCCAGCATCTTTGCGAGCAAGACTTCCTTCGAAGGAATGTCTGCGATTTGTTTCAAGCCTGCTTCGTCCATAAACTGACCTTCGACCATTCCGCACTTCGTCTTCATCTTGTTGAGCGCCTTGATATTTTTGGCGATGAACTTAGCGGGTGCGACCGCGTCAGTGGAAGAAAACGCAACAGCCGTCGGACCGTTAAGAGCCTCGTCGAACTGGGTATAGCCCAACTCGTTGAACGCTATTTTGACAAGACGGTTTTTGAGAACGGCATAATCCACTCCGTTATCTCTCAGTTCTTTACGGAACGCGGTATCCTGCGCAACCGTAAGTCCCATATAGTCGATTATGACAAGAGATTTTGCGGACGAAATTTTTGCTTTGATGTCCTCAACCTGTTGCTTCTTGGCTTCAAGAACTTGCTGATTCATCTTTACCTCCTATGATAGTAAGCGGATTTCTCCGCATAAAAATTAAACGTCATTCTAAGACAGAATGACGCGGCATACAAAAGTATTAGGCTCATCCTCGGCAAGCACTACGTTTACGGCAAAAGCCACTTGCTGTCTTAGGAACGCATTTATGATAATATAATTTTTAATCGATGTCAAACGATTTGCATCACAATCTCGTCTGATACCGCTTGATTGCGCACGCATTACGCGTGCGCAACCGAGAACGGTTATACTCTGTAAACGACCTTTATGCTCGGTCCCATCGTCGTTGCGATATAAATGGAACGGAAGTAAACGCCTTTTGCCGCCGCGGGTTTCGCTTTGAGAAGCGCATCCATAAGCGTATTGTAGTTCTCCGTCAATTTCTCGACGCCGAACGAAGCCTTTCCGAAAGGCACGTGGCAGATAGCCTGTTTATCGACTCTGTACTCGACTTTACCTGCTTTGATATCGTGTATCGCGCGGGTAATGTCCATAGTAACCGTACCGGATTTGGGGTTCGGCATCAATCCCTTAGGACCGAGGACTTTACCCAAACGTCCGACAACGCCCATCATATCGGGAGTTGTGACGATAACGTCGTAATCGAACCAGTTCTCCTGCTGTATTTTCTGAATCATCTCGTCGCCGCCCACGAAATCCGCGCCTGCCGCCTGAGCCTCGTCCGCTTTTGCGCCTTTGCAGATAGCAAGTACGCGGACAGTTCTACCTGTGCCGTTAGGCAACACTACGACGCCTCTGACCTGTTGGTCTGCGTGACGGGGATCAATGCCGAGTTTGACGTGCAATTCTATCGTTTCATCGAATTTGGACTTTGCCGTTTGAAGAGCGAGTTCGATTGCTTCTGCGCCTTCGTAGGTTTTAGTTCTGTCGATGAGTTTTTTCGAATCTACATAATTCTTGCCGTGTTTCATATACGTCCCTCCTTATTCTTCGACGAGCACACCCATACTGCGTGCGGTACCTGCTATCATACGCATAGCAGCCTCGATGTTTGCCGCGTTAAGATCGGGCATTTTCTGGGTTGCAATCTCTTGAAGTTGAGCCTTAGTAAGCGTTGCCACTTTGCTCTTGTTGGGAACTGCCGAGCCGCTGTTCAAGCCGCACGCTTTTTTAATAAGCACGGGCGCGGGTGGAGTTTTGAGAATGAACGTAAAAGAGTGATCCTGATAGATGGTGATAACGACAGGAATGATAAGTCCTGCGTCTTTTGCCGTCTTTTCATTGAACTCTTTGGTGAAACCTGCAATGTTGATGCCGTGAGGACCGAGCGTAGAACCGACGGGAGGGCCGGGTGTCGCTTTGCCTGCCGGCAATTGCAATTTTACAACTGCGGTAATTTTCTTAGCCATATTTCCTCCTGACTAATGTGGTTTTTACGACGGCTGATTTGGATTTGCCGCCTCCCACGTAGCACTTGTCGTGCATTTTTTGCGTTTCCGCATTCCGTCTTTCGACGGTACCCTATCGGGAATTTCTCAAAATCTGATTTTGAGTGTAGCGCATCTGCGCCGAGTGGCCGTCAGAGTTTCTCAACCTGTGCGAAATCCAACTCTACGGGCGTCTGACGTCCGAACATAGCCACGATAACTTTAACTTTCTGATGTTCCGCATTGATAGATTCCACAACGCCGATGAAGTTTTCGAGCGCGCCGTTGATGATTCTGACATCGTCGCCCTCTTTGATATCGAAGTCTTCGATACTCACCGTTTCCAGACCGATACGTCTGATTTCTTCATCCGTCAAGGCAATGGGACGTCCGGCAGAACCGACGAAACTCGTGACGCCGCGCGGTCTTGTCACCATAAACCAGATGTGACTGGTGTAAATCATCTTAATGAATACGTAACTCGGAAATTTCTTGCGCTGAATGACTTTCTTCTTTCCGTTTCTCTCGACTATATCGTCCTCGACAGGAATTTTGATGTCAAAAATATAGTCGTGCAGATTGTTGTTTTCAATCATATTGCGCAAATCGGTCTCAACCGAATTTTCATATCCGGAATAAGTGTGAATGACGTACCATTTGGGTTGTTCGTTGTTTTTTTCAACGTTTTCCATTCAGCCCTCCTTAAATAAACATCGTCGTCCACTGACCATTTGTTATAAGACCAAGCAAGCCTGCAAGCACGTAATCGATTGCAAAGAGAACGACAAAGAACAAAACGACAACGACGAGAACAACCGCCGTATTGCTTCCGACTTCTTTGCCTTTCGGCCACGTAACTTTTTTCAATTCCGAAAATATGCCTTTAATACCCTTCCACATTCTCTTGAAGATATTCGGCTTATCGGAAGTTTTTTTGACAGCCTTTTTTGCTTTTTTCGGCTCGTTACCTGAATCGACGTTCACAGCCGCTTTTTCACGCGTCTGCGGCACGGTCGTTTCCATATTTGAGGTATTGTTTTTCGGCTTTTTGTTTGCCATATAGCCTCCTTTTCGCCAGCCTTACTTCGTTTCTCTGTGCAAGGTGTGTTTTTTGCAGAATCTGCAATACTTTTCCAACTCCATTCTGTCGGGATGCTTTTGCTTGTTTTTGGTCAAATTGTAGTTGCGTTGTTTGCAGTCCGTGCAAGCAAGCACTACCTTAACCCTTGCTCCTTTCTGAGCCATAGTAGCCTCCTTTTGTTCTTATCAAATACGACACCCTACACGGCAATAAATTTGCCGTGTAGAGACGTGTCTATATTATATTGAAAGAACTTATTCGATAATCTTGGCAACGACACCGGAACCGACCGTTCTGCCGCCTTCACGGATAGCGAAACGAAGTCCTTCTTCGATTGCGATAGGCGTGATAAGCGTGATTTCCATATCGATGTGGTCGCCGGGCATAACCATTTCAACGCCCGCGGGAAGTTTGATGGAACCCGTAACGTCGGTTGTTCTGAAATAGAACTGGGGACGATATCCGTCGAAGAAAGGAGTATGACGGCCACCCTCGTCTTTCGTCAACACGTAGACCTGGCTCGTGAAGTGAGTGTGAGGATGAATCGTGCCGGGCTTGGCCAAAACTTGACCGCGCTCGATTTCGTTTCTCTGGATACCACGGAGAAGTGCGCCGATGTTGTCGCCGCCCTCTGCGTAATCGAGGAGTTTACGGAACATTTCGATACCGGTAACGGTGGTCTCTTTCTTCTCGGTAGAAAGACCGACGATTTCGACCTTGTCACCCATTTTCAAAACACCGCGCTCAACTCTTCCGGTAGCGACCGTACCACGGCCGGTAATCGTGAAGACGTCTTCAACAGGCATAAGGAAAGGTTTGTCGGTATCGCGTTCGGGATCCGGAATATAACTGTCGACTGCTGCAAGCAAATCTCTGATGGGGTTGAATGCTGCGTCGTCCCACTTCTCTGCAAGGCCTGCTTCCATTGCCTTCAACGCAGAACCGCGGATGATGGGAGTGTCGTCTCCGGGGAAGCCGTACTCGGAAAGGAGTTCGCGAACTTCCATTTCAACGAGTTCAAGCAACTCTTCGTCGTCGACTTGGTCGGTTTTGTTGAGGAAAACCAGAATGTAGGGAACGCCGACCTGACGTCCGAGAAGGATGTGCTCACGGGTCTGGGGCATCGGTCCGTCAGACGCTGCGACAACGAGGATAGCGCCGTCCATCTGCGCGGCACCGGTGATCATGTTTTTGACATAGTCCGCGTGTCCGGGGCAGTCGACGTGTGCATAGTGACGTTTGTCGGTTTCATACTCGACGTGTGCGGTATTTATCGTAATACCTCTTGCTTTCTCTTCCGGCGCTTTATCGATTTCGTCGTACTTCATCTCTTGGGCTTTGCCCTGGGACGCGCAGTACATCGTGATAGCGGCGGTCAGAGTGGTTTTGCCGTGGTCAACGTGGCCGATAGTACCAATGTTAACGTGGGGCTTAGTTCTTTCAAACTTTGCTTTTGCCATAATGAATTCCTCCAATAGAATTTGTTTTATTATCCTTAAAAGCCGATTATATATATAATAGATATCTATATATAACGCTTATTTGGACTCCTTAGATCTTTCGCCGATGACCTTTTCAGCCACGCTCTTAGGCACGACTGCATAGTGGTCGAACAGCATTGTGAAGTTTGCTCTACCCTGCGTAATGCTACGCAAGGACGTTGCATATCCGAACATCTCCGAAAGCGGCACATCGCAGTCAACGACCTGCGCGCCGTTTCTGGGCTCTATTCCCTTAACCTGTCCGCGGCGGGAATTGAGGTTGCTCATAACGTCGCCGAGATAATCGTCGGGAGTGACGACTTCGACTTTCATAATCGGTTCGAGCAGAGTTGCGCCCGCCTTTGCGACCGCTTCCTTAAACGCCATCGAACCCGCGATTTTGAACGCCATTTCCGAACTGTCGACTTCGTGCATACTTCCGTCGACGAGTCTGACCTTGAAATCGACGCATTCGTATCCGGCAAGTATACCGCTTTGCGCGGCTTCTTTGATGCCTTCCCACGCGACGTTTGCGAATTCTTTGGTAACCGCGCCGCCGACGATGACGTTTTCCACTTCAAGACCGCCGCTCGGATTCGGCTCGATATCGATGACGATATCACCGTACTGACCGTGACCGCCCGACTGACGCTTGAACAGACCGCGTACGTGTGAAACGGGTTTTGTAATCGTCTCGCGGTAACTGACCTGAGGCGCACCTACGTTAAGTTCGACTTTAAACTCTCTGAGCATTCTGTCAATCATAATGTCAAGGTGCAATTCGCCCATACCTGCAAGAATGGTCTGACCTGTTTCTTTATCCGTATAAGCCTTAAACGTCGGATCTTCTTCTTGCAGTTTCATAATCGCAAGATTCATCTTCTCCTGAGACGCTTTTGACTTAGGCTCGATTGCAACCTTGATAACAGGTTCGGGGAAAGACAGGTTTTCAAGCACTATCTGATTGTTTTTATCTGAAAGCGTATCGCCCGTCGTGCTCTTTTTCAAGCCGATAACCGCAACGATGTCGCCCGCGTAAGCGGTTTCGACGTCCTCCCTGTTGTCTGCGTTCATACGAAGAATACGACCGATTCTTTCAGTTTCGCCCTTAACCGTATTATACACCGCGCTGCCCGTCGTGAGCGAACCGGAATAAATACGGATAAACGAGAGTTTGCCGACAAACTCGTCAGTCAGAATCTTGAACACGAGCGCGCTGAACGGCTCGCTTGAACTGGGATGACGAAGTTCGGGTTGCTGAGTTTTGGGATTGACGCCTTCGATACTTGCTACGTCGGTAGGTGCGGGCAGGAAGTCCACAACCGCGTCGAGCATAAGTTGTACGCCCGTATTCTTGTACGAACTGCCGCACAGAACCGGATTTATGCGCATCTCGATAGTGCCTTTGCGCAACGCCTTTTTAATCTGTTCGAGAGAAATGGAATCATAATCTTCCATTATGAGTTTCTCAAAAATATCCTCGTCAAAATCGGCAGCCGCTTCGAGCACTTTGATTCTGTACTCTTCAGCCTGCGCCTTATACTGTGCGGGAATCTCTCCTCTCGTCATCGTAATGCCCTTGTCTTTCTGATCGAAATAAACCGCCTCCATATTGAGCAGGTCTATAACGCCCTCGAAATCGGACTCTTTTCCGATAGGCAAAGCAAGAGGCACTGCGTTCGCGCCGAGACGCTCTCTCATCATCGTTACGGCATTGAAGAAATCCGCACCGTTGATATCCATCTTGTTGACGAAAGCGATTCTCGGAACTTTATAGGTATCCGCCTGACGCCATACGTTTTCAGACTGAGGTTCGACACCGCCTTTCGCGCAGAAAACCGCAACAGCACCGTCGAGAACTCTCAGACTGCGCTCGACTTCAACCGTGAAATCGACGTGTCCTGGAGTATCGATGATGTTGATTTGATGTTCTCTCCATACAGCGGTAGTCGCCGCAGACGTAATGGTGATACCTCTTTCGCGCTCTTGCTCCATATAGTCCATCGTCGCGGAACCGTCGTGAGTTTCACCCAGTTTCCTGTTGACTCCGGTATAGTAGAGTATTCGCTCGGTAGTGGTAGTTTTACCGGCATCTATGTGAGCCATAATACCGATATTTCTCACCTTATCAAGAGCATATTGCTTTCCCATAGATTACCACCTGTAATGCGCAAACGCTTTGTTTGCTTCCGCCGCGCGGTGCATTTCGTCTTTTCTCTTGACTGCGCCGCCCGTCATATTGAAAGCGTCCATAAGTTCGCCGGCGAGTCTTTGATCCATAGTTTTCTCGCCTCTCTTTCTTGCAAACATAACCAGCCAGCGTATGGCGAGCGTCTGTCTGCGCTCGGGACGGATTTCCATAGGCACCTGATAGGTGGAGCCGCCCACTCTTCTCGCCTTTACTTCGAGCAAAGGCATCGCGTTTTCCAACGCTTTGTTAAAAATATTCATCGGTTCCTGACCGAGTTTCTGTGATGCTATATTGAAAGCCTCATAGACGATGGTCTGCGCGGTTCCCTTTTTTCCGTCCAGCATAATCTGGTTGATGAGTTTGGTCACAACCTTGCTGTTATAGATAGGATCCGGCAATACGTCTCTTTTAGGCACGCCGCTTCTTCTTGGCATATTATCCTCCTAAATTTTGGTTATACATTCGAAAAATTATTTCTTGGGGCGTTTTGCACCGTACTTCGATCTTGCCTGTCCGCGCTTTGCAACGCCGGCAGTATCAAGAGCGCCACGTATGATGTGATAACGCACACCGGGCAGGTCCTTCACACGGCCGCCACGAATCAAGACAACGCTGTGTTCTTGAAGATTGTGACCTTCGCCGGGAATATAAACAGTACCTTCCATTCCGTTAACAAGCCTTACACGCGCGATTTTACGCAGCGCCGAGTTCGGCTTTTTGGGGGAAGTGGTCGTCACGCTGAGGCAGATGCCGCGTTTTTGCGGACATTGCTCCATAATAGGCGTCAACGATTTTTTTACCTGTCTTTCTCTGCCTTTTCTAATCAATTGATTGATGGTTGGCATTCTTAGTCCTCCTAATTTGATTTTCGAACGTACCGCAACCCAACGGTGCAATTCAGTCTATCGCCTTTGCCTCAGTGAGCCCTACGACGGCGGCGGCCACTTCTATGCCCGACATTTCGCCCAGATGCCGCTTTGACGGCAGCCTCTCGACCTTAACTCCGTGCACAGACGCGGAAGCAACTATCTTCCTTCTCAAATCCGCATCGGCATCCGACGCCACTATCACACACCTGACAGTACCGTCGGAGATACCCTTCAAAACCTGTTTGGAACCGACAACTTTCGAAGAGTGTTTCAGCATTTCAATAAGTTTTTCTCTTTCCATAGTTTCTTTGCAAAGTAAAAAACTGCTTACGGCTTCCGTAAGCCATATCATCTTACCAATTCTTGGGAGCAATGTCAAACAAATACAATAAAGTTTTTTAAAAATTTTACTAAACTTTTATATTTATATAAATAGCAATAATCTTGCGCGCGGATTACGCGCGCCCCGCTAAGGCAAAGCGGTTTATATTATTTCATTTCAAAGCGACCGTCGCTTTGGCGTCGAGAGTCATATCCGCGGGCTCCTGTCCGCCCATTATGCCGAAGTATGCCGCCGCGCCTATCATAGCCGCATTGTCGGTGCAATACACGAGTTTCGGATAATGCACCTCGCACCCGTCTTTTTCAAGTTCGTCCATACGCGCCCTGAGTTCCTCGTTCGCACCCACGCCTCCCGCAATGGCGATTTTCTTTATTCCCGTCTTTTTCGACACAAGTTTCATCGCCTCGACAAGTTGCGCGACCGCCGCTTTCTGAAAACTGGCGGCAATGTCGCAAGCAGGAATGATTTCGCCCTTTTGTTCCATTTTGTGCACAAGGTTTATAACAAATGTTTTCAGTCCGCTATAACTGAAATACAGGTCATCTAACCCGCTCGATTTGGGTATCGGCATCTCGAAAACCGCTTTGCCTTCCCTTGCGATTCTCTGAATTTCGGGGCCTCCCGGATAAGGCAATCCGAGCACCCTCGCAACCTTATCGAACGCCTCTCCGACAGCGTCGTCGCGACTTTGCGCTATCAGCGAAACAACGTTGTAATCCTCCGTTTTCACAATCGCGGTATGTCCTCCGCTCGCAAGCAGACACAGGTATGGAGGTTCAAGAGTACTGTCGATATAATTCGCGGCAATATGTCCCTTGACGTGCGAAACAGCATAGAGCGGTTTATTCCAAGAATAGGCTAACGATTTTGCAAAATTAACTCCGACAAGCAATGCGCCAAGCAATCCCGCGCCGTATGTAACGGCAACCGCGTCTATACCGCCCCTGTCAACACCCGCTTTTTCCATAGCCTCGCGCACTACGTTTTCAATCGCCAGCGTATGGTTTCTGCTCGCTATCTCGGGAACGACGCCTCCGAATCGACGGTGTATTTCTATTTGCGTGGCAATCACGTTGGAAAGGACGGTACGCCCGTCCCTTACTATCGCGCAAGCGGTTTCGTCACAACTCGATTCAATCGCAAGCACCGTTAAATGTTCTTTCTTTCGCAACTCTTCCATAAATCCGTCTCTTACGTTTACTTTGCGTCACCCTACGACAACTACGCCGTCACTTCTGAATAGAACTCAGTTTGAGATACTCGTTTACAAAGCCGTCCAACTCTCCGTCCATAACCGATTGAACGTTACCCGTTTCAAAGCCCGTACGGTGATCCTTAACCATTGTATACGGACAGAAGACATAACTTCTTATCTGGCTTCCCCATTCGATTTTTTTAAGTTGACCGCTTATAGCCGCAGCCTCTTCTTCGCGTTCACGCTCGCGCTTCTCTATAAGTTTTGAACGCAACATCTGCATCGCGACTTCTCTGTTCTGTATCTGGCTTCTCTCGTTCTGACAAGCGACGATTATGCCGGTAGGGATATGCGTGATACGTATCGCGCTTTCCGTCTTGTTTACGTGCTGACCGCCCGCGCCGCTGCTCCTGTACGTATCGACTTTCAAGTCCTCCTGCCTTATCTCGATTTCGGCAGTGTCGATAATTTCAGGCATAACTTCGAGAGATGCAAACGAAGTATGACGTCTTGCATTCGCGTCGAACGGCGAAATTCTCACAAGTCTGTGAACGCCCTTTTCCGCTTTAAGATATCCGTACGCATTATCGCCTTCCACTCTGAAAGTAACGCTCTTTACGCCCGCCTCGTCCCCCGCGAGATAATCAAGTTCCGTGCACGACCAACCTGCGCGCTCGACGTAACGCGTATACATTCTGTAAAGCATCGAACACCAGTCCTGAGCCTCGGTTCCGCCTGCGCCGGCGTGCAAGGTGAGTATCGCGTTCAAAGCGTCGTATTTGCCGCTAAGCAGAGTTGCAAGCGAAAGACTCTCGACGTGACCTTGAAGTTCGCTTACGCTCGACACAAGCGCGGCGTCCTCGCTCTCATCGGATTCGAGTTCTACGATATCGACCATATCCATACTGTCGTCAATGGTTTTTATCATCTTCTCAAACTTTTCTATCTTGCTTTGGAGTTGGCTGATTTCCTTAGACACTTTACGCGCGTTGTCAGCGTCATCCCAAAAGCCCTCCGCATTCTGAACGACTTCGAGTTCAGCAATGCGCTCTTTGAGTTTTTTAGGATTTATGCTTTCGTAAGCGCGCACAGTTTCTTCGCGCATACCTTTAAGTTTGTTTCTTATTTCGTTGTAATCAATCATATTGCAACATTCCCGTACGTTGTCTGTCTTGTATCATACGCAGTTTAATCTGCGGATGTTTATCAATTTCACCAAACACGATGTTGAAACGCGCTTTTA
This sequence comes from uncultured Christensenella sp., assembly GCA_910578325.1. Taxonomy (GTDB): domain Bacteria; phylum Bacillota; class Clostridia; order Christensenellales; family CAG-917; genus CAG-475. The sequence continues at coordinate 97,531 of CAJTQT010000001.1, forward strand.
AGCGGTTCAACCCCGATTTGTGCGATTTAGTTATTGATTCTTACCGCAACAGTTTTTATATTTCAATCCGCTGCCGCAGGGGCAAGGATCGTTTCTTCCGACTTTTTTGGAGGAGTTCGCAACCGACTTTTTAGCGGACGCAATCTGTTGACTCATCTTCGGACCCGAACCGTCTTCGCGCTTTTCCACCTGCAGTTTCAACAGTATCGACGCGGTCTCGGTGTGTATTCTGCTCACCATATCTTCAAACATATCCCAGCCTTCCTGACGGTATGCAATCACCGGATCGCGCTGTCCGTAACCGCGGAGTCCTATTCCTCGGCGCAGAGCGTCCATAGCGTCGATATGGTCCATCCACTTAGAGTCAACCGTTTTGAGGAGAACTACTCTTTCGAGTTCCTTGAAATCTATGCCGTCCTTTGCGAGGTTCTCTATCTTCGCGTCATAGTCCTCGACGGCGATTTTCATAACCGCTTCTTTGAGTTTGTAAACGTCGAAGCAGGAACACAGTTTGGGATTCATAACATTGCTGCCCTGCGGAAGCATTCGCTTTTCGAGAGCGGCGTTAAACGCTTCGTAATCCCAGTTGTTGTAATCGGTTTTGTAATCGGCGTAATATCCGATTATCTCTTCGGCAAGGTCGTCAATCATATCCAGAATCTGCTCGTGCACGTCCATTCCGTCAAGCACTTTGCCGCGCTCTTTATAGATTATCTCACGCTGAGCGTTCATAACGTCGTCATAACTGAGCACCTGCTTTCTTATCGAATAGTTTCTGCTTTCAACCATACGCTGGGCGCGCTCAATCTGCTTTGTGATAATTCCGCTGGATATAGGCATATCGTCCGCAAAGTTCATCGCCTCTGCAATCGATTTCATCTTGTCTCCGCCGAAAATTCGCGCCACGTCGTCTTCCATAGAGATATAGAAAACCGTGCTGCCGACGTCGCCCTGACGCCCCGCGCGTCCTCTCAACTGATTGTCGATACGCCTGCTCTCGTGCCTTTCGGTGCCTATTATACGAAGGCCGCCGGCGGCAATAACCTTTTCCTTTTCCTCGTCGCAACGCGTCTTAAACGCTTCGTAGTGATGTTTATAAACCTCTTTCGCTTTGATTATTTCCTCGTCCTCACTGGGGTGCGGAGAACTTGCAAGTTCGATGACTTCAAGCGGATATCCGTCTTTTTCCATCTTCTGCTTAGCCTGAAAATCTGGATTGCCGCCGAGCACAATATCCGTTCCTCGACCTGCCATATTCGTTGCAATCGTCACTGCTCCGAATCTTCCCGCCTGCGCTATGATTTCCGATTCCTGCTTGTGGAATTTAGCATTCAATACGTTGTGCGCAATTCCTTTTCTTCGAAGTATCGCGCTGAGTTCTTCGGACTTTTCTACGCTTATCGTACCGACAAGTACGGGCTGTCCTTTCTGATTGCTATCGATAATATCCTGCACGATTGCGGTGATTTTGCCGCCTACCTTAGTATAAATCTGGTCGTGCTCGTCGTTTCTGCGAGAGGGCTTATTCGGGGGAATGGTTACGACGTCCAGCGCGTAAATGCCCTGAAATTCCTCTTCTTCGGTTTTGGCTGTACCTGTCATTCCGCTGAGTTTGCTGTACATACGGAAGAAGTTCTGGAAGGTAATAGTTGCAAGCGTCTTGTTTTCACTGCGGATTACAACGTGTTCTTTCGCCTCGATAGCCTGATGCAAGCCCTCGTTATAGCGTCTTCCTATCATAATTCGTCCGGTAAACTCGTCGACAATGAGAACTTCTCCGTCGTTTACGATATAGTCCTTGTCGCGCTTCATCATAAAATGCGCTTTCAGAGCCTGCTGAATGTGATGGTAAAGGTCGGTATTATCCAAATCCGTGAGATTCGTCACGTGGAAGAATTTTTCGGCTTTGGCAACTCCGTCGTCGGTGAGCATAATTGCCTTTTCTTTCTCTTCAATCGTGAAATCGACGCCCTCTTTGCACTGCCGCGCGAAGTTGTCCGCAGACTTATAAAGTTCGCTCGACTTTCCGCCTCTGCCCGATATTATGAGCGGGGTACGCGCTTCGTCGATGAGGATAGAGTCCACTTCGTCGATAATCGCAAAACTCAGGTCGCGCTGAGCCTTATCCGCTTTGCGTACAACCATATTGTCGCGCAGAAAGTCAAATCCCAGTTCGTTGTTGGTGCAATATGTAATGTCGCTGTTGTATGCGGCGCGTTTTTGCTCCGAGGTCATTCCGGGCACGACAACGCCAACTGTAAGCCCCAAAAACTTATACAGTTTGCCCATCCACGCGGCGTCGCGCGTCGCCAGATAGTCGTTGACGGTTACGACGTGCACGCCCTTGCCCGACAAAGCGTTGAGATATGCGGGCAGAGTCGCCACAAGCGTTTTGCCTTCGCCCGTAGCCATCTCGGCAATTCGTCCCTGATGCAATGCGATGCCGCCCAACAACTGCACATAAAAGTGGCGCATTCCGAGCACTCTTTCACCCGCCTCTCGCACAACCGCGAAAGCGTCGGGAAGAATATCGTCAAGAGTCTGCCCCTCCTGCAATCTCGATTTGAGTTTATCGGTCTGCGAAATAAGTTCGGCGTCGTCCATCGCCTTATAAATCGGCGCGAGCACCTCTATTTTGTCTGCTATCTTTTTCAGTTTTTTTACTTTTCTGTCGTTTTCATTGAAAATTGACATATCTCTTCCTCCGTGCGCAACATTACTGCGCGCGTACGCGCGGAAGTCCCGCGCAACTGTCTCGGTTTTGATTCTTTATAATTTACAGTTTCATTGACGTCCTAAGACGCATCAACGAATATTCTATACCATTTTGAGTCCATTTACAAGGGTTTGCATATCATTGCGCGCCGACAGACTCACTCTCGTCCGATTTCTCAAAGGGGATTTTTCTTTCTGTTATCGCGCACGTAAGCACCGAAACTTCCCGCGCCCCCTCTTTAAGCAATGCGTCGGTACAGGCGTTGGCAGTCGCACCCGTCGTAAAGACGTCGTCGATAAGCAAAATCTTTCTGCCCTTTATCTGATTGAATATACACGTAAACGCTCCGTCCAGATTATCCGCTCGCTCCTTGCCTTTCAATTCTTTCTGCGCCGATGTTTCCCGAATTTTCACGAGAGCGGGCAACAGCGGCAGTCCCAACCTCTTGGCAACGTCGCGCGCAAGCAACTCGGACTGGTTGAAACCGCGTTTCTTTTCTTCCGCCTGCGTCATAGGCACATACACCGCAATGTCCGCGTGCATCTTTTGAGACAGAAACTCGTCCGCCATCATTGCGCCGAGCGTATTCACGAGATACTTTTTCTTCCCGAATTTCAAAGCGTGTATGATATCTTTTGCAAGTCCGTCGTAAACAAGCGGCGAACGGTTGCACAAAAACCGACTTTCCGTGTTTTCGCACCTTATGCAATAATCCGCCTCGTCCCTGAGCGGGACTCCGCAATTCAGGCAAACGTGTTCGCCGACAGTCGGCAGTTTCTCATAGCACTCGGCGCAAAGCCTGTATCTGGTGTTTGCAGTCAGTTCGTTTCCGCAAGCGTCGCAGGTAATATCCTCGGGAAACAGCGCATTGCTCACCGCGCTTCTGATCCGCCACAGAAAATCGCTCAACTTTTTGCCTGCGGATTTTCCGTCCCCGTTTTTAGCGCGCGTTTGGCGCTCACGCGAAGTCATACAAACCTCCCGCGATCTCCTCTTCTATCAAATTTATTAGCAACGAATAACGTCGCGCCGTCTCGTTATTTCTCACCATACGTTGCAACGTATTTCGGGATCCCGAAATCACAACCGCCTTCTTTGCCCTTGTAACCGCGGTATACAGTAAGTTGCGCGTTTGAAGCATATAGTTAGCGTCAAGCGCGATTACGACTGCGTCGAACTCGCACCCCTGCGATTTATGAATCGTTACCGCATAGGCGAGCGAAAGTTGTTCCGAATCGCCAAATTGATAAACCGACACTTTATCATCGTCAAAACGCACGGTAAACTGCATAATCTGCGCATTTACGCTCTCAATTATTCCTATATCGCCGTTATATACGCCTGTTCCGCGCTCTACACGAGTACCGACAGTCTGCGTCCAAGCCTGCTGATAATTGTTCTGCAACTGCATAACTTTATCGCCCTCTCGCATTACTCCGTCACCGTATCGGAATTCTTTTTTGTAAGGAGACGGCGGGTTTATAACCGCCTGCAATTCTTTGTTCAGATTGAGCGTACCCGCAAGGCTACGCTTCATCGGACAGAGAACCTGAATATCCCGAGGATTCATTTTAAGATATTTCGGCAGTCTTTTAGTGACCAGCGCAATCGTACTCGCACAGATTTCCGCAGCCGTCTGCCTCTCCTCAAAGAAAAAGTCGTCGCTCTTATTATCTATCTCCGGCATCTGACCGTTATTGATTTTATGCGCGTTCGGAACAATTTTGCTCTGCTCCGACTGTCTGTATATCTGCGTGAGATAACTCACCTGAAAATGTCCGCATTTAATGAGGTCGTTCAATACGTTCCCCGCGCCCACGGACGCCAACTGGTCTTTATCGCCCACCAACACAAGACGCGTGCCTCGTTCAAGCGCGTTTATAAGCGCGTTGAACACGTATTCGTCCACCATACTCACTTCGTCGACTATAACTGCGTCGAGAGGAAGTCGCGTTTGTTCGTTATACGTAAAATGTCCCTCTCCGTTCTTCCAGTCAAGGTCGAGCAATCGGTGAATGGTTTTCGCTTCGTCGCCCGTAGCCTGAGAAAGTCTTTTAGCCGCGCGTCCAGTCGGGGCGCAAAGCGCAACTCTCTGACCGAGGTTTTTGAACATATTCAGAATACACCTGACTATCGTAGTCTTTCCGGTTCCGGGACCTCCCGTCACTATCTGAACGCCGTTTTCAACCGCGGCTTTAACCGCCTGAACCTGATTCGGGTGCAACTTGAAATCCTCGCCTGCGCGCTTTTCAAACCTGCTCACCTCGTCTTCCACGTTTACTCTGAAATCGGAGGCTTCCTGTCTCAGTTGCAACAATTTTCTCGCGATATTGCGTTCCGTATTGAAATTCTTTTTCAGCAATATGGCGATATGTTCACCCGCGTCGTATCTGACAAGATCTCCGAGCAGAATCATATCCTGCATACAGTCGCGCACGCGCTCTTCCGCGTTTTCCGAATCGAGCGCGAGCAGAGAAACAGCGGCGGCTACCAGTTCGTCTTCCGGCAAATAGTTATGCCCCGCTTTTGCCGCGCTGTCTTTAAGAAGATAGGTAAGCGCCGCGCTTATGCGGTAATCGCTGTCGCGTTTTATGCCCAGTTCCGACGCGATTCTGTCCGCGCTGGCAAACCCTATTCCGTCAATATCTTCGACAAGCATATAGGGATTCTTGCGCACGTTATCCTCGGTTTTTGCTTCGTAGACCTTATAGATTTTAAGCGCAGTATTTACGGTTATACCCAACTTCTGCAAAAAAATTATCGCGTCCTGCATCTTTTGCAGTTTTACGAAATTCATACAAAAGTCGGTAGCCTTCTTCAAAGATATGCCTTTGACCTTTGCAATTTCTACGGGATATTTCATCATTTCAAGCGAGTTAACCCCGTACTTATTTACAATCGCTTCCGCAGTGACGGGACCGATCCCGTGTATCAGTCCGCTTGCAAGGAACTTGATTATTCCGGTTATGCGGGACGGCTGACTTACGGAAATCTTTTCCGCAGACAGTTGTTTGCCGTACTTAGTAGTCTGGAACTTGCCTTCCACGTCTATAATCTGACCTTCGCTTACAGGCGGAAAAACCCCGACAACCGTAAAAATACTGTCCTCGCATTTCATATCGAGCACGGTATATCCCGTTTCGGGGCTTGAAAAAATGACTTTTACTATTTCGCCCTGCAAGTGTAAGTCCTCTCACCGTCCGCGCCCGAACAGGGCTACGGAGCACATTTTACTTATTTGCATTTATTCAGATTCATTCTAAAAATCCTATTTCCGCAACCGAATCGGAAGCCGCGAACACGCGCGGAAGACCGATTCCGAATATTAAAAAACGATAGTCTTATCCTATCGTTTTTTCGTTAGCGTTCAAAAACTGTATTTTTTGAGTGCTTCTTTGATTTCTTCCGTTTTATCGGTTTCTTCCCAACTGAATCCCTCTCTTCCGAAGTGTCCGTAATTAGAAGTGTTTCGGTAAATGGGTTTATCCAGTTTGAGATTGCGTATAATTGCCATCGGCCGCAAGTCGAAAACGTCGTCCACGATTTTGGCTATGATTTGGTCATCTACTGCGCCCGTGCCGAAAGTGTTGACATACACGGAAACGGGATGCGACATTCCGATAGCGTATGCAACCTGCAATTCCGCTCTGCGGCAAATACCTGAAGCGACAAGATTTTTACAAACGTATCGAGCCATATAAGCCGCGCTTCTGTCCACCTTTGTGGGGTCCTTTCCGCTTAGCGCGCCGCCGCCGTGCGGACAGAATCCGCCGTACGTGTCCACAATTATCTTTCTTCCAGTCACGCCGCTGTCGCCCGCGGGACCTCCTATAACGAATCTTCCCGTAGGATTGATATAAATCTTCGTATCGTCGTCAAGATACTCGTCGGGAATGGATTTCATTATCACGTGCTCGATAATTTCGCTTTCGATAGTATCGAGGTCGATATAATCGGCGTGCTGGCAACTTACAACGACAGTATCCACTCTTTCGGGAACCCCGTCAATATATTCGACGGTGACCTGCGCCTTTCCGTCAGGACGAAGCCACTCCAACTCCCCGCTCTTTCTGACTTCCGTAAGTCTTTTTGTAAGCGCGTGCGCAAGCGTGATAGGCAGAGGCATAAGCGACTCTGTTTCGTCGCAGGCATAACCGAACATCATACCCTGATCACCCGCGCCGATTTTATCCAACTCTTCGTTCTTATCTTTATCGGACGCGTCGTCCACGCCCATTGCAATATCCGGCGACTGCTCCTGTATAGAACTGATAACTGCGCAGGTTTTATAGTCAAAACCCAGCGAACTGTCGTTATATCCTATATCTTTTACTACGCCGCGAACAATGGCGGGGATATCGGCGTAGTGCTCTTCTGTGGACACTTCGCCGAAAACCATAACCATACCCGTAGTCGCGCATACTTCGATTGCGACTCTTGCGGAAGAATCCCCCGTAAAAATGTCGTCCAGTATTGCGTCCGCAATCTGGTCGCACACCTTATCGGGATGACCTTCCGTCACACTTTCGGATGTAAAAAATCTTTTTTCCATTATTCCTCCGACGGAATAACACCTTCCGCGAACAAATCGTCCAGTTCCACGTCGCTCTCGATTGAGTTGTTGAGCGTTTCTTCTCTGCGGATTTCGCCGTCGCCTGTATTTGCGTGTACGGGGATTATGTTCTTATAGCATTTCATACCTGTGCCAGCTGGAATGAGTTTACCGATTATGACGTTCTCTTTCAATCCGAGCAGCGGGTCGATTCTGTTGTTGATAGCGGCTTCGGCAAGCACTTTTGCGGTTTCCTGGAACGACGCTGCCGAGAGGAAAGATTCCGTTGCAAGCGCGGCTTTGGTAATTCCGAGAAGCGTACGCTTTGCGGTTGCGGGCTTGCCGCCGTTTTCAAGAACCTTTTCATTTTCGTCGTCATAGGTAAACAGGTCGACGAGAGTTCCGGGAAGCATTTCGGTGTCGCCCTGATCCTCGATTTTGACCTTGCGCAACATCTGTCTTACGATAACCTCTACGTGTTTGTCGTTGATCTCGACGCCCGCCGTACGGTATGCCGACTGAACTTCCTTTGCGATATACTCCTGAACGCCCTTGACGCCCTTTGCTCTCAACATATCCTGAGGATTGATAGAGCCCTTTGTAAGCGCGTCGCCTGCTCCGATGATTTCGCCTTCCTGAACGAGAATATTCGCGTTGTACGGAATCGCGTAGGCTTTTGTTTCACCGTCGGGACCTGTAACCGTGATTTCACGGCGGTCGTCAGAAATGTGAACGGCACCGTTATTCTCTGTTATGACCGCTTTACCCTTAGGATTGCGCGCTTCGAAGAGTTCCTCGACACGCGGCAGACCTTGCGTGATGTCGTCGTCGGTTGCAACGCCGCCCGAGTGGAACGTTCTCATCGTAAGTTGCGTTCCGGGTTCGCCGATTGACTGCGCCGCGATTATACCGACCGCTTCGCCTATTTTTACGGGATTGCCGGACGCCATATTCTTTCCGTAGCACTTTACGCACACGCCGTTTCTCGACTTACAGGTGAGCACCGAGCGAATGAGTACTCCGGGCTGGCTGTGCATATCCGCGCCGTTTTTCTCCCATACGGAAGTGAGAACTTTATCGATTTCTTTTGCCTTATCGGTTGAAATAAGTTCGCCCGCTTCGCAAAGCACTTCCCCAGTTTCGGGGTTTACAACCGCGTTTATGGCATATCTGCCCGCGATTCTGTCGGCAAGTGCCTCTATAACGCTCTTTTCATCTCTGATTGCGGTGATAAAGGTACCCTTAGTGTCGCCGCAATCCTGCTCGCGTACTATTACCGAGTGCGAAACGTCGACAAGTCTTCTTGTAAGGTAACCAGAGTCAGCCGTTTTAAGAGCGGTATCCGCAAGACCTTTTCTTCCGCCGTGCGAAGAGATGAAGTATTCCAGAACGGAAAGTCCTTCACGGAATGACGCGCGTACAGGCAACTCAATCGTTCTGCCTGAGGGGTCCGCCATAAGACCGCGCATACCGGCAAGTTGTCGAATCTGTCCCATACTTCCTCTCGCGCCCGAGTTTGCCATCATCCAGATGGGGTTGAAGTCGTCCAGCCCTTTTTTGAGTTCGTCCTCGACTTTATCCGCCGCGTCTTTCCAGACTTTGATGATTTCCTTATAACGTCCCTCGTCGGAGAATACGCCGCGCGCGTGCAGTTTTTCGATTTTAACGACCTGCGCTTCCGCGTCGGCAATTATCTTTTTCTTATCTCCCGGAATATGCATATCGAATACGGAAGCAGTGATTGCTCCGATAGTCGAATACTTATATCCGAGCGCTTTGATTTTATCCAGCATTTCAGCCGTTTCGGTTGCACCGTGGAATTTAAAGCAGTTGTCGACAATCATAGAAAGTTGTTTCTTTCCGATAGCCATAGCCTTCTTGCCGAGAACTTTCTGAATTGCTTCGCGCAACGCGGTTATCTCGCGGCTGAATTCCTTGTTGTCGATATCGAGACCGCTCTTTTCCGCTATAAGCGCCGCAATTTTGTCAATTTGCGCGTCGGAAAGATCGCTTCTCTTTAATATGGTACGCGCGCACGCATACGCGTCACCCGTTGCTTTCTTCGCAAACAGATCGAAAATCGCGTGGAATTGCTTCTGATCTATGCAAGCGTTGACGCCGAGAATACCTTCGACTTCAAGTTGACCTTTCTGCTCCGCCGAGGTTCTGTCGATAAACTGCAAATCCTGCGGAATATTCGAGTTGAATATGCAACGTCCGAGCGTTGTATGCAACAGACGATATCCCTTTGTTCCGTCTGCATTTTCGACAGGCACGCGAATATAGCAAAGCGATTGCAAAGTAAGCGCCTTTTCCTGATACGCCATCACCGCTTCGTCGAAGGAACTGTAACAGTTGCCTTCTCCGACCGCGCCGGGACGCACTATCGTCAGATAGTACGAACCTATAACCATATCCTGCGTAGGCGAAACAATCGGCTTGCCGTCGCTGAGTTTGAGAATATTGTTTGTGCAAAGCATCAGTATTCTCGCCTCTGCCTGCGCTTCGATGGAAAGCGGAACGTGAACAGCCATCTGGTCTCCGTCGAAGTCGGCGTTGAACGCGCCGCAAGCCAGCGGATGAAGTTTGATTGCTCTGCCTTCGACAAGCACGGGTTCGAACGCCTGAATGCCGAGTCTGTGCAACGTAGGCGCACGGTTGAGAAGAACGGGATGGTCCTTGATAATCTCTTCGAGAATATCCCAAACCTGATTCTTGCCCGTATCTACAAAACGCTTCGCGCTTTTGATGTTGTGGCAGAGATTGCGCTCTACGAGTTTGTTCATAATGAACGGCTTGAAGAGTTCGAGCGCCATCTCTTTGGGCAGACCGCACTGATAAAGTTTAAGTTCAGGTCCGACGACTATAACGGAACGTCCCGAGTAGTCGACGCGCTTTCCGAGCAGGTTCTGACGGAAACGTCCCTGTTTTCCGCGAAGCATACCCGTGAGCGATTTAAGGTCTCTGTTGCCCGCGCCCGACACTGCCTTTCCGCGCCTGCCGTTATCAATCAGCGCATCGACAGCCTCCTGAAGCATACGTTTCTCGTTGTGAACGATGATTTCAGGCGCGCCCAACTCTTTGAGTTTTTTAAGACGGTTATTTCTGTTTATGACTCTGCGGTAAAGGTCGTTGAGATCGCTGGTGGCGTATCTGCCGCCGTCGAGTTGAACCATAGGTCTGAGTTCGGGAGGCAGAACGGGAATAACGTCCATAACCATCCATTCGGGTTTGTTTCCCGAACGGCGGAACGCTTCGACTATTTCGAGACGTTTGACCGCTTTGAGTCTTTTCTGTCCGACGGAATCTTCGATAATCGCTTTGAGTTGCTCGCTCTCCTTTTCAAGGTCAACTTCCATAAGCAGTTCTTTGACCGCTTCGGCACCCATTGCTACTCTGAAATCCTTAGAATCGTATTTGTCGAGCAAATCGCGGTATTCCTTATCGGATATAACCTGTTTTTTGGATATTTCCGTGCACTTTCCGGGATCGAGAACTATATAGGATACAAAGTACACGACCTGTTCGAGTTCTTTGGGCGAAATATCGAGAAGTATGCTGATTCTCGAAGGAACGCCTCTGAGATACCAGATGTGAGTGACGGGACAGGCAAGTTCGATATGTCCCATTCTCTCACGGCGCACTTTTGATTTCGTAACCTCGACGCCGCACTTTTCGCAGATAACGCCTTTATAACGGATTCTCTTATATCTTCCGCAATGGCACTCCCAGTCGCGCGTAGGTCCGAAAATTCTTTCACAGAACAGACCGTCTTTCTCGGGTTTCTGCGTACGGTAGTTTATTGTTTCGGGTTTAGTCACTTCGCCGTAAGACCATTCTCTGATCTTTTCCGGTGAAGCGACGCCTATCTGAATAGCATCAAAATTGCTAAGTTCGTACATATTATCCTCCTATCACTCTTCGTCGGAGTTGCCGAAAATGCTTTCGTCGTCATCGTCGGTATCGAACATACTTGCCGTATCGTCGGTGTCGAACATACTCTTTATTTCATCGGTATCGAACATACTCGTTGCGTCGTCCGACTTGCCGTCAAGACCGATATTTGCAAACAAATCGTCGGTAATATCGACTTCCTGCAATTCCTCGGGCTTTCTGGTGGGCGGCTCGAAATCGAGATCGTCGTCATAGTCACGGAGTTTGACTTCGTCGCGGTCCTCGGTGAGGACTTTGACGTCGAGCGCAAGGCTCTGCAATTCCTTGACAAGAACTTTAAACGATTCGGGAATACCGGGTTCCGAAATATTGCTGCCCTTGACAATAGACTCGTAAGTTTTGACACGTCCCACAACGTCGTCCGATTTGACTGTGAGAATTTCCTGCAACATATTCGCCGCGCCGTACGCTTCGAGCGCCCAGACTTCCATTTCGCCGAAACGCTGTCCGCCGAACTGCGCTTTACCGCCGAGCGGCTGCTGGGTAACAAGGCTGTACGGTCCTGTCGAACGCGCGTGGATCTTGTCGTCGACGAGGTGATGCAGTTTAAGATAATACATATATCCGACCGTAGCGCGGTTTTCAAACGGTTCGCCCGTTCTTCCGTCGTACAGTTGAATCTTGCCGTCAACGTTTCCTTCTTCGTTGACAAGTCCGCACTGCTGGAACAGCGCTTTGATGTCCTGCTCGCTTGCGCCGTCGAAAACGGGGGTTGCGATCTTCCAGTCGAGCATATGCGCTATCAGTCCGAGGTGGACTTCCAAAACCTGACCGATGTTCATACGCGAAGGAACGCCGAGCGGGTTGAGCACTATTTGAAGCGGAGTTCCGTCAGCCATAAAGGGCATATCCTCTTTGGGAAGAACTCTTGACACGACGCCTTTGTTTCCGTGACGTCCCGCCATCTTATCGCCGACGGAAATCTTTCTCTTCTGCGCGATATAAACGCGTACGAGTTTGTTTACGCCGGGGGCGAGTTCATCTTTATTCTTTCTCGTAAACACTTTGACATCTACGACAATACCGCTCTCGCCGTTGGGCACGCGCAAAGACGTGTCGCGAACCTCTCTCGCCTTCTCGCCGAATATCGCGCGGAGAAGTCTTTCTTCCGGAGTGAGTTCGGTTTCGCCCTTAGGCGTAACTTTTCCGACGAGGATATCTCCCGCCTTGACCTCTGCGCCGACCATAATGATACCGTCTTCGTCGATGTATTTAAGAACTTCGTCGCTGAGGTTGGGGATGTCTCTTGTGATCTGCTCTTCGCCGAGTTTTGTGTCGCGGCACTCGATTTCATACTCCTCGATGTGGATGGAGGTGTACAGGTCGTCTTTGACGAGTTCCTCGCTGATGAGGACCGCGTCTTCGTAGTTATAACCCTCCCACGACATAAAGCCGATGAGCATATTTCTTCCGAGCGCGAGTTCGCCGTTTTCGCAGGCTGGACCGTCCGCAAGAACAGTACCCTCTTTGACAAGATTTCCGTTTTCATCCCACACGGGCGCGAATACCTTATCGCCTTTGGAAACAATCGGATGCTGATTTATGCAGGTAGACTGGTTGGACCTTTCAAACTTGCTCAGTACGTAGGTGTCCGTTGTCCCGTCGGCGCACTCTACGACGATTTTGTCGCTGTCCACATATTTGACGAATCCGTCGCGTTTTGCGATCTTCAACACTCCGCTGTCGTACGCGATTTTATGTTCGACGCCGGTAGCAATCATCGGAGCCTGCGGGCGCAAAAGCGGAACTGCCTGTCTCTGCATATTCGAGCCCATCAACGCACGGTTCGTATCGTCGTTTTCAAGGAAGGGAATGAGCGCGGTTGCGATGGATATCAACTGTTTGGGGTTGACGTCCATATAGTCCGCCGTAAATTTGGGGACTTCGCGGATGTCGTTCTGAATACGGCAGTTGACGCGCTGACGTGCGAATCTGCTCGTTTCGTCCAACTCTTCGTTGGCTTGCGCGATGACGTATTTGTCCTCTTCGTCCGCCGCCATATATACGACGTCGTCGGTGACGACCGCGTCGGTAACTTTGCCTTCCTCGTCAAAGGTCTTTTCTATCTTGCGATAAGGAGTTTCGATAAATCCGTACTCGTTGACTTTCGCATAAGAGGAAAGCGAGGTTATAAGACCGATGTTCTGACCTTCAGGAGTTTCGATCGGGCACATACGTCCGTAATGCGAGTGGTGAACGTCGCGGACTTCGAAACTTGCGCGCTCTCTGTTAAGACCGCCGGGGCCGAGAGCGGAAAGTTTACGCTTGTGCGTGAGTTCCGCAATGGGGTTGGGCTGATCCATAAACTGAGACAACTGCGAAGAGCCGAAGAACTCTTTCACCGCACTTGTCACGGGGCGTATATTTATGAGAGTCTGAGGAGTGATTTCCGCATTTTCCTGAGCGGAAGCCATTCTCTCCTTGATGACTCTTTCAAGTCTGGAAATACCGATGCGGAACTGATTTTGAAGCAGTTCGCCGACGGCGCGGACGCGACGGTTGGAAAGGTGATCGATATCGTCGCAGGTGCCGAATCCGTAACGCAAGCCGAGGTTGTAGTCGGCTATGGAGATGATGTCGTCAAGCGTGATGTGCTTGTACACCAACTCGTCTACCGAGGACCTGATTGCAAGAAGCAATTCTTCTTTGTTCTGTCCGAACTCGTCCATCAAGGCTTTTAGGTTGGGATAATAAACCTTTTCGAGAATGCCGAGGTCGCGGGGATTGCATTGTACAAACGCGTCAAGGTCTACTGTGTTGTTTCCGATAACTTTGAACTTGCGCGCTTTTCCGTCGGCGTCGGTGTATTCGAGATATACGACGTTGACCGCGTTGTTCTGGATTTCTTTACCCTTTTCTTCCGAGACAACTTCGCCTTTAACCGCAAGGATCTCTCCCGTAACGGGGCTTACGACGTCCTCCGCAAGTTTGTATCCCGCAATGCGCGTGCCGATTGCGAGTTTCTTGTTGTATTTGTAGCGTCCGACTCTTGCAAGGTCATAACGCTTATAATCGTAGAATGTGTTGTGAATAAGTACGTTCGCGCCCTCGACGGTGGGAACTTCACCCGGACGCAGACGGCGGAAGAGATTCATCTTGCCCTGCTCCACGGTTTTGCATTCCGCGTCCTTCTCGCAGGTTTTGACAATCATTTCATCGCCGCCGAAAAGGTCGATAAGTTCCTCATCGGTGCCGATGCCCAAAGCGCGCAGCAACGTGGTCGCGGTGATTTTTCTTGTTCTGTCGACGTGCACCCACTGTATGTCGTTTATATCCTGCTCGTATTCGAGCCAGGCGCCGCGGTTGGGAATAACCGTCGTATTATAACGGGGAACGCCGTTTTTATCGAGAACTTTGTCATTGTAAACGCCGGGGCTTCTGACAAGTTGGCTTACGATAACGCGTTCTGCGCCGTTGATGACGAAAGAACCCGCGTCTGTCATAAGCGGGAAGTCGCCCATAAACACTTCCTGTTCGACGACTTCTCCCGTTTCGGTATTCGTAAGACGGGCCTTGACTTTGAGCGGAACCGCATACGTCGCGTCGCGATCCTTGCACTCTTTGACGGTATACTTCGGGTCGCCGTCAAAACGGTGCGACAAAAATTCCAGTTTCAATCTTCCGGCAAAGTCGACGATAGGAGAATAATCTTTAAACACCTCGTCGATGCCTTCGCCGATAAAATTCAGGTAAGAATTTTTCTGCACCTCGATAAGGTACGGTATTGGAAGCACGTTCTTTATCTGTGAAAAGTCGCGTCTTTCCGTCGTGCCGTACATTTGATTGTGAATTCTTTGGGACATATATTCACTCCTTAAAAAAATTACCGCTTGCGCCGCCTCGCGGTCCCTTGAAAAAAATTTTTTAGGACCTTTCTAAAAGACTCGGCGGACTTGTTTTCCGTGTTGCTGTACGCTATAATAACTATGTAATTATAACCCCCTACCCCCAAAACCGAAGGGTTTTGAGGGCGAGAATTGCATTATTGCGCAGTTTTCTATTTTACACGCATTTGTCAATACTGTCAAGCGACAGAATAAATGTTTTTGCGTTTTGGACAAACTTTCGTCGAACTTTGCCGATATTTGTTTTTAGACCGCTTCCGCGACGCAAATTCACGCAAAATTGCGCTTGCGCGTCGCACTCGGACAGGATATAATCTATATTGACCAAACACGGCGGAGATTTAAATGAGAATAGACAAATTTCTGAAAATATCAAGAGTTATAAAACGTCGCACCGTGGCGCAGGAAGCCTGCGACGGAGGACGTATCGAAATAAACGGCAAAGCCGCAAAACCGTCCAAAGACGTAAACGTAGGCGACGTAGTAACCGTCACCTTCGGCAACCGCGAAATGAAATTCGAGGTGCTGTCCGTAGACGAACATCAGACAAAGCAGTCCGCGGAAACTATGTATCGCGTAATCACTGGCAGCGATTTCGAGGCGTAATTCAAGGTAGAATATGAAAATCAACGCAATCATAACTGCGGGAGGCAGCGGCAGCCGCTATGGCGAAAAGAACAAACTTTTCGAAAAATGCGGAAATTCCTGCGTGCTTGTCGAAGCGATAAAACCCTTCCTCGAAACAGAAGGCGTAACGAGAATAATCGTCGGGATCGCGGCGTCGGGCACGGCGGACTTTATGTCCGCGCTCGACTGCGCGGGATTACGCGGAGATACACGCATAGTGTTATCGGATGGCGGCGCGACGCGCACGCAAACCGTAAAAAATGCCGTCGCGTCGATCGAAGAAGACGCGGATTTTATTCTCGTTCACGACGGCGCGCGCCCTTACGTTACTCTCGACCTGATAAGAAAAGTCATCGCAAGCGCGTCTGAACACAAAGTCGCGCTTCCTCTTCTTCCTATGACGGACGCGATCGCGGACGTAACCGCCAACGCCAAACCCGTGGACAGGGCGAAATACAGACGCGTTCAGACCCCGTTCTGCTGCGAAAAAAATCTGTTCGTTGATGCGTACAACAGTTTAGAATCCGAGTTTTATGATGATTTAAGCGCGGTCAAAACCTGTTATTCGGGAGATATAGGCATAGTCGACGGAGATGAGCGGAACGTAAAAATCACGTTCGGCGGCGACATTGCCCGAGCGGACGGAAACAACTTCCTTACAGGTTGCGGATACGACATACACAGAATGACAAAAGGCGACGGCATAAAACTGCTGGGAGTTAAGATTCCCTGCGAATACGGTTTTGTGGCGCACAGCGACGGCGACGTACCCATACACGCGGTTATGGATTCCGTTCTTTCCGCGATTGGCGAAAAGGATATAGGACATCTTTTTCCCGTGGACGATTCCGAATACGACGGAGCCGACAGCGCAGATCTGTTGCGAAGAGTTCTCGATATCGCGCAGGGCAAGGGTTATACGCCGCATAATTTGTCAGTGGCGATTATTGCCGAACGGCCTATGTTATCGCCGTATATTGACGAAATGCGCAATAGAATGTCCCAAATTACGGGCGTGCCACGCGACCGTATAGGAATAAGCGCGACCACAAACGAAAAAGTCGGCGAAATAGGACATACGCAGGCTATCGCCGCTTATTCAAGCGTATTGCTGAAAAGATTGAATTAAAGTTTGCTTTCGAATTTATATAACTCAATGTAAAGTCAAAAACAAATGCACCCTTTCGGGTGCATTAGATTATTCCGTAATAACCGTCAAAAACTTCGCCACCGTACCGTTCATAGGCACCTGAGCGTGCGGCTGAGCAGGGTTAAAGTAAAGGCTGTCGCCCGGACGCAGAAAATATTCATTATCCCCTACGATTACTCTGAGTTCCCCTTCCAACAGATAATTGAACTCCTGCCCGCCGTGAACTACCAGTTCGGGAGAATCGGTCGGAGCAAGCGTGACGAGCATAGGATTCATATTTTTGTGTCTGAACTCTTCCGCAAGCGGAGTGAATTTATAACCGTCATAACGCTCCACTTCCACGCCCGTACCCGAGTACAGAATAACCGCGTCGTCTTTGGTAGGCATAGAACCCGCCAGAATATACATAGGCTCCGTGCCGACAACGCTCGCAAATCTGTAAATCAGGCTTATAGGAATTTCGCCCTTGCCGCTCTCAAACAAAACGTACTCGCTTTCGCTTAATCCCAGAAGTTCAGCCATCTGCGCGGTAGAATAATCCGAAAAAGTACGAAGTTCGACAAGCCGCCCCGCAATTGATTGTATATCGATTGACATAATCTCCCCTTAAAACGGATTATTCGACTGCGGCATTGAGTTTCTCAACGAGTTCGTCGGCATCTATGCCGTGAACTGCGGCAGCCTGTTCCAGCGTTTCGCCGTGCGCGAGCGTGCAGTGCAGGCAATGCATACCGCTTTCCATAAGCACTTCGGCAAGTTTATCGGGGTTTCCCTGTTGAAGAATGTCGATGACAAGCATATCTTTTGAAATCATTTGAGTGTCCTCCTGACGCGCTATACGCGCGCATAAGTTTATTTAGTATTTATATTATTATATCACTTATTTATATAAATACAAGCGAATTTATTTCCGGGACGGAATGCATTCGGCATTTAAACCACGCCTGCCGAAATTATTCTTCCCGAAGAAAAGCAATGCTTCTAAGATAAAGAGGATGCCCGCATTGCGGACATCCTCTTACGTTATTAAAGTTCATTCGGTCAATTTGAGCCTATCGGCGGCTTATTCGTTATTGTCACAGCCGCTGTCCTCTGCTGTCCGACAGGGATTTCCTGACCTCTCATAACAGGGTAATAAAGTTTGCCTTCATACGAGAAGTTATCCCCTAAGTTGGAAGTCGACAGCGTGGTTGTAAGAACGTTGCCGTTTACGTCGACTACCGCGCCCACGCTGGCATACAAGTCATATACGACCTTTCTGCTTCCGAACGTCGGAAGGTTGACAGTGTCTCCCGCCGAGGTAAACATTACGGGGAAGGTCGCGACGATTCTCGAAGAATTGTTTACGTCGTAAACTCTCGCTCTTCCGTACCACACAATTTTATAACCGTTGTACTTAGTATTCAGGCGCGAAACGTTGCTCGCAGTGCTTGCTACGCCGAGTGCAGAAGTTGTCGGCGCGCTTGTAAGCCTCGAATTCGCCGCTACGTTGATCTTTACTGAAACTCTTTGTTGCGACCTTATCTGGATAGTGCCGTACTTGCCGTTCATATCCGAAGTTATTCCCGTGCTGCCGCTGGTCTGAACCGTCCACGCCGAGTTTGCAGGCATAGATACGATGACGTATCTGTACAGCACAGACGACGATGTGGTTCTTGCGCTCCAACCCGTGACCTTGTTGCTATTCTTGTCATAGACGGGAGTCTGGACGCGGAACGTGACGTTGTATGCCGTAGGCAATGTAAATGTTGAACCGTCGTTGGGATTGACCTCATACGTCCTTTCTGTCGCGCTCGCCGATTTTACGCCTGTGGACGCATTGACAGACGACCACAGATTTCCGCTGTCGTCAGCGTACGCCGAAAGTTTTCCGTTAGTCGCATTGAGGTAATGGATATATCTTCTGTCAACGAGGAACGGTATATCGTACAACTGATGCGTACCGTCTGCGGCGGTAAGCACCGCCGTCACGTAGATTATGCCGCCTTCATAACTCGGACGGAACTTATTGAAGTTCCAACTGAGCGTACCGGCATAACTGCTCGGCAGATTCGCGGGTTTAGTTTCCGCAGTATAGAACGTTCTGTACTCTCTTGTTTCGGACTGTACGCCGTTGGTATGATCGAACTTCCTTACATAAACGCCGAGCATCGTGGGCATTGTGGGCAATTCCCAATCGTATGCGTTGATATAATCCTGCGTCGTCTTGCCTGCAAAGCCCTTCAGATTATTGAGAGCCGTGCTTGTACCCAGCGACTTGACCGCTCTGTCGGCAACCTGTACGGTTATCGAAATGCGCTGTACTCCGACTTCGTTGGTCTGATTGCCGTACTCATAGTCGTACGCGCCGTCGGCGTTGATGTACGCATACGCGGTGAATTTGCCGCCCGCATAACTTACGTTGACGTTGCTCATATCCCAGCGGATAGGCACTTCTATGGACCTCGTTGAACCTTCGGGCACGATTCTTATCGACCTCGGGAAGTACTTAAACTCGCCGAGTTGTTCATAAGTCAGTTCGACAAATCCGTCGCCTGTCGCGATATAATTGCCCTTCTCGTCTTCTACGAAACTTCCGTCGATAAGTTGAGTATATCTCTTGACTCCCGCAGGCAGAGTGCCTCCGACTCTTTCAAACGGATCGATGTTCTCAAACGGGTCGATTATAAACGTGTTCGTTCCCGTATCGTAGAATCTGCCTTCGAGTTCCTTATCCGTCACCAGTCCGCCGAAGTTGAAGGAGGAGGCTTTTGCGCTCGCTATGCGGACTACAACGTCCATTTCCTGCGTGCAGAGATTTCCGTCGACCGCGCTTGCTACCGTAGCCTTAACCTTGACGTTTCCGCCCTTATAGGTGTACGCGGTCTTGCTGACATCCCACTTGACGTCCATAGTCTGAGTGGTTACGTAAGTGAAGATGTAGAGTTCTTCGCCGTTTGCGTTCTTATAAGTGCGCGTATCCTCGTCGTAGATGACGCGAGCGGTATTTTTGACGTAAGTCCTGTTTGCTCTGTTATACACGAAGTAGTTCGCAAACGCCGTATCGCCCTCTGCGAGAATTCCGCCGAACACTTTATAGATAGCGTGACGTCTTTCCCAGGTTTCGTTGTAGAAAGTGAATTCGCCGATAGTTCTGCCTTCGTTCCACCAGTTGTTGACGGAGATATACTGACCGCCGACGTAGTACGTTACGCTGTTATCGAAGTTATCGAGGTTGTACAGGCTGTTTTCGAAATCGGAGTACGGTTCGAAATTGTACTTATACTCGCCCATCGACAAATCTTTATAGGTGATATCGCTGTTGTTCACCGTAAGCGCGGACGAGCGTATTGTAAATACTACGTCCTTCGAAATTCTGGGCGCGTCGACTCTGGACGGGTCGTCGCTCCAAACGTTCATTCTTACAGTCTTTTTCAGCGTCGACGTAATCGTGCTGACTTCTTCGAACGACGGTGCGCCCTCCCAAGTCAGGAAGTAGGTGTTGACGTCTCCTCCCGCAAACGAAATCTGAATGCGAGACGGCAAGCCCTTTTCGCCGACGTACGAGAACTTATTGTAGAACGTAATCTCTTCGGGCAGACCGCTCTGAGTGCTCTTCGCTATATCGATGTATCTGCCGTCCGTACGCTCGCCGTTGGCGTCTATGCCCACTATGGTTCTGGTAACCGTCGAATACTTGCTGTTGTCAACGTAAAGTTCTACAACGTTGCTGTTGTAAACGAACTCGGAAGACGCAATCTGACGGTCAAGCACCGTTACGGGCAGGTTGAAGAGTTGTCTTGCAAGATACAACTTCTCGCCGGCGGGGCAAGTCCAATCTTCGTTTTGCAGTTTTTCTCTCATATAACGCTCGTATGCTTCGACGGTGACAAATTTCTTGTTGTCCACTTTGTCGTCCGTAATATCGGCATACACGTAGTCGCCGTTGGGATTCGCCACGGGAACTATCGCCGTCGCCATATATGCGAGATTGCTCTGACCGCTCTGAATCAGTCTGTTGAGCGCGGACCAATCGAAGTATGCGGTGAACTTGTTGATATTCATTCCGTTATCGATACGCGTCGTAACGTCGAGCGTTACGGGCAGATAACTCGTGTCGGAGTGCAGGAACGGATCCAGCAACAGCGAACGGTATTCGTAATCCGTAACGAAATACACAGTTCTGTCGATGACGTAGACCGTTATCTGCTGAGTTTCCTGCATCGCGTCGCGACCGCCGGAATAGGTGAACGTAACGTTTACCTTATACTCTTTTCCGAAGAACTTGCCGATGTTGTTGAAGAAATCGGAGTCGGTTTCGAGGCTGCCGTCGATGTCGGCAAGAGTGTAATTTGCCTTTACGTCCGCAGTGTACTCGTTTCCGTCGGCGTCCGTGTATGCAATCGAATTCATCGAACCGCTTACGAACAGGTTTCCTTCCTTACCGTACGGGTCAACCTTGAAGTAGTCTCCCGCGACAAGTCCGCCGAAGTTAACTGCGTCGACTTTGACCGAAACGTTGTAATCGTTTGTCAGATACTCGCTGCTTACGGTCAGGTTCATATTTCCGTCAAATCCCGCTGCGGTGTAATTGCCGTCCCAAACGAGATTTACGTCGATATTCTTTCCGTTGACGCTGAGTTTCGTAGCCGTGGGCAATCCTCCGAAGAACTTATCCGCGGTAAGCGCATACGCAAGGTCATAGGAAGTGCCTTCGAATCCTTCCAAAGTGAATTCGTTGACTATCGTAAACTTGACGGTCTGTTTCCAGAATCCGTTGTCATTGCCGTCGGCGATACTGCCGTATGCAACCGTAAACGACCTCTCGAACTCGCCCGCGGCGATTTCAGCCGCAGTCGGCATAGCGGTGCTGTCCCAACGTACGGGCACGTGTTGCGAAACCGTGCCGTTTGAATGATGAATCGTCGCCGTCTCTGCAAACACGAGTCTGTCGAATACGCTGTAGTTGGTATATTGATTTTCAAGTTCCACTCTTTCAACGACGTCGTCGGTGTTGACGAGATAGATTCTTGCCGTAAACGCGCCTTCCTGCGGATAGCGCAAGGTATCGATTCCGTCGAAGAAGTAATACTCTCTTTCGACGTATTTATTGCCCTCCGCATCCGTCATAATCTCGCTTGCGGCAGGCGACGAACCGTCTACCCAGTAGATTTGAGTGGTTACGTTATCTTTGCAGGATACCGTTTCGAAGACGCCTGTTTCGGGCAGTTTCCAAGAATTGTGCACGTCGTATTCAAAGACGAGAATATCATCGTTGCTTCCGACCGTACCGCCCTTGACCGTCAGATTCGTGTCTCCGAGCGAAACGATATCGGTAAACGTATAATCGGGGATACTCGTATATACCTTGATACGCTGTCCGCCGATTTCGACGAAGAGTTCTTTGGTACTGTCGTTCCAAATCCACTTCTGTACGTAAGCCAGATACGGTACGCCCTTTTCGCCGTCTGTAAGCAACACGTATGTACGCGTGCCCGAATCGTATCTGTAATCGCCGTTTGCGTCCTCAACGTAAGTATCCGTAACGTCGTTATAAGAGAAGCGTTTACCTGTAAACGTGCCGTTTTCGAGGTTTACGCGAACCGCGGTGCCGCCGAATGCGTCGTTCCAGTACGGCGTACCGCCGATAGTGTACGTCATCTCTTTATCGTCATATATCCAATCCGCCTCGACATCGCCCGCTCTGAAATAGGACTTGACGTTGAGCGCGAAATTGATGGGATCGATGCCGTATGCAACACCGTCTTTGATATGCGTCTGCGCATAGACCGTACCCGTGTAGTTATCGGGGTTGGCAATCTTGTCGCGCAGCCTGAACTGCTCGGACTTGCTCAGCGCGTAAATATCGCCGACCGTTTCGTCATAGAAGAAGTTTACGGACGCAATCTTCTGCACTTCGACGTTGATACGCAACTGGATTTCCTGAGCGACGTACTTCGGCGAACCGTCTTCGTTGTTGCCGTCGCGCACAAGACCGATATTGTTGCCGTGCTCGTCTTTGACGTACGCTCTGACCTTTGCGTAAACCGTTCCGCTCGTCACGTCGGTGTAGATATCCTGAACTTTCTTCCTGTTAGTGCAATTTGCGTTGGTGTAATACACGACCGTAGACCAGTCGGGATACATATCGAAACTCGTGCCGCCGCCGAACGAAACGTTAAACTTCTCATAATCCTTGCCGTTGAACCACAGCGGATTGAGCGTATCTTCGTGCGCTACGTTCACTATTCTCTGCGAGGGCTTGAGTGCTTCGATGTTTATGGGAACGTATACTTCCTGCGTTCCGCTCCAATCGGTACCTATCGTAATGCGCGCATAAAGAGGATAGAGCATCGAATTGCCATAACCTTCATACGTGATATCGTCGTCGCTCAGTTTGTGAACCGCATTGTTGTACGCGTCGAGATATCTGCCGTTAACATAGATAAACGGAGCCTCGATGTTCAGCATTTCAGAGCCGACCATAAGAGTTCTCGTGACGGGAGTGCCGTCGACGCTGAGTACGTTTATGGTAATCGCGTCGCCGTCTTTGAAGAGCACATCGCCCGTCAGTCTGCCCGCGGTATACGCGTTGAAGTTGACTTCGGTCTGAATTGACTCGAACTTGTACGAAGATATAACAACCGTAAGCGTGACCGCCTGCGCGATATATCCTGCGTTTGCATATTTTTCATCGGTAGAACCGCTGCCGACAAATCCGTACTTACTCTTCTCAACGTTGCCGTTGAACGCCTTGAACACGTCGCCGCCGATGTACGCGGTTACGTTTGCTTTGATTCCTTCGTAATACCTGACAGTCTTCTTGCCGTTATCGTCAACGTCGGTTACCGCATCGATCGCTTTCTGCAATGCGCTCAGATCCCATTTTACGGTCTGGTTCTCGAAATCGCCCGCGCCCCACTTGCCGCCGACTTTTCCGAATCCGGAGAGATATGCCGCAAAGTCGAACATATCCTCGGTTATGGACAGAGTGTCGATGGTCAGACGGGATTCGTATCTGTCCTCGTCCTCGTTGCGGGTGTGGTCGATAGTAAATTTAGTGCCGTCCTCTCTGCTTATTTCGGAGAGATACTGAACTTTGTAATCGACCGCGCTTACGTCGAGCACTCCGCTGGCCTTAGCCGCAAAGCCCCACTGATAGGAGTAGCCGACCTTGACAACGCTGCTGTCTTTGCCTGTGCCGCCCGACCAGTCGTACGAAAAATCGTCGGTATCCCATTCGAAGGTGCCGCACGGGAAGTTCGCGCCTGTGGGCAGATTGAACGTATCGAGAACGTAATAATCGCAGTCCGTCGTCGAATCGTGATACTTGACGTAACCCGTTTCCTCTTCAACGTAATAGTTTGCATACGTACCAGTCGTATTTGTGAAAGCGTTGGTATAATTCTCCGCTTTGACAAGCCCGACGACGTATGCGGGATGCAATACGTAAGTTCCGCCGTCTTTGTTGGTTATCTGTACGGTCTTTCCGTCCTCGTCCTTCTCGGTGCCGAGTTTTTGCAATGACGACGCCGTGAACGTCCTTCTTCCGCCTGTCGACGCCGTACTCGAACCGATAATTGCATAAGCCATCTGTGACGAGTTTCCGACTTTCTCGCTCAGATAAGTTCCGAAAGTCTTCGCCGACATTCCACCGAACGACAGTCTGACAAGGTCGGGCAAATCTATGCCGAACGGCGTGCCTGCCGTCTCGACGGTATTCATATTGATAGCGATTTCCTTTGTCTGGAATCTGCCCGAGTCATCCTTTTCGTAAGACTGAACGTTTGTGACCGTTGCTTTGTTGGTGATATACACGGGTATCGCGTATACAACGGTGTTGAGCGCATAGCCGTAAACATATCCCGCCAGTTTTCTGGACGTACTTATATCGGACGGAGCCGACAAATCCACGCTCGACGCGTCCCAGATAATCTGCGTTCCGTTGGCGTCTTTGTAGTTGTTGTAGCCCGTCTCATAGAAACTGTGATATCCGTTTCCGTATGTCACGTCTGCAAACTGCGGGAAGAGCGCCGGATCTGAGAAGAATTGATCCTGCATATAGATCTTCTTTCCGTTGTGCGTCGTCTTGCCGCCTACGCTCATTTCCCTCGTAGCGGGATCGAGAATCTCTATCTCGCTCGGCGCAACGACCTTATTCAGCGTTCCGTTGACTTCCGCGCTGTTTGAATCGTTAAATCCGAGCAATCCCGAAGTGACCGACGTATCCAGCGTGCTGTACGGCGTAATGCGCAGCATAAAGAAGTCCCACGCCTCGCCAAGATTTGCCGTAGTTTGAGTCGGTCTGAATTTCAACTTATTATTGCCGCTCGTCGTATCCTTATTGTAAAGCATCGCCGTGCCGTTGCCGTTCTTCTTACCGTTTATCATCAACTCGATTGCCTGAACGCCGGGCTGCATCGTATAACTGCCGCTGAGTCCGTATTCGCTCGGGCTGGGATTGAGGTCGATATAGATATGTACGCTCGGATCGATTGTTCCGCTTGCAAACGGCAGGGGCAGTATGCCTCCGATAAGTCTGTCAACGTCCATAATAGTTGCGGCGAGCGCGCTTTCAATACTGTATTTGAATGCGCCGAATCCCATAGTAAAGAAAGTATCATCCCATAGATTCCTATTTTCGCCGCCCCAGATATTGACCGCGCCCGTCGTAGTTTCGCCGACGCTGCTGAGCGCGTTGAAAGTCATATCCCTGAGCACCCATTTAAGCAGAGTGTACGGCAAACTGCGGATATAAGGTTCGAGGAAGTCAACTTTTGACTGTGTGCTCGCACCTGTTTTAACGTAATCGTTGTCAAACTTTGTAAGCAACGCTTCCACCGTGCCGTAAGTCAACCACTGCGGTTGTGCCTCTCCCGATGCGCCCGTCGTATTATTTACCGCGAACTTCGTAATATCAACGAAATAGGACTGAACCGCCTGATTGTTGCTGTTCATCGTATTCATCATAAGATTGAGCAGGATTACGTCAATCATAATCAAGAGTTCGTTGAACGCGTCCTTATTGAAATCGATGTGCAGAGAGATGAGTCCCGCGTTTCTGGTCATCGCTTGCATATCCGCATAATAAGGTTGATAGTTACGGTTATTGAACACGTTTACGTCGAGATTCTTTATGAGTCCCGTCAGATTCGGAGAGTAGGAATATGACAGATTGCCTTCCGACTTCGAACCCGAGAATCCGCTGTCTCTCGAAGCAAGTTCGTTATTTGCGGTCGGATATGCGTATTCACCGTTATCGCCGTCCGTTCCGTCCGCAAGTTTGAGCGGGAACATATCGGGAGCAAACGAGCCGAGGTCGATAAATTTGAGCAAGTCTCCGACTGCCGAAATAAGATTTTTAAGAGAATCGACCAGTCCGCCCATATTGACTGACAGTTGTCTGATGAATATATTGTTTCCGCCGATTACGACGTTGAGCGACATATCCGATTTAAGTCTGTTAGCCTTAGGCATAGCCAGATTCAGATAAAGTTTGTATCCCTTACCTTCCGGAGAACTGTCGTCCGGATGCGTGTTCATAAATCTGCGTTGCAGGCTGAGGTTAATCAGCGACTGAGCGTTTGTGACCTGAACCGCACCCGCGTTGGCATTTGTGGTTATGTTATCGTCTGACGAGCCTACAAGGACTTCCCAAACCTTATTCTGAATCTCTATTCCTACCTGAGGATTGAGATTGTCAAGGACGTTCTGAATCAGCGACATCATTCCCGCCGTATTCGACATCGTAAGTCCTGCGTATCCCGATTTGACTTCCTGCGTTATTGCCGCGCTGTCGAAGAATCCCTTGCCGAAAGACAGTTCCACAGGATCGATTGAAATATTGATTGCGGAACCTACGCTGTCGAGAATAGAACTCAGTTGTATGGAATCTATTCCCTTCTGTCCGAAGTTGAGCATAAGCGTCGCGTTCTGGATATTCGGCAATTCGATGGGCAGTTCGACTTTCATCATATTGAGCAGAGAATAAATCAAGCCCGTATCGAACGAAGTGCCGAGTCTGCCGTTTTCAAGATCGATTGTGAGATAGAGTCCGGTAGTTTCGCCTGCCGCGGTTTCGCCGTCGGCGGACGCTTTCCCGTCGGAAGCAGTCTGCGCGCTGTTATCGTCTGCGAGCAATGCGCCGTCGCTGTCATACTTCGGAGTTGCCCCGAGTATGCCGGATATGCCCTGGAACTTGATTTTGCCCAAACCTATTCCCGACGCGTCGATATAGATAGCGTCAGAGAATATATCGCCGGTTGAACCGAGTTCGAAACTGTTGGTATTCTCGTTGTACACAAGTCTGGACGAACCGAGATAGTACAGGCTGAGCAACTGTTTGTTGACAGGAGCGCCGACCGTAACGTCAACCGCTATATCGCTGAACAGTATGCCCGCAATACCCTGCGACAGCAACGCGCCGAGGTTGAGATTCGCCTTTACGTCGAGGTTGAGATTGACGCTTTCCGTCGCGCTACCGAACGTAAAGTTGAAGTTGCTCGCCT
Source organism: uncultured Christensenella sp. (assembly GCA_910578325.1). GTDB lineage: Bacteria > Bacillota > Clostridia > Christensenellales > CAG-917 > CAG-475. Next base: position 124,862 of record CAJTQT010000001.1, read on the forward strand.
TGAAGTAGTGCGTCGCTTCTTTCGCGCTTGTCGTCTTTATGTACGTTCTGTTTGCATTGTCCCACTTGAACAGTTTGCCTGCGTACGCTTCTTTCTGCTGTTCTGTCGTTCCCGAAGCGAACGCTACGTACTCGCCGAGAATATCGGTGCCCGCAAGCAACGTTCCGAGCGTATCGCCCAGCCAGCCTGCGAAACTCTTTGCGTAATCGGGAGAGGACGAATCCAGTCCGCGGGAGGTAATCTGCACCGACATTCCTAGGTGCAAACCGACTGTCGGCAGATTGAGTATGCCGAGCAGGTCGAGGTCGCCGCCGTTAATCACGTCGCCGAGGTCGAGAGTTCCTATCGAAATGTACTCGTTCTTACCAGCGGTGATCTGCGATGACGTAGGCGTACCGCTTCCCGTGTATCCGATCAGCGATTTTGTGATATCCATATTGCCCTTTGCGGAGTCTTTGGTTATCGTCGGGAAGTTGAGGTCGAGCGTGAGATACAGCGCTTCGCTGAATCTTGCGTTGATGCTTATCTTCGTATGGTCCGTATTCTCGTCGCTTCCGATAAAGAGCAGCCAGTCGCCGAGGTCGGGCAGTATGTCTTTCTGCTCGCCGCCGCGAATCTGCATTATCTTCTTATAGACCGCGTTTACGAGGTCCGCGTTGAGTTGGAGCAACATCTTACGGGGATTGAGGAAGAGCATAAAGTATTCCCAATCCATCATCAGTTTCTCGATTGTCTCGATTTCGTCCTTACCCGCAACGTAAGCGTCGCCCTGCGACTGAGCGGTATCGTCTCCGATGCTGCCCATCAATTTGCCGAGCGCGTTTTCAAGCAACGCGTCCACTTTGAGTCCCGTGAGTTTGATCTTCGCGGTATCGCCGAGGATTCCGCTCAAATCCACGTAAACGTCGTTGTCAAGCAGATAAATGCCGAGCAATGTCTTCTGCGGCAAATCGCCGAGAGCGTATTTGATAAGTTCGATACCGAGATTGATACCGTAAGTTTTGAGGTCGACTGTCGCCTTCAAGTCCAGTTTGAGGAAAGGACTGTCGGGATTGCCGAGCGTATTTGTGATGTTAAGCAACAACTTGCTGTCCGTAATTCCGCTTGTGGGCGCGATGAGTTCCATAATAAGGTCGAGGATTTCGCTCAGATCTATCGTGTTGGGCTGATCCTTCGAACCGCTGCCATACAGCGAAACGTCGACGCTCATAGAAAGGTACGCTTTGAGGTTGCTTATCTTGATGTAATGGTCAAGGCTGTCCTTAATGCCGTCGCCGTCGGTATCCTTGCCCATCTTATCCATCTTGTCGACGGAGAAATCCTTATTCATACGTACGTACAAATCGTGTACGCTGGCGGAAATTCTGAAATCTCCGAGTTTAATATACTGTCCGCTCGTGCCTTCCGCAAGTACGAAATCGCCCGTCGCCTGATTGTGATTGAACGTTTCGCCCTTCCAGTTGGGATATGCGTAAGTTCTGAGCGCGTACTCCTCTGTCGATACGAGTACGAAACTTGCCTCGTCGGACGCTGCCGCCGCGGGATTGGCGGGTTTCCATCCACTGTCCGTTTCCATATATCTGTCGCCCGTCCAGTCGGTACCCTTGTAATACTTGCCGTTCGCGCCGAACATAGCATTGTATTCTTTGACGCTGAGGTAGTATTCGCTTCCGACCTTAAAGCCCGCGTTGATATCGAGGCTGAGCGAGTTGCCCGAGAAATTGAGCGTCACGCCGCTTGTATTGCTGTCGTTGGACGTAAACATCTTGGGCAGGAATTCCATAAGGCTGCCCATAATCTCGCTGTCGGAATCCGCAAGCAGTCCAAGCAAGTCTGCAAGCAGATTTTCGTTGAGTCCGACGGTAATGAAATCTCTTGCGAAGAGCAATCTGCCTATCAGTACGTTCATAACCGTCCAGATATTTTCGGGCAGCATACCGGTATTGACTTCGTCGTCGAAAGACGCAGCCGCGGTTTCCGCTTCGGTATCCCCTTCGCCGTCGGGGAAGAGCAAGGACAAATCGAGTCCGTCTATTTCACCGTATGAGAAGAAGTCGCCCCAGCCGATTATATCTCCGATTTCGCTTGCGTCGATGTTGAGATAGAGTTTTCCGTTGCGGATTTCAATCCACAGACGAGCGTTTGCGGCTTTTGCGTGCAACGTAGTCTTGTACATCAAATCCACGTAAATCTGCGCGCCTTCGAGCGCCTGTACGATGCCGATATTGCTTCCGCCGAGCATCGCAATAATGTTTTCCATCGGCAGATAAACTTTCAGATTGCCCGCAAGTTTGACTTCCGCAGGATAACTGACTTCGTTTCCGTTATCATCGGTCTGCAATGACGCGATAAGGAAGTACAGATATTCGGATATAGTGCTGTCGCCGATAAACTTCGTCATCTGGTTCGCCCAGTTGATGACGTCCTTCGCATTGAGCGTGAAATCGATTGCGACGCCGAGTTCAACGGATTTGAGTCCGCCGAGCATATCCGCAATCGCTATCTCTTTCTCTTTATCGAGCAAGTCTTTGAGATTGATGTTCAAAGCCTGCGTGTATCTGCTGAAATCGCCTTTAATGGTATAGACTTTTACGTCTTTGCCGAATTCGTCCGCTTCCGACATATTGGTATAACCGTTGTTATCTGCGTCTATCGGCGCGTACTCGACGCCGTCGACGGTCATTATACGGTCTTTATAAATACTGTCTTCCGCCTTGTCTTCGGGTGTAGCGAGTCTGTATTGCAGGTTGCCCTCGCCCGTAAATCCTGCGAGCGAACGCTTGCTGACTTCCACAAATCTTCTCGACGCGTCAACCGCATAGAGTTTGCCTGTGAAATTCTCAAACAGTTCGTTGCCGACGATTTCTCTGTACACGGAAGATCTGAGACGCGTTTCCACTCTGTTGAGCGGCACAGGTTCGAGTTCGCCCTCTTTGTCGGTATAAAGGATACCCGCGAACTCCTTGTCCGTGCTGTATCGTTCATCGTGTTCGGAACCGAAAGCGTATCTGACATCTCCCAGCACCTCTTTCATAACCGCGGGAGCCTGCGAATAACGCTGGGTAGGTCCGTTATAGGGCGCGAATCTCTGTCCTGCGTACTCCGCCGTTGCGGGAACTATAACTCCGTCACCGTTGAGCATATACTGTCCGCCGTCGTGCGCGTAATACTCGGAACCGGAGGCGTCCTTATACAGACGTACGAAATCGCCGGAATTGAAATTCTTGCCGAACTCGCCCTTATCGTTATAATAGAAGTTTGCGTAATAGAAGATATCTCTGCTTCCCGTCTGCATCGCTTTGAGTTCGGATTCGGGTCCGAATGCAAGCGACGAAGAGGTTTCGGTGCCGTTGAGACCTTCAATCGTCAGACCTATGTCGATGACGGGCGCGGTGCCTTCCTCGTTGAAGAGAAGCGCGCCGACCGTAAGGTCATAGGGATTGAGCCCCAACTTCAAATATGCTTTGAGGTTGGGAATGATATCGATTATATCGTCCGCGTCGGGCATAACCGCTCCGAGCAGAGTTTTGAGGAATCCCGAAGTCACGTTGAGCGCAAGAGCGTTGGTAAAGATATTGAGATACATCGCGGTCTCGTCGGGAGACTGACCGTCTTTGTACATACCCTTAAATCTTATATCCGCCGCCGTCATCGCGTCGCCTTCCGCGTCCGCGTCGGAATTCAGCATTCCGTTGAGCAGGTCTTCGACGGAATAATCGCTCAAATCAACGTAAATCTTAGCGTCGGAACCGAGCAGCCACTGCAAATCGACGTACAGTCCAGCGGCTCCCGTGATTTCATCGCGGTCGTAATACAGACCCATAACGTGAGTCATAGAACCGTCTTCGAGTTCTCCCGTATAATTTCCGCTGTTTTTATCTTCGGGCGAAACGTATCCGTTGCCGTTTGCGAGTTTGTCTTTCTGCTGCATCCAGGCGTCAAACGCCACGTCGAGGTCGCGTACAACGAGTTTGAACGGGCTTACCGACAGTTCGAAACTCAGGTTGACGCGCAACGAGAAGTATATTTTCAGCGAATCGCCTTCCTGAACCTGCAACATCGCGTTCATATTTCCGAATATTCCGCTCAGAACTTCGTTTATGGGCTCGTTTACTCCGTCGAAGTCCTCTCCGAGCGCGGAATTAACCCATACGTACAGTCCGCCGCCGCTCATAAGGCTGAGGATTTCGGCGTCGTTCGTCACGCGAGCGTAATCGCCCTGATATTTCTTGTACGCGATTTCGCGCAGAACGTCCATCGGAACGTCCGCGTCCTTATCCGCGACGTTGTAAATATCGTTATAAAGTTGTCTGTAATCGTTGTACTCGAAGTACATCTTGCCCGCGCTTATATAGAGATTTCCGCGCAGGTCGAGCGCAAGATAGAACAACTCGTTTACGGACACGTAATCCTTATAGGGATAATCCGCGTATTCGGGGCTGTTGAAGTCGGGCGCTTTGATTGTGCTGTCCTGCATCGTACGCACGTAGTAGGAGTCGCCGTCGCCGATATACTTGTCGGTATCTTTGAGGTCGATGATGACTTTCTTCTGCGTGTTGTAGATATACTTTCTGTAAATGTACTGACGTTGCAGTTTGGTGATGACCGAAATATTGTTTTCGGTATCCTCGCAAAGCACGTAATAAACTTTTCCGTCGTTTGCTATCTGAGTGAGATAGTCGGGGAAATCCGCGGCGTTTTCAACCGCTCTGACATACGTGCCGTCGGCATTCATAACCATAAGGCTCTTATCCGTTATGGCATAGAACTTATTGTCGTGCTCATACCAGCGCGGGGATGCCAGATAATCGGAAGCGGAGAAGGACGAAGTATTTTCGTCATAGTAGTCCGCAATCCAGGAGTTGAGTCCGTCGGATTCCTTATCTTCGCTGCTGTAAATAAACTCTTCGACATCGCGGTAGAGCGAGCCCTCGGGAATACTGGTTATTCCGTACGCGGGTGCGTCGCTGCCCTTGACGTAATTGAATATTTCGACGTTGAATTTCGGGAAATTCACATCCAGCGAAATTTCGTAATTCCACAAATACAGATCGAGAGTGATAAAGGGATAGCGCGCGTCGAGTTTCTGTACGCAGTACAAATCTTCGACGTTGTTCGTGTACCACTTGCCCTCAGCGAATTCGACGTACTCGAAAGCACCCTCGTCTTCGGGCTTGTCCGTCACTACTTTGTAAAGTACGGGCAGTTGGATTCCGTATTTTTCGGTCGCCAGAGCGTTCTTATACGCCTGTCTCAACTGCATCGCGCTCGCTGTGCTGTAAAGCACGAAGTTGTCCGTAGGCGCGCCGTAACCGTCCGCCATTCTGATATAGACGGGCACAGACTGCACATCATAATAGGATTTTCTTCCCGAATTGACCTCAACGTCGTACAATGCTTTTTCCGTAGCGCTCATCTGCGCAATAAGTTCAAACGCACCGTCATCGGAGATATAGTACATACCTCTCTTTGCGGCGTCGGGATATTGCGCGACATTGTATTCCGTCACGGTAAATCTGTACTGGGAAGCGGACATCGTGTCGACGACCTGTTTCTGAATCTTCTCGCGCTCGGCATCGGGAACGGTGCCCTTATCGGGTATAGTATCCACCAGTTTTCTGACGTTGACATAGGTATGCTTCGTCATATCGGCGTATATCGTAAGCGCGGGCTTGTTTACAAACTCCTCCGTATCGAAGGATATGGCGTTATCGCCCTGAATGAGCAAGCCGAGCAACTGATTGATATAGTCGGGCTGTACGAGAAGTTGCACGTATCTGGACGTAATGCTGAATCCGTATACGAACGACCTTATGTAGCCGAGCAACTCGTCGTCCTTGATAATCGGGAACATCGAATCGTCAGCGCTGTCCGCGTCGTCTGCCGCCTGAGCGTCTTCGGGCTTATTGAACAGAGCGTCGAACAGATTGCGCACTGTCGCGCTGTCAACCATTATTCCGGGCAGGTTGAAATAACTCAAATCTACGTAGATTCCACCGCCTACGCGCTTGAACGCGCCGTTCTTGTTTGCGTAGCAGTAACTGGAATCGAAAGAGTATCTTTCGCCCGTATACTTATCGTCTGTGATAAGTTTGTAACCGCCGTCCGCAGTGCGGTAGTACGCACCCTGATCGTTTTTGAAATAGTGGTCGTATCTGTCGTCGGGATGTACGTATTCGGCTTTGCTTTCGTCCATTTCGTCGTCGGTAAGCAATTCAAACGTTCCGCCGAGCAGATAAATGCCCAGTATGTCGTGGAAATCTTTATCGTTTCCGCCCTTTGTCTGTATGACGAGTTTGAGGTTGATGAAACTTATAATATCGGACATAAGCGCGCCCATATCGATATTGTCTTTGTTTTCGATAAGTTTCATCACGAGTTCGAGAGTATCGAACAGCGTCATATCGCCGGTGAACACGTCGCCCTCGTCAAGATATTTAACGAGATTGATACGCGCGTAATTGACGAGCGCCATAATCTGCAATTCCGCTTCTATGGACGCGCGTATAATTCTATTGACGTCGCCGCCGTCGTCCGCTCTGGATATGATTTTAAGCAAATCGTCCGCGGTAAGCGAAGGCAGGAACGCCTGTATAATCGCGCTGAGGTCGATATCGTTGTTTTCGCCCGTCTTGAACGAAGTCGTGATATCGATGGTATCGGAAATCGTAATGCGGTCAAGGTCGCCGAATGCGGTGTATTCTTTCAATTCGTCGCCGCTGAGCGCATAGTTTCTGGAATTTGTAAATTCTACGTTGAGATCGCGGATTGCAAGGTCGAGTTTGAGGTCGATATCGTACTTGCCGCCGTCTCCCACGTAAGAATTGTTTGCAACCGCGCCTGCGGTAAACGAATAGATGACGTCACCCTCTTCGAGCAGATATTTCGGTCCCATCAGTTCCATTCCGTTTCCTGCGGGATTGTCAATCATTTCTCTGAGGTAGAGACTGTTGGTATCCTTGTCCCAAAGCACTCTGTATTTGACGAAGAGTTCGCCCTCGACAATATCGTCGGGTTTGGCAACGCGGACATAAGAGCCGTTTTCGCTCATCATATAATAACCGCGCTGTTGCGACTGCTCGCCGTTGAGATCGATAGAGCCGGGCTTTCTGAACACGAAATACTTCTCTGTATTTCCTATGCTCTGCAAGTCTCTGATGATATTCAGTTCTTCGGCGCTGTCGTTGTCCGCCGTCACGGTCGCTGCTTTATAGTATCTGCCGCCGACCAGTCCGAGCGCAACCGACGCTTCGAGATTGACGTTCTCGGAAGTATCGAGTTTGAGTTGCAGGTTGCCGTTGATTTCGTCATAGAACAGTTGTTTGATGTCGAAACCGAGCAAATCTTCTGGGATATATTCGAGTATCGTCTGGAACAGTTTGTTTCCGAGCGCGATCGTGAGCAGATTTTTGTTCATCAATATGGCAAGCGCCATATCTTTATTCGAGAAATCCGCGTCGCCGCTCGCTCCGGGATTTCCGTTACCTGCCGCGTCCGCCGCCGTCATCGCGTCGCCGTCGGAACCTTGCGCGCCAGCAACGAAAGAATTCTCTTCGGGTTTAAGCAATCCCTCTATCCAGTCCACGATATCCTGAACGCCGATATCGTGCATACTCATCTTCGGGATATTGAACGTATCTTCCAGATCGATGTAGAACGCTCTCTGGAAATAGTAGATTCCCGCCCATTTTGCGTCGTAACCGGATTCCGTTATTGAGAAGAGTTCGAGCGTGAGTTGCGAGTTGGCGAAATCGCCCATATCGAGCATCAACGAGAAGTCGAGTCTGAAATGCGCGGATGAATAGCCCTTAGACGTAGACGGCATTTCCACTTTTACTCCCGCAATGTTTCCGAGAATGCCGCTGAGAATGCGTCCGAAGTCGATGGTGCCTTCCGTAACGCCGAAGTCGAGTTCGATAGAGAATCCGAACGTTATTATGGAATCCGTGAAAGGATTGACGTGTACGTCCGCCGCCGTGGCTTTCTGTTCGTCCGTCAGTTTGTCGGTGTATTTTTCCTCTACGCCGTTTATGGTGACCGTCTTTGCCTTTTCGTCGCGGATATAAGCGGGCAGCACTTCGATGCCCGTGCCGAAGTCTACGCCCAGTCTTCCAAGACGCAGTCCGAGATTAATGCATCCCGCCGCGAGATTGAGACCGATCATAAACTCGTCTATATTGCTGTAATTTATCACCGTGCGGTAATAATCGCCGTTGGGATCTTTAACGTAACCGTAAAGACGATCTTTAAGCGCGGTAACTCTGCGGTACTCGCCGTTGTAGTATACGAAACGCGCGTCGTTTTCACCGTCAACGTACGTATCCGCCTTGATATATTCGGTGCCTGCGAGTTGATATAAGTCGTATCCTCTGAGGCTGACGATTGCGCCGCTTCCCTCAACCGCCGCGTAAAGGGATTTGCTTATCGCTTTTCCGTTTACTTCGCGCAGTATTTTAACGTATTGCGTGCCTTCGTGAACATACGTGATTCCTGGCGAATACTGCGTGGTGACGACAAAGTTCTCGTCGGCGTCTTTCACGTAAAGCGTAGTGTACGCCGCGCGATAGTATTTCATATCACCGTTTACGCCGACGGAAGCAACGTAATACTTTTCAAGTTCGACGTCTACATAATGGTTTGCGTCTTCGTATTTGGCGTATCTTTCCTGTCTGTACTCGTCCGTATCCCACTTAGCGCGTTCTTCTTCGTCCTGAATTTCGGATATCTTTCTGTAAACGACTTCACCGTAATCGAGTCCGAGAGAAATCTGGAACACGTCGAACACTTCCTCGATAGAGCCGAGGTCGGGCATAAGCGTGCCGATTACGAACGCGAGCAACGCGCGCGTCAACTGAATCTGGAACGCTGTGTCGGAATATGCGAGCGCGATAATAGCGTCTCTGGTGGCCTTTTCGATTTCGTGGGAAACAATATCCGATTCATCCGAGGCGACGAGTGCCTGACTTTCAAGATTTCCGCTGAATATATCGCCTATCTTGTCGAATATTTCCTGAGCGTTGTCGATAAAGTTGTCCACGCGTGAATACGTTTCCGCCGTCTCGACAAGACCTGTGGCGTCGATATAAAGCGTGCCGCCGCTGAGGTACAGACCGCCGATAACTTTATATTCTCCGCTCTGATATCTGGCGAAGTGTCCGTCTTCGCTGACCTGAATGAATTCTATTGCGATTTCAATTTCGTTAAGGTCGCTGGCTTTGAGGAATTCTTCAAAGGACTTTCCGCTGAGCAGACCTCTCAGATCGAGTTTTGCAAGGTCGAGGTTCGCCGAAACGTTGATTCCGACGCCACCGTTAAATTCGGACTGCGCCTGCAATTCGATAATCATATCGCCGAACAGATTGCTTATAAGTCCGCCCGCGTTATAGTTCTCCACGCCCGTGCTGTTGACGTACGCAAGACCGCCTACGCTGAGGTAGATGTTCTGATCGTAATAGACGGGAACGCCCTGCCTTGCCGTAAATTCGAAATTTTTGATGAGAGCATCGTTGTTCTCCTCAAATACTTTCGTACGCGTTTCGGCATAACGTACGGTATCGGGGTCGATGGGATCGGTCGGACTGACCTTTACGAATACGTCGTCCTTTTCGTTGTATATAAACGCTCCGTTCGCATCGGGGAGATAGTTCAGATAATAGGCAACGCCTTTATCGACTATCACGTAATTGCGGCGGTATCTCTTCGTACCCTGCGCGAGTTTGGCTTCTTCGCCGTTGTTAAGCGCGCGGTACAGACCTTTGACCATTATGAAGTCGCCTTCGGGGTCTTCTTCGAAGTTATAGTACAGTCCGCTTTCCAAAACGTCTTCGAACGCGACTTTCTTATAACTGTCTTTGTAGAATCCGTCGATGATGGCGAGGATATTTTCAAAATACTCGTCGAGGTTCTTGAAATCCCATTTCTCTTCGGAATTGAGAAGTCCCCCGAACTCGCTTTCGCTGGCAATGTCAAATTGCAGACCGAGACCGAGTTTCAAGTCGAAAGTAAAGTGCGGATTCTTTCCTACGGGGTCCGTCTTGTTGGCAAGAGCCAGGATGAATTCGAGCGTCATCATATCAAGCCCGTAGATATTTTCCTGCGGACGCAGGAACAGTCCGGAACTCTCATCAAGAATTGTCAATTCCGACGTGACGTTGAAATTCAGGAGCGACGCAAGCAACGAATTTATCATATCGGGCTTGAAGTACAGTCCGAGGAAATCCAGTTTGTTGAGCGTGCTGTTATTCGGCCACGGTGTGCCCGTAACGACAATGCCTTTTACAACGGCATTGAGAATCTCTATGAGGGTGCCGACTTCAAATCCGTCCGCCGCGGGCATGGCCTCTTCTTTGCCGCCGTCGGCAAGTCCGAGAGTAGAAAGCAGGCTCATAAGGTCCGTGCTGAGTTTAGGTCCGCCGATGCCCGAGAAATCGAGATACAACGCGCCGTCGATAAGGTACGCAATTATCTTCGTCTTGCTGTCTGCGCCGTCCTCATACGTGAAATCTATCGTAATCGACGCTTCGAGAGCCTTCAAAATCGTATCGATATCGAAGTTTACGTTTTCGAAATCGAAGTTGTTGATATCAATTCCCAGAGTTTTGGTGTTAACGCGCAACTTGATGCCGATAAGGAATCCGTCCTTCATCGCGTCGTCGAACAGGACGTTGAGTCCGAGATGTTCCAGCATTTCGCCGAGGCTTATCTTTTCATCGGTATTGATATCGAAATTTCCTCCGTCCGTGGAAATACGGATTATCGGAAGCATATACGCGAGTATGTCTTTAAGCGATTCCATACCGAGTATGGTTTCGAGAGATTCGTCGAAGGGGAAACCGTCGCGCACGTATTCGCCTTTGGGATCCTGAACGAATCTGCCGTCGGATACGTTATAGGAGAATCTGTCTCTGGGATCGTAAGTTTCCAGACGGCTCGGGTTGTTGATTTTTATATACGTCGCGCTCGTGCTGTAATCCACAAGGATATTCAGGTCGAGAGCGATGATGTCTATATCTGCGCGCTCGTTGAAATGATCCTGTTTGACATACTGCTGCATTCCGGCGTGCTCGGCTTCGTTGTATGGGACGTAAACTTTATTTCCGTCTTCGTCTTCTACGATTACGAACGTGTCGGCGTCGACGAGATGGCTGTCTTCAAGTCTGACGTAATCTTTTTTAGTTACGGCGTTTTCAAGAGTCTGTGAAATTCTGTTGTAAGCGTCTCCGCCCGTGCCCGTCTCGATATCTATATCGCGCACCGCAAGACCGACCGACAGCAGTTTACTGTCGACGTTCAAAGCGATTTCGATATACGGAGAAACCGTGACATCCGCGCTCAGCGACAGGTCGAGGTCGAATTTCTCGATTACATCGCCGATGTCCGCGCTGCCGCCTGCAATTGCCGAAATAAGTCCGACGATTACGTTCTGGGTTATAAGCAGACCGAGTTTGCCTTCGGAGAGCGAAAGCAGTATTTCGAGTTTCTGATCAAAGGACTGCTCCTCTTCCGAAGCGGTTATAGCGTCCGCGCCCGCGATATCGTCAATCTTTCCGAGAAGTTTGGAAATCGCTTCCGCAATAAGTTGAGAAATATTCGTTCCGTCGACGTAAAACGCCTCTTCCGTGAGGATTCCCAAATCTACGTACAGTCTCGAACCTTGTATATATATAGCAATAATATTACTGCCGTCCGTCTTGTTTGCGAGTTCGAGTACTATTTCCGTGCTTGCAGGGTCGCTGAGCGATATATTCGCGCCCACTGTAAGTACGGGTTCATAGGTGATATCGTCCTCAAACATAATGCCGAGTTTGAGTCCGAGATTTGCAATAAGGAGGTCGAGATAATCTTCCAGACGGATTTCCTCTTCCTGTTTTTTCAAATCGAGGTCGATTTCCAGCGACAGGTTGAGCGAAATGTTGTCGAGATTTTCCACGCCCATATAATCTCCCGCGTCGAAATACACGGGGAGAACGGAATCGTCCGTACCTATGCCGAGATTGATTTCATTCAGCGTAATTCCGAAATACAGCGGATCTATCTGCAACTTCAACGCCAGTTCATAGGAATACCAGTCGAAAGTAAAATAACTCTGGTTGCTGTTCAGATGAGCGAAGTTGTCTGCACTGATATTCGTTTTCGCTATCATATTGATAAGAGTCACGACAAGCGATTCCGCAAAGTTTACGGTGATTTTCTCGTCATTGACGCCTATTCTTCTGACAAAGTCGTTGATATTTCCCAAAACCGACTGCAAAACGCCGCCGTCCTGCGTCGCGGCGGGAGTTGCGGAAGATTTCGTATCGGTAGGTTTGATGAGATTTCCGAATATGTCACCTACGTTGAGATTTGCAAGAGCGATATGGAAATCGTCCGCAAGATCGAGGTAGAGCGTGCCCGCGGCATAGCCGAGGCTTTCGCCAGTGTATACGAAACGCGCGGCGAGAATAGTTGATTTGACGCGGTCTTCCGCCGTCATATTGTCAACTTCGCCGATTGCCGCGGAATAGAGTTCGATTGCGATATCGGAGTGCGAAAGCATATACTCGATATTCAGCGCGCTTGCGGGAATATAGAGCACGTCCTGAGTAAACATACTTCTGTTGTCGTCGGTGACTTTAACTTTCGCGAAATTGTTGCCGACCGCGACGTATGCCTCGCCTTCGAATCCGTCCGAAGTTGCGGGAACAAGCGCAATGCCGCCTGCAACGTATTCTTTCAGATACAGGTTGTCGTCGTAATTCTGAACTTCTTCGGGAGTAAGTTGAATATACTTGTTCCCTTCGAGTCTGTAAACTTCGGCGTATTTTGCAAGTCCCTTCTTTAATTCTTCGTATTTTTCGTTATTCTTGTCGATAACTGTAAATACCGTGTTTTCAATTAAATCTATGGGAGTATCGGGGTCGAGACGCAGTTTAAGCGCGATTCTGAAACCGAGGTTCGCGCCGACGTTCTGACGGACGCTGTAATTGAGCAGCAGTGAGTGCAGGAATGAATTGAGCGCCTCGTTTGCGGTATCGTTTCCGTCTCCGATGAACGCAGAAATCCAGTCGCCCACAGCCCAGTCTTCGCTGCCTGCGTTCGCGCCTGCGATAATAGTTCCCTTAACCTCCGCAAAAATAGAGGGTATGACAATGTCGCCGTATTCGTTGAAGAGTTTGACTTCGTCGAAAACGCCGTTATCGTCTTTTGTCAGATAGTCGCCGAGGAGAATATCTTCGCCTTTATAGTCAATCGTAAGACCTTCCAGCATCTGTCCGCCCGCAACGAGAGAGATATCCGTCGCATAGATTTCGGATTCGATAATGGTATCCTTGTTTGGCCCGTACATATTTGCGTGGAAAGACAATCCGTTTCTGCTTTCGAGGTTGCCCCAGGCAACGTCCAGCCACGCGGTGATATCCGTCGCGTCAATGCCCGTAAGTTCGAACAGCGCGTCGACAAGCCCCTCGACAAGCATTATCTGCAAACTCTTGTCCGTAAGAGTCGCAATCAACGAAAGCGCAAGCGCTTTTCTTGTCGCCGCGTCGAGCGCGTTCGAATCAGCGGCAACCGCCGCGTCCGTCGACGGAGTATCGCCGTTGACTATAATCGTGCTGTTTTTTGCTATTATTTTCAGAATTATATCGAAAATGTCGGCGCGCACCTCGAATTTATTGAATCCGAAATGGCTCGCGTCGATATAAAACGCTTTGCCCGTATAATACAGACCGATGAGAACTTCCTCTTCTCTGCCGTACTTGCTTCCTCTGAGTTCGGCAAGCAGTTCCGAACGGCTGTTCATCGTATTGATGGTCGGATCGCCGAGCAGATAATTTACAACCGACGTAAGGTCAAGCCGTCCTCCCACTCTGAGAGTATATTTGAAATCTGCGGGCATTTCCACGCTTATGGACGCCGTGCCCGTATGAGCGGCGAACCACTTCTGCTCCTGCTCGTCAAAGTAATAGAACAGCCCGGTATATCCGTCGGGAACGTTTATGTTGTTTTCACCGCATTCGACGTAATTGCCGTTATCATCTATGAAATGCGTTCCGGGGACGCCGAAAGTGAAGTCGGTCGTGCCCTGTTCTATTTTAAGATTGAGTCCCAGCACCGCGTCGAGAGAAACGTACGGGTATTTGAGGATTTCCACAAAATCTTCGGGACCGTAATTTGGATTTTCATCGAGGTAATGTCTGTGTTCTTCGCCCAGTCCTACGTTAAAGCCGTTGATGCCTACTTCGAAATTGAGGTTGTCGCCTACGCCGAAGTACAGACCGATTTTCAACTCTGACAGATTAAGTCCGTCCGAAAGTTCCAGACTCAGACCGCCGTTGACGGTTGCGTTACCCATATTGACGGTTACGCCGTCCGCGCCGAGTCCTTCAAGCAGTTTGTCGATAATATTGCTTGCAAACGTGAGCGCAATCGAGTTTTTGCCTGCTTTGAATCCGTCTATAACACCCGCGAAAAGCACAATAATGTTGTTTATATCGAATCCGCCTTCTTCGGTTTCGCCATCGGCGGATATCACCGCGTCTTCCCCGTTCTGGCTATCGTCAACTTCGAAACCGAACATAGCAAGCAGTTCGTTGAGATTCACCATTATCTTATCCACGCCGAGGCAGAGAACCTGAGCATTGATATACATGTTTCCGTCCTGCAAATACAGTGCAAGCACTTCTTCGCCGTCGGAAACTTTCGTAATGCGAATCATCGCCGTCGATTCGAGCAGAGATTTGAGCGTAACGCCGCCCGTAACAAGCCCCGTAAGGTTGATATCCGCTTCGATATCGGCAACGAGACCGCCTTTTATAGAGCCGAGTTCGAGCAACATATCAATCATTAAGCCCTTGAAACTGTCGCCGAGTTCGAGTTCTTCGAGTTGCACTTTAATCTGAGCGAGAGAACCGCGCAATGCTTCTATATTTATACCTAAGTCGGTTTTGAGTTTGACGTGGAGAATATCGGAATTAAGCACGCCGTTCTTGAGAACGGAAACATACTCGCGGTCGTCGATATTTGCAAACAACTGCGAGAAACCGTCCGCATCGCTGAGCGTGCCGAAAGTGATTTCGCCCACTACTTTGAGGTCGACGAGTCTGTCGTCGATGCTTTTTCCGAGACCGACGTTCAAAACGAGGGATTTTTGCTTTGCAAAACCGAGATTCTCGTATTTAAGATTTGCGTTGGTGACGGGAACCGTGCCGCCTTCCATACTGCTGCCCGGAGCGAAAATCAGTCCGAACAGATAGTCCATAATATTCTGCGCCAACGTAACCTGAATGCTTGTGATATTGAAAATATCGCCGTTCATCTTTACGTCGATGTTGTCGAGGATAGCATTGATGAGTCCGAGCGTGTCGAGAATTTCGTTTCCGTCGTCGGTCTCCTCTCCCGAGTGCAGTTTGACGAATTCGCCGGACGCAATCGCCTGCGCGTAAGCCG
Source organism: uncultured Christensenella sp. (assembly GCA_910578325.1). GTDB lineage: Bacteria > Bacillota > Clostridia > Christensenellales > CAG-917 > CAG-475. The sequence goes on from CAJTQT010000001.1 coordinate 140,285, forward strand.
CGGAAGCCTCTTTGTCGCCCTTAATCGCGTCGAGTATGGTATCGAAGAGTTTGTCAAACAACTCGTCGAGCATCTCTATAAGATTTATATCCGTAACTTTAAGTTTGGTGTTGTCGTCGCCGAACATTCCGCCAGCGTCTATATACAGCGCTTCCTTAGCGCCGTCGTAGTACACTCCCAGACGCACGGTATTTTCGGAGCCTCTGAGTTCGAGCGCGATTCTCGTCTGCTCGGGATGGCGCGTGTTTATGCTCGCGCGTATGTTGAGGAAAATCTGATTTTTGGTTTCGGCAAAAGAAATGTCTTTTGCAAAAATCAAAGCGAGACTTTCGTAAAGTTTTTCATCGAGATTGTTTTTGAAAATATTTGTGAAAAGCGTGCCGAAAGAACCGAGAATATCGTCTATTTTGACGGTTTTTTCGTGCGTGTCGATGACAAGGCCGAGCCTACCCTCGAATGTGAGTATTGAATACTGGTCGGCGGAATTTTTAACGTGATCGTAGAAACTCGTTTCCTCGTTGAATTTACGCGCTTTGAGAGTACCCACTACGTCAAGGTCGGATTTGCCGACGAAACGCGTCGTCGAATAGCCGAGGGAAATGCCCACCTCGGACTGGAATTTGCCGTATTTGTCCAGCACCGCGGAGGAAGCGGCGGAGTTGAAGTTTACGTCAATATCGGTATCGATGCCGACCAGAACGTCGTCCTGAACGTCCGCTTCGATATACAGTGCCATTCCGGCAAGCGCGCCGAGTTTACCAAGATCGAGACCGACAGCCTTTTTGACGAGACCGACGATATCTTCCGTGATAAGCCCCTGAACGGCGGGAAGAATCATTGCGACAAACGAGAGGTCGCAGGGAATTTTGAGCGTCTTGCTTCCGTTGCCGTTGTCAATGACCTTACTTCTGGAAGAACCGAGAAGGAAATTGACAATCAAATCCTCAACCGTCAGGTCGATGATATCCATTCCCGCGATATTTTTGATGAGTTCGCCGAGGTTATAACCGAAAAGTTGATTGAAAACAAGGTCGGATATATCGAGTTGTTCGAGAACGGCGGAAAGTTTTTTAACCGTCTTTTCAAGGTCGATATTGTCCGTCTTCACGACGTGCACCGCCTCGCCGTCAACGAGATTATTTCTCTTTATCCCGCGCAGATCGGCGACGAGTTGGTCCTCGTAATAATAAATACCCGCAAGCAGTTCGCCTTTGCCCTGCTTTGCAAGGTAGGAAAGATTCGCATTGTCCGTACCGCCCGCGCCGAGGTCCGCTTTTGCAAACTTGCGCAATTCGACGAGTATTTCGCTGTCGTCTTTATTTTCCGCCTGCGTCAAATCGAGCGACATCGCCAGACGAAGCACAAACAGATTGTTGTTTCCGTCTTTGTCATATCCGAGCACAAAGGACGTATCGGCATTTATGTATCTGCTGTCCTGTTCCTGCACGGCAGCGGCCATTGCGGCGGCTTTAAGACGGTTCCAGGCGTCTTTCGAACTTATCGTCTGCGCTCCGTCTCCGTCCGGATTCGGTTTTATCGGATCTTCGATAATAGGCGGGTCGACTAAATCGCCGCCGTCCGTCGGATTACACGCCGCGAAAATCGCGCTCATAACAAGTACGAGTATCAGCAACAGCACGACCGAAAGTTTTCTTTTTCTCATAATCTTCCTCCGAACCTATACACACGCACACGTATGCACAGATTACTATACGCATAAATTATACGCTCTATGTCGGTTGATGTCAATAGTGATTTTTATTTCCCACAATATTCCAAAGTCTTGCGGAGGGTGTCTCCCTCAGACACAATACCTTGCGGTTTTCCCTGCGGTCAAAACGGTTGCGGCATCCGCCCTTTCGACGCTATACGTCAAAATCCGACAAATTACGCGCCGAATCCGTTTTAAGCAGAAACGGAAACTTCCCTAAACGATTATAACCTCAAAATCATCACGTTACAACCGCCAAATTCTGGCAAATCCGACAATCTAATCACATTAAATTAAAATTTCGACACGCTTTTCTCAGCGTTGACACAACAGACGGACGGTGTTATAATATCGCGTATGCAAACGCAAAATCCGACAATCCCCTATGAGACGTACTCACGCTACATTCCCGTAAAACGGCAACGAATCTGGGAAATAGATTTTATCCGCGGATTATGCGTTTTTTTGATGATTCTCGACCATCTGGCTATGCTGCTGTGCGATTATTTTGCGATTTCGTGGTATGGATGGGACTATTTCAAATTCGGTTTGGGAGATGCGTTTTCGCGCTTCTGCTATACCTGGATATACAGTTCCGCACGTCCGATAATACACAATATCGTCCTGTTCTTTTTCTTCGGAGTGTCGGGCATTTCCTGCACTCTGTCGCGCTCGAATCTTAAAAGAGGCGCGGGGCTTGCGTCGATTGCAATCATATATTCGTACTGCTCGCTGTTTGCAGAAAAGGTTATGGGTATAAACTCTGTCATAACAACCTTCGGCGTGTTGCACTTTCTTGCCGTGTGCATTCTTCTGTACGCCCTGATAGCGTTTATCTGTAAAAAACAACCCTATCACATATCCATAGTGGCGACGGGCATAATAGGCATAGTTCTGATACTCTATCTCTGTTACACTCCCCCTGCGTCTACGCCTAAGTTCTTCGGCATAATATTCCCGCCCAAAGACGCCTGGGGCAATCTGTCGTTATTCTATAATCAAACGGACATATCGCCGGGAGACCTGTTTTCGATGATTCCGTACAGCGCATATTTCTTTGCAGGAGTTCTGCTTGCGCCGTTTTTATACGGAAACCGCAAATCCCTTCTTCCGAAACTGGACGGGAAATGGAATAAACCCGTGTGCTTCATCGGCAGACACGCGCTTATAGTATACATCGTGCACCTTGTTTTGCTCGCAGGTATTCTCGCGCTGATTTCATTCCTGTTTATCACGCCGGGAGATTTCGGAATATGACGCAAACGCAAACACGTCCGCGGATTTACAGAAGCAAGCAAAATCAAACATAAAATAAAATTCCGACTGTTTAGAATGTCGGAATTTTTAAATTTTGCAATTTTGGTTTTTAAATAAATACTGATGAAATTATCTTTTGCGAGATACGTAAGAAGCCAGTTGCAACTGCACTTTCTTAGCCTCGCTTTCCCTTTTTACGGTTGCGACCTGTCGCATAATTCTTCGCGTAAGTCTATCCGCCGCTCTCACTCCTTTGACTTTATACGGCTGCTCCGCGTCCGACACGATGACGACGGTTCCCGTGTTCAGAATCCGCTGTATCAGATTCTGATTGGTTTCGATTATGACGATTTCGTTTATGGGAATAGTGGTATTTTTGACCGATAGCACGCCCGTTCTCATAACGACTTTATCCTCCGTCACTATGAGTTCTTTGGAATAAAGGCATATCGACTGAATAAGAAAGCAGAGCAGCACAAGCAGTCCCGCGCCGAGCAAAACCCAGCGCATCAGATCGTCGGTAAGAACGGTTGCAGGGCCCTCGCTCTTTGTAAAAACTCTTTCGATAACGTCCTTAAAAATCCACACGGCGGCGATTGCGCCTCCGAGAATCAACGCAAATATCACCGTTTTGAGATATACGCTTGACGAGAATTTCGCTTTTGCTATTATACGCTCGGATTTGGAGTATTTTCTTTCGAGAGTTTTCATATCCGCCTCCTTACCTCAGACACTTAGGAAACTGCGCCATATGCAACAGCGTACATCCGAAAGGAATAAACGTCCTTTCGAGAGCCTCTTCCGAATACAGCGGTTTTCTGGGTATTTCGGTAAAGCCGTTTACATCGTAATCCCAGTTTATTACGTTTTTGGAACGCACTCTCAACTCGAAAGGAGGAGTGTCGAAAGAAAACGGCACCGACGTTATGTTGTGAACGACGGTTGTTTCATCCTCGTACAGTTCTCTGACTCCGCCCCTCAACCGTCTTGACATAAGCGGAGAGATATTCCATTTCTTTGCGAAATTGACGTTTATAACGCGTCTGTCCGTCTCGCAGGCGGTCATTGTATACGGCATTTTCAGGGACATAAGCAAATTGCCCTTAAACAAACTGTACGTGCCGTCGTTGTTTTCTTCCACAGTAAGAGGAATATCCATTTTTAGCATAAACGTGCTTCCCGTACGCAGAACGCATTTGACAGTGATTTCCCTCGAACCTGTCGCTACGACCTGTCCGCCCGAAATGAGTTGCATCGTGACGTTTTTAGGCACGCGGAAATTGATTTTGACTTCCGGTTCGCCGTCGGCGTATTCGACCTTAAACACCACCGTATTTCTGAAAGGATAACCCGTACGCTCGCTTATAGTCATCTTACAGCCGCCCACGTACACATCCATATCGCAAGGCGTATACGTCAGGAAATTGAGTTCGTCATCCTTGACCATACACGCCGCCTGCATATAGAGCGGATACGCGCTTAGCGCGGCTATCGCGCCGGTAGACAGTTTTTTTGTAAGGAACGCGTTTGAAAATTCGCTTTCGCAACGCGGCAGACGCCTGTTGACGGACGCTTCCACCTGATTGACCAGCAATATATCCTGCACCGCTCCGCAATCTTCGAAACAGGCGGCAGGTATGACGTTGTATGCGATTCTTTCAAGAATATCCGCGCATTCGAAATCGCCCGTCTCCTTGATGACTTCAACCAGCGACTCTATCATCTCCACGGAAGCCTGAACGTCTATTCCTCGCACGGGGTCGGAACCGGACAGATGGAAATCGGAAGTGAACATCCCCGCAGCGGTGCCATGGTTTTTCATAAGAGCAGAAATGAGTTTAAGCGACAGCCCTTTAAGCGCGTCATCCCCTACAAATCTTCCGTAAACGGCGGGATATTTGACCGCCTTAGCGAGATTCACGCCGTTGGTTTCTACGTCCTTTATCTGTTTTTTCCACTCTTTCTCGATAAGTTCGGGGGTAAGCGGCTTAACTTTCGGAGGCAACTGATCCTGCTTTTCGTAAAGTGCAACCGTCTTCTGAATGCGCTTTAACGCCGCCTGACTTATATACCTGTGCGCGTTATGTTTGTATACGAATTTGTCCGCGAGTTTAAACCAGTCGTTCGAACTGTCCCGCAATTTCTCTCCCAAATCCTGCAACCATTCGAGATCGGTCTCCCTGTACACCGCTTCCATAGCGGGAATTTCTTCGAGGAGCCTTGCTCTCGACGTATGCCAGCACGCCGTCACGTCGTAAGTATTGAACTGGTTTTTAAAATACCTTTTCAAAAATGCAAGAACTCTTTCCGAGCCGGTATACTCATAATAACTCAGCAACGCCTTCACAGCCTCTATCTGCGGCGTCTGGGAACGGAACTGCATAGGACCGAAGTCCCCGCCTTCGTTCGCGCTGTTGAGAATAGGCAGAAAAAAGCCCGTCATTCTGTCTTTGAGATTCTTATCGTCGAGAGCGGCTGCGAGCAGCGTAAGACCTCTGACGTATCTGGGCAGACTTTCCCCGCCCGTCCATTCGCCGTTTTTGACAAGCCCCTGCAATGCGCCCAACTTCTTTTGAAGATCGCACATATGCAACATCTCGTCTTTAAGCCAGCCCGTAGGACGGATAGAACCCAAAGGTAGTTTTTTAAGATTTTTGTCAATAGATTTCGCCACTGTCGACCTCTCGGTTTATTGTCTGCAAATTCCGTTCATTTACTCACGCAGTCCGCGGAGTCGCTTTATAATATAATAATCTAACATATAAAATTGACAAAAGCAAGAGAAAGCACTATGATAAACTTTACCAAAAGGAGCGCGCAATGAAATATATTCTCGTATTGCTTGACGGAATGGCGGACTATCCCATATCCTCTCTCGGCGGGAAAACCCCGCTGGAATTTGCGCATACTCCGACTATGGACAAACTCGCCAAAACCTCCGAAATAGGGCTTGTACAAACCGTGCCCGAAGGATACAAACCGGGCAGCGACGTCGCAAATCTCGGGGTTTTAGGTTACGACGTAAAAAAATGCTACACGGGCAGAAGTCCGCTCGAAGCCCTTTCTATGGGCATAAACCTCGCCGATGACGACCTTGCTATGCGGGCTAATCTCGTGACGCTGTCGGACGGATGTACGTTTGAAAATAAAACTATGGTCGATTACGGCGCAGGCGAAATAAGCACCGCCGAGGCAAAAATACTCATAGACGGGTTTAACGCCTTTGCGGCGGATAAATGTCTTATGGACGGCATAAAACTGTATGCAGGCATAAGTTACAGGCACTGTCTCGTCATCAAAAATACTCCGCCCCGCGAAACGCTAATACCCCCGCACGATATAACGGGACAACAAATAGGCGATTATCTTCCCGTGGGAGAATGCGCAAAGAAACTCATCGAAATCATAAAATCCTCGCACGCGTATTTGAGCGGACATCCCGTCAATCTCGAGCGCATAAAGCAAGGCAAGAATCCCGCCAACGCGCTGTGGTTCTGGGGAGAAGGAACAAAGCCCATAGTAGAAAACTTCGCAGTAAAATACGGTAAACGCGGAGCAATCGTAAGCGCGGTCGACCTCCTCAAAGGCATAGCCATTGCCGGCGGAATGAAAGCGGTGCAGGTGGACGGGGCGACGGGAACTCTTCTGACAAACTTCGACGGCAAAGCGCGCGCGGCAATCGCCGAACTCGAAGGCGGAACCGACTTTTGTATGGTGCACCTCGAAGCGCCCGACGAGTGCGGGCATCAGGGAGACCTTAACGGCAAAATCAAGGCGATAGAACTCATTGACGAAAAAATCATCTCGCCTATATTTGAACATTTTGCCGCCAACGGCGAAGAGTTTGCAATGCTGATAATGCCCGACCACTATACGCCGCTCAGCAAACGCACTCACTCCTCCGAGCCTGTGCCATATATGCTTTATCGCTCTTCGAAAGTTCTTCAAGAAAACGGGTTTTACAGCGAAGCGTCAGCCAAAGCAAGCGGAGTGTTTATACAAAACCCCGAGGTTCTGACAAAAAAATTCCTGTCTCTGTAAAAAATCAAATTAAAATCCGAAATTGACCTAAAGTTCACAAATCCGCACTTAAAGCGCGGATTTGTATTATGTAAACGCTGTTTTATGTAATAATCGCAATTCCTTATTAGTAAGAAATCAAGTGCAAAATTCAATCCTCGGCATACTTTCTTTCTTCCAGTTTCGCTCTCAGATTCTTTTTCTGCCTCCTGCCGTCAATAAACCTTTCGACCTCGACGCGGAATTTTTTTGCTATTATCATACGCGCGATTTTCATAACCAAGAGCGCAACTTTCAACCCAAGTTGAATCACCGCCACACCAAACGACAGCGCAAACAGAATCCATTTAAAGACCTCGTTCATTCCGACCTGAGTCATTCCCGCAAGCGAAATCGCGGTCATAACCAAATACACGATATTGACGACAATCTTAAAAATTTGGAAGATTTTTTTGTAAATGTTTACGTTCTTTTTCCCGCTTTTTGGATTTCGGAAAACCAAAACCACAAGCGTGATAAACACGCACACGTACAGCGCGAGTATCCCCACAAGCACGTAGGAAACCGTATGCGGAACCCATCCGCGCCATATAAGCAGACAAGTGCTCGCTATTGCGTAAACCGTGGATATGACCGTCCAGACTATACTGATTTTGCCTATCGCAGTTATTTTCTTATCTTCCGCTTCAACCGCTTTACGCAGACCTTGCGTCTGAACCATTTTTTTGGAAGATCTAAAAACTCGGCGGCGTTTGGCACTGCTCAGCGAAGTGGGAGCGTGCACCGTCGAAACGTCCTCGACGGTTGCAGGGACAAACACCGAATCAGGCGGCATTTCGCTCAACACGGCGGTAGCGACGCTGCTTTCGCCGAGCGCATCCGCTTGCGACGTTTTCTGCGGCTGAGTATCGGACTGTACGTCAAACTGCGGCGGACTTTCCGCCTTGCGTTTTCTGAACAGGTTTTTCGGAAAAGGAAATTTCATTTGCGATATCCGTATTTATTACGTCATCAAAAACGCCCTCGGCGAGGGCGTTTTTGCTTAAATCTCTTTGTTTGCGACTCTCTTTAAGAAATCCGCCGTAAGTTTCACATTCTCTTTTGCCGCGCCCTTGTTCCAGTTGAGCGGATAACAATGGTTGTCCAACAACTTTGTAGAGCGGTGATATTCGACGTGTACGCCGAGTCCTTTCAACTTTTTAATAAGTTTTTGTCCCTGCCCTTTGCAGAATATATCCTTATTTGCAAACGTGATAAACGAAATCGGGAAAGACCCGTCGACATAATCAAACGGCGCGAGCACGTCTTTATATTCATAGTTATCCAAATCTTTTACGTGGATTCCGCTGAAATCGAAGAGGATTTTGTCGGGAAGATTCATTATCATCTTATGGCTTAACGCCTCTTTGATGTCGTAAATTCCGCAGTCGAGCATAGCGGCGCGGAATTTCAGATCCGTAGACACTCCGAATCTCTCCTGCAAGTCCTTATTATTCGAAATGCACGCAAGCATCGCCGAATAGTATCCACCCGCGCTGTCGCCCGTTACGAGCATATTATCGAGGTCGAGATTGTATTTTTCGGCGTTTTCGCCAACCCAGTTAAGAGCGGTCACAAGGTCGATTATACCCGCCGGGAACTTTGTCTCGGGAGAGAGCGAATAGTTGACGTTTACAACAAAGAAACCCTTATCGGCAATCCATTTGCACAGACCTCTTCTGTGGTGCTTGTCGCCCGCAACGAAGCCGCCGCCGTGAATACAGAAGCATACGGGATACTTTTCACCGTCGGTTCTGGGCAGATATACGATATCGAGTTTGCGCATATCTCCTTCGCCGTATACGACGTCCTTTTCCTCTTTGAAAGGCACGTCTTTGAATTTAAGCATTTTTTTCTCGTTCTGTCCCTTGTCGAAACTCTTATCGATAAAGACAAACAGTTTTTTTGCCAATGACATAATTCCCCTCCTATATGTCGGACATTTGTTTATTATATGACAATAAGTCTATCACACAACGCAAACCGTTGCAATGTTTTTTAAAAAATTACGTTGAAAAAGGCTATTTATACCTCCATAGCGTTAAATTCGTCAAGATTGCGTTCGATTATATCGAAATAGCGATTGACGGTTTCGAGGTCTTTTTCGTTGCCGCGCATAGACGTCGAAAACGTCATTTTGCCCAACAGCGTAGTCACAGACATAAGAAAATAAGGCTTGTACTTCGTCGCGCCGGAAATAAATCCGCCCGTGAGTTTTGTTCCGTCGAATTCGAGTTTGGAATCGCCGAGCATCCCGATATTACTGACGGCAAGCAAAGGATTGTCATATCCGAGTTTAATCGCAAACTCCGCCAAATCCTGCGGGAAAATGCTGTACGCCAGTTTGAGAAGCGGCAACGAATAAAGTCCCATAAATTTATCTCTTTTGTGCTTGCGCATCGCCTGTACGACGTTCACCGCCGTATCGCGTATATGTTCGCCTTTCTCTGCGGTTCGGCAGGCAAGCCAAGCGGTGTGGTTGGTAAGCCCGCCGTGCGCTCCGCCCTCTACGATATGCCGCCGTAAATCTATTGCGCAGGATACGGTAAGCGGACGGTTGTCTTCAAGCGCGCACAACTCGTAAAGCGTGCGCACCGTAAGCACCATGACCGCGTCGTTTACAGTTATGCCGAGGCTCTTTGCAACCGCTTTCATACGCGAGAATCTTGCCTCGTCTATTTCACGTACAACAATGCGGTTTTTATCACTATCCGAGGGTTCAGTCCACGGAAACGGCACTTTATCCTTGTTTTTGCTCACATTCTTGTAAAGCCCGCGTGCTTTTTTCAAATCTCTTCCGCTCAGTTTCGAATACACCTGTTCGTAACTGCGAGAACCCGATTTCATTGAAATCCGCGCGTAATCGCCCCGCTTGAGCGCGTTGTAATTCGAGCAAAGTGCCGCAAGAAAATACTTGAAATCTCCGCCGTCCATACACATATGATTGACAAGCACCGCAAGCACGCTTCTGTTTTCACTCTCCTCAAACACCGCTATTTTTATCTGGACGTTGTTGTCATAGGGAATCACTCCCGAGAGAAATTCCTCCGCCGCCGCGTCAGCGTTATCGGTCTGCGTAAAACTCACGATATCGTCCGCGCTGTAAGTCTCCTCCTTCCAGTAAGGTTCGAGGACCGTAGTATTAAAACTGCTGTGCAGAACTGGTGCTTTTTCCACCATATACACAACGGTGCTTTTTAGAGCCTGCTCGTCTATTCTGCCCTCGTATTCAAGTTTGAGGTGCACCATTCTGTCATAAAAACTGCGGAAGAGAAATTGCATTCTGTCCCACATTTCCGCCTTTATTAATGTTTTTTTCATAAAACTTACTCCCAGCGAGTCCAGTAGGATTCGTCCACTGCGACGTTTTCCGCCTTATCCTCTTTCTTTTTATCTCCCGTGCGCTTTGCGAGCATAACAAACGCTTCCGCAATAGCGACGGCAAATCCGCCGAGGCAGAGCAGCCAGGTCGGATGCCATATATAGATTCCCTTGTTACCGAGGCTTATTCCCAGCATAACGTACAGCATCACGCACAGCACTTCGACAAAAACGGGAAATTCAAACCATTTGAACTTGCTTCCGCTTACAAAAGCGATTACCGTATCTACGCCGAACAACGCCGCTACCATAGCCAGAAACACCATATAACTTCCGCTTAATCCGACCGCGAGTTGCAGAATAAGGTATAAAACCACACACAGTATTATTTCAATCGCGGCAACATTTGCACGGAAAGGAACATATGCTTTTTTCTTTAACAGTCTCGACGCGGATACGCAAAGCACGGCGGCTACGCCCGACATAAGACCTACCGCAATAATAAGCCAGGTCGGATGCCATACAGCGGTTACGACTCCCACTATGAGATAACTCAAAACCAAAGCGGCAATATAGGCTATTCCCACAACCGCGCTCAGCGCGGCGACTCTTCGTCCTAACTCTTTTTTTACAGCCTTATTTTCGTAAACGCTCAACTGCTCTGACAAATCGCCGAATTCCCCGACCACGGTTCCGTAAATAAGTTCCTCGTCCGAAATGCCCTTTATGCGCAAATCCTGCGCGCGGTCAAGCATTTTATTCAATAAACTTATACGGTATTCCATCGCAGCCTTCGTTGGCGCAATCTGTCTGAACTGCTCTTCGAGATATCTTTTAAATCTTTCTTCCATTTTAAACCTCGCTTACGCGGACCTTCCGCGCTTCAAAATTTAATATTAATTTAATTATAGATGACCACTGCATAAACTGTCAACGTTAAAATTATTAACCTATTTTCAAAAGTCCGAATAGTATATAACGATGACAATCCCCTACATAAAAAGCAAGGAGGATTTTTTTATGTTTTTCAACAACTGCGGCAACTGCCGCAACAATCATTTCGAACACAATGGCTGCGACTGCAATCGCCACGAATCGGACGGCGGAATTTATCTTGGAGGCTTTGACGCAAACAGAGGTTGCGGCTGTAATACTTCCACGATATGTCTCAGAGGTCCGCAGGGACCGATGGGCCCCGCAGGTCCGCGCGGTCCAATGGGTCCCCAAGGTCCGATGGGAGCACAAGGTCCCACGGGAGCAACCGGTGCAATCGGCCCTATGGGTCCTCAGGGTCCTGCCGGTCCACAAGGCGCGACAGGTGCCACAGGCGCAACGGGAGCGACTGGTCCCCAAGGTCCTGTAGGTCCCGCAGGCGCGACGGGCGCGACAGGCGCGCAAGGTCCTCAGGGTGCGACGGGTGCAACGGGTGCCACAGGTCCCGCGGGTGCGGCGGCAGGTTTCGGAACACCTACGGCAACCGCAACAACGCTTGCGTCAGGCTCTCCTGCAACCGCTACCGTAACTGCAAGCGGTCCCGACACGGCAAAAGTCTTCGCATTCGAATTCGGCATTCCGCAAGGTCCCACAGGCGCGACGGGCGCAACAGGTCCGCAAGGCCCGATAGGTCCTACGGGTGCGACAGGTCCGCAAGGTCCTCAGGGTGAAACCGGCGCAACGGGTGCCACGGGCGCGACAGGTCCTCAGGGTCCTGCAGGTCCTGCGGGCGAAACGGGAGCGACAGGCGCGGCGGCAGGTTTCGGAACGCCTACGGCGACTGCAACAACTCTCGCGGCGGGCTCTCCCGCAACTGCAACAGTAACCGCAAGCGGTCCCGACACGGCAAAAGTCTTCACGTTTGAATTCGGTATTCCGCAAGGAGCAACCGGTGCTACGGGCGCAACAGGCGCAACAGGCGCAACAGGTCCTCAGGGTCCGCAGGGCGAGGTCGGACCTCAGGGTGCCACGGGCGCAACAGGCGCGACGGGTGCAACAGGTCCTGCGGGCGCGGCGGCAGGTTTCGGAACGCCCACGGCAACCGCAACCGAACTTCCCGCAGGTTCCACCCCCACGGCAACCGTAACTGCAAGCGGTCCCGATACTGCAAAAGTCTTTGCGTTCGAATTCGGTATTCCCGCAGCCACCGCTGCGGCAGGCGACGCGATTTACGCAGGAGCGGGCGCCCAGACAGCGGCGGCAGGCGCAATCATTCCCGTCACTCAGACCGCGGCGACGCCCAGTACAACTATGACGGTTTCCGCAAACGCCGTAAACGTCCCCGCAGGCACTTACCTCGTATCATTCGGCGCAACGGGAACGAGCGGTGCAAACGGCACTTTCAGCGTTCAGTTATATCAGAACGGCGCACCGATCGCAGGTGAGACCGTAACCAACGAAACTGCAAACACGCAGGAAGCAAACGTCAGCAAAACCATCGTATACGTTGCCGCCGCCCCGACCGCGCTGTCCATTCACAACGCTTCAACGGAGACTTCCACCTACTCCGGCGCAAACCTCACCGTTATGAAACTCGCCTGAAATTCAGGCTGAATTTATGCACTGTAAAAGCGGCGCAAATCGCGCCGCTTTTTCATAACAGTATGTTTATTATGATAAATATATGATTTAAAATGTGTCTTATGACGAAATCGCAGATGAGAAAAACTCTATAAGCGTTGCGATTTTCCGCTCCGGCGTCATTCCGTTTACATCGAATATAAGCGACGGAGGTATTGTGCTCGTGAGAACGACGCTTCCCGAATTATCGGAAACCGCGCGCATAAGCGGTTCGTTTTTAAACGCTTCCGAATCGTAAAAATGCGCGCCCGCGCCGTTTTTGTTTATCATAATTTTTGACACGTCAAACTGAGCGGCGAGATTTTTGAGCAACGCGATATTTATGAGGTTTTCAAGCGGCAGACTGACAGGTCCGTAAACTTCCGACAGTTCCTCTATAAGCGCGTCCCTTGCCGAAATGCTCGCAACCTGCGATATGCGTTTGTAAATTTTGAGTTTGTCCCTACTGCTGACATATCCGTCGCTGATATACGCCGAAGCGTCGACTTTCATATCGACGTCGCGCACGGGCTTTCTCACGTTGCCGGTTCTGATTTCTTCCACAGCCTCGTCAAGAAGTTCGAGATACATTTCATAGCCGACCTTTTCGATATGTCCGCTCTGTTCCGCCCCGAGCAAAGTCCCCGCGCCGCGGATTGACAGGTCCGCCATTGCAACACGGAAACCGCTGCCGATATCAGTATTGTCCAACAGCGTTTTAAGACGCTTTTCGGCATTTGCGGTGATTGTTCCGTTATCAGGCAAAGTGAAATACGCGTGCGCAAGCGCGCCCCTTCTTCCTACTCTTCCTCTGAGTTGATAAAGTTGCGACAGCCCGAAATTCCCGCTGTCAATCACTATGAGCGTATTTGCGTCCGGCAAATCTATGCCGTTTTCGATAATCGTAGTGGCAATAAGCACATCGTATTTTTTTTCGTAAAACGCGCTTATTTTCTCTTCGAGTTGTCCCGACGGCATCTGTCCGTGAGCGGTTATTATGCGCGCGCCGCCGCATATAGACGCAAGACGGTCGGCAAACGGATTGAGCCTTTCGATATCGTTTAGCAAAATGAGCGTCTGTCCGTCTCTTGCCATCTCCCGTTTAACTGCGTCGGCGCAGAGCGCGTCGCTGTATGTCACGACGTAAGTCTGTACGGGCAGCCTGCCGCGGGGCGCGGTTTCGAGCATCGAAATATCTCTAAGTCCCGACAGCGACATATTTAGCGTACGCGGTATAGGCGTCGCGCTGAGCGTGAGAACGTTTACAAGCGGATATCTCTCTTTGAGTTTTTCCTTATGTTCAACTCCGAAACGCTGCTCTTCGTCAAGAACAAGCAGTCCGAGGTCGTGAAATTCCACCGCTTTTGCCAGAACTTTATGAGTTGCGATAACTAAATGCACCGTCCCTTCTTTGAGTTGAGCAAGCAGTTCCGCATTTTCCGCAGAGGTCTGCAATCGCGTAAGAAGTCCGCATTTTATGCCGAAGGGTTGAAGTCTGCCTATAAGATTTTCATAATGCTGTCTGGCAAGTATTGTCGTAGGCGCAAGCAATACTGCCTGTTTGGCGTCGAGCACGGTTTTGAACATAGCGCGGAACGCGACTTCGGTCTTTCCGAATCCCACGTCGCCGACAACGAGCCTGTCCATAATGCGTCCGCTCTCCATATCGCGCTTGATTTCGGCAATCGCTTTGAGTTGGTCCTCCGTCTCCTCGTACTCGAACGCGTCCTCGAATTCCTTTTGCCAAACCGTGTCCTCCGAGTATTTATAGCCGCGCTGTTTTTCGCGCTTTGCATAAAGTTCTACGAGATTCACAGCGAGTTTGCGGATCGATTTTTTTGCCTTTTCTTTTGCGCGTTCGAACTCCTTGCCGCCGAGTTTATTCAGCGCCGGATTCTCCTCGCCGACAAACTTCTGCAAGTTGTTCATCTGGTCGGTAGCCACATAAAGAGTATCGCCGTCGCGGTATTTCAAAACTATATACTCGCGTTCGAATTCTCCCGTTTTAAGCAATGTAGTGCCCTCGCATAAACCGACTCCATGTACGCGATGCACTACATAATCCCCCGCTTTCGGTGCGGTAAACTGCTTTTTCGGAGAACTTATACTTTCAGTATGCCGTCTGCCTACGCACTCGGACACTCCGATAATCACCGTTTTAGCCGCAGGATATATCACTCCCGTTTCAACTTCGAGCGGCGTCGCCAAAACCTGCGCCGTTCCGTTCCCGTCCTCGCTGTATTCCGCGCCTATCTCATCGTCGGCAAGACTTTTTAATACACCGTAAGCGCGCTCCCTGTTGGAGCAGGCAAATATCACCCTCGCCCCGTTTGCCACAAAGTTTTTTACGTCCCTGTTTACGGATGCGGGATCGAGATAATATTTCGGGACCGCTTTTGTTTTCGGTTCCGTTACAAACGTCGGCTCGAAAAGCGGATTGCTTAAACTCATTGACGTAAAACTCATCTTACGTTTAGTAAGCAACAGCCGTTTCATCTCGTGCACGCTGATGTAAACCTCTCTGTGAATCGGCAAAATTTCTCCGCCGTCGCTCAGAGTTTTTATTCTTCCGTCAAATTCTTTCGCGAGTATATTGAGTTTGTCAAATACGACTTTCGGCTCGTCGAATACAATCAGAATGGGTTTTCCGTCGTCGACGTACTCCAAAAGCGGCTGGGTGCAACCTTCCATAAACGGCAACGCCCACACGGACGAAGCGTCGCACGCGCCCGCGTGCAGGTTGGAGCGCGCCTGCGCGCAATTTTTACTTGTGAGGAACTCTTTTGTTTCCGCTAATGCAGCGGCAAGCCCCATTTCGTCGGCAAGGATATCGCTCATAGGCGGCAGAACGAGTCTGTCGACGGCATTCGAGGAGCGCATACTTTCCACGTCTATAACCTTAATCTCCTCTATGAGTTCGTCGAAAAAGTTTATTCTGTACGCGGTATTGTCGGGAGCATAAACGTCAAGGATATCTCCTCTGAGCGCAAAGTCACCCACCTCGGCAATCATATCCTGCCGCGAATATCCCGCAAGAGAAAGTCTGTCCGCAAGACTCATAGGAGAAACCACGTCCTCTTTCGCAACGCGTACGGTAAACTGCTCTACAAGACGTCGGCTCGGAAACTTTTGAAGCAGACTATCGGCGGAAGTTACGAGCACGTCGGCATCGCCGCAGTTGAAATCGCAAAAGGCGCGCATTCGCTGAATCACGTTATCGCGCGTAAAGCCTTTGCGCGACAGCAACATATCGTCACGGTAAGGCAAAAGCCGCGCTTTCACTCCCCAAGAGACGAGCCTCTGCGCCATACTCTTCGCGCCCAATGCGTCGGCGGTCACTACGATTTTACGGCAGTCGATTGCGGAAATAATATGCGCTTTCGCGCCCTCCGTAACGCGCACGACAGAAACAGCCGACAGTTTTCCGTCGGCAAGTTTCGGCGCGGCTACGCCTTCGAGCAGCGCGAGTTTTTCGCCCAGATTTCTAAGTTGAAGTATGTTTGGAATGTTCAATTTCGTAAAATCGGAAGTCCCGAATCCTCATCGCCTGTTAAGTTTTTCCTGCACCCGCGACAGCGGCGCGCCGTTTGCAAGTTCCGCAAGCGCGGCGACGCAACCGTCTATCGCACTGTTCATTTCTTCGTGATACTTATAATCGATTTTGGAAAGCACGAAATCGAGGAGCGAAATCTCGCCGTCCGCGAGTTCCCGCGTTTTAGTGCCGACGCGGAGTCTCAAAAAATTCTGAGTGCCGAGTTCCGCAACGATGTTGCGCATTCCGTTGTGCGTGCCCGCGCTGCCGTCCTCCCTGATTCTGAGTTTTCCAAGCGGCAAATCGACGTCGTCGTAGCAAACTATCAATTCGCTTTCGGCGTCCGCGCCGTATGCGCGCACCAATTTTCTCACCGATTCGCCGGAGAGATTCATATACGTTTGCGGCTTCGCGATGACAACGTCCGCCTTTTTACATTCCGCGACTTTCGCGTCGCAGACATTTTTGGAAAATTTCACATTCAGGCGTTTAGCAAATTCATCCGCAACGTTAAACCCGACATTGTGATAAGTATGACTGTATTTTGCACCCGGATTACCCAAGCCTACCACGAGCAACATATAGCACTCCCGAGCAGGCTTTTTATAAGGTTAAGCCTGCGTTTTATTTATAGTTTTAGTATCCTGCCGCACCCGACCTATCGTAAACGAGCACTCTTCCACATCCCGCGTTACGGTTGTTCCCGCCGCGATAAAGGAATTGTCGCCCACTACCACGGGAGCAATAAGATTGGTGTTTGCGCCTATAAAGCAACCGCTGCCGACCGTCGTCCTGTGCTTGTCCTTTCCGTCGTAATTGCAGAACACCGTGCCGCATCCGACGTTGGTTCCGTCTCCGACTTCCGCGTCTCCGACATAACTCAGATGCGACGCTTTAACGCCGTTTCCGAGTTTGGAGGCTTTTATCTCCACGAAATCGCCTATTCGGCATTTTTCACCGACCTGCGCGCCTCTCAGTCTTGCAAAAGGACCGACCGTTGCGCCCGCGCGCACGCAAGAATCCACAATATGCGACATTTCAACCGACGCACCGTTTTCTACAATGCTGTTGCGCACCAAAGACGCGCTTATCTTTGCGTTTGCGGCAATAACGCTGTTTCCTTCGATACGCGAAAACGGCAGGATTTGCGCGCCCGCCTCAATTTTGACGGTATCGTCGACAAATACCGTCGTCTTATCTGCGATTTTAACGCCGCGCGCCAGATGCGCGTCGAGTATCCTGTCTTTAAGCAGATTATACACCACATTATAGGATTTTGTATCATCGATTTTCAAAAAGTCGTCGTCGACTACAAAAATACCTTCGTCCGACGCGTTTCCCATACGTATTAACGAACGGCTGTCCTTCGCGCCGAGCCTTAACGCGGAAATCTTTTTATGCCGCATAAGCGCGATATAATGCATAAGAGTCTTTTTCCGAAGAAGAGGCATATCCAGCGTAAGCACTACGTTTATTGCGTCGGGCAAAAAATACCCCTCGGAAGACGCGCTGTATGCGGCGTCTTTTGATATGCAACTGTCGACGGTATCGAAATCCGAAAACTCGCGCATTACGTACTCGTCCGACCTGCGTCCGAGCAAAGATTGTTTCGAACTTTGCGTTTCTATAAATATGATATTATACTTTTCCATACCTACACTATATTCCGCGTTGAACGGAATTTTGCAAAGATTATGTCATAATAATTTCCGTTTTAGCGGTTCGGTGTCGTATATTGCCGATGAAGGGCGCGCTTGCAACGGGAGCCGAAGACAAGACTGTAAAAGGGAGATTTATTATGGATAATCAGAAAAAGGACAAAATCGTTGCAATCATACTCACTACTCTCGTATCCCTCGCCGTATCCGTGGCGGCGTGCATACTCGGAATTTCACCCGACGCACTGACCGACCGCATATCGGGAGCGGATATTTCCGCAACCTCCGCCGTCTGCCGAATTTACGACGGAATATAATGCCGTAAACGCAAACCTTAACCTTATCGCATAAACGCGCAATGCGCACTCTCTCACCGTTCGCTCTGAGAGGCGGCGCGCCCTTCGATGCAACGGATAATAAAGATATATCCGATTGCGTATACCTGACAATTTCCCTTATAGTCGCGCAAAGCGGGACGGCTGTTGCCGTCCCGCTTTGCATTGTAAAATCGTTAATTGAAACAGTTTATTGCGCAACCGTATAAAGCCAGACTAAATCCGTCGGATTCTTAGATTTGTTGAACGTGTTGTATCCGTGATAATAATATGCCGCGGACTCGCTTGCTACAAATATCTTATACTCCGAACCTTCCTTTTTAACCGCAACGTCCTCAGTCATAGGCGGCGCGACAACTTTCTTGCTTGCAGTCGAAAGCCGCCAGCAGTCAACCTGCGCTCCGTATATCTCCACTGTCAAATCGGGAGAGGCGGACGACCGCACGGGATTTTCGTATACGTACAGCGCGGAATCATTCTTTCTGCCGTAAGAAGTGCTGAGCACGATTTTGTTTCCCGCCTCTGTCATACCCTGCACTTTTTCGCCGTGCCAAAGAACGTAATCGGGGACGACTTTATTATCCGCGTTCGGGTTTGCAAGCCCCGTCACCGAGTCAAATCCGTCCGCGCCGTTTTCATTCACTCTGTATCCTACCGTCCACGCTTTCAATGCAGAATTATCCGCGTTGTGATGAGAGGCAGACGTAACGTAATTGTCTTTTGCATATTCGAACTCACCCACCCAAAGAATGCCGTCCGAATAACTGCAATATGACGAGAGCACGGGAGCATCGATATTTCCTTCAAATTCGATTTCACCCGACGCAGGCGCGTCTTTGATAGTTTGAAGCGAAATGCGATAGAGTTTTTTTGAGTTTGAAACCCACACGTTTTTTTCGGTTACCGCTATTCCGCCGGCGTGTCCCTTAAATGCGGTGCCGTCCTCGTTTTTAAGAAAAATTTCTTTGATCAACGCTCCTGCGTAAGTTTTTCCCGAAGACGTCGTGGCGGTCTTATTCATATCCATTACAAATATAACGCTATTCGTCAATTCGGTGGCGGGATTGACATATCCGCACAGCAACGTCCAGTTGAAACTCGGGCAATACGCTATGCCCTGCAAAATGAAATTCTGCCCTTCGCTCAAACCGGGAACTATAAACGTCGGAGAACCGTTGTTCTTATACTCGGAATATTTCGAATCTCCGAAATTGAGAATCGACTGATCCCAGCCGATGCGTTCGGATTGAGTATATACGAAATTTACGGCGTTCGGGGCATCCGGATTATTAGGCGGGTCCGTAGTTTCGTTGCACGCGCTGAGCGCAAAAGTGAACGCCGTAAACGCGGCGACTACCGCTATCACGGCAAAAAGTTTAAATAAAACCGAACGTGAATTTTTCATTTTATCTCCCAAAACTTATATCGTTTTCTTTATATACAGCATCCGCCTTTTCTGCGCTGAAACAGCGCGGATTCGACTTACGCCTGTTTTTTGCGTTTCCGCTTGAAGAATTCGGACAGCAGAGCGGCGCACTCGGATTGCAAGTGTCCGCCCTCTACGTCGATGTCGTGATTGAACAGTCCTTTTTCAAGCAAGTTAACTTTCGAGCCGCACGCGCCCGTCTTTAAATCGTACGCTCCGAAATACAGCGCGCGTATTCTCGCGTTTACCATCGCGCCCGCGCACATAGCGCAAGGTTCGAGCGTAACGTAAAGATCGCAGTCTTCGAGCCACCAGTTCCCGCACGCCTGCGCGCCCTTATCAATAACGATCATTTCTGCGTGGCGCAACGCGTTGTTCTCGCGCTCCTTAGCGTTTCCGCTCCCTGCGATTATTTCTCCGTCGCGAACCAACACCGCGCCCACAGGCACTTCGTCGAACCGCGAACACTCTTTTGCAAGAGCGATAGCCTCTTTCATAAATTTCTCTTCGTACATCACTAACCGCCGTTTAACGTTTTAATTTGTACACATAAACTTCTTGTTTTGCTACTATATATCATTTATGATACGGCAGATTCGCATTGATCGTAAGCGCTCGGTAAATCTGTTCCGCCAGCACAACTCTGAAAAGTTGATGCGGCAAAGTGATTTTCCCGAAGGACACAACCGCGTCTGCACGGGCGAGAAGCGCGGCGGTATGTCCGTGACTGCCGCCTATAAGGAATGAAATTTCTTTCGCTCCCTCAACACCCTTTGACTTAATCGTCGCCGCAAGCGATTCGCTTGAAACCTGTTCTCCTCCGACGTCGGTTGCGACAACGTATCCCGCCGCTTTTTCAAGCAACAGCGCACTTTCGATCCGTCGCTGTTCGTCGGGAGTTTTGCCCTGCGGCGCGTCGGGAAGTTCGATTATCCTGACGTCGCAATAGCGAGAGCATCTCTTGATATATTCCGAAATCGCGTCTGAAAAATACCGTTCCTTGATTTTGCCGATTGCGACTATATTTATTCTCATCTCATCAATCCCCACGCAAAACTGAACAGCGTTGCGACGATTCCCGTCGCGACCGTAGCGATAAACGGAACGTCCTTTTTAAGAGGCGCCGACAGCGGATTTTTTGCAAAGGGTTCTCCGTTTATAATTCCGTCTTTGACAGCCGACTTTCTCATTCTCGCAAACGTCGCGCACATCAGCGCAACGCACACAACGGTCACCGCCGCACCAACTCCCATCCCCGCAACCGAGCCGTAAATCCAGTCCTCGATTATGCTTATAAAAGAGAATATGCCGCCGTTCTGCGAAGTATATCCGCTGATTACGGAAACCGCATTGTTGAGAAAGTGCATAAATATTCCGGGGAAGATCGAGTTCGTATAATACATTGCTAGTGCCATAACCGCGCCTGCGAAAAATGTATAGCCCGTCTGCACGATATTCTGATGCATAAGCGAAAAATATATCGCGCTTATGACAACGAATTTCCAGCCGCATTCTCTGTAACCTGCAAAGATCAGTCCTCTGTGCGTAATCTCCTCGAACAGCGCGGGCAGAAGCGCGACGAGCGCAAGTTCGCGTATCAGCACTCCGATATCGGCGTAATCTGTTGACGACGGTATGCGCGTATAGCCCATCATCATAAGCACCGACTGCCATACGTATGACACCGCCTGCGAAATTATTATCATACATATCGCGAGGATAAGCACGTACAGACAGTTTTTCGCGGAGACTTTTACGACTCCGAAATCTTTGACAAACGCGCGCGGGCCCTGTTCTCTGCCTACGGTAAGAAAATAAAGCGACAGCGGAAGAACGCCGAATATCAGTATCTGAACCGTGCAGGAATAGAAAGCGTCGCTGTCAGAAATCCCGAGCGCGGAATATATATCTAGCGCGGACGCCACTCGAAGCATCAGCGACATAAGAACCGTGCCGAAATATATAAATCCAACCGTATTTCGCCGCGTCATATAAGCCCCGAGATAAACGAATAAAGCCAGTAAACAATTACAAGCCCCAGAGCAATCCAAACGCCTGCCATCGGCTGAGCCTTGCCGTAATACTCAACGCAGTTTTTCCGCGTCAGAACCCGAGTGACGTTTCTCCAACCTGATTTTGTGAACAGCGAACCGAAAAACGAAAAGAAATCTGTTACGGGATTGCGTTTCTGTTCTTCTTCGCGTACTGCATATATGGTGAACTCGTCGTATTCGATACCGCCTTTGACGATACCGAATTCTTCGCGACCGCCCATTCTGTACAGCGCGTAGAACAAAATCACAAGCAGAATAAGACCGACGACAACGCTAGCCGCGCCCGTCAGCCAGTTGAAGTAACCCAGTCCTACGTAAATAGCGTCGACCTGCGGCAGATATGCAGTGAGCGTTATGCTGATAAAATTATTGAAAAAGTGCACGAGCACGCAAGACCAAATAGAATCCGTAAGTATCAGCGTTATTGCGAGAGTCGCTCCGATTCCGAACTGGTGAACGGTCTGCACGGGATTAGAGTGCATAAGACTGAAAAACAGCGCGGACATAAGAATGCCGAACCACACGTTTCTGCTCGACAGTCCGCCGAAAACGTTTCCGCGCATTAAAAATTCCTCGCCGAAAGCAGGAAGGACAGCCATTATAAGCAGGGAGAGAAAGTACACTCCGACGTTGCTGTACGACGGCATAGAAACGCCCGCTCCGTGATATCCTATAACTCCGAGAAAAGACGTCCACGCATTCGCAAGCGGCAGAAACACCAAAATCGTCGCAATAGCAATAAACGGCGTCAACAGCAACTGCAACGGATTGCGCGGTTTACGCACGCGCGCCACACTCTTTTCATCCAGCCTCCGCGCCTTTGCATATACGAGCACGCAGGCTATAAACGCGACTTGCATTATCGCGTATCCCGCCCAGTTCATAACGCTCATTCCGTCAAATTCGGCATTCACTTTCGACAGCGCAAGTGACAGGAACAGCGAAAGCAAACTGCCTGCGCAGATCCCCAACATAAATATTGCCGAACTCTCGCTTGCGCGGATACTCTTTATCATAAAATTTCAAAGACCTCGCTTCTGGTATGCTGATGCGCCACGTGCAGATTTATCGTGCTGTCTCCGCAGTTTTTAAGAGCGGAACACACGGTTTCGTAAGCACACATTTCGGTGTTATTATTCTCGCTGATATGCCCCAGCAATATATGTTTTACATTGCTGTTTCCAGACAGTTTCGCAACTATTCTTCCCGTAGCGTCGTTGGACAGGTGCCCTGTGTCGGAAAGTATGCGCGATTTCAAAACATAGGGATAACTGCCGTTTTTTAGCATATCAACGTCGTGATTTGCTTCCAACAGCACAACTTCGCTGTCCTTGATGTTTCGCAGTATTCCGAACGTAGGAACGCCGATATCCGTCGCCACGCTACACCTCGCATTGCCCGACCGAAACGAATACGCCAACGGGCGGACCGCGTCGTGGGACACCGAAAACGGAGAAACTTCAATATCGCCGACTGTAAATCCCTTTTCGAAACCTTCGACGTCAGCAACGTTTTTGATCGCGCCCTGACGGTTATATATCTCTCTTGCGGTGAGCGGATGCGCATACAGCCTGCACTGCCCGCAAAGGCGCGGCAACGCTCTGATATGGTCGGTGTGTTCGTGGGTGACGACAACTCCGTCGAGCATAGACGGCGTGAGTCCGAATGCATCGAGTTCCTCGCACAACTTCGGATATGATATTCCCGCGTCCACAAGCAAGGCGGTGCTGTCCGAATATACGAGCGTGGCGTTGCCTTTACTGCCACTTGCAAGCGATACGAGTTTCAACGACATTTATATTTTGACCTCTCTGCGCGCGTGCGCATACATAATTTCACACGACAATGAAAAACGGGCGCAGTCCGCGCCCGTGGCGATTTGTATAATCAAATCTCGCTTCTGCGTCTTTTCTCCATATCCGCCCTGTCGTCTCTGCGGTTGAGCACTATCGAGAAAACGACGGACGCCAAAAATCCGAGAATACTCAAAACGAGTATCGCAAGAAAACCGACCTGTTCCGCCGTCACGAAAGTCTTTCCGACCAGTTCGGCAACCAGAACGCCTATCATACAGCCCATAACGATAAACGAGAATATCGGCACTATAGGTTTCGGATATTTGCCGATAATGCAACCTATAAACGAGAGCAGAGTCTGTACTGCCGCAAGACACGCTATAACTATGTAAATAAGATTCGTAGCAGGCGTCCAAGAGAATGAATTTTCAACCCAGCCCTTTATGATTCCTATGATATTGAATGCCGCGATATCCGCCGTCCCCAGAGAAGAATTTGTATACGATACAAGGAAAGGCAACAGCACCGCCGCCGACAAAAGCAAAGATACGAGTGCAAAGATTCTGGGTAATACGTTGATTTTTCTGCGTGTTTTTTTCTGCTGTCCGACGGATTCGAACTGCGTGGATTCCATATACTCGTCCACGTCTACTCCGCCGACCTGTCTGCTGTCCGTGCGCAATACGTTGCTGTCCTGCGTCATATACGGCACTACCGCCAGAGGTACGACGATAGGCTGCAACTGAATTGTGTTGTGTTTGGGCGCGACGATAGGAACGGGACCGCCTATGCCGACCTGTTTCATAACCGTAACGTCCGAGCCTGCCTCGGGCTGAGGAGAACCGTAAGCCTCCGCCTCGAACAGCAACTCGTTTTCGACTTTCTGCTCGTTTGGTTCGGCTGAGATTACAACCTCTTGATTTCTTTCCTTTCTTGCCATAAAACTTCCTCCTGCGAGCCCGAACGGCGCGCGTGTAGAGTTTTCTTCTTATATTCGATATTCAAGTCTTTTCATATTCCGTCGCGGTTGATTGCGCCGCGCGTTTAACATTCATCTGAGATATCCGTACTTGTCCCCGCCCACCGAAGTGCATATAAACGAAACGAGGAAATATCCCGTCGCAAACACCACCAGACTGAACAGTTCGCTGGTGCCGTATCCGTGTATAAAATCTTTTATAAAATCTATTTTTTCTATTCCGACCGTGCTTGCGCCGACAAGCGAAGCGATAAACACCGCCAGCACACAGAACAGATATACAACCGCGTTCCCCGTATACTTAACAGGCTTTACGGTACCCAGCATCGAGAACAGCGCCTTAAACATATTCAGAGCAAGAAAAACTAGTCCGAGCAACAGAATAAGGTCGGGCACAGCCATCACCCACGCACCGTGCACTTCCGCTCCGACCCAGCCATGTTCTGCGGTAAACTTGAAAGTTTCCACAATGTTATGTATCGCTCCGAAATCCTTCGGCACGTATCTGAACGGAAAATCTTCCAACCATACGCCCACCGCGCCGAGCACGTAAGGCAGAACCACCGCCGCCGTAATTATAAACATAATCACGCCGACAACCATATTTTTAGCGCGTTTACGCCTCTTCCACTTCTTGCTTATGTCTTCCTTTTTCGGCTGAAAATCGTTTGCGGTAGACGCGGTAGAAGGAGCCTCGCCCTCCACCGTTTCGTCGATTTCTATGCGGGGCGCGATGACGAACTCCTGCATAACGGTCGGCATCACGTGATAACTCGCGTTATGGATAGGCGTCGGCGCAAGTCTTATGCCTGCGTCGTCCAAACCGCGATTCTTATTGTTGTTTTTCACGTCTGCCATATATACTCCGTTTCAAAATTACAATAGCGACCGCCCCACACCGATTTACGAGCGGGTACGTCTTCCCGCTCTGCCGGAATGCTTTGCGGGTTGCTGTAAATTTTCCGATACCGCCTCAACAGGTTCCGCAACCGGTCTGCGAACGTTTGTTTTGACGTTGATATCGGGCGAATACTGCATAAGCGGCTGTTCCTGCGTGACGTAGGGAACAAAAGCCACTGGTTGCACGATAGGCGGCATCTGTCTGTGCTCTTCGTCTGGCATCGCATATCCGCCGGACGCGGCATAAGGCGCGGGATAGGGAGGATACGGATAAGGATACGGAGGATATGGATATCCGCCGCCGAAATACGGAGCGTTGCCTCTTCCTGCAAAGTCCGCGGGCGGTTCCTTTTTAACCGCCTCTTCTTCCGCAGGCTTCTCCTCATCGCTCTGTAATTTTCCGGTCATCTCATCCTCGAACTCATCGAGAGTGGGCGCGTTGCGTCTCGCCAAATCCTCGTCGGGAGCGGGAATAATCCGCAACTTACGCTTAACGGGAGGATTCTGCTTGATTTTATTTTTAGCAAGCAGCAAAAGCGCGCGCGCTTTATTCCTTCCGCAATTTGTACAGGCTGTCACCGTAAGCGGATTTATTGTGCCGCAGGCGGGACAGATATAAGTCTCCACGTCTATGTCGTCCTCGTCTATCTGCGAGTACGGGTCCGCATAATATTTGGAATAATCTTTGAGGGACGCCGACACCTTTTTCAGTTGGTCAACGTCGTCCGAGCCGAGTTGATTGAGCCTCTCTTTATACGCTTCGAGCGTACTGAGTTTATGCGAGTATTCCTCCTCGCATCTGACGCGCATCTGTTCGACCTCTAATATAGCCTGCTCTTTTTCTTCCGCGGTTTTAGCGCGTTTTTCGGCAATCTCTCTGTCTACCGCCGCCATTCTGTCGCGCGCCATATTGTCAAGCCGCTGCTTTGCCTTGCGCGCGTCAATCATATCTGCGTCGGAATGCGTCTCGCTGTCCAGCGCGATAGGCGCGCCGCAGGAAACGCAATATTTTGCTCCCGGCAGGTTCTTTGCTCCGCACACGGCGCAAACGGGTTTGCGCATAACGGAAAGTATTCCGCCGCACTTTGCGCAGTATCTGCTTCCCGCGCCGTTTTTCGTGCCGCAGATAGAACACACGGTCTGGTAGTTCTCGACTACGTCCGCGCCGCAGGTCTGACAAAATGCCTGACCTTGCTTTACTTCGTTTCCGCAAATCTTACAAACGAACATTTTTTGCTCCTTTGAGTAGCCTATATGTCCCGCCTACTCGGTCTTTCGGCGTACGAATATTTGTTACTTTACTTTAAAACTGTCTTTCAGACCCACTATGCTGTTAAACTCGTTCTGCGCGTTGCGCTTGATAAAGTATCCCTCTCTGAGAAACTGGAATCTGGTATGCACAGGCGCGTCGGCGACAAGTCTTTCCGCCTTAGCGTGAAGCACTGTAAGCGAATCGGGATTGAGCCTGTCCATATAATCACCGTCTCCGTCTTTTATCAGATAATCGAACATATTGAGCGTGACGTCGGCGCACTCGCGGGCGTTCACCCAGTGAATCGTGCCCTTGACTTTCATATTCGCGCCCTCTTCTCCGGAACGCGTCCCCTCTATGTATTCGACGTGAACCGCAGTCACGTTCCCGTCTGCGTCCAAATCGCAACTCTTGTATCTGACGATATACGCGCCTTTCAGACGCACTATGCCGTCGGGTTTGAGCCTGAAATACTTCGGCGGCGGATTGAGCGAGAAATCGTCGCTCTCTATATACAACTCGCGAGAGAAAGTGACGGCGTGCGTGCCGCTGCCCTCCTGCTGCGGATTGTTTTCTATCAAAACCTCTTCCGACTTATCTTCGGGATAGTTGTCCACTATCAGGCGCAGGGGTTTGGTAACAACCATCGCGCGCTGAGCGTGAGCGTTCAAATCCTCGCGTACGCAATGTTCCAGTATGGAAATATCCACTTCGCTGTCCGCTTTCGCTACGCCTATTCGCGCGCAAAAATCACGAATAGCCGCGGGAGTATATCCTCTTTCGCGTATTCCCGACAGCGTGGACAGCCGCGGGTCGTCCCAGCCCCAAACAATCTTTTCGTCTACAAGCCGCTTTATGAAACGCTTGCTCATCACCGTATGCGTAAGATTCAGTCTTGCAAACTCTATCTGTCTGGGACGCGGATTAAATCCGCAGTTTTCGGTCACCCAGTCGTAAAGAGGACGGTGGTTTTCGAATTCCAGCGAGCAAAGCGAATGCGATATGCCCTCTATCGCGTCTTCTATGGGATGAGCAAAGTCGTACATCGGATATATGCACCACTTGTCGCCCGTATGCGGATGCGTCGCGTGGCAGATGCGGTATATCACAGGATCGCGCATATTGATGTTAGGCGAAGCCATATCTATCTTTGCTCTCAACACCTTTTCGCCGTCGGCAAATTCGCCCGCTCTCATTCTTTCAAACAGCGCGAGATTCTCTTCTACCGTTCTGTTTCTGTACGGACTCTCGGTGCCCGCGACGGCAAAACTGCCCCTCGTCGCGCTTATCTCGTCCGCGCTGAGATCGCATACGTACGCCTTTCCTGCCTTTATCAATCCCACCGCGCATTCATACATTCTCTCGAAATAATCGCTGGCGTTATAAAGTCCGTCCCACTTGAAGCCCAACCACTCTATGTCCTGCTTGATGCTCTCCATATATTCGACGTCCTCTTTGGCGGGATTCGTATCGTCGAATCGCAGATTGCAGGTTCCGTTGTACTTTTCCTTAACTCCGAAATTTATGCACAGAGCCTTTGCGTGCCCGATATGCAGATAACCGTTGGGTTCGGGCGGAAAACGCGTGATGATTTTATTCACCTTGCCGTCGGCAAGATCCTGTTCGATAAATTCCTCGATGAAATTTTTAGAGTCCATATTCAGCCTTTATACCCTCCGCACATATAATGCAGATTGATGTTTTCGGAAAATGTTTCCATATTGCCGTCAACCTCCTCGAATCCGAATTTTTTAAACTCGGGCCTGATTCCCTCGATGCGGAGTTTGATAGGCGCGCCCTCTGTCAGTTTGAAAAACATCGCGTGCAGAAAAAAAGTTTTGTCGCCGTCTTCCACACCGTCGGCAAACACAATGTCGCGGATGATTCCGACAGGTTCGCGCTCGGCAACAACTTTCATACGCCAAAGCGCAACGGGAGTATCTCCGTCGAACATAACGAAGTTAGAACCGAAAGGTTCACCCTCCACTCCCAGCAAATCATAGACGGCTTTTACGTCTGCCACGCTAATAAATCTGACAGTCAGCATAATATAAGATATAATAAAACTAAAATACGATAATGTCAAGTAACACGCGCAGGCGCGAGGTTGTAAATTTCTGTAAACAGTTCAAAATTAAAACAAATCCAGAGAAAAAACCTTTTCGTTATGCCGACAAAAATAAAACAGAAATCTATTTTTTAACTCATATTTGCACATAACGGAACTTTATATATCATTTTAGCGCAATAAACCGCATTTTTCGTCGATTACAAACTGAAACAAAACATTTAAGCCATAGGTATTTCAGTTATAATTTACGCAGACAAGTTGCAGTCCCTTAGCAGGCAGGGTTTTGCCCGCGAGAGTTCTGTCGCCGCTCTCGATTGCGTATTTCACGTCATCTGAGGAGAGTTTTCCCATTCCGCAATACACAAGCGTGCCCGCAATTATGCGCACCATATTGTACAGAAAACCGTTGCCCGTCACGCTTATCTCAACCGTGCAATCGAAAATTGTGTCGCCCGTTTTATTCCCGTTTGCGCCTTGCGTTTTCACTTCCGACGCGCCGTTTTCACTCCTCTCAGGCTCGGCGGCAGAACAAAAAACTCCCGCGGATTTATCCAACGGTTTCACGTTTATTTGAATGCCGTAAACAATTCTCACGGTATTTTTTATCACGCTGCCCGTCGCCTCGAAACACTTGAAATCGTGCTCGCCCTCTATCACGTCGGCGGCTTTTCGCATTCCGCTAAGATCAAGCGGAACCACCACTTGTTCGTGCGTCTGTTCGAGTATAGGAAGCCTGTGCCGCGACAGATACAGACTGTATCTGTACGTTTTGCGCTTTGCGGAAAATCTTGCGTTAAAACCGTCCGGCGCGACCTCGCAAGAGAGCATACTTATGTCGTCAGGCAGATGCGAATTTACGGCGAACGGAATTTTGTCGGTCGGTATCGACGTATCCGCGTCGAAATGCACAACCTGCGCAAGCGCGTGAACGCCCGCGTCCGTACGTCCGCTTGCCGTCGCCGCGACATCGCAACCGAAAGCCTTTTTCATCGCTTTTTCCAACGCCTCCTGCACGCTGAGTCCGTTGAGTTGCCTCTGCCAGCCGACGTAATTTGCTCCGAAATACGATATCACCGCCACGTATCTCATAACAAGTCTCCGAATATCGTCGAGTCGATATTTATTCCCACAGTCGGGAAATAATAACGCTCCAAAAGTATGACGGTAAAAAATCCGCCTATAAACAGAACGGCGATTATGTCGCCCACCCCGATTACGGCTTTCTTCATTTTGGTGCGCTTATCGGTTGCATTATAGCACCGCGCGTCCATTGCAAACGCAAGTTCGTCGGCGCGCCTGAACGAGTTTACAAACAACGGTATAAGCACGGGCAAAAGCGCTTTTATTCTTGATAGAACATTTCCTGTATCGAAACTTGCGCCGCGCGCTTTCTGTGCGGAAATTATCTTGTTCGTTTCTTCAAAAAGAGTGGGAATAAAACGCAGCGCAATGCTCATTATCATCGCTATATCTCGCACGGGAACTCTGATGAGTTTAAGCGGAGACATAAGGCTTTCAAGTCCGTCGGCAAGTTGCACAGGCGTTGTAGTCAATGACAGAAGTGACGCGCCAGAAATCAGCAAAACAAGCCTTAAAACCATTTTTATGGTAGTATGAACGCCCGTTTTTGTAATTACGGCGGTTCCTATCTGCGCAAGCACCTCTCCGTCTTTTATGAAAAACAGATTTATGACGGCAGTAAAAACAACTATGAAAAGGATTCCTCTTACAGACTTTAAAACGGAAATAATGGGCAATCTTGCCAAAATAATAACGGCAAGCAACACCGCCGCGGTGAGCATAAAGCCGAAATACGTATTGATAAAAAATATGGCGGTTATAAACAGTATCGTGAGCAGAAGTTTGACTCTCGCGTCAAGCCTGTGCACGGGAGAGTTTGTCGGGTAATACTGACCGAAAGCGACGTCCCTAAACATTGCCGTTCCCCTCCGTTGCATCCACGTCGGCGACGGCGCGCTTTTTTGACAATGCCTTTGCGAGTTCTTCTGCAAGTTCGTCCATCGTCACGATATCGTCGGGAATCTCAACTCCCCGCTCTCTCAGAATATCCGAAAAAGACGTGGCGGTGGGCAAATCCAGACCGGCGTCCAAAATAAGACTGCGGTTGCAAAACACTTCTTTAGGAGTGCCGTCCGCAACTATTTCTCCATCTTTCAGCGCGACGATTCTGTCCGCAAGCATAGCCATATCGTCCATATTGTGCGAAACCGTTATGACGGTAGGCGACACTTCCCTTTGCAATTTTTTTACGAGCGCAAGTATCTCTTCTCTGCCGACAGGATCGAGTCCCGCCACCGGTTCGTCCAGCACGAGAATCTTCGGCTGCATCGCAATTACGCCCGCAATGGCAACTCTCCGCTTCTCTCCTCCGCTCAAATCGAAGGGACTGCGCTCTGCAAACCTGTCGTAGTCAAGACCGACGACTTCCAACGCGCGACGTACGCGGCGGTCGATTTCGTCCTTTTCGAGTTTCATATTCTTTGGTCCGAACGCGACGTCTCTCGCAACCGTATCTTCGAACAACTGGTATTCGGGATACTGAAACACCATTCCCACTTCGAAACGCAGTTTTTTCAGCGTCTTTCTATCCTTTGCGGACATTCCGTTTACAACGACGGAGGAGCGCTTTTTATTCTGAACCTTTATAAGTCCGTTGAGATGTTGAATCAGCGTACTTTTGCCGCTTCCAGTCGCTCCGACAAGCCCCAAAAAAGTGCCTTCTTCCACGCTGAGACTCACGTTTTTCAACGCCTGCTTTTCATACGGCGTTTTTTTGGAATATACAAAATCGAGATTTTTTATTTCAACTGCCTGCATATTTCCTCCGCGAGTTCCTCTTCGGATATGATCGCTCCGTCAAATACAAAACCTTTTTCCGCCAGATTTTTCGCAAGTCGGGTTATCGGCGGCAACGTCAGACCGCAGGCTTCGAGCAAACCCGACGCGAACACCTCTTTCGGCGACGCGTCCATTGCGATTCGTCCCTTTCTAAGCACAATGACTCTGTTTGCCATTGCCGCTTCTTCCATATTGTGAGTGATGTTTATGACCGTAATGCCGCTTTCGTTGAGTTTGCGGGCGATGTCCATAATCTCTTTACGCCCGTTCGGGTCGAGCATTGACGTGGACTCGTCTAAAATCAATATTTCGGGTTTCATCGCCAGAACTCCCGCAATCGCGATACGCTGTTTCTGCCCTCCGCTGAGTTTTGACGCGGTACGCGTGCGGTATTCGCTCATTCCGACCGCTTCAAGCGCGTCCTGCACTCTCTTTACAATTTCCTCGCGCGGTACTCCTATATTTTCCGGTCCGAACGCTATATCGTCCTCAATTATGGTTGCAACCATCTGATTGTCGGGATTCTGAAAAACCATACCCGCGCGCTTACGTATCTCAAAAGTCTTGTCCTCGTCGGCAGTGGATATTCTGTCAATCAGAACTTCTCCGGACGTCGGCAAAAATAGCCCGTTAAGCAGTTTGGCAAGCGTACTTTTTCCGCTTCCGTTCATCCCCGCGAGCGCGATAAACTCCCCCTTCTCCACCGAAAAGGATACGTTTTTGAGCGCTTTGATATTGTAGCCCTCTTTTATAGGGTAAGTATAACTTACGTTTTTTATCTCAATCTGAGGCATAAGCGGATTATATCACATTAGCCGCACGCGCGCAATTAGTATTGCAATATTCTCCGCCATTAAAGCGCAATAAGACCGCTGCCCCTATCCTATTTCATACAACGAAAAACGCGGAGCGTCAATTCTCCGCGTTTCAATCATTGTTCGATAAACCCGCTCCGCGTGCGCAGTACGGTTTTATCTCTCTACAAATCCGAGTTTGACCGCCATAAACTCTACTTTTAATTCTATCGCCATTTTATCCTTATCCGTCTTTGTGACGTTAAAAATCCCAAACGGCTGCGTATCTTGATTCTCCGCGCCTATACTGCCTACATAAATTGCTCTGTACAGAGTTCCGTCCTGTCCGACCACGTCTTTAATATGATAATCGCAGTCGAAAGTCAGCGTAAGTTGCGTATCGGCGGGAATTTTTTCAAGCAGATTTTTGGGCAGTTTCATATTTTTGCCTACGTAGTTCAGAATTTCTTTAACGCCATCGTTTTCGTAATCGAGTCCGTAAAGATAAAACCCGAGGCTCCTCTGTATGAGTTTGAGCGCGCCGTCCAGATCTCCCGCTTCGAGTTTGGACTTAAATCCCGGAAACATCGGCTCGACCATAGTGTCGACTCCGCCTTTTATATCAAAATTTTCAAGCATCTGACCTATCCCCTCGGCATCAAGATTCAAATCGGGAATAAGATTGCTCAAATCCGAAAGCAGGGTTGGGATGACACCGAACAATCCCGCTTTGGTACGAATCTGGAAATGCATTTTCCCGTCTTTGCCGAAGACAAGATACGTATTTTCTTCATCCAACGCTAAGTCGAAAACTTTACTCACCAAAAACTTAGAGCCCTGCCCCATGATCGTTACGTTGGATTTATCGACGTCGAAATGCACGTCGGAAGCAAAATGATCCGAACTGTTTGCTCCGTCGTCGCAAGCGCAGAGCGCAACCGCGCAAATCGTAAGCATAACGGCGATTATTGCTGATGTTATAATTTTCTTAAATACATTATTTTTCATAGCCGTCTCCTCAATATACAGGCGTCCAGCCGTCGATTGCGTTGAAATACGCCATCGTCACATCAAAAAACGTCTCTGCGGAATCGATATCGGCAATAGCGGAAGCAACAGGGAAATTGCCGTTTCCTGCATTTTTATAGAGCCGATTTATCTGTTCTTTTTTGATTTTCTTATAATTACTGACCGCATCCGGCGAAGAAACTCCCATTTCGTCGAGCAAATCCTGCGTAAGACCTGCAATCACCGCGTGTCCGAAGTTGGATGGATGCGTCCAGTCCTGATAGATAAGTTTTCTGCCCAGACTGTCGCCGCCGAGTTTTACGTTTCCGTCGACGTCTTTATCCGAAACTACAACTTCTTCAAAAGCCTCGCGGGCATCGAGTATCGTAAACGCGTTCGGATGCTCTTCGAGATATCTGTCAAGCATTCCGTTGAGACAGCCGAGCAATTCGTCGCCGACTTTTCTGATCTGCGCGATAGTGGCTATGGGCTGACCTTCCGCGCCGAATCTGCCGTCGTCGGTTATTTGAGCAAGTTTGCGGTGAACGGTTGCGCTGAGATGCTTCGAACCCTCGAAGAATGGATTGTAAACTTTCTGGAATACGATTGTAGCGTCGGGATTGAGTTCTTTGAGCCTGTCGACGATATCGCAGATATCCTGATAGGTCGAGGGAAAATCGAATTCAACCTGAACCGGTTTGCCATCTGCGTCAAATCTTTCCACCGAATCCCTGTAAACTCTATCTCCGTTTTCCAGCGCATTGATAAGCGTCGTACCCTGCTCGTATTTCTGACGGAACTGCGGATCGGCAACTTCGAGCATCAGAAGTCCGAGATTGTATTGAAGAATGTTGTTGCCCAAAACGGAAATATGAATCATATCCGCTTCCTGCAAATGCGTCTTCATCAAGGTCGCGTTTTCATCTTCTCGGTTTAGAACTTCCAGCAATCCTTCTCCGCTGACGATTCCCGTCGAAGTCTTATGCCCCGACACCGAATGGTTATAATATCTGAAATTATTCACTCTGCCCACAAGCGCGTAATATCCGTAGTTGTCGCGCTCTCCCAGCGGCGACGGTCCTATCAACGCTTCGGCAATACTGTCGCCGACATAGACGATAGTATACGGCGTAGTCTCGGTCTTATCGCAGGCAGTCAGCGCAAACGCCGCAGTCACGATAAGCAGAACCACCGTCAAAATGCAAACGAACTTTCTTCTCATCTGATTTCCCCTTATTTTAAAAATTGCAGTAAAACTACACTTGTATATTTTATATGAATACTGATGATTTGTAAATACCCAAACAAAACAAATCTCAATAAATAATCCCGCGAACCGTTATCAATATACGGTAACGCGGGATAGAGTCAAATTTTGCGTCATAATCCTGAACGGATTCCACGCCGCCGAACAGGCGTACGATACTCAGCCCTTTTGTACGAAACGGACGGTTTTCATTCTCTGTTCGGAAACGGGACGGTCGCCGCGGTCGGTAACGGTCGCTGCGATTCTGTCAACTACGTCCATTCCCTGCACAACTCTTCCGAACGCCGCATACTGTCCGTCAAGAAATTTCGCGTCCGCGTGACAAATGAAAAACTGTGACGACGCCGAATTATAAAACTGACTGCGCGCCATCGAGACAACTCCGCGCTCGTGGGAGAGCGGATTGTTTACGCCGTTAACGGAAAACTCGCCTTTAATAGTCTTGTCGCTTCCGCCCATTCCCGTACCTGTCGGGTCGCCGCCCTGAATCATAAATCCCGCTATAACTCTGTGAAAAATCAGGTTGTCATAAAAACCCTGCGACACGAGATTCTTGAAATTCTCTACTGTTACGGGTGCGCATTCAGCATTGAGTTCTACAACGATTTCGCCGCCGTCTTGCATAGTGATTTGCACATATTCGGTAGTTTTGTCAACTGTTTTATACATATAAACCTCTCTTTTTGTGATTTTTGTTAAAATCTATTTTTTATCAAAGCCGTAGCCGCCGCTTTCGCGCTGCTCCACGCCCATTGCAGATTATATCCTCCGCAGTCGCCGTCTACGTCCAACGCTTCTCCGATAGCGTACGCGCCTCTGACTTTAAGAGACATAAGTCCGGAATCGAATTCGCGCGGGTT
Source organism: uncultured Christensenella sp. (assembly GCA_910578325.1). GTDB lineage: Bacteria > Bacillota > Clostridia > Christensenellales > CAG-917 > CAG-475. Next base: position 175,977 of record CAJTQT010000001.1, read on the forward strand.
AAGTCCGCCGGACATAACCTGCGCAAGACTCGCGTCGCCAAGACCTTCTATTGTCAGTTTGTATGACTTTATGACATTGGCTATCGCGCTTATTTTACTCACCGCTTTGTCATCCGGCGCGCATCCTGCCGCGGCAATTATTCGCTCCTGAACTCTGCTGTGGAAAGTGCCGAGCATAAGTTCTCCCACCGTCAGTCCGCGGTCTCTGCGTCGCAGAATATCCTCGACTTCCGCGCGGGAATATTCGGGCATAAAGTCCAAAGTCAGCAAATCTCCCTCGTGCGCGCGACCTCTGGCAATCTCGCCAGACATATTGAAAACCGCAATTCCGCTCACTCCGAAATCTTTGAAAAGAACCTCTCCGACCTCGTATCTGTATCCTATTCTTACGCCTGCTTTGACGCGCACTCCCTGCAATCCTTTTATTCCTTCCTTATCCGTCTTTATCGGAACAAGGCAGGGGACCATACGCCTTACGGTGTGTCCGAAAGCGGCATATAAATCTGTGCTGTCCTTGCCGAACGTTGCGGGAGAACCTGTTGCAAGAACTATGCTGTCCGCCGTAAATTTGAAAGATTCGTTTGGTTTTGCGTCGTGTTTGATTACTCCGCTGACGTTGAACGTATCGTTGAAATTCTCTATGAAATTTACGAAATACCCCGTAAAAATCTCCGTGCCTCTGCGCTCGACTTCGCGGCGCAGAACGTCCAGAACGGAAGACGCGCATTCGCTGTACGGATAAACGCGCTTGTCTATAACCTTTGTGACAAGCCCCATCTTCTCAAACGTCGCTATCGTATCGTGCGCGTCGAATGCGTCGATAATTTCTTCGACTACATTCGGCTTATTGTAATGCACGATATTCATATCAAGGTTAGTCAGATTGCACTTTCCGTTTCCGGTGGCAAGCAGTTTTTTGCCGACGCGCTCATTGCTTTCCACAATCGCAACGCGCATATTCGAAGGCAACTGCGAAGCGAGAAACAATCCTCCCGCTCCGCCGCCAATGATTATAACGTCAAATTTTTCGGTGTTCATAGAATTATATTATCACACCGCATATTTTTTTGCAACGGCGGTTATGTCTGTTTACAGATTATTTACCTGCAAATATACGTCCAGAACTTCGCACGCGTCTTCGTTCGGTCCCACGCGCAAAAGTCCGCGCAGACACCCCGCTATAAGCGGATTGAGTTCAAGTCCCGTTTGTATCGCGCGTGTGTCCGTCTTTATACCGTAGCATCTCTTGCCTTTCGCAAAAGCATAGCCTAATTCTACGCACGCGCCGTCATCGGGAACCCGTCCGTCGAGCACCATAACAACGACGTCCGCATTATCGACTTCTGCCGTATCCTTAGCAAATATCTGCCTTACGATTTGCGCCTGACTGCCGTTGAGCGCCGCCGCCTCGAATCCGTCTCTTTGAGGCAAAAACACCTCGTAACCGTGCTTTTCAAGAACGTCCGTAATTTTTAGATTATAGTCTTTTTCCGCCGCATTAAACAGCGGTCCCGCCAGATACACTCTTGTTTTTCTTGTCATCTTTATCCTCCTCCGATATTTCGCTTATTGCATAGTGTGGTATAGTAGCCAGAAAACTGTTTACGTAAAGCGTCTTCTCCGCTTTTTCGTATTTTATAGGCTCATACTCCAAAAGTTTTGTCTGTGTGCTCTTGATTCCCTTTTGCAATTCCATAGACGTAACGCCTACGTCAACGCTCTTTTTCGCCTCCATAAATGCGGCAATTAAATCCATAACTTTTATAAGTTTGCCGAAAACATACGGAGGCTTATTCGTTCTATCATCAAATGGCTCAAAGACATATATAGTTTTCCCACTATGTCGCTCTGCCTTTACACCCAGCAATTGCTCAAACTCGTTTTTCCATTTTGAATCGAGTCTATCCAGCATTGTTTCTTTGACAATCCTATACTCATATCGCGCCAGAAGAGTTTTAAGATTCTCTATTTTATTTTTTATAGGCGATATGATATCCCTTGTAAGACTCTCGGGCAAATCGTGAAATAGCGAGGCATAAAAATTGTTCACGAGATAATCATTCGCAAACTCTTTTTCAATATTGAGACCTTTAATGGTTAAATATGTCAAAACGGCAGTAAACATACTGTGACCGAGTACAGAAGTGGATGGCATTCTACACGTCTGTGCCCATCTCGTTTGCGGTCTGAGTTTTTCAAAATAGATATATAACTGAAATAAATTACTTGACTTCTCGCGTATTTTTTTTAAAATTGATTGAAGCGTTTCATCTGTGCTCTGTGCTATTTTAGACACCACATCGCCGATTTGAGTTTGAACAGCATCCTTATCCACCGCATTTAGGTTGAACTGCTGGATTTGTGTATACTCGCGGTAGGTTACATATTTGTGAGCAAAGTCTATAATTTTACTTTCGACATTCTCTTTCTCCAAATATTTCAAATAACTTTCAAATTCTTCTTTCTCAATAAAATCATTTAAATGATAGAATTGCTGATTTTCTTTGGAGTAATAAGACTGTAATATATAATTATTCCAATCTAATTTGCTTTCCTCCTGAATAAAACTTCTGACAGGCGCCTTGATATCAGAAGTTGCGATATTCGCAAGGTATGAAACTATATTGTACGTAACCATTTCATACCAGTTTAAAGTTTTCCCCGTCTTTTCCTCATACTCCTTTCCGATAAGATACGTCAATACAGAATTGAGCGCGTGCTTATCAAGTTCCACGTACTCGATGGGACGAATCATATCCGTCCACCGCAAGATGGTAAAACCATCAAAAATCTTCTCTGCCAAATTCCAACCAAACATAATTTCCTCCTATGTACGTACAGGTTGTTTCTTCCGCGATTTGTCTCCGCGCCGTCCGGATATCAACGCAGAGCAAATCAACAAATTTTTTTTGCGCTGATTGCTTCTATATAACTAATAACAATTCAACCTGCCCATTTGTCCCAAAATTCTGGAAAATTTTACAAAAAAATTAAAAAGCGCGAAATTTTACTTCCGCGCTCCCCTGCTAATTCGTTTAGATTCCGCTTATCCGATAAAAATTTTATTTAGAATATCCTCGATTTCAAATTCGGCGAAAGCCACAACGTCAAAATAATAATCGTAGTCACCTTCTCTGAAATACATTCTCAAAGTTTGAGTTACGGATGTTGGCTGCAACCTGAAATAAAGGACGTTCTTGCCATCCCATTGTATGCTGTCCGAGAATTTAGGATAACCGAGATATCTGTCGTATATATAATTCTTTTTTACCGCGGAAATCTCGATATAATCTAATTCCTTAAGGTCAAAGAGCAATGAAATCTGCATTCCTATGACCATATCATAGTTATAAGAGATAGTCGAAAGAACACCTATCTCTTCGCATTCTATAATCGGCATTTTTATATCGAATCCGAAATCGTTCAAAACGGATAAATTATCTCCAACGTAATCATAAGCGATATCTGAATCTGCGCAATAATGAACGCTTTCTTTTACGATACCTGTAGAACTGTACATAATTGCTGTCGGCACAGCAATACTCAATACAACAATAAGAGAAACAAGAGCAGAAATCCATACTGTGGATAATTTTGCGGGTTTGACTTTTGCCGCCTGCCCGCTTCTCTCATTTAACTTTTTGAACGCTACTTCCTTATCCAGTCTTGTAGCGTCAACGTAGTCTTCCATTATCTCGTCAAAAAGTTTATCGTCCATATTCCAACCTATCAATAAACGTAAGCCGCGTCGGCGTCGTTGAGTTTGCCGTAATCGCTTACTATGTATAAATTCTCGGAAATATTTTTACCGTTCGACACTTTCAAAAAAGTCTTCGTTTTGATCAATGCGCCGCTCGCATTATAATAGTTTATCTTATCATATCCAAATACGACGGCAATATGATTGTCATTATATATCTGTTTCATAATATTGACTTCTTTACCGCTGTCATCAATCAGCGAAAAGGCATATCCGCTCATATACAGAGCAATAGGATTACCGCTTTTCAATTGCGTTTTTACTTTATTTAAGTCGAGCGCGCCGTTTGTCATAACAGAATTATATGTAATATTCAAGCCTTTCCCATTGATATACTTTTTCAATCCGCTCTGAAACTGACTTCTCGTCGCGCCGTCACCGCTCTGATTCGTCTGCATATATGTAAACAAAGTATTAATAACCGCTTGTTTTTGCGTTAAATTTCTTGTCATAGAATGATAATTATATTCTGTTCCCCTCATAACACCCACGGTGACATTAGGAATCAAATCGTCAAAATATCTGTCATAAAATCCTATGATATTTGCGCCCGCAACAGCCGCGCACGCATTTTTGAGCGCAGAATCTGTATTATAATAATTTGGATAACTGTCGTTTATATTATAGGATTCAACAGATTTTGTCGCATACGATATGGTCTCATTAGCCGTACTGTACAAAGTTCCGCCCTTATAAAAAATCTCCGTCTCGCTTGCGAAAGCGGAATCGTCGGCGTACGCTACGGTCGGATTTGTCAATTTAAAAGTCATTGCCATCGCTACGGCGAAAACTGCCGCAAGCAGAATTGCTGTGAGTATTCGAATCTTTTTGCTTTTAACTTTGATTTTCATCATTGCACCTCTTTTTGCTTTATATAACTATAACAACTCAGACATCGGTTTTGTCCCAGAAAATTAGGAAAATTTCCGATTTTATTTTTTTAAGTGCCTCTTTTTGTATTCTTCCGACGTTGGATTTGGAAAGTTTAAGTTCGGACGCAATCTGTCTTACGGTTTTACCTTCGAATATGCAAAGTTGTATAATTTCGTTTTCTAAGTCGCTCAATTTGCTAAGTGCTTCATCAACTGCGAGTTTGGAATCAAGATTATCCGTCAATTGACTGTGGTCATAACACTCTATACGACTGTAATCGACAAACCGAACATTATTGCCCTTTCGTCGTTTTAGGTATTTCAGCCGATTGAGAGCCATTCGCGTCATAACTTTGCAAAGATAACTGAATCCGTTATTGAAAAATATAAAAGCGTCGCAAATTCTGTAAATATCCGCCCAGAAATCCTGCTCCAAATCAAGGGCTTCGTCTTCGTCGCCCATATATCTGAGAGCAATATGTCTAAGCGTCGGTTCGACTAACTCGTACAGGCGCGAAAGAGACGCCTCATCTCTTCTCTTGACGCCCAGAATGCAGTTGTTGATTTCGTTTTTCTTTTGTGTGTCCATATTTCACTTTTCAAACATTTTTAATTCATCTTAACACAAAATCAAAAATTTACAACAGGTTTACCAAAATGAGGGTATATTTTTATCGTAAAGTATGCAGTCCTTATAAATCCGAATCGAACAAACTGTCCGTCTTCTGAAACTTGTATTTGAAACCGAACTTGCCAAAACGCCGAAGCACTTGTTTTATTGTTCGCGCTCCTGCACGGGCGCAACGTTTTTACAACATATAAGAATATGATTTACCGCAAAAACCACAGCGAATACTATGAGCGGAATATTTGCCAAAACAATTCCGCTGAATAAGAATATGCAAGACGGGATTATAGAGAGCGACAACGCCTTCAATTTGCCGTCTTTGTTTCCACAAACTATCCAGAATATCAGATACGCTAAACACAAAATTCCGTTAACCGATAAATAGACAATAAACGCATTGCTAAACCAAAAGTTAAAATATGTGTACGGAATATTGAATATCATAAACACAAAACACCCGTATCTGCCTATTTGTTCAGTAATTACAGCCGCTTTATTTTTATAAATGCCGCCGCCTTTGTTTTTCATTTTTACGGCATAAATTATGTTTGGTATCATAATAATCGCCATTATGACAAGTCCGCAATAATTAAACCAACTCATAAAATAATCACAACTCTATCTTTTCTATTTTAAAATCACAATAATACTCTGCCGATATTCCTTTAAATTTTAAAACGCAATAATCGGGATCGGTTACCCCTTGTTTATAAAAGATTCTATCTCCGAAACGCCAGATCTCTTCCTTTGTCGTTTGGTCGTTGCAAACTTTCATTTCGCCTATCATTGAAACTCCCTGATACTTCACTTTCCCGCGTTTAAAGAAATAAATACACGCCTTATTGTTTGCCAAATACTGTTTAACTTTGTTGGACGAAGTGTTGGTAGAAAAATAGATTTCATTTCCGTCAATTTTACGCGGAGCAAGCATTGCTCTTATTATGGGATAACCTTGCTCGTTGACAGAGGCGATAAACGCCGTTTTTTGTTTGGTTATAAATTGAAAAATATGTTCTTTATCTATCATAGATTCTCTCCATACAATTACAGTTCGTCGCTTCAATTATAATGCAATAACTGAATTCTAACAAGCGCTATTAACATTTTTTGATCTATTGGCGAATATTGTCGATATTTGTCGAAATTTATAATCTAAACATTATCATAACATAACTGTCAACTTACGAACTCTTATTCGTTTAGCAAATTTTGACTACTTTTGTCGAACTGAAAAAACTTTGCCAAATCCTGTTGATTTTCTTCCGTTCGCAGTGTAATATAGCGATACAAGTCACCGTTGAGTTTTTGCTTCCTTGTTTTTTCTATCAGTAGCGGTTGCTAAAAGGGATATCAGAAGATATCCCCTTTTTTTTATGCTTCGATTTTCGCCGTTATACTACATTGTATCAATGAAAACATAGTGTCTCCTTACGGTGCAATAATAAGTTCCACCACGACTTGTCTTTATTCGTTCAAAGCAATTTCCCAATTCGATATCGTGTATTTTGTTTTAGCCCACTCTTTCCAGGACGCTCCGCCCTCGTTCAAATCTGTTTCAAAATGCAAATCGAGAAAACATCCGCCATCAACATTACGCCCAAACATAAAATTATTTTCAAAATCAATAGTTATTGTTTGAATTTCTCCTGCCTTTAAATCAAATTCAAATCTTGAATAGACTTTTATCATTTCCCCTAAATTACCATAAAATTCAAGCATCCAATACCCGACGACATCTCGATCTGCAATAATATCGAACTGCAATGCTCCAAATTCATAGCCGAATTTTTCTTTATTAAAATTAAATAAAATATTGTGGTACGCTTCTGTTTCAGAACCCGTTTCATAAATAGAAGGTACTACATTATTAGTCCTTTTCCAGTCCGAGGCAGTTGCAACGTCATCATTCCAAACCAACTTGCTGACGCTTGTTAGCGCCTCAGAAGCCGTCATAGACTCGAGGTCAATTTCTTCGTTTACGTTACACGCACAAAGAACGGTAGTGAGTGACGCAACCAATGCGATAATCGCTACAATAAGCACAATTCTCTTTTTCATAAATTTGCTCCTTTATGTAATTTAATGTTTTTATGTTTTTTTAGCACATCAGCACAAGTGCTAAAAAACTATTTGTTTTAACTGTTTTCCATATCATCCAACATTGCTTCGGTAAAGTCATTCAATTTAACCGACGTTGCGCCATTGTTGGTTTCATAATAATCACTACTCTCCCCTGCCGTCTCACCTGCAGGCATATTCTGCACCATATCTGCAAGGGACGGACGAGATACGGTATTTGAACCAGTAATGCTCTCGCCTTGATCCTAACGTGCCATAGAATTGACAAAAAATCAAGTAAAGTATATCATAAAAAGCCATCAAGTGCTACTGAATAATAGAACTTTGACGGCTTTCCTTTAACTGGCGGAGAGTTTTCCCGTTTATGCGAACCTAAATTAAGAGAAAAAGCAGGGTTTAGAGCCTGCTTTTCTATATTTTCCGCATTATCAAAGTGTTTTCCTTTGATTGGCGGTTGTTCTGTAAAGTTATATGTGATTACTATTTTATCGGCATGGATATTCATTTGTTTCCACTTCATTTTTGACAGTTACCAAAGTTTTTTCTCTCAACTTATTTATCAAAATATCTTTTACCTTTCGCTCTATATTAAGTCTCCGACAAACGGGAAGTTGTATGTTAAACGATGTTTTCGCCTAATATTATTTTAGGCATTGTGGTTAAATACCTATTCCAACGTTTATAGAATTTTTCTACACCGAGTTTTGAGACTCTTGCATGAGATTCTTCATTTTCCAGCACCCAATATAAAACATATGTTACCTTGCCGACATTTCGCGTGAGTCGAACAGGCAATTCACCCTCTTTAACAGCATTAAAATCTTTTTGTCGGTGAGTACGTTTTATATAGTGTACATCAATAACACCATCTTGGTTCAAATAAAATTCTGCTACTTCTCTCATTAGTTCTTCAATTTCATCTAACTTGGTAAGTTTTGCCTCATATATGCATATTTCATTAAACATAAAATATTTCCTCAAATTACTGTTTATCGTACAATTATTATAGCAAAACCAAAATACTTAATCAAGCAAACAGTAAGGCACTCCGAGATTTCTCTCAAAGTGCCTTTATCGCTATTTTGTAAAGTTGCCGTTCTCATCACGCTTTTGTGTTTTCCACGCTGTCGGTGTAGGCGGTTCCGGCGACGCTATATTCATTCCAACGCAAACGCCGAAGTAATCTCTTTCAAAGAATAATACGAACTCACTTTGGCGTGGGTTCGTATTATTCACTAATGGCGGAGAAAGAGGGATTTGAACCCTCGCTACGATTCACTCGTACTACTCCCTTAGCAGGGGAGCCCCTTCAGCCTCTTGGGTATTTCTCCGTATCGCTGAATTATCTGCGCACAGACGACAAATTGCACCGGTCTGAATTCGCACTATTTAGATATTACTATCCATACAGCCTATTTATAGTATCATATCCTCAAACCAACTGTCAATAATTTTTATATTCAAGACATATCATTAGTATATCAATTCGGTCAACAGGCTATATTCGGCGACTCGGCGGCATCGATTCCGCCCGCATATCAAAACATAACCAACAAAAAACCGACCAACACACCGATAAACAGCGATAACGTCGGAAGTTTGCTTTTCCACATCAGTATGGATTCGGGCAACAGTTCGCCGAAGACAACGTACAGCATCGCGCCACTAGCAAATCCCAGCGAAAGCACCAACATAATATCGTTGATTCCACCCAAAGCGTATCCCAGCAACGCGCCTAAAACAGTAGGCAAACCGCTCAGAGCGGTGAGCAAAACAGCCTTAACTTTTCCCATACCTCCCGAAATCAGAGGCACCGACACCGCCATACCTTCCGGCACGTTGTGCAGACCTATCACGATTGCCATAATAAATCCGCTTCCCGAAAAGAGATTCGCCGTAAGATTCTCGGTGACCGCATAAGACGCGCCGATGACCATACCTTCGGGCAGATTGTGCAAGGCGATGGCGACCATCATCACAAGACCTGCTACAAACAGATTGGATTTCTCTTTTTTATGCGTTTCGAAATGGTCAGAGTGAATGAGTTCGTCCAAATCATCCGCAGTAGACGGATGGTCCTTGTCTATGTGTTTAACCTCGTGATTAGTCCTTTTATCGATAACGTAGTTAAGCGCGTAAACGACGGCATATCCGACTATAACGGCGGCAACAACGATTGCGGGAGTATATTTAGGCATAGTCCCCTCGCGGACCATTTCGATAGGCTCGCTCATCAAATCGAAACAAACGACGGCAAGCATAATTCCCGCGGCAAAAGACAGCAACAGGCTTACGACCTTATTTGAATCGCGCTTTAAAAGCGCGCCGACAACGCCGCCTAAACCCGTGCCTACAACACCGGATATAAAAGTGATTATAATAATTGCTAGGTATTCCAAACCCATACAGAATCTATTCGCCTCTTACGCGTTTCTTATACATAACCTTAACGCATTATTTATAATAACACAAATTTTTAGATAGACATCAAATTTTAATATAAAAATTTAAATAAATTAAATCGGCGGGAAACACTATCCCGCCGATTTAAACCGTTTAGATATCCGAAAACATCAAAACCTTCTCACCACTTATTTTCTACGTACTCGCAGAAAGCGTACATATCCTTGATTTCAAGTTTTTTGCCGTCGTCGAGAACCACTGTTCCGTTCCAAAGTCCGTGCACCTGATGAGAATGCAGACGTACGATATTAAGCCCGTTCATATCGGAATGATGGTCATAAGTCGGAGTCATAGTCAAATCAAATCTGCCGTCCTCGGAAATAAAGTGCCACGGTTGCATATATTTGTCCGGTTTCGGGAAAACCTCAACGTCGACAGAACCTATCTTGTGCGCCACGCCGTCGTAAAACAAGCAGGTTTCGGTTGCGTTGTCTTCGTCGCCGATACCCCAAGTGATTTCAAAGCCGAAGATATGGTCGTTGCCATCCTCATCCTTGATATACTGCGCGCCGTTGCCCCAGTACCAAACGTTCTTATAAGGCCAGACGCCTCTTCCCCAGTCCAACACGCAGAAAGTGTCCTTTTTCTCGAATACAAACTCCTCGTCTCCGCATCTGAACGTGCCTTCGCAAGGCATACAGTTCTGTTTCATCGTCATAAAGAACCGTGTCGGCAAATACTCTCCTTTCTTCTTGAACGGAGTGACAATAGTAATGCTCTGGTGGTCGTCAAACAAATCCATACGGAATCTCGCCTCGACCGTCTGCCCCTTGTACGGGCCTACAAATTCGAGCGTGCGCAAAGTCTTATCCGTAACCGCGCGGAACAGATATTTACCTTTCTTGTACTCCACCACGTTAGGCTCGTCTCCGTTTTCGGGAAGCACAACCTTATTCTTTCCGCCGAGCCAGAGCGACATACTGGAAATAATCTTCTTCTCCTTGCCGCTGACGTCTACGAGATTAGCCGAAGCATAACCGCCGATAGAAATGTTCGCAATGGAAATCTGAACCATATATCTGCCGTTACAGACCTGATAAAAGTCCCATTCCTTGCCTCTCATCTGAGGACGGGCAAGAGTACGCTTGTAATTAAATAGGTTATGACGCGCCCATCCGCCTCTGACTTGCAAATTACCTTCGTTGTCCAACAACTGAACGGGTTTAGTATATTCTACCTGATTACGCTTGTGACCGAGTTCCTGCCAGCCCACGTAAGTTTTCTTGATTTGATCAGCCATAATACCTCTCCAAACATTTATAATACAATTGTATTACAAACCGAGACAAAAAACAATAGCGAAATTTCAGAACTCAAAACTATCGGCTCGGACTACTAATGCCGCGCCGATTATTACGTCTGCTTCAACAAAATATCTTATTTAGAATCGAAATTCAGCCCGTATTTGAATTTACACCACGTTGGAAATTTCCGCAACGTGTCCCCGCTGATTGAAACGTTTCGTTTTAAATATTCCCCATCGTACGTCCGCATTCAGATTATCGACGTTCAGTGTTCCGGTTGACCTATTGTTGGTAAATATGACAGAACTTGTTCTCGCGCCTGCTATACCGCCAATATGCGGCTGCAAAGTATGACTATCCCAAAACTTACACACGACTCTTACCGTGCCTTTAAATGTGCAGGAGTCGACCTTACCTTTCGCGCAGTAACCCACGATTCCGCCGATATAGTCATTGTCCGAATGCCACTCTGAATAATTTACAGAGCCGTCAACTGTACAGTTTAATATCTGCCCCTCGGAATATCCCGCTATTGCTCCGACATATTGCCCGCCGATAATAGATGAAGTGTAAAGATTACAATTCTTTATTACTCCGTAATTTCTCGCGACTATGCCTCCCACATATTTTCCGTAATATTCCCGCGAGCCGTTAAAATAACCAGTTGCCCTGCAATTATCGATTGTACCGTAGTTTTCGATAGCCAAACCGCCAATCGAATTTGTTTTCTGCGTCAAAGAACTTTTGTAAAATATTGTTATTTCCAAATTTTTTATAATGCCGCTTGTGCCAATCTTCCTGAACAGTGCTACGTCACCGTTGGGAAGTTTGCCCGAATCGTAAAAACTAATACTGTTTCCCGCACCTTCCAAAACGCCGTTGAACGTGACGTCAAACACATTTGCCGTATTAGAACCCCAAAAATTAGCGGATTTCAAAATAAAGCAACTGGAAACAACACCGTTAACCGCCGTTGTCGCGATATTATTAAACTGAGTGAATCCGTGGATAACATACGGATCCGTTTTTGTGCCGGTGCCACTCTCGAAATATATACCCGATGTGACAGAGTTTATGAGTACAACATTTTTCTTTTGCGGATGCAGATTTTTATTATATATTCTATCTATATTTCCATTTGAACTCTTAATAACAATATAGTCAATACTAATAGTCACATTCTTTTTCTTGCTTAAATTCACGCTCGGCTTATCTGTGAGATAAAGCAAATAGTATCCTACACTTTTATAATTGACTTCGAAATTAATGTTCCATTCATCATTATCATTATCCAATCGATATTTACAATAGATAGTTGCAGTTTCGCTTGATTTTAAAAACTGATTTTTGATTTTAAAGCCTATATTGTTAAAATCGTCCAGAGACACTCTCTCAACTTGAATTTCCGATAAATTGTTAACTATACATAGGCTTATACCTTTTTCTGTACCATTATACAGATTTATTTCAAAATGCGGATTAACGCTATTCCCGTCATCGTACATTTTAGCGTCTTCGGGGATTATAATGGAATATTCTATGCCGTTTGGAGTGTCAAAATATTTAATTTCTATTACACTTGCATAATCGATTCCTTTTGCTAAATTACGATTTGAAAGAACGTTATTATGGTTATCTTTTAAAACCAACGTATAAGTTCTACCACGAGCAAGACAGTCGCCTGACATAAACTCTTTATCATCAATAATCCACTTATAATTTGATACATATAAGGTATACATAATATCGGTCTTCAAATTTTTTTCCGTATTTATTTTTAAGAAATAAATGCCAACATCTATTCGAGTAGTTCTGAACATATAAAAACTTTCATCCACTCCAACATCACTATTAAAGACTGTATTCCCCGTAGATGCAGAAATTAACTCCGCTTTTAAACCGTTTATTTCGTTCATATTGAATACGAAATCATATTGATTACTTGCGGATATCACAACTTTTAAATACTTCGATTTATTCGCCGTGCAATCAACAGACACTTCTTTATCGATTGCAAGATTTGTTATATTCTCCTTTGCAACAGACAATGCCAGCGATATGTTTGCCGCTGTATTATTTTCATACAATATGTAATATGTTTTCCCTTTTATCAGAGGGGCAGATGCAATAACAGACTTATCTATTATGTTTTTAGAACTGTCATAAATCGTAGTTTGACAACCTTTGCCGTTGAAAGTAAATATAGCGGTTTCACTCGGAATATATTTGACAAGATAGTTACCTTTTGAATTTACCGTCACCATCTTATTTGTCAAAGGCGCAACAGAAACAGTACCTATACCGTAATTATTACTTGCGGAATGCAAATCAATTGTCACATTCTGATTTTTATAGAGAAATACTCTTTCATTTGAATTGACTATTTTATCATCAACTTTTACATCAACACCCGTTTTATTGCTGTTAAAAATATAATCTCCTCCGTATACTGGTCGAAATGTAAACCTTTGTTCACCGTCTTCGAGCAAGTAATAATACATTTTACCGTTATTATCCACACTTTTATTTGAAGTCGACTTAAAAAGGACCGTTCTTCTATAAGCAGCAAACGAACGTTGCTCACCGGTTTCTTCATTGCTTATTTCGTTATGCAAATTTTTTGTCGCATCCTGATAATCCGAACTGAACAAATCATACTCGAAAACCTGATGAACTCTCGTTGCAGAGGTTGAATCATTCAGAAGAGTTGTGCAGGATATCCATCCGTCATTCGAATTTGAAATCAGTATTTGATCCTGTGGGCAAACGAGAGATACGCACGAATAACTGGGTCTGTTTTTATCGTTTCTCTGTGTATTTTTTGACTGTTCCTGAAATATGTCGCTTTCTCTATTGCAAGGTACTTGAACTTCTTTTACGTCAAACGCAGATATTGTTGTTCCAATCAAATCCACAAAACCCTTGATCATTGCAGCACCCGTCTGAATTTCGCCTAATAAAGGAACTTTTTTGACAAGATAATCCCAAACGACTTCTTCCAATATAGTAAGAGCACAGTCAAACACCGCCAATGCTTCATCCGTAGTAATGCCATCATCAATAACTTGCGTACCCTGATAATTGAGTCTTGTCTGATAAATTATCGCGCCGTTATCATTCTTTTTATTGTACCCTCTGTCCCCATAATTCACATCATTTTCGTTTTGAATCATTGTCATAAAAGAAGGGTTGGATATGTAATATGTTTTACGCAATTTCCCTGAAAACAACTGATTTTTATCTGTTTTTACAGACTCTCGCGTCAATCTTAACCACTGCTCGTTACCGTTGTCGTTTTTATAAGCAAATGTTTCCTGTATTATTATTTTTGATTTAACCGTGCACAAAGTATCATTATACGTATATTGAAAATCGATAATAACGACGTCTATAAGTTTTGCATACCCTAAGACGGCATCTCCCACCGAACGGTGCTTGACAAAAAATCCGTATTCTTCTCCGTTATATCCAAACGTGTAATCGTTCTCTTTAAAACTTAAATACTGTTTTGGAATTATTTGCGTTAATTCACTGTTGTTTTCTGTTTCTTTTCGATTTATTACGATATTTGCAAAAGAATGTATCGTTTGCGAAGAATCATTTAAAAAAGTATCGCTATCTACATATTTGTTGATATCGACCGTGTCGGACGATGCCATTGCAATTGCAGGGGGCGACGGCTTTGCAAAATAAATTGCAAGCATCAGTACGATTGCAATTATGCAAAGGCAAGTTAAGTTTAAAATTTTGTGTTTGTTTTGTTTGCTCATTTGTATTCCTCCAATTTATGTTTTGTATTTTAGTAAATATTAATTTCTCCTTCAAACTCTTCAATAAAAGACAACTTCAAATAATATTTACCTTTACTAATATTAATAAATTTATATTTTGATATATCATCTTTTATTTCGATATTCAAAGTCCCCTGACGTTTAAAATAAATGTTTTCATAAAGTTCCGCATTAATGCTTTTGTGCCCTCTTCCTGAAAATACAATGCTGTATATTGTTTGCCCAACAACTTGCAAATCTAATTCAAGATATCTTACTTCGCCGGCTTCTCCTCTTATCTGCATAGGTTCAAATGGCTGAGATTTGTCAACCGTTATCTTCTCCAAATCCTTTTTATTTATCTCAAAATCCACCGTCATATCTTCATAATATAAAAAACGTTCTATAACTATAAATACATTTTCCAACTGTTTCGAACCCAAAAAATATGCGTTATCGCCCACGGCATTTATTTCTTTGTGCCCCGTATCGTATATCTTAAAGTCGCAACCGCCTGTTTCAAATTCATAGAGCGCAGGCTCGGATATACGACACCACATTAGATAATTAGTGTTGCGTTTTATTTCCAACCGCGCAGACGTACTGATTTTTTCGGGATACATTGATATCGCTACGATATTGTAATTCGTAGGGTCGGTTACTTTGAAATTAAACAGATACTCTTTATTCTGATCGTAATAATCTATTTGTCCGTCTTCGACATTCACGCCGTTTAAAGTCGGCAATAGGGAATTTTCTGCCGCAGTGAAAACATATCTTCCGCTATATTTCGGTTTATATTTAAAATTCACTTCCGTTGCGGCCTTGCCCTCAAACAAATATGACATATTATAATCCGTTTCAATAGTCTCGACAGTCGATGGATTCGGGTCGGGGTCAACAATGTTTTTGTCACACGAAACAAGTACAACCGCAGTCGCAAGCACAAAAACTGCAATTATAAAAAAAGCAATTGATTTGAACGTTTTAATTTTTCCATTCTTATTTAGCATAAAATACCTCGTGGTTTATATATAAAATATATGCCCTTATAACTAATAACAATTTATAGCGCGCATTTGTCCCAACTTTTTGGAAAATAATGGAAATATTTATTATTTTAAGGAAGCAATAACAAAAACGCAATGCAACGATGAATAAACGCAACGCAAAATGGCGGATATAAATCCTTAAAAACTACGTCTGCATTTATATAAAATTACAGGCGCGGCGTTATCTGCCGCGCCTAATGTTTTACTTTCAAAGTTTGCTATTGAAATCGGCAAACGCCTCGGAGATTTTGATTTTCTGCGGACAGACTGCTTCGCAACTGCGGCAACCGACACACGCGGACGGCCGTTCACTCTCTTTCATTCTGCCTATTCGCATCGGCGCAAGGAAACCTCCGTTTGTAAACAGATGTTCGTTATACATAGATATCAAAAGAGGAATATTCAATCCTTGCGGGCAATGAGCCGTGCAATACCTGCATTCGGTGCAAGGAAGCGCGGTTTTAGAAGTCATCTCGCGGGCGATATCGTAAAGAGTCTGTTTTTCCTCTTCGGTTACGGGCTTGAATTCTTCAAATGTTGCGATATTCTCTTTGAGTTGAGTAAAATCCGACATTCCCGAAAGCACTGTCGTAACCTGCGGAAAACTCTGCAAGTATCTGAACGCCCAGGCGGGAGCGGTTTCATCCTTACGGAATTTGCGGAGTTTTTCCATATACGCGTCATCGAGTTTCGCAAGTTTTCCGCCGCGAACGGGTTCCATAACCCAAACCGGTATCCCCCACTGCGAGAGCAGTTCCACCTTATCCTTAGCATTTTGAAAATCCCAGTCGATATAGTTTAACTGTATCTGACAGAACTCCATATCCTTGCCGTAAGCATTCAAAAATCTTGTAAGAGTATTCTGGTCTCCGTGCACGGAAAATCCGAGATGTCTGATGCGACCTTTGCGTTTCTGCTCGGTCAGATATTCGAAAATATGATATTTTTCATCGAGATACGCGTCGATATTCATTTCGCACACGTTGTGGAAAAGATAAAAATCAAAGTAGTCGACTCTGCATTTTTGAAGTTGTTTTTCAAAAATCTCCTCGACTTTGTCCATATTAGTCAAATCGTAACCGGGGAATTTATCCGCAAGATAAAAACTATCCCTCGGATAGTTTTCGAGGGTTTTGCCCATAACGTATTCGGATTGTCCGTTGTGATAACCCCACGCGGTATCGAAATAATTTACACCTTTCTTTATGGCGTAATCAACCATTTCGCGTACTGCGGCTTCGTTTATATCCGATTCGTCCGCGCTGTTTTTGGGCAAGCGCATTGCGCCCATCGCAAGCGATGAAATTTTGATATCTTTGAAATTATTGTAAATCATAACGCCCTCTTTTATTGTTTGAGGACATTATATAACGCTTTTTATCAAATTGCAAAAACTTTTTGGGCACAGCCATCTGTGCGAGGATGACGGACACGAATACAAGCACGCAACCCAGCATTTCGAACTCGGAATGAGTCTCGTTGAGCAACAGCACGCCGCCGACCATTCCGATTACGGATTCAAGGCTCATAATCAGCGAAGCGACGGACGGCTCCGTATATTTCTGCCCTATCGTCTGCAAGGTATAGCCGATTCCCGCCGAGAATATGCCCACGTACATCAGGCTCAGAACAGTATCCGGATTGACAAGCGATTGCACCGTCGGGAAACCCGCAATCGCCATACAGGGTACGCTTACGACAGCGCAGGTCAGAAACTGAACAAGCGTAAGTTTTATAGGGTCCGATTCGCTGCCGAACACGTCTATAAACAGTATCTGCATAGCGAACATTCCCGTGCTTAGAAGCCCGAAAAGGTCTCCCGTGCCAAACGACGCGCCTCCACCCGAGCACATAAGCCAAAATCCCGAAATCGCTATGGGAATGGCGAATCTGCTGAGCAGACTGGGTTTTTTCCCCGTAAGCAATCCGAGAATAGGAACGATGACGATATATAGCGCGGTTATAAAACTCGCCTTGCCCGCGGTTGTATACTGTATGCCGTACTGTTGCAGGTTGCTTGCTATCAGAAGCGCAAGCCCGCAACAAATGCCGCCGAAAATAGTTGACTTATTCCAACCGATACTCTTTAATCCGCGCTTTTTGTTGATCAGTTCATAGACAACCAAAAAAACGAGTATGACAGCGGTGGCGAGCGCAAAACGCAAGCCGTTAAAGGCTATGGGATTTATGAAATCCGTCGCCTTTCGCTGGAATGCGAATGCCAACCCCCAAACTAAGGAGCATAAAAGCAACATCGAATTGCCGAAAATCGTATGTTGTTTACTCTGCATACACAAACCGCCTCGTTATGCTGTAAAATTACGTATCGCGCGACAAGACTGTCGCGCGATACAGTTGAATCAGATACGTAATAATTTTCCGTCAGGGTAAGCGCGCCACCGTTACCCTTTACAATCAGGCTCCGAACACTGCGAGCAGGAATCCTGCCGCAACCGCAGAGCCTATAACTCCCGCGACGTTTGGTCCCATCGCGTGCATAAGCAGATAGTTTCCTTTATTATACTGCAAACCTATGGTATTTGCAACACGCGCCGCCATAGGAACCGCAGATACGCCTGCCGAACCTATAAGCGGGTTGATTTTGCCCTTAGAAACTACGTATAGCAATTTGCCGATAAGCAATCCGCAGATAGTGGCAAGCACAAAACCGCCGAGTCCGAGAACGACGATAAGAAGCGTCTTTTCCGTCAGGAACGTCGTGCCGATCGCTGTTGCTCCGACAGATATTCCGAGGAAGAGCGTAACGATATTCATAAGCGCGTTCTGCGCGGTATCCGAAAGTCTTTCGGTCACGCCGCACTCTTTGAGCAGGTTGCCGAACATAAGGCTTCCCAACAGAGGAGCAACCGACGGCAGGAGCAAAGATACGAGTATCGTGACGAGAATCGGGAATATGATTTTCTCTTTTTTGCTGACTTTGCGCGTGGCGGTCATAACCGTCATACGTTCCTTCTTCGTCGTGAGCAACTTCATAAACGGAGGTTGCAAAAGCGGAATCAACGCCATATACGAATATGCCGCGACCGCAATAGGTGCAAGAAGGTGCGGCGCAAGCGTTTTGGTAAGGAAGATAGCGGTGGGTCCGTCCGCACCCGCGATTATGGAAATGGATGACGCTTCGCCGCCCGTAAACATTCCCGTCGCAACGGCGAGAATAAGCACGAGATAAATGCCGCCCTGCGCCGCCGCTCCCAGTATGAGCGAACTCGGTCGGGAAAGCATAGGTCCGAAATCCGTCATCGCGCCTACGCCGATGAATATCAGACAGGGGTACACGCCCGTTTTTACGCCTATGTACAGGATATCCAAAAGACCGCCGTGCTGCAATACGTTAAGATAATCCACTCCGTTTTCAACGGCAGAGGCGCCCGTCCACCACTCGGGGTGAAAAATCATATCGCTATCGCCTGCGGGAAGATTCGTAAGGAGCATTCCGAAAGCGATGCCGACAAGCAGCAACGGTTCGAATTTTTTCTTTATTCCGAGCCATAGGAAGAACAGCGCGATGATAATCATCACCAATGACTGCCAGCCGCCCGCAAGACCGAGACGGTTGAAGCCGCTGTTGTCCCATAAGTTTTTGATAATTTGTCCTATATCCATAACTCAGACCTCACAGAACTTCAACAAGAGGCGCGCCGGTTTCAACCGTAGCGCCCTTCTGCACGAAAATCTGACCGACCTTGCCGTCTTTGGGAGCGACGATTTCGTTTTCCATCTTCATCGCTTCGAGGATAATCAGCACGTCGCCTTTTTTGACAGATTGACCCCCTGTCACCTTGACCGCGTTGATATTGCCGGGCATAGGCGCAACGATTGCCGCCGCGCTTGCTCCGCCCGCGGCGACGGGTGCGGGAGCGGGTGCCGCCGCCTGTACGGAGACAGTCGACTGAGGAGCGGACGCAGGAACAGCCTGCGGAAGCGCGGCGTCGAATTCCGACTTGATAACCGCCTCGCCCTTTTCCACTTCGACTTCGTATACTTTTCCGTTTAAACTGACTTTATAAATCATTTCTCTTCATCCTCCACTCTTTTTATGGATTTAAAACGCAACTCGTTGAGCGGCGTGCCCGTACTGTCGGCGACGATTGCCATAATCATAGCCGCGTCGCGTTCGTCGGTGTTGATAAGTCTGAGTTCTCCGCAAGTGCCTTCCGCAAGAGCGGGCTTTTCGGCAGGTGCGGCAGTCTCCGCGACTTTCTTTTTCCAGAACGTCATTTTGGATTTGACGTTATTGACTTTTTCCGCCCACTCGGGATGTTCGTTACGCAACTTTTCGCTACCATCGAAAATCTTGCCTACGAGAGTAACTATAAGCATCAACGCGATAAGAACGACAAACACGATTACTACGCCGATAAGAGCAAGCAACAGTGCGTCTACCACGCTGATCTTAGCGTCGCTGGCAAAAATTCCGCTTAAAAGCATCGTTCCCATACTCACCTCATTCCTCTACGGGAGTTATCGTATACTTGACGATTTTTTCTTCCTGCGCTTTACGGTTTGCGAAATACTTCTCCGTAACCTGCGGGAAGAGAATATAAGACAGCACATCCTCGTCGTTTTTGGCGGTGCCTTCGAGTTCCTTCTTAGTCTGCTCGAAAACGGGTTCGAGAGTG
Source organism: uncultured Christensenella sp. (assembly GCA_910578325.1). Classification (GTDB taxonomy): domain Bacteria; phylum Bacillota; class Clostridia; order Christensenellales; family CAG-917; genus CAG-475. The sequence continues at coordinate 196,485 of CAJTQT010000001.1, forward strand.
TCGGCGAATCTGCCCTCAACGGGTTTCTCGTCGCCGAGAGCCTTTTTCATTACTTCGGGATTGATAGGAGCGGGCGAAGTGCCGTATTCCCCTCTGCAATATGCCTTAACCTCTTTGGAAATGTTTTTATATCTCTCACCCGAAAGCACGTTGTTTGTCGCCTGTACGCCGACCATCTGACTCATAGGAGTTACGAGCGGCGGATATCCGAGGTCCTCGCGAACCTTAGGAGTTTCAATGAGAACTTCCTCGAACTTGTCCATAGCATTTTGCGCTTTAAGTTGCGAAACGAGGTTGGAGAGCATTCCGCCGGGCACCTTATAGGTAAGAGCGTCGGTATCGGTCGCCATCATCTTAGGATTGAGAAGACCTTCCGCAATGTAAGCGTCGCGTATGGGTTTGAAGAAATCGTTGACCTCTTTGAGCACGGCGTCGTCGAGTCCCGTCTCGTAACCGAGTTGTTTAAGCGCATAGTTGAGCGTCTCGGTCGCGGGTTGACTGGTTCCTCCCGAGAAGCAGGACGACGCGGTGTCTATGATATCGACGCCCGCCTCGATTGCTTTGAGATACGTCATAAACGCCATTCCCGTCGTGCAGTGCGTATGCAACACTACGGGAAGTTTGACTTCGCTCTTAATAGCGCCGATGAGGTCGTACGCTTCTTGCGGAGTCATTACGCCGGCCATATCCTTTACGCAAATCGTAGCGACTCCCATATTCTCCATTTCTTTAGCCTGTTTCGCAAACGCTTCGAGAGTATGCACGGGGCTTTGAGTGTAACTGAGCGTGCCCGACACCGTCGCGCCGCACTTAATTGCGGTCTTTGTCGCGGTCTCTATATTGCGCAAGTCGTTAAGCGCGTCGAAAATACGGATAACGTCGATTCCGTTTTCAACCGATTTTTCTACGAACATTCTGACGATCTCGTCGGGATAATGTTTATATCCGAGCAGGTTCTGACCTCTGAGGAGCATCTGCAATCTGGAATTAGGCATAGCCTTGCGCATATTGCGCAGTCTTTGCCACGGGTCCTCGTTGAGGAACCTCAGACACACGTCGAAAACCGCACCTCCCCAGCATTCAACGGAATAATATCCCGCCTTGTCCATCGTGGGAAGAATGTCGGCAAATTTGGAATACGGCAGACGCGTGGCTATCAAAGACTGGTTTGCATCGCGCAGAACCGTTTCCGTAAACTGAACCTTTTGGGTTTCAAGAGTTTTTTTCATATTGCCCTCCAAAAAATATTCGACTGCATTATAGCATTTTGTATTTATACTCCGCAAGTAAAATCAGTATACTTTTATCTATATATTTTCTATATTTTTATTATAATTGCGCGTAAACGATAAAGTTCCTGAAAAAAGTTGCCGGCGCAATATAAAAATTGCGCACAAATCGTTGACAAAACAAAATATTGCAAATATAATACGATTGAACGGTTTTTCAACTGTTCAACTGTGGGAGAACGAAAATGGACGGAAATCAGACAATCGAATACGTACGCGCAAAACTTCCCGACGACGAAACCATATACAATCTGGCGGAGTTCTTCAAAGTATTCGGAGACCCGACGCGCGCAAAAATTATGAGTTGCCTCGAAGTCAAAGATTTGTTTGTAAATGAAATTGCGGAGATTCTCGATATGAGCGTATCGGCGGTATCGCATCAACTCAGAGTGCTCAGAAACGCCAAACTTGTCAAAGGAAGTAAATTCGGAAAGGAAGTAAAATACTGTCTGGACGACAATCACGTGACAAAAATTATTGAGTTCGGCATAACTCACATAAACGAGGATTGACGTCCTAAAACCCCAATGCGGGCGCACGGAATTCACTGACCGAAAACCGACCGCCTGCATACATTGTAAAGACAAGATGCGAATCTTGTTTTTTAAAGGACTATAATTGAACGATTGTTCATACAAATAAACAATCAACAAAGAGGTGTATTATGAAAAAAGTTTTCAGATTACAGGATTTGGACTGTGCAAACTGCGCCGCCAAAATGGAACGTGCGATAAACAAACTGGACGGAGTTCAGTCCGCAACAGTAAATTTTATGTCTCAGAAAATGACCGTCGAAGCAGATGACAGCCGCTTCTGCGAGATTATTGACGAAATCGAAAAAGTATGCAAGAGAATTGAACCTGATTGCAGAATTATACGTTAAAATATCATATTGTGACTATGAAATACGTTTTGAGTAAAAAAGAGCAAAAAAATTTATTGCGTATAATCATAGCGTTATGCGCTTTCGCTATCATATTTGCGGTTGACAAAAGTATAAACCTCGCGGCTGCCGTCGGCGGCAGTCTCGGTTGGCTTCTGCCATTCTTTTTGTATCTGGGTGTGTATCTTACGATAGGATACGACGTGCTTTGGAACGCGGTCCGTCATATAGGACGCGGACAGTTTCTCGATGAAAACTTTCTGATGTGCATCGCTACGCTCGGAGCGTTTGCGCTTGCTATCACACGCGGAATAGGCGGACTCGACGCCGAAGGATTCGACGAGGCGTGCGCCGTACTGCTGTTCTATCAGGTCGGCGAGTTTTTCCAGAATTACGCAGCGTCCAAATCGCGCAAATCCATATCCGCGCTTATGGACATACGCCCCGACTCCGCAAACGTAATCCGCGACGGCGCCGTGCAAACCGTTGACCCGAGCGAGGTCGGAATCGGCGAAACCATACTCGTAAACCCCGGCGAGCGCATTCCGCTTGATGGCGTTTGCGTAAAAGGCACGTCATCACTCGATACAAAAGCGCTTACCGGCGAATCGCTTCCCCGCGCAATCGAAACGGGCTTGCCTGTGATAAGCGGTTCCGTAAATCTGACTTCACAAATAGAAGTACGGGTAGAAAAAGAATTTTACGACAGCACCGTATCCAAAATCCTCGACCTTGTGGAAAACGCGTCCGACAAAAAATCCAAAACGGAAAACTTTATCACAAAATTTGCAAAGTATTATACTCCCGTCGTAGTCGCGCTTGCAATACTGCTTGCGATAATTCCGGGAGCGGTCACTCGCGAATGGGCGGTGTGGGGATACAGAGCGCTGAGTTTCCTTGTCGTTTCCTGTCCCTGCGCGCTCGTCATATCAATTCCGCTCTCATTCTTCGCTGGCATTGGCGCGGCGTCGAAATATCACATTCTGATAAAAGGTTCCGATTATCTGGAAAGATTCGACAAAGCAAACATATTCGTGTTCGATAAGACAGGAACTCTCACCAAAGGCAATTTTGCAGTCGTTGACGTATGCCCCGCCGAGCGCAGAAACGAGATACTCGAACTCGCAAGAATTGCAGAACAAGGTTCTTCCCACCCCATCGCCCTGTCGATAATTTCGGAGTATAATAATCAGGTTGGGGACGGGGAAACGGAATGTGATAAATGCGACGGATTTACCGTCACCGATATTTCGGGCAAAGGTGTTCTTGCAACAAACGGCGCGACGGAAATTCTTTGCGGAAATGAAAAACTGATGAACGAATTCGGCATAACCTTCGTAAAATCGGATAAAGTCGGCACGGTGGTATATGTTGCACAGGACGGACAATTCGCAGGCTCCGTAACCATCGCGGACGAACTCAAAGAAGAAACCCCGTCTGTCATAAAACAGTTGAACGATATGGGCGCACGAACCGTTATGTTAACAGGCGATAACGACGAAGTAGCGGGAGAAATCGCACGCAGAGCGGGCGTATCGGAATACCGCGCCTCCTTGCTCCCCGCCGATAAAGTCGACGAAGCGGAGAAACTCATAGCAGGAAAAAATAAAAAAGATTACGTTTGCTTTACAGGCGACGGCATTAACGACGCGCCCGTGCTTATGCGCTCCGACATCGGAGTTGCAATGGGCGCAATCGGCAGCGACGCGGCAATCGAAGCCGCCGATATCGTGCTTATGAAAGACGACCTCTCGGGACTTCCGCTTGCCAAACGCATTGCGCGCAAAACTATGCGCGTTGTATATCAAAATATAGTTTTCTCGTTGGTTATAAAAGCGGCGATACTTATACTCAGCGCGGTCGGGTTGACGAATATGTGGATAGCGGTTTTCGGCGACGTTGGAGTCGCGGTAATTGCAATACTCAACGCTATGCGCGTCAATGGGAAATACAAAGCGCAAAAACAAATAAAATGCAAATCCGCACTTTAAAGTGCGGATTCATTATTTTAAACGGCTGTTTTAACTTTTAATTTACAAAACAGCGATATGCTCTTCGTCTGTGCCTCTCAGATCAAACTGTTCCGTTCAGACATACTTCTGACAGCAATCGGCACGTCAATGGGACAGACCGTTCAACTCGTCTGATTTTTTTCTGAGCACGCTCATCGCGATATCGGGATCGCTGACACCGAGCACTGCGCTTTCCATAGGGCACTGCCCGTCACCCGTTCTGTTGACGATTCCCTGCGTGAGAATTTTATAGTCATAAACGACGTTGAATTTTTGTAATATCTCCTCCGCGGGGAAACTCATTACGTCGGCGAAAACCTCCTTTACGCCGCCTTTGACGAAAAGCAGAGCCGCGGCTCTGCCCACCACTTTATCGGCGACGAACGCGCCTTTTAAAACAGCGTCTCCGTCCTCGACAAGTTTCAGAAGAAAACTAATTCCTCTATCGGTTGACGCAACTATTCGGTTGCCGTTTGCTATCGCAATCGTTTTTCCGCAGTTCAACTGCGCTACTGCATCATCCTTTACGCTCATCACTCACCACCGCCTTCGCTATCGCTATCGAAATCAACGGCACAAGCGTCGCCTGCACACACAATCCGACAAGTCCCGTCTGCAAGCCGTTCAGGATTTGCGAAAGCGGCGCCCCTATTATCAGATTATAAACTACGTAAAGCGATCTTCCTGCAATCTGCGCGCATACAACGGCAACAAAAGCCGCAATCGGATGTTTGCGTACATATACTGCAAAAAGACCGCTGATAAGTCCGAACAGAGCAAGTTCCGCCGTCATATACGGCAGACGCGCAAGCGCGGGCATTGTCGCGTCCAGTGCAAGACTTGTAAACCCGAAACTTATAATCGGCGAAAGAACTCCTACGGCAAATCCCCACCGCCAGCCGAGCAGACATCCGGCAAGCAGAACGGGCGCATACATAGGCAGCCACTTTGCGCCTGCCGCCGCGCCGCCTGCTACATGCACAATCTGCGGAAGCACGACTGCAAGAATAACCAGCACCGCCGCAACCGTTGTCTTTACAGACATTTTCACCGCTACGCTCTTTTGTTTCAATACTGCGTCTAACATACTCTTGTCCTCGAATCCAAATAATTCAACTTAACATCATTTTATAACCGATTACGGATTTGTCAACTGTAAATTTTAATACTCCTGCAAAATCACGGAAAGTATAAAAAAGCCCCGCCTTTCGGCAGGGCAACTTTGAGAACGAATTGATTATCTCTTTGAGAACTGAGGTGCTTTACGCGCTTTATGCAAGCCGTATTTTTTACGCTCTTTCGCTCTGGGGTCACGTGTGAGATATCCTTCTTTTTTGAGAATCGCTCTGTACGCTTCGCTGTCTGCAACGCAAAGCGCTCTTGCAATGCCGTGTCTGATTGCGCCGGCCTGTCCCGTGAAACCGCCGCCGTACACGTTGACGTAAACGTCGAATTTATCCGTGGTACCGGTTGCGACAAGGGGCTGATTGACAATGAGTTTCATCGTATCGAGAGGGAAATACTCTTCTAATGTGCGCTTGTTGATAACGATTGCTCCTTCGCCGCCGGGGATAAGACGAACTCTTGCGATAGCCGTCTTTCTTCTGCCCGTGCCGAGATACTGAACTTTCTTAGATTTCTTAGTCGCCATATTTCACCTCTTAGTAGTTGAGTTTCAACTCAATGGGACATTGAGCGGTATGATTGTGCTCGCTGCCGACGTAAACGCGCAACTTTTTGAGCATTTTCGCGCCGAGACTGTTTTTGGGAAGCATACCCTTAACCGCTTTGAAAACCGCTTTGTCGGGTTGCTCTTTCATCAACTTCTTATACTGAATCTCTTTCAGTCCGCCGACATAACCGGTATGATAACGGTAGTACTTGTCTTCGAGTTTGTTGCCGGTAAGGACAACGTTCTCGCAGTTGATTATGATAACGTGATCGCCGCAGTCGACGTTGGGAGTATACTCGGGTTTGTTCTTTCCTTTGAGGATAGTAGCAACCTGAGAAGCAAGACGTCCGAGCACCAGACCTGATGCGTCGACAACGTACCACTTGCTTTCAACTTCGCCGGGCTTTGCCATAAAAGACTTATTATTTTTTGCCATATCAGACAAATTTTTAGCCATAGTAGCCAACCTCCAAATTGATGTTTTCGGTGAGGTTGCGATTGACCGAGGGGCTAGTTCCGTCAATAACGTCACTTTTCCGAAAATGCGATTATATGCGCCGCGCGCAGATAATCAATAATTTATGCCTGTTAATAATATTAAATATAAACCTATAAGTCAAGCGATTTTTCATATTTTACCGCCGATTTTCAATAGGATTGTCAAAAAAGCGACGATATTATTCCCAACCCGTTTAAACTTTTACCAGTTTCACCGCAACGGGATTGCCATCAATAACGATTTTCGCATCGCCGTCAACCGCCCAACCGCGGTCGGGAACAACCGTAACCGTCTCCGTCTCGCAGTCGCCGTCGGGAATGATTTCAAGCGTATACGCTTCGCCGTCCTTTTTCATTGAAAAATCGATTCTGCCGATTTCATCGTACATCGTATACTCGCAGTCGCCTACGAATACGCGGACCTCGAGCCTGTCGAATTTCATCGAATTCCCGTGACGTTTTTCAAGCATAGGCACTATACTTCCGCTCCTTACGAAAACGGGATAATCTCCGAGTTTGCAGGACAGGACGTACTCTTTACCGCCTGAAAGTTTCTCGCCGTTGAAGAAATCCGTCCACTCTCCATCGGGTAGCCAGACAGTCTGTTTAACCGAACCGTTAACGCACTTTTTCGTTATAGGACATACCAGCATATTTTCTCCGAAGAAATACTGATTGCGCAGAGATTTGCTTCTTGCATTTTCGTGCGTGCTGTAATAATACATCGGCGCGACGATCGGGATTCCCTCTCTTGCCGTGCGCACGTTCGCGGAATAAATATACGGCAGGAGTCTGTGCCTTAAACGCAGAAACTGTTCCGCAATCGATTCTACCCGCGGATACAGCCACGGTTCTTTGCTCCACGACTTGTTGTTGGAATGCAAGCGGTTTATCGGAGAAAAGACACCGAACTGCAACCATCTCAGATATAGTTCCGCATTGCCCTTCCCGAACAAATGTCCGCCTATATCGTGCGACCACCACGTATATCCCGCGTTTGACGCAAGCGCAGTAAAGTACGGCTGAAAGCGCAGACTGCGCCAGCACACAAAAGTATCTCCCGAGAAGCCTATCGGATATCTATGCGAACCCAACCCCGCGTATCGCGAGAGAATCATTCCGTTTTTCCCGTCGCGGCAGTTGTCTAAAAAGTGATAATGATTGAGCAGCCAGAGCGGATCGAGACCGTCCATTTGGGACTTTGTGCCCTGCTGCCAGTCAATCCACCAGAAATCGACTCCGTCCTCCTCGTACGGGTGATGGAGAATATCGAAGTATGCGTTCAGAAATTTCTTATCCGTCAGGTCGAACTGCACCGTTTCCCCCGAATCGGGATCTATGCCGCAAGCGCGCGCCATATCGGCGTACTGCGACTCAAAATAACGCACTCCGTCGCGGGGATGCAGATTCATAGTCACCGCAAGCCCTCTGTTTTTAAGACTTTTAAGAAAGGACTTATAATCAGGAAAGAGCGATTTTTCAAAGGTATAACCCGTCCATCCCGCGCCCTGCATCGAGTGACATTCAACACCCTTAGGCACGTTTTTGACAATGTGCCAGTCCATATCGATTGTGGCGACGGTCAGCGGAATATCCTTTTTATCGAACTTGTCCATAAGCGCGAGATATTCCCTGTCCGTATAGGCGTGATAGCGCGACCACCAGTTTGAAAGCGCGTATTTCGGCAGAACGGGAGTCGCGCCCGTCAGCGCGTAAAACTCTTTCAGACCGCCGAGATAGTCCGCCCCGAAAGCAAACACATATTTATCGGTTCCGCCCGCTTTCCTGCAAGAAACGCCGCCGTCTTCGTCAAGCAGAATGGATTTGGAATCATCGTATTCGCTCACGCCGTCTTCTGCGAAAATTCCTTTTCTGATATGACTTAAACAGAAATGGTCTTTCTTTTCTCTTGCACCCTTCCAACTCCCCAGAACTCCGAAAGTTCCGTCGAGAGTGCGCGCCGTCCCGCCCAGATTATTACGGTTGGTCGGAGTTGCGATATGACCGTCGTCCAAAAACTTTACGTTGGTTTCAAGCGTATTCAAATCCACGTTGAATATGCGCGATTGCGTCTTAACAACGAGTTTACCGTTGCGAATTTCACTTATAAACTGCGGTTTTGCAAAATTTCTGCAATCAACCGTCTGGGTTTTATTATCTGTAAACACGCCTTTTTCAACGCGTATGACCCTGTCGCTCAGTACGCTTACGCGCACGTCGTCGCAGAGTAACACGGCATCTTCGTTTGCAGGCGCGAGCGTTGTTCCGAATCTCATAATCTCTTATCTCCCTTGCAGATTATTCTTCGACAGGTTTGAGCACCGTCGCCAAAAACTTACAGTCGCGTCCGCCTACGGCAATCATTCCGTGCGGTTGCGCGCTGTCATAATACGCGGTGTCTCCAACGTTGAGCACAGTGGTTCTGCCGTTTACTACAAGTTTCAGTTGCCCTTCCAGAATATAGTCCAATTCCTGTCCCGCGTGAGACGAGAGCACAATGGGTTTGTCCTCGGCTTCGGGCTGATAAGGCGCGACGACAAGAAACGGTTCCGCGGTTCTGCCTTTAAAATTGTGCGCCAGATGTTCGTACGTAAAGAGATGACGCCGCTCGGTAATCACTCCCTGTCCCGCCCGCACAACCGAGCAACTCGACAAGGTCGGCGTCGCGCCCGTAAGAAGTTCGGTCACGTCAACGCCCAACCTCTCGGCGCAGTTATACAAAAAGGTAACGGAAAAATCCCTGTTACCCGTTTCGTACTCGGCATAATCCGCCTCTGCGGTTCCCGTAACCGCCGCCATTTCGGCTGTTGTCACATCGAGCATTTCTCTAAGCCCTCTGAGTCGGTTTGCGATTTCGATATTGTTGTTTTTCATCGTTTTCCGCCTTGATTTGATGCCGTATATTTACGTACAGATATTTCTAAGTATTTATAAACGGCTATATTTTATAATATAACAAACGGCTATGGCAATGTCAATATTAACCTCTGCGCACAACTCGTCGGAATATTAAATAAAATATGAGAAACAGTTCCGATATCGGAACTGTTTCATACGCACCTCTCCGGTTTTATTCGATTGAATACGGTTCAAACGTCCGCAGCCGAACGACGCGGATATGATTTATAAATACTATCACTTTAAGTATTCTTCCAAAACTTTGGTTTTCAACTTTGAGTATTCCTCTTCATTGATCAAACCTGCGTCGAACATACGTTTATACTCGGCAAGTTTTTGAGTACGCAATGAGATATTCTCTGTCGGAATTGTAAGTGTGACGTTCTTCGCCTTTTCCGCCTCGTTTTTTCGCACCATTACCACGTTTACATAGAACAATGTAAACAGTATAATCGCCAAAATATCCATAACCTTTGACAACATTGCGAAAGCATATACAAAATTATCGATTCCATAAACCGGGTTACTCAACAGGAAAACTACAAAAACCAAAATCACTTCCGAAATTAACGAATAGGTTTCCCTTTTTTTATGCTTTGCAATTGACATAATCCCGAAATACAACGAAACGGCAATCAGTATAAATCTGAGAATCACGAATATGCTCGACCATATTTCTCAATAATTAAGAGATGTAATAAACACATACATCATAAATATGAATGTAAACGACGTCGACAGTCCGATAAATGTCACACCCGCGATTCCCAGTCCTTTTTTTATGTTGTTTCTCATCGATATCCTCCCTGATTCACCGCGCAATCCGCGCCGTTTATTCTATTGTAAATACACAGTCGATATATGTCAATATACATTCGGGCATTTAAAAGCGCGACGGGACGCCCTCTCTGAGCGCAGGATCGCTCGCGATTGCAGGACGTCAGGCGCAGAAACCCGTTCGGATCCACGTCAAAATTTCAATTTAGTCAGCACAAGTCATAATCCGTTCATATATTGAATTACGGAGGGCTTATGTGCGGAATTGTCGGTTATTCTGGTTTCCAGAATGCTAAAAACATTGTTATCGACGGATTGAAAACGTTAGAATACCGCGGATATGACAGCGCAGGTATCGCTTTTTGCGGAGAGGATATTTCCGTATTCAAAACAGCGGGCAGCGTCGCGCAGTTGGAAGGACTTATTCCCGACGTATACGCTCACACCGCTATCGGACATACTCGCTGGGCAACCCACGGAAAACCCGACGCAATCAACGCCCATCCGCATCTCTCCTTTGACAAGAGTGTCGCCGTCGTCCATAATGGCGTAATTGAAAACTGCGACGAACTGCGCAACGAACTTGTCACGAAAGGCATCCCGTTCACTTCCGACACGGACAGCGAGATCATCGCCCACCTCCTCGCGTTAGAGGACACCTCGGATATGCTGGGGGCTGTGGAGAGCGTAGGGCGAAGGCTGAAAGGAGCCGCCACTTTCCTTGCCGTAAAGCAGGGAGAAGACGCGATTTACGTGCGGCGTAAAAACGCGTCGCTGGCGGTAGGAATAGGCGAAAACGAAAGTTTCGTGGCAAGCGACACCCTTGCAATTTCCAAATACACTTTGAAAACCGTCATAATGAAAGACGGAGAATGCGCGGTTCTCAAAGGCGGGAAGGTTTCATTCTATAAGGACGGAAAACCCGTTCAGAAACAACCCGTACGAATAAGACGTACTCCGCCCAAACCCTGCGCCTGCAATATGCGGTCGGAAATCGACGAAATCCCCGCCGCGCTCGAACGAACTCTTGCCAGCGCGGAGCGCACCCTCGACGACGAATTTATCTACGAACTCAAAGACGCCAGACGCGTTTTCCTCGTCGGATGCGGCACCGCCTATCACGCGGGGCTGTACGGCAAGGAAATTCTCGAACGCGCGCTCGGCGTACCCTGCGAAGCGGTCATTGCAAGCGAATTCGACAGAGTAAGATTTATAGACAGACACTGCGCCGTTATCCTCATCACTCAAAGCGGCGAAACCGCCGACACGCTCTACGCGCTCGATATCTGCAAGCAGAAAGGCGCGCGCACGCTTGCTATCACAAACGTGACGCACAGCAGCATTACCTTCGCCGCCGACAGAACTCTTCTCATCGACGCCGGAGCGGAAGTTGCGGTTGCCGCCACAAAGTCCTACAACTGCCAGTTGTTCGCGCTGTATCTCATAGCCAAACGCATCGACGGCTCGGAGTTCACGCTCGACGAATTTGCGCGTCTGACTTCCGCTATAAAAACCGTATCCGCAGGAGACCTCTACGAAGAGCGCATAAAGCGCGCAAATCTGTTTTTTGTCGGCAAAGGACTCGACAGTGTAACCGCGCAGGAAGCCGCGCTGAAATTCAAAGAAATCACCTATAAGATGACGGACGCATATTCCGCAGGCGAACTCAAACACGGCGCGATCGCCCTTATCGACGATAAGAGCACGGTTGTCATAATCGCCACATCGCAAACGGACAAGCACCGCATAGAAGCAACGGTCAGCGAACTGCGCTCGCGCGGAGCGTATACCGTCGCGCTGTCGTCTGTCGGCGATATAGGCGCAAACAAAACGCTCTATCTGCCCTTTGTCCGCGACGATCTTCTGTATCCGCTTGTATCCGTAGTTCCTCTGCAAAACCTCGCGCTCTCCGCGTCGCTCTGCCTCGGACTCAATCCCGACAAGCCGCGCAATTTGGCGAAAAGTGTCACGGTGATATAAAATTTGTGCCGTTCTGCTCCCGCTCGCTATCGCTTGCGCTTCGCTTTTCGGCAAAATTTTATATCCTCTACCGCGCAAATTATTGCCTGCTATCAATCTTGATACCGTTGTAAACTCCCGCCTCGTTCCGCGCAATATTTTGCTTGCTGTCCCTCGCTCTGCTCGGCGTTCTGCTCGCGCTCGCTATCGCCTGCGCTTCGCTTTTCACCTAAATTTATATTTTTCGCCAAACAACGGAAAATCATAACTTTAACCGTAAATAATGTTTATCGTTCGAGTTAAATACAATAAACTGCCGATTTGTACAAATACTTATAGTTATGACGGCTTGCGTTTGTACTTGCAATATTCTTGTTCCGATGCTATAATGATTGCATTTAAAAAGGATTTTCGGTGTCATATGTTCAATAAAGAAATGTACAGTCTCGGCAGCAAACGCTCTGTAATAAGAGAACTTTTTGAATACGGTAAACAGCGCGCGGCACAATACGGCGCGGACAGCGTATTCGATTTTTCACTCGGAAATCCCAGCGTCGCCGCACCCGACTGCGTAAATTCCGCCATAAAGGAACTCGTTGAAACTCTTGATTCCGCCGCACTCCACGGATACACGTCGGCGCAGGGCGACTTCGGCGTACGACGCACGGTTGCGGAATTTCTCAATGAAAAATATTCCGCCCGATATTCCGCAGACAATATTTATATGACTTGCGGCGCGGCGGCAGGACTTGCGATTGCCATACGCGCGCTCTGCGAAAAAGGAGACGAGTTTATTTTAATTGCGCCGCATTTCCCCGAATACAACGTATTTGTCAAAGCCGCGGGCGGAACTCCGATTACGGTCCCGTTCTCTGACGATTTTCAGATTGATATAGAAAGTCTGAAAAATGCCCTGACGCCGCGCACAAAAGCGGTTATCGTCAATTCACCCAACAATCCTTGCGGCGTAATCTACACTCAAAAAACGCTTGCCGCGTTAGCGGAAGTTCTATCGGAATTTGAAAAAAAGTTTTTCAAACCAATTTACATTATTGCGGACGAACCTTATCGCGAACTCGCGTACGGAGACGCGGACGTTCCGTTTATTCCTTCGATATACGCAGACACGGTGCTTTGTTACAGTTTTTCAAAATCGCTGTCTCTGGCGGGCGAGCGCATAGGTTATCTTGCCGTAAATCCAGACTCGCAGAACGCGCGCGACCTGTATCTTGCGATTATGGGCGCGGGAAGAGCGATGGGTTATGTATGCGCTCCCGTCCTGTTCCAGCGCGTAGCGGCAAAATGTATTGCCGCTCGCCCCAAAATAGAGGAATACAAAGTCAACCGCGATTTTCTGTACGGCGCGCTCAGCGAAATCGGATACGAATGCGTATATCCCGACGGCGCGTTTTACCTCTTCGTAAAAGCAATCGGGAGCAGCGCGGAGTTCTCGGAAAAGGCGAAAAAATACGGACTGCTGATAGTGCCCGCCGACGACTTTGCCGCACCGGGCTGGATAAGAATCGCATACTGCGTGGACGCAGATATGATTCGCCGTTCCGTTCCGCTGTTCGCGCAACTTTATAACGAGTGTACGCAGGATAAATAACGGACTGTTATGCGTTAGGCACATATCAAAAAGGAATTATAAATCGTTATGCACTTTCCCGAAAAGTCATTTAAGCGGCGAGGATATCGCCGCTTTACTTTTACCTAAATCAGGCGCGGTGGATTATGCAGATTCTTACGCCTATCAGTTTTCCGTCCAGCGTTGCAACCTGAGTGCTGTTTACGGTGTTTTCGGCATTGATTCTTGTAAAACTGATTTTCATACTTTTCTCCTTTGGTCGAAGCGTTCTGCTTTGGCGCGATTTTGCGGATTTCCGCTTACAAAATATATGCCGCAAAATTTGCGTTTATTGCTTGCGTACCGCTTCTTTCAGATATATAATAAAAAATGTCGAGTACCGTTTTCGGTACATAACTGCGAATAAAATCAAAATATAGAAATTCTTACGCTAAGAGGTACAAATATGGCGACGGAAGCCAAAAAAACATTGATAATGCGCATTTACAACATACTTGAAGAGTATTCGGACAGCGAGCATCCTCTGAAACAAAACGACATAATACGTTTGCTGGAAAGGGACTACGGCATAGAGTGCGAGCGAAAAGCCGTAGGCAGAAACATATCCTATCTAAAAGAAATGGGTTATGACATAGAAACCGACGGTCGCGGCACCTATCTCGCGACGCGCGCGCTGGAAAATTCCGAACTGCGGCTTCTCATAGACAGCGTGCTGAGTTCGCGGCACATAAACTCAACGCATTCGGAGCAGTTGATAGAAAAACTCATTCAACTGGGCGGGCACAATTTTAAAAGCCACGTCAAACACGTGTATTCCGTAAAAGACTGGGGGAAATCTCAGAACAGGGACTTTTTTCTCAATATCGAGATTGCCCACGACGCTATCGAGCAAGGCAAAAAAATAACTTTTTATTATAACCGCGTCGGCGTGGACGGAAAACTGCACCCGACCGGCAAACATACCGCGTCGCCGTATCAGATGCTGCTTCACAATCAGAGATACTATCTGATGTTGCGCGACGACAAGTACGACGACATAAGTTACGACCGCATAGACAAAATTACGGATATGCGCATAATCGACGAAGACGCGCTTCCCCTGCGCGAAAACGAAAGGTTTGCGCGCGGCATAAATTACAAGGAAATAGCGTCCGGAATGCCGTATATGTTCAGCGATAAACCGCAAACCGTCACGCTCAGGTGCGCCAACTTTATGACAGACGAACTCGCGGACTGGTTCGGCACAAACTTCTCCGCCAAACAGGACGGCGATTCGCACATAATAGCAACAGTCAAAGCAAGCCCGCGCGCAATGCTGTACTGGGCTTTGCAGTACAACGATAAAGCGGAGGTGCTTTCCCCGAAGTCGCTGCGCGACGAAGTTATCTCGGCGCTGAAATCCGCGCTCGCAATGTATTTGGAAAACAGTGGGAACTAAGCGGAAACGCGATTTTAAGCAATCTTAATTACATCGGTCAATCGGTTGCAATTTTGCGGCAATAAGACTATAATACAAAACATTCCGCGCGTACGCGCACCCGTGCGTACATTTATACGCGGAAATCAAGGTCGGTATAATGGAAAAAGTTCGCGGCAATAAAAAATTGTTTGTAAAGGGCTTACAACTTATGACGGTCGGCATCTGCACGGGCCTGCTTGTCGGAGTTGTGGTCACGTTTTACAATATGGCGGCCGATTTCATCACCGAATACTCCAAAAATCTGTATGTAGGTATAAGAAATAATCCTGCATTTGTCCCTCTTCTGTTCCTTGTTCTCGCGGTTTCGGCGTTTGCAATCGGAACGCTTGTGCATTTTATCCCTATGATACGCGGAAGCGGCATTCCACAGACGGAAGGCGCGTCGCGCGGAATGCTGAAAATGAAATGGTATCAAGTGCTTCCCGCCACCGCGGCGGCAAGCCTGTACTGTATGTTCTGCGGTCTGAGCGCGGGCGCGGAAGGTCCGAGTATGTTCATAGGCGGCTCCTGCGGAGACGCCGTAAGCAGACTTTTCGGCGGATCGGATATGGAAAGACGCTATCAGATTACCGGCGGCGCGTGCGCGGGACTGGCGGTAGCGTTCAACGCTCCCCTTACAGGCGTGGTTTTCGCTTTCGAAGAAGCCCACAGAAGATTTACGCCGTCCATTTTCATCTGCGCGTTTTCATCCGTTCTTACCGCGCTTATCACCCGCAATCTGCTTTTTGAGGCTTTGAATCTCGAAGTGACAAGCGCATTTTCTTCTTTTCAATTCGTACAGATGCCCGCTATCTCCTATCTGTACGTCGCGCTCGCGGCTGTGATAAGCGGATTGCTCGGCGTAGGCTTTTACAAACTGGGCTTCCTTTTCCGCAAAATATTTGCAAAGATGACCGTTTTAAAGGGCACGTTTCGTATGCTGATTCCCTTCCTGTTTGCAGGCGTGGTGGGACTTATCACGATCTACGCTATGGGCGGAGGTCACAAACTGATCGAGTCAATCGGCACTCAGGGCGGCACTGCGGAAATGAGCGTAACAAGCGTATTTTCTTCGCCTATCGCAGTCACTTTGATAATCGTGCTCATACTCCGCCTCGTAGCCACTGCGCTGAACTTAGGCGCGGGAGTGCCGAGCGGAATATTTATTCCGATGCTCGCGCTCGGCGCGTGTGTAGGCGCGCTCGCGTCCAAACTTTGCGGAGTTATCGGAATGGATCCCGTTTATTCCGACTGTATTGTGATGATTTGTATGGCTACGTTCTTCACCGCGGTCGTCAAAGCCCCCCTCACGG
This sequence comes from uncultured Christensenella sp., assembly GCA_910578325.1. Lineage (GTDB taxonomy): Bacteria > Bacillota > Clostridia > Christensenellales > CAG-917 > CAG-475. The sequence continues at coordinate 212,833 of CAJTQT010000001.1, forward strand.
CAATAATAATGGTCGTAGAACTCACTTGGCAGTTCACCCTGCTCATACCCGTCATTCTGGGCGTGTCGATAGGATATATGATAAGCGAAGTTTTCCGTCTTAAACCGATGTACGACGTTCTGCTTGAAAATATTATGGAGGAAAACAACGTTACTCTGAGCCGCCAGTCATACGTCACAACCGTGGAGGCAGGCTCTGTCGCAATGGGACAGGCTATCCGCGACGTGCTGTGGCCGGGGAACCTGCTGATACGCTCCGTCAAGCGCAACGGAGTGTCAATCGTACCCTCTTCCGACACAGTGCTTCTCGTCGGCGACGAAATAACCGTACAGGCGGAGACAACAAGCCTCGAAAACTTGCAGGAATGCGTGGACGAAATCGTCAAACCGCGCAACAATGTTATAATAAACAAACTGAAAAACATCGCTCACCGCAAAAAGAAAACCGTCGAAGAAGTCACAGAAGAATAATTATAATCCGATATAACAAAAGCCGACTTAACCGTCGGCTTTTTCTTTTGGGGAATAGTATCGAGGGTTGCTTCTTTCTCTGCAAGAGCGAGCGGGTTAGACTTTAATAGAATTGCCCCCTCTTCCCCTTCGGGCTTTTCTCCCACCACTCGTATATGGACGCGTAAGGCATTACGCTTATTCTCTACACCCATTCTCCGTCGCTCGCGGGGGAGACAGTCGGCACTCGTGAACAGGTATCGTGCTCTCTTTATTCCACTTGTTCGTGGGCATAAATCAACACTGCCCACTCACTGCGTACTGTACGTCGCACTTCGGCACTCACTTTGGCGCGCGCCCTGCACGCGCTGAACTTTCTCTATCAGAGTGTTGGATACTCTCGCACAAACTATTATAAGTATAAAACCGCACTATTGAGATGAGTGACGCGAAAACACCCATATTCCGAACTGCCTAACGTACATATCCGTACGTGACAGTGAGGAATATGGGTGTTGACAAAGTCAATCGCTCAATAGCGCGGTTTTTAATCGAGGTCTTTCCAGAGAGACTTATAAGCCTTCTCAAAATACTCTATATCTTTGGTATATTTAACGCCCATAGTGTTGACGTCAAGATTGTATGCTTTCGCGCGTTTTGCCGTAAGCAAACTGTCTTCGATAATCTCTTTTATGGTCTTGATGTCGTCCTCGTCTTTGCCGTATGTCATCACGTAATCCATAGGCAACGTTCCGTCTTCGGGCATATTTTCGTAGTTGACGCTATCCCATACGCTATAACTGTTGAGGAGCACGAACACGCCTGCATAAGCATTGCTGAGGTCCTTTGTACCCGTGCCGAGGAAACTGTCGGCAACCACGTATGCAACGCCGTTTCCTGCAATCGTGCCGTCGTCAGCCGCGCCGAGGAAAGTGTTGTTCGCAACGTCTCCCGCAACGTACGCGCCTGTGCCCTTTTTGATGAGCGCGCGGGCATAGTCCGTGAAATCGGAAAGATAACTGCTCTCTTTGCCTTCCGGCGAGATGAGATAACCCAAACCGTTATTATTGCTGCTGTCCGTCACCGCACCGCTGTCGTCGCCGACGAGATAGAGCCATTTGGTTGCGATTTGTCTGAGCCAGTATACACCCTGTTCGCGGGAAAGTTCGCCCGATTTTACAAACGCGTTAACCTGCTCGAAACTGTTGTAAATCTGATGAATGATGCCCGTTTTGCCATCCTTATCGAAAGCGGGATGCTTTTCGAGCAGGTATGCCATTGCGGGATGCTCGGTGGCGTTAAACACAATCTCGAACTTGCCGTCTTTCTTTTCGAAAGAGATAAGTTGATTATATATGTTGCCGCCCTCTTTCTGATATGACGTATCGGGAGTCTTTCCGACGTTGTTGTAGGGGTTTTTTGGGTCCGTCATCGGATCGCGCAACTCGATTTCGTTGTCCTTATCGTCCTTGACAATCGCGCTGCTGTCGTATTCGGGGTTGGAAATCTTGATTTCCATCTGAGAAATGAGGCGGTTTCTCATTATCTCGATAGCCTTAGTGTTGGAGGGATTTGCATTATACATATCCTTCAAAACTTTGAGGCTGTCGTCGTCAAGGCGCAGAAGAATGTTTACCACAAAGCCGTAACTGTCTTCGGTCGAAGTATGATAATACGTGCTGTCGAGTTTGCCTGTAAGCGCGCTTGAATAACTCGAATCGGCATTTGCGCCCGTGAAAGTCTGCTTGTTTTCGTCGACTATGCGATTGAATTCCGCTTCAATTTCCTCTTCCGTCACGTCGACGGTTTTGCCGATGAGTCTTTGCATCTTAGTGATGAGGATAGACTCGATTTGCTTGTACAGTTCATATTCGTAGCAAGCGCGCATACGTTCTTTCTCATCCGCAATGCCGGTTTTGAAAAGGTTTTCGGCAATGTCTTTTTTCATAGAAGCCATACTGTCTTCGATATGCTCTTTAAGCGTTCTGTCGCTCGAAGCGGTAAGTTTTTTAGCAAAATCCTCTTCGGACATTTTTTCATAAATGGTATCGAAATACTCTTCGTCAAAGAAGTATTTGCTTATTTCGACGGTCTCGTCGTCGAGGTCGGGATCATAATCGTCCTCTTCCTCAACTTCGGGCATCTCGGTACGCGGCGCGGTAAATTCAACCCACTTCGCATAAAGAGTGATAGTGTTGCTGATTGTCGTTTCTTCAAAATCGAATTCCTTTTCGTCAGAAAAATCTTTGCTCTGATACCAGCCGTAGAACGTATAACCCTCTTTGGTGGGTTCTTTGGGTTCTTTCGCTTTGTGGCCTTTCTGAATGCGCTGACGTTCAACCGCGCTGCCGCCGTTGCTTTCAAAGCGGACGTTGACGCCGTCGGTAATCTCGACATCCTCTTCTTCGTCTTTTTTGTCCGACGAATCGTTGTCGGTACCGCTGTTGTAATAATCTTCGTTTACGCTCTCCTCGACGCGGGATTTGAGAACGGTCATAAGCCCTTCGTTGGTGTTTTCAATCGCGCGGTTGAGTTCGCTTCTCGTGAGCAATTCCGCAATATCTTCCGGCGCGGCGTCGAGGTCCATAAGTTCGGTAACTTTATGTCTTGCATACATCGCAAGCAGCTTCTGCTGGGCGAGAGACTGAGCAAAATAGTTAGCAATATCTTCGTACGACATCTGGTAATAGTTGTGGTACGCATAGGCATAATTGTTGAACTGAGATGCCAACTCAAACTTGTAAATGTTTGCGGTCTCTCCCTCGTAGTGGACCGTAGCGACGACTTGCATACCGTCGCGCTCTTCGTTTTTGGTGAACATTTCGTCACAGCCGACAAGCATTGTGAGGCACATTGCGAGCAATAAAACGAGTACGGTTGTAACTGTCAGTTTTTTCTTCATATCAAACTCCGTTGTTGAGTTATTTTATCAATAGTATATCCATTATACACACCCGTCCACTCACACGCAAGCACTTTTTGTATTTAGTATATAATTAAATAACTCTTAAAACATAATGCTCCGAGCCGTCCGTTTTCCGCGTTTTATCAAACGGGCAATGATTCTGTTCGGGCGTACCGCCGCACAGTTATGACGCCCGTTTAGGATTTATAGCCGCCCGTGCCCTAATACCTAAACCGTCGCGAATAAAATATTAGACTCAAATTTTCGCAAAACTGACAGTTTAAGCGTGTATTTTTTATACATAAAGTGATTTTTATTGCAATAATGGTATCACATCCTCTCTCGCCGCGACCATTGAAAGAGGTGGAGAAAAAAGTTTACAAGATTGCGTAAAGGTGATAAAATAAATTAAAAATCAATACACTGTAAGAGAAAGGATTTTGATTTATGGACGATATTCTGCTCGAACCGTTAAAGGCTTATAAAGACTTTTACGAGGAAAGATTCGACGAAAACGTTAAAAATTATTTTGATGACCTTGTCGAAAAATCGGCTATGGACGTCGAACAAAACCGTCAAACGGTCAAAGAGTATAAATCCGAACTTGCGCTTATAGAAGAACTCGAACGCAAACTTTCAACTCAGAAAGGCGGGCGCGGATTCCTAATTTTTCTCGCCGTTGCGGGATTTATACTCACCGCCGTCGGCATATATCTCCTCGTAGCCCGAAATTTCCTGATAGGTTCCATACTGCTCCCGATAGGAGTAGTGCTTGCAATTACGTCAATCGTTGTAATCGTCAAAGTCATCAATCCGAAAATCAAACTCCGCATTGCCGAACTGGAATCGCATAAGAGCATAGCGGAAGAAAAAGTCAAAGAGGCTTGGCGGCAGATGGCGGCACTCAACGGTTTATTTGAATCTAACGCCACTAAAACTCTTATAGAAACGACCGTGCCGCTCATTAAAATCGACGAGAATTTCGATATGCGCCGTTACGACTATCTCAGCGGCAAATACGGTTTCGGGGACAACCACGACGATTCGAAGTCGACTATCGCAATTCTCACAGGCGAAATTTTGGGAAATCCGTTTGTCGTTGACCGCGAAATCGTGCACTTTATGGGCACAGAGACATATACCGGAACTCTTGTCATTCACTGGACGACCACGTATCGGGATTCGGACGGAAAATCTCACGTCCAGCATCATACGCAAACGCTTGTCGCCAACGTCACGAAGCCAAAACCCTGCTATACTCAACAAACAAGACTGATTTACGGAAACGAATCCGCTCCCGACCTGACCTTCACCCACGAACCCTCCCACGCCGAAAGACTTTCGGAAAAGGAACTCGAAAGCAAAATCAAATCCGGCACAAAAAAAATCCAGAAACTGCAACGCGAAGAAATTAAAGAAGGCGGATCGACGTTTACAGAAATGGGCAATGCCGAATTCGACGTGCTTTTCGGCGCGCTCGACAGAAACAACGAAGTTCAGTTCCGTCTTCTGTTCACGCCTTTGGCGCAGAAAAATATGCTTGCGCTTATGAAAGACGACTATGCTTTCGGAGACGACTTTTATTTCACCAAATCGGGTTGTCTCAATTTCATTTCATCGGAGCACTCCGCAGAGTGGGACCTCGAAACATATTATACGCGTTATCAATCCTACGATATCGACGTTGCCAACGAACGATTCAAATCTTTCAATCGGGACTATTTCAAGGCTCTGTTCTTTGAACTCGCTCCCCTGCTTGCAATTCCGCTGTATCAACAGCATAAGCCGAAAGAGTATATTTATAAGGATAACTATTACAGAAACTATACCAGTTACGAGGCAGAATATGCCGCAAACAAAATGGGCAAAGCGGTTTTTGAACACTCGCTTGCCCGCACAGAGGCGATACTCAAAACAAAATTTCTGGAAAAAGACGGCAAATCGGACAAAGTTCGCGTAACGGCGTACTCCTACCGAACGGAAGACCGCGTCGATTTTGTTCCGACTTTCGGCGGAGACGGTCGTATACACAACGTGCCCGTGCACTGGGTGGAATATATTCCCGTCTCTCAGAACAGCATTGTAAAACTCAAGCAACTGGATATGACCGACAAAGAGTTCGGCAAAAAACTCGGCAATCCCGATTTCAAGTCCGCACTCGACAAATTCGGTGGCGCGAGGGTATTCGCCCACAGCATACTGTGCTGTCTCGTCGCCGCTAATAACATATCGTTTGACACGGATATTGAAAAGGTATTACAATAACCTAAACAATAAATAAAAGCAAACTTTTCGGAGGAAAAACTATGCCCAACGAACTCGACGAGATGAACGCTCCCGTTCTCGAACAAGGCAACGACGTCAAAGTCATCGCAAAACAACTCCCCGTAACAATCGGAGGAGGTTCCAAATTCTACGACATTATCTGGTGGTTTCTGCCCATTCCCGTTATCGGCGGCGTGATTTGGAGCATTATGAAAGTCAAGGCTAAAAACTATTTTCAGCAACTCCAACAGAAGATACAGCACGATGCTTCGCAGATAGACAACTATCTCGAACAGCGCGTTCAAATTCTCAAAAACTGCGCCAAACTCGTCGACAAAGCAATCGACCTCGACAAGGATACGTTTACGAAAATTGCCGCTTACCGCGGAGGCACAACGCCCGAATCGGACCAAGCGAGAATCGAATACGCAGGCAAAATCGAAGAAATCGGAAGGTCTATTAACCTTGCTTTCGAAAACTATCCCGACCTCAGAGCGCATCAGGAACTTGCCGACGCAATGCAGCAGAACTCCTATCTGCAACGCGAAATAACCGCTGCCCGCGAAGTTTATAACGATACCGTAAACGCCTGGAACAGAGATATTTTCTCTTGGCCCACGAAACAAATCGTTGCCGCAAAAGCAGGTTATACGACGAGAATCCCCTTTACAATCGACTCCGAGACAAGAGAACAGGCAAGAGGAGATTTCTTTTAACGCTTAGAATAACGAGCGGTTCCAACAGTTAAAAAAAGTCAAGCGATGCTTGACTTTTTTGTGTGTTACAAAGATATTTTATAAATATTCTCCATCGTTTCGCACAAAGATTTGAGTGTTGTACGTCCTTATAATTCATCCGCCAACGTCATCCACTCCTCTTCGAGAGGTTTGAGTTGACCGTTAAGTTGCGATATGGAATTTTCTATTTCGGCTATTTTGATATAATCGGTGTAAATCTCGGGATTTTCACTCATTTGCAACTTCAACTCATCGATTTTATCATTTAAAACCTGCATTTTGCTTTCCAACACCTCTATTCGATGCACAGTTTTTGCACGTCGGTTATTTTCCGATATCGGTTTCCCTTTCTTCTTTACCGCAGATTCCGTTAATGCGACGTCCTCGTTCTGTTGCGCGCTTCTACTCTCTTCGTACTCGGCGTACGTGCCGTCGAAAACCTTAACCCCGCCGTCCTCAAACACAATAAGCCTGTCGCAGACCTTATTTATAAAATAGCGGTCGTGAGATACGGTTATCACCGTTCCCTCATAGTTGCGCAACATATTTTCCAACGTTTCTTTGCCGATGATATCCATATGGTTCGTCGGCTCGTCAAGTATCAGAATGTTCGGAGTCTTCTTAAAAATCTTGCAAAGCGCAAGCCTGACCTTTTCTCCGCCCGACAAATCGCATATTTGTTTGAAAACGTCGTCGCCGGAAAATAGGAAAGCGCCCAGTGCGGTTCTGACCTCGGTGTCCGTAAGCATCGGAAACGAGTTGTGAAAATCCTCCATAACCGTCGAGGAGGAAAAACTTTGAGTCTGAGTCTGGTCAAAATAGCCGACTTCGGAATGCAGTCCGAAAACCGCTCTTCCCGAAAGCGCGGGGGTTATGTGCATAACCGTTTTCACAAGCGTAGATTTCCCGGTGCCGTTACGTCCGATTATTCCGACTTTCTGTCCGCGTTTGACTGTCAGATTTATATGTCCGAGTTCTTTTCCGTATCCGAAAGAAAGGTCTTCGAGCAATAAGGTTTTTTCCACGGGTTGGCGAACAGGTCGGAAGTTGGCGCGGAAAGTATTATTGTCGAATCCTATCGGCGTTCCGACGTCGCCCATTCTTTCTATCTGCTTTATTTTGGACTGAACCATTGCCGCTTTCGTTGCCTTGTATCTGAATCGCTCTACAAGCGCGCTTAGTCTGTCAATCTCCTTTTTACGCAACAGCGAATCTTTCAACGCTTTTTCATAGTTCTGCTGTTTTTGCATAATAAAAGCGGAATAATTTCCGCTGTAACGCGTGGCTTCCCCGTATTCTATCTCATAAACCGTGTTGACTATTTTGTCAAGAAACATTCTGTCGTGCGATACTATCACGCACGCATTTTTATAGTTTATCAGATACTTTTCCAGCCATTCGATTGCTTGCAAATCAAGATGGTTGGTCGGCTCGTCCAGTAGCAGTATATCGGGTTTTGAAAGCAAAAGTTTCAACAGGGCTATTTTAGTGCGCTGACCTCCCGAAAACTCGCGCAAAGGCTTTTGCAGATCTGAGGCTGAAAATCCAAACTTAGCGACTGCCGTAGAGTATTCTTTTTTATAAAGATATCCGCCGTCTCTCTCGAATTGCTCCCTAAGGTTGGAATACAGGCGTGCATTCGCTTCACTGCCGTCTTTTTCCAGCGTCGACAATGCTTCTTCCATTCTGCTTTCGACTTGCAACAAATCGTAGTATGCTTCAAGAATCTCATCAAGCATAGTTTTGTCTGCGCCGTCGTTCGACGTCTGTCTGAGATATCCGACGGCAGGGTTCCCGACGGAATATATCCCGCCTGCCTCTTCTCCCGTGCCTCTGTCGAGTTCGATTTCTCCCGAAAGCACTTTAAGAAGCGTAGTTTTGCCGCAGCCGTTTCTTCCTACAAGCGCGATTTTCTCTTTTTCGCGTACTGTAAAGTTTACCTGCGTAAGCACAGGTACTCCGTCGTATTCTACCGCTCCGTTTACAATCGAAATTTGCATCATAATCTTTTGACCTTGTTATGCCTAACGCCCTGTCTTTTGACGTCGCGTTATCGACTTGTAATTATATAGTCCCATCATCAAACCGTCAAGGTTATATGCCGTAAATCATTTATTAGGAATTGCTTTCGCTATAAATGCTCTCGTTTTACTAAGCATATCCCGCTCGGAAAGCAACTAAATGATATGCGAAACACTCTTATAGTTTACAACGATACACTGAATAGATAGCAAATATTCGTTTACGCGAAGCGACGAGAAAATGCACGCGGCATACTCGTGCTTTTCTAAAAAGAAAAACGCATTATAACAACGTGGTTTTTTCGAGTGCGTCTTTAGTACGACTATACTGAAAGATTTAGCGCACGCAGTGCGCCATCAAGCAAATGAAGATGCGGAACACCTCTCGTTGTTTACAACGATATTCTGTATTGATAGCAAATATTCATTTGCGCGAAGCGACGAGAAAATGCACGCGGCATACTCGTGCTTTTCAAAAAGAAAAGCACATTATGTCAACGTGCATTTTCGAGTGGTGGAAATTATAGGACTCGAACCTATGACCCCCTGCTTGTAAGGCAGGTGCTCTAACCAACTGAGCTAAACTTCCGATTTAAGAATAACCGCAATCGCGGTTATTCTTTGTGGTGACCCTACCGAGGTTCGAACTCGGGTTACCGCCGTGAAAGGGCGATGTCTTAGACCACTTGACCATAGGGCCGAAACATTTATATTATAACTGCAAATGCAGGGTTTGTCAATGGTAGCGGCGATCGGATTCGAACCAATGACCTGCCGGGTATGAACCGGCCGCTATAACCAACTAAGCTACGCCGCCACGTCGCAATTCGGTCTGTTTGCTCGCCCTTCTCTTTCGTTCAGGTCTTCGCTTTTGCCCGATTGCTCCTCTTCACTCAAATAAAATTTCGCTATCATTCCTGCTGAATCAATGAGATTCACCTTTTATTTCGCTTATTTTATTCTCGTGGTTGCCACTCACGTGGCTTTCAATTCGGTCACTCTACTCAAACTTTCGTCCGATTAAACCGAGTTGCTTGTTTTTGGTAAGGCTCTGCCTCGGCAGAGCCTTACAGTGGTTGCGGGGGAAGGACTTGAACCAACGACCTTCGGGTTATGAGCCCGACGAGCTACCAACTGCTCCACCCCGCGATATCTAATGCTTGATAATAATATGATATAGCAAAAAAAATGTCAAGCATATTGAAAAAATATTTTTCATTTATGGATACGCGCCTACAAACTATCCGCTATACAATATAAGACGAATCCCTGTCTATGCCGCAACACAAACCCATCCAACGGAAAATCCTTTATTCCGCCGACATATAAATCAAACGATTGCCACATTCTATCTAATATGATATTATTCTATTATACTACCATCGCTTATTAAGCGGAAGAAGAGCCCTATGAATACTAAAAGTACCGCCCTTGTGCAAACCTTCAAAAAAGGATATTCCAAATTCGAACAAATCATACGCAAATTCGTATACTCGGATTTTTATCTTTTGCTTGTGTCGCTTATACTTTTTTTAGGCTGGGTGACTGAGTGTGCGCCGTTCGGAATAAGCGCAATGGTAGTAGTCACCAGTATTGTGCTTTTGGGTAGCGACGACATTTTGCCGTTGACTGTGAACATCTTCGGCGCGGCACTGGTTATATACACTTCCGAAATAGACAAAATCATTTTTATGTGGCCGATGTTTTTGCTGCTGATTCCCTGTCTGATTATATTTATAGTAAAAAACTGCCGTCACAAATTCCGTCTCGGCAAGATGTTCTATCCGCAACTTGCGGTGTCTCTTGCACTGTTGCTCGGCGGAGCGGGCGCAATATCGGCGGCAGACTATGCCCGTGCGCTGCCGACCGCATTGATTTTAGGCTTTGGAGTTCTGGCGATTTATCTGCTGTACAATCACTTCCTCAAACGCGACAGCGGCGTGGATATCCCTAAATATTTTTCTAAAACTATGATGTATATCGGCATCGTAATTTCGTTGGAACTCATTGTCGTAATAATCCGCGCAAACTTACCCTTCTCGGAGTGGCACACGGAGTACTGGGACGTCGGCTGGGGCAACCGTAACAATATTTCGACTTATCTTATACTCACCGCGGGACTCACGATGTATCTTTCGACAAAAGAGCGTTTCGGCTGGATATATTTTGCGCTAAGCCTTTTTCAATATTTCTGCATTATTATGTCGTTCAGCAGAGGCGGAATAATATTCGGCGCAGTCAGCGGAGCGATTGCATTCGTACTGACGCTCGTCAAATCGGGCAACAAAAAACGCGCGCTTATCTCAACGGGAATAATACTGGCCATCGCGCTCATTCTGTATCTGATATTTATGGACAAAATCAACGCTATGATAGTATCGTTGATGGAACGGGGAATGGGCACGTCGGGCAGAACGGATCTGTATCAGGAAGCGTGGGACTGTTTCAAGGCTTTCCCCTTCTTCGGCGCGGGACTCGGATATTCAGGTCCCAACTTCGAAATCAACGTAATGAGCACGTACTGGTTCCATTCCACCTTCTTTCAGGTTATCGGGTGTATGGGAATCGTCGGATTTGCGGCTTATGTGTATTATTATGTTATCCGCGCAAAACTGCTGTTTAAAGATATCAAAAACACATTTAATCTCTTTATTATGGCAATTTGGATAGGATTTGAAGGATACAGCATGATAGACACCGGCACCTTTGTCCCTTATCCTAATATGATGTTTATTATAATTTCGACATTGTTGCTCGAACTGAATATTCCGTGCAACAAGCAGGACTATTACAATTTACCGTACGCCGCAGAGCGCAAGTAATATCAAACGGGTTCGGGGAATTTCCCGAACCCGTTTTTCGAATTTTACCCGATTACGTCTCAAACTTAATCAAGACAAATCAATAAAATTCTCAGACCAATTATTTCGTGCAACCGTTTTTACATCTGCCCAAAGTAAAATTATCGGACTTTTTATCGCGCAGACATTCGATGGGATTTGGCTGATGCTCGGCGCGATAATCCTCGCCCTTGTTGTCGATATGCGCCCTGATAACGGCGTGACTCGGCACCATTTTTTCGTCGGAAGTGTTTACCTGACGGTTATATTTAAAGAAATCCGCATCGTCGGCCAATCCGTTTACGTTGATATATCCTTCTCGCAACGCAGTGTTTTCCACTGTTTCGGCGATGATTCGGCGTATATACGCTTCCTGCGGCGAGAAGCACAGAAGTTCGGGGAAATTGCCGTCGGGTATAACCTGCTGCCATTCTTTTTTGCCGTATTTTTTGAGCGCGTCGGCGGCGATGTGCAAGTGCGCGATTTCCTGTCTGAGACACTGCTCCCAAACTTTTTTGATGTTTTTATCAGTCTCGCTCTTCCAGCAGGAGTAATAGAGATAACACTCGGTGTATTCGTGATTGAGCCAGCATTCCAGCCAGCCCTCGTTGACGTCCATGAGAGAGCCGTACTGCGTGACGTGCTGTTCCTCAACCATAGCGATTTCCTGATACAGACGCCTGCCGAGATCGGTCTCGTAAAACGCGCACTGATTCATATAATAGTTCATCGTCTGTTGTTCCGCCGCCGTAATGATAGCGACGTCGAGTTTGGTGATAGGCGCGGCTTTTTTAAAATTCGTAGGTTTGCGCACGTCGTCGAACGGGTGTCTGTGATGCGCGATAGTCGGTCTTGCAGGAGTGATTTCGGTATACCCGTTGACAAGGCGGTCGGCTTGGATTCCGTGTTCCATATCGAGAAGGTCGGCATATCTGTACAGATGGTCGAAGTCCTCCAAAAGTGCAAAATCCAGCGCGGCTTTGACGTTCATATCCGGCTCGCGCTGAGCGAGAATCGCCGTGAGTTCTACTGCGAGTTGTTCATAGCCGATCGTGCTTTCGAGAACGGTTTCATCCTTTGGTTTGAGACAGGCGATTTTCTTTTGCTGCTGTTGTTCGTTCTTGCGCACGAATTCGAGTTGTCTGCGCAGGTCGTTATCCTTGCAGTGCCGGAAAAACTGATGCGAAAACCACACCGCCTCGTACTCGGTGCCGTTCATCAGAATTATTCTGGTTTTTGTAAAAGCATCGGTGTCGTTTTTGGAATAACTTTCGGGATAGATGCTTTTCCAGTCGTAGAAAAGTTTTGCGGACTTTTCCGGTGATTCGTTAAATGGATTGAATGCCATAATTACGCTCCTGTTTTTGATGAAAAAATTATGGTCTTTCAACCGAGTTTTTATACACTTGCTCAAAAACCGTATTGCATTGTCAGAACTTATATGATAAACTTAAAATATACTTATCTAAAAGATATCGTCAGGAGAAAAAATTATGACAGATTATCCCGAGTACATATCCGAAAAGCGCATTCCTGCGCCAACGCCCGAAAGCATTGTAGAAAACGGAAAAGTACATTACGGCACATTCGCTCAACCGTTTAACAACCTCAACCTTCTTGATGCCGAAAAACCCTGCGGCAAAATGCCCGACTTTATGAAATCCGGAAGGCTCGTAGAATGGGAAGCGTTCGAAGTCGGTATGGACGAAGGCGCGCTCATCAGCGCGGTTTACAACACAAACGGAATGGGTTTTTCCATTTTCGTATGGTACGACAAAGCCGAAGACAAAATTTACAGTTGGCGCAATCTTGTGCCCAAAAAGAAAGCGAAAGTCGCCTCCCAACTCGTAAGCGACCACTGTTATTGCAAAACCAAATACAGCGAATATCGCATAAACAACGATTTTAACAACGGCAAAGCGGACGCAAAAGGTTTCTCGAAAGGTAAGAGCGGCACTTTCTCGATCGATATGAAATTCGAGCGCATCTCCCCTCTTGCCAACGGAGTTATGCCTCTTGCTCAAAACAAGGACGGAAGTTTCCGCAATCCGCTTTACAGCGAAAAAGACTTTTTCAAGGCGACCGGCAACATCACTATAAACGGCAAAACCTACCACACGAACGAACGCTCTGTCGGTATTATAGACGACCACAAGGGATTCTATCCTTATAAAGCGCACTACGACTGGCTTACGACTATGGGTAGAACGGAAGTGGACGGCGAGCAAAAGTATTTCGGATTCAACCTCACGCGCAATCAGTCTGTCGACCAACACAATTACAACGAAAACTTTATCTGGTGCGGCGACAAACTCTTTCCGTTGCCCCCTGTCGTATTCAAACACAAAGACGGCAAGAAAAAAGCGACGGAATGGCGCATCACCGACGAAAAAGGCGAAGGTATCGTCGATGTCACGTTCAATATCAGCAAAGTGTTCTATATGCCGATTCACGCGCTTATTATGGAATGTTATTACGCATTGCCATTCGGCACCATAAGCGGATACGTGACAGATACCGACGGCAAAAAGTATTGCGTCGACGGAATGATCGGCATAGGCGAGGATAAGACGACGAGAATGTAATGAAAAAATCAGCGAATCTAACAAGAGGGTATCTGTAAACAGATGCCCTCTTTGATTTTTCCGTTGCACAAAAAAATATCCGATACAGTACATAACGCGCCCAACCGTCGCTTGTGACGTTTGCCAGACTTTGCAACGTGCTTGACGTATCCGCCGACGAAATCCTATGTCTGGGCAAAGATTATGACGAATAAATAAAGCCGTCTTATGCAGACGGCTTTATTTATGCTTTATAGATTCTTATTATTTTGTGACAAGATACAGTCTGAGCGTTTCGTCGATTTCGGAAATCTCTTTTTTGCACAGACGCGACGAATCGAGCGCGCCCTTAAGACCTATCCATACGGCTTTTATCATAAGCGCGTCGCGCGAGTCGAGCGCGGCGGCAAAACCCTCTATCATCACCAGAAAATCCGCGCGTTTTTCTTCTTCCATATTTGCAGACCTTACGGTTTCGTACATATTTACAATCAGATATTCCGTCTGTTGAGCAAGCCCGCTCGGAGCGAAATCCACCGTACGTTCAACCACCGCAGGTTCTTCCGCAATGCCGTTTACAACAAATTCAACCAAAGAAAGTTTAAACGGAACGATAACCCTTTCGAAGAATGTCTTATAACTCTCCTGCTTGCTGATATCCGGAAAATACGTACAGGAGAACTTTACGACGTCCATACTTCCCTTATCGAATTCAAGCAAGAGATTTGCAACAAACGCAACAAGTGCTTTTGGCACTTTGGGCAACCTCAAAACTTGCGTCTCGCCGACCTTTGTAAGCGCCCTCGTTTTTTCCGCTTCATAATCGAACGCCTGATTGCAATAGGCAAGCACGCCTCTGAACTCCTTGTAAAAGGCAAGGCATTTGAGAACGCGCGACAGTTTTATATCCGCGTAAATGATATTCGTATTCTGCATATCGTCGAGCGCACACACAAACGCGCGCACGCCCTCGCCGTTGTAGGACATAGTGACCTCTTTTGCAAAATTTATTTTAAAAAGCAGTTTGATTTTGCGTGCCGTCAGGCGTGGCATTCGGCGCAACACAACCGCTCTCCGCGACAATGTTTTTTCAAGAATGCACCGACTGCGATAACACTTTCCCTTTTCGCAAAAGCGAGGGTTTCCCTCTCTTTTGCAACCTTATGTCATAAATCAAGGCTCCGCTTGATTTGTGACAGACGTTTGCGCCCACAGCAAAATTCATTGCAAATTTCGCTATCCATTCATTTTATCTGCACGCTTTGCTATGATTTTGCGTGCCGTCAGGTGTGGCATTCGGCGCAAGACTCACCACTTATTATGCACTTTCTCTGCAAATCCCAACTCGTTGTCCAGGGTGATGACGGTTCCGTCGTCGAGAGTAGCCGTACCGCTGATATAACCGAAAACCTGATGAGGAATCATACACATAACTTTAAGGTCAAACGGTTCGTAACGGTCGATAAGCGGCTTAAAGGTACAATCGAGTCTGCCGTCGTCGGAAACAAACTTCCATTCCTCCATATAGCGAGGCTCGCCCTCTTTATCTCCGGGGATTATAAACTCCGTTCTGCCGATTTTATGCGACTTTCCGTTGTAGAAAAGCATATCCTCGCTCGCCGCCGCCGTATTGCCGAACCCGTATCCGATATTCCATCCGAACGTCGAACCGTCCGCAAGACGGGTTTGCAGACTGCCCCAGTACCAGGTGTTGTCATAAGTCCAGACGCCGCGTCCCCAGTCGAGAGTCGCGAGGCTGTCGGCGCGGTCGAATACGCACTCCTTATCGCCGAGGAAAAAACTTCCTTCCGCAGTCATGCAGTTGATCTTCTGATTGAAATAGAAATGCTTATCCTTATCGAAAGGAGTAGCAATGACCATACTTTCTTCCGGCACGTCGGACAGTTTAATATCCCATCTGACATCGGTCCCGAGTTTGTCGGCGTTGGGATAAACGCCAGTAAGACGGCGCACTTTGCCGTCGTTTTCAAACTTCATCTCGACTTTGCCGATTTTCCAGTTGCAATCGCCGCGCTCGCTTGTAAGCGGCATATTGAACTTGCCCATCGGGAAAAGGCAAATAGCGGAGTTTGTAAACTGAGCGGGAGTCACGAAATCCATAACCGTGAGACTTAGCGCGCCTACGAATCCCATATCGCTTATGGTAAGACAAAGCGCGAATTGCTTATTCGCAATATAATAATAGTCCCACTCTTTGAGGCGCATTTTATTTGCTTTTACGTTCTCTCTGTTGTAGGTATAAAGCATTTTTTTGGCGAAGCCGGGTTCTGCGATATTGCCGTTTTCATCGAGAAGATTTGTCTTTTCGAAAATCTCGTGCTGATTCTGTTCCATAATTTCTGACTCCATTTGAGTTAATATATAGATTTTAACATAATACGCGCGCGAATTCAAGCGGGAAATTAAATGTAAAAAAATTTCGCGTACGGTTTGTGCGCGAAGCAATTTTCAACGTCTATATTTAAAGCAAATGAAAGTCCGAAAGTTTCTTATCTCAACATAATTAAATGACAAAATACGATGTTTATCTCCATAAACTGCAATATAAACTCCTGTTTATGTATTATTCTAATCGGATTCTTTTGCGTTACCGAAAAATTCGTCCACCGCGTCATCGCCCGATTCGGAATAAGACGGATGGCGGTACTCTTCCGTACAAAGACTCGCCGACAGCCCGAACATTCCTTCCGTACGCCTGAATACAAGCGGAATTATTTTATATGAAACGACAGCCGCCACAATGCACCACGCGATATCGGTGGGCAGAAACACCGCGCAGCCCGTCATCCAAGCATTGCTCATTTCCATTGCTTTGCCCATATAAAAATTGAGTATAAGATACATATACATTACTCCGAACGTATATACGACGGCGAGCGCGCAAAACGCGCCGAGCAACAGTCTCCAAAATTTGGGACGCGAAGTATTGCCGAATCCGCGAGCAATAATGGCCCCTATCGGCAATGCAAATATATAGCCGAGCAAATATCCGAACGTCGGTTTCACCACGTATCCTATACCGCCGCCCGCTGTGAATATCGGAATGCCCGCAAGCCCCATAACGAGATAAACCGCGACCGCAACCGTCGAGTCTTTGGCTCCCAGCAACAGCGCGCAAAGTATGCACACTGCGCACTGCATAGACACGGGCACTATGCCGACGGGGAACTTTATAAACGCTCCGCCCGCAATCAATGCGACGAAAACCGCAATGAGTACAAGCCGCAAAGTACGCCCCCTGCCACGGCGTACTCTTCCGCCGTGAATTCCGTGCTCTTTTATGATTTCCTTTCGCATTGTACTGTCTGCTCCTTAAAAAAGAACGCTTTGTGTTTTATATTGCAATATGCAAACTCCTCAATTTACGGAAAATCCGATTATTATAATTTAGGTTACCATTTGAGCCTGACTTCACCCGCGGCCAGCGCTTCCGAGGTTTCGTCGGCATATTCGACAATCAAGCGGCATCTGTCGTCTATATCCTTGACTGTCGCGTGAAGTTCGCAATCGGGTTTGACAACCGTTATTTCCCGACCTAAGAGAAACGACCGCTCTTTATAAGCGCGTGAGACTCTTTGCTTATCAAAATCCCGATAGTATTCAAAAAACTTATTCAGCACCTGCGCTGCAACTTTGTTGCGCGCGTCGTCGATGCCGTCGCAAACGGACGTTGCAATATCGCGGATTTCGGGCGCAAATCCCCCATACGGTTGAGTGACGTTTATTCCGATTCCCACCACGGCGAATTCAACTCCCCCGCATTCGAGATCCGCAACTGCTTCGGTGAGAATCCCGCAACACTTTTTCCCGTCCGCAAAAACGTCGTTCACCCACTTTATACTCGTGTGCTTTCCGCCCGCGAGTTCTATTCCTTCGGCAACGGCAACCGCCGCCAGCACGGTCAGATACGGCACAACCGCCGCGCTCGGACGCAAAACGAACGAAAAATATACGCCCGACTCCGGCGGCGAATAAAATCTGCGTCCCATTCTGCCCTTGCCGCCAAACTGTTCGAGAGCAACTACTACGGTCCCCTCCTCCGCGCCGTCCGCCGCAAGCGATTTGGCAACGTTGTTGGAAGAATCCGCCTCTTTATAAACTCTGATGTCCAACCCGCCGCAGGCAAGATACTTTTCGATTCCCTGCTTAGAAAGAGTGTTCGCGTCCGTCGGAAGCCTGTATCCGCCTCCCGTAAGCGAGTCTATACGCACCCCGTCCTCTCTGAGAGCGGCAATGGCTTTCCAGACCGCAGTTCTGCTGACTCCGAGCGTATGCGCAAGTTCCGCGCCCGAAACGTATCGTCCGCGATTCTCTTCCAGCGTCTTTAAAACATTTTCCTTTGTGCCGACAGTTGTTTTATCCATAATCAGAATTATATTCCGTAAAGAAAAGCATTGTCAACCAAAATTTAGCAATAGGTTGACAATGTGCAAATGAAGTTGATAACAGCATTAGATAGCAAACACGAAAACTATTGAAAATACAAGTCCTGTGAGCATACTGACAGACGGCGCTTCGCCGTTATTGAGCGCGATGGATTGCGGCAGGATATCGCACACAGTCACATACAACATCGCGCCGCTGGCGAGAGACAGGCATATCCCCGTGGCGAGTTCTCCGAGTCCGCCGACGGCGAGCCCGAACACCGCGCCTATTACGGTCGTACACCCGGCAAGGGCAGTCAGCGCAACCGCTTTTGCTCCGTGCACTCCGCCGCTGACAAGCGGAGCGGCAATCGCCATTCCCTCGGGCACGTTGTGTATTGCGATAATCAGCGCAATCAGTATACCCATTTGCGTTTGAAGCGTTCCCGACGCTCCGATTGCCATTCCCTCGGGAAAATTGTGCAAGGCGATCGCGATGAACATAACCGTGCCCGCCTTTATCATCGCACGGCTTCTGCCGTCGCGGCTACTGCGCGGTCGGAGCCGCGCTTTACGCGCACCGATTTTGCGTTTTTCTATGTTTATACTATCGGTTGCAATATTTAAACCGTCTTTTCTGCAAATTACAGCATTTTGCGCTTCGCGTTTTATATCGCCTCCGCGCCCCGTATGCGCCTGTATCATTGCCGAAGCCCTGTAAACGTCGTCCGCCGAGCGGCGACGCTTTTTTTCTATATAATCCAACAGTTTGTTGACGGCAAAAATTACAGCCATTCCTCCGATTACGGTCGCGACCGACGTCGCTATTGCGCCGCCTTTTCCCAGCGAAACCGCAGAGGAAATTGATTCCGGAATCATTTCAAACGCTACGACTCCCGCCATTACTCCGCCCGCGAACCCGAGCACTCTGCCCATAACGCGCGCGCCCCTGTTTTTAAGCAGTACCCCGATCAATCCTCCGAGTCCCGTTCCGAAAACGCCCGCCGCGAGCGATAACGTCAGAATAAGCCAGTCCATACACACCTCGTATAAGCATATTACCGTCGCGGAAAATATATTGCGCAAATTATACTTTTCGTCAAATTTTGCAGATACTTTTTAAGTTTGGAAACATAATATAATTATGAAATACCAAAGCGTTGCAAAACTTTTTGAAACAAAGAAATTCATTCTCACGGTTGCTGCCGTAATCGCGCTGTCCGCGATTCTCAACGCCGCCGTTTCAGGAGTATGTTTTATGCCCGACGCTTACAGCACGGCGGACGCCGCGTCCTACACCCCTAAACTTATCGCTCACTTTTCGACGTATTACGGCGAAAGTTCGGAAACCCGCAAACACAACGTAGAACTCGCCGCACGCAAAATCGACGGCGCAGTGCTCTATCCCGAAGACGAGTTTTCATTCAACGAAACCGTCGGAAAGCGGACGCAAGCCAACGGTTTTCTCAAAGCATTGATCATACAGGACGGCGCGTTTGTGGAAGGTATCGGCGGAGGAGTTTGTCAGGTGTCCAGCACAGTGTATAACTGCGCGCTGCTCGCAGGAGTGGATATCTCCCACGTGCGCCCTCATTCGTTGCCGGTCAGTTACGTCGCGCCGTCGTTTGACGCAATGGTCTCTTCCGAAACCGACTTCCGATTTGTCAACACTCTGTCAAGCGCGATAACGCTCAAAGTAAAGACGGACGGAATGTCCATCCGCGCTGAGATTTACGGGCTTGACTCCATAACCATCCGTCGCCGTTCGGAAACAATAGCCGTGCTGCCCCGTGAAACGGAATACGTGGACGACGACACTCTGCCGTTGGGCAAGGAGGTCATCGACTCGTACGGAAAAGACGGACTCAAATCCGAAGGATATCTGGATTTTTTCGAAAACGGGAAACATGTAAAAACAGTGTGCATACGCCGCGACACTTACAAACCGCAAAAACGCGTCATACTGCGCGGAACAAATGCGGACTTAGTTGACGAAAACACGGAGGAATAATATTTTGTTATTCCTCCTCTTTATATTCAACAAGGTCATCTAATGAAACGTCAAAAATGATTGCCAACTTGCAAATCGTATAAATATCGGGCGTGCTGTACCCGTTTTCATAGTTTGATATCAGGCTCTTTTTGCCATTAAGCAAACCTGCAAGTTGTTCTTGCGTCATTTTCTTTTGTTTTCTAAATAATTTTATATTTTGTGCCAGATTTATTTCCATTTCCATTGACTAAAATACAAGGTATCTGTACAATAATGTTAAATGTACAAGACACCTGTACTTATAGCCATATTACGGAATCCGCAAACGGTATGAAAATGAAATCATCGACACTCATAGAGCAAATCTACTATTCTCAACGGCACACTTATTGCAACTTCAAGGAATCAAAAGCAACTAAGCGGGCTTTAAAAAAATTTAACGAAATCGAACTGCTATTTACCGAAATAATAAAAACCGATGAAAACCTGTACCGACTATATTGCGAACTTGAAGATCTGCAAACAGAATATCTAAGCAATTCGACGGCGGACGCATTCTATTATGGATTTAAAAGAGGAGCGCAAATGATTCTCGAAGTAACGGCAGATAAATTTACGGGCGATATTGACTAAATATCAAGGGTTTTATATAATATATTTATTAACACCCTATTTAGGAGTTTGCTATGGATTATCAACTCAGTTTCAAACAATGGCTGGAAAACGACGAGGTTGCGCAAGAGGATAAGGCGCGGCTGCGCGCGCTTTCAGAGGAAGAAAAAAAGGAAATGTTTTTCGCGCCTCTTGAATTCGGCACTGCCGGAATGCGCGGCGTGCTTGACGTCGGCGAAAACAGAATGAATATTTTCACCGTACGCAGAGCGACCAA
Source organism: uncultured Christensenella sp. (assembly GCA_910578325.1). GTDB lineage: Bacteria > Bacillota > Clostridia > Christensenellales > CAG-917 > CAG-475. The sequence continues at coordinate 233,881 of CAJTQT010000001.1, forward strand.
AGGACTTGCAGACTACATAAACACCCTCGGCGAGGAAGCACGCAAGCGCGGCGTTGTTATTTCCTACGATACGCGCAAGTTTTCAAGCGAGTTCGCCATAGAGTCCGCCAAAGTGCTGTCGGCAAACGGAATAAACACGCACCTGTTCGAGGACGTACGTCCCGTGCCCGTATGCTCGTTTGCAATACGGCATCTGAATGCCGTCGCGGGCATAATGATAACCGCTTCGCACAATCCCAAAATCTACAACGGCTACAAGGTATACGGCGACGACGGAGCGCAGATGTCGCCAGAATCGACTGATAAAGTAGTTGAATTTATTGACAAAACCCCGTATTTCGGCATAAACACCGCGGAAGTCAAAATGTGTGCGGGGTGTATAAAAGGCAAGGACAACGTAAAATTCGACGCTCATATCACCGTAATCGGCAAGAGCGTGGACGACGCGTACTTTGCTCAACTTGAAAAACTTTCGCTGTCTCCCGAAGCGGTGAAATCTCACGGCGCAAACGTCAGACTGGTGTATACTCCCATTCACGGCAGCGGTTTTATGCCCGTTACGTCGATACTCGGCAGAATGGGCATAAAGGTGAACGTCGTCGAGGAGCAGGCAAAACCCGACACCGAGTTTTCGACAGTCCGCGTGCCGAATCCCGAGGAGGCGGACACGCTCAGGCTCGGCGTTGAACTCGCCGACAAAATCGGCAGCGATATCGTCATCGGCACCGACCCCGACGCAGACAGAATGGGCATCGCTATCCGCAACGACAAGGGCGAATTTATTCTTCTCAACGGCAATCAAATCGGAGTGTTGCTTTGCAATTATATTTTGCGCAGAAAGTCCGAAACGGGAAAACTTCCCCAAAACGGCGCGATTGTAAAAACCATTGTCACAACCGAACTTGCGCGCAAACTCGCCGCGAGTTTCGGCGTAGAAACCTTCGACGTACTGACAGGATTCAAGTTTATCGGCGAAAAAATCAAAGAATGGGAAATCAGCGGTCAATACGAATATCTCTTCGGATTCGAAGAGAGTTACGGCTCGCTGGTCGGCACCCACGCAAGAGATAAGGACGCCGTTGTCGCAAGTATGATGTTCGCCGAAATGGTTTGCTATCTCGACTCCGTGGGCGAATCGGTTTACGGCGTTTTGCAAGGCATTTTCGAAAAATTCGGATATTTTGTCGAAAAGTCGACGTCGGTGACATTCGGCGGTCTTGACGGAATGGAGAAAATGAGAAACATTATGCTACAACTGCGGGCGGCAAAATACACCGAAATCGAAGGGACCAAAGTGCTTGCCGTAAGCGACTTCGTATCACGGAAAAAAATCAATGCCGACGGCTCGGAAGAAGATATTTCCCTTCCCAAAACCAACGCGCTCAAACTTCATCTTGAAAACGGCGACTGGATTTGCGTGCGCCCCAGCGGCACTGAACCCAAACTTAAATTTTACGTCGCAACGTCAAAGGCCGCCAAAGAGGATGCGACTGCCCTTGCGGACAGATATCTCGCGTATATGCGCTCGCTTGCGCAATAACCGCAAAAATACTTGCTATTTCCAAAACCCGAACTATACGGCAGGGGACGCAACGATTCGTTGCGTCCCCTGCCATTTACTCTGTTTTATTGCCGGTTTATTGCCGTCGCAATCCCGACAGCCCCTTGTTCGGCACAAAGTCATCTGCCCTTTGCAAGCATATAACTTTTGTCGATCCATTTCTCTATCTCCTGTACGCTCACGGTTCCGTCGAGAAGTATGGTCATCCACGTGCGCTTATTCATATGGTATCCCGCAAAGTATTTCTTCCCGTCCACAATATTCCCGTCAGTTTCGGGATTTATCCGCAAATCGATAACCGCAATATCCGAATCGTCGTCAAAACCGAATCTGTTCTTTTTCACCGTCAGCAACGCGCCGTACCATTTCCGGTTGTCCTTTCTGCGCCATACGGCGTTATCGGTAAATTTCTCCCAGAGGAATTCCAACTCGTCGCCGTATTTATTCCTTATGTACTCGATTAACCCGCGCGATATCGAATCTCTGAACACATTCCTTTCAAAGCATTTATCCGCAACGACTGAAAGCACTCTGTCATATTCTGCGCGCACGCCGCCTACAAACGCGCCGCAGGCGTCCGGCACAAGGTGCAAGGTATAAGGCTCCTGTGAAACACAGTCCACAACTTCGCTGAAAACCTTTCCGTCGGCGGATACGGTCACGCGCATGGTAAACTGTCCGTCAAGTATTTCGGTATTAAAGACAAAATCGCCCCGCTCTTGCAAAAATCCGTATTGCAGAAGTTTTTCAAGTCGCGGCGATTTGTTTTTAAAAAAGTTGTTTTCCATAATCCTGATTGCCTTAACTTATATCCGAAGTTATTCAAACGGGTTCCATTGATACTTATCGAGGTCGACGGTGTAATCGTCACGGACCTCCACTCCGTCGTTTTCCAGCCGAGCCGCGTGCTCCGCTTTTCCGCCGAACGCGAACGCCTCCGCGCAACCTCCGAATCTGTTCACCACCCTGAAACACGGAGTATGCTCGGGATCGGGATTGAAATGAAGCGCATATCCCACCGCGCGCGACGCTTTGGGCGAACCGCACAACACGGCTATCTGTCCGTATGTGGCGACCTTGCCCTTTGGAATCTGCTTTACAACTTCGTATACGACGTCGTAAAAACTCATATTTCACGCTCCTTTGCCCGTAAATTCCACGCGGAAACAGTTTGCGATCTAAAAACCTATATAAATAGGTTGCGTTTTATTCGCAATCGCGCTGTTCCGTCAGATACTTTTCCGCTATCTCCGCCGCGTCGCCTACGAGTTTTGCGCAAGGACGGCTCTTATAGTATTCAGGTGTGCGCGAGTCGGGTTGAGGATTAGTCGCGGCAATTTTTGCGCCGAGCAACTCGCGGCAGACAATACTGCCGTTAATCTCTCTAAACGCTCCCGCAAGTTGCTGAATCAGCGCGTAATGTTTCGACTTTGCGTCCTGTCCTGCCTCGCTGAAATCACATCCTTTCAGCGCGCCTGCCACAATTCCCATTCCGCTGACCGCACCGCAGATTTCGCGCAGTCTTCCGAATCCTCCGCCGAACGACGATGAAATTTTCAGCAACGTATCGCGGTCTATGTTCAGTTCATCCGCAAAAGTAAGCACGACTGCCTGCGCGCAGTTATAGCCTTCGAGAAAATATCTTTCCGCAGTTTCGCGTTTTGTCATAGCCATTTCCTTACTTTGCGATTTCTTTGAGCGCGGTTTCAAGATAATTTCTATCCGCGAGGCTCTCCACGTCGCCCGCGTCCACTGCTTTTGCAATATCGGCGTCTATCGGCAGTCTGCCAAGCACTTTGAGATCGAAATCGGTCGCGACTTCGTCAACCTTGCTCGTACCGAATATATCGATTTCTTTTCCGCAGTCTGGGCACTTGATATAACTCATATTCTCAACTACGCCGTAAATTTTTATATTCATCTTATTTGCCATTTTCACCGCTTTCTCAACTATCATAGAAACGAGTTCCTGCGGAGAGGTAACGATAACTATGCCGTCGAGTTTTATGGACTGAAAAACAGTCAACGGAACGTCGCCCGTTCCCGGAGGCATATCGACGAACATATAATCCACGTCGCCCCAGATGACCTCCGACCAGAACTGTTTAACCATTCCCGCAATCACGGGACCGCGCCAGATAACAGGGTCGTTTTCGTTTTCCAGAAGCAGGTTTGACGACATCACTTTGACCCCGAGTTTGCTTGCGCGCGGGTAAATGCCCATATCGTCGCCCTCGACGCCGCCTTTTATTCCGAACGCGCGGGGAACCGACGGTCCCGTAATATCCGCGTCGAGCACCGCGACTTTGCTTCCCTTTGCCGCCATACCCACGGCAAGCAGAGAAGTGACAAGCGACTTGCCTACGCCTCCCTTTCCGCTCACAACGCCGATAACGCGTTTGATACGCGAAAGTTCGTGCGGTTTTTCAAAAGTTATTCTGCTTGCGCAATCCTGCGAGCAGGATCCGCAATCGTGACTGCAATCACTCATATTCAATACTCCTTAATAAAAGTCTGCCTCAATATGATATCACCTTGCCGCCGCACTTTCAAGCGAAATAAGGCTATTATACGTCAGTAACGGCATTGCTGTATAAGTTTTGCCAAACATAGCAATAATTATAAAATCAAAACCGAAAGGAGAATTTCTATGAAACTTATCGACAGCAAAACGCTACTTAATCTCGCCAAAGCATACTCCGGCGAAACGCAAGCCTATACGCGCTACAAATTTATCGAGTACGGAGCGCGCAACGAAGGTTACAACGCGCTTTCGGAAGTCATCGACAAGGTGGTTTTCAATGAATTCAATCACGCAAGAATGCTCTACACCGCCATTCAGCAGGCAAGCCCCAAAACAATCGAGAATATCGATATAACCGGCGGTTATCCGTTCAAGCAGAAATGGAATCTCGTCGAAAACCTCAAACTCGCCGCCGAGGACGAAGCCGCCGAAATTCAGATTTATAAGGAATTTGAAAAAACCGCTAAGGAAGAGGGATTTGAGGAAATCGCAAACCTTTTCAGAATGATTCGCGACGTGGAAAACTGCCATAAGATGCTCTTCGAGGACCTGCACAACCAACTCTCCACAGGCACGCTCTACAAAAAGCCGAAAGCGGTAAAATGGAAATGTTCGGGCTGCGGTTACGAAGCCGAGGGCAAGGAAGCGTGGGATATGTGCCCTCTGTGCAAAGCAAAACAGGGTTTTGTTATGCTCAAACTCGCCGACGGCACTTGCTGATTTATTGCGCGGACTGTAATAAACTTATCAAAATCAAACTTTGAAAAAGCGGGAAACATTTTCCCGCTTTTGCCATTCTAATGACATATTCAATATTTTAAATGTGTAATAATGATAGATAAACTGCTTATTTTGATTCAACTCCGTTTCAATTGCATAATAGAAATATAAACCTCGTCGTCATATTTTCTATTTTCAAGAGTGATTATGCGACAACTTATTCGAACGCAAAATCCTTGATGTAATCATATTCTTTCATTTGTTTTTCCTCTAATGCAAACACTTAATGGTGATTATTCAAACGCAAGATGACTTTGATATATATCAAAATAAATATACTCGCTATCTTCACTTTCTTTGTCAAATCTGACGCGCCAGTAATTCTCTTGTTCGCCTTTTTCACATATAACGCCGTGCCAACCTTTTTTTATACCATATTCTTCATATTTATCCGTATAAAGCAACACTCGTGTTCCAACCTGTCTTACAGGCGCTTCCCAAAATACTTCCAAATCACTTTCATTTATAGACGTACAAATCACGTCATCATCATCCACTTCGTAATCGAAGCAAACAAGCCTTTGATTGTATATTATTCTCGGGTCACATATCCAACCGATTCTACCCTTATGCACGCCGTCCCTGGCATATTTTTCTTTTTCTACCGTCACCTTAACGTAATCATATTCTTTCATTTGTTTTTCCTCTAATGCAAATACTTAGATGTGATTATTCGAACGCAAGATGCTTTTCGTATATATTATAATAAATTTCTTCGCTGTCTTCGCTTTCTTTGTCAAATCGGACAAGCCATTGTCCCTCTTGCTCGCCTTTTTGACATACAAATCCACGCCAACCTTTTTTTATACCGTATTCTTCATATTTATCGGTATATAGTAACACTCTTGTTCCTATCTGCATTACTGGTGCTTCTTCCACCACCTCTAAATCCTCTATTTTTACCTCAATAATAGGATACATAGGAAATATATCATCATCAAAACATACTAATCTTTGTCCGTTTATAATCCGAGGGTCGCATATCCAACCGCATATCCCTTTATGTACTCCGTGTTTTGCATACCTTTCTTTTTCTACTATCAATCTTACAGTATCATATTCTTTCATTCTGACCTCCCAACAAATGAAGTTACAAGTTGTATTTCTCCGTCCGGATACACCATCCATCCAGAATAAAACTTTGCCGATTCGCTACTTCCTTTTTTCGGTAACGTTATTTCAATATTTATAATCTGCCCGTAGTTTAGCATTGATACTAAAACAAATTCGCCTTTAGAATATTTTTCTTTTGCCTGACTGCAAAACTCTGAAATTAGATAATCAGCATCCATCATACCATATCCCCAGCCTGAAAACAATTGGCTTTTATCATTTTTTTCTGAAATCTCAATGTATATATTTTGAACTTTTCCTCACTGCAATTTGCGGAAAATTCTATATATTGCACGGGCATAAGCCAACAGTGACAGTTTGGATGAAGCGGCGGTTGCGGCGAGTTGTTTGCAGGGAAACAGCAGCCGTTCATATTCATACACTTCGCGCAGTGGTCCACAAGTTTTGCGTTTGCCAGGTTAGCATTTGCTTTCTTTTCTTCCGAAGTATATGCACGACGCGTTCCCTCATGTATCCATTTTACCCAACCTCTTTTTTCAAAAAGTCCCAACACCATAGATTCGATGTCTTTAAAATTTTTCACAAATCTTCCTCTCTCTTACACCGGATTGAGGAAAGCAAACGGCGCACCGTTTTGCGCCGCCGACAAAAAAGCGAACGGTCACATTAAGGACGCGTCCACTTTATTCGCATTTCTTTCCTTGCGGATAATCTACAATACGATTCCCGCAAAGACTAAATTATTATGTCAAAAATTTTTAGATATACAATTTGATTCAGTTGTAGCCGCGAAGCCCGACTTTGCCGACCTTGCCCTCGAACGCTTTCATAAACTCCTGCGCGACTTCCTTTTCTATCGGGTGATAACCGTGCGAAATACAGCCCTCGCTGTCTTTATAGTTCTGCATATAATAGGCTTTTGCTCCGCTTATCCAATCCGCGATTTTCATCATATCTTCCGCTGTATGAAATTCCTTTATTATCGTAGTGCGATATTCGTGATTTACGCCGCTGTCCTTTATAATACGCATACTGAGATTGATTTTGTCTAAATCCACGCTTTTAAGTCCGGTTGTAAACTCATACTTTTCGGGGCTGTTTTTGACGTCCATAGCAACGTAATCCACAAGTCCGTCCGACAGCAGATTTCGGAGCACGTCGGGGCGCAGTCCGTTGGTGTCGAGTTTGGTGATATATCCCAAATCCTTTACTCGGCGGAGAAAATCCGCAAGGTCGGGTTGAAGCGTCGCCTCGCCGCCCGTCACGCTCACGGCGTCCACAAGTCCTTTGCGCTTTTTAAGGTAATCCATAACTTCGGCGTCGTCAATCTGCCCCGATTTTACGTCGCCTATTACGAGCGCGCCGTTATGACAGAACGGACACCGCATATTGCATCCGCCCGTAAACACCGTACAGCAAATCTTGCCTTCGAAATCTACCATTGAAAATTTTTCATAACCGTTTATCTTCATATTAAAATTATAACACAGTTGCCACCGCTTTGAAAGCAAATTATCGCTCCGTTGCGCAAATTACGCGTTATTTAATTTACACGCGCGCACGGAAATGATATACTAATAAACCGATAAAGCAATAATATATTATGCGCAACCTCGCCGCAGTGAAAAATGCGGAATTTCCCGAAGCGAGTGTTGGCAAAAATCTGATTCCGACATATAATTATGAGCAAATTTAAAGGACCGAAACGCCCCGTCGGGCAAATAATAAAAGAACTGTTTACGCTGTTTTTGGTATTTTTCAAAATCGGACTGTTTTCATTCGGCGGCGGATACGCTATGCTGACTCTCATCGAAGCCGAAGTTGTCGACAAGCATAAGTGGATAACTAAATCCGAACTCGGCGATATCTTCGCCATTGCCGAAAGCACTCCCGGCCCTATTGCGGTCAACACGGCGACGTTTATCGGAACAAACCGCCTCGGGATTTTCGGCGGAGTCGTTGCGACTCTGGGCGTAGTGATGCCGTCATTTATTATTATCGTTGCGCTGTCATACGTGCTCAATCTCGTAAAGGACAATAAGTGGGTGGGATTCCTGTTCAAAGGCATCCGCATCGGAGTGCTCGTACTCATCGCAAAGGCGGTTTTCTCATTCTTCAAGGATATGAAAAAAACACTGTTTTCTTTCGCGATAATGATTATATCGTTTGTCATCGTATTCTTCTTTAAAGCGGACGTAATATATGTAATACTGGGGACGATTGCCGTATGTTCGATTGCCGTGGCTGTCACAACGTACGTAAATAACAGACGGTTTCACACCGTAGGCACACCGGAATATTATAATGAGCGCGTGGGCAAGCCGATAGTGCAAAACGAAGAGTATTTTTCACAAAAAGCAGTTGATAACCGTCAAATAATCATCAAAACCTGCGATTGTGAAAATATCGCGCAGGTTAACGATTCCGAAAACGTGGGCGATTCTCAGCCGTGCGTTGGTAACGGAGGTGACGCAGAATGATTGAACTTTGCTTTGACCTCTTCTGGACGTTTTTTAAAATCGGACTGTTTACCATAGGCGGCGGACAGGCTATGATTCCGATGATTATGACCAACGTCGTCGATAAAGGCTGGCTCGACCAGACCGCGCTTATCGACTTCATCGCCATAAGCGAAAGCACTCCGGGGCCGTTTGCCGTCAACATCGCGACTTATACGGGGCTGGAAACCGTGGCTGCGCAATTCGGCGACGCGGCAGGCATATTCGGAGCGTTCTGTGCCACGCTCGGCGTTGTTCTGCCCTCGGTGATAATCATTATTCTCGTCGCAAAACTGCTATCCAATTTTATGAAACGCAAAGCCGTCGGCGAGGTGTTTACGGGAGTACGGTCTACCGTTACGGGACTTCTTTTGTCTGTTTTTGTGTCGCTCGTACTGACAATGCTGTTCGGAATTACCGATATACGCAACACGGGCGCGGTTAGCGTTGACTGGATCGGAATAATCCTGTTTGCATTCATATTCCCGATTTCGTTCATAAAAATCAAAGGTAAAAAGATGAAACCCATTCTGCTCGTCATACTCTCCGCCGCCCTCGGAGTACTTTGTTACGGACTGTGCGACCATTTCGGCGCACACTTCGTGTGATTTATATTTCTTTTCGTTTCTGTTTTACTGCATACTTCGTGTGATTTCTATTTCTTTCCGTTCCTATTTACTGCGCATTTTGTGTGACTGTTATTTTTTATTCTTCCCATTATACTCCACGCTTTCTGTGAGTAATATTTCTATTCGTTTCTATCGTTTTTTGAAATCCACACTTGAATATTTTGTTCTATCATATCATTTGCAATCTCGATAAACAGGCTTGACCTAATTGCAGAATACGTAAAATACGGTGCAAAATTATTTAAATTTGGGTATTGTGTTATACGTTTTGATAATATATAATAATTAAAGTGATTTTAATCTATCACGCTCGCATAAGCGAAGAGGAGAAAATTTATGAGAAAAAAAGCGAAAGAGGCGGCGCCTTTGCTTGATGAGCAAGGAAGAAAACCGCTAAAACTCGACTATCCGCAGACTATCAAAGTCGGATTTGCATTTGCAATCATCATGCTGTTCTGGACGGCATACGACTTTGTTGTTCCGCTTCTTCTGGAACACGCGTACGGTCTGCCAAACTCACTGCGCGGTCTTATCATGGGACTTGACAACTTGCTGTCGCTCTTTATGCTTCCGCTCTTCGGCAGACTTTCCGATAACGCTCACGGCAAACTTGCAAAAAAATTCGGCAAGCGCACTCCGTTTATCGTCATCGGCACTCTGGCGTCGGTCATACTTATGGTATTCGTTCCCGTTGCTACGCTCAACCAGCAGAAAAACGCCAACGACTACATAGCGAAATTCGAAAGCAGTCTGAGCGAGGTTGTCACAGACGAAAACGGCAACGAAATGACAAACCTCGAAAGTTTGCTCACAAACTGGTATGACAGCGGCAACAAGAACTACTGCGACAAGAGTTTTCTTGAAATGAACCACATTTCCAAAGACTACTACGTTTCGCTCAGTTTCGACGGGAATTTCTCCTCCCAAAAAGCAGTTTTAAATATGCTCGGCAACGAAACGTACTATTACGTTATCGACGGCGAAAAGGTGCAGGTCAATCTTGAAGACACCGCACCGACGGGCGAAACCTATCAGACGATAAAAAACAAAAACGCCGACTATAAAAAGTATGTCGAAAGCGGAATGAACAACTATAAAAGCGACCTCATCTACGAAAATGTCACCAAAGTGTCGGGCGGCGCAAGCATAGGCATTTATATGGTCATACTGCTTCTCGTCCTTGTGGCTATGGCGACTTTCCGTTCTCCCGCGGTCGCGCTTATGCCTGACGTCACGCCAAAGCCTCTGCGCTCGCAGGGCAACGCAATGATAAACCTTTGCGGCGGCGTGGGCGGCGCAATCGCATTCCTTATATATACGGTAGTGCTGTTCGGCAACAGTATCAACAACTACGTCATTATCTTCTCCTGCGTGGGCGCGGGTATGCTACTGCTGCTGGCAGGCTTCCTCGCGCTTGTCAAGGAACGGAAAATGGTCGACAAGTGTCAGGAAATCTGTAAGGAATACGGTATAGACGACTTCGCCGATGACGAAAACGCCGCCGAAACCCAAAACGCTCTTGCAGACGAATCGGCAGAATTTGCGGTCGAAGACGGTCCGGCAGTCGACGCGATTATGACGGATACCTCCGGCAATTTCGTTGCGGATATGCCCGAAACGCCCGATAGCGCGGAGGAACTCTCCCCCGATACTCTCGAATTCGCGAGAGAAGTAGTCAAAAACAACAAAACAAAACGCAAGTCTCCCAAAGAATGGTGGGCTGAAAAAACTCCCGAAGACAAGGCGAAACTACGCTCGTTCTGGCTCATTCTCGCGTCCATATTTATGTGGTTTATGGGTTACAACGCCATATCGAGCAACCTCTCCGTTTATACCACCAAAGCCCTCAACCTGTCGGCAGGCATCGCGTCCATTATCTCGGGCGTGAGTATGGGAATCAGCGCAATCGCGTTTATCCCCGTAGGTTACATGGCGGCAAAGATAGGAAGAAGAAAATCAATAATCATAGGTTTTGCTATGGCGGTCGTATCGTTTGTGCTGATTTTCGCGTTTGTCAAACCCGACAATAACGCGATGATTCCCGCAGTTCTGTTCGCCCTCTTCTACCTCATCTCCGGCTTCGGCTTGATTATCGCGAACGTAAACACCTTCCCGATGGTCACGGAACTTTCAACTTCGAAAACCCTAGGACAGTATACGGGCTACTATTATATGGCAACAATGTCCGCTCAGGCAATAACTCCGTTTATCGCAGGTCTTGTTATGGACTATATCTCCAACACCGCACTGTTTATGTACAGCGCAATCTGCGTAGTGATTGCTATCGTGCTTATGATTTTCGTCAAACACGGCGACAGCGTGATTATCGGCAAGGGCAGAAAACTTACAAAGGAAGAGAAAAAACAAATCCGCCTCGATTCTCTCGACGCAGACTGATTCCGTATCTCGGATCAAAAGCAATTACAGCGATAAATAACTTATATTAAACGAAAAGCACTTCTTCGGAAGTGCTTTTCAATATTTGCAGTTTTGATTTATGTTTACGGCTTTGATTTATATATGTTAACCGTTTCACTTTACAGTCAACACTCTTACGGAATGCGGTTTTACGCTCAGTCTTTTTACTTCCTTTCCGCTGAGCGCGTCCCTGCCGCAGTAAGCGCGGGTAACGGTCTTATCCGTGTTGTTGGCGTACACCGTCAACTTGCCGTTTTCGCTCTCTCTTTCGAATATAAGCAACTCACTATCCTCTATAAAACGCGTTTCGCCGGTAAGCAAATCCGAATACTCCTCACGCATTTTGCCCAACGATTTATAATGCTTTATAAGGTCGCCGTCCTCGCGTCCCCACGGATACGTCCCGCGGTTGAGCGGATCTTCAAATCCCTGCACTCCCGCCTCATCGCCATAGAACAGGCAAGGCACTCCAGGTAAAGTATATTGAAGTGTAGACGCAAAGATAAGCCGCTGCCTTGCAAGAGCATACTGTTCACAATTTAGCGTAAAGTCCGCTCTTGCGCGCTTGTTTTCGGGCGGAATTACGCCGCTGAGCACCGTCAGCGCGCGGACAGTGTCATGGCTGTCAATAAGATTCATAAGAGCGTCAAGCGACTGCTTCGGATAATGTTCCAGAATAAGCGAAACTCTTTCTACAAACGCCGCTACGTCGCCGTCCAACGTGTAGGCAAGGATTGCCTCTTTAAAAGGATAGTTCATCACCGAGTCGAGTTGTCCGCCCATAAAATACGGACGCCATTCGTCATACGCTATTTTGACCGACGCGTCTTCCCATACCTCGCCGACAATGAGCATATCTTGCCCTTTAGATTTCACTGCGGCGCACAATTGCGAGGTAAAATCTATCGGGAGTTCGTCAACAACGTCCAGACGCCATCCGGATATACCCGCTTTGCACCATTTATCAATTACCCCGTTTTCACCGAGCATAAATTCGCGGAATCCGTTTGCCGATTTATTTACAGTAGGCACAACGGTGCTCCCCCACCAACAGTGATAATCGTGCGGATGATTCGAAAAAAAATACCAGTCGTAATACGGGGATTCTGTGCTCTGATATGCGCCGAGCGAGGGATATCTTCCCTCTTTATTAAAATACAGACTGTCCGAACCGGTATGATTAAATACGCCGTCCAACAGAACAGCCATTTCTCTTTTCTTTGCCTCGGATACCAAAAGTCTGAATTCCTCTTCCGTGCCGAATAGTTCGTCGATTTTTAGATAATCTCCCGTATCGTAACGGTGATTTGAGGACGATTCGAATATCGGAGAGAGATAAATACAGGTCGTGCCCAGCGATTTGAGATAGTCCAGTCTTGAAATTATGCCTCTTACGTTGCCGCCGAAAAAGTCGTCGGCGCGATAATCTTTGTCGGGCTCTTCGATATCCGGACGGTCATTCCAGTACGTGTGCAAACGTCCTCTCTTGTTAAACGGATTGTCGCCGACTTTACAGAACCTATCCGCAAATATCTGATATATGACTCCGTGTTTTGACCAATCAGGGGTTTTATAATCGCTTTTAGTGACAGTTAACTGCCATTCCGGCAACCAATCCCCTCTGACAGCCGTTCCGTCCGCGCCCCGCCCGAAAAATGCGAGAGAGCCGTCTGCAAACTCGCCCTCGAAACGGTAATTCCAGATTCCGTATCTGTCGACAGAAAACTCGCCTGCAAAAACATCTTCCCCGTCAACCGTCATACGACGCGTCAACTCGAATTTTGCGCTCACTCCCTCGACGCTGCCGCCCTCTCCGAAAATCTGCCGGAGTATGATAAAAACTCTCTTGATCTGCATTGCGCTATCGAGAGAAAATTTTACTTGCGTCGCTTTCCCGCAAACGCTCGCTCCGTATGGCTTTTTGTCGATAAGAGGATTATACATATATCTCCAACACCGTCTAAATCGGTGTGATGTTGTGTTTATTTTATTATTTGCAAAATCCCGATAATATTGTATGTGGCGCATTCGCGCCACATTATTACTTTGTCTTTAAGTATATTCACACAGTTTACACATTACGGTGCATATTGTGCGCAAATTGTTTTTTCGCAAAATATATGGATTCACTTCACACATTTTGCGCCTAATGGGTTTGCGCTTATAGCAAAACTCACACACTTTACTATAATCACTACATAATCTGCGCAATAAGCGTGCGATTTTGCGTGCCGCAAGGCATAACGACCGGCGAAAATATTACTTTATAATTTTTTTCAAGCCCCAGATGCGTTTTGCATATTCTTCCACCGCTCTGTCGGCAGCGAAGAATCCCGCTTTTGCGATGTTGACCAACGACATTCTGTTCCACTTTTCCTTATCCGCATAGGTGGCGTTCACTCTGTCCTGCGCGTTGGAATAACTTTCGAAATCCGCAAGCACCATAAAGCCGTCGGGCTGACCGCCTCTGCCGGTTGTGAGCGAATCCGCAATTTCGCCGAACGAGATTCCGTTGAGTCCCTGACGCAAGGAATCGATAAGTCTCTTTATGCGCGGATTCGTCTGATAATAATGAGAGGGGTTATAGCCGTTTCTCCACATTTCGGAAACCTGCTCGGCAAGAAGTCCGAAAAGGAACATATTCTCATCGCCGACCTCCTGATGTATCTCCACGTTCGCGCCGTCAAGCGTGCCGATAGTAAGCGCGCCGTTTATCATAAACTTCATATTTCCCGTTCCGCTTGCTTCCTTTCCCGCTATGGAAATCTGCTCGCTGACCTCGGACGCAGGCATAATCATTTCCGCCAAAGTCACACGGTAATTTTCAAGGAATACGATTTTTATCTTTCCTCTGACGTCGGGATCATTATTTATTACGTCGCCGAGAGTGCATATAAAGCGGATAATCTGCTTCGCCATATAATACGCGCTTGCCGCTTTGGCTCCGAATATAAAGGTGCGCGGCTGGACGTCGAGGTTGGGATTGTCCTTTATTCTGAAATACAAATCGAGAATGTTTAGCGCATTGAGCAACTGACGCTTATACTCGTGAAGCCTCTTTACCTGTACGTCGAAGATACTGTCTGCATCGACTGCGACGTTGTTATGCTCCAAAATATACTTCGCCAAATCCTCTTTGTTTGCGCGCTTGATTTCCGCAAGACGGCTCAGCACCTGTCTGTCACCCATAAATTTCTGCAACTCTTTGAGATGATTCGCGTCTTTAAACCACTTGTCGCCGATAAGTTCGGTGATAAGTTCCGCCAGTCTCGGATTCGCCTGCGCAACCCAGCGGCGATGAGTGATTCCGTTGGTTACGTTTGTAAATTTTTCGGGATGTATGCGGCAGTACTCGGCAAATACGTCGTGTTTGAGTATATCGCTGTGCAAAGCCGAAACGCCGTTTATCGTATGCGAAGTCGCAAGACACAAATTCGCCATTTTAACCTGTCCACCCGACAGAACGGCGTTGCGCTGAACGACGTCCCAGTTGTTGGGATAGGCTTTCCAAAGTTCGTCGCAGAATCTCTGATTGATTTCGTGTACAATCTGGAAAATACGCGGAAGCAACGTCTGGAACAAATCCTGAGGCCATTTTTCAAGCGCTTCCGCCATAACCGTATGGTTGGTGTACGAAACAGTGTGAGACGTTATATTCCACGCCTCGTCCCAGCCGTATCCGTAATCGTCGAGAAGTATGCGCATAAGTTCGGGAATACAAAGCGTAGGGTGAGTGTCGTTGATATGAATCGCAATGCAATCGGCAAGATTGTCCAGCGAAGGATTCGTCTGCAAATGTCTTTGAAGTATGCTCTGTATAGACGCCGAAACAAAGAAATACTGCTGTTTGAGTCTGAGCGATTTGCCTTCGATATGATCGTCGGCGGGATAGAGCACCTTGTTTATCGCTTCCGCAACGGTCTTGGCCGCGCTCGCTTTGAGATACTCGCCTTTGCTGAACATATTTATATCGAAATCCTGCGGGGCTTCCGAATGCCAGAATCTGATTCTGTTGACCGCCTGCGTATCGTAGCCCGAAATATTCATATCGTAAGGAACGGCGTTTACAACGGTGCAATCGCGCTGGGTGACGGTAAGTCTGCCGTTTTCCCAGGTCTGGTCGACGTGACCGCCGAACTTGACGGAATACACCTCTTCGGTGCGCGGCGCAAGCCATACGTCTCCCATTTTAAGCCAGTCGTCGGGCTGTTCGAGTTGCCATCCGTCCACTATAATCTGTTTGAAAAGACCGTAATCGTAAAGTATGGAAAATCCGCTTGCCGCATAGCCCAGAGAAGTGAGCGCGTCCATATATGCGGCGGCAAGTCTGCCCAGTCCGCCGTTCCCGAGTCCCGCGTCGGGCTCGTACGCATAGATTTCGTCCATACTCACGCCGAGGCTCTCAACCGCTTTGGTCACCTCGTCGGTGATGCCCATATTGAAAAGATGATTGCGCAAAGACCTGCCGAGGAGGAATTCCATCGACATATAATAAATTTGCTTTGCGTTTTTCTCGTGAACTTTCTTTTTGAAATTAACTCTGGTCTGCGTAAGTATATCTCTGACGCACATACAGGTTGCTCTGTAAATCTGAGTTTTGCTCGCGTCCTCGGGTTTTACGCCGAAATATCTCGCAAGACAGGACGCAAGTTGAGCGCTGAATTCTTTTGAAGAAACGTTATATTTCATTTTTCCTTCCTTTCTTCCGCTTTCCCCCGGACGAAAGACGTCAATATGATAATATGTGATTTTAGTCACCTTATAATATATTTCTTATATATTATTAACGCAACTGCATAATATTCTACTTTTTAAATATTGATATGTCAAACGTCTATTGTCGGTTTTTGCAAATTCCTGTAATATACGCGGCGTCGATTCGGTTTTTCTCATAGGTTTTTGAACTGATACTCGTACAGCGTGCTATAAATTCCACCCTTTTGCAGAAGTTGTTCGTGATTGCCGCGCTCCTCTATGCCGTTCTCCGTTATAACGATGATTTCATCCGCATTCTTGACTGTTGACAGCCTGTGTGCGACAACGAGCGTAGTCCTGCCCTCCGAAAGTTTGTTCAGAGCATCCTGAATGAGCATCTCTGTGGCGTTGTCCAGCGCGGAAGTCGCTTCGTCAAGAATGAGTATCTGCGGATTTTTCAAAAACGCGCGCGCAATCGATACGCGCTGTTTCTGTCCGCCGCTCAGTTTTACGCCGCGCTCGCCGACGTTGGTTTCATATCCTTCGGGCAGAGATATGATATAATCGTGTATATTCGCATTTTTCGCCGCCTCTTCGATGTCTTCGTCGCTTGCGTCGAAGTTGCCGTACGCGATGTTCTCCTTTATTGTTCCGTTAAACAGGAACACGTCCTGTTGCACCAGTCCGATATTCTTTCTAAGCGACTCCCTGCTCAGATCCTTAATGTCATAGCCGTCTACGGTTATTCTGCCGCAGTCAATCTCGTAAAACCTCGGTATCAGATGACAGATTGTGGTCTTCCCGCCTCCCGAGGGTCCAACAAGCGCAACGGTTTTGCCCGCATCCACCGTCATCGAGAATCCCTCTATAACCTTGCTGTCCCCGTCCGAGTTGTACCCGAATGTAACATTTTCAAATACGATATCGCCTTTCAGCGAATGAGGAGAAATCGCATTTTCGCTCTCGGTCTCCTCGGGAACGTCCATAATTCCACAAAAGCGTTTGAAGCCTGTCGCACCGTTCTGAATCTGCTCGTAAATGTTGGTCAAAGTGCGAATCGGTGCGATTAGAGTGCTGATATACAGTACGAACGCCGCAAATTCACCCACGTCGATTTTGCCGTAATAGAAGAAGAGTCCGCCGCCCAGTAGCACCACGAAATACAGAAAATCGAGAAGGAAAGTCATAGAGGAGAAAAACTCGCCCATAACCTTGTACTGCCGCGTTCTCGCCTTTACGAATTCCTTATTCCCTTTTTCGAATTTCTCGCTCTCGTGCCTGCCTGCGGTGTACGCTCTCGATACTCTCACACCCGACACCGCGCTTTCGATATCCGCGTTCACCTCTCCCTGTACGACACGCATATCGGCGAATACTTTGTTCATACGTCTCCGCATAAGCACGGTATAGATAACCACGAACGGAATAAACGCAAACACTATCAGCGCAAGATATACGTTGATTGTCGCAAGCAGGATAAACGCCCCTATAATCGTTACAAAGGACAAAAACACGTCCTCAGGACCGTGGTGGGCTAGTTCTGAAATTTCAAACAGGTCGTTTGTCATACGGCTCATAATTACGCCCGTTTTGTTGTTGTCAAAATAAGAGAAAGGCAGTTTTTGAAGATGTTTGAAAAGTTCGCTTCTCATATCCGCCTGCATACGTACGCCGACAAGATGTCCCCAGTACTGCAAAACGTAATTAAGAAACGCCTTTATCACAAAAAACGCAAGCAGAATCCCCGCGCCCGCCAAAAGCATATCAAGCAATTTGTTGGGAACGTAATTGTTGATTATCTCCTTTGTTATATACGGATAAACGAGATTGAATACGGATATGATAAAAGCGCATATCATATCTATAACAAAAAGTTTTTTGTGCGGTTTATAATATGCTGCGAATCTTCTTAAAAGATTTTTATGTTGTTTAGATTTTTTATTAGCCATATAATCACTTCATTATCTTTACCGATTTTCCGTATTATAGCAAAAAGTTTACAAAAAGTAAAATCACAATAAAAAGATATTTAACTTAAACATAACGATGAGTATTAAGGAAAACCAGTAAAGCCGCTTACTATTTCCCTGTGGGTTGCTTCTTCCTCTGCAAGAGCGAGCAGTTAGACTTTAATAAAATTGCCCCCTCTTTCCCTGCGGGCTTTTCTCCCACCACTCTTATATGGACGCATAAGTCATTACGCTTATTTTCTACACTCATTCTCCGTCGCTCGCGGGGGAGACAGGACGCGATTGGGCGCAGCCAACAATCGCTATTCCGTCGCTACGCTCTTTACGGCACTCCGCACGAGACGTTTTCGGGATCCCCATAAAACGCCCCTGTTTTATGGGGTAAATTATTCCACTCGTTCGTGGACATAAATCAACACTGCCCACTCGCTTGGACACTTCGTGTCTTTGACTCTGCTTTTTTATTACGAAAAAGTATCAATACCACGAAGTGGTCGCGCCCTGCACGCGCTGAACTTTCTCTATCAGAGTGCTATTATTGATGCTAAAACAAGGAAGAAATATAAAACCGCGATATTTGGATGCAGTGCGCGAAAACGCCCATTTTCAGAACCGCCAAGTGTACATATCGTACACGACGGGGCTGAAAATGGGCGTTGACAAAGCAATGCGCAAAATAGCGCGGTTTTACAGGTTTTCGAAGATAGAAATATACCTCTTAGCACTCACATCCCATCCGAAATCGGAAGTCATAGCATTTTTGACAACTTTATTCCATTGAGACTTGTCGTGGAAGCAAGCATAAGCACGCCAGACTGCGTCAAGCATATCGTATGCGTTGTATGTCTTGAACGTAAATCCTTTACCTTCGCCTGTTTCGCCGTTGAACGCGGGTACGGTGTCTTTCAAACCGCCCGTTTCGCGGACAATGGGAATTGAACCGTATCGCATTGCGATAAGTTGGGACAGTCCGCAAGGTTCAAACTTGCTGGGCATAAGGAATAGGTCGCTCGCGCCGTATATCTTGCTTGCGAGGTCGCTGGAAAACGCAAGGATAGCGCGGAATTTGTTGGGATATCTGCTCTCAACCGCTTTTATCATATTCTCGTATTTCCAGTCGCCGGTGCCGAGGATTACGACCTGTATATCGGCGCGCATTATATCGTCAATAACCGCTCCTACCAAATCCATACCCTTCTGCTCCGTAAGACGAGTAACCATCGCGACAAGAGGACGGTTTTCGTCAAACGGCAGATTTATCATTTCGCAAAGCGCTTTTTTGTTTTCGGACTTGCCCTTTGCAAAATCCTTTACGCCGTATTTGACAAAGAGTTTATCGTCGTGTTTGGAGTCGTAAATCTTCTGGTCGATGCCGTTGACTACTCCGTGCAGTTTAAAACGTCTTTCGGAGAGTATGCCTTCCAGCCCGTACGAATAGAACGGATCGAGTATTTCACCCGCATACGTTTCACTGACGGTGGTAACGGCGTTTGACGCTTCGATGCCGCCTTTCATAAAGTTTACGCAGTCGCCGTTCATCACGAGCGAGCGCGCCCAGTCGGGCAGTCCGAGTATATCGCTGATGAGACTGTTGCCGTACTTGCCCTGAAATTCTATATTATGAATGGTAAACACCGTTTTTATATGCTGATACTCTTCCGAAAAGCGGTAAAACACGTCGAGGAACACCGGCGTAAGCGCGGTATGCCAGTCGTTTGCGTGAAGCACGTCGGGGAAGAAATCTATCAGCGGCAGAACTTCCAGCACCGCTTTGGAGAAAAACGCAAACCTTTCGCCGTCATCGAAATGTCCGTACAAGCCTCTGCGCTTGAAATAGTATTCGTTGTCTATCAGATAATACGTCACTCCTCCGTACACCGCTTCGAATACGCCGCAATACTGTCTGCGCCAACTCAAATCGACAAACGTAGACGCGACATATCTCAGATTGTTTTGAAACTCGCCTCTTATTTCGTCCTTATAAAACGGGATAATAACTCTGCAATCGTGCCCCGCCTTATTGAAAGCCTGAGGAAGCGCACCCGCAACGTCTCCCAGTCCTCCCGACCGTACGAACGGAGCGGCCTCCGATGCTACAAACAGTATTTTCATAATTCCACCTCTTTAAGAAGATTTTATTTTATAATTCAAACGGATTGTCTGTGTACTTAGTATTATATCCGGGGTTATAATCGGGACGCAGCGCGTTCGGATAGTTGATATCGGTAGCGATATCCTGCACAATTTTTTGCAACTTAGACGCCAACTCATAGGGATTGTGCAAGTCGTAAAGCACCGCCGCCGAAGACTTTGCGTTTACGTATATATCTCCGACTCTGAAAATCTTATCAGTCAGGTTGACCTTTACGTTTACGCTCTCTATCTCGTTGTAATAGATAAATTTAAAATCTATTCCGATGATTCCCGAACGAATGATTATGCGCTTGTCCGTAAAGACATATTCGATATTTTTGATTCCCGCGCTTGCCTTGACTATTCCTGCAATCCATATCCATACGGGCGCAAGATGTATCGCAAAAAACGGAACGATAAAGCCCAGTATGGCAAGGGGAATCGCACCTCTCGACATTCCGATAGAAACACCCGTTATAAATCCTACGTCGAAAATCAACCAGAGTATTGTTATCGGCAACGCCTTGAAAATCGCCGCCGCTACGTGCGCTCTCTTGTCGGGCTTACCTGTCCAAAGTTTGCTCTCTCCCGCAGTGAGAATATCCTCGACGGAATTCGCCTGCATCTGAGATTCCTGAAAATACTTTTCGTCTATCTGCATATTTTCTTCCTGATTTCTATAGTTTGTTTTTTGTCTCTATCAGTTTGCTTTCTTATTATTAAATGAAATACCCACCCCTTCCCTACGGGCTTTCCCCTCCCATTAAATTATAGACGCGTGCGGTAGCGCGCTCTTTCTCTACAATTGTTTTTCGTTATTTATGGGAGGGGAACTCGGCACGCCTACATTGAGTATCGTCCGCTCGAGTTTCCCGCAAAACGTCCCCGTTTTGTGGGACGAGGTTATTCCACTCGTTCGCAAACAATAAACAACACTGTTTGCTCACTTGTACTTGGTGGTGCAGTGCTACGCACCATTATATGTTGCAGTGCTCCGCACCACCTCTGGTGCTTGGCACTCGGTTTGGCTCGCGCCTTGCACTCGCTAAACTTTCCCGTTCAATTTGTTCGCCGCGTAGATATCATACAAAATGTGGGAATTCACTTCCCGCATTTTGCCCCTTACGCGTTTGCGCTCACAGCAAAACTCATTGCGTATGATTCTTCTTATTCAAGAACATTAATTATTTCGCAAAGATTTTGCGTATCGAGCGGAGCGAGATGTGACATCCGGCGCAATTATTAAATCACTTTACCTTTTACTACGACCATAGGATAACTTTCATATCCGCTCAGCGTTCTTCCGGACTGAATGATTACGTCCTTATCCGTAATCGTATAGTCCAGCGTCGCGCCGTCCATAATGATTGAGTCCTCCATAATGATCGAATTGCGGATAACCGCGCCCTTGCCCACTTTCACGCTTCTGAACAGAATCGAATTTTCCACCGTTCCGTCAATGACGCAACCGTCCGCAATAATCGAATTTTTTACGTTCGCTCCCGCCTTATACTTTGCGGGCACGCTGTCCTTGACTTTCGTGAGTATGGTGGAATGCTTATAGAACAGTCCATCTCTCACTTCGGGGTCCAGCAATTCCATACTGCGCTTGAAGTAGGTGGGTATACGGTCGATAACGGCAACGTAGTCGTGAACTTCGTAGTTCATTATATACAACTCGTCCAACTTCTTTTGGAGTATATCTTTCTCGAAATCGTACGCGCCGTGCGCGTAAGCGTTGTCTACAAGCGAAATAAGCAAATCTTTCTTGATGAAGTAGACGTTGAGGTTGCATCTCTGCTTGCCGGTATCGCTCGCAACGGGATAACGCATATCGGTTATACGGTTGTTCTTGTCCGCGGTTATGATTATTTTGCGGGGATTCGTATCGTCCGTCTTATGCGTAAGCACCGTAATGTCCGCGCCCTTTTCGATATGGAATTTTTCCACTTCTTCGAAATCGATATTAAACGCGATATTTGTGTTTGCAATTACGACGTATTCCTCGTTATTGCTCATCATAAATCCGCGCAGTGTATAAAGCGCCTCGATTTTCCCCTTATACACTTCGTGCGCGCTGTTGAAAACGAAAGGCGGGAACACAGTAATGCCGCTGTTCTTTCTGTTGAGGTCCCAGTCGCGCCCCATTCTGATGTGGTCCATAAGCGAATTGTAGTTGTTTCGCGTAATAATTCCTATCGTCGTAATGTTTGCGCTGACAAGGTTGGACAGCGCGAAATCTATAAGACGGTACCTGCCGCCGAACGGAAGCGACGCCGTCGTACGGTGTATCGTTAAATCGTTGAGATGACTTTCCGCATCGGAAGCAAACAGTACGCTCATTGTATGGTTCTTCATATTCTCCCCTCCTTAGCCCAACATTTCGTTTGCGCCTACGACAGAATCGGCAGGCAGTTCGTATTTGGGAGCGATAACGCTGATTTTCCATTCGCCCGGTCTGCATTCGTCAAGCGTCTCGCCGACCATAGCGTTTTTGCCGACGGTAGCGTCCCAACCGATAATCGAATATCTGACGTCCGCGCCGTCCTCTATAACCGCGCCGGGCATTATTATAGAAGCCTCGACGTACGAGCCCTCGCCTATCGTGACCGAATGCGAAATTATACTGTCCTTAACCGTGCCTTTTACAACCGTACCTTCCGAAACAAGGCAGTTGCACACCTTGCCCGTGGGAGTAATAAACTGCGGCGGCTCCGCATTGTTGCGCGCGTATATCTTCCACTTATCGTCGTCGAGATTGAGTTCGCTTCCGCGAAGAATATCCATATTCGCTTCCCAGAGCGATGAAATCGTGCCGACGTCTTTCCAGTATCCGTCAAACTGGTATGCGAACAGTCTCTGTTTGTCGGCTATCATTTTGGGAATGATATTCTTTCCGAAATCGTTTTCGCTGGTCTTGTCGTTTTCGTCGTCTACGAGATACTGACGCAGTTTCGCCCAGGTAAAGATGTATATTCCCATAGAGGCTTTGGTGCTTTTAGGCTGTTTCGGCTTTTCTTCGAATTCCTCTATCTGGCGCGAATTCTTTTTCAGGTTGAGAATGCCGAATCTGCTTGCTTCCTCGATAGGCACGTCGCGCACCGCGATAGTGCAGTCGGCATTGTTTCTCTTATGGTCTTTGAGCATATCGTGATAATCCATTTTATAGATATGGTCGCCGCTGAGAATAACCACGTATTCGGGATCGTAGTTATCGATGAAGTCGATATTCTGGAAAATCGCATTCGCCGTACCCTTATACCATTCTCCCGATTTCGCGCCCATATACGGAGGAAGAACGTAGATGCCTCCGCTGAGCCTGTCAAGGTCCCACGGCTGACCGTTTCCGATGTACTGATGCAATTCGAAAGGTCTGTACTGGGTGAGTACGCCTATGGTATCAATTCCGCTGTTTATACTGTTAGAAAGCGGAAAATCTATGATTCGGTACTTCGCACCGAAGGGAACGGCAGGCTTTGCCACGTTCGCGGTGAGCACGCCCAGACGCGTACCCTGTCCGCCTGCAAGCAGCATCGCGATACATTCCTTTTTTGAATTTTTGCTCATTATCTATCCTCCTTACTTTGAGGGCTTATAGCCCCGTCGCCGACGCGCGGCGTCATTTGATTTGTTTTGTCTTTCTCTAAGAGACTCACTTGCTCTGCTTATACTCCGGCTTTAAAAACATAACCGAATTTTTTGGAATATTCACCTTTATGGAATACGGCTGACCGTGCGATGGTTTTGCCGTAGCCCTGAAAGACGGACGTCTTTCCTCTTCGCCGCCGTACTTTTTAAGCGCGGAAAAAAGTTCCGCTTTATAGGTCACCCCTTCGGGTACTCCCATCACGTATTTAAGTCTCTCGACAGGCGAAAAATTGACTATGCAAACAACGTACTCGCCGTCCGCCGCCCTGCGCATAAACGAAACTATGTTCTGCGAGTTGTCGTCAACCACAATCCACTTGAACCCGTCGTAAGAACAATCCAGTTGCCAGAGCGATTTGTTTTCGAGATAAAACGCGTTCAAATCCTTGACAAATTTCTGGAACGCTTTATGCCTGGGGTAGTTCAGCAAAAACCAGTCCAACGGCTGGGCATAATTCCATTCTATAAACTGAGCGAATTCGTTGCCCATAAAGTTCAGTTTTTTTCCGGGATGGCCTATCATAAAGCCGTAAAACGCTTTGAGTTCTTCAAACTTCTGGTCATAATCTCCCGGGATTTTATTTATTATACTGCACTTGCCGTGCACTACCTCGTCGTGCGAAATAGGCAAAATGTAATTTTCGCTGTACGCGTAAGTTATGGCAAAAGTCAGATCGTTGTGATTGTCTTTTCTGAAAAACGGATCGAGAGAGATATAATGCAGGCTGTCGTTCATCCAACCCATATTCCATTTGAAGTTGAAACCGAGTCCGCCGTCGTAAGCGGGTTTGGTTATCATAGGATATGCGGTGGATTCCTCCGCGATAGTCAGCGCGCCGTGATATTTGGAAAGAATGGCGGTATTCATCTGACGCAGAAAGTCTCTCGCTTCAAGGTTGTAATTGCCGCCGTACTTGTTGGGAGCCCATTCGCCGTCCTTTCTGCCGTAATCCAGATAGAGCATACTCGCAACCGCGTCGCAACGTATTCCGTCTATATGATAAACGTCAAACCAGAACATAGCCGCCGAAATGAGGAAAGACTTGACTTCGTTCTTTCCGAAATCGTACACCTTAGTGCCCCATTCCTTATGTTCGCCTTTACGCGGGTCGGCATATTCGTACAGCGGAGTGCCGTCGAAATTGCTCAGACCGTGCTGGTCGCGGGGGAAATGCGCCAGCACCCAGTCCAGAATGATGCCTATCCCCGCTCTGTGACAGCGGTCGATAAACTCCATAAGATCCTTCGGCGTGCCGTAGCGCGACGTAGGCGCAAACATACCCGTAACCTGATAGCCCCAACTGCCCTCGAAGGGATACTCGGTAAGCGGCATCAGTTCGATATGCGTATAGCCCATTTTTTTGACATAAGGGATAACCTCGTCCGCAAGCGCGGTATAATTTATAAAATTGCCGTCGTCGTATTTTTTCCAACTGCCGAGATGCATCTCGTAGATATTCATAGGACTGCCGTAAGGATTGTAGTTCTCTCTGTCGGTCATCCATTTTTTGTCTTTCCAGCGATATCCGGAAAGGTCGTACAGTTTGGAAGAGTTAGCAGGCGCGGTTTCGAAATGCAAACCGTAGGGATCGCACTTGAAAACCACGTTCCCCGCCTTGTCGGTAACCGCATACTTATAGTTGTCGTACTGTTTTACCTTCGGCACGAACGCATACCAGATTCCGTCGCCGCTCTGTTCGGCAAGAGACATAGGATTTGCGCCCGCATTCCAGCCGTTGAAATCTCCGACGACAGAAACCGCTTTCGCGTTGGGAGCCCATACGGAAAAATACCAGCCCTCCTCGCCGTTCTCCGCGCCCTTTACGGGAGCGAACATTTTGTAAGCCTGATAGTTTGTGCCCTCGTGAAACAGATAACACGCGTAACTGTCTCTGACTTTCCTCATAATCCTCCGCGATGCAATACTTCTTTCGTGCAGTCAAATAATCGTCACGCCAAAATGTATTGTATATGTCTTATAATTATACTTTGCGTATATTATATCAAAAAAAACCGTGTCGCACAATAGCGATTGTATATTTTTTACAAAATTAATGAGTTTGCAAAAAACATTTTTGCAAATTTGTCAAAATTAACAAAAACCGCCAAAAAATTTCTGCAAAATTGTGGATTTGTACTATCTGCTGAAATTTTAAATTTATTTGTCGCAAATCAACGTATTCTGTTTATTCCCAGAACGGCGCTGCCGCTGCCGCTCATCACAACGTGCTCGTACGAGCGTTGCAAGCGGCGTATAAGTTCGCCTATATTCGGATTGAGCGCAACCGCGGGCGCGGTCAGGTCGTTAAAATATTTCTTTGCGCCCGATTTGTTTTCAAAGGAACACAGCGACGTATCGCAAGAGGGATCTTCCTCTTTCATCCTGTCGTAAAGCGCATAGCAAGCCGCCGTATCCGAACCGCCTTCCGCAATATACACGTCGAACTCGGGAACAGTTCCAGAAAAAGGTTTTACAATCTCTCCCACTCCCTCGACAACGCAGGCACCGCCCGCCGTCATACAGGGAACGTCGCTACCCATACTCAGCAAAAATACGTCATCTAACCGCGCGCTTTCCCCCAAATCACAGGCGCACGCGCTCATTGCCGACACCGTCGCCGCAACGCTTGCGGAAGAACCCCCGAGCCCTGCGCCAAGCGGCACACCCTTATAAATACGCAGTCTGCCACCCACTCCGAATCTCTCCGCCGCCGCTCGCGCTTTGGGAATATAAAAATCCAAAAATCTATCTTTGTCAAAATCTTTAAATTGCGCCGAAACGCCCTCAACTTCTATATCCGCGCTATCCGTTGCAGGAAAAAATTCAACCCTGTCCGAAAAGTCGGGATAGGGACAAACCGTCATTTGCAAAGTATGCAAACCGCCTCTTTTCCCCGTCACGGCTAAGGTCAGATTCGCTTTGGACGGCACTTGCGCCGAGTAAACCGATTTCAACGCTCTCATAAAAGTATTCTAACACGCGACGGACGCAAACACAAGCGATATCCGGACTCCGCATTAGACGTTGAAATAAATAACGGAATGTGTTACAATTATTTATAATCCGCACAATGAGAGGTGCCGTATGAATTTCAACATACTTATCGCAGAGGACGACGAGGACATAGTAAAACTCATTCGCCTGTATCTTGAAAACGAAAACTACAATATATTCTGGGCAAAAGACGGGCAAGAGGCTCTTGAAGTTTTCAACCGCGAAAAAATCGATATCGCGCTTGTGGATATAATGATGCCGCGAATGAACGGATTCGAACTTACCAAAAGCATCCGCTCCAAAAGCAATATTCCCATTGTGATACTTTCCGCCGCGCATCTGGACAGCGACAAGATACTCGGGCTGAATCTGGGCGCAGACGACTACCTCGTAAAGCCATTCAATCCGTTGGAACTTGTTGCGAGAATAAACGCTCAACTGCGCAGATTCTATCATCTGGGCAACGTAAACTCTCCGGGCATGAGCGACGACGGAAAGATAATCGTCGGAGAACTCACTCTGGACACGCACCAACTTACCCTTGAAAAGAAAGGCTCTCCCATATCGCTCACCGCGACGGAATACAAGATACTCGTAATGCTTATGAAATCTCCGGGACGGGTATTTACGAAGATGCAGATATACGAGGAAGTCAACGGCGATTATTATGCCACGGACGACAACACGATGATGGTCCACATCTCGAACCTCCGCGATAAAATCGAAGACGACGCAAAAAATCCGCGTTATATAAAAACCGTCAGAGGGCTGGGATACAAGATTGAAAGACTCTGATTCCGACAGCATACAAACCGAAGTTTCCGACAAAACGGAATCCGCAGAAAAAGGCGGCGATTCTGCCGCCGTATTTGAAGTTGCAAAAAAACGCGAATCGGACAAAACGGAAAAGCGGGCAAAAACAGACCGCTCAACCAAAACCGCAGATAAATCCATTCCTGCTCCCGCCGTTAAAATCGACAACCGCAGTTTCCTTGCGCTGCTCATCCGTTCTTTCGTATCGTTTATGCTCATATCCGTCATAAGCGTCGCGCTGATAGTTCTGCTTGCGCTTTGGGCGACCGACAACGGAAGAATAGATTTTATCGAACGCAACCTCGCAGACTATCAGGCGGACCTCGAAAGCGGGAGATACTCCGCCCTGCCTATACGCAGAATACTCGGCGACGCGGGCTGGCTGAACGTAGTAGACGTACAGGGCAATTTCATATACTCGTCCGACGGCGAGGAACGGGCGTACACTCAGTCCGAACTCGACTGCATCCACAATTACGGCTCCAATGAGATAATAACCTCGCGCAGTTTCAGAATGCCGAACGGCGAATTTCATTACCTCATATCGCGCACCGTCGAAGACGACGCCGACGGCGACGAACAGTATCTTCTGCTCGACGCGGAACTGCGCATAATATCGGGATCTATTTCCACAACCAAAACCAAATTTACGCAAAAAGAACTTGACCTGTACACCTACAACTCCCGACACGACGGACACTCTATCGAAAAATACTACTTCACCGACGGCGAAAACGGATTCTATGCCGTATATCTGGATACAAACAAAAACAAAGGCGTCACGCCATATCTGTTTGTGATTATAACAGTCGTAGGAATCGTGGCAATGCTCGTCGCGACACTTATACTCTATATCAAATATATAAACAAGCACGTGCAACGTCCGCTTAAAGCCCTCGGCTCGGCAATGTCCGACTTCGCGCAGAACGGCTATCGCGAAAAACTTGCGTTTTCAGGCACTAAGGAATTCGAGCAACTCGTAGACAGTTTCAACGAAATGGTGTCCCTGCTCGACGCTTCCGAAGCGCACAGAGACCTGCTCGAACAGGACAGACACCGTATGCTTGCAGGTCTTTCGCACGACTTAAAAACGCCTATAACCATAATTCAAGGCTTTTCAAAAGCAATCCGCGACGGACTTGTCAACGACGAAGACAAACAGAAGTATCTTAATCTCATCATAAACAAATCCGAAAATATGGGCGCGCTGATAAACGAACTGTACGATTACAGCAAGTTGGAGCACCCCGATTTCAAACTTTCGACAGAAGACACCGACGTCGCCGAACTGGCAAGAACCTATCTTGCCAGCCGCTATGACGAATTTGAGATCGCAGGTTACAACCTCGACGCCGATATCGCGGAAGTGCCCCTCGTCTGCCGCACGGACAAAAATCAGTTAACACGCGTTTTCGAGAATCTAATCAACAATTTCTTTAAATACACGCCGCAAAATTCAACTCTGTGTCTGCGCGCATACTCCGAACACGGCAACGCGATACTCATATTTGCAGACAACGGCGACGGCATTTCGCCCGATATGTACGAGGACATCTTCTCCCCATTTGTGGTCGGAGAACAGTCGCGCAACAAACAAGGCACGGGGCTCGGTCTCGCAGTATGCCAAAAGATTATTGCTGCACACGGCGGAACAATAAAACTCAATCCCGAACCTATGGATGGATTTACCACTCAATTTGAAATTTCTTTACCCTTGAAAGACTCGGAATAATACTATCAGTTAACGTTATAGATTTGCAAACTTATACGGTTGGTCGGTTGCCGTCAAAATCTTCGTAGCACATTATATACGACGGCGGAACGTCTATAATTTTACACAGATTCGCCAGCGTTTCCAAACTGGGCATAGACCGTCCTGATTTGTACTGCGCTAATGCTCCTGTTGTAATACCTAAACGTCTGCATATTTCCGCATTTGTAATGCTTGCATTGTCTATTTCTTCTATTAATCTTTTTCTAATATCTTTGGAAGTTATCATAATAATACCTTTAAAATATTTTACTTAGTATTGCTAAATTTTGCTTGACATCTTAGCAATGCTAAGCATTATAATATAACAGTCAACTTAGTATTGCTAAGCCGACATAAAACAGGGAGCAAATTATGAAAACCTTAGGAGAGAAACTAAGAATCGAACGTAAATGGTGCGGAATGTCGATAGAGTACGTTGCTCTGCATCTGAACAGCAGCAGAAGTTGCATAGTGAACTGGGAAGCAAACAACACTTTGCCTAACATCTTTCAGTTGGCAAAAATCCTGAGCCTTTACGACATAACGTTTGAAGAATTGATTGAGGGTACTGAAATGGAGATAAATTAACACTCTATCGGGGGTTGCTTCTTCCTCTGCAAAGGTGAGAGGGTTAGAGTTTAAATGAAATGACCCCCTCTTTCGGGTTGCTTCTTTCTCTGCAAAGGTGAGCGTTTTAGACTTTAAAGGAAATAACCCCCTTCCTTCGGGTTTCCCCCGTTCACGTTCCCCCTACCCATTCGGGCGGGTCCCACGCTCGGCGGGGGACACCTGCGCCCTGCGCACAACAAGTAGCGTCCGCTTTCACTTCACAAAATATGTTTTGTGAAATGAAAAATTATGCCACTCGTTCGCGGGCATAAGAACAACATTTGCCCGCTCACTTGTACTATACGTTGGTGCTTGTATCGCACTTAGGCGCGCGCCCTGCACGCGCTGAACTTTCTCTATCAGAGTGCTCGTCGTGTATACTCTCGCTCGGACTGACGTTATCTAAACTTCGTAACTGCTGTCAGTTGGTTTCGCGCCCTGCACGCGCTGAACTTTCCCTATCAGAGTGTTCGTCGTGGATACTCTCGCTCAGGCTGACGTTATCTAAACTTCGTATCCGCTGTCAGTTGGTTTCGCGCCACTGCCCGCGCTGAACTTTCCCTATCAGAGTGTTTGTCGTGTATACTCTCGCTCGGACTGACGTTATCTAAACTTCGTAACCGCTGTCGGTTGGTTTCGCGCCACTGCCCGCGCTGAACTTTCTCTATTAGAGTGTTCGTCGTGGATACACTCGCTCAGGCTGATATAAAAATCAACCTGCTAATATTTATGCCAAGACGAGGAAAAATATAAAACCGCACTATTGAGATGAGTGGCGCGAAAGAGGCGTTTTGCGAACCGCCTAACGTAATACCCCACAAAACGCGGAGGTTTTGTGGGGACCCCTATATTCGTACGTGACTGTGAGCAAAAGTGCCTTTGACGCAGTATCAACGCAAATTCACAAATACTAAATTTTATAAAACCGCGATATTGAGATGAGTGACGAGAAAGAGACGTTTTTGCGAACCGCCTAACGTACATATCGTACGTGACGGCGAGCAAAAACGCCTCTGACAAAGTCAATCGCTCAATAGCGCGGTTTTACATAGTGCGGCTACCCATTCCGCCCTCATCATCTATAACATATAATATGTTTGCTTCTTCTCCTGTCAGTGCATCTATATATACAAAATAAGTTCCGTTCTGTTCGCACTCGAATTCGTAGGTGAGCACTTCTTTTTCACCGCCGAGAGGAATGAGCGCGAGGCGACCTTCGGTCACAGCGGGAATCGACAGCGCGGAAGACGCCTGTTCGAGAGTTACTGCGGGCGACGCTATCTGCCTGTCGCGGTGATTAAAGACATAGTGAGTGGCATCAAGCCCTATAACGCGGCTGTCGCTCTCGCGAACTTTGACTTTAACAAGGTCGGAATACAGTATAACTCCGTTGCTTACGGGCGCGAGATTTATATAGCACTCGCCATCTGCGGACGATGACCACACCACCTGCATTCCGT
This sequence comes from uncultured Christensenella sp., assembly GCA_910578325.1. Lineage (GTDB taxonomy): Bacteria > Bacillota > Clostridia > Christensenellales > CAG-917 > CAG-475. Next base: position 265,441 of record CAJTQT010000001.1, read on the forward strand.
CAAAACCGAGTTTTTTCAGAAACGTAAGCGCATTCTGCTGACAGGTAGGACCTGCATCCTGTCTTGCGACCTGCTCCGCGCCGTTCGAGCCGGAGATATTGAACGCTATCAGCGCGCCGCCTTTTTTGGAGAGTTGAACGAATCCGTCCAGTCCGTCAATATTGAGCGCATAATTGAGCGTCGGAATATCTCCGTTGCCCTCGCCGAGGAACTCGACGTTTTTGATATCGTAATCGTCAAAGTAATCGGATATTATCTCGATTCCCGTCTGAGTATCTATATCCTCGCCGCGGAGCGCGATTGCTTCTCTGTTTTCAAGAGAATCCGAAAACGGTCCGTCGTATATCATTTCGGGATACTCGAAGGAGGGCTCGGCAAACTCCGAGAACGCCGACGCGAAGCCTTCGAGCGCACCGCCTTCGCCTATAAACACCTTGCCGTTGTCAAGGTCGGTCTGTATGCGGCGCAACGCTTTCATATATACGTCTGCCATATCCCCCATTTCGATAAGTTTTTTACGTTCGTCCGCAGTGAGAGATTCTCCGTTGGCCACGCGTTTTGCAAGCGTATGCGAATAATCGCCGAGTTGGTTGACGAATTTCTGCGCCTGCAAAAGTCCGTCGTCCTGACTTTCGAACAGCGAGAGACTGTTCTCCGCAAGGCTTGCCGAACTCCACACCTCATACAGCAAGGACTGCTGCATACGCGGAGAATTAGATACTCCTATCTTGCGCAAGGTTATACCCAAATCGCTTGCTCCGTCGAGGAGGTCGTAATACGCTCGCGAATATACCGCGTCCATCTGTCGCTGATACGTTTCGTGCGTTGTCACCGTTCTGTCCGCAAAGTACAGCGCAACCGACAAGCCGACAATCGCGCTTGCGCAAAGTCCGAACGCCGTGCCCAGCACCGCGGTTTTGACCACTCTTCCGTTTTTGGCTTTTTTATTCTTTTTGGATTCTGCCGATTCTTCGCAGATAATCACTTTCTGTTTATTTGATTTACTCATATTCACCTCTTATTGCGTTCTCAGCAGAACGCGTGATTTCCTATATTGAGTTTTATTGTGCGCGAAAGCATCCATTTGCTTGTCGCAGTGCGCGGATTGTAATAGAACAGACATCCGTACGACGGGTCCCAGCCGTTCAGCGCGTCGCGCGCCGCGTTGTACGCGCTCTGATTCGGCGCAAGATTTATCTGTCCGTCGGCTACGCAGTCAAACGCGCCCGACTGATACACTACGCCCGCTATCGTGTTGGGGAAAGACGAACTTCTCACCCTGTTTAACACTACCGCGGCAACCGCCACCTGTCCGGTGTACGGCTCGCCTCTCGCCTCGCCGTATACGACTCTCGCAAGCAGATTCAGATCCGTCGACGACGAAGATCCGCCGCCCGACGTAGAAGTCGAGCCAGAGAGTTTAAGCCCCATTGCCTGCGCCGTTTTCGTTCCTACTATTCCGTCCGCAGTCAATCCGTTGCGTCTTTGAAAACTGATAACCGCAGCCTTGGTCTTTGCTCCGAATATTCCGTCCGCTCTTCCCGTAAGATATCCCCAGTTGATAAGTTTCGTCTGCATCGCTTTTACGGTGTCTCCCCGCGAGCCCTGTTTGAGCACCGCGCCGTCCGCTATCGCGTCCGCGTCTATCGGCAGGAAAAACGCCATTGCGCCTGCAAACACAACCACTGCAAGAAGAATAAGCAAAACCTTTGTCGCGATTGTAGTTGAATTTTTTTCCATTTGCATTTTACACCTCTTTTCCATAGTGTGTTTGTTGCCACCGCTTTTATACAAATTTAAAATTTCAGGTTTCAACCTCGGCAAAAAAGTCAATACTTGCCTTATGAAATCGGTACATAACACTAAAAAACTCCTATGCATTTCAACCGTCGCGCTGTTTTTAATAGCGATATCGTTATTCGCGCTGTGCGCCTGCGATATAAACCGCGACTCGAATCAACAGAAACTTGCGGACAGCTGCATACGCATTCACATTCGCGCCAATTCCAACGGTTCGAGCGACCAGTCGGTAAAACTCGCCGTTCGCGACAAAGTGACCGCGCACCTCGAAAACGCGCTTTCCTCCTGCCGTTCCAAACAGGACGCTCAAAAAATAATCCAACGCGAACGCGCAAACCTTGTGCGGATTGCCGACAATACGCTGTCGGCGCACGGATTCTCATATAAAGCGTCCATACGCATCGACAACGAATTCTTTCCCGACAGAACGTATGACGGTTACGAGTTTCCCGCAGGCAACTATGACGCGGTCGTGATTAATCTCGGAAGCGGAAACGGCGACAACTGGTGGTGCGTCGCATTTCCTCCGCTCTGCTTCGTGCCCGATACTCAGGACGGCGAAAAAATAGTCTATAAGTCCTGGATAAAAGAAATGCTGGACAAACTTTTCAACTGACGTAAATCGCGGAAATATATGGAGCGTACAATTCCTTATCTCGCAACTTAAAGACTTAAACCCGATCATCTACTACATATCAACGCGCGAATTGCGTATCGAATGTACACGTCAATTCGTCACAAGGAGAATCTATGAAAATTTACAGAGAAATCGTACGCAACACCGCAATGGGCGCGCAATCTATCGACAATATCTTCGGTTATATCGAATGCGATAAACTGAAAAATCTCGCGCTTTCGCAAAAAGAAGTTATGGAAGAGTTCTATGACAAAGCAAAATCCGAACTCGGCGCGGACGAACTGGAAGAAGCCAAAACGCATCCCGTGCAACGCGCTATGCTCAAAGCGGGCGTAAAAATGAACGCGAGTTTCGACAACAGCAATTCGCATCTTGCGAGTATGCTCATCGACGGATACAATATGGGAATAACCAGCGTGCAGAAATGCATCAACGAACTCAATCGCGACGGCGTCGACGTTCCCTCTCTTGCAAACGATCTTATGAAAACCTATGACAAAAACATAAAAGCATTGCGGGAATTCCTCTGATTCCTCTATCTTAGGTCTACGCGGAGAATGTATTACAGGCTATACAAAAATAAACAGCCTGTCAGTAACAGTTGCAAATGACGGAATGTTATGCTAAACTATTTTCGGCACACAAACTTTATAAATAAATTTCTTTCCCAAGACAATACTAACCCTCGGCGGTTAAGTGTGTCCATTTTTCCTCGTCTTGGGAAAGTTTGTGTGCCAACATATTTTGGATACACTCCTGCAATGCGTCACTTATGTGACGCACTTTTTTACTCCAAACCGTTTTTCATCATATTAATACTTTGATTGTCTTAAAACACATTTTGTGTTACACTTATGATATGAACGCACATCCGTCCGTATTCGAATTGAAAAATCCAGTTAAAAAAGAAGAAGCGCTTGCACTTCACCCGATGTCGCTGGCGTTTGTCGGTGACGCCGTCCAGTCGCTTTATACGCGTACGCGCGTAACCGTTGGCGCAACTCTCAAAAAAACAGGCGAACTTCATCGCGAAGTTACGCAAATAGTAAAAGCGGTGGCACAAGCCGCCGAAGCGGAAAAATTATACGATCTTTTCAACGAAGATGAACAGGATTTGTTCCGCCGCGCGCGCAACTGCAAAATCCAGACGTCCGCGAAACACGCCGATCCCGCTCAATACCGTAAAGCAAGCGGTTTCGAAGCGGTGCTCGGCTATCTGTATCTTACAGGCGATACCGAACGTCTGGAAAAATTCCTGTCAGCCTGCTTCGAACAAAACGACTGACGCCTGCGCGCAGACAGTCTCCAAAGCGAGCCGCAGACAAATCACAAATATACGCTTTATGCGTGTGAGGTATTTATGTACATATTCGGAAGAAATCCCGTCAAGGAAGCATACCGCTCGGGAAAAACCGTAGACAAACTTTATATGCTCAAAGGCGAGTTCGACCCCGCATTGAGTTCTATACGCGCGCTTGCAAAAGAAGCGCGTACGGTGGTAAGTTTCGCCGACCGCGCCCTTCTCGACAAACTCTCGGGAGGCGGCAACCATCAGGGCGTCGTCGCCGCAGTGACGGATTTCGAATACTGCGAAGTGCAGGATATAATCAACAGAGCCAAAGAAAAAGACGAGCCGTTGCTAATTGTTTTGCTTGACGGAATCACCGACCCGCACAATCTCGGAGCAATAATCCGCAGCGCGGAATGCTTCGGCGCGCACGGAATAGTCATTCCCAAACACCGCAGCGTGAGCGTGAACGACACCGTCGTCAAAGTTGCAAGCGGCGCAACAGAATATATGCCGATTGCAAAAGTTACAAACATCAACGACGTTATCCGCGACTTAAAAGAACAGAATGTATGGGTTTATGCAACCGATTTTGACGGTAAAACTCCTAAATCGGTAAATTTGAGCGGAAATCTCGCAATCGTGATAGGAAGCGAGGGCGAAGGCATCCACCGTCTTACAAAGCAACTTTGCGACGATACGCTGACCATTCCGCAATTCGGAGAAGTTAACAGTCTAAACGCGTCCGTTGCCGCAGGTATTGTGCTTTACGAAGCGGTACGCCAACGCAGATGACAAAAACTCCGTCGCACAGTCAAAACAAACGTCAAACGCGAAAATCCAAAAATCAACGAAGCAATTACAGATTTCGGAATTAACAGTTATGACCGCAAGTGAAAAAGAACTCATCAAACGCGCCCGCAACGGAGACGTTCAGGCGGAAAACGAGGTGTTGACTGCATACGCGCCTCTTGTCAAGTCTATCGCGCGGTCTTTTTACGTTATAGGCGAAGACGGAGACGAACTCATTCAAATGGGAATGATAGGACTTATGCGCGCCGTGCGAACATACGACGCCGAGAATACTGCGACGTTTAAAACCTATGCCTCACACTGTATACGAAATACGATCGTCGATGCCGTACGCAAACAGAACGCGCATCCCGACAGCGACAATATCGACGACGTAATGCTCTTTTCAGACGAACAGGAGCCCGAACGTATTTATATAGAGGACGAAACGTCGCGTTTGCTTCTGGAAACCATTTCAGCAACTCTGAATGACCGCGAAATGAGCGTTTTAAAACTTTTTCTCGATGCGATGTCCTATGCCGAAATATCAGAAAAACTCGGCATCGAAAAGAAGCAGGTAGATAATACTATTTACGCATTAAGGAAAAAAATAAAGAAAATTTTGAATAAATGATTTGTTTATATTAAATTTTCCCACACAAAACACATCCCACAAAACACGGAGGTTTTGCGAATCCCTTCGGGTTGCTTCTTCCTCTACAAAAGGGGGCGGGTTAGACTTTAAATGAAATAACCCCCTCTTTCCCTTCGGGCTTTAAATATACGCGGTTTGCGAAGCAATCCCGCTTGCCCGCTTTGGCTACCGACAGTCCACCGGACTGTCGGCTTAACGCGTCGCGCCGTTCACGTTCCCCCTTCCCATTCGGGCGGGTCCCACGCTCGGCGGGGGACACCTGCGCCCTGCGCACAACAAGTAGCGTCCGCTTTCACTTCACAAAATATGTTTTGTGAAGTGAAAGATTATGCCACTCGTTCGCGGGCAAAAAACAACACTTGCCCGCTCGCTTGTACTGTACGTTAGTGCTTGTATCGCACTTTGGCGCGCGCCCTGCACGCGCTGAACTTTCTCTATCAGAGTGTTCATAGTGGATACACTCGCTCGGACTGTTAAAATTATAAAACCGCGATATTGAGATGAGTGACGAGAAAGAGACGTTTTGGCGATTGTCTATAATTGTTATAGTAAAACCGCGATATTTGGATGCAGTGCGCGAAAACGCTCATTTTCAGAACCGCCAAGTGTACATATCGTACACGACGGGGCTGAAAATGAGCGTTGACAAAGCAATGCGCCAAATAGCGCGGTTTTACTTTATGGGACGCATCGTGGGAAACAACAAAACATCCCTGATCGACGCAGAATCAGTCAGCACCATAACCATACGGTCGATACCGATGCCGACCCCGCCGGTAGGAGGCATTCCGTATTCGAGCGCGGTACAGAAATCCTCATCGTAGGGCTGGGCTTCTTCGTCTCCTTTGGCTTTTGCAAGCATCTGCTGTTCGAAGCGCGCGCGCTGGTCGAGAGGGTCGTTAAGTTCGCTGAAAGCGTTTCCGCCCTCGCTGGCGCATACAAAAAACTCAAATCTCTCGGTAAGACGAGAATCGGACGGTTTACGTTTTGCAAGCGGGCTGACTTCTACGGGATAATCCGTAATAAATACGGGGCCTGTAAGTTTGCTTTCCACAAAGCAATCGAACACTTCGTAAAGCGCGGTGCCCCAGGTCGTATCATCCGCCAAATCAAGACCGAGACCGTTGGCTTTGGCGATAAGAGTTTCAAGCGGTTCGCTGTCGAAATCTATACCCGTGTACTTTTTTACTGCCTCTATCATAGTCAGTCTTTCCCACGGAGTCTTAAAACTGAGCGGCTGTCCCTGATAGGTGATATCAAGAGTACCGCAGACTTTCATACAGGCGGCAGAATAAAGTTCTTCCGTGACTTCCATCATTTCTTTGTAATCGGCATACGCCTGATAGAATTCAATAGTCGTAAACTCGGGATTGTGTCTTGTATCCATACCCTCGTTGCGGAACTGTCTGCCTATTTCGTATACTTTTTCGAATCCGCCGACAATACAGCGTTTAAGATGCAATTCCGTAGCGATACGCAGATACATATCTATGTCGAGCGTATTGTGGTGGGTAATAAAGGGACGCGCGTTCGCGCCGCCTGCAAGCGTATTGAGAATGGGCGTTTCAACTTCGATAAACCCTTTCCCGTCCAGCACTTCGCGGATTGTCGAAATGATTTTACTGCGCTTGACAAACACGTCTTTAACTTCGGGATTCGCGATGAGGTCGACATAACGCTGACGGTATCTGAGTTCAGTATCGCGGAGTCCGTGATACTTTTCGGGAAGCGGAAGCAAGGATTTAGAAAGCAATACGGCCTTTCTCACGTGCACGGATATTTCGCCCGTTTTGGTTTTGAAAACCTCGCCCTCTATGCCTATAATATCGCCGATATCCCATTTTTTGAACGCCTGATACTCTTCCACGCCCATATCGTCGCGACTGAAATAACCCTGCATTTTGCCGTCCGAATCGAGAACGTGTCCGAAACTCGCTTTTCCCATAATGCGTTTGGACACCATTCTGCCCGCGATTTTGACCGTCTTGCCCTCAAATTCCTCGAATGCGGACGTAATCTTACCCGCCGTAGACGTTCTCTCATAGGAGGTACGCTCAAACGGATTCTGTCCTGCGGCGGTCATTTCGGCAAGTTTTTCGATTCTGACTTTGCGCACTTCGTTGGCGTCGACTTCCGGACGGTTATCAACTGCGTTTATCTGTTCTTCGCTCATATCTGTCTCTCAAAATTATGCGTCGGCTGTCAGACACGGCGCATTCCGTATAAAACGGTGCGCCCTAAAACAGGGCGCAAACTGATTTTATGTATTTGTCGGTTATTTTATAGAAATAATCTTATATTTTTCCGTTCCGCCGTGAATGTTGGCAAAGGCAACGGTCTCGTTCGACTTTTTGCCGATGAGCGCCTTTCCCAGCGGCGATTCATTGCTGATTTTACCTTTTGCAAAATCCGCTTCCGTTTCGCCGACGATCTGAACGTCCATAACGCGCTCGTCGTCATCGTCCGTTTCTCCGAGGTATTCAACCGTAACGACGTGTCCGATAGAAACTCTGTTCGTGCCCGCCTTTTCAATGATTTTGGCGTTTTTGATTCTCTCTTCGAGGTCCTTGATTTCCTGAGCAACCTGACTTTCTTCCTGCTTTGCGGCATCGTATTCCGCATTTTCGCTCAAATCGCCGAGTTCTCTTGCGTGTTGCAATTTCTTCGCCACGTCACCGCGCAGATACACGATGAGATAGTCGAGACGTTGCTTTAATTCTTCAAGACCTTCCTGTGTCAAAATGACTTCTTTCATATATACTCCTTAGCGTCGTTGCCGCATACTCGCTGCCGTACCGTGTACGGCGGCAAATGTCAACTCCGCTTGTTTTTCATTTATTTTTCGGATTCCTCTTCCTCGGAAACTTCGTCCTGCGGTTCGTCCTCGGATTCAGTTTCGGATTCTTCTTCGTCAGCCTCTTCTTCGTCGGCACTATCCTCGGAATTTTCGATTGCCTCGGTTTCTTCCTCCGCGACGTACGCTTCATCTGCGACAACTGCTTCCGCCGTCTCTTCAACGGTTTCGCTGTCTGCATTGCGCGCCGCTTCCTCCGCCGCCGCAATCGCCTCTTGCTGCGCTCTGATTTCGGCGACTTTTTCCTCTTTCATCGCTTCTATCTTCTCTTCGTCGGGCTTATATTTGGGCGTAAGAACCATAACCTTGATTTCTATGGTTTCGAATTTGAATCCGAATTCGCCCATAAACATATCTTCCAGCAACAGTCTGAGATAAGTTTCGACCTCGATGACGTCTTTATCGACAACCTTGATATTGACTTTGAGGCGCATTCCGTAATCGTCCTGAACAAGCACGACTTTTTTGCACTTTACGCCTTCCATACCGGCGCACGCCTGTCTGACTATTTTGGTGATGACCTTCGAAGACACTCTCACCGAGCCGCCTTTTTCCGTCCTGACCACAACGTCTTTAACCACCTCGCTGTTGATAAACATCATAGCCAGCGCGCTCGACGCCAAAACGACGTACAGAATCGCAAGCGTAATCATAAGACCGCGCACGAGTTCGCTGTTAAACTCGTCGGTGTTGATTCCGCCGAATGCCGTAACAATCAGTATCATAATCAAAATGATTGCCACAACAATACTTGCCGAAGTAAAGATTTTTTCGAGATTCTTTTTCATATTTGCCTCCGACCGTCGGGCGACGGTCAAATATTGCTTATATAATATATACTAACAGGTGTAAATAGTCAACCTGCTGTTATAGAATTATATTGTCTGTAATTCGCAGATTTTATGACAGACAACGCTTTATACGGCAGAATTTATTCCAGCACGGCTTTGATTCTGCGCACGCCCGCCGAAGAACTCTGCTCTTTGACAATCCTGAATTTGCCGAGTTCGCCCGTACGCGCCGCGTGCGGTCCGCCGCAGATTTCTTTTGAGAATCCTATTGTATAAACTTTGACCTGCTCTCCGTATTTACTTGCGAATACGCCGATTGCGCCTGCCGCTTTTGCGTCCTCGACAGTCATTTCTTCAAGTTTGACAGGCTCGTCTTTTGCAATTTCACCGTTGACTATTTTCTCGACCTCGGCAATTTCTTCCGCCGTCAGAGGACGCGGGAAATTGAAATCGAAACGCAGACGTTCCGCGGTTATGTTGCTGCCCTTTTGCTGAATTGTGTTGTCGTTGAGTACAATTTTAAGCGCGGCGTTGAGCAAATGGGTTGCGCTGTGCAATCTCGCGGTCTGCACTCCGTTGTCCGCAAGTCCGCCCTTAAACTTCTGTTCCGCGCCCGCTTTGCTGAGAGCCTGATGGTCGGCAAACGCCTTTGCATAACCCGCCTCGTCGAGAACAAATCCCTTTTCTTCCGCCAACTCCTGCGTCATCTCTATCGGGAATCCGAAAGTATCGTACAGTCTGAATGCGGTTTTGCCCGGAAACACCGTCATTCCTTGCGGAAGATGCGCCAGTATCTTGTCAAACTCCTTTAATCCCTGCTCGATAGTCTTTGCGAATTTATCCTTTTCGGCATTGAGTTCGCTTACAATCTTTTCCTCGTTTTCCTTGATATAGGGATAAGCGTTTTTATACTTTTCAACGTAAAGCCTCGCAAGTTGCGAAAGCGCGCTGTCGTCCACTCCGATTGCGCGGCAATATCTCATTGCGCGCCGTATAAGTCTGCGCAACACGTAACCTTGATCGACGTTGGAAGGAGCAACTCCGTTTCTGTCGCCGAGCAGGAAAGTCGCGGTGCGCGTATGGTCCGCAATTATGCGCATAGCGCGCGTGCTTTCCTCATCCGCGCCGTAGGCAATTCCGCTGAGTTCTTCGAGTTTTTTTATCGCGAATGCAAACAAATCGGTTTCGAATACGGATTTATAACCGTTGAGAATACAAAGCATTCTTTCCAGCCCCATTCCCTGATCGACGTTTTTCTGTTTAAGCGGCTCAAACGTGCCGTCGGCATTTTTAAAGAACTGCATAAAGACGTTGTTGCCTATTTCCATATACTTGCCGCAATCGCAAGCCGGTGAACACTCGTCGCAACACTTAGGCTTACCCGTATCGATAAACATCTCGGTATCCGGTCCGCAGGGTCCGGTCATTCCGGCAGGTCCCCACCAGTTGTGTTTCTTATCTAGATAGAAAATCTTGTCTTTGGCTATTCCGACCTCTTCCCAGCGTTTTGCGCTTTCGTCGTCGCGGGGGCAGGTATCGTCGCCTGCGAAAACGGTTACCGCAAACCTGTCCTTCTCGAATTCCAGATTTTCGAGCAGCAATTCGTACGACCATTTTATAGCGTCGTGCTTGAAATAATCGCCCAGCGACCAGCAGCCCAGCATCTCGAAAAACGTGCAGTGACTCGCGTCGCCGACCGCCTCTATATCGCCGGTACGCACGCATACCTGTACGTCCGTCAGCCTCTTGCCCGCAGGATGCTTTTCGCCCAAAAGATAGGGAACAAGCGGATGCATACCCGCAGTTGTGAACAACACCGTCGGGTCGTTTTCGGGAATGAGCGACGCGGACTCTATAATCCTGTGCTCTTTTGAATTATAAAATTCCAGATAAAGTTTTCTGAGTTCTTCGGAGTTGAGTTTTTTCATTTTGTTTTCCTCTTATTTTACAAAACGGCATTTTATATGGTCATTTTTTACATATAACCGCCGTTTTATTGACTTTTATGCCTTGCTTTTCAAGCGTATTGAATACTGCGGACGGCAATTTTAACTCCCGTATCGCGCTTGTAAAGGTAAGCCTGCAAACGCCGTCATAGGACACCGTCCCGAGATTCTGTACGTTGTTTTTCGATACGTTTAGATTGAGCGTAAGACACTCCACGCCGAGTTCCTGCGGAAGTTGCACGTTGCCGAGATTGCTCACGATTATCGTCTGACGCGATTTCATAAACAGTCTGCCCAACCTTATAAATATCCATTTCAGCCCGAGAGGAACGCATCTGAAAATTATGTTTTTCTGTGCGCGCACCGTTGTTGAAACAAATGCTTCCATTTTCTCTTTTGACGCCTTATGCGCGAGTTGTTCGGCGCAGGAGCGCACGCATTTTTCAAGCGTATCACACTCGTTTTTATCGACAATCAAACGCACGAAAGTGACAAAATTGCTCAATGTTTCAGACGGAAAAATTCTGCGCAGATTGACGGGAACCATTATGACGATGGGGCGGCGAACTTCCGCGCTGCGAATGATTCCGTACGCCGCTACGCCTGCGATATACGATGTGGCGGACACGCCGAACTTTTTGGCTTCGGCGAGCATCTGCGCCGAGTCAATCGCGCCCTCGTCGAGGATATAACCGTCTTTGAGCAACGTTCCGCGCGTTCTGTGCGGAACTCCGCCCGCCATTCCTTTCAAGTTGAGCGCGGAAAAGGGTATGGGTTTATAGTACCTCTTAAAACCGTCTTCGAGTTCTCCATCTGGAACCGTCGCGTCCCATTTGTACGCCGAACTGCCGTCGGGGAACTCTATCCCCTGCAATTCCCTGTATCGGCGCAGAATTGCGGCAAGAAATTTAACCGCTCCGTTTGCGTCGGTGAGCGCGTGGAATATTTCCATCATTACGCGGTTGCCTTCGCACGCCACCCGAAACTGATAACCGTTGGTCGTTTTGGGATCGATAGGCACAAGCACTTTGCCGTTCAGGTCGAACAACTCGACGGGCGCATCGTTTTCTTTGAGATAATACGCGCCGTAACCTCTTCTCAACTTTGTTTTATAAAGCGGAAATCTATTGACGGCATCGTTTAACGCTTTGCGCAATAGTTCCTTGTCTATTTCGTCGCGCAGAACCGCGCCGACGCAAAACATACTCTGCGTTTTACGGGTGGTGAAATATGGATAAAACACCGCCGAACTGTCAAGTGCATATTTTTTTAAAGTTTTGCTTTTTTTTACGCTCATTATATCTAAATTCTACGCCTTAGGATATTATCGTTTTTCTGCGACTTCGCCTCTCCGCCAAATAATCGGACGCGGGCGCGCTCAGAACGACAGTGAGATACGCAACCATAGCCTGATTATCGCAATTTATGTTCTATATTTTATTCTCTTTTAATATTATTGTCAATGAAATGCGCAACGCGCAAAGGAGTTATGGCAATGGAATTAACAAATTCTAAAAACGCGATAGACAAAATTCCCGCAAAAACGCCGCAAGCGGCAAATGCACGCACCTCTTCGGCGGAACTCAAAGGTCACAAACTCGAACTTGACCACGAACGCGCAATGAGTATGACGGGAGTCCGCGACGTACCCGTATTTACGGACAAAAACATCACCGTTCGTCTCGAAAACGAAACCCTGCTTGTCACGGGGCAGAATCTCGCCGTCAAAAATCTGGACGTGGAAAGCGGAAAACTGCAAGTTACGGGAAGAGTATTTTCACTCAGATACACCTCTCAGTCGACGCCGACGTCTTTTATAAAACGGATCTTCAAATAACAGATGACTCTTCTATCCGCAACAATTTATCTCGGAGCAAACGCAAAAGTGCAACTCGTAAGATTTGCGCTCTGCCTTGCTCTGGGGCTTGCGGCGGGCGTCATCGCCCTGCTGTATCTGCGAAAAGCGCGGCCGTTCGAACGCGCGCTTACGGATTTATTCGCGACGCTGTGCATCGGTGCGCTGTTTATCTGCTGTATAGAATTTTTCCTCGACGGAAAGTTTGAACTCTACGGCGCGGCGGCGTATATCGCGGCAACGGCAAGCGTTCCGCTGTCGTACAGAAAAATTACCGCGCTCATAAAAAAACGCCGCGAAAACCGCGACCGTGAGAGCAAATAAAACTTTGCCGCATTTCAAATCTATTTTTCCTTCGTTCTGCCGAATAATAGCATATTTTGTATGTTTTTGCGATGTCGATTCCCTTATGTTCCGTTTATGCTAATATATACTGCGGAGGCGGAGATGAGCAATATCAAACATAATAAATGCGTTATGCGCACAATGGCGAACGAAGCAAAAGCGAGACTTATGGGCAACGAATACAAGCGCGGACTTCCTCCCGTTCCGAAAAACGCAACTCCTCAGCAGAAAGAAATTTATCTCAAACTCTACGAACTTCGTCAAGGCGGCGAAGGCGTCGACAACCCCATCGCGCAGTTCGCCGACGAAAAGAAACTGTCCTCCCTTACTCACGAGGAAAGACAGCGTTACATTATGCAGATTTCAGCAGATTATATATCGATGCGCAACGCCCTCGACGCCGTTCTTGCCTGAATCGGATTTCAGTCCGAACCGCAACAATCCTCGCCGTCCTCGGGCGGCGTTCTTTTATACTCTTCGGCAATGTAAAACGCCATACGCGAGCCTGCGACGGGCGCGATTCTCCTCACAACCGCGACAAGCGGCAGATACAGCGTAATCAACGCTACCGCGTTTGAAATCACGTGAGCGAGGTCGAAGTACAGTCCGCGCAGATAATATGCAACCCAATACTGTCCTATATGCTTAGGAGCAAGCCCCGCAAGACAGAACAGCGTATCGCAACACGCCGAGAGAACTCCGAATAAAACGCTCCCGACAATTCCCAGTGCCGTTGCCAAAATATAACGTCTGCCTCTGAGAAGCAAACTCGCCGCCACTGCAAGCATAGGCCAGTACACAAAGTACAATAGCACCCAACTGCCCGCGCCGTATATCGCAACCTCTACCGCGCAAAAAATCAGCGTTGCCGGCAAAGCGTACGCAATTCCCATTGCCGAGCCGTAAACGGTTATCATCAAAGTTACGGGCTCTACGTTGGGAATAAAGGACATGGCAAACTTAAACGCCGAAAGCATCGCCGCCATAAACGCCACCCTCACCACGTAAACCGTTGCGAGTCTGCGCACCTGCTTCTTATTCCTTATTCTGACGAAAACCATATTTTATTCTATATAAACCGCATTATTAAACGTCTATAGTGCAAAATACCGCGGATATATTGTCAACATTGCGTGACTGCGGCGCGTAAACTAGACTAACTGCCGTTTGCGCGTCAGTCCAGAAATACCGCGTACACCCCGCCGTCTCTCAGCGGCAGTTGGCTCAGTCCCGCGCCTGACAGATACAGGGTAACGCCGTTGTGCGTGTACGCTATAAACCGAGTGCCGTCCTCCTCGATTACCTCGCTGCGTGAAGGGTTATACTCGGCAAACTGACTGTTGTAAACGGATTTGAGCGCGAACTCATCCAGACTGTGCCAGACTGAAATATACGGTCCGTTTACGCCTTGCACCACCGCGTCGACCTGCGACGCGAACGCGCTGTTTTCGTCTCCCGAATATACGTAAGCGGAAATCCTGCCATCGGCGTACAGTTCTTTGAGCAAACCGTGAAGATACGCCTGTTCGGTTGTGACTTCAAGCGTTTTGTCGCCGATATAGACTGTGACGTTTTTTTCACCGGTGTCCGGTTGGTTGCAGGCGGCGAGACCGAATGCGCAAATAAGCGCCGAGAACAAAACCGCGATTAAAAGAGTTAATTTTTTTCTGAGCATAAAAAACCTCCGTAAGTTCTATGAATCACACGGAGGAGTAAACGCAAAAAACGCAAGCCGCGCCGCTCGCGTCCGCTGCGACCGCTCCCGCCGAGCGATATGCGCGAAATTCCGCTTAAATATGCGGAACCTGTCGGGCCGGTATCCTGACTTGCCGCCGAAGAGCGTCCGTTTCGGCAACGTAACGTTGCTGATTCGGCTCGGCTGCCCGTCTTCCCTTTCGGTGACTTCGAGGCGTTTAAGGCTTACAGTAGCGGGGGCTGCGGCGGATTTTCACCGCCTTCCCGATTATCGTACAAAGTACGCACCCGACCTGCAAAGTGTAGCACTTTTGCGGAGGTTTTACAATCGTTTTATCGTCAAAGCCGACATTTCGTACAGTATGTCGACTAATTTCGCCAAAGTTTTTGCCAAAATATGCCTGCAATTATTTTGTCATCTATCATTGACTTTGACGCGCGTTAATAATATAATAGTGCTTGAACTATATATTCCCAAAGGAGTGACACTATGTATACAAGATGCCCGAGTTGCGGTGCGGAAATCAGTTTCGAGCCGCCCGCGAACAGAGAACGTCTTCCCGAAGATTACAAGCATCGCATTAGGTGTCCGATATGCGGTGTGACTATCGGCGTAAAACTCAACAAGCCGATTTTCGCTCAGACCACATATCCCGTCTACGCAAATCAACCCGTTCCCGTACAGACCGCTTTCGAGCCTGTGCTTTCTCCGTCTGCGCCCGTCGCGCCCCCCGTGCAGAGACGCCGTCAGACTATCGTTACAACCACGACTCAACAACCGCAGGCAAAAACAAAAACAAAGAAAAAAGCCCTTTCCGAAAAGAAATCGGGCGTCGGCAGAAATATTCTTATGATGATTTTCTCACTTGTTTTTGTCGCGCTGTCGGTGGTGGCATATCTTTTGAAGATCGGCACGATTCCTAAAGACATAGTGGCCGAATCGTACCCGTGGCTGATCAACATTTCCTTTGCGGACGGTATTTCGCCGATTGAAATGATGATAAAGAACTTCGATTACGTAAAAGCACTGTTCTCTGCCGATTTAGGTTTGGCAATTGTGACGATTGTCCCGTCAGTGCTGTTTGTACTCGCAGGGCTGAATTTCATCGTCGCATTTATATCGGCAATCGGCAAAAAATACGGCAGAGCCTATAACCTGCTTATGAGTGTGATTTTGTGCGGGCTTGCGGTTACCGTATTCTTTATCCCCTACATTATGTTACAGAAGGCAGGGCTGACAATACCTATTCTCGATTACTTCAAAACATGCGCCACCGTGGATGGTTGCCTGATATACTGCATCGCAGGATGGGGCGTGTTGCAACTGTTCTTTGCGCTGTGCTTTATCAAAAGTCTCAAACGCAAAAAGAAAAAGCGCGCCTGATAACGCTTTCAAATTAATAATCCGCGCCTCTCTGACGGGAGGCGCTTTTATTTTGTAAACCATATAAGTGTAAGTCGGACTAACAGTCTGATATATAAATATAGAATATAAGTTTTGACTTGAATATCCGCCGTCAATTGTTTATAATAATAACGCAACTATGTTCTCATCGAAATACTTTATTTAAAGAGATTATATAATTTACTATGGCTAAGAAAAACTATTCAAAAGCAAAATCGGCAGCCGCCCGCGCTGCGCGCAGAAACCCTAAGGCGATAATTATCGCCGCAATCGCCGTTATACTCATTCTGGCAATAGCGTTCTGTATACTTTACTTCGGCTTTCCCCGGACGTGGGAGAACATTATGTCCTCTCTCAGAGGCGACGGCACAGACGTTGTCGACGCGTCGTTGCAATTGCCGACCGGCGGAATCGCTTTCGAGGAAGGAGACCTGTCCGTACATATGCTCGACGTCGGTCAGGGCGACTGTATACTGATACTCTTCCCCGACGGAAAAGAAATGCTTATCGACTGCGCAAACTACAACAACACCGCCGCGGTGCGCGAGCGCGCGTTCGCATATCTCGATATGTACGTCAAGGACGGACAGTTGGATTACGTTATGCTGACGCATTGCGATTCCGACCACGTCTATTTCTTAGACGAAGTAATCGACAAATATCAGGTGGACAACATATTTATGCCGAACGTGCTTGCCGAACCGACAAGCGACAGATGGAAAGCGGAAGTAAACGCTCTGAACGAAGAACTGCTTTCGATGTTCACCGATAAGGACACCGTTGACACCGCCTGTTATGCCGAATTTTTCTGCGCCGCGCTCACGGAACCGAATTGCAATATCACGCTCAACGTCGATCCCGACGAGGACACCAACGCCATTGTTATAGAAGGAGAAGATTACACGCTGACTTTTTATTGCCCCACACAGGAATACTATGACGACAGCAATTTGAATTCCGCGGAAAAGAAGAACGCCGTCTCGCCTATCGGCATTTTGGAATACAACGGTTTTAGAACCGTTCTCACCGGCGACAGCAATGAAATAAACGAGCCGATGTTTGTGGAACGTATCGGCGGGAAACTGGATTGCGACGTCCTCAAAGTCGGACACCACGGCAGCGAAACGTCGTCCACGGAAGAGTTTCTGGACGCGATCGATTGCGAATACGCATTCATCAGTTGCAACGCCAAGGGCAACAAATTCAATCATCCGCGTCAGACAACGATTGACAGATTTATCGAGCGCGATATGGCGATCTACCGCACCGACAACAACGGCGATATCGTGTTTGTATTCAACACCCGAATCACCGTTTACGTTCAGAACCGAGTGACGCAGGATGTCAATCGCGTCGGACTGCCGTCTCTCGCCTCCGCTTAAAGCAGGCAGAAATTCGCTATAAAGTATCGGCAACATTAAAAAGCAACATTGAAACAATTTACACAAAAACGCCGTTTACACGGCGTTTTTATTGTTATAAACAGTCGATTATGTCAGATTCCGCCAAATCTCTGTTTTATATATTTTTACCGACCGAATATCATTGCACTGTCTGCTCGCAGTATGCGCACCGCAAAACTCCGTCGCCTGCAACCTTGCAAACGTGAGAGAGTTCCTGTTCGGTTGCGGTGATACAGCGCGGATTTTCACAGCGGTGCGCGTCCTTTATTATCTCCTCTCCGTCGAATGGTTGAGAGTTTTTAGGATGCGCCTGCGCCTCTTCGAGCAATTTCAGTATAAGAGCCATACGCATATATTTTCCGTTTAAAGCCTGTTCGAAATAGCACGCTCTGCTGTCGGCGTCCACCTTTACGCTGATTTCGTTTACGCGCGGCAACGGATGCAGAATAATCATATCGGATTTGGCGTCCGCAAGTTTTTCAACAGTGAGAATATAACTGTCTTTAAGCCGTTCGTACTCGTCTTTATCCGCAAATCTTTCACGCTGTATTCTCGTCATATACAGCACGTCGAGCGACGGAATCGCTTTTTCCAGACTACGCGTTTCTACGTACTCCATTTCGCATTTTTCAAGCACGTTGTTCTTAACGTAATCAGGCAAGCGCAGTTCCTCGGGCGAAATCAACACCACTTTTACGTCGTCGTATCTCGACAGCGCGGCGATGAGAGAATGCACCGTTCTGCCGTACTTCAAATCGCCGCAAAAGCCCACGGTCAGCCCTCCCAGTCTTGACTTCCTGCGATAAATCGTCAGCAAATCCGCAAGCGTCTGCGTCGGATGACAGTGTCCGCCGTCGCCCGCGTTTATGACGGGAATACCCGCGTTATGCGCTGCCACGAGTGCCGCGCCCTCCTTAGGAGAACGCATTGCGATTATATCCGCATAGCAACTCACTACCTTTGCCGTATCAGCCACGCTTTCGCCCTTTGCCGCGGACGAACTGCCTCCGTCTGAAAATCCGAGCACGCTTCCGCCCAGTTCCAGCATTGCGGCTTCAAAACTCAGCCTTGTACGCGTGGACGGCTCGAAAAACAGCGTCGCAAGTTTTTTGCCCTTGCACGCTTCGGAATATTTATTCGGATTTGCGATTATATCCGTCGCGGTGTCGATAAGCCCGTACAGTTCGTCGACGCTGAAATCGGTTGTATCTATCAAATGTCTCATATATTTAAATTATTTTATCCAACTCTCATCGGAGGGATTGTTTCTGAACGCAATGAGTCTTGCCACGTCCTCTTTTCTGATATAACCTTCCTGCGCCGCAATCTCCGCAATCACATCAAAATTTGTAAGCGATACATTTTTGACGTTCGCCGCAACCAGTCTGTCGAGTCCCTTTTGCATTCCGTAGGTGAATATGCTTACGATACCCAGCACTTCCGCGCCCGCTTCGCGCAGGATCTCAACAACCTCGATGCAACTGCCGCCGGTTGAAATCAGATCCTCGACAACCACGACTTTCTGACCTTTTTCAAGTCTGCCTTCTATCTGATTCTGTCTGCCGTGGTCTTTTGCCCCCGAACGCACGTATCCCATAGGCAAGCCCATAATGTGCGCCGTAATAGCCGCGTGCGCGATACCCGCCGTGGACGTGCCCATAAGGACTTCGACGTCGGGATAGTGCTCTCTTATCGTTTCGGCAAGTCCGTTTTCGACGTCGTTTCTGACCTGCGGAGCCGTGAGTGTAAGACGGTTGTCACAGTATACGGGGCTTTTTATTCCGCTTGCCCATATAAACGGCTGGTCGGGACGGAAAAATACCGCCTTTATCGAAAGCAGATCTTTTGCAACGGTTGACTGTATATTGTTCATAACTTCTCCTGTCTGATAATTTATTTATTTTGTCACCGAATCGGCAAATCCGTTCGGCAGACTGCGATATTACTGCTTGCAAATCAGTCGCAAAACTCTTTTACGCAACGCTCGTATGCGGCAACCGGATTCAGCGCGGCGGTTATAGGTCTTCCGACCACGATGTAGTCCGAGCCTATCTGCTTTGCCTGCTCCGGCGTCATAACTCTCTTTTGGTCTCCGACCTCGCCGTCCGCAAAACGCACTCCGGGGGTGACGGTAAGGAACTCCTTTCCGCACGCGTCGTGAACCTTGCCCGCTTCGAGCGGAGAGCATACGACGCCGTCGAGTCCGCTTGCCTTAGCGGTCTTTGCATAATGCATAACGACCTCGTCGATAGGTTTTTCAATCAACAGATCCTGTTCCATTATCTGCTGGTCGGTGGAAGTAAGTTGCGTAACCGCTATGAGCAACGGACGGGAGCCGTCCTCGCGAGTCAATCCCTCGATTGCCGCGCTCATCATACGTCCTGTGCCTGCGGCGTGCAGATTGGTCATATCTACGTCGAGATTTCTCAGCACAGCCATACTCTTTTTGACCGTGTTGGGAATATCGTGAAGTTTCAAGTCCAAAAAGATTTTATGACCGCGCGCCTTTATATCCCGTACGATTTGCGGACCTTCGGCATAGAAAAGTTCCATACCGATTTTGACAAACGGTTTTCTGTCCGTAAATTTGTCCAAAAATTCAAAAGTCTGTTGCGCGCTTGCAAAATCGCAAGCGATTATTACGTCTTTGCCCATTATCTGCATCCTCCGATTATATCCGTTAATTTTTCTATTCCGTACTTATCCATAACTCTCGGCAAATCCTCAATTATATCGCGGCAGGCATAGGGATTGACGAGATTCTGCGCCCCTACCTGAACTGCCGTCGCGCCTGCGAGCATCATTTCCACCGCGTCCTCCGCAGTCGCCACTCCGCCCATACCTATTACGGGAATTTTTACCGCGTTTGCAACCTGATACACCATTCTGAGCGCAACAGGGAATATCGCCCGTCCCGAAAATCCGCCCATAACGTTTGCAACCACCGGCTTTCTGTTACGCAGGTCTATGCGCATACCGAGCATCGTATTTATAAGGCTGACGCCGTCCGCCCCCGCGTCCTCGCACGCTTTGGCTATCGAAACTATGTCTGTAACGTTTGGCGTAAGTTTTATTATGACAGGCTTTCTTGTCACCGCCTTTACCGCTTTCGTAACCTCCGCAACCGCGTCGGGCGAAGTGCCGAAACTCATACCTCCGCCGTGCACGTTGGGACAACTGACGTTGACTTCCAACCAGCCGACCTGCTCGCACACGTCGAGTCTGTTGCAAGTGTAAGCATAGTCGTCGATACAGAATCCGCTGACGTTTGCCATAACTTTTTTATTGAAACACCCGACAAGTCTGGGCAATTCCTCTGCAATAACCTTGTCCACACCGGGGTTCTGAAGCCCGACCGAGTTTATCATTCCCGCCGTACATTCCGCAATTCGCGGAGTGGGATTTCCAAACCGCGGCTCTCTTGTCGTGCCCTTGAACGAAAAGGTTCCGAGACAGTTTATATCGTATAGATCCGCATATTCATACCCATAGCCGAAAGTGCCGCTTGCAGGAATAATCGGGTTTAAAATGTCTATTCCACATAGATTAACCCTCATTTCTGCCATAATATCTCCTCCTTGCAAAGCACGGGACCGTCCTTGCATATACGCTTGTATCCCGTCACGGTCTTACAACTGCAACCCATACACGCGCCGAATCCGCACCCCATTCTCTCTTCGAAACTGAACTGCCCGTCGGTAACCGATTCAGTGTAAACCGCTTTCAGCATAGGTTCGGGACCGCAGGTATAAAAGTACGAGTACCCTTCGTGCATAGCGGCGGTCACAAAACCTTTTATTCCGCGCGTGCCGTCGACCGTAGTGACAGCAACGTCGCATCCCAACGCTTTAAACTCGTCCTCGTAAAACACTTCGTCCGCGGTGTTGAATCCCAGAATCACGCGCACCCGCTTGCCCTGCGCAATAAATCGTTTGGCAAGATTATAAAGCGGAGGCACTCCCACTCCGCCGCCTATAAGCAACGGGCAATCCCCCGACAACGTAATATCGTAACCGTTGCCGAGTCCTGTCAGGATATCCAGCGTCTGCCCCGCGTGCATCGCGCTCATTTGCTCCGTACCTTTGCCTACAACTTTGTAAACTATTGTCAGCAACCCGTCCTCTACGTCGCAAACGGATATAGGTCTGCGAAGAAAAAGTCCGTCGATTGCGATATTGACAAACTGTCCCGCCGCCGTTATTTCCGAAGTATCGCCGACCAGTTTCATTTCGTAAACACAATCTGTAAGCGCAGTGTTGTTTTCGATTGTAAATATTGTTTGTTTCATATCAGTATTTGCAGAATTGACACTTTTTCTTGCGAAAGCAGTGCTTTAAAGTCTTTATTTGCGCAAATTGCTTATGCGTCGATTGTGGATATTCTGAGCGTGGTTTCGTCAAGCACGTCTAACAGAACGCGAACCGTGTCAAGCGACGAAAACAGCGTCACGTTGTTTTCAATCGCGTATTTTCTTATCATATATCCGTCTTTCATCTGTCCCGTAGACCGGACGTTCTGAGTGTTGATTACGTAAGCAACGTGTCCCTGACGTATTGCCTCGGGAATATCGTCGCTGCCGTCGCTGATTTTTTTCAGGACGTGAGTGCGTATTCCGTTTGCGATAAGGAATTTCGCAGTGCCCGACGTCGCCTGTATATTGAATCCGAGATCGTAAAATCTGCGTATGAGCGGCAACGCCTCTTCCTTATCCTTATCCGAAATCGTAACGAACACCGTGCCGTAATTCTGCAATTTCATACCCGATGCCTGCAACGCTTTGTACAGCGCGCGGTTGAGTTTGTCGTCATAGCCTATCGCCTCGCCCGTAGACTTCATTTCGGGAGAAAGGTAAGCGTCGAGCCCGCGAATCTTATTGAACGAGAACACGGGCACTTTGACATACCACCTGCTCTTTTCCTGCGGATAAATGTCGAATATTCCCTGTTCTTTAAGGCTCTTGCCCATTATAACCTCTGTCGCGATGTCCGCAAGGCTGTAACCCGTGGCTTTGGAGAGGAACGGGACAGTTCTCGACGAGCGCGGATTGACTTCGATAATAAATACTTTTTCGTTTTCGTCCACAATAAACTGAATATTGAACAGGCCTACTATGCCGATTCCGAGTCCGAGTTTTTTCGCATATTGCAGGATAATTCCCTTGACTTTGTCGGAAATGCTGAACGCGGGATATACGCTTATCGAGTCGCCCGAGTGCACTCCCGTGCGCTCGACGAGTTCCATAATTCCCGCCACAAACACGTCGCGACCGTCGCATATCGCGTCGACCTCCACTTCCTTGCCTATGATATACTTGTCCACAAGCACAGGCTTATCTTCGTCGACCTCGACCGCGGTTTTGAGATAGTGGCGCAACTGCTCCTCGTTAGCAACAATCTGCATCGCGCGCCCTCCGAGCACAAAACTCGGACGTACAAGCACGGGATAGCCTATCATATTCGCCGCGTTTACTCCGTCTTCGATATTCGTCACAGCCTTTCCCTGCGGCTGGGGTATGTCAAGGTCTTTGAGCAGTTTTTCAAAACTGTCGCGGTTTTCCGCCCTGTCGATTGCCTCGCAGTCCGTGCCTATGATCTTCACACCTCTTTCTCTGAGCGGTTCGGCAAGATTGATTGCCGTCTGTCCGCCGAGCGATGCTATAACGCCCTCGGGTTTTTCAAAATCGATAATTGCCATAACGTCTTCGGGCGTAAGCGGCTCGAAGTAGAGTTTGTCGGCAGTGGTATAATCGGTGGACACCGTTTCGGGATTGTTGTTTATAATGATAGCCTCGTAACCCGCGCGGCGAATGGTCTGAACCGCGTGCACCGTCGAATAGTCGAACTCAACGCCCTGACCTATTCTTATCGGCCCCGCTCCGAGCACTACTATTTTCTTTTTATCCGTCAGTCTCGAAGCGTTTTCGCCGACGTATGACGAGTACAGATACGCGATATATCTGCCCGTATGCAACGTGTCGACCATCTTGAATACGGGAACTATTCCGCTTTCTTTGCGCATATTGTAAACTTCGGTTTCTCCCACGCCCCACAGCGAAGCGATAAACTTATCGGAAAATCCCAGCGTCTTTGCTTCGCGTAGCACGCGTACATCTCTCGGGTTGTCTTTCAGAACCTTTTCCGTTTCGCAAATTCTTGCAATGGCTTCAAGGAAAAGTTCGGTTATCTTTGTGACTTTATGAATCTCTTCCGTGCTCTCGCCTCTGCGGATAAGTTCGGTCACCGCGAAAATCGTATCGTCTTTAAATTCGTCGAGATAGGCGTAAAGATCCTCCGTCGTCATATCCGCGAATTTCCGCATATAAAAATGCGTTACGCCCGTTTCGAGAGAGCGTACGGATTTGAGGAAGCATTCTTCCAGCGAAGAACCTATTCCCATAACTTCGCCCGTCGCCTTCATCTGCGTGCCGAGCGTATTCTTCGCAGTAGTGAACTTATCGAAGGGGAACCGCGGGAACTTCGCGACGATATAATCCAGACTCGGCTCGATTGCCGCCGTACCGCCCGCGACAGGAATCTCTTCGAGCGACATACCAACCGCTATTTTTGCCGTCACTCTCGCAATGGGATACCCGCTCGCCTTAGACGCAAGCGCCGACGAGCGCGACACTCTGGGATTGACTTCGATAAGGTAATATTCGCTGCTGTTGGGATTGAGTGCAAACTGTACGTTGCAACCGCCCTCTATTTTGAGTTCGCGAATGATTTTGATTGCGCTGTCGTTGAGCATTTTCAAATCGTGCTCGTTAAGAGAGAGGATGGGCGCGACTACGATACTGTCACCAGTATGCACGCCGACGGGGTCGACGTTTTCCATTCCGCAAATGGTAATTGCGCGGTCGTTCCCGTCGCGCATAACCTCAAACTCGATTTCTTTATATCCCTTTACGCTCTTTTCGACAAGCACCTGATGTACGGGCGAAAGTTTAAAAGCGTTCATCCCAATTTCAATCAATTCCGCCTCGTTGTTCGCAAAGCCGCCGCCCGTACCGCCGAGCGTGAACGCGGGACGAAGAACGACAGGATAACCTATTTCTTCCGCCGCCGCTTTAGCCTCGTCGATACTGTACGTTATTTTGGACGGAATGACAGGCTCGCCGATGGACTGGCACATCTCTTTAAACAGTTCTCTGTCCTCGGCGCGCTCAATACTCGTACTGCCTGTGCCGAGAAGTTCAACTTCGCATTCTTTAAGAATTCCTTTTTTTTCGAGTTGCATCGCGAGATTCAAACCCGTCTGACCGCCGATGCCGGGCACGATCGCGTCGGGACGCTCGTATCTGAGTATCTTAGCGACGTATTCGAGAGTAAGGGGTTCCATATACACCTTATCGGCGATAGCGGTGTCCGTCATTATCGTCGCAGGGTTGGAATTGACAAGTATGACTTCGTAGCCCTCTTCTTTGAGCGCGAGGCACGCCTGAGTGCCCGCATAGTCGAATTCCGCCGCCTGCCCGATTACAATCGGTCCCGAACCGATTATTAGGATTTTTTTGATGTCTGTTCTTTTCATAGTGTCCTCCGACAGTAGTCGACGCGGATTGAATTATCCGCCGAAATATTGATTTTTGTTTATATTTTTCTGGTTGCCCTTCAATCGTCTTGCCCGAAATTATCCGTCCGCCTTATATGCGATTTTCCCGTTTGCGACCGTCAGCAGATTTTTCCCGAAAACGCTTTGTCCGACAAACGGAGTGGACTTTCCCATCGACAAAAACTCATCGGGATTGATTTCGTATTTCGCGTTTAAATCCCATACCGAGAAGCCGTCGAAAGGAATTCCGAATCTCTTTCGCGGATTCTCATTCAGCAGAACAAGCAGTTTATCAAGCGTTATTGCTCCGTTTAACACCAGATTTGTGTATAACAATGGAAATGCCGTTTCTAATCCCACAATGCCGAACGCGCTGTCTTTAAGCCCTTTTGACTTCTCTTGCGCGGAGTGCGGAGCGTGGTCGGTTGCAATCATATCGACGGTCCCGTCGAGTATTCCCTCAACGAGCGCGAGTCTGTCGCTGCGAGAGCGCAACGGCGGATTCATCTTAAACGCGCCGTCCTCTTTCAAATCGTTTTCGTCCAGAATCAGATAGTGCGGAGCGGTCTCGCATGTCACGTCGACGCCGCCGTCTTTTGCGCGGCGTATAAGGTCAACGCTCTCTTTGGCGGAGATGTGACAGATGTGGTACGCACAGCCGATTTCCTTTGCCAGTTTCAGATCGCGCGCTATTTGCGCGTACTCGCTTTCGGAGCAAATGCCGCGCTGTCCGTGCGCTTTGGCGTATTCGCCGTCGTGGATATAACCGCCTTTAAGCAACGCGTTTACTTCGCAGTGAGCGACGATAATTTTGCCGAGTTCTTCTGCTTTTATCATTGCCGCGCGCATCATCTCATCCGATTGTACGCCTCTGCCGTCATCCGAAAAGGCTATCGCCCTGTCCGCCATAGATTGCAAATCCGCAAGCGTTTCTCCCTTTTCGCCCTCTGTTATCGCACCGTACGGATACACCGATATCGCCGCGTCTCGCGAAATTATGTCAGTCTGAATCGCCAGATTACGCGCGCAATCGGGAACGGGGTTGAGGTTCGGCATTGTACAGACCGCGCTATATCCGCCTCTTGCCGCCGCTCGGGTTCCGCTTGCGATAGTCTCTTTATAAGAAAAACCCGGTTCTCTGAAATGCACGTGCACGTCACAGAAACCGGGAAGAATAACAGTTTTTTCAAAATCGATGCCGACGCCGTCGAGAAACGACAAATCCTCAAACAAGCGAGGTTGAAGCGGCAGAAGATGTTTCGCCTTTTGTTGGAATACGTCTTTTACGTTTGTCATATTTCTCCAAAAAAAAGCCCCGTCGCAATGACAAGACCGTTTGATGCGCGCAGGCGTTTTGGACTAGTTCTTGTCAAAACAAATTGACGGACTATCGATTTTTTTCATAATACCACAAGCCGCGGTTTTTGTCACCTATATACGGCAATTTTTTCACACACTTAAAGTGTTTTGAACGTCCGTCAGTTTTCTCTCGCGCATACACGCGTTCGCGCACAAAATAATATTTACAAAATTTATTTTATTTGGTATCATTATTACATTACACTTAAACCTTTTTTACAGGGAGAATTTTATGAGCAAAAAAACCAAAAGTGCGGAAGTTGCCGTAAGCGCAGTCCGCCCCGAGGACAGAGTTCCTCTCAAAGAAAAACTGTGCTACGGCGCGGGCGGTCTTATGGACGGCGGCGGCGTTGCGCTTATGTCCTGCGTTATGGCGGGATATATGAACAAGTACGGCGGAATCGCGGTCGGTCTCGCTACGACTATTATGATGATAGCCAAACTCTGGGACGCGTTCACCGACCCGTTTATGGGCTTTATCAGCGACAATACCCGTGGCAAATGGGGAAGACGTAAGCCGTATATGATCTTCGGCGGAATCGGTCTTATGGTAGCGATATTGTTGCTATTTATGCCTGTTCGCGACTGGGGAATGTCCGTCGGCGGCTTTATCCCGTACATAATAATAATGTACCTTTTGTGGAACACATTCTCTACGATAACGCAGGTTCCCTACACGTCTATGGCGAGCGATATCACTCCGTCGTTTAAGGAACGCAACAACACCAACACCGTAAAACTCGTATTTACAGCGGCGGCATCGGGAATAGCGTACGTTATCCCGCTCGTCCTTCTGGAAGCACTCATAACCGATCAAGAGGTAGTTTTCGGATTTATTCCCAAAATCAACGGCGTTGAATTCTGGCTTATAATCGCAATAGTATTCGGCGTGCTCTTCGGCGGCGGACTTATTCTTTGCGGCATATTTACAAAAGAGCGCATAAAGATCACGACCCCCAAAGAAAAATTTAATTTTAAACGTTTTGTAAAGAACTACGTAGAACCCTATAAAAACAAATCCTATCGTTGGCACATCTTAATGTATGCGACGGCGTTTATGTGTATGGATATGATATCCGCGCTCGCCGTTTATTATGCCACCGACGTTTGGCACGGAAAGTCGCTGTTCGGCGTGGAAATGTCATCTATGTTTATTATCGCGCCTCTAATGGTAGCGGCGGTCATAGCGTTCCCGATAGTCCGCATTATGATGGACAAAAAGAGCAAGTCGTTTGCATTCCGTATGGGACTTCCCTTCTATATTCTGGGCGGAATTATGCTTGCTGTTATGGATCCCAGTTGGACGCCCCCCATTCTCGTGCCTATCGTAGCGTTCATTATGGGACTCGGCTTCGGCGGAGCGCAGATGATGCCTTGGATCATATTCCCCGACACCCTCGACGTTGCCGAAATGGCTACGGGCGCGCGTCCCACGGGTACGTACAGCGGAATGATGACGCTTGCGCGTAAAATAGCGGGCGCTCTCGGCGTCGGTATGGTAGGCTGGTTTTTGGAAGCCGCGCATTTCATCACCGACCCCGACGCAACAGAGTATATCGTACAACCCGACTCTGCTCTGCTTGCAATAAAACTGGTGCTCGGCATTTCTATCACGGTGTTTATCTCCGTATCGCTGTTCGCTTCGTTCAGATATAAAGTCACAAGCAAGAAGTTAGAGCGCATGCGCTACTTCATAGAGGCGAGAAAGAGCGGAACTCCGCTCACCGAGGAAGAAGAGCAGGAACGCTCGACTATGGTTGCCGAACTCTACGGAAAAGTCAATCCCAAAGATATTATCGACCCGACTATGTACGATGAAAACGGAAATCTGAAAGTTTCCGCGGACGGAGAAACAAACCTCAACGACGACATTGCCCAGATGCAGAAAGTGGAAGCCGAAGGCGTAGACGCAGTGGCGGAAAGTATGGCAGTGGAAACCGAATCCGCCCTCGAAGCGGAAGTTGAGCCGGACGAGCAATCTGCCGACGAAACAGAGGAATAATCTCTATGGGCGCGATATTTGACAGAACAAACGGTCAGACCGTCATCACAAAAGAAGCGGGAAAACCGTTCAGAATTCTGCAACTGACAGACATCCATATCGGAGGAGGTCCGTTCAGCCGCAAAAAAGATAAACTTGCACTCGCCGCCGTCGAAAAAATCGTCGGCGCGGCGAATGCCGACTTCGTTATAGTCACAGGCGACGTTTGCTATCCACTGTGGCCGTGGAGCGGCACGTTCAACAATATGCGGGGCAGCCGCAAGTTTGCCGACCTTATGAACAAACTCGGCGTGGAATGGACTCTCGTATACGGAAACCACGACACCGAAAGTTTTGCATTCTACAATAAGGAACGGCTTTCCGAATTCTATATGAGTCAGCCGAAGTGCCATTTCCAAAAAGGCGAATCAGGATTGACGGGTATGGGAAACTACTGCATAAAACTCAACAATCCCGACGGCACGCTTAACACCGCTCTGATGTTTCTTGATAGCAACGCATATCTCACAAAATCGTTTTTCAGCGGCTTCGACGTCATACACGACGACCAGATCGACTGGTACAAGCGCGCTATCGCCGAGATGAGCGCAGACGGACAGACGGCGCGCTCGCTTGCATTTTTCCATATTCCCCCCAAAGAATTCAAAGAGGGCTGGGAAAAGTGCTACAACGGCAGTTCGGAAGCGACCTATCATCTGGGTTTCGTACAGGAAAAAGACAACTATTTCGGCTATCCTAAAACGAAAGAGGGCAAGTTCTTCGGAGAAATGGTGAAACTCGGCAGTTGTAATGGTATGTTTATGGGGCACGACCACCTCAACACCCTGTCGATAACATATCAGGGCATACGGCTTACATACGGAATGTCTATTGACTATCTGGCATACAAAGGCATAAAGAAAAAACACACCCAACGCGGAGGAACGGTAATCGAAATTTACGACGACGGCACGTTTGACATTAAATTGATTCCTTTGGACAGCATAGAAAAACAAAACTAAAATCAACGTCAAAAAGGAAGTATTCTTATGAGCAAAAAATCAAAGATAATTATTATCTCCACAGTAGTCGGAGTGCTTGTGCTTGCCACAATTCTCACCCTCAGCCTATATTTCACAATAGGCGCGGAAAAGAAAATCAGCCTCGACTTCTCCGTTTCGCAGACGGAAAACGAACAGCAGATTACCGTCTGCTGGAATACTGCCGTCAATCCTGACGAAATAACCATAACGGTCAGGAATTCCTACGGCAAAATCGTAAATTCCGTAACGATGTCAAACCCGTCCGCTCTCGCTAAGAAATCGGCTCAACTCGACGTACACTATGGCAGAATGTACGTCGAAGTTAATGCGAAACACAAAGCGATAAGTGCAAAAACGTCTAAAAACATTGATGTATTTGCCGACGAATACGTAATCGCGCCGCTAGTTGCGACTATGCCAGTCACGTATTTTTCGCTCAATCTCAAAGAATACACTAAGGATTACACCGTCCCCACTTTCGTATGGCTTCAGCGCGGCGGCGCGTGGGACTACTCCAACCTCCACGACAACGTCTATCTCATTCCGTCGGGCGAGTATCGCGAGATGATAAACTACACCGATCCCTACGATATGTACGACAGAACGAGCGAGTGGATAAAGGAACTGTATGAAATAAATCCCGACTCCGTATTTCATCTTTATTACAACGATTATCATCCTTGGGGCTGGATGCAAGCGACGGTTGCAAACGGCATTCCCTCCGACAACTACGACCTGACCTTGCTTTCTGACGGAACAGGTTCGTATTACGCCTTCTCGTACTATCTTAACCGCGAGAATTCCGACGAAATCTTTGAGGATATGTGCTCGGATTATCACAAACTCAAAGAACAGATTTCCGCAAAGGGCTCTTACAAACAAAATGACAACAAACTTGCGATAAACACCGAACAACTTCGGCACTACGTATTCTGTATGCTCACCGAGGAAGACAACGTCCGCCTCGTGCTTGCAAGAGACTTTATCACCAACGATATGCCAAAGGACAACCCGATGCGCCCCGCGTTTATGGAACTTATCAAGAATGCGGATAATCCCGACGGCATAATAGAGGTGCTCAGTATGTACGCCCTGCTCACAAATATGTCCGAGCAGGAAAAAACTGACCTAAAAAAACTCTATAAATTCAGCGACAATATGTTTGAGGAAGCAGTGCAGAACGACAAGCAAATAATGGTCATTCTCGGCACGCGCACCGACAACGAGGTGGATTTTGACAACTATGTAAAAGCCACAATGGCATATTACGGCGACGGCTACGTCTATTATTATAAAGGACATCCCGGCACCGCCACGCAGATGGATCCCGACAAACAAGACCGTCTTGAATCGCTTAATCTTACGGATATCGACGCGACGATTTCGGCGGAGTTGATATTCTTCTTTAATCAACAGGCGTACGGCACAGGCTACGGAACGTCCACCTTCAACAGTCTCCTCGACGAACAGGTCTGCGGCGTATGGAACACACGGCTCTCTGGCGTAAACACCGAGTATAAGGATAAAGTTGACTACACCCTGTCTTCGCTCTCGGCAGACGATCCCGTATACGGCTCGTTGGCGTCGGGGAAATGCTTCCTGTTCGACTTTGCGGACAAAACGCAATATTCCGCCGCAGTCTATTACGCCGAGACGGACGAAATAAAATATTTCAAACTGAACGGCGACAGGTTCGTAGAAGTAGAAAAGCAATAATCGCCGCATAAGGATTGACAAAAGGGGCTTCGTTCGAAGCCCCTTTTTGATGTGTTATATTTTAATATACAATCAATAACTTTTTGCAAAGTATATGACCTTATCCGCAGGCTTGCCGCAGCAAACGCAGGTTTCCCCGACAGGAGTCTGGTCAAACGGCATAACGCGGGAGGTTGCGGACAATTCTGCTTTGATTTTATCTTCGCACTCGCGGCATCCGCACCACATAGTTTTTACAAAATGTCCGTTGTCAAGGCTCTCTTTCATATCGTCCATATTGCGGCAAACGTCTATGCGCGAATGCAGGAACTCGTGCGACTGACGGAACATATTTTCGTGAATCTCGTCAAGTAATGCGGGGATTGCTTCGCAGAGCGAGGAAATTTCGATAACCCGCTTTTCGTGCGTATCGCGGCGCACCGCCACAAACTGACCGTTTTCTATATCTCTCGGTCCTATCTCTATACGTACGGGCACGCCCTTCATCTCCCATTCGTTGAATTTCCATCCCGGAGACTGGTCTCTGTCGTCGAGTTCTACGCGTACTCCCGCCGATTTGAGCGCGGCAGCAAGTTCCTGAGCCTTATCGAGCACCCCCTCTTTATGGAAAGCGATAGGCACAACTACAACCTGTACGGGAGCGACTCTGGGCGGAAGTTTCAATCCGCGCTGGTCGCCGTGCGCCATAATGAGCGCGCCGATGAGTCTTGTGGACACTCCCCAACTCGTCTGATAAGGATTTTTCAGTTGTCCGTCCTTATCGAGGTATTTGATTTCAAAAGCGGAAGAGAAATTCTGTCCCAGATAGTGCGAGGTGCCCGCTTGCAGAGATTTGCCGTCGAGCATCATCGCTTCCATAGAATAGGTGTTTACGGCGCCCGCGAATTTTTCTTTTTCGGTTTTCACTCCCGTAAGCACGTCTATTGCAAGCACGTTCTGCATAAATTCGCGATAGACTTCGAGCATCTTTGCGGTTTCTTCCCTCGCCTCTTCCTCGGTGCGGTGCAACGTATGACCTTCCTGCCACAGAAATTCGCTCGTACGCAGGAACGGACGCGTCGTCTTTTCCCAACGCACAACATTTGCCCACTGGTTTATGAGAAGAGGCAAATCGCGGTAACTCTGCACCCATTTGGAATACATCGAACATATTATCGTCTCCGAAGTGGGGCGAACAACCAGTTTTTCTTCAAGCGGCGTATCGCCTATGTGAGTCACGAGCGCGACTTCGGGCGCGAATCCTTCGACGTGATCCGCCTCTTTTACGAGATAACTGTAAGGAATAAGCATCGGGAAATATGCGTTTTTGTGTCCCGTAGCCTTAAAACGTCTGTCGAGCTCGTCCTGAATGTGCTCCCAAATCTCGTATCCGTACGGGCGGATAACCATAGTTCCTTTAACGGGACCGTAGTCCACGAGTTGGGTTTTAAGAACGACGTCGGTATACCACTGCGGAAAATCCGCCGTCATATCGGCTATTTCTTTGACAAACTGATTGTCTTTCATCTCTTTTGCCATAACTTTTCCTTATACGCGCGTACGCGTTATATATTATATTCTGTTTTTGTATTATACACCATATAAACAATATTGTGCAACCGCTTTCGCTATTGCGTTATGCCTGCTTTACAATATAAAGCCGCCGAACAATCGGCGGCAAGTATACGGAAATATATCGGTCAGTCCTCAATTTCCTCGTCTTCTTCCTCTTCGTCTTCCTCGTCGAAATCATCAAGGAACGCTTCGTCGTCAAGTTCCTCAAAATCGTCGACGGGGGGTTCCTCTTCTTCATCGTCGAAACTTTCTTCCTCTTCGAGTTGCGAAAGAGAAACTTCGTTGTCTTCGCCGGGAGTTATCGGCTCCTCGTCGTCGATGAAATCTTTCCAGCCGTCGTCTTCGTCGGTCTTGTCGATTTCCTTCTCCGCGCGCTCTGCGCGGCAGGATTGACATATATCTTCGTCGGCGTCAAGATAATTGACTTTGCAAATAGGACATATCCTTTCACCGAGTCCGATAATATCGTCGTCGTCTTCAAGCAAACTGATTTTACTTGCTTTGCCCATCTCAGCCTTGCAAACTTCGCAAAGTTCTTCTTCGTCAACAATCCAGTTGAGTTCGCAACGCGGACACTTCTTATATTTTCCCATTCAAACCTCTTGGACAGGTATTTTATTTTTTCATATATTATATTGATAAGATGAAATTCTGTAAACTGATTTATACCTATTTCCGAAAAATTTTTTCGTCGGCGTTATTTAGTATCATCCGCAAAGAGTACAGTCAATATATAGTATTTTAAAAAATGCGTGAAAATAATAGTTGAAAAAATCGGGGACTTCTTATAAAATGCACTTGTAAATAGCAAAAAAGGCGCGTTTTTACTTCCTATTTGCTCAATATGACATAAGTTTGATTTATTAGACAAAAATCCGCAGATTGTGCGATATTTTCCTCTGTCACTAAATCCCATATATGTTAAACTATTAATGAAATTCGGAGGAATTATGAATAAAACAATTATTATTGCAGACGACAACCTAGCCCTTTGCGCAAGCCTGAAAGAATTTTTCGATTCTAAAGACGGTTTTGACGTTGTAGGCATCGCACCCAACGGCGTTAAAGCCATCGAATTGGCGGATTCCGCAAAACCCGACTTTTTGCTGCTCGACATTGTTATGCCCGAACTTGACGGTTTCGGAGTTCTCAGCGCTCTCGAAAGCAAAAAAACAGTTGTGATCATGATGTCGCAACTCGCCACTGACGGATTCGTTCAAAAAGCGATGCAGTACGGCGCAAGTTATTTTCTTGCAAAGCCTTTCGACTACAACCGTCTTTTAGGACTCCTCAACGAATTGGGTACCGCGACAATCTCCGCGCCCAAATCGGCCCCTACTTCCCGCCGCACACGTTCGCTCGACGAGAAGATCGCAAATCTTTTTATATCTGTGGGCATTCCCGCGCATATAAAAGGTTATCAGTTTTTGAGAGAGGCAATCAAAATGACAATCGATACGCCGGATATCATCAACTCTATCACAAAGAGACTCTATCCCTGCATTGCCGAACGTTATCAGACCTCTCCGTCCAAAGTCGAACGAGCCATCCGTCACGCAATCGAAGTTGCGTGGAACAGAGGCAAAATCGAAAATATAAACAATATTTTCGGCATCAAAATCTATTCTCCCAACGAGAAACCCACCAACGGCGAATTTATCGCGCTTATTGCCGACAAACTTTTGCTTGAATCCGCCTGATAAAGGCACCTTCCCTTTAATTGTCGAAGAAAGACGTCCACTCGGGCGTCTTTCTTCGTTGTCGCGGTTTTCCGAAATCTAACGGCATATTTTGTCAGAATCTTTAAAACGGCATCCCGATTTTAAAATGCATTTGACAACCGCCGCTTTATCACCTATAATGCATAGACACGCTCAGAGGACAAAATGTCAGTACATCTTTCAGACCATTTCACATATAAAAAACTGTTCCGCGCAGTCGCACCGTCGATTCTTATGATGGTATTTACGTCGCTATACACCATAGTCGACGGCGTTTTTGTGTCTAACCTCGTCGGCAAGACGCAATTCGCCGCGCTCAATCTTATCTGGCCCGTAATCTCCATAGTCAGCGCGATAGGCTTTATGTTCGGCGCGGGCGGCTCCGCGCTGGTTGCAAAAACCTTAGGAGAGGGCGACAGGGAAAGAGCGAACAAAATCTTCTCTATGATCGTTTTCTTTACGGTTATAATCGGCGTTATTTTCTCCGTTATCGGCGCGGTTGTGGTAGAACCTGTGGCGATCGCCTTAGGCGCAACGCCCGAAATGTTGCCGTACTGCGTAATATACGGCAGGATACTGCTCGCAGGCGAAGTCGCTTTTATGTTGCAGTTTCTGTTCAATTCATTTTTCATCGTCGCCGAAAAATCCGCTTTGGGATTTGCCGTATCCATCATCGCGGGGGTGACGAATATCGTATTCGACGCGATTTTTATCGCAGGTTTCAAGATGGGCATAGCAGGCGCGGCAGCCGCGACTCTCGCAGGTCAGATTGTCGGCACCGTCATTCCCGTAGTTTACTTCTGCGTAAAAAATAAGAGTCTGCTGCGTCTTGTACCCGCAAAATTAGAACTGCGCCCTATCGTGCGCGCCTGCACCAACGGCTCTTCGGAATTTTTGGGAAACATCTCTATGTCTATCGTCAATATGCTGTACAATATTCAACTCCTAAAATATATAGGCGAAGACGGCGTAGTCGCATACGGCATAATGATTTATCTCGCATTTATTTTCTCTTCCGTCTTTATAGGTTATGCGATAGGCTCCGCCCCGCTTGTCGGTTATCACTACGGCGCGCAAAATCACGCCGAAATGAAAAATCTGCTCAAAAAAAGTCTTTTCCTGATGCTCGCATTCGGAGTGCTTATGACCGCTCTCGCGGAAGGACTTGCCCGTCCCCTCAGTATGATTTTCGTAAGTTACGACAAAGACCTCCTCGATATGACTACTTTCGGATTGCGGATTTACTCAGTATCTTTTATACTCGTGGGAATAAACATTTTCGCGTCGTCTTTCTTCACCGCGCTCAACAACGGTCTTGTTTCGGGAATAATATCTATCGCGAGAACTTTGCTGTTCCAGATTTTTGCAATTATGGTTATGCCGCTGATTTTCGGCGTAAACGGAATCTGGTCGGCAGTCATTGTTGCGGAAACCCTTTCCTTGATAGCAAGCACGGTATGCCTCGCGGTTTGCCGCAAAAAATATAAATACTGGATTAAGGTTGACAACTCGTCAACAAATTCCTGAAAAACAATTGACAAATTTGTACGCGGGTGCTATTATCTTAAAGCATTCTATGGGGGTGTAGCTCAGTTGGTAGAGCGCCTGATTTGCATTCAGGAGGTCCTCGGTTCGAATCCGTGCATCTCCACCATAGGTGATATGCACGTTTTCAGCGGCTTCGCCGCGGCGCACGGGTGCGCAACCGAGGACTGTCCTCGCTGACGCTCCACTAATGCAAGTTCACTTGCCGTTACGCTACTACACGAATCCGTGCATCTCCACCCCATATAGTTGTGTAGCTCAGTCGGTTAGAGCACCACCCTGATAAGGTGGGGGTCGGTGGTTCGAGTCCACTCACAACTACCAAACAAGACGCTTTTGCGTCTTTTTTGTTTATTGTGTGGACTTCCGCGCTTCGCGCTCCACTGAGGTCTGCCGCAGTGCAACTTCATATTTCAACAGTTATAATACTTCCATTATGTCTTCGATTACAGAAAATCTTTGACGCTGTAAAGCCCTTTTCTTTTAGTACAGATAAACCTTATTGCGTGCATTGTGCCCTTTGTAAAAAGCGCGCGGCTGTGCGCCTCGTGTTTTAACGTAATGCTTTGAAAACCGGTATTTATTCGTACCTCGTGCTCGCCGACTATATCCCCTATTCGGACGGAATTTATGCCGATATCGCCTTTCTGCCGCAGTCCGCCCTGCCGACCGACGACGATTCTGCCCTCACCGTTTCGGGCATCTAATACTGCGTTTGCAATCATAAGCGCGGTTCCGCTGGGGATATCGGATTTTCCTTTATGGTGTGTTTCTATGATTTCTACATCCGCATAAGGAAATGTCTGAGCAATTTTTGCGGCAACGGATATAAACAGCGTCACGCCCAGCGACATATTTCCGCAGAAAAAAATCGGAATATTTTCAGCCGCCCGCGAAATATATTCTCTTTCCTCCGGCGTTTGACCTGTCGTTGCAATCACAAGCGGAATTTGTTTTGCAACGGCAAAATCCACAAGGCTTTTCGTTGCGCTGTGATGTGAAAAATCAACTGCTACGTCAGCGTTCTCGAGCACTTCGGACAAATCGCCGTAACAGGGACATTCAAGCGAAGGCAGCCGCCTGTCCACCGCCGCGACCACTTCCGCATAACCGCTGTGTGAGATCTCTGAAAGCATTTCCTGGCCCATTCTTCCCGACGCACCGCAAAGTATAATTTTCAATTTCCACCTCTTTTATAAAAATTTATGCCGAATTTTTGCAGTATAGAAAAATTTTTAATAAAATGCTTGCCATTGATACATAACAATAATAACTTATATATATGAAAACAATAAAATCGGATGCGGAACGAAGAAACCGCTATTTAAAATTTTTGAGATTTCTCGCAATCGCGGCGTTTATATGCACGGCGTTGCTGTCTGTCATTATCGTGATAGAAGGCGCGCTTCCGGGCAAAGCGAGCGGCGCACAGTCCAACTTCGTGACCGATACTCTGCAATCCATAGGCAAAGGCGAACAGCCCGACGAAACCCTTACGACTTCCCGAATTCTGGTTATGCCGGACGCGAGATACGCAGGGGAAGCCGCGCCGATTCCCGTAAAGTTTTATCCTGCCGAGACTGCCGATAAAGACCTTGTATACTCTTCATCCGACGAAAGCGTCGCGACGGTCAATGAATACGGAACCGTATTTTATCACAAATACGGAAACTCCATTATCAAGGCGTCGCTGAAAAGCAATCCCGAAATCTGCGATTATGCGAACGTGCTGTGCTACGGTACTAAACCCGAAAACGTAACCGACTTGCGCGCGGAAGATACTTCCGTGCCGATAGGCACTTCTCCGTCGATAAAGATCTTCGACAGCGAAGGCAACGGCGTTTCGGCTGTGGTATTCGAAATCGAAAGCGACGACGAATCCGTATTAAAGATTTACGACGACCGCGTCGCGGCGTTAAAAGAAGGCAGCGCGAATCTGATTTTCAGATATCCTAAGACAGGATTTATCAGACAGGTCCGATACACTGCGGTTGCAAATCCGTCTTTTGTTCGACCGCAGAATATAGTTTTACGCTCTGACAGTTTAGACGTTATGGCAGGCGACGAAATCGACATTGACAAACTGCTTGCCGACATTACGCCGGACGGAGCAAGTTGGGATTTCGATTTGCAGGTCGAAACCGAAAACGGATTGAACATCCTCACCCGCAGAACTCCGCATATATTCACCGCCAACAGATTCGGAAAAGCAACCGTCACTCTGACTTCTTTCTATAATCCGCAATGCCGAGCCAGCCTGAATATTAACGTAGGCGAGGCGGTACCTTCGCAAATCTCGGTTGTATGCAATCCGCGCGCTGTGGTGGATACGAAACTTCAACTTACAGCATACGGCGACAGCGACTATGTATACAACGTAAACTGGAAAGTAGTCAAAGGCAATGCATCGATAGACGGCAACGGAGTATTTATGTCAAAGCGACTGGGCAACGTAACGGTTCGCGTAACGTCCAATGCCGATCCGTCGGTCTTTGCAGAGTATACGCTTAGGGTATCTCTTTTCAGCACATTCAAGGCTTTCGTTCGCAAATTTATCGGACATTTTCTGCTGTTTGCGATTTTGGGATTCGGATTGTCGTCCTGCGCAATTCTTCTTATGAAAAAAGGAAAATATCTGTTCCCTGTAATCAGCTTAACCGTGGGATTTATTCTGGCAGGAATATCCGAAGCGCTTCAACTCCCGATTTTTACTACGGGAAGAGTTGCGAGTTGGACGGACATACTTATTGACGTTATAGGCGTAATCTGCGGCACCGCCGCGGTAGCGATAATTGTACTTCTGTATGCGCTTATCAAGAAAAAAGCGGACAAAGGCGGATATGCGCTTGCGAAAGAAGCACTAAGCAAAACGCATTTCAAAAGCGTGTTTACCAAATCCGGCGCGCTTGCTTCTGCCAGCGAAGACGAATACGGCGGAAACTGAATTACCGCTGTCTTGTAACTGTTTTTAAAATTCGGCATTTTCGAATAAACCGTAAAAACTTATGCAAATAAAATCCGCACCGTTAAGGTGCGGATTTATATTACGCTTTATGCGTCTCAGCCTTTCTCGTGATTTACTCCGTAATCGGAATAATAGTTCTTTGCCAAGCAATCGAAAGAGCCCTCGCCGTCAACCGTTATCACGGTGCAACCGCGCTGTGAATGTTCTTTATAAATGCCGGGATAAGCAAGGTAGTCTACGCTCATGCCGTATGTCAAACGCACCGTTCTCATTTCTCCCTCTACCTCTTTGGTATACTCGACGGAGAAGTTATTATAGTGGTCGTGTCCGCAGAACGTGCCCTGCAAGCCGTTCATCACGCCGATTTCGAAGAAATTATCCTCGTGCAGTCCGCAGAAGACGCCGTACGTTCTCTGTCCGTTCTTCTTTCCGTCGGACTCGCCCATAATTCCATAGATGTGTTTGACGTGCTCGGTTTCCTTAACGGTAATATCCTTATTGCCGCTGACCGCTTCGTTTGCCTCGAAGATTTCCGCCCACGCTTCGCGATACTCGACAAGAGGAATATGGAAGAACGCAAGGTTTTTGACAGGCTTATCGTACGCCGCATCGATTTGCTTATTAGCCTCGACAAGTTTTTTCATCTCCGCTTCATACCACTCAACCTGACTCTGGTGAATATTATCATACTTCCACGCCATTCCGAAGTAATCGCCTTCTATATAACTGTGGCTGTCGAGAGTGACGATAGCCTGAGTCACAATACCCTTGTTGTTTTTGACTTTGATGATGTTGTTGCCGTAACCGCGCTCCTCGCTTGCGAAACCGCGGCTGAACAGGCAATATTCGAATCCCGCGCTTTCATAATAATCGCAGATGTCCTTGCGCTCGTACATACTGTACGCTTCGGTATCGTGATTTCCGAACGCGA
The DNA here is from genome assembly GCA_910578325.1 of uncultured Christensenella sp. Lineage (GTDB taxonomy): Bacteria > Bacillota > Clostridia > Christensenellales > CAG-917 > CAG-475. Next base: position 305,273 of record CAJTQT010000001.1, read on the forward strand.
ACGTCCAGTAAACTCCGAGACTCTCCATCATATTTGCGAAAATCTGCGTTGCGGCAAGGTTGTTGAACGTTCCCGCCTGGAAAGGCACGGGATACGCGATATCGCCCGTTACAACGACAAGGTCGGGTTGCTCCGCCTTAATCATAGTCGCAACAGCGTTCATCGCCCACGCGTCCTTGCTTTGAGAGAAACTGCCTCCGCCGATATGTACGTCCGTAAATTGCAGAATCTTGAAATCCCTGTTATCCTCGGCGACAAACGTCCAGTAGCCGTCTTCGTCAAGTATGGGCTTTATTTGTTCGTGCTGAGTATACTCAACCTTTGCGAAACTCTTTGCATTCTTTAAAAGCGCCTTAACTCCGACAGAGTTTGCAATCGCAACGCCCGAGAAGAATATTGCAAGAGCGAGCAGCACCGCTCCCGTGATAATAAGAGCCTTGATAGCGCGCTTCTTTTTCTGTTCCGGCGTAAGAGGTTTCTTTCTCTTTTTCGGCTTTTTCTTTTTGCCTACAACGTCGTCCTCTTCGTCATCGTCGTCGAAATTGACGCCGACGTCTTTCGTTTGAATTGCGGTTTCGTCCGCAGATCCCTGAGTCGTGCAAACGTTTTCCGTCTCTTCCGCGATTTCCGCAGTCGAGTCGGTTTCGACGTTTACGTCCTTGATTTCATCGCTCATAGCGTCCCCCTTAGGTCTATATTAAATATATTATAACTTATCTTTTTGTTTTAGTCTATATTTTATATCCTTATATTTTCTGCCATAATTCGCCAAAAATCTTATTTATCGCAATTATTGCCGTTTTTGTTTTCCTTTTCGTCCCGTATTTGCACGTTAGACAGGATATAAGTGGCTGAACCGAGAAAGGCAAGGCGCGCGGCGCGCGAGGAAAACCAAAAGGAGTTTAGTTTACTAAGCAAATGACTGAGGGTTGCCGCAACGCACACAGTATTTCGACGGTTATAAGCCCCCCCTAATCGCGTCCTCTATGCTTGCAAGCGGCACAATCCATACGTCTATTCCGTGCACGTCTTTGAAAAATCGGTGAAATTCTGTCTCCGCGCTTTGCACGCCGTCAAGCGTCATACCCTCGGCAAATACCGCCTCCGCGATAACCGCCTTGGCTCCGTGTCCGTAATCGTGAACGGTCACGGTTCCCAGTTTCTTAATTCGGATGTCTTTTGCGAGAATGCCGCACACCAGTTTCCGCTCGTCTTCTCCGCCCTCGCCCTGAACGACGCACTTAACATTGTCGACAACCATTTTGACTGCAAAGACCAATACCGCCACGCTTATAATCATTCCGACAATCGCGTCCACGGCATAATCCACCTGCGACGAAACGGCAAACGACACCAAAGACGCGGACGTGATTCCCGTGTCCAGAAAACAGTCCAGCACTATCGCGGCTATGGCTTTGGATTGCAGTTTTTTGTTTTTGAAATAGAAAATCAGTCCCATCGCCAGTTTGACCGGGACAGCGACCGAAATCAGCACGCAATTCTGCCAGCCGAACCAAATAGGTTCCGGCATTGCGAGTCGGTTTAACGACTGTATGAAAAACGTTCCGCCCACAACCGCGGACGCGACCGCCACGACAAATCCCGCCAGATACTCGCTGCGTCCGTATCCGAACGGCGCTTTTTTACTGCGCGGAATGAACAGCACTGCAAACGCCGCAACCGTAACGATTCCCGTAAGAACGTCGAAAAAACTGTTCGTCGCGTCCAACATAATTGTCAGACTGTTCGAACTTAAACCGACGTACATCTTGACCGTCGCGAGCGCAATATTGACCGCGATTCCCGCCGACAGCAATATCAGCGACTGTTTTATTCTCTGTTTAAAATGACTGTTCATTTTTTAAATTCTAACTAAAAACAAGATTCACGCATCAAGCAAATTGCGCTTGTCATCGCCCTCGCTATTTGCACTTTCGACATTTAAACTGCCGTTTTTGTTATCTTAAACATCTTTTTCCATAATTTTTCTGTCTTTCTTCTTGCTTTTGACAATTAAAGCAATCATAACGCCTATTCCCGCAGCGAGTGCCACGCACAACACGGAAAGACAAATAACCAACGCCATTGAGTTGAACCCGACCGCATTCAGCAACGTCATCTGAAATACCTCCTTCTTGTTGAATATGCAACCGTTAATATAATAAACACAACGCCCAAAACGCAACTCAGTGCGATAAGAGCGATACTCGCTCGAACTACGGCGGACGTTTCCGATAAAACGTTGTCCGCTTTAACGCACAGATAAACGACCGACGCGCGCGTTTTAAACGGAGTGCCGCTTTCATCGGTTTCAACCGCGCCCCCCTCGGTGCAAATATGCGTCGCGTCCTTAAAACCGCTTACGGTCAGCAAAAACCCGTTTTCCAAAATTACGCGCTCTCCGTCCGCATTTTCAAATATTAAAGCGTACGCCGAAAGCACTTTATAATCCTGATTCGCAACCGTGATATATTCCGTAATTTCGCCGTCGGCAAACGATACGCTAAAATTCAGATCTTCAAATCCCTCGGCGATATACACCGCAAACTCCACGCCGTCAGGCGCAACCGCGCTAAGTCGAGTCTGATATACCGTATGAATACCTCCAAACAAAAACGCGTTGCCGAGATTGCGGCAATCGGGAGTGTAATTCCCGTTTTCGAAAGTCGCAAGGATCATATATGTGCCTGCGCGGTCCTTATCCGCGCCGTCTACGTACAGTTTTACACCGAGATCCTCTGCCGTATCGCTTCCGACCATCGGAGTTACAATTTCGTAAGGTACGTCAGCATCGATAGGCTCGCCTACAACCGAAAACGAATCGCCGATATATATTCTGAGCGCAAGCGGCTCAACTTTCACTTTCACCCCGACGTCGCGAAGAATTTCATAGTTTTGGTTATACGGCAGATAATCGAAGTTTACAACATACCCGTCTTCGTTTACGTCCGGCAAAGCGTTTTCATCAGAAAATAACGGATTAGACTGATTTACGGACAGCCTCAGGCTACCGTCGGCAAGATTTATTCTCCCCGCGATTTCACTCGCCGCCGTCCCGTATACAATGCTTACGTCGTCTACTGTCGGTGTCTGCGGCACTGCTTTAACGACAGTGCACTCTACTGACGAACTGTATCTTGCCGCACGGTACATCTTGCCGTCGAAAACAAATCTCTCGAAAACCGCCACTCTCACGGAGTACCGTCCCGTATCCACATTCGCTCCGAACGTAAGACCGCCGTCCGTTTCGGCGGAGTCGTTATACGTTTCAAATTCTCCGTCAGCAACCGCATACTGCAACTGTTGCGTAACATCACTGCTGATTACAGGTTCGTAAATACCCTTAACGGTAAATCCACCGCCCGATTGCAAGGTATATTCAAAGGACGTCGATCCCACAACCTCTTTATCTATTGACGGAAGAACGAAAGACAAAAAGTAATCGTCCTGTCCCCGCTCGGCAAGAATGCCTTTGATTTTGCTTTCGAAAACCACGCTTGCTACGTCTGAAAAAGGCGGATCTGAAAACTTGCCGCTGAAAACCGCAACCGTTTCTCCGTCCAACGATAGCGTCCAGTTCTGCCCGTCGTCGGTAGATATGATAAAAGACGGCAACTCCGCCGCGCTTACCGCGTTTGCCTCTCCGAAGGGAAACACGGCGCAAAGCAACAAAGCGACAAGCGCAAACGCCGCCGCTAAAAACAGTATTGCGATGCTTTTTCTGACGTTCATAGATTCAATTATACCACGTGTTGCTGGGATTTACAACATCTTAGCAACCATACGCCGCCTGCGCATTTTCACAGACTTTGCAATTTAATATTGTTTTAATTTTTACAAAATAGTATAATTATAATCATATTAGGAGGTAAACCCGTGAGAGTTCTGCTTGTAGAAGACGAAAAAGAATTAGCGCGCGCGCTTGCCAAAATGCTTACAAAGGACGGATATGACGTCGACAGCGTTCACGACGGAGCGGACGGACTCAACTTTGCTTCCACCGGAATGTACGACCTCATTCTGCTCGACGTAATTATGCCGAAGATGAACGGATTCGAGGTTCTTGCCGAAATAAGGCGCAGAAAACTCGACACTCCCGTCATTATGCTGACCGCCCTCGCGGACGAAAACGATAAAATCCTCGGACTTGATAAAGGCGCGGACGATTATGTATCCAAACCGTTTTCTTTCAATGAACTGTCTGCGCGTATGCGCGCGGTTCTTCGCCGCAGAGGCAAACTCGTAAGCGACAATAAACTGGAATATGCCGAAGCGTCGCTCGACCTTACTACATACGTTTTACACACGCCGCAGGGCGAAATAGGTTTGACTGCAAAGGAATTTGAACTTCTCAGATATTTGTTCGAATATCCGAAATTTGTCGCGGCAAAAGAAGACCTGATTTTAAAAGCCTGGGGGCTGAACAGCGAATTCGAGTCCAACAACCTCGAAGTATATATGTCTTTTCTGCGCAAAAAACTGAACCATCTGGGCGCGTCGTTTACCATCGAATCCGTGCGCGGAGTCGGTTACAGGCTTGCTCAAAAATAATCAATAAGCAAGTTAAATACTGAAAGTATAAGCCTCATTAAACGCAAATATAACAAAACAGACGGTTTATTGCCACTAATTGATAAATAAAACCTCAAATGTGAGATGTAAATGAATCTGATTCGCCGCCAGCGCATAAAATTCACCGTTGCGACAACCGCAATAGGCGCACTGCTTCTGCTCGTTATGCTGGGCGGTTTTTACATTATGACGTTTATTTCAAACAAGGTTTCCATGCTTACTTCGCTTGAAAAAGCGTTGGCTGCGCCCGAATCGTATAACGACGTCGCGCCGCAAGGATCCCGATGCTTTTTTCTTTATATGGATGACGACGGCAATATCGCGGTGCACGGCGATATGAAATATTACGGAGACTTGAAAAACAGCATTATCGCCACTGCGTGCGAGCAAAAATCGGGACAGTTTAAAATCGGGAACCACCACTTTCTGTGCCAGAGCGCTCAAAAAGATTCGGTTACGCTGACCGCTGTTCTTGATAGCACCGAGTATCACGAACTTATGCTGAACACCGGACTGCAAATCGCTTTGCTGTACTGCCTGTCGGTTGCGCTCGTTGCCCTGCTCGCGTTTCTCTCCTCCGCCAGACTTCTACACCCCGTTGCGGAATCTTTCAAAAAACAGCGCGACCTCGTCGCCAACGCTTCGCACGAACTCAAAACCCCGCTTACGGTTATATCCACAAATCTCAGCGTAATTAAGTCCGAGCCGGAAACCACCGTCGAGGACAATGCTAAATGGATAGAATCCATTGACGCGCAGATCGCGCGTATGCAGGACTTGATTCAGAATATGTTGCAACTCTCCAAACTCGAACAATCCGAGATTCCGAAAGAGGAACTTGATTTCAGTATACTTGCCGAAGGCGCAAGTCTGACCTTCGAACCCATATGTTTTGAAAAGAACGTGCGCCTTCTGACGGACATTCAACCTGACATCACCGTAAACGGCGACAAAGGTGCGCTGGACAGACTTATAGTAATTCTTTTGGACAATGCTATTAAATATTGCAACGCGGACGGGAAAGTGGGGCTTAAACTGACAGCCGACCAAAAGAAACTCAAACTCTCCGTTATGAATACGGGAGAGGCGATTTCAAAAGAAGAAGCGGAACACGTATTCGACAGGTTCTACCGAACAGACGGAGCGCGCAAAAACGAAGACAGCCACAGTTTCGGGCTGGGACTGTCCATAGCGGCGGCAACCGTAAAGTCGCACGGTGGAACTATAACCTGTCACGGCATCGAGAATAAAGGCACTGTATTTACGGTTTTTATGCCGCTTGCAAAGAAAAAACGCACACAACAAAAATGAATATGTTAATATAAAAAACGCACGCAATATGCTTGCGCTTTTTAATTTACATTCGGTTATTATACTTCCAGCCTAACGTCAGACGGTTTGATACTGCCTCTTTTGCGCAGGATCTCACTTACAAGCAAACTTACCAGCGCAGGGATAAGGAATAGACAAAGTATAATTCCGAGAACAATTCTCCAAATATCAACTCCCGCGGCAACCGAGGCGTCTACCGTTCCGAATACGCCTACGAGACCGCTCGTTCCCATTCCGCCGCCTGCGGCGTTGCATCTTATGCCCAAAAGGACCGCGACAAGTCCCGAAACTGCGCTTGCTATTATCTCGGGAAGCATAATCAACGGCTTTTTCATAATGTTCGGGATTTGCAACATCGACGTGCCTATTCCTTGTGCGATCAAGCCGCTCCATCTGTTTTCTCTGAAAGTCGCGATAGCGAATCCTATCATATGCGCAGAACATCCTGCGACCGCCGCGCCGCCCGCAATTCCGAATGCCTCCGGATTCGCAACCGCCGTTGCCGATGTCGCAATAGCAATCCAGATTGCCGCGGAAGAGGTCGGCATTGTAAGCAGTATTCCCATTACGACAGCAACGAAAATTCCGACAATAACTTTCACCGCCGTACCGGCTTCTATCGCTAAAACAATAAGTTTTGCAAGCAAATCTATAAGTTTTATAAACGGCCACGCCAGGAATATTCCCGCAAGACAAAGCGCAAGCATTCCCAATGGAATAAGAACAATGTCAAGTTTTGTTTTGCCGGCATACAATCCTGCCACTTCAATAGTAAGCAACGAAACGACGTATGCGCCTATGGGATTTCCGGGCGCGCCGAATGTTATAGCAAACGGAGCGTCTGCCGTTATAGATTCGACAAGCCCGCCCGCAAACGCGCCGACAAGCCCCGCAACAGCCGCAGTAAATATTACAAGCGGCTTTGCTCCGAGTTTATGAGCAATCCCGACGCCAATGCCTGCGCCCATCAACATTTTGGCGATACTCGCAATATATCCGAGGGTATGTGCAAATCCGTTATTGCCGCACCAACCGGCGATTTGTGCGAGAATAGTGCCTGCTATAAGCGTACAGAAAAGACCTTGCGACATTCCTGTGAATGCGTCTATAAAATAGCGTTTGCAAAGTTTTTTTACAATCCTTACGGCTTTTTTACCTTTCGGTTCTTTTTGCGACAGTTCGTACAGTATGCCCTGTTCGCGGACTTCTTCTCCGTCCGCATAAACGTCGGTGCACTCGGAACTAACCAAATCGACGTCCTGAGGCTGTAAATCCGACGGGCATTCCGCATCCTGCGCGGTCAGGGAATCGACGGTTTCGGTTGGCGATACATTGTCTGAGATTTTTTTTTCCATAGCGTTAATAAAAAGCGCGCGTTTGCGCGCAAAGTCATTTGCCTACAACGGCGTGTATTTCCATTTCGGCAGAAGAAGGTGTTTTGGGTTGCTCTTTATGTTCTTCCTCGGCAGGGGTGCTCGTATCGCCCATCAACTTGATAAAAGTACCCACAGTTACGGAAAACAGTTTTTCAAGGTCGTTTATTTCCAGCACACGTTCGCTTGAACGGTGTTCGTCAGCCACAATCGTTGCGGTCGGGTTTCCGTTCTGCGCGAACGCGTCGGACATATATCCGTGTATCGAAGCAAGTTTCTGTGAAACGGTATCCGTCGGGAGCGCGGATATATCGATCTTCTGCTCGTGCGCGCTCGACCTTATGGCAGAAACAAAAGGTGTAGAATACTCGATTCGCCTTATCGCATTTCTCTCGGCGATTTTAAATTCGGAACTGTCGATATCACCGATGCAAAGCACGTGCGCGTCCGCAAATTCGGGATGCGATTTTACAAACGCATCGGAACCGCCGTGAGCGGAGTTCTCTCCTCCGAACGATGCATATACTATGCGCACGTCTTCGGGAAGAATATCGGGCTGTTCCGCAAAATACGCATAGGTTGCCATTGCCACGGAAGTCGCAACGCCGTTGTTTTGTTTGGCGTGCCTCTCAAACGGCGAAAACCTCAATAGCGTGACGGTGACGCCCAGCACGCCAACAACTGCGGGTATAACTGTAAACGCCGTAATCTTGACCTCGCTGTCAGTGCCTATCGCCATTTTGAGTATGCAAAACAGCACAAACACCGCCGCCGTAAGCGGCACGAATATATGCGCAATTTTGCTCATAATACGGTAGTCGGTCACAAAATTACCGAGAGTAGCGTCGTGATTGTCGGCAATTATAAACACTCTTTCTTTTTTGAGTTTATCGGTATTTTTGGAAAACTCGCTTACTACGTTATAAGAAACTTTCTGCGATAAAAACTTTTTAAAGCGTTTTTTATTGAAATACAACGCAGTCATAACGCCGCTTCCGACAGCAAAAACGGCAAGCGCAAGCACAGTCAGAAGTATGCCCGCGGTTATATTTCCGGCAAACGAAACAAAATACAGCACGTAACAGAGCAGATACCACAGCCCGAAGAACGGCAACGAGCCTCTGCCCAGCAGAGGAAACGACCTGTATGCTTCCAGCCTCACCGTAGCGTCGGTTTCATCCGCCAGACGGCTTCTTATCGCACGCGCACACGCGGTCTCGCTCGCGCTGCCCGTAATCCTGTTGTCGTATTGTTGCAGTTCTACCGAAAACTCGCTTATGAAGCCGACTGCGTCGTGCAAAGCCTCGGTTGAAACAACACTGTTTTCGACGTCGAAAATGTCCATAGATGTATTATAACCGCATTTTATGATTTCCGCAACCTCGTTGACGATAATATCAAAATTATAGTAAGACTCCCGCACGTCTGTGCGGGAGTCCTTTTGCCGCCGTCAAGCGGATTGTTCGCTTTTGCGGAATTACGCCATCATATCGGCAAGATTAATCCACTGAGCCTTTTCCTGCTCGGAAGCCGCGGTATAATGCGCGTACACGTCGGTGAACGTCGATTCGACTACTTCGATAAGTTCAAGGCTTTCGGTGATGGACAGCACCGCGTCGCCGACTTTGAGTTCGATACTTGCGTGCAAGCCGCCTTTAAGGTCGCCGACGAAGTTGACCGTGCCGCCGAGAACCGCTTTGATGTTCTCTACGTAAGCGTTGCCGTCAGCAGGAACTTCAACGCCTTCGATTTCGATAGACTGAGCGCAGATATAGAGGATTCTGAGCGCAGCGTCCATAATGGTGGGCTCTTTCTCAACAGTATCGCCCTCTGCTACAGGGTCTCCGCCCTCTTGAGGAGTGAGTTTTTCAATGATGAACTGTACGCACTCCATCAAATCTTTATCAGCCATAGGCGGATTCGAGAGAACGTTTACGATACGCTCGATTCTGCCCTTTTCTGTCCAGGTGAAGTAATTGTACTCGTTCCACACCTTTACGGGCTTACCGTCACTCATAATGACGTTGCCGGCTTCGTCAAGTTTGTCTTCGTAAACACGCTTAGAACCGAAGTTGTTTACTACGTCGACAACCGCTTTGAGAATATTGTCGGTTGAGAGTTGCAAATTATTGTCGGTGCTGAGCATCGGAAGCAAGGTCTTGATCGCTTTAATCCAGTTGGAAGCAGAGAAACCTGCGCCGTCCTGAATAAATTCTTCGCCGTTTTCATCTTTCGCCATTGCGGTCGCGTCGCCGTTGTTACCGCCGCCGATGATTCCGTTCGCGATCTTTACCACGAAGTCGTGGAACATTTGCGCAACGTTGATCTTGGTATCATATACGAATCCTTTAATTGTCTTATTCTCGCCGAGACTGATAGCAGTAGTCAATTCGCCTGCCAGTTTACCGTCTACGAAACTTACGGTTGCAAAACGACTGGTTTTGCCGTTGCCGTCCGTAATATCGATATAAGCATTGAGTTTCGTCTTGTTGTTTTTAACGTTAACTATATCAATCTGACCGATGAGAGTAAGCGTAACGTCGTGGTCGAGCGTGATCGCGTTTTCGGTGAGACCTTCGATAGGATTGATAGTGATGCCGTGGATACCTACGGTAAGTTTTTCTTCTACCGCGATATTTTCGGAATATTCGTCTTTATTGATTTTAACACTGTTTGCGTCGCTTGCTTTTTCGATGCTCAAATCCGTTATCGTAAGCACGACTTCGGGAACAACAACGGTTTCAACTCCGTTAACCTTGCCGAGCGCGGTCTGCATTCCGCCGAGAATTGCTGAGATGGAGAAACTGTCGATTTTGTTTGCTTTCTCCGTAAACGAAAGCGCAATTTCACTTCTGCCGCTGTCATTGCCGAACATATCCGTCAAACCGGCATTCTGAAGGAAACTTCCGCTTGCAAGCATACTTACAACCATTCTGTCAATAACCGCTTTATAGGTCGTTACCCCGTTGTTTACGGTCTTCGTAGCGGTAAAAAGATCTTTTAACGAATCGTTTGTAAGCAATAAGTCAAGTCTGAGATCGCCTGCTTCGTCAAAAATATCCTCTACCTTTAAGCCCTCTAATAAACCTCCGATAAGTCCCCAGTTGTCCGTAAGGAGTTGCTTGATGGGCAATCCTGTCATTTCAAGGACTCTGTTGATTATCGTATTCAAAGTCCAGTTAGGACCGAAATCGCCGACAAATTTGTTGATAATATCATTGATGCTGGACTTTGCGTCTTCCGTGCCGAAGAGCGGATAATTCAAACCGTTGACGATTTCGTCGCCGAGATTCGATTCGTTGCCCATAACTTCGTTCCAAACCGTTTTAACAAGGTTGTGCGGAACTTTTACGTTATGTCCTGAGAAGTCGAGATAAATGCTGTCCAGATCGTTTGCAAACATATAAAGCGTGACAATCTCGTTATTGTCAGCGTCAGTGGGGTCATAGAATCTGACCTTGAGCGCAGTTTTTTGAGAAGTTGCCGCCGTTCTTCCAAGAACAGCCTGAATATCGAGTCCAAGGTCTATCTGCTGAACGATTTCTTTGCTTCCGCGGGGTTTTCTGGTGTTGAGAGTAAGAACTACGCCCAGGTGCAACGCAATGTCATCTGTCGCAGAGACAGGTTTGCTGCCGATTTCCGCCGTGAGATCCCACAGTTTGTTGAAGTAATCGCCCGTTGAAAATTCCACAGGCGGTTCATTGTCACCGTTGCCATTGTTTCCGCCATTGTCGCCGCCGTCGGGATTACACGCTACAAGCGAGAAAACCAAAAGAACAGCCATGACCAGAACAAGCAGGTTTCTAATCCAAGATTTCTTCATAATTCCTCCAAAGAATTTTGTTTAATGCACTCGCCGCGATGCCTCGGGCGCGCGCATTTTTGATAGTAATAATTATATTATAAGTAAAAATCAAAGTCAATATACAAAACCAACTTACCTGAAACTTTTGGTAATTTAATGTTTCTTAGACTTCATATTAAACCCGTTCTATCTCAATGCTGTCTCTATGAGAATGAGTGTATTGCCTTTAAATAAGTAATCCCCTCTATCAAGGTTACTTCTTCCTCTACAAGAGTGAGCGGGTTAGACTTTAAATAAAATTGCCCCCTCTTTCCCTGCGGGCTTTTCTCCCACCACTCGTGTATGGACGCGTAAGGCATTACGCTTATTCTCTACACTCATTCTCCGTCGCTCGCGGGGGAGACAGGACGCGATTGGGCGTAGCCAACAATCGCTATTCCGTCGCTACGCTCCTTACGGCACTCCGCACGAGACGTTTTCGGGGTCCCCATAAAACGCCCTGTTTTATGGGGTAAATTATGGCACTTGTTCGTGGGCATAAATCAACACTGCCCACTCACTGCGTACTGTACGTCGCACTTCGGCACTCACTTTGGCGCGCGCCTTGCACGCGCTGAACTTTCTCTATCAAAGTGTTCGTCGCGTATACACCCGCTCCTGATATAAGTATAAAACCGCGATTATTTGCGTTCAGACAAGGAAAAGGCACTTTTGCGAACAGCCTAGTGTACAAATCGTACACGACTATGAGCAAAAGTGCCTTTGACGCAGTATCAACGCAAATAGCGCGGTTTTACTTGCTTATGGAAATTGCCAAATTGTAAAGTTGCTCATCAAATTCCTTAGGAATCTTCAACGCTTCGAGGACGGTAGTATCGTAAATATCTCCTCCGCGAACGCCGACCACTCTTCCGGACTGTCCGCATTCGATAAGGTCGACTGCGCGCTGCGCCATACGCGCCGCAAGCACTCTGTCCGCCATAGTGGGGATTCCGCCGCGTTGCATATATCCGAGAGCCATATGGTTCACTCTGCGGTTTGTCGCTTCCGCAACTTTTTTGACAAGTTCGTCTTTAAGTTCGTTTTTGCCCTCTGCAAGCAGAATTATCGTAGACGTCTTTCCTTTATCGAATCCGCGTTTTACGCTCTGTGCAATCTCGTCAACGTCTGCGGGAGCCTCGGGCACTATAACGTATTCCGCGCCGCCTGCGACCGCCGAGTTAAGCGCGATATTTCCGCTCATTCTTCCCATAACTTCGAGCACCATAATTCTGTCGTGCGAAGTTATCGTATCTCTGAGTTTTAAAATAGCGTCGATTACGGTGTTGCACGCCGTATCGTAGCCTATCGTGGAATCAGTATAACCCATATCGTTGTCGATAGTTCCCGGAATGCCTATAACGCTGAGGTCGGAATTTTCGTGCAAATCCTCTACGCCGCGGAAAGAACCGTCTCCGCCTATAACTATTAGGTTGTCTATGCCGCGTTTAAGGAGATTGTCCGCGCCCTTGAGCATAATGTCTCTCTCCTTGAACTCTACGCAACGCGCCGAACGCAGAATCGTACCGCCCGCGTGCACGCTGTTTGACACCGAACTGTAATCCATCGGAAATATTTCGTCGTTTACAAGCCCCTTGTATCCGTGCTTAATGCCGTACATTTCGAATCCTCTTGTAAGGCCGTAGCGCACCACGGTACGGATACAGGCGTTCATACCAGACGCGTCGCCGCCGCTGGTAAGCACCGCCAGTTTTTTGTTTATAGTTTTTTTAGCCATATATGTTGCCTCTCAAAGGTTATTTCAAATTAGAGTATATAATATCACTCCATCGCTTTTTTTTGCAAGCGTATATCACAATCATTTTATTATGAAAACGTTGTTATGGTCATTATTTAACCACGTGACGGACTCTGTTCGCGCCGAGCAAATCGCAGAGCCTTGCAATCAACTCGTCGCAAATACGCACCGTCTGCGGATACTCTTTGAGTTTTGGCCTGCCCTCGTAGGTTATCTGAGCCTGACAGGGCGTCGCACCCTTATACATTGACAGCACTTCTTCGACGGTATCGCGCTCGGCTGCGCTGTTTACAAGCACGTACAGTATCCCGTTCGGCTTATCGTTTCCAACCGCAGTCGTTTTTGCCGCCGTTTGAACGGGCTTGCGCCCAACGGTATTATTCTGCCAGAGTTCCATTGCGTCAACGCTTATCTTCGGTTCGCTTTCGTCGCGCAAATCGATTTTTCCCGAGACCTTGACGGGAGCGTCCGCCGCAAGCACGTCGGCAAATTTATCGTAGGCGCGAGCATACATAGAAAACGCAATCGAACCCGCTCTGTCTTCAAGTCTTCCGACCGCAAATTTCTGCTGTTGCTTAGTAGTCTTGACTTCGTAAGACGAAACCACGCATCCGAACCTGACGGATTTACCCGAAAGCGACTGGTCTATAACCATATTCACGTTTCCGTCCTCGTCGGCCTGTTCTATAAACAGCATAGACGTATCAAAGTTGAACTCGCCCTTGCTCTCCCTGTAATCGTCAAGAGGGTGTCCGGACAGATACATTCCCAAAACTTCTTTTTCCAAAGACAGCCTTTGCAGTTTGGGATACTCTTCCAGTTCGCTGTAAACGTCCTTGTACTCAATCATTTCGTCAAACAAAGACATCTGCGAAGACATTCTGCTCTTTTTTGATTTGACTACGTCGTCCATAATACGCTCATATGAGGCTATCATAGTCGAACGCGTTTTCCCGAAGCAATCCAACGCGCCGCCCTTGATAAGGCTTTCCAACATACGTTTGTTCATTTGCTCCGAACAGCGTTCGAGCAAATCGCGCAAATCCTTGAACTCGCCGCCCTCTCTGCGCTCGTTTATAATGCACTCCACCGCCTGTTCGCCGACGTTCTTTATGCCCGTAAGTCCGTATCGCACGTTCTCGCCCTCTATGGAAAAGAGTTTTTCAGAGCGGTTTATATCAGGAAGCAGCACTTTGACGCCGGTGCGCTTCAAATAGTTCATATAGTGTTTGAGTTCGTCGGCGTTAGTGATTCTGTTGTTTACGACAGCAACGATAAAGTGCGTCGGATAATAGCATTTCAGATATGCGGTCTGATAAGTGAGGAAAGTGTACGCCGCCGCGTGCGATTTATTGAACGCATATTCGGCGAATTTAAGTATCTGGTCAAACAGGTGTCCCGCAATTTCCTCGCTCACGCCGTTCGCCTTTGCGCCAACGTTCTCTTTTTTCGTCGCGTCGCCTTTGAGCACGCCGCCGTATATAAATATGTTGCGCATCTCTTCCAGCACGTCCGCTTTCTTCTTTGACATAGCGCGCCGCATAATGTCCGCGCCGCCGAACGAAAAGCCCGCCATCTTCTGCGCAATCTGCATAACCTGTTCCTGATATACGATACACCCGTACGTATTTTCAAGTACCTCTTTGAGAATGGGATGCGCGTATTCGACTTTCTCGGGATGCTTTTTACCCTCTATAAAGTCGTCGACAAACTGCATAGGACCCGGTCTGTAAAGCGAAATACCCGCTATAACGTCTTCCAGACTATCGGGTTGCAGTCTCGCCATAAAGCGTTTCATACCTCCCGATTCCAACTGGAATACAGCCTCGCAGTCGCCCGACGCGATAAGTTCGTAAACTTTGGGGTCCTCGTATCCGAGTATATCGAAATCGATATCTATCCCTTTATCCTTCTTGATAAGTTTAAGAGCCTCGTCGATGTCGGTCAGAGTTTTGAGTCCGAGGAAGTCCATTTTCAGCAACCCCACGTCCTCGATGATATTCTTGTCAAACTGCGTCGTGATAACGGGACCGTTTCTCGAAAGAGCGCAATAATTCTCTACCGCGTCGCGGCAGATAACTACGCCCGCCGCGTGCATCGACGTCTGCCTCGGCATACCTTCAAGTCGCATAGCGAGGTCGATAGCCTCCTTTGCTATGGGGCTGTTGTCATATATCTTTTTAAAGTCCGCGCTGTAACAGTCGCAACCCTCGGTAAGCACCTGCGGCAGCATAACTTTGCCTGTGGGTATTTCTTTAACCCAAAGCGCGGCGTCCGCATACGGCACGTCGAGAACGCGCGCAACGTCCTTGACGACAGCCTTCGCGCTCATCGTCGAATATGCTATAATCTGCGACACGTTGTCTTTGCCGTACTTCCGGATACAGTAATCTATGACTTCCTGTCTGCGCACGAAACAGAAGTCCACGTCAAAGTCAGGCATACTTACGCGTTCCGCGGAAAGGAATCTTTCAAACAGCAGTTGATAACGAAGCGGGTCTATATCTGTTATCCCTATGGAATAAGCGACAATACTTCCGCAGCCGCTTCCTCGTCCGGGGCCTACGGGAATCCCCATTTTTTTCGCCGCGTTGACATAGTCCCAGACTATGAGAAAATATCCGTCGTATCCGCAGTTGTGTATGACGCTCAATTCGTGAGTGATTCTATCCTCCATATCCTTAGTTATGGAAGTATAACGGCGTCTAAGACCATCCCAGGCAATATCGTGAAGATACTGCGCTTCGTCCCTGTCCCCCATTTCTTCGTTCCGATATGCGGGAATGACGGGCGGACGTTTAAGCACGAAATAATCCTCGATTTTGTTCGCAATTTCGCGCGTTGTTGCAATCGACTCCGGACACCAGGAAAACAGTTCCGCCATCTCGTCTCCCGATTTGAGATAGAATTCGTCGTTGTCAAATCTGGGCGAGTTTTTTATATCGTCGGATTTTTTACAGCCGAGCGTAATACACATCATCGTATCCTGCATCTCGGCGTCTTCTCTTTTCAGATAGTGTACGTCGTTTGTCGCGACCGTTTTAACGCCGATCTCCTTTGCTATGCGCACGAGTTGATTGTTTACGATAGCGTCCTCTTCGAGATGATGATCCTGAAGTTCTATATAGAAATCCCCTTCCGCAAACATATCCCGCATACGTATCGCATACGCTTTCGCCTCGTCGTATTTACCCGCAAGAAGCAGTCTCGGTATTTTGCCCGCAAGACAGGCGGACAGGCAAATAAGCCCCTCGCTGTGTTCGGAAATATGTTTAAGATCGATACGCGGGCGCATGTAAAATCCGTCGACAAACGCAAGCGACGAAAGTTTCATAAGGTTGTGATAACCGGTTTCGTTCTTTGCAAGCAAAATAAGATGATAGCGCTGTTTAAGCACCTCCGGCGTTTTTACGTACATATCTTCCGCAACGTAAAATTCTTCGCCGATTATAGGCTTTATGCCGTCCGCTCTCAACGTCTGAGCAAACGTGTACGCTCCGTACATATTGCCGTGGTCGGTTATAGCGACAGCGTTCATTCCGAACTCTTTGAGCGCGTCGCTTAGCGGATGCAGTTTTTTCGTCTTGTTGGGATTGTTCGGGTCAACCACAGGCTGAACAAGCCTGACCGCCCCGTCGAGCAAACTGTACTCGGTGTGCAAATGAAGATGTACGAAATCCGTCATATCGTCCTCTTTAAACCGCAGTGCGGTTTCCTTTTATGTGCTTTAAACTTTTCGGGACAGCGCGCACAACGCGCGCAATTTCCATACTCCCGATATCTATATTTTCAAAATCCGTATCTAAACTGTGATTTTCGGTATTTAAACCGCCGTTTTAAATTATTCGAGAGCGTCGGCAAGGTTTTCGAGTTTGGCAAGCCTGTGATGCAGACAACTCTTCGTCACTCCCAGTATATCCGCAAGTTCCTGCATAGAAGCCTCCGAATATCTTGCTCTCGCGTCGGCGGTTTCTTTGAGCGCGCTCGGCAGTTTTTCGTATTCGCCGCGGTCTTTAAGCCTCGCTATGGCAATCATCTGTCTGCTCGAAGCGGCAAAAATCTTGTCCATATTCGCTGTCTCGCAGATAACGGTTCTGTTGAGCAGATTCGCTGTTTCGCGCTCGTCTATTATGCTCTGCATTCTGGTTGCGGCGTCAGACAGTTCGAGAGTGCAGAGAATACGCACTATCTCGTCCTTATCCTTGACATACAGAAGTTTATAACCGTTACGTTCGCTCATACGCGTATTTATACGCAAGTCCGACAGCAGTTCCATCACCGATGAGGCAAACTCCTCGTCGGCAATTTTCAACTCGAAATGATATCCCTGTTTTTTCTCTTCTCCAACCGTATCGGGCGCATAAACGCTGCCGCAGGCAAGAAACAGTCCTTTAAAATAAGCGCGCATACAGCACTCTTTTCTAAGCAACTGCTGGGGCGTGCCGCGTACAAAATCGAGCAATCCCTCGCCGTTTGTTCTCATAAGTTCGAAATCTTGAAGCGCGTGCGAAGTAAACCCGTGAGGCACCGTCGCCTTGTATGCGCGCCGTTCCGCTCCCGCGATTTTCATACGGTGCTCAGAAACGCAAAACTCCGCAGGATACAGCGTTCTCAGCAAATCCGCCGTCTTTTGAGCCGCCTGCTCGCAATCCAGAGCAAGGCACAGCGTCTGTTTTCTTCCCGTGCCTTCGATAGTCCCCGACGCCTTTGCGACAGCGGACAGAAACGCCTTTACGCAACAGACTTGCGACGGCAGAACGGAAATCAGTTCATTCCTTGCAAATTCTTTAAACGTCGCTGCCATATTGCCATTCCCTCTTATCTTTGAAAATCGGCCGATTGCCGTTTATTCCGTATATTCTTTCGACAGGAATCGAATTCTCGCGGATAAACCTTTCCACTTCCCCGAATCTACCGAGTTTACGCGTATCGTGCGCGTCGCTGCCCACAATAAATTTTACCCCCGACGCTACGGCTTCCGCAATGCCGTCTTCAAGCGCGTCGAAATGCTTTGCGTTGAGTTCCAGATATACGTTGCGTCTTGCGGCGCATTCGCATAATTTTGTAAAATCCACCAGCGCGCGATGACCGAGATGTGCAATTACGTCCACGGGATAGTTTTCCATTACGCTCAGATACGCTTCCGTATTACGGCAAATGAGTTTCTCTCTTTTTTTTAAACTCCCGAAACCGTTTATTCTAAGGAATTCGCCGTTCCCTGCCGCCTTACGCAAAGAAACGAAGCGGTGAAATCCTACAAGCAACACGTCGCACCTGCGTATAACCGAATGCGGCACGTCGAGTCTGTCTCCTATCAGGTTTCCTTCAACCCCCTGCAAAACCTTGACGCCGTGCCCGCCCAGCGAAGCAATGGTTTCCGTCTGCGCGTCGAATTTTTTTTCCGTCAGATGAAACGCAAGCGTCGAAAATGAGTGGTCGGTTATAGCAATCTCCTTTATATTCCTCTTTTCAGCCGCTCGGATATGAGCGGCAACAGACGCGCGCCCGTCGCTTGCGATTGTATGAAGATGGTAATCTCCGAAAAATTCCAAATCCGACCGTCCTTTTATTGCAGATATACAAATTCTCTTTCAAGAGTTATCCCGAATTTTTTTTGCACCTTACTCTCGCAAAGTCGCACAAGCGTCATAAAATCCTCCGCAGTCGCGCTACCCGTATTGACTATGAAATTAGCGTGGATCTCGGATATCTGCGCTCCTCCCGACCTTATCCCTTTAAGACCGCATTCCTCTATAAGTTTACCGCTCGGCGCGATTCCGTTTTTGAAAACGCTTCCGCAAGAGGGAAATTTCGGCTGTTTTTTCGCGCGCATCGCGCAATACTTTTTTGCGAGCGAAATCGACTTATCCGCTCCCGACGCGTCGCCATTAAAGACTGCGCCGAGTATGATCCCGTCCGCGCCCTTCCTGTATTTCAACACAATATCATCCGCTGCAATTTCTACGGCGCGATACTCCGTCTTTAAGTCTTTTCCAAGGCACTCGTCGCTGTTATTGACCGAAACGTCGCTTAAAACCCTTATTCTGTCAATATAATCCGCCGTTTGCTTTGAAAATGCGCCTGCATTCATCTTCACCGCGCCCCCGACCGTTGCGGGAACTCCGCTTAAAAATTCCAGTCCGCCTAACCCGTTGCCCCTGAGCGCAGATATAACGTCCGATATTTTCGCGCCGCTTTCGGCATAGATTTTCAAGTCGGCGGTCGTTTCTATTCCGCAAAGCCCGCAGGTCGACACAACGGGAACGGAGCACAATCCGTCCGCCATTATCGTATTAGAGCCGCCGCCGAGAATATACGGCTCATATCCGCGGTTTTTCAACGCCGCGTATACGAATATGAATTCCGATTCGCAACGCGGTTTAAAGACGTAGGCTCTTCCTCCGCCTTTGAACGTGGTCAGACTGCGAGCGTCCGTCAGCGCGAGCGCACAGCCGCACTCTCTTGCTATATCGCCGTAAATGTCAGTATCGAGCATAAATCTATTTTATGCAGACTGACGCGCTTTGTATATTATATATTAAACTATTTTTATTTACAATAGCGAAAAATATATGAAATGTGTATTTCGCAAAGACGGTGACTATTCGTTTCCCCCGTCGCCGTCCGCGCAGTCGGGATTATCGGTGTTACCCGCAGTGCCGAGGCAATCGAGTATATACTGCGCTTTTGCCACCGAAATTCCGTCCAGTGTAGCCAGTTCTTCCGCAGATTTATGTCTTATTTCCTCCACTGAACCGAATTTTTTAATCAAAGCGTTCGCAGTCCTGTCCCCCACTCCTCTGATATTCTTTAACACGCTTTCGCTGAGGTGTTTACTGCGCAGATTCCTATGGAAAGTAATCGCGAATCTATGCGATTCGTCGCGCACTCTTTGCAACAACTGTAACGCCACGCTGTCTTTCGGAATGATAACGGGAACGGTGGGTTCGCTCCCCAAAAACACTTCCTCTTCGCGCTTTGCAAGCGAGATGATTTCGATATCCTCTCTGCCGGTTATAAACTGCGCTTCCTTTGCGTACGCCAACTGTCCCTTTCCTCCGTCTATAAGCAGCAGGTCGGGAATCGTCCCGAAACTCTCGTCCGAATCCGAAAGTTTGTTGAGCCTTCTCGTAAGGACTTCCCGCATACAGGCGAAATCGTTATTGCCCTCGACTGTCTTGATCTTGAATTTGCGATAATGCGATTTCTTAGGCAGTCCGCCCTCGAAGACTACCATACTGGCAACCTTATCCGTTCCCGAAATATGCGAAATATCATAACCTTCTATGCGGTTGGGCAGAGTTTTGAGATGCAGTATTTGTGCAAGTTGCCTGACCGCGCCCGAAGTTCGGAGTTCCTTGCGCTCGTCCTGCGTGCCGTACTTCACCATTGCGTCGTACGCGTTTGAATGCGCGAGTTCAAGCAGTTGTCTGCGTACTCCCTGTTTCGGCTCGACCACCCTTACGGTGTGCGCGCAGAGTTTGTTGACCGCCTCTTCGAGGCTCAGCGCGTCCGGCGCGCCGTCCGTCACTATTTCGTCGCAGAGCGGCGCATTGTTGGCATAATACTGATAGATATAGGACGCCAGATCCTCGTCGGCTGCATTCGCGGTAAAATTCTCGCCGCCTACAAGTTTTCCGCCGCGTACCACAAGCATATTTATAGCCGAAATAATTCCGTTTGATTCAAAAGCGAAGACGTCGAGATTAAAGTCTTTCGGCAACGCGCTTACCTGCTTTCTGACTATTTTATCGAGAACGCGCAGTTTATTTCTGTAATTGAGCGCAACTTCGAAATTCTCTTCCTCTGCAAACTTCTTCATTTTGGCGTTAAGGACGCGCTCTACTTCCCTGTCGTTGCCTTTCAGAAAGTCGATGACCTTATGCATTTCAACTTTGTAATCCTCCGCGCTGACCTCTCCCGAGCAGGGCGCGAGGCATCTTCCCAGATGCCTGTTCAGACAAGGACGCGACGGTCTTGATAAATCGCGCGTGCAGTCGCGCACACTGAAAGCCGTATGAATGAGGTCGGTTATATCGCGCACGTTTATAGATTGCATATAAGGACCGAAATACTTTGCTCCGTCGTTTTTCAGCCGCCTGACGACCTCGATACGCGGAAAAGCCTGTTTCATATCAATACGCAAAAAGGGATATGCCTTATCGTCTTTCAGCAGTATATTGTATCTGGGGGTATGCTTTTTTATAAGATTATTTTCGGTGACGAGCGCGTCGACCTCGCTTGCGCAGATTATATATCTGAAATCCGCGACGTGGTCGAGCATAGCCATAACTTTGGCGGTACGGTTTGAAAGATTGAAAAAATAAGACTTCAATCTGTTTTTGAGATTTTTAGCCTTTCCTACGTAGATTATTTCCCCGACGTCGTCCAGCATCATATAGACTCCGGGATTTGTCGGAACGTCTTTCAGTTTCGCCTTGAAATCAACCATACGATAATTATAACCCGAAAACCGTAAGATAGTAAAGCGCCCCCGACACACTTTGTGTCAATCTTTCAACTTTGCGTATCTAAAAAGTTTTCGGGCTATAAATAATTACACGCTGTGATTGCAAAAACAGTTTCTATCATCCTCGTCATCGTCCGTCGACGGAACGTTGGTAATAGTCAGCGCAAAAAGTATCGCCAGCATTACGATAGCCTCTCGATTGCTTATGTCCCCGTCCGCGAAGAACGCAAGCATAACAATCAGTAAAAATAGGAACCAGTTATCGTTGAACATATCTCCACCCGTGATTTTTTATCAAAATATGTGGGCAGGTGCGCATTTGTGCAAGTGCATAGGTTTCAATTATGACAAAATTACGGTTTTTTTTGCCGCCGTCGACAAAAACGCATAATTTTTTTATTCTGTCAGGTATTACCATAGGATTATGGAAAACCTGATTGACGACGATACCGAGCAAACCGTAGTGCGATATATCCCGCGCAACGCAACCCTCCATTCGCTTGCGGAGTTTTTCTCCGCTTGCAGCGACGTTACGCGCGCGAAAATAATATGCGCGCTCAGCATTTCCGAAATGTGCGTATCGGATTTAAGCCGAATCCTAGGGCTCAATCAAACTACCTGTTCGCATCAACTGCGCTTGCTCCGTGCGGCGGACATCGTAAAACAGCGACGCGACGGCAAAATCGTCTACTACTCTCTTACAAGTCATAAAATAGAAGACGTGCTTCTTGCGGGAGTGGAATTTCTGGGTTTATAAATACAATTTTCTGCTATATCCAAATACAATGCGCTATATTGCAAATAAACAAAGTCCCGAGAAATGTCGGGACTTTTACATTTATTCTCCGTCGTTTGGTAACGAATCGTCTTTGTCCTGCGGAGGCTCTCCGTCCGACACAATACCCGACGCATCTTCTCTGCACTCGTCAAAAGGACTATCTTCGTCAAACGGATTTATATCTTCATCGTCATCCTCTTCGGGAAGAGGGTTTTTCTTCGTATCTTTCGAGGACGTGCGCAACACCTTTTCCACCGTTGGAATAAGCCTCGCATAAACAAACTGCAATACGTAGTCTATCAGCACCAGCGCGACTGTTCCCACAACAGCCACCATCCAGTATTCGATTTTCTCCATAATAGAAGCGTCGATCATAATGGTATGGCAAGCGAAATACAGCAACGCGAGCGCGCCGTTTATATAGAGTATTTTTATAGGCAACGCAATAAACCATTTGACTTTACGGTTGCACATAATTCCCGTAATCAACGCCATCGGCCCGAAATATGCGACGTATCCGACAACGGTATAAATATCTCCTGCGATAACGAATCCCAAAGCGGCGGAAACCCCGTAAGCAAAAAAACTCGCAAGATAATATCGTTTTGTCATAGGGATCATTACGGCAATACTCGCCGCTACGTAGAAGGCGATAGTGCTGAACCGCACTAAAACGCTGAGTCCGACGAAAAGCAAAGCGATGGCGGCAGAAATGCCTGCCAACGCCAACTGATATATCGCCTCCTGACGGCTGAATTTTTTACGGTTTTTTGCCATTCTTGCCTTTATAATTATTTTTCTCAAAAGTCAAAAGACTTAAATGATTTAAACTCCAAACAGAAGCCGCTTTGTTCCCCTGCTTTCCGCACTGTGAAAAGTATCGAAACTGCGGATTACTCGCCACACACTCGCCATAATCGTCTCACAATATCTTCGCGCTTTATCTTATAACGATCGATTTTGCGCTTATCGCGGACTGCGTAAATCCACTTCCTTTATTTTGCACGTTTTGAGTTTGCGCTCTCGGAAAAATATATCGTATAATCCTATAATTTCAATTCATTTATCATTTTGAATTGATTTTGCGAACGCGCAACGTGCGACGTTTTGCAAATCAGCAACACCGGATCAAGTCGCCGCCCATACACTCGCAACAGCAGTCCGCGCACCAAAGAGCCTGACACGCCGCGCAGCAACCGTCGCTTGCGCTCGCAGTCTGTTGCGAATACGTGCGGTCGGTTGTAGCCGTTCCGTTATTATTGTACACGCCCTGACTTCCTTCCCTGTCATACGGACGCGAACCGTCGATCTTCTTTTTCAGATTTTCCAGCGCGCGCTGATATTTGGGATTTCCGGCATCCATCTGCAATGCGATTTCCAACTGCTTTTTACTGTCGTTGAGCCAGTTTTTTTCATAAAAGACAATCGACTGGAAGTAGTGCCACTCCGCGCCTCTGTACGAAATTTTATCCAACTCGCTCTGAGCGGCGTCGGGATTCTTGTCCCGTATAGCCTGTTTTACGGTTTCAAAAGTGGATTCTCCCTCGCCCGACACCGTCGCGCTTTCGTGGGATTGCTCCATAGCCTGCTGATACGCGTTATCAAGCGCAGACAGCATACGCGCCGCCTCCGCGCCGCTTTCTCCCTCGTCGAAAACGTGTTTCTGATAATAAGCGCGCTTAGTCTGATACGCTTCGAGTATCTCGCTCTGCGACGCGCCTTTTTCAATGCCTAAAATCACAAACGGGTTAGTTGGCATTTTTCATCTCCTTTGAGCAGACGTTCCATCTGCATTTTAATACCCAGATAAACAGTGTTGCTAAGTACGCCTTCAAACAAAACGATGTTCATACGGTTATAGCACCCAACCATCTTGTTATAAGTCGAATTCAGCAAAAACGACAGTTCATCCATATTTTCAGCAAGATAATCCTGCTTATTCGTACATTCGCCGTAATTTAACAACAGCGGATTGTATCTTCTTTTTTTTGCGTCCTTTTCAACGTCGTCCACCGCGTCGAGCAGATAAACCATACGTCCGAGATTATAAGTAAAATCGTCCACGGTAGCGTCGGTCTCTATAAGCAGACGCGTAATATCGCGCATAAGCGAAGCAAAACAGTCCGCAACTCTGTCTATGCTGTCGCACTTTTCTTTTTCTAGTAAGTTCAGCGCGGCAAAACTGTCTTTCATTAGCCTGTCGATTTCAGGCAGTCTTTTTGCCGCCGCCCTTTTGCGCATAGCGAGCCGCCATTTTATAAATATGCGGGACTTTTTGCCGTCATTCACGTCGTCTTCCGCGTTATAATAAACGAGCATCACCGCAATATCCGCCATTTTTAGCGAGAGTTCGTCGGGAGTTACTATGACTTTGCGTTTGCCGTTGTAAACGCACATTTTGCGCTCAAACGCAACTTCTTTCTGCGCAAGGCTGTGCAAAAGCACGTTGTAAAACGTTATATCGTAGTTCGTGCAAAGTCTTGTAACCTGCGAGCCAGTCTTTCCCAACGCCTTACAAAGTCCGCAATAAAAAGACTGAAAAACGTTAAAGTCTTTTATGTACATATTGTTTTTGTCGGGTATGACGTATCCAAACATTGCCGCTCACTTTTGCGCCGACTCCCCGATTTGCGGGAACAGCGCGCACTCTATTATTATAACACTATCAGAATATCATTAAACGAGTATGAAACCTTTCAGTTTGCAGACGGTGCGGATTTATCCTCAGAACGCAACGAATCCCACCTTTTTTTTGACCTTTCTGAGGGTGCGTTCTGCGAGCCTTGCCGCCTTTTCCGCGCCGTCTTTGGCAACTTGGGCTATATACTGTTTATCTGCGAGATATTTTATATACTCTTCGCGAATGGGCTTGAACTTTGCCGCGACCGACTCTCCGACAGCGATTTTGAAAGTGCCGTATCCCTGTCCCGAAAACTCTTTCTCCACGTCCTCCACCGATTTGTTTTCGATAGCGGCGTAAATGTTTATGAGGTTGGTTATCCCCGGTTTATCCTCTCTTACGCAAATTTCGTTTCCGCTGTCGGTAACGGCGCGCTTGAATCTGCGTACAATCGTCCCTTCATCGTCCGTAATCGAAACGCCTGCGTTCGGGTCGGGGTCCGATTTAGACATCTTTGCGGTCGGCTCCTGCAAAGAGCATATCTTCGCGCCTGTTTTCGGAATATATCCGTCCGGAACCTTAAACGTCTCTCCGTAGCGGTTGTTAAAGCGTATCGCTATGTCCCTTGTAAGTTCGAGGTGCTGTTTCTGGTCTACGCCCACCGGCACCAAATCGGACTGAAACAGGAGTATATCCGCCGCCATCAGCACGGGATAATCCATAAGTCCCATATTGATATTGTCGGCGTGCTTTGCGCTCTTATCTTTAAACTGCGTCATTCTCGACGCCTCTCCGACGTAGGTGTTGCAGTTGAGGATCCATTGCAGTTCCGCGTGCTGATGCACGTGCGACTGAAAATACATAATCGCGCGTTCGGGATCTAATCCGCAAGCGAGAAACTGCGCGAAAAAGTTCAACGACGTCTGTCTGAATTCCGACGGTTCGCGTCTTACGGTAAGGGCGTGCATATCCGCTATAAAGAATATAGAGTCGAATTCGGACTGCATAATCTGCCAGTTTTTGACCGCGCCCAAATAATTGCCCAACGTAATAGTTCCCGTTGGCTGAATGCCGCTTAAAATTATTTTTTTCCGTTCTTCGTTCTGCGCTGTCTGATTATCAACCATATTTGCCTCTGTGTTCCGAAAAATTCGCTTTTCGGCATTAATTATCGTTTTTCCGCGCTTTCTCTGACAAAGTCGAGCACGGCTTGCGCGACCTTATCTCGGTCGACGACCTTTGTATGTATTTGTTCTTTCCTGTCGAGTCCGAGCAGATTTTCCGGACAGTCCATTGCCGTAATCGCCTGCAATTTCAAAAGAGCCTTGAACGGATCTTTCTCCCTGCCACCGAGCGCACAAAGCACGTCGGAGGTAAATTTAAAAGGATTTGCCGTGGAAAGAATCACAGTCGGCGTATCGTCGTCCGTCTCGCAGGAATAGTCGTTATAAACGCTTGCTCCGACGGCGGTATGCGGATCCATAACGTAATCGTCCAAATCGAAAAACGTAAATATAGCGTCCTTCGTTTCCTCTTCGTCCGCCCATCCTGCCTCGAATACTCCGTCGCGCAAAGTTTCCGCTTCAACCTCAAATTTCCCTTCCGCCGCTAGTTCGGCGTACAGATTGCGCACGTAGGCGTCGTCTCTTCCGCACACCTCGAAGATAAGTCTTTCGAGATTGCTGGAAACAAGAATATCCATAGACGGCGACATAGTTTTGTAAAAATCGCGGTTGACGTCGTAAACGCCGTCGTTAAAGCATTCCGTAAGTACGTTGTTGGCGTTGGACGCAATTATAAACTTGTTTACGGGCAGTCCCATTTTATAGGCGTAATAACCTGCGAGCACGTTGCCGAAGTTTCCCGTCGGGACAACAAAATTCACTTTATCTCCCGCCTTTATTTCTCCCGCGTCCTTCAAATCCAGATATGCGGAAATATAGTACGCTATCTGCGGCGCAAGCCTACCCCAGTTTATAGAATTTGCGGATGACATTTTATATCCCGACGCTTCGAGTTCTTTCTTGATTTCCGCGTCGTTAAATATACGTTTTACCGCGCTTTGAGCGTCGTCGAAATTGCCGACAATGCCTGCCACGTGCACGTTTTTGCCCGTCTGAGTTGTCATCTGCAACTTCTGCATCGGGCTCACGCCTTTTGACGGATAGAATACTATAACTTCCGTATCTTCGACGTCCTTAAACCCTTCGAGCGCGGCTTTACCCGTATCGCCGCTCGTCGCTACAAGCACCAGAGTTTTATCCTTTCTTCCGAGTTTCTTCTTTGCGGCAACGATAAGATGCGGCAGAAGAGTAAGAGCCATATCCTTGAAAGCGCAGGTCGGTCCGTGCCAGAGTTCGAGCATATACAAACCGTCTTCGATTTTTACGACGGGACAGGCGTCGCCGTCGAAACGCGAATACGCCTTGTTGGCGTAAATGAGCAGTTCCTCAAAAGAGAAATCGTCAATATACAATGACAGAATCTTCGCCGCCCGCTCGGGATAAGTCATATCCGAAAGTTCATCCATCAACTTAGCGTCTAAATGCGGGAAAGACGACGGCACAAACAGTCCGCCGTCGTCAGATATACCCTTGACTATAACTTCGCTCGCCGAAAACACCTTCGAGGCGTCGCGGGTGCTCGTATAATTCATATCAGCCTCGATACTTTTGCATAAATTCGGGGAAATTCTTCTCGTCTTCGCTTACTGTGAGTACGATTTTTGTTTCCGTATTATTTGCCACCGCAAACATATCTTCAAAGAAATCTTGCATTTGGTGAACGGTTTTGCCCATAATTCTGTGAGCGCCGTCTATATACAACGTTTCGATATCGTGATTGCCCGAAAGCAAGCCCTTTATAAAACCTATAAGGGAATCTTCCGAAATCGCTCCGCCCTTTTCAAGGCACTTAGCGTTTACGATGCGCACCTGATAGCGTATTGAATACATATATCTGTCCGTATCGGTCAAAAAAACTATGTCGCCCTTTGCGGTATCGACGTTGGCATTGGCCATATCTATTATCTGTTTTGTCTTTCCCGAGCCTTTCGAGCCCGTAATAAGTTGAATCATAGTTCACCTCCGTATTTATATTTTATAAAAAATACGGCGCGATTTCAACCCTCAATTTGATATTTTAAGAAAAATTTTACAAAAAGGGTAAAAACCGACTGTTTTGTGCGTAAACCGCTCACTTTCTCAGGTATTCAACACAGGACGCGTGCAATTGCGGGTCGGTTAGTTGCAACATAGCGTCAAGTTCGCCGTCGCTGATGCAGGTCGTTCGCAGTTGCGCATACTCTTTATCCACCAGTTCCTTTATTTTCGCTACGGCAACGCTCTTCTTATCTACGGTCGCTTCGGCAGGCAAATCGTAATAACTGTTTATCCAGAATGCGATTCCCGCAAGTCCGCTGAACGAATCCACAATTACCCTCGGTTTGCGCCCGAGAATTTTTTCGGTGTCGAAAATATTGTAGATTTCTTGATCTTTGAGCATTCCGTCCGCGTGTATTCCCGCCTTTGTTACGTTGAAGTTTTTGCCTATAAACGGCGTACGCGGCGGAATATCCATTCCCATCTTTTTTTCGCAATACTCGGCGATTTCGGTAATTACGCTCAAATCCATTCCGTCGGTGGTGCCTCTCAAAGAAGCGTACTCGATCGCCATCGCTTCGAGCGGCGTATTTCCCGTACGTTCGCCTATTCCCAGCAACGTCGTATTCACCGTCGAACAGCCGTACAGCCACGCCGTTGCGGAATTTGTGACCGCTTTATAAAAATCGTTATGCCCGTGCCATTCCAACTGCGAAGAGGGCACTTCCGCGTAATATCGGAAACCGTAAATTATGCCCTGTACGCTTCGCGGCACGGAGGTGCCCGGATAACTCACGCCGTATCCCATCGTATCGCACGCGCGTATTTTTATCGGAATGCCGCTCTCTCGGCTGAGTTTCATAAGTTCTATCGCAAACGGAACCACAAATCCGAAATAATCCGCTCTCGTGATATCCTCGAAGTGACAGCGCGGAACAATGCCTCTGTCCAGCGCCATTTTGACGATTGACAGATATTTATCCATCGCCTGCTTGCGCGTCATATTCATCTTTTTGAATATGTGGTAATCCGAACAACTGACAAGTATCCCAGTTTCCTTGATTCCGAACTGTTTGACAAGTTCGAAATCCTTCTCGTTAGCGCGTATCCAACTCGTTATTTCGGGAAATTCGAAACCTAGTTCCAGACATTTAGTCAACGCCTCTCTGTCCCTGTCGCTGTACAGAAAGAATTCGCTCTGTCTGATTATGCCGTGCTTTCCGCCCAGCCTGTGCAGCATCTCGAAAAGCCGTACGATATCCTCTACCACAAAAGGTTCGGATGCCTGCTGTCCGTCGCGGAAGGTGGTATCGCTTATGTAAATATGCTCGGGGCAGTCAAGCGGAACGTGACGCATATTGAACGCAACTTTGGGGATTTTGCCGTAAGTAAAAACTTTTCTGTTAAGGTTCGGCTGCGTTACGTCTTGAAGGTTGGGCTTGTAGGCGTGTTCTTCGAGAATATTTCTATTCCTGTTGTAGCGAATTATCATAAGTCACCTCCTTTTCGGACACTGTAATTCTATCTGATTCAAATGATTTATTCTATGTTTTCAAGCATCTTATTCTGCACTGCGATTTGCAATGCGGAAATCATTTCATCCATCTCCCCCAGCATAAATTTATCCAGCGAATAGAGCGTAAGCCCTATTCTGTGGTCGGAAACCCTTCCCTGCGGAAAGTTATAGGTACGGATACGTTCGCTTCTGTCTCCCGTGCCGACCTGTGCGCGGCGGTTTTCGGCATATTCCTTCTGCGCCTGCGACTGATAAAAGTCGTAAACTCTCGATTTGAGCACTTTAAGTGCCTTTTCCCTGTTCTTTATCTGACTGCGCTCGTCCTGACACTCGACAACTATGCCTGTCGGAAGGTGCGTCATCCTTATCGCGCTTTCCGTCTTGTTTACGTGCTGACCTCCCGCGCCGCCGGAACGGTAGGTGTCGACTTTAATATCGTTTTCGTTCAGATTCACTTCGACGTCCCGAGCCTCGGGCAGTACGGCGACCGTAACGGTTGAGGTATGCACTCTTCCCTGAGATTCGGTCTCGGGAACGCGCTGTACGCGGTGCACTCCGCTCTCGAATTTGAGTTTCCCGTATACTCCCTTACCCGTAATCATAAACACGAGTTCTTTCGCTCCGCCCAGTTCTGTGAAGTTCATATTGACCTCTTCCACCTTCCAGCGGTTTGCGTCGGCATAGTGACGGTACATACGCATAAGTTCGGTGCCGAACAGAGCCGCCTCGTCTCCGCCCGCGCCCGCGCGTATTTCCATAATGACGTTATTGTCCTCATTCGGGTCTTTTGGCAGAAGAGAAATCTTTATTTCTTCCACGTCTTTATCCAGAACCGTCCTCAGCGCGTCCGCCTCCTGTTTTGCGAGGTTTCTCAAATCCATGTCCGTTTCCGTCGACATAATCTGCTCGCAATCGTCAAAATCGCGCCTGTGCTTGGTATATTCGCCGTATTTTTCCACAATAGGCGACAGGTCCGAATGCTCCTTTGACAGCGCGCGGAATTTATCCTGATCCGCAATTATTTCCGCAGTCGAAAGAAGCCCGCCGATTTCGTTGTAGCGAGCCTCGATCTTTTCGAGTTTTATAAGTAACGCTTCGCTTATTTTCATATTCGTCTTACAATGGCGATTCTGTCAATTCCCGCCATATCCTTTACAATTTGCGTATCGTACGCCTTAAAAATCTCTCTTATACTCTCCGCCTGATTGACGCCGAACTCCATAAGCAGAACTCCGCCTTCCGAAAGATGCGAATCGAGACCCTCTGCGATCATGCGATAAAATCTGAGCCCGTCGCCGCCGCCGTCAAGCGCGATAACAGGTTCGAAGTCCTTCACCTTCGCGTCGAGCGAACTTATGTCAGAAGTAGGAATATACGGCGGATTCGAAACAATCACGTCGAATAATCTCCCGTCAAGCGCGCTCCATATATCGCTCGATACGAAATCCACCGTCGCGCCGTTATTCAGGGCGTTTGCTTTCGCCACCTGTAAAGCCTGCGCGCTCACATCCGTCGCGCAAACCTCCGCGTTCGTTTTCAACGCAACCGTAACTGCAATCGCGCCGCTTCCGGTACACAAATCGAGCACTTTCACTCTTCCGTTATCAAATTCGACACCGTTTTCGTCCGTCCCGCAATGGTCGGATTGTCTTCGCGCAATCTGCTCAATCGTCTTTTCGACAAGTTCTTCCGTTTCCGGTCTGGGGATAAGCACTCCTCCGTTAACGGCAAATTTTATGCCGTAAAATTCCGTATTGCCCAGCGCGTATTGCAAAGGCTTTCCGTCGGACATACGCTCTGCCACTTCCGCCGCTGCGTCATACTGCGCTTTCGTCAAAGTTTTGAGAGTCGGAAGCAAACTGCGTTTAACTCCCGTAACCTCGGCTATTATCCAGTCTATATCCGCTCCGTCCGCGCACCGCGCAATATCTTCCAATCGCTTTCTCGCCACTCCGTACGGCACGCTTATATCGAATTTGCGTTCGGGCAGATTCGGATTAGCGTCCATTTCCATAACCGTTTTAAACGCCGTAATGGAAACTTCGAGCATATCGTCGGTGGGTTCTTTGGTAGTAAGTTTTTGCAACGCCATCCCCGGAGCGCGAAGTATACGCACAAAAAGGCAGTCGCTCTTTGCAAGGAGTTTAAGCAGTTCGTATGACACTCCCGCCACAACCGGCAGAAACAGCAACTTAAACCCGAGTTTTATAAGCGCGTCGAGAGCCTTGTTTCCGACAAGCAGTCCGCACTTTTCAAGCATAAAATTGATAAGCACGAATACGAGTATACTCACCGCAACCACAAAAAACAGAAACGTCGTTCCGCAACGGCTGTGTTCGCGCTTCATCTTCTTCGCGTTTTCCACCGTCAGTTCAAGCCCGTGCTCGTAACAGGTTATGACTTTATGCTCCGCTCCGTGATACATAAATACTCTGCGCACGTCCTTCATCAGCGTCACAAGCAGAATATACAGCACGAATATCGTCAGCATTATTCCGCCCTCTATGAGGCTGTACCACAGACTTTTGAGCGAACTTGCCGCGATCGCCGCTATATTGTCGCAAATCAATCCCGCAAGAAAGTTAGGCAAAAATACAAACAGCCCGACCGCAAGCAGTATTCCCAGAACGACGGAGAATCCCATAAGCACGTTCATCGGATTGATTTTTAGTTTGTCCGCCATCCACTTGTCAAGTTTAGACGGTTCTGCAAAATCTCCGTAAACCTCTGCGGAGCGCAGTATTATCCCCGTTCCCTGAAAAAGTTGGGATACGAGGTTTACAACCCCTCTCACAAAAGGCAAACGGAAAAACGCGTTTTTCTCTTTCGCGCTTTTTATATACTTGCTCTCTACGGTTATGTCGCCGCTCGGCGCGCGAACCGCGGTTGCAATCGAATGCGAGCCTTTCATCATCACGCCTTCGAGCACAGCCTGTCCGCCTATCGACGTACGTCTGACCGCTTTTGATTTTTCCTTCTTTTCTTTTTCCGACATTTTAATTATTTGAATAAGTGGATTCTTTCCTCAAACCTTAGTTGAATTGTAATTCCGCAAAAACCGGGATTCCACTCGCTTTTGCGCCCTTACGCCGATATCGAAAGCAATTCGATCTCGGCAGACGTTTGCGCTTATAGCAAGACTCGCATTCCTAAAATTTTATAGTTGCAATCCATTATGAAAATGCGATTTTGCGTGCCGCAGCGAAACAAGGCATAACACTCGGCGCAAACATTATAGAAAATGCAGGCACCTATACAAAGATAAGTGCCTGCATCGTCATCAGTTGAGATTGTATCTCTTCTTGAATTTGTCAACGCGTCCGCCGGTATCGACAAGTTTCTGCTTGCCCGTAAAATAAGGATGGCACTTAGAGCAGATTTCAACTTTCATTTCGGAAACGTCCTTAGTCGTACCCGTCTTGAAAGTGTGTCCGCAAGCGCAGGTGACGGTGACGTCGTGATACTGAGGATGAATACCTTCTTTCATCTGAGTTCTCCTGAATTCGTTTTTTTACATCCACACGCGCCAAACACTTACGCGTATATGATATAAAGTTTCTTTATTATACACGTCAATCTCGGTTATGTCAAACGCTTTTTCTCATTAAGCGCGCCCGTCGAGAATGATTTTAAGCAATTCGTTTCTTATATCGGCAAGGTCAACGTCGTCAAGCCGTCTGTTCAACTTATCCGAGCCTATGCTCCCCGAGTGAATTATTTCAACGGGATTTCCCGCTAAAACGTAATAATCGTCGGCTACGAGCAGGCACTCGTCAATCGCGTGAGTTACAAAAATTACGGTGCGGTTCTGCATCTGATTGAGCAAAATCAAATGTCTTAACAGTCTCGTTTTGAGCGCGGTATCCAGTGCCTTAAACGGCTCGTCGAGCAACAGAATGTCGCTGGGATACAGATACGCTCTCGCCATCGCCACGCGCTGCGCCTGTCCGCCGCTGAGCATTGTCGGCAGTTTGTTTTTCAGGTCGGAAATTTCAAGCAATTCCAGCATTTCGTCAATGAGTTTTCTGCGCTCGTTTTTATCCTTATAAACTGCTCTTAACACCAAATCAAGGTTTTTATACACCGTAATCGACGGTATCAACCTGTCGTTCTGGAAAATATAACTTATTCCCCCGCCGTCGGCTTCAATCTCTCCGCCGAAATCTACAAGCCCTGCAACCGCGTTAAGCAGAGTTGTTTTTCCAACCCCGCTGCCCCCTAAAATGACGCTTATTTTACGTTCCTCGAAATCCGCGGAAAAATTTTTAAATACGGTTTCTTCGCCGTAAGCCACGTTCAGATCAGAAATACTTACCCCCGACATCTGGCAACCTCCCACACCTTTTTGAGTATAGCGACGATCCATTCAAGTACAAAACTGAAAACTATCGCGACAAGCGTCCAGGCGAGCAGATAACTCGCGTCGTACGAAGCGTATGCAACCTGAATTTTTCCGCCTATACTTCGCGCTACGTTTGCAAGGATCTCGGATGCCACCACCACTTTAAGCGTCAGCGACAGCGTTGCTCTTCCCGTATCGAAAAGACCGTCCGCAATACAGGGCAGGTAGATAAATCTTATTCTGTCGACAGCCCGTACGTTATACAGTTTAGCCATTTTCAGCAAATCTCTGTCCACTTCGACTATCGCGCTGTAAAATGCGGAATACATCAACGGAAACGCAATCAGAAATCCCACCGCTATCGCCATAGTATCGCTATCGGTAAACGCGTAGAGTATGAGTATGACCGCAACCGTCGGCGCCGCGCGCAGAATAGAAACCAAAGGCGATAAAATCCTGTGCAACGGATTGAACAATCCTGCAAGCGATGCGAGCATCAGCGCAAGCACAAACGACGTTATAAAACATATTGCCGTTCTTATCAGCGTCGCGCACACGCTCAGCCAAAAACCCTTTTCGCTCCCCAACGCAAAAAATCTGTCCAGAACAACGTCGGGCATAGGAAGCACCTGCGCGTTGCTTTTGATTTTTGCCGCGACAGCCCAAACAGCCAGCGCAATCGCAAACGCAAGCAAGGGATAAAAAATATTGAGGGCAACGCGTTTTGCCGTTTTTTTATCTATGTTTATTTTCAACATCAGTCACTTTTACAGACGATCCGCAAGACGGCGCGGCGCACATCAAACGCCCCGTTCGCCGTCGCGCGCTTTACGTTCAGAATATCAGTTCTCTTGCCGCGTCCCAGTCTATCTCATTGCCTTTATTGTCCTTAGGCATTACGTTTTTGAGGAAAGCGACTACTCTGTTTTGATTTTCCTTGTCAATTCTCTGTGCGTTTATCGAGCATCTCGGAATACTTGCCGCAGGGAAAACCGCCGCCTCGTACAAATTCGCTTTTACGTATTCCTGCACCTCGGCGGGATTTGACGTAACCCACTCTTTGCTTGCCGCAAGTTCGTCAAACAGCGCGTTCATAAATTCCCCGTTTTCATATAGCGACGTCCGCACGAAAAGCCCTGCCTGAGGATAATTCTCGCCGTTGATTTCGGGATTGACGTTTTTGTATTCCGCCTGCATATCCATTTCGGCATTGAGACCGAGCGCTCCTTTCAACTGGGTTGCCGCAGGCTCTCCCACGACGGCGTAATCGACGCTGCCGCCCGCAAGAAGTTGCCTTGCCGCAGGTCCGTCGGAAACGTATCTGACAAGCGCCTGATTACCCGACGGAGTTCCGTCGCTAATCAACTCGATACCGTTGTTGGACATAACGTATCTGAACACAAGTCCGGGCACTCCCGTCTGTCCTATACAGGCGATTTTCTTGCCTTTGATATCCTCGAAAGTCAACTCGTTTGAACCGTCCTTTTTCCCGATCATATACAGACTTCCGTCAACGGCAACGCTCACGAGTTTATAATCCGAACCGGTTCTTATAAGATTTGCGCCGCCGTTTACAGGCATAATAACCAGATCCGCCTTTCCGTCCGCCAACTCCGACGAAATATTCAATGACGAAACTATCGCATAATCCACCGTTTTTCCGCCGATATTTCCGCCGAGTCTGGCAATAGCGAGAGCAGGCGTACCTTCGGGAGCGGCAAATCTCAAATCCGCTCCGCCCGTCCGATTGCAGGCAACAATGCCCGCCGACATCGCGGCAATTACGGCAATCATTGCCACCAACGTTATAATTTTTGCAAATTTTTTCATATCTGCACCTCTTAAATTTATTCTGATTTAGCACCTTTAACCGCAAAGTTTACACAATCCGCATTTTATATGGCGATTAAAGACTCACAACTATTAGTTTTGCCTTTATTCCGACATTTCAAAAGACGTAAGCGCGGATTTCACCGACAAATCGGAAAACTGTCCCAGTCTGCCCGTAAGCGCGGAAATACGCTCCTGTGTCCCCTCCACGATAAGCGCAATGGTATTTACACCCTCGCGAGGCACGCCCATTCTTCCTATAATGATATCTGCAAACTCACTCAGCACGTTTTGCATTTTGGAAACCACCGCGCGGTCACCTTTGACAACTATACCGACTACGCCGATTCTGCTTGCCATCTTCTGCACCTCCGTATTCTCGTTTATCTTACCCGATTCCCGCGTCTTTCACGAGGTATGAAAAAACGTTGCCGCATAAGACGGCAACGCAAAAACGCTGTTCAAATATCCGTCTTACACTCCGAACTTTCGCCATATACGCATCGCTTCGGTTTTCACTTACGCTCCGCAACATTCTCGGCGTTCATCGTTTCAGATAACTCTGTTCTCCGTTAAGTTTACTATTTTATATACTCGCTGTCAACCGAAATCATTCCGCCTTACTCTGGGACAGCAATCCGACAATGCCTATAATTCTGCTGTTTTTCACCGCTGTCATAAACTCTTTAAACTCCGCGTCGCTAATATCCGCGCTAAAAAGCGGCATTTGTGCAACCGTTTTCAACGCCGCGTTGCTCTCACAGTTGGTGTCGTAAAACTCGTTTATAAACTTGCTCAAATCCTCCGCCGTCTTATCGAGGCAAGCGTCCACAGTCTTGTTTATCTGCTTTAAGCCCTCGCTCAGATAATATTTCGCCCACGCCTGAGTGTTCGTAAACTCATTGAACGGATTTGCGATTTTAAACGATTTAAAGAACGAAGCGGCATATTGAAGTTTTGAAAAACTTCCGTTCGCGCCCGCGTTTCCCGTTTTATTATCCTCAAACCAAACGTTATATGCCTGTCTGAACTTTTCAAAACTGTTGTCCGAAATCATAAGAAATACGCTTATCATTGTCTGAACGGTATCTTTATCCATAATCTCGGGATGCACCGCCAGAAGAACGTCTTCGAGGTTTATGTTGCCGTCTTCGGGCAGGTCAAATATGTTCGACATATTCAGCACAAGGTCAATCCCTATCAGCGGTATAGATTTTTGGTAATCGCCTTTACTCTGTCCCGCAAGTTCAGTAATAATCTCAGTCAATTGATTTTCAGAAAAAGTTTCTTTAACTTCAAGCATTGCCTTTGCGACAATAATCGACAGATTTGCGATTTCGGCGTTGTCGTTCAAACCGTTTTTATAGCACTCTCTTAACTGTCCGACAAACTCCTCGCTGTCGAAAATCTCTCCCGCCGCATAAGCGATATCGCACAGCGCGGGGATAACGTCGACGAGCATATAAGCCGACTTTGCATATTGCAAAATCTGCGAGAATATGACGGACGGCACCGCGCCGTTGTCGAATTTTTCTATAACCAGCGCAAACGCCCTGTTCAAATCGGAAACCGCATCGCCTTGAAGAGCCTCTTTTAAATCCGACAGATTAGAGCGGAAAGTGCCGACAAGCGTAACGATTTCACCCGTGCTTATATCCGCAAGCGCGCCCTCTCCTCCTCCGAGTATCGCCTCAAACAAATCCTCGCTGCCCGCTCCCAACGAAATGTTATAAGCAAACGAAACAAGTTCGCTAAGCGGCGTCTTAGCGCGGCCGAAAGCGGCAAGCATATTTTCACGCTCCGCGGAAGTCGGAACAAAATTTTGTTTTGCGGCGTTCATATCGGCAATATACTCGCCGATTTCGGCCTTTTTATCTGCCGTAACCCCCGCGAGCGACCGCACGTCTTCGAGAGTCGATATTATAGAATCGATAACCGCTCCGCTGTCCGTAACCAAAGCGCAGAGAAGGTCGTATACAAGATTCGATATATCGGTAGCGGTAAAGTTTACGGATTTCAGCAGAGGTATCAAAAGTTCCGCATTTTCGTTAAAATCGGACATAAGTTTCTCCCCGTCGTCCGATTGCATAAAGTTTGCGAAACTGCGCAGTTTTCCCGTTTGCAACTGCGAATCTATAAGCACGTCTTCAATAAGTCCGAACCAACTTGAAACTACAACGTAATCACCCGCTTTTTCAAGAGCCGCTATGTCCGAAACCGATTCGATTCCGCTCCACTTCTCCTCTATCGAGGACAGAAAAACTTCTTTAACGGCGTCGACGCTCTCCGTCCGTTCACGCCTATCACGCTCAATCCGTTCGTTTTCGTCGTCCTTCGGATTGCACGCAAACAACATACTTGCCGTCATTGTCAATACAAGTATCGCCGTTATAAGGGATAATATTTTAATTATTCTGTTTTTCATAATTCCTCTCCGATAGCAAATACTCCCTCTTTCGGGATATCGAATTTTGTTTATACTTTATCTCTTTTTAAGATTGTAACTCTTCCTGAAATTAAATGCAATAGGCACCAGCGAGTATGCCGCGCACATAACTCCTCCTACGAGCGCGACGACCCACGCTTCGTACATAAACTCGAAGTACAGTCCGAACAGTCTGAGCGCGTGTATAAGACAAGCGGTAAGCAGAACCGACGCCACAAACGCAAGCACAAACGACACCGCGGCAACGGCAAAATGTTCAAGCAATTCGGAACAAAGGAGCGAATTTTTTGACATACCTGCGTTAAGCAAAGCGGTTCTGCTCTTGTCTGAAACGCCTCTTCCAACCATACCCGCGGTAACGGAAACGGCAAATATAAACACGGCAACCACTATTGCGAGCGTTCCCACAAGGTCGAATACTGCGTCAGTGCTTTGCATATCCCACCTATAAGCAGTCAGCACGTCAACCACATAATAGTTGTTGTCTGCAAAATTTTCTCTCAGCCTGTTTACGGTTTCGGAGATATTGCCTCCCGAC
Source organism: uncultured Christensenella sp. (assembly GCA_910578325.1). GTDB lineage: Bacteria > Bacillota > Clostridia > Christensenellales > CAG-917 > CAG-475. Next base: position 343,794 of record CAJTQT010000001.1, read on the forward strand.
GATTTGAGCACAACAGTATCTGGCGCAACCCCGAAAGCCGACTCTATCGCATACTCGGACATAACTATATAATTTCCCGAGAACAGTTGATGGTCGAGTATGCCCCCTACAACGACTTTTGACGAAACACCGTCCAGCGTAAGCGTCATTTCGTCGCCTACGCCCGCGCCGTAGAGAACCGTCAGAGCCTTGTCCAAAAACACGTACGGAATCGCAGCGCCGTCCGCATCGGAAGCATAATATCCTTTATCGAGCAACTCTTCCACACGAGCTCTGTCCGTTACAAAACCGAAATCCACAAGATTCAGCGCCTGTTTCGAACCGAGTATATTCATCGTCTTGTCAAAGTCGCCGTTGTTGAGAGCCCCCTGTTTCCAAACGATTTTAGCGGCATAATCCACGCCCTCGGTCTCCAAAAACTTGTCAGTATCGACGCTTGACTGCACGTTTGTCACAAAAATCATATCCGAAAAGTTGCTTACGTAATCTCCGAACACGCTTTTGGTCATTGCCCACGCCATAAAAAGCATCATACTCACCGTCATTCCTACGCCGAGCATCGTAACCGATCGTGCAAAACGACCGTCTCTGCGCAAATTCAAAGACGCTACTTTTGCCGACGGACGGGGCATTTTCGCTCCTACGCGAGCAGTTATGCGCAGTACGGAAGATATACATATTCCGAGAGTTGAAAGCGCAAGAACAAGGCTGACGACGGACATAACGGCGGTAGCCGCAGGCACGGCAAACTCCACCGCCACGCTGAGCGCGGTAAGCACGATCATCACGGGACAGGCGACAGCCGCAAACCGCGACCGTTTTTTTATGTCGATTTGATTTTGACGTATAGTCCCTCTGAAAGAACGCAGTATCGGGAGCAACGAACTCGCCACCGCGCTGAAAAGCCCTATAAGAGCGGAGCCGAACAGCCGCACCGCTGAAATGCTGAAAGCAATCGTCGGTGAAAGCGTCAGTTTAAGTATTCCTACAAAAACACCGACAGCAAGGGCAGAACCCAAAAGAGCGCCGAAACAGGCAATAATTACGCTCTCGGTCATAAAAATACCAAGAATCTGTTTTTTTGTCGCGCCCACTATTCCGTATTTTGAGATAAGCGAAATCTTTTCGCTTTCGCTCATCATAAACAACAGAACTATGACCGCTATTCCCAACGCAAACACCGCAAATCCCGCGAGCACCACAGGCGCGCTTAAAGAATCCGCCTGTTCGCGTATATAACCCGCGTCGTCCGTACGCTTTATAAGCATAGAGGAATACTGCGCTATTTCCGAAATCTCTTTCAACAAAGCGTCTACGTCTACGCCCGCTTTTGCTTTGACGTAAATCTCGTTGCAAATTTTGTCCGAACTTATGCCGGAAATCAATCCGGATATGCCTTCGATTCTGCCTATAACCAAAAACGGCGAATCGTCAAGGAAGTATCCGCTTATATCCGCAATCGCGCCTACGTAAAAAGTGCGGTCGAGTCTGTTTCCCAACGATAGGGAAATATCGTCCCCCACCTGCAATCCGAACCTCTCCGCCATATTCTTTGACACGACAACGTTATCCTCGTTGGAATCGAGATAATTCTTGTCTCCCTGTAAAACGTCTATATCCTGCAAATATTCCGCTCCGCCCCGCTCAAACCCGCGCAGTTTCACGTATTCGCCGTCGAGAATCGCATAAAGGGACAACGTAGGACAGATATACTCAATCAATCCGCCGCCGTTGTCATCCTTATCCATAAGGTCATAAAGCGGTTTGGCTACGTTTATTATACGGTCGGAAGATGAATTTGTGGAAATTACGATATCGCTCCTGCCCGAAGCCGCAGTCTGAGTAGAATATATATATTCATAAACGGCAGGGCTAAATGAAAGCATAGCAAAAATCATCGCCACCGCAACGGCGACTGCCGCAACCGTCGCAACCGTCCTCAACGGCTTCGACGTCATATTTCTCAGAGCAAGTTTAAACATCTGCTTTCCTTTTACATTTACATAACAGTAGCCCGCGCAAATTACGTTTCCGGTGCAACATATTGCGCGAAACATTCCTTGTGTTTACAACGATATTTCATTTTGATAGCGAACAACGGTTTGCGCGTAGGAATTCAAATAAAGTCTACGCTTTTGCGCCGATTATTACATTCGATTTGCCTTATGCGCACAGAGTGCGCCCGACAAGCAAACTGTTGCGCGAAACTTTCCTTGTGTTTACAACGATATTTCATTTTGATAGCGAACAACGGTTTGCGCGTAGAAATTCAAAAATCAAGTCTACGCTTTTGCGCTGCTTATTACATTCGATTTGCCTTATGCGCACAGAGTGCGCCCGACAAGCAAACTGTTGCGCGAAACTTTCCTCGTGTTTACAACGACATTTCATTTTGATAGCGAACAACGGTTTGCGCGTAGGAATTCAAAAATCAAGTTCAGGCTTAAACGATGCTTGTTTACAAGCGTCGTTTTGCCATTCACGCCGATTTTTGAATGACTCCATCCTCCATCCGCACTATAAGCCCTGCATAGTTAGCGTGCGTCTGCGAGTGAGTGACCATAACCAATGCGACGCCGCGGTTTTTATTAATATCAGCAAGCAGTTCCATAACCTGTCTTCCTCTCTCTTTATCGAGGCTGCCGGTTGGTTCGTCGAGAAATATGACTTTCGGATTTGTCACAAGCGCGCGTGCAATCGCGACTCTCTGCTGCTCGCCGCCGCTGAGTTGACGGGGAAAGTTCTTCTGTCTGTGCCCCAGTCCCAGATAGTTTATCACCTCGTCGACGCGTTGTTTATAGTCATCTTCCTTACGTTTATCCAGCATAAGAGGCAGCGTAATGTTTTCATACACGGTGAGATTGGGCACAAGATTGTCAAACTGATACACAAACGAAAAATCTCTGCGACGCATAGCGGCAATTTCCTCGTCGGGAATGTCCGTGATGTTTTTACCCAAAAGCAAAACTTCACCCTCGGAGGGCTTGTCTATTCCCGCAAGTATATAAAGGAGCGTGGATTTACCCGAGCCAGATTCGCCGACTATAGCAACGAACTCCCCCTCCTGCAACTCGAAATCAACGCCTTTAAGCACTTCCGTAACGACCTCTCCGACCGTAAAGGACTTCTTTATATTTTCCGCTTTCAGTACAGACATACGCCTCCGTTACGCGCGTGCGCGCGCCTACTCATATCAAATTGATATAATTATACCATATTAGCAAAACTCATACAAGTTCAAATAAAAACTGCATATAAAACTTAAAGATATTGCGCCGATATTTAATGCGTGATATAATTTCAGCGTGAAAAAGTTTTCAGCAGGCACAGTGGAATATGAAATCGAGAGATGCAAGACAACGGGCACAAAACCCCGTCTGCTTTTGCACGCCTGCTGCGGTCCCTGCGCCGCAGGTACTCTGGCAAATATCACGCCTTATTTTGATATAACCGTATTCTTCTACAATCCCAACATTATGCCTAATGCGGAATTCGATTTGCGTCTTGACGCGCTTAAACAGATACTTTCTCATTTCGACGGCGTAAAACTTATTGTGCCCGAACAGGACGTATCTCAATACCTGCCTGTCGTAAGAGGGCTGGAACAACTTCCCGAGGGCGGCGAACGTTGCACAAAATGCTTTGACCTAAGGTTGAAAAAAACCGCCGAATATCTCTCTTCACACCGCGACAGTTACGATTATTTCGCTACGACTCTTACGATAAGTCCTTTAAAAAACGCGGCGCTGATAAACGCCGTCGGCAATGCCGCCGCCGAACAATACAACGTTGATTATCTCGATTCCGATTTCAAAAAAAGGGACGGGTACCTTAAATCAACGCAACTGTGCAAGGAATGGGGCGTGTACCGACAGCATTACTGCGGATGCGCGTTTTAGAAAACCTCTAATTAACCGCATACTATTTACTGTCTCCAACTTACCGTCATATTTATTTCGATCCCGAAACCGTACGCGAAACACTGCGCCGAAAATTTATAGAAATTTACAAACTTTTGTATTTATCTTTTAAATAAAAAAGGTATTTTACTTGCCATTCACGATGACGGCCGCAAAATACCTTCGACTTTGAATATAGCACACAATACTATCTGTTTTCAAGCATACTCTTTACTTTCATAAGACGTGTAGTCGCGCCGCGCTCGTTTTCGTCGAGTTTCATAGTTATATACTTGATAGTCTCTTCGAGTTGCGGAATCATTACGTATTCCAGCGCGTTGACGCGTCTGCGGTTTCTCTCGATCTCGTCGGCGAGCATATTGCAGGTCTTCTCCACTTCCGCAAGTTTGAGCAGTTTGGGGAGCAACTCGGAAAGGGACGCAACCGCGCCGTCGAGTTCACCTGTAACGGAAGCGAACGAATACGGATAAAGTTCCTGTCCTTCCGACTTAGTAATTTCAAAAACGGGCACGTCCACGCTCATCACGTTTTGCGATGAGACTTCCAGTTTCACCTTTGTGCCCGGAAGCGCGATCGCCTCTTCTATGACGGCGTCCGACGAAACTGCGCGCGCAAGCATAAAGGATTTAAGCGAGTCCGTAAGTTCGTCCTCGACTTCCTCTCTCAAACGCTTGTTGTCGCGAATATAAATCATAAATCTGCGAATCATCTCGTCGGATTTATCTTTCAACAGTTTATGTCCGCGGGTAGCGGTTTTAAGACGGGCTTTGAGCCGTCTCAATTCCATTCTCGTCGGATTTACGTTGAGTTTCGCCATTATCAGTCCTCTTTCTTATCGAGATACTTCTCTATATACTCGTCGCGGATACGTTTAAGTTCGTTTCTGGGGAGTATGCGCAACAAATTCCAACCCAGATCGAGAGTCTCCTCGATAGTACGGTTTGTATTGAATCCCTGCGAAACGTACTGTTTTTCAAATTCGTCCGCAAATTCGGCAAATTTCTTATCAGTTTCCGTAAGCGCGGAATCGCCGAGTATGGAACTGAGTTCTTTCGCCTCTTTTCCCTGCGCGTACGCGCTGAACAACTGGTTCATAGTATCGGCGTGATCCTCTCTCGTTTTGCCTTTGCCTATGCCCTTGTCTTTCAGACGCGACAGCGACGGCATAACGTCGATTGGCGGAACTATGCCTTTTTTGTACAGTTCGCGAGAGATTATAATCTGTCCTTCCGTAATATATCCCGTAAGGTCGGGAATGGGATGTGTTTTATCGTCCTCCGGCATAGACAGAATGGGAATCTGCGTAATAGATCCCTTCTTTCCAACAATTCTGCCCGCACGCTCGTACATACCCGCAAGGTCGGTATACATATAGCCGGGGTATCCTCTTCTTCCGGGGACTTCTTTTCTCGCCGCGGAAACTTCTCTCAACGCCTCTGCGTAGTTGGTAATATCCGTTGTTATGACGAGCACGTGCATTTCCTTTTCGAACGCGAGATATTCCGCCGCCGTAAGCGCCATACGCGGAGTAGAAATACGTTCGACGGCAGGATCGTTGGCTAAGTTCATAAACATAACCGTACGTTCTATCGCGCCTGTCTTTCTGAAATCATTGATAAAAAAGTCCGCCTCTTCGAACGTAATGCCGACCGCCGCAAACACGACTGCAAATTTGGAATCGCTTCCGAGAACCCGAGCCTGTCTCGCAATCTGCGCCGCAAGTTCCGCGTGAGGCATACCGGACATAGAAAATACCGGCAGTTTCTGACCTCTGACAAGGGTATTCAGTCCGTCAATCGCGCTTATACCCGTTTGGATAAACTCGTCGGGATAGTCGCGTGCAACGGGATTTATAGGCTGACCGTTGATATCCATTTTTTTGTCGGGTATAATGGGTGCGCCTCCGTCTCTCGGTCTGCCCATTCCGTCGAAAACTCTTCCGAGCATATCCTCGCTGACGCCGAGTTCAATACTGTGTCCGAGGAATCTTGCTTTGGAGGTAGTCATCTTTATACCCTGAGAAGGTTCGAAAAGTTGCACCAACGCCTTATCTCTGTTGATTTCGAGCACCTTTCCGCTACGGATTTCGCCGTTAGCCTGACGGATTTCCACCAACTCGTTATACTTTACGCCTTCAACGCCCTCAACGAGCATAAGCGGTCCGACTATTTCTCTGATCGTATTGTATTCTTTAAGCATCAGATTTCCTCCCCGTCTCCGACAAGTTCGGACATTTCGCTCTTAATCTGAGCGAGAATCCCGTCGAATCTGTTCATTTCCGTCTCGGGAATATACTTTGCCCTGCCGATTTGTTCTCTTACGGGCAATTCCAGAATATCCTCGATATCGACGTTTTTGTCGAGCGCGTCGCCCGCAAGTCTGTCAAATTCGAGAATGAGTTTCATCATATACTGCTGTTTTTCAAGCGAGGTAAACGTATCGACTTCGTGGAATGCGTTCTGATGCAGATAGTCTTCTCTGATTGACTTCGCGGTTTCCATAGTAAGTCTGTTCGACGGCGAAAGAGCGTCCATACCGACAAGCCTGACGATTTCGTCAAGTTGCGCCTCTTCCTGCAAGATACGCATACAGGTCGCGCGAAGCGGGATCCACTCGTCGCCTATACTCTCGCCGTACCAATCCGCAAGTCTGTCGGCATACAGCGAATAACTCGCAATCCAGTCGATAGCGGGGAAATGTCTCTTATATGCAAGAGACGCGCTAAGTCCCCAGAACACTTTGACTATTCTCAGCGTTGCCTGCGCAACGGGTTCGGACAAATCTCCTCCGGGAGGCGAAACCGCGCCGATAGCGGTAATCGAGCCGACGGTGTTTGGCTGACCGAGAACCCGTACAACGCCCGCGCGTTCGTAAAACTCCGCAAGACGCGAACTGAGATACGCAGGATAGCCCTCTTCACCGGGCATCTCTTCAAGACGTCCCGACATTTCGCGCAACGCTTCCGCCCAGCGCGACGTGGAATCCGCCATTATCGCAACCGAATATCCCATATCCCTGAAATATTCCGCTATAGTTATACCCGTATAAATGGATGCTTCGCGCGCCGCGACAGGCATATCCGACGTGTTGGCGATAAGTACCGTACGTTTCATAAGCGGCTGTCCGCTGCGCGGGTCGATAAGCGCGGGGAACTCGTTGAGAACGTCCGTCATTTCGTTTCCGCGTTCGCCGCAACCGACGTACACGATTATATCCGCGTCCGCCCATTTTGCAAGTTGATGCTGGACAACGGTTTTGCCGCTTCCGAAAGGTCCGGGAACAGCCGCAACGCCGCCTTTTGCAATCGGGAACAACGTATCTATAACTCTCTGTCCCGTCACCATAGGAGTAACGGGCGACATTTTTTCTTTATAAGGTCTGCCTTTACGCACAGGCCATTTTTGGAGCATCGTGACCTCGACGTCGCCGCTCTCGGTCGCTATGACCGCAACGGTATCGTCTACGGTAAACATTCCGCGTCTGATTTCCTTAACTTTGCCCTTAATGCCGTAAGGCACCATTATTTTATGGAGAATGAGCACGTTTTCTTCAACCGTACCGATAACCGTACCGCCCTCGACGTCGTTGCCGACGGGAATACAGGGTTTAAACTCCCATTCCTTTTCGTGGTCGACTGCGGGAAGATAAACGCCGCGTTCTATACGGTCACCCGCCAGTTCTCTGAGTTTGGCAAGCGGACGCTGTATTCCGTCGTATATGCCCTCGATGAGCCCCGGACCGAGTTCGACAGACAGCGGTTCGCCTGTGGATACGACGTCCTCGCCCGGTCCCAGACCGCTCGTTTCCTCGTATACCTGAATGGACGCTTTGTCCCCTCTGAGTTCGATAATTTCGCCGATGAGTTTCTTATCGCTCACCTGCACCACGTCGAACATCTTGCTCTCCGCCATATTTTCTGCGACGATGAGCGGACCGGATACTTTTACGATTTTTCCTCTTTCCATATTAGTCCTCTTTGTTGTCAAACAGCACGTTCGCTCCGATAGCCTTTTCCACGTTGGCGTTTATACCTGCCAGACCGAGATGCATATTGCCCTCTGCCGACGGAATGGGAACTATAACGGGATACGCCCGCGCTTTATATCTCTTAATATACGTCTCCGCCTGAACGGCGACTTTTTCCGTGACGAAAATCACGGAATACGTACGCGCAAGAGTATGCACCGTTTCTCTCGCCTGAATTTCGCCGTCAACGGGAAATACGTCGACGCCGATAGCCTTGAACGCCAACACCGAATCCTTATCCCCGACGACCGCAATCAAACCGTCACGCATACAACTCACGCATCCTTTCTTTTATTTTATTTTTATCAACGCCGTTTTTAATGCCCGCTACCGCCAGTTTCGCAACCTTTATCTGAGTGATTTTGGTCAGATAAAAAGCGACTATGGGTGCGACGCTGAATAAATCGTCTTTTTCTTGCTTCCACATTTTCAGCAACGCGTTATCCTGCGCGACTTCGAATGCAACAAGATTCCCGTCGTCTACGACCGCGCTTACGGATTCCTCAAACTTAGTACGCTTGCATTTTTCTTTAAGAACGTCTGTCGGCGAATCGTATATATCGGGAAGAAAATCCAGTTCGCCGCCTTTTACAAAGCCCTCTTCGAAGTATGACTTAGACAGCCCCAGTCTCTTGCATCTCAAAAACGCGCCTATATTTGCAACGTCCGCTTTCCTGCCGAAATACTCGCAAACCGCTCTTCCTGTTTTTTTTCTGTTTGCAAACACGAAGTCAAACATAGCCTTATCGGCAATACAGTCTATCGCGTGCGGAGAAACTCCGCCTCCGACCGACAGTTGTTTAAACTGCGCTATCGCGTCTGCAAAAAACTCGGGTGCGTCCGACGCACGGTCCTGTTCTATCCAACTCCTGATTTCGTCGACTTCGTACAGACCTTTCGGCGCGGCTACGGTCTTCTTTCCCGTAACCGAACTTTTGAAAAGCGATTTGAGATTCAAAAAATCATATTGCGCCAAAAACGCGTCCAATGCGCCGTCAACATTGAACTCGCGCAGAAATTCCGCCGCTTTTTCCTCTTCCGCGGCAAAAAGCGCGTCGAAATCACCGTCGCCGACCGACGCCCCTGCGCCGAATCCCATATCCGCCAACGCCCTGAACGCCGTTTGCGTCGTAGTACAGTCAAGCAACCTCTGCACCGACTGAGCGGTAAAAAGAGAGGTTTCCATACTCTTGACTCTTGCGTTCTGGTATACGAATTTGTCAGACATATCAGCCGAATATTTCCTTTGCTATCTGCGTTTCGATTTTTTCGCGCAACAAGGCTATTTCAACGTCGAACGTAAGGTTTTTATCTACGCCTTTGCCGCTAATAATCATTCCGTCGAAATCTCCGAACTCAGACGACAGCGAAAGCGTAATGCCCTTCTCTTCGGCAAAAGCCGAGACATCGTCCGAAGTAAGAACTCCCTCCTGCCTCCTGCCGAGCGTAACGACGTCACCGTCCTCCGCTTCGCGCAGCATACCCGTAAGGAGATTTCTCATAACGCGCTTATCGAGAGATTTGAGTTTTTCAAGCGCGCGGGCAAACACGCCGTCGAGAACCTTTGCTTTCGAGGCGAGTTGCAACTTCCTTACTTCGAGGTCGGCGACCGTCTTTCCGCGGGCTTCGAGGTCGTCAATCATTCTATCCGTTTCGCTTTGAAACGTATAGATATAAGACTTGCATTCCTCCGCCGCCGCGGCGAGAATTCCATCCGCGCGAGCAGTCTGCTCCTCTATAAAAGAGTTTGCGCGAATCTCGGCCTCGGATATGATTTTTTCAACGATACTTTCCTTGCTCATAATTTTACGCCAAAACGCTCAGTGCCGAACTTACTGCTTCCGGAACCGTTTCCGCCGGCATACCGTTAACAGCGGGAATCATAACCGCAAGCAACGAAACCAGCAATGCGAGAACCGCGTACGTTTCAACCATAACCGTAAGAATAATCGCCTTACCGCTTTCTTCGGGACGCTTTGCAATCATCGCGATACCGCTGCAAGCCGCTTTCGACTGATACAGCGCGGAAATCAGACCGACGATAGCCATAGGAAGACAAGCCGCGAACAGCGACAGACCTTCGCCTACCGTAAGCATCGTAATTCCGCCGAAAAGGTTGATTTTGACAAACACAAGGAACGCGACCAGCAAACCGTAAATACCCTGCGTACCGGGCAGAAGTTGCATAACCAGGCACTTTGAGAATTTGTCGGGGTCTTCGCTCGTTACGCCTGCCGCCGCTTTACCTGCGATACCCACGCCGATTGCAGAGCCCATACCTGCCATACCTGCGGCAAGAGCCGCGCCGAGAATGGCGATAAAAGTACCTACGCTCATTCCAACCATAATTGTTACCTCCTCATATCGAGATAAGTGTATTTTGTATTAGTTCCGTAGGGCATAAACGCGTGACCGCCGCCCTCATAGAATTTCCCGTAAAATTCGATATATTGCAATCTGCAATTGTGCACGTACGCGCCGAGCGTGGATATCGCTATATTGAACACGTGACCGACTATAAAAATCGGAACGCATAAAATATAACCTATCGCAACCAGATTCGTCGGGAAAAATCCGAGTACCACCTGACATATCTGATTGACCACAAGCGCAACGACGCTTCCCGAAAGCCCCAGTCCGAACAAACGCGCATAGGACAGGACGTCCGAAACTATATTCACACCGTCGTAAAGTTTTGCAAAACCGCCGAAGAAACCGACGATTTTCTTTGCGCCTTTCTTTCCGCGGATACCAGATAGCACCAACAGAAACGCGCCTGTAGCGGCAAGGGCGATGCCCACATACGTCAACGCCTTTATATCCTTTACGAACAGCATTCCGACAACCGCTACGATAATTCCCGCAAAGATAAGATACCAGGTTCCAACCTCGCAGAGCGCGTCTAAAACTTTGCCGCGGCGTATAAGTTTTATGGCGTTTAAGAACATACCGACAATTATATGCGCAAAGCCAAGCGCAAAAGAAATGCCCAGCAATATTAGCGGACCGTTTCCGTCAAGGGGTTTTATCATCTGAATCGTCTCGAAAAAAGTTCCCTCTATTCCGAGCCCGAACCAACCTCCGAACAGCGCGCCCCAAACGATAGTGCTTATTCCGCCCATTCCGATAATCAGAAGCAGTCTGCCCTTTCCGGGGACAGGTCTCTTGACTCTGTACATTATAAACGCGCCGAGCGCGAGAATTATACCGTACGCCGCGTCCGCTATCATCATTCCGAACAGCAGAAAATAGAATATCGACATTATGGGATTGGGATCGATATCCTTTCTGTAATTCGGGACGCTGTACATATTTGTCACGTCCTGATAAGGTTCAACCATAGCGGAATTTTTTACGTAAGTCGGCACGATTTCATCGGGTTCGGGATCTCTGAACTCATAGAGCAACGCGTCCGAGGTTTTATCGAGCACCTCTTTGAGTTTGTACTCGTAATCGGCGGGATACCAACCCTCGAGCACAAAGCACTCTTTTGTAGTCGCAAAGCCGTCCAACGCGTTGTTCGTGGCAAGCCTTACCATATAATAGTCGTACAAAACTTTCAGATCGGGGATAAACATCTCCTTGACAAGCGCGCGGGTTGTCAATTCCGAGGATTCGTCGTTAAGATCGGCGATTCTGTCCTCTATTGCAGCAACTGCATCTTTCGGCGTTTCGTCCGAATCACAAGGCATACGCACAAAATCTATCGACTGCAAAAACGCATTCAAATCCTCGGCAACCGACTTATGCGCTATTGCGATAAACGGCTGTACTTTCTGCGGCTGACCGCAGAGCATAACGGAAACAAGTTCGTTTTCGCTTCCGTAAGCATTCAACTGCGAAACGTTCTGCGACGGAACGCCGCCTAAAACCACAACGCATTTCGCCGTATCTTTATAAAACGTATAGGGTTGTTTAAGTTCCGAATAAAGTTTGTGAATCTCGATTTCGCCTTTGAGTTTATTCTTTTCCGCGACGATTTCCTTTTGCCGAGACGCGATTTCTTCGAGGTCGGACACGTTCGCCATAAGTTCGATTTCTCTTGAACCTATTTCTTCAAACTGCTGATAACCAAGCCTCGCAATCGAATTTACGGGCGGAATCTTTATAGGAGTATAAATATACGGATATTCCGATTTTTCCGTCTTTTTCGCCAGAGCCTCGGCGATTCTGCGCTGGTCTTTGAGAAAATCGAAAGCACTTCTGATTCTTGCCGTATCGCCGATAAGTTTTTCCGATGACGCGGAGTTGTCAAGACGCACGGTATCTTCGATATCGCGAGTCTTGACGATTTCCACATTCTTTGTTCTGTGGAGCGTCTCAAACAACTTATTTCTGTCGTGCCGATGCCCGATGAGCACCAGTTTTTTCATTTCAACAATCATATTTTACAGGCAGGCAATAACATATTACGGACAACCGTCAGGCATATTTTTGCAACAGCATATCAACGACTTCGTTTGCGGTGTCTTCGATAACGGAGTTCTTTTCCTCCGTCATCGCAGTGGCGTTTTCAACGCCCTTTTTAAGAATGCTCTGGGCTTTGTCCAACGCCTTTTTACGGGCATCCTGCAAAAGCGTCTTACGCTCCTCTTTGCATTCTTTGACGGTAGACTTTTTCTGAGCGTCGGCTTCCGCTTCCGCTTTCAGAACGATTTCTTTGCCGCGTTGATAAGCATCTTTCTGCATTTGTTCCGCTCTCGCCTCGGCTTCTCTGACCTCTCTTATAACCGTCTCTATCATCTGGCATCCTCTTCGATTCTGGTAATCATATCGAGACGTCTCTGGTGTCTTCCGCCTTCATACTCCGCGGTAAACCATGCCTTGACTATCTCCTCCGCCTCGTCGGGAGTGATTACACGTCCGCCGAGCGCGATGATGTTTGCATTATTATGATTTTTTGTGAGTTTCGCCATATAAGTGTTTGTGACAACGGCACATCTTATGCCTCTGACTTTGTTCGCCGAAATCGAAATACCTATACCCGTCCCGCACATCACGACGCCGAGTTCGCATCTACCCGACGCAACCGCACGCGCAACTTTCTCGCCATACTCGGGATAATCGACGGAATTTTCGTCAAAACAGCCGAAATCTTCCACTTCCGCGCCTAACGCTTTCAAAGTGGAAACCACTCTGTCTTTCAGCACAAATCCGCCGTGATCACAACCGACAGCAACTTTTTTCATACATTACCCTCGAATTTATTATATTAAATTATACAACACCTGTTCGTGAAAATCAATAAAAACTTATTTTAGCCGAATGTTTAAAGCATTTTAATAAATTTGTGAATACTCTCGCTCGGACTGATATAAGTATAAAACCGCGATATTTGCGTTCAGACAAGGAAAAGGCACTTTTGCGAACAGCCCAGTGTAATAATCCCCACAAAACACGGAGGTTTTGCGGGGACCCCAAGATTATACCCCACAAAACACGGAGGTTTTGCGGGGACCCCTATTCTCGTACACGACTGTGAGCAAAAGTGCCTTTGACGCAGTATCAACGCAATTTCACAAATACTAAATTTTATAAAACCGAGATATTGAGATGAGTGACGCGAAAGAGGCGTTTTTGCAAGCCGCCTAACGTAATAATCCCCACAAAACACGGAGGTTTTGCGGGGACCCCTATTTTCGTACGTGACGGCGAGCAAAAACGCCTCTGACAAAGTCAATCGCTCAATAGCGCGGTTTTACAGTTTGGAGAGTTGTTTCTTACGTATAATCAAAGCCACAACCGCTCCGACTAACGCGATACCGAGCACGGCGCACACAACCGATATTGTTATGACAGCCCAGAACGGCAACAGTTCGGGATTGAGATCGACGAACACGAGCGCGCCGAGGAAATCGGTGGTATATTCGATACGCCCGTCTTTGACCGTATAATCGGAAAGACGTTTGAGACCGCCTTCGGCTGTGACCGTATAGAGCGCAATGCCGTCCATACTCCTCACTTCTTCTGGAATCGCAACGCTGACTGCAACCGCGGTTCCTCTCGTGTCAACAACTTCGCTTCCGTAGTACAGAGCAAGTCTTACAACCGCTGCGAGCGACGCCTGACTGTCTATGTGCGGCATATACTGATTGACTTTCGTCCAGTAATCCAGATCGCTCGCGTTACCCTGTCCGTTGACAACCGTACGCGCGACGAATCTGTTTGCGACAACCGCTTCCGACAAATTGACGGATCCGCTGTCGCTTGAAACGTAATTAGTTGTGAGTTCGAGCACGCCGTTTGCGCCTACAAGATTATAGTTATCGCTATTGAAAGATTTTCCGCCGTTGACAACTTCAACTGCAAACGGATATCTGCCCGAAGACGCGATATTTTTCTGGAAGACTACCGAAGTCTGATCTTTTGTCAGTTTTATGCTCTCCGGAGCGTCGGGCATAGACACGGTATAGTCGATGACGTATTCCTTGCCCTTTTCATAAACCGCAGCGAGATGCAGAATATTGTTGGAGTAGGTATTCTGATATCCATCCGTAGAAATATTGATTTGAACAACCGCTCTCAGTACTGTATACGTTGCAGAAACGCTTTCCGCCGCATAGTTGGGATTGTTATCCGCAAACAGCGAGTTCAAGGATACCGTAACGCGATATATACCGGCATTTATCATACCTTTGTCCATATCCACTTCTTCGAAGTTGCCGTCTTTGAGCATAGCGTACGTGATGTCGGTTTCTTCTGGCAATATTCTGACGTCGCAACCAATCATATTGTTCGCGCCGCTTACGCCGTACTTGAACGCCGCGCCGTCATAGTATTTTGAGCCGCCGTACACTTTAAGGTTGGGGCTTGCTCTTCCTACGACGATAGTCGCTACTTCCGGACTCGTCCATTTAATGAAATATCCGTTAGGATCGCCGTCGTCAATCGCTATAGACCTCGCGACGTTGACAAAGCCCGTATACGTGCCCGCATTTACTGGAACAACTCTGTTTCCATCTTCCGTTTCAATAAAGAACTCGTCTCCGTCGCGGAATATTCCTTGAAGCACGGTTGAAGTAAGATTCGTGCCGTTATAAGTGACGTTAAACACGTTATCCACCGCTGCGCGCATAGTAATTCCCGCAATTTCGGGGAGTTTCAGATTAAGTTCCGATACGCGTGTTTTGAGGTCGAACTCGCCGTATTTTCTGAGCAGACTGCCGGTGTTTTCATCGACATAGTATTTGCTTCCCAGATAAATATTATAGTTGGGGATAAGTTCTGCATAATCAACGCCCTTCGGAGCCTCGAAGTACACAATATATCTCTCGTTGGGGCCGAGGTCGTCGCTGATAACGGGATACTTGCCCATAGGAGTGACCGTATCCGTCTCACTGTTGTAAATTCCGAACTTTACTACGGGATAATAATCCACGCCGTTGATTCTGAACACAGTAACGACAGTTTCAGAAGGCGCGAAGCCGTGGTTGCCGTCCTTATCCAGATAGAACAGTTCGACGCTCGGATCCGCTCCCGCATAGTTTTTGACGTACTCTCTTCCGTCCGTAGCCACAAAGAGGTCCTTTCTGATAACGGTAAGAATACTCGTATCACCCTGCGTATATACGGGATTGAATGCATAGTTGTTTACGTCGACGTTGACCAACGTATAACCCGACGCAACCGTACCCGCCGCAGGTTTTGACATCGGGAACACCGCTTTTGCGCTCGGGAGCGCGGTTATGCCCGACAGTTTTACAAAGTAAATTTCCTTATTATCCTGCAACTTATCGGATTCGGGTACCTTGTCGTAACCGCCTGCGGGATTCTTTGTATAAATTCTCGATCTGAGCGAATCCTGATAGTTGCCGATGTCGAAGCCCATCATCTCGGTATAGTTGAGATAGGAGAGATAGAATCCGCCCTCCCACAAATCGAGATCATAGGTATTGCTGCCGTTTCCGTGAACTTTGTATTTTATGCTGCCTTCCACCGATCCGAACGACGAACCGTAGACAATCTCACCGTCTTCAAGCATAGCGTCTATCGTACGTTTTACGATCTTTCCTCTGATTCGCGCAGAACCGACAGTACCGTCGATGCAGTAGTTATCAGCGTCTTTGCCCTTAATTCCGGAAGGTGTGAATACAACGTAGTTAGCCGTAGTATAAGCGTCGTCGAACTCCGCAAAAATCGTTTCGATTTCAACTTCGTCGCCCGCGATAACGCCTGCTATGCTACCCTCTGTATAACGGTAGTCCCAGTTTGTACTGCCTTCCTTGTATCTCTCTCCAAAGAACTTCTTCGTGCCGTCGTACATTTTGGTAAACGCGGTAGAATTTTCATTTATAACGATACCGCTCGACGCGATAGCGACACTTCTCTGCAAAATTTTGCCTTCGCCTTTCAGATACGTAAATGATTCGGGCAGATTTCCGTCAACCGCGCCGTTATAGGTCGAATCGACAAGATAAACGCCGACGCCGCCGAGATTGTAATAACCCGCTATTGCGTCCTTCGCGCTTGCGAGTTTCTCCTCGCTGTCCTTATAGATGTATCTGTCCGCAGTCGGAAGTGCGTAATAATACGTGACTTCCTGCGTTCCTTTATAGGTATCGAAATGCCACGCGCCGTTAATATCGACGTATGCAAGATAGTCGTCGCCCTGCTTTGCATCCGCACGGTATACAGGCACGTAGTTGACCTTACCTTTGTTGTTGCGCAGGGTGGGATTATACACCGTACCCGACTTTGAAAGAATGTTCTTATCCTGGTCGACCGCTACGTTTTTGTCAATGAAGAACGCGCCTGCCGACGCCTGTACGGCATATCCTGCCGCTTCAACGTCGATAAGTCCGTTAAGGTCGAAGGAAAGTTGACTGTTGCTTATCTGAGCGAGACCGTTGTAAGTCTTTTCACCGAGCGACGCCGTCACCTCGACAGGTCTTGGCAGAATATTCGCGCTGCGTCTTTCTGTGTAATCGCGCAACAGATAGTTGTTTTTGACCATCTCGCCTATTTCATTGAGAGCGACAAGTTCTACCCCCGAAATATAAACGGGCACGTTGTTGTTTACGATATCCCTCGCAAACGAACCGTTTGCGACAATCATCAGATGCTTTTCGTGTCCTTGCGCAACTCCGGAGCCTTCGAGGCTGATAGTAACGTCGGCGTCTTTTGTTCCGTCATAAACTTTCTTTGCGATATTGACGTTGTTGGCAAGAATAAGCAGAGTTTTTTTGTTGACGGTCATAGCGTCGATAATCTCGTAATCGCTTACCGTCCGTCCGTTTTCGATAACTCCGCCGTCAACCGCGCCGTACTCTCCGTCGGCATACACTTTTCCGTAGATCTCGTAGTTTTGGAGATATTCTTTGTCTCCGCTTTCTACGATAGTCAATCCGCTGACCATAACGTTATGCGCCTTGACCACTCCGTTGCCGTCAATCATAACGTTGGGGTTAATCTCCCCGTCGGCAGAGAGGCTGTAAACGGGAGATGTTCCGTCTTTTATCGAGAACGTCGCAAGTTCTTCAGCAAGATCCATCGCATAGTACAGCACTGTTACGGAGCCGGAGTATGTTCCGTGTTCTGTTCTGACATCTGCCGTACCGTCATAGTCCTTATCGAGGAATTCGACGTTTGGTCTGAGTTTTGCCTTTGCGATATTGACAGTGAGCGCATTGCCTGCGCTGAACACTCTGTTGAGATCGTCAATATCCACCTTATAGTTTCTGTTTGTTATGAAAGTATAATCGGACGCGATTGCATCGGGATTGTCTCTCATCTCTGTGAAACTTACCGTATGAATACCGTGACCGTATCTGATGTGGTTTTCGGCGGTTTCGTCACCGTCGGAAATACCAGCCATAAGATTGAGTCCGACGGAATCGGCAGTGTCGCCTAATGCAAGAACGCCGTCGTTATAGATGACTTCCGTTTCCACTCTCGCGCCGCCGTTATAATCTCTGTCAACAGCCGTAATCGATTCGAACGAATCCGAATTGAGCACTCTGTGCGTAATTGACGCGGAAATATTTCTGATTTCAACGACGATGCCGTCTCTTCCGAGATAGTTGTCCGCATATACGGTAACGCCGGATACGTTAGGAGCATAAATGCCCGTATCCGCGATTTCCAGACCGCTTGCGCCCTCTATCGGGAAGAACAGTTTCAGAAGCCCGAACGCGTACGCGTTGCTGACGTCCTTATCGCGGTAGTTGATCTCGTCCATAATTTCGGCGCGACCGCCCGTCCAGATGTTGAACAGAACTTTTGTGCCAAATCCTTCTGAGTCTTCGCGCTCGTTGATTGATATAGCCGACATATTGAGCGCGGTACTATTGTCGTACACTTTTGTGACGGTGAAATCGCTCTTTAAAACGCCTACTCTGCCCATATATATACGGATATGGCTTTCATTATTAATATTATCTATATAGTATATAATAACGGAAACTCCGTCCGTAATGGGAGTACGCGAGACTGCGGAACCGTCAGGATCAAAAAGTTCACCCTCAGGGTTGTCGTTTGTGAGCACGCCGAGCGTATAGTTGTGCAAAGAACCGCCGGTCAACGCGAAATCCGTAAATATTATACCCGCGTCGGTCGCGCTGTTGAGCGAACCCGCCGTGGTGTATTCCGCCTTGAATGTAAGGGACAGATCGTCCTGAACTCTTGCGAGTTGAGAAGATATATCGTAAGCAATGGTTGAACCGAAATGGACTTCCGTAGTTTCGTCGTAAGTCTTGTTTACGCCGACGAAATAGTTGAGGTCGAGGTTCACCGCTTTGGGGCTGATATAGAATCTGACTTCGTGATTGTGGTCGGACTGAACGGTAAAGTTGTTATCCATACTGCTGAAAGCGGTGCTGATACAGAAACTGTAATAATCGGTTGTACCGAAGACCAGTCCGTTTTCATCCGTCACGCTGTCATAAATCATACCCTGACCGCGGAGCACGCCGTTTACGTCGTAAATACCTCTGCCATATGAGCCTTTGATTATTGCAAGCAAATCCTGATAGGTATAACCCGCAAACTCGCCAGCGCCGTTGATTTCAATGATCTCATCGCCCATAAGAATGTGCGAGATTTCAAATCCGATTCCGTAAACGCTGTCCGAATCGCCGTAAACCTTATAATAAGCCTGATACGCGTCGGGTCTTACAATAGGACGCACAACCAAAACGGACTGCACAACGGAGATGTTGAATGTAGACGCAAACGCGTCGCATACTTTGACGTTATTCTTATAGAGTTCGACGTTTGCAAGCGTGACCTGATGGTCTCCGACGCTGATAACGGCGTTTTTATCCGCGCCGCTGAGCGTAAAGGTCCATCTTACGTCGTCATATTCATCCGCGGTTATACCCGTAATCTCGAATTTATCCGCAAATTTCTCCCATGTAATGAGTTCGTCCGTCCACAGAGTTCCGAAATACGCGCTTATGATTGCGCCCTCTTTAAGACCTATGAGAACGGCGTCTCCGCCCGCGACGTAGATGATATACACAGCGTTTTCGCCGAGAGTGAACAGGATATTATCGTTCTGCGTATCGCCAAGAATAATCTGATACCACAGCATTTCCGAATACTCGGGAGGCACAGGCGCGCCACCGGTGCTTATGGGGTCGCTGGACACGGAAAGTTTTCCTTCGACGAGACGCTTGATCTCGTCCTGTAATCTCATATCCTTGTTGGAAATCGCGTAGGTTGGACGTATAGCCGAAGTATCTTCCGGCACCTGTCCCTGCGCCACGACCATAAACTGACCGCTTACGTCGAGAACAACCGTCCTCTGCGTGATCGTAAACTTCGCGTTTCCGACGTCTACGCGCACGGAAATCGTAAAGTTCTTATCTGTTTCAAACAAGTCTTTGTTAGGCTGAATGAAATTGTACGTGCCGACGTTCTCGCCCTCTTCGCGGGTAATACGTCCGCCCGAGTAGTAGAGGCTGAAATTGCCCGTACCGTCCTCGCCGAAAGGAGTATAGTACGCGGGTCCGAACGCCTGACGGAGCACGCTTTCGAGAGTGAAATCTCCGCCTCTGTCCGTATACCAGTTGAACTGCGACTTCTCCACGCCGAAGCGGAAATCGTCATCGTCGTCGCCGTAAACTTTGGATTCGTTCCAAGCGACGATTTCGATATTTCTTTCAGTAACGGTATGGAATACGTTTTCGATAAAGTTGATATCGAAGTTGTCGTTTACGGCAAACTTCGTATCCTGCACGATAACGTACGCTGAACCTACGGGAAGAAGCATCATCGGATTCCAGTCGCTTCTGTCGAGTTTGAGAGAGCCGACGAGTTTTTCCGAGCCGCCGCTGATATCCACGTCGTTTGTGACTGTATAGGTATATTCGAGCACGATTTGATCGCCGTAAACGCTCGAAGTCGCGGTAGGCGTGACAGTAACCGTACCCTTATTTATCGCATAAGTTTCAGGATGGAAGATTTGTTCGCCCGTTTCCTCGTCGAAATCATAATCGTCCGTTACAAACGAATCGTCCGATTTGGGAATGAATATACGCAGATAATAGAGCCCTGCGTTGACGGGAACGAATAGCACGGGTTCATCGTTCTCCACCTTAGCCTCGTCGGGGTTCGCGGTAGCAGTGCCGTCCTCTTTGACGTAGAGGACTTGGTTATTCGCGTTTACGAAAACGAATCTGAAATGGCTTTCCGCATCGGGGTTATTGAAGTTGCTGAGCGTAATAACCACGGGTTTTGCAGAATATGTGGACGCGGTGACCGCGTAAGTATACGTGACGACGTATCTTGTCGACACCGTAAAAGTAGTGGAAGTATCCAGTTTTGCGAAAGTCTCGCCGTCAAATGAGTACTGCAAGACGTATCTGTTGCTTGCCGCGTCGCCCGAACCGAACGGAGTGCTGACAATCTGAGCCAGCGCGCCGAATGCGTTTTTGGAGCAGTTGAGCGTTTTGATTTGCGAATAGTTTTCCGCAACGGTAACCGAGCCGTTGCCTTCGCTCTTAGTAAAGAGATACGGCACGTAACCCTGATGCACGTCAACGGTAAATCCTGCAATTTCGCCGCGTTTGAAAGTCGTGGCGGGAGTATACGCGCCCGACGAGTTCAGTTTACCCTGAGTAATTGCGGTTTCGTTTGCGGCGAACAGCGGATTGTCAAAAACTTCGCTTCTGACGGTATAATTGTTTGCGTCCGCAAGCACGTAGTAGACGCTAAGGGCTGAAACGTTGCCCGCTTGATCGACTATCCACACATATATGACGCGCATACCGCTGCCGTCTATTCCGACAAGTTCGATATCGAATTTCGCTCTGACTTCGCCTGTGGATTTGACGGTGAATCCGTCAAAATACTCGTTTGCGTTCGCCGCATTGATTCCGCGGTAATTCGCGGCGATATTCTTATCCTGCAATGCCGCAAGTTGAGCCATATCCCCGACTACGCTTATGCCGTAGAATACGCGCACGCCGCTTCCGTAGTTATTGTTGTCGGCGATGCTGTCCGTAAAGTCAAGTTTAGAATTGAGCGTATAGCCGCTCGTCAGCCATTTTCTGTCGCCGACCTGAATATTGTTGCTGTCTTCAACCGTAACAAGTTCCTCACCGTCGTATTCGACAACGGGCTTGTCCGGAGTATTTCTGTCGATGAGAATATGCACTTCGCCGTTATTGTTTCTGCCCCAGTTGTTATCAAACCACTTGATGCCGTCGGGGTCGTTATCAGCGGAAGTTATATCCGCGTACTGTCCCGTGAAAATTTCAAATACAGTCACAAGCGCGACGTCGGGATACGCGGAAATCTCCGCGTTGAAATCCTCGAATTCGAAAGTAAACGTACCCACCGTAATCCCGTCCGACTGCGACAGCGCAAAACTTATGTCTATACTCGTACTGCCCAGCAGTGTATCGACCGATATCGTCGTCCTGTTGTTCTCGCAGTTTATGACGTTGTTGCCCCGCAAGACCTTAGAGAAGGAAGCGCGGTCGAATATAAGCGCGATATTCTGCGCAAATTTGAGCGTATTGCCCGAGATGTTTACTGGAACCGTGATTTGGAGAGTGGTATGTCCCGTCGACCATTTGAGGATATTAGGGGTCTGCGTAAAATCGAAGTCCGAAGGACGGATATTTTCCACTCTGTCTATATCGGTATCGGGCTTAAAACTCAAATCCAGAACGTATGACGGCGTTTCTGCGTCGACTTTGACGAGATATGACGTACGTATGCCGAGATTGCCCGCGGCGTCTACTATGTAGAAATTGAATCTGTAATAACCCGCGCCTTTCATACTTTCGCGCTCGTCAGCGGTCGCTCCCATAGGATTGCCTACGACATCGAAATTGTTGGAATTGTATCCCTTCGCCATTCCCGATGCGAAATCGTATTCGAATCTCGAAATAGAACCGAATGCGATGGGAATCATATAATCTCTGTATGAATAAACGTAGCCCGCCGCCGTATTGCTGGTCGAATGTCTGTAACCGTTGAATTCTATCGGCGAACCCAGTCCCTCGATAGTATCCGCTTTCTGAGCGGTAAAGAACCAGATATACGGTGAAAATCCTGCGACGTTGCTTCCCGATGCCTCTGTCACCTGAACGGACGCGTTAGGCGTAAAAAGGTTTTTTCTCAACCAGTTGGCGGAAGCCAATCCCGAATTATCCGTTACAATGCCGTCGATTCCGCTCAGACTTGTTCCGCCGTTGGTCGAAGCGTCGGGAACAGTGGTATCGATACCTCTGAAATCCGTCCAGGACGTGCAGGACCTGTTGCCGAAGTCGGTGACGGTCGCCGTAACTTTAACGTTTGTATTTACGTATATTTCAAGACGAATGCGCGACCTTCCGTACTTCTTTACAGCCGCATAACCGACAGTTTTACCGCTTATCGTAATACTTGTTCTCGACGAAACCGTCGGAGAAGATATCGAGGTAGGCACCGCCAAATTTGAAACGTTTATAGTATTGCCCGTAGTATTAGATCCGCTCGCATTCTCCGCTTTGAGCACAACCTGTTTTATTCCGCAAAACCTGTTTGAGTTTGCGCTGACGCTTGATTCGGCACTCCAACCGGTATTATACGAATATCCGCCTATGCCTGCGTATGTACGGTAACTGTCCGTACCGCTCTGATATTTGCTTAAATTGAAGCCGCTCGTAGAATATGTATAATCGTACGTATCGGCAAATTCCATAGATGCGGACTTATAATAACTTGTAGAAGTACCGCCGACGGTTGCGCTCCTCAAGGTAGACGTATAGGAACCGAGCGTCCAGTTTCCGCTTTTGTCCGCTTTATCGAACGCGTTTGTATACTCGCCGCTGAGAGATGGATAGTATACCGGCATACCGCTTGCCGAGGTAATATTCGGGAAATATTCTTCCGTTCCGCCGGAATAAAAATCTTTTACCTTCATCGGCGCGCCGCCGTCATCGAGCGAAGTAGACGAAGCATAATTTATAGTCAGTTTTAATTTCAGATTAGTGACCGTCATAGACAACTCGCGAGCGGTCGTCTGCTTGCCGAATCTTACGCCGAAAAATATAGAAACCACTTTATTTGTCTTACTGAGCGTGGTAGTACCGGTTGATACACCCGTTTTTTTGTAATCCTTACTGTCGGTATCATCAAAGGTATTGCCTCTGTTGTCATACGCGGTTTTCGCAGTCCAGCCGTCAGCGCTTGATCCGACGCCCGCAAAATAATGCCCCTGTTTTTCATCTGTCGACGCAAGAAAATATCCGCTTCCTACCTCTTTGGAAGCAACGTCCATAGTTGCCTGTGCGGTAACTCCAAAACCGGCGTCAAGCAATTTCCCGAGGAATGAGCCTGCGTCGTAGTTCATTACAAGCATCATCGTATAATTGCTTCGGGCGTTTGTGATGCCGAACTGATAAGTGCCGCCGGCAGCACTGTCGTTCAACTTGATATTCGTGCCGTCGCCGCCATCCTTATAAATCGACACGTTTGTGGTCGACGCTTTAAAATTTATCGTTTCCGTAAATGTCCAAGAAGTCTTGCTTGCGCTTGTCCCCGGAAACGCAAAATCCTTAGCGTCCAAAGATCCGTTAGCACCTTGAATTTTATTCGCGGTTCCAAACGTATACGCGCCTTGTTTGTCCCCTGATTCCGCCGCCTCGCTTATATTAAACAAATCGGAGTCCCCGTTTAAGCCGCCGCTTAAACTCAGTCCCATCGTCAAAGCAAAAGCCAAAGCGAAAATAACGACGAGCGTCAAAATTTTCGCGACGTTGAGCACAGCACTTCTTTTAACATTGTTCTTTCTCATAATCTACCCCTCGCCCGACTTGCGTCCCCAACGCAATGCCGAACGTATATTCCTTGATTGTATCCGTTCAGTCCGAGCACCTGTCGCGCTCCCGTATACACGTACGCGCGTAAGGCGCAGACGCGTATACATAGATACGCTATTATATTACACCCTATAATGTTAATATGTCAATATAGGTTTTTCGGAAATTTCTGGAAGCAATCCGCCATTTCGCCGCAAAGACAACAAAAAAGTCTGCTTATCGCAGACTTTCACCGTTTAGAATCACGGTTTTCGCAATTCCGTTCGCCGTATCTTGCCCGAAATCGTTTTAGGCAATTCCTCCACAAAATCTATCACGCGCGGATATTTATAAGGCGCGGTGGCTTTTTTTACGTAATTCTGTATTTCTTTTTTAAGTTCTTCGCTCGGGCTATATCCTTTTGAAAGCACTATGGTCGCCTTGACTATCTGCCCTCTCTCTGCGTCGGGAACGCCCGTAACGGCGCATTCCGTAACTGCGGGATGTTCCATAAGCACGCTTTCTATCTCAAACGGGCCTATCCTGTAACCGCTCGACTTTATTATATCGTCCGTACGTCCGACGAAAAACAGATATCCGTCCTCGTCTTTCCATGCCACGTCGCCTGTATGATACAGACCGTCGCGCATAGCGCGCGCAGTCTCTTCGGGATTGCCGAAATATTCTCTGAACAGCCCGTACGGTCTTCCGTTCGTCAGTTTTATACAGATTTCGCCCGCTTCGCCGATTTCGGATTCGTTGCCGTCCGCGCCTACAAGTATGATATCGTAAATGGGAGTAGGCACGCCCATACTGCCGATTTTTGGCGAAGTTCCTCGCAGATTAGCGACGGTAAGCGTGGTTTCGGTCTGCCCAAACCCTTCCATAATTCCGAGTCCCGTTGCCTCTTTAAGCCTGTTGTACACCTCGGGATTCAACGCCTCGCCCGCCGTAGTTATGTATTTCAGACTGCTCAAATCGTGTTTTGAGAGGTCTTCTTTTATCATAAAACGGTATATCGTAGGCGGCGCACAAAAAGTCGTAATCCTGTACTTTGCAATCATATCCAGCAGTTTAGATTGCTGAAATCTGTCGAAATCGTACGTAAAAACGCATTCGCCGCACAGCCATTGTCCATATAGTTTTCCCCACACGGCTTTTCCCCAGCCCGTCTCGGCAACGGTAAAGTGAACGCCGTCTTTACAAACGTTGTGCCACCATTTTGCCGTGACGAAGTGAGCAAGCGAATAGGTATGCTCGTGCGCGGCGATTTTCGGATAAGCAGTTGTGCCCGACGTAAAGTACATCAGCATAAGTTCGTCGCGCATAGGCGCGCTTCCGTCCGTCGGTCTTTCATAAACTCGGGAGAACCCGTCCGCTTCTTTAAAATCGTGCCAGCCGTTTGACAGCGTCCGCAGTCTTTTCTCCGAAGCATCTGTGCGCAACCCTGTATGCCCGCCGTCGACGGCTATTTTGACCTCAACGCTTCCGCACTTGCAAGCCGCGCTCTCAGCCTCTTCCAGAACGTCGCCGTATGCGGTGCAAATCACAGCCTTAATGCCTGCCGCGGTGTAGCGGTACTTGAAATCCTTTTCTTTGAGTTGGTCGGTTGCGGGTATAACAATCGCGCCAATCTTGTGCAAAGCGATTATAACCGTCCAGAATTCAAAATGTCTGCGAAGCACAAGGAGGACCCTATCGCCCTTTTCTATCCCCAGCGAGCGCAGATAATTTGCCGCCTGCGCGCTGAGTTCCATTATATCTTTAAAAGTAAAAATCCTTTCTTCGGTATCCGAAGCCCAGATCAGAGCGCGCCTGTCGGGATCGGTTTTGCCAAACCCGTCAACGACGTCGAATCCGAAATTGTACGTTTCGGGCGCGTGGAACTCTACGCCTGTCAAACAGCCGTTTTCGTCAATCTGTTCGGTTAAAAATCTTTCATAAAGTTCCATAATCCGTCAAAAACCCGATAAATATTTTACATGTCGCCGCCGCTCTCAACTAGCGGCGTTTCAGATGAAAATACGTTTCCTTATAATTCTGCAAAAAGCGGGAACATTTCCCGCTTTTTGCAATTATTGAATAGCAGCCTTTTTATTGACTTACTTCAAGTTTGCTTTCAGCGTATCGAGTTCTTTACGCAGTTCCTTAGGCAGTTTGTCGCCGAACTTAGCATAGAATTCCTCTATACCCTGTGCATCCTGCGCCCACAGTTCCTTGTCTATTGTGAGCAGGTCTGCAATATCCTGTTCTGTCATATCGAGACCGTCTATGTTGATATCGCCCGCCTCGGGAACGTATCCGATTGCAGTCTCCACCGCTTTCGCAGTGCCTTCCGTACGGCGGATAATCCAGTCGAGAACTCTGAGGTTATCGCCGAATCCCGGCCACAGGAAATGACCTTCGTCGTCCGTTCTGAACCAGTTGACGTTGAAGATTCTCGGGCGTTTTTCAGCCTTAGTACCCATCTCGACCCAGTGCGCGAAATAATCCGCCATATTGTAGCCGCAGAAAGGAAGCATTGCCATCGGGTCGCGTCTTACTACGCCGACCGCACCCGAAGCCGCGGCGGTGGTCTCCGACGCCATAATAGAACCTACAAACACGCCGTGATTCCAGTCTCTTGCCTCGTATACGAGGGGAGCGGTCTTTGCGCGTCTGCCGCCGAACACGATTGCGTCAAGCGGAACGCCCTGCGGATTTTCGAATTCGTCCGAGAGGCAGGGGCAGTTGATTGCAGGCGCTGTGAATCTGGAATTCGGATGCGCGCCTTTTACGCCCTCAGCCTGTTCCTTTTCACCCCAGGGATTGCCCTGCCAGTCGATTGCCTTTTTCGGCGGATTCTTATCGAGACCTTCCCACCACACGGTGTTGTTTTCCGTATTGTGGCAAACATTGGTGAAAATAGTATTCTTTCTTGTGGACGCGAGTGCGTTTGGATTCGATTTATTGTTAGTGCCGGGTGCAACGCCGAAGAATCCGTTTTCGGGATTGATTGCGTACAGTCTGCCGTCAGCGCCTACTCTTATCCAGGCGATATCGTCTCCGACCGTGTGAACCTTATAACCCTTCTTTGCAAACGCCTCGGGAGGAATAAGCATAGCGAGGTTGGTCTTTCCGCAAGCGGACGGGAATGCCGCCGCAATGTATTTTGTTTCGCCGTTCGGCTTTTCGAGACCGAGGATCAGCATATGTTCCGCCATCCAGCCCTCGTGCCATCCCTGATAGGACGCTATGCGCAACGCAAAGCACTTTTTGCCGAGGAGCACGTTTCCGCCGTACGCAGAGTTGACGGACATAATAGTATTGTCTTCGGGGAACTGGCAGATGTATCTCTTTTCCGCGTCGACTTCCGCCTTGGAATGCAGTCCGCGTACGAAATCATCGCTCGTGCCGAGTTGATCGAGCACTCTCTGCCCTATTCTGGTCATAATAGCCATATTGAGCACGACGTAGATAGAATCCGTAAGTTCGATGCCGACTTTGGAGAACGGCGAACCGACCGCGCCCATCGAATAGGGAATGACGTACATCGTTCTGCCCTTCATTGCACCGCGGTATATCTCTTTGAGCATCGCATACGCTTCGTCTTTCTGCATCCAGTTGTTGGTGGGACCTGCGGTCTCTTTCTTCTCGGTGCAGATAAACGTACGTCCCTCGACGCGCGCAACGTCGTTGGGAAGAGTGCGGTGCAGATAGCAGCCGGGCAACAATTCCTGATTGAGTTTTATCATCTCGCCCGTTGCGACCGCTTCCGCGCGCAACGCTTCGAGTTGCTCTTCGCTGCCGTCGATAAGAACCACCTTATCGGGCTGGCACAATTCGACGCTTTCGTCAACAAATTTTTCAACGCCTTTGCTGAGAAATTGCATATAATTACCTCCGTGTTGCGTAAGCCGCAACTAAAATTATTTTTCGTTTCGGGCAAAGAAAGCGAATACTCTCACTATATTTACCGTACGTTGTATATGTTACTATAATTACATAATATTGTCAATATAATGGCGACAAAATTCGGCGGACTACGCCCGAGTCCGCCATTTGCGCCGCCCCCGTTCACACAGCGTAAAATTCAGTCATTTTCTTTAAAAATCCACAAAATCGCGGCTTGCCTTGTGGCTTGATTGCACAAGGTATCCAACAGGTTGTATATCGACATAATTTTGCATTTTTCACTTGTAAATCTCAAAAGCGCGTTGTATCATAAAAACTCGCGGGCAACTCTGCGCGGCGAGAATTGTTTTTACAAAATCGCGTTCTTACTACTCGGCAATCGCAAATAAGCCTTCGGGGACAGGCAATGGAGCAATCTCAGCAGAAATATTCCGGCAAATCTCAACTCGACAGCAAGGAACAAAAACTTGTCATTCTTTTCGTATTCGACAAAATGGCAATTCCCCTTTCGGAAGCAACCTTGCTCGACATCTGCACGTCCGAAAACGACTGGCTCAGTTATATGGAATGCAAGCAGTTTCTTGCCGAACTCATAGACACGAACCTTGTCTACCGCGTACCCAAAGCCACAACTCTCAACATTACGCAGGACGGCGTCGAGTGTCTCAGCCTGTTCTACGCGCGCATTCCCCTGTCCATACGCGACGATATCACCGCCTACGTGCGCGACAACCGTCTGAGATTCAGAAAACGTCAGGAGTACTTCTGCGACTATGTGAAAAATGCCGACGGTACGTATACCGTTATTATGCGCATCGACAACGGCGCGGCTACGCTTATGGAAATCAAGATGATAGTGTCCACGCGTCAGCGCGCTATGTATATCTATAAAAATTGGATTGACAAAGCAGCAAGCGTTTACACTCTGTTGCAGGACAATTTAATAGAATGAATATCCTCATCCAAATTTGAACCGTTAAAAGTCGGGATAAGAATGAAATTTAGACGGTTTGGCGCCATAAACACACAATATACCGAATGCGCGTTTTATCTGTTTATATTAAAGTTTTAAACTTGCTTTTCGATATTAAGACCAAATAAACTTTTCGTCGCCCACTCCTGTTTCGAAGTGGAATTTCGCAATACCTAAGTCTGTTTTTACAAACACTCCCCTGCCCGCTCTTGCAAACACTCTCTTTCCGTTAAACGAGAATTTGAATTTCTGCTGATTGAGTGCGGTCGGCGCGAGCAACGCGCATTCCACTCCGTTTACAAACCATCGTGGCAAGTTTTGAACATCTTCCGTCACCTCTTCGAGTTTCTTACTTTTGCGTGCAACGCCCTGAGTTTTGCCGTATCCGATTGCAATGACAAGCGCGAGTTTTTCGCCCTTTTCGAGAGTATACGCATTTTTTACTTTGGAAAACGTCGCGCCTACCCAACAGGTATTCAGCCCGAGCGTCTGCGCGAAAAGGACAATCTTTTCTCCGTAATAGCCACACTTTTCAAAAAGGTTTTCATCCTTCTTTCCTACAAGCGCGATATAATTGCGCACTCCCGCAAACTTGCCGTAGCGCGCCATAAGACAGTCAAACGCCTTCGGTTCATCCGTCACCAACTGGATATTGAGTCCGCTTTGCTCATTGCACTGAGCAATACAGCCTTTGAGTTTTTGAAGGACTTCGCCCTCGATTTTCCTGTCCGTATAAGCGCGCACCGAGTGTCTTGTTTTTATCGCTTCCGAGATATCCATATCCGCTCCTTTTATCTTGCAAAAAACTCCAACGCTTCGCGGTAGCCGTCGAAACCTTTGCCGCAAACCGTTATTTGGGCATACATAGAGACGTACGACAGTTTTCTGAAATCCTCCCTTGCGTTTATATCCGTAAGATGCACTTCCGCAGTCGGGATATTCACCGCTTTAAGCGCGTCAAGTATTGCGACGGACGTGTGAGTATACGCGCCTGCATTGATGACAATTCCGTCAAACTTCCCGTACGCGCGCTGAATCGCGCCGACTATTTCGCTCTCGCTGTTGGATTGCTTCACGGATACTTTAAGTCCTGTTTCCGAGGCGCATTTCTTTATGAATTTCACCAGATCTGAATAGGATTTTTTTCCGTATTTATCCGGTTCGCGTATACCCAGCATATTCAGGTTTACTCCGTTTATTACGAGTATCTTTTTCATATTACACCTCAACTTTTGCAAATCCCAACTTTGCAAGCAGCAAATTGACCGCGCTTTCTGCGTCGCCGTCATTGTCGATGATTATATCTGCCGATTCGTGATAGAGCGGCTTTCTCAGTTCATAGAGCGCAGCGGCTTTTTCCGCGCTGTCCGAAAGCGGCCGCCCTGCCGTCGCAAGTTGCTCTACAGGTCGGCGTATAAGCACCCGAACGCCGTTCGCCTCCATATAAAATCTGTTTTTCTCATCAAGTATCGCGCCTCCTCCCGTCGCAATAACCAGCCCCAGTTTGGAGCATACGCGCTCAACGGCGCCGCGTTCGAGATCGCGGAACTTTTCTTCTCCGAACGCGGCAAATATATCCGCGATGCTCATTCCCGCCGCATTTTCTACTTCCGCGTCAGTGTCGGCAAACTCTCTTCCGAGCCGTTTGGCAACCGCTTTTCCTATCACGGATTTTCCGCTTCCCGCCATACCTATCAGCACTATATTTCTGCGTTCTTCAGTTATGGCGCGTACGATTTCGTCTGTTTTGAGTTCGCTGACCTCTTTCAGACCTTTCGCACGCTGAAACAAATTGTGCGCTATTCTCGCCTGTTCGACAAGCATAACCAGTCCGTTTGCGGCATTGATTCCCAGATCTCTGGCCTGCTTTACGAGCATCGTCTGCAACGGATTGTATATACAGTCGTACACTCCTTGAAGATTTTGAAATCGAGAAAGGTCGAGCGGAGACTCGTATATATTAGGATACATTCCTACGGGAGTGGTGTTGATTATCACCTGCGCATCCTGCAATCCGTAGCAGTTTTCATAATTGATTTCCCCCGTCCGCGAAACGACCTTAACGCTCTGAGCGCCGTCACGTTCGCAAACGTATTTTGCCGTGAGACAGGTCCCTCCGCTGCCGAGAATGAGTATGTTTCTGCCTTCGAGTTCTATATTAGCCTTTCTGAACGCATAAGAAATTCCGTCTATGTCGGTATTATATCCGACGTTTTTCCCGTTTTCGTTCACAACTGTATTGACCGCGCCTATTTCCTTTGCGCTTTGGGACACGGCGTCGAGCAAGGGTATCACGTCCTGCTTATAGGGAATGGTTACGTTATAACCGCCGTACTCGCCGCCTTTGACAAACTTGGCAAGTTCGGCTTTGTTCGCAAATTCGCGCACCCCGTAATCGGGACGTCCGAACATAGCGTGTATCTGCGGCGAAAGAGTATGTGGCAGACTTTTTCCGATTACGCAATACTTCTTCATAGTTCCTCGTACGCGCCCAAAAACGCGAAATTATCCGCTTTCATCGCGATGTCGGCTAAAAGATTCTGCACCTCGGGCTTACGCACGTCCGACTCGAAATCGAAGTAGAAAGTGAATTCAAACGGACTGTCGGGTATCGGTCTCGATTCGAGTTTTGTAAGATTCAACCCCAGCGCGCTGAATTTATTGAGCAGTTTGTTCAGACTGCCCGCCTCGTGAGCAAGATTTACTGTCACGCTTATCCTGTCCGCACCCTCGTATACGTTCATATTTTTGCAAATCGCAATAAATCGCGTATAGTTGCTGCCGCTGTCGTTTACTCCCGATTTCAAAACATTCAAGCCGTAGATGCCCGCGCATTCTTTTGACGAAATACAAGCGATATCGTCGCGTCCGCTCTCTGCCACGTATTTTGCGGCAATCGCGGTATTGTCGCATCTTGTGACTTTTACGTCGCCGAGACTCTTTATAAGTTCTCCGCACTGCGACAGGGCCTGATCGTGCGAGATAATCTCTTTTATATCTTTCAGTTCGGTCTCACCGCGCGCAAGCAGATAATGCTTAACCCTCAACTTTATACTGCGTGCGATATAGAACTTATGCTTGCGCATCAAATCGTATACACCGTTCACACTGCCGACGGTGCTGTTCTCTATGGGGAGAACTCCGAACTCGCAGAATCCTTTTTCCACCGCCGAAAACACGCCGTCCCAGTTTTTGAAACAGGATATCGACGCAATAGGGAAAATTTTCTCGGCGGCAATGCAACTGTACGCGCCGTAGATTCCCTGACACGCCACGCTCGCGCTCAACGGAAAGGGTCGCACGCCGTTTGCAAGTGAGTTTATGATTCCGTCCTTGACGGTAGATTTGCAATCGATTTTGCCGTACTGATACGCTTTGCTGGTATCGAACATCATTTCAAAAACCTGCTTTCCGAACAGTTTAATTTCATCGGGCATCTGCTCCGTAACGCGGTTTATAATCTGTTTTTCGCGTTCGGCATTTTCCACCGGAAGTCCGTCTTTCGCTTTGTTTCGGGCTACTTCGACGGCAAGTTCCATTCTCCGCCTGTAAAGCCGCGCTATTTCGTCGTCGATGACGTCGATATTCTTTCTAACTTCCTGCAAATCCATAAAGCGTCTCCTGCCCTTATAATAATTCAATTCGTTTTTATATTCAGTGACAAAAACGGGATTTTATCAATCGTTTCAACACAATAAAACACCGTTTTGTAAATTTTCAATCTCTGCCGTACAATTCTATTCCGTCTCTCAGTTTCAGCAGTTCGTCCAAAAGCGCAATCGCGACCGCGCTTTCTACGCAAGGAACCGCGCGAGGAACAATGCACGCATCGTGCCTGCCTTTACAGCGCAAATCGCACTCCTGACCGCTGCCGATTCCGACTGACTTCTGCGTGACGGATATAGACGGAGTAGGACGAAACGCCACTCTGAGCGTCAACGGCATCCCGTTTGAAATACCGCCGTTGATTCCGCCGCTCCTGTTTGTCTTAGTGACAACGCGGCCGTCGCGTATTGCAAACGCGTCGTTCGCCTCGCTTCCGCGCATTCGGGCAAGCCCGAACCCCTCGCCGAATTCCACACCCTTGACCGCGGGAATCGCATAAACCGAGTAGGCTATTTTGCTTTCCAGCCCCTCGAACAGCGCGTCGCCGAACATTCCCGCGTCAAGTCCAGTAACCACGCATTCTACACATCCGCCGACGCTGTCGCCATCCGATGCGGCGCGTCGTATAACTTCTTCCATCTCGGCGCGTACGCCATCGTTCAAAAGCGGAAAATCCGACGATTTTATGCGCGCATCGACCGCTGTTCCTACTCCTTTCAACGCAACGTTTTCGTCGGTTTTATAACTCGCGCCCTTTATATCTCCTATGTCCGATATGTATGCGCATATACCTATTTCCGCGCCTGCAAGCAACTCCTGCGCAATGCCGCCCGCTATGCATAGCGGCGCGGTCATTCTGCCCGAGAACCTGCCGCCGCCGCTCGAAATTCTGCCGTCCTTTGCATAAGCGGCATAGTCCGCGTGCGAAGGTCTCGGAATACCGAGAATATTTGAATAATCCGCGGGGCGGACGTTTCCGTTTACTATCTTAATATCGATTTCGCCGCACACTTCAAAGACGTCGCCGCGTTTGATAAGTCCGCTTACGATATTCGGTTCGTCGCTTTCCTTTCTCGGAGTCGCCCAGACTCCGTTGCCGCTCTTCCTGCGCGAAAGCAGGTTTCGCACGTTATCAAGAGTCAAAGCACAGCCGTTCGGGATTCCGCCCAAACGAACTCCAATCTCCGATGAGTGAGATTCACCGTATATTTCTATTTGCAGTTTTTCAAAGTTCCCTTTCATATTCACCGCTTTGCCGCACTTACGCGCGACACAATTAAACCGCATACGAACGCGGCTTCTATTATATTTCCTCGATATCCGCGCCCAACGCTCTTACGTGTTCGACGAAATTCGGATAGGATTTGGATATGCAACCGATTTGCGATACTTCGCTTTCCCCGTCTGTATTCAACGCGCAAACCATCGCGCTCATAGCCATTCTGTGGTCGCAAAATCCCTGCGTTTTGCACGCCTTATGCCTGCCTCCGTAAACTACAAGCATATCGTCGCCGTATTCGGTTCTAATTCCGAAATCCGCAAGCATTTCGCGCACCGCTCCCAACCTGTCGCTCTCTTTATCCCGCAATCTGTCAACGTGCGATATATGCGACACGCCATCGGCAAACGACAGCGCAACCGCCATAATCGGCACAGCGTCGGGACAGTCGCGCGCGTCGAAATCAATCGCTTTCAAACACGATTTCCTCGCAACAACTTCTTCGCCGACAAATTCGATATCCGCATTCGCTCTGCGCAACAGTTCCACAACGGCTTTGTCTCCCTGCAAGGAATCCGACCTCAACCCGCCTATTCGGGTTTCGCCTGTAAGCACGCCCAGCGCGATCATAAATCCCGCAGACGACCAATCGCCCTCGACTTCCGCATTCTCAGCAACCGAAAACTTCTGATTCCCTTTCACGAAATAGCCGTCCGCGGTTCTGGCTATTTCTATTCCGCGATCTGCCAGCACGCCGAGAGTAATGTCGATATAATTTACAGAAACCGACTCTCCGCGCACGCAGATTGTACTGTCACCGTCAAGCAACGGCAACGCAAACAGCAAACCTGTTATATACTGCGAACTGACGTTGCCCTCAATTTCAAAATTTCCCGCTACAAGTTTTCCGCTAACTTTTAACGGAAGTTGCAAGTCCGTAAGTTTTTCAAACCTGCACCCGTGCGCTTCGAGTGTTTTAATAAGTCCTCCGAGCGGTCTTTGAGCAAGCCGTCCCGCTCCCTCGAAAACGCAATTCAATCCCAGCGCGCAAACAATGGGCAGAAGAAATCTCAACGTCGAGCCGCTCTCTCCTGCGTTGATATGCGGAAGTCCGTTTGTATTTTGTTCCGTATCCGCACAAGCCCCGCACTCCGTACGGCTTAAACAGTTTGCCCTGCGCACACTCTCGGATATGGTTTTAAGACAGCGGGCAGTTGCGGCGATATCGTCGCCGCCGCTTACGCACAAGTCTTTTGCTCCCGCAAGCGCAGCCGCAATCATCAGCCTGTGCGCAACTGATTTGGAAAGCGGAACGCATACTCTTCCGCGCAATTCGGATTTGTTTATTTTTACATTCATACTCAAATAACGTTTTTACAGTGCTATTTTATACATTTAAACGTCGGTTTTGCAATTTACGTATCTTTCAAAACCTACGAAAGACATATTTTTGATTTTACAGTTTCCGATTCCCGAAATCGTCACCGCTGAAATTCTGTCCTTCCCTTCCGCCTTTTTGTCGTTAACGATCAGACCGAAAATATCCTCCGATACGGGCGTTAAGTCAAACGAATATTTGCATAGCCATTCCGCAATTTTTTCAAAGCCGTCCGCAGACAGTTCCCCTGCGTGTTTCGCGGCGGTTGCCATTGCGTAAATTCCGCGCGCGACAGCCTCGCCGTGAGCAACGGAATATCCGCTCTGTTTCTCAATCGCGTGGCCGACGGTGTGTCCGAGGTTGAGCAGTTTACGCTGCCCGATTTCCTTTTCGTCATTCGAAACCACCTCGGCTTTATATTCCGCGCACAGCGCGATGAATTCCGCGATATTGCTTTTTGAAATTCCGACTTCCAGTATGTCTGCGATCGCGCCGCCTGCAAGGCACGCGTATTTTACGCCCTCTCCTATGCCGTTTCTCCATTCCGAACGCGGCAAGGTTTTAAGCGTATGAATATCGCATATCACTGCTTTGGGCTGATGAAACGCGCCAAGCAGATTTTTCCCGTACGGCAAATCAACGCCTGTCTTTCCGCCTATTGAACTGTCGATCATCGCAAGAAGCGTTGTGGGAATCTGCACAACGTCTATTCCGCGCATATATGTCGCGGCGGCGAATCCCGCGATATCGCCTACGACTCCGCCGCCCAACGCGACGACCGCGTCCGTACGTTTAAATGAATGCTCGCCCAGACAGTCGATGATACCGAGATATGTCGCGGACGTCTTTGACCTTTCTCCCGCATCGAATATATACGGGTACGCCTGAAATCCGCTTTCTGCCAGCGACCGCAAAACGCAATCGAGATAAAGCGGCGCGACATTGGAATCGGATACCGCCAAAATCTTTTGCGCAGGGCATACAGATTTGACCGTTTCCCCTACCGCATCGAGCAGTCCCTCGCCTATCCTTACGGAATACGGTTTGTCGAGTTTCACTTCTATTTCTCTCATTGTCTCTCCCTTTGCGCGGAGTCGGCGCGCTCCTTACAGGACGTTCCGTAGGAAAGAATTATTTTCAGTCTGTCGCCGTCTGCGTCGCTGAGCGCGTTTGCAAACTGCGTCAGTCGCTCGATCATATTATCGACGCACTGTGCCAGATTGTCTCTGTTCTGCAAAAACAGTTCCGTCCACATATCGGGATTAAGTCTCGCCACCCTCGTGAGGTCCGCAAAACTGCCCGCCGAAAATCCTGCGTGCGATTTTGAAAGCGGATTCTGCACATAGCAACTCGAAACCACGTGCGCAAGTTGAGAGGTATACGCGATCATTTCGTCGTGTCTTTGCGCGGAACAAACTTCCACGCCTTTTACGCCTATATTTATATACAGTTCTTTGATTACGTTTACGGCTTCGTCATCGCCGGTCGGAACGAGTATCGCCCAAGCATCTCTGAAAAGTTCCGCCGAGGAATTCTCAATGCCCGCATACTCTCTTCCCGCCATAGGATGCGTCCCCACAAACCTCAAATGCGGATACTTCTCTTTGAGCGCAAGCATCTCTTTTTCGATAACGCGCTTATTTCCGCAGGTATCCGCTATAATCGCGCCCTCTTTCAGACGCGGACATATTCTGTCCATTTCGGCTATCGCCGCAGTGGGAAACAGCGCGAAAATCACGACGTCGAGTTTTCCGTAATCTTCATCTTCGAGCGCGCGCGTGTGCGCGAAGAGGTCGTCCGCCCGTTTGAGCACCTCGGGATTTGTATCCGCTCCGAGCACTTCGAAATCGGTATATTTCACAATCGCTCTTCCGAGCGACGCCCCGATCAGTCCCATTCCGACAATTCCGATTTTCATCTGTCCATCCTCTTTCCGACAACGGGGAGCATACCCTTTACGCAGTTTACAACGTCTTCGAACTGTTCGGGACGTAGCGACTGCGCTCCGTCACAGAGCGCGTGAGCGGGGTCGTTATGCACTTCGATAATAAGTCCGTCCGCGCCCGCGCCCACAGAACCGAGGCACATAGGCTTTACGAACCTCGATATACCCAACGCGTGCGACGGGTCTACAATAATAGGAAGATGCGTTCTCTCTTTAAGCACGGGGATTGCCGATAAGTCGAGGGTGTTGCGGGTGTATGTCTCATAGGTTCTTATTCCTCTTTCACACAGTATGACGTTGGGGTTGCCCTCGGACATAATGTACTCCGCGCTCATAAGCCATTCCTCGACGGTTGCGGCGATTCCGCGTTTGAGAAGAATAGGCGTTTTCAGTTTGCCCAGTCTTTTCAAAAGGTCGAAATTCTGCATATTACGCGCTCCGACCTGCATTACGTCAACGCCGTCGAAATCGTCGATGTATTCCTCGCTCATAATTTCCGTAACGATAGGCATACCCGTTTCCGCTTTTGCCTTTTTAAGAAGTTTGAGTCCGTCTACGCCCATACCCTGAAACGAGTACGGCGAAGTGCGCGGCTTAAACGCGCCGCCGCGAAGCAGCGTCGCCCCCGCCTTTTTGACCGCTTCGGCAACTTCGATTATCTGCTTTTCGTTCTCGACCGAGCACGGACCTGCGATAATCTGGAAATTGTCTCCTCCGAACCGATGTCCCGCCACATCCACAATCGTATCTGCGGGATGAAACTTTCTGTTCGCGTTCTTGTACGGCTCCTGCACTCTGGTTACGCTTTCTACAATATCCAGAGTACGAATAAGGTCTATATCGACTTTGGACGTATCGCCGACAAGTCCTACGATAGTCGTATTCTCGCCCTCGCTAAGATGGACGTTCAGTCCCAGATCCTTAATCCAGTTGATAAGATTGTCTACCTGTTTTTGCTCTTGATTCTTCTTGATGACGACTATCATAAGTTTACCTCTTAAAGTAAGGCTTTCGCCGATGTTTTTGTATGCTTATTTATAAATAATATAACAAAAAGTATATTATTTCAAGTTAAGTATCACAGATTAAAAAAACCGACACCGTTTGGGTGTCGGGCAATCTTCCGTTTTCCGTACACCTAAACGCAACTACGCTCCGTAGCCGTAATAAAAGTAAAATGCGAAAACAGAAATCCCTTTTATATTCATAGATTCAGTTTAAGGTCGAAGCGTAGTTTTGTCAACGCTTTTTTGCCGCAAAGCGGCTTTTAGCCGATAAAATTCCATATCGGCGCCTCACGGCTACCGTCTCGTCAGATACGCTTTGATAAAAATCACACAACCTCCGACGGTTTCCGTTGACATTTTACACAAGCGGAATTATACTTCCACTATCAAAATTCTTTGGATAGGGTCAACCCAACCGGTGGTAATGCCGTCTATACGGACAAGTCCAACAGCCCCAACAGCCGATGCGGTGAGATTCCGCAACCGCCTGTCAAGTCAGACTGGGAAGGAATTTGCATAGATAATTTCCAAACGCGCCATAAGGCGCGCGTAAGTTTTATGTTATGCGCTTTCTTCTCCGCCTAAAAAGTGGAGATTTTTTATGGAGAAAAATCAATCGACTCAACAAACTCCGCCGTACGATAACGGCGGCGCTCGGCAGTATTTATGCGAAGAACAGGCATCAGATTCCGATTCTTGCAAAACGCAACGGAACGTTCCTAAAAAGGACATTGACGTCGGTGCGCCCGCAATTTCCGACAGACAAACACATATCCGAAAGGCGCGCAAAATGACCGCCAAAGCACTGGCATATACCGCTGTTATGACTGCGCTCGTATACGTCGGCTCGCTTATAGGATACTCGGGCGCGCAGTTTTATTTCAATCTCGGAGATTCCGTTATTCTGATTTGCGCCGCGCTGCTCGATCCTGTATCCGCGATGATTGCGGGCGGGCTCGGCTCGTTTTTCTGCGACCTCACCGTCTATCCCGCAACAATGATTTTCACTCTCGTCATAAAAGCGTCCGAAGGTCTTTTTGCCGGCATAATGTTTAAACTCATAAATTCACGCTACGACAAAACCCTCTCCCGCATAAATTCCACAGATAATCCTTTATCTCAAAAACAACTCAAAACCGCATACGTCTTAAAAATATTCTTCTCCTACCTCGCCTCTCTCGCAAGCGTAACGGTGATGATGTCGGGATACTTTTTATGTCAGTCACTTTTCTACGGGACAATGACTGGCGCGCTTGTCGCGCTTCCTTTCGACGCCGCTCAAGGCGCAATATCATCGACGGTTGCAATGCTTGCGCTATACTTATTGAAACTGGACAGATTTCGTCATAAAATACAGTTTAAATAATTACTTTGCAGATATAAACCTGCCTTTACGAAAATTTTAGTATTTAGATAAAAATTACGCGGACTTAATGTCCGCGTTTATAAAAGGTGCATTTTCCGCGTGCTGTGTTTACTTTGCTAACACCGTCGCGCTCTATGAGAATATACTGTCTCCGTTTTTATCTATCGCAACGATCAACGGGAAATCCTCGATTTCAAACTTATACATCGCCTCTGTCCCGAGTTCGGGATACGCAACGGGGCTTGAACTTTTGATACAGTCCGCGCAAAGCGCTCCCGCGCCGCCGATTGCAACGAGATATATTCCGCCGTTCCGTTTGACCGCTTCATAAACTTCGCGGCATCGGTCACCCTTTCCTATACTGGCGACAACGCCGTTATCGTACAACGTAGGAGCATACTTGTCCATTCGCATAGCGGTGGTTGGCCCTGCCGATATCGGTTTGCCGTCCTTGAAGCACGCGCCGACATAATAAATACCCTGACCTTGCAAATCTATCGGCAACTCGCCGCCCGACAGCAATGCGTCGTACATTCTCTTGTGCCCCGCGTCGCGCGCAGTATAGACATATCCGTTCAGCAAAACTCTGTCGCCCGCGCGCAGTCCTGAAACTTCTTCTCTGTTAAACGGGGCAGTTATTCTCTTCCATTCCATAATTCCCTCTCAAAGCGTAACGCTTGACATACGCACCGCATTGCACTGTACGTTGACCGCAACGGGAAGCGCGGATATATGCGTGGGATACTTGCCTATATGCACCGCAAGCGCAGTCGTATAGCCCCCGAAGCCCTGCGCTCCGATTCCGAGCGCGTTTATGCCGTCGAGCAATTCCTTTTCCAGCCCTGCAAGAGTCTCGTCATCCGAAGGCTTTCCCACTTCGCGCAGCAGTTGTTCTTTCGCGGTAAGCATCGCCTTTTCGGCGGTACCGCCTATGCCGACTCCTATAACAACGGGAGGACAGGGATTCGAACCCGCCGCTCTCACCGCGTCGATTACACTTTTCTTCACGCCCTCTATTCCTGCGGACGGAGTCAGCATATACAGCGCGGACATATTCTCGCTTCCGAACCCTTTGGGAAGAAACGAAATTTGCAGTTTATCTCCGACAGCGAGAGACACGTGAATGACCGCGGGAGTGTTGTCTCGCGTGTTTACGCGCTTAATAGGATCGAGCACGCTTGCGCGATAACCGTTTTTCGAATAGCCGAGGCGAATGCCTTCGTTTATCGCGTCGTCGAGCAGTCCGCCTTCTATGCGCACGTCCTGTCCCAGTTTAACAAACACGACCGCCATACCCGTATCCTGACACACGGGCAATCTGTTGCGGCTTGCCACCTCCGCATTTTTCGCAAGCATTTCAAGCGCGAACTTTGCGTTTGGGTTGCTCTCCTTTTCATACGCCGCTTTCATCGCCGCGCCGCAGGACGGGGTTATACGCGAACAAGCCTCGGTAAGTTCGCACACCGCGTCGCAAATTTCATTGAACGTTATTGTTTTCATAGTTGAAAGTATAACTCAATCCGTCGCGATTTTCAAGAGTTTTGAGTATAAGGTTGTCTATTCGGCGGTATTGTAGTAAACTTATGCTTATAAACCCCATTCAACGGAGAAATATATGGATTATCAGAAAGTTTCGCTTGAAAAGCATTTCGAATGGAAAGGCAAGATACAAATGACTTCCCGCGTCAACGTAGACGGCAAGGAGTCGCTGTCGCTTGCATATACACCCGGAGTAGCGGCGCCCTGTCTTGCAATAAAGGAAAATCCCGAACTGTCCTACTCTCTCACCCGCCGCTGGAACACCGTTGCGGTCGTTACCGACGGCACGGCAGTGCTCGGACTGGGAAATATAGGTCCGCTTGCAGGTATGCCGGTTATGGAAGGCAAATGCGTGCTGTTCAAAGAATTTGCGGACATTGACGCAATTCCCATTTGCCTCGACACCCAGA
The DNA here is from genome assembly GCA_910578325.1 of uncultured Christensenella sp. Classification (GTDB taxonomy): domain Bacteria; phylum Bacillota; class Clostridia; order Christensenellales; family CAG-917; genus CAG-475. Next base: position 385,309 of record CAJTQT010000001.1, read on the forward strand.
ACGTAGATGAAATCGTCGCGACGGTCAAAGCGATTTCACCCAGTTTTGGCGGCATCAACCTCGAAGACATATCCGCTCCGCGTTGTTTCGAAGTGGAGCGTAGACTGAAAGAACTCTGCGATATACCAGTATTCCACGACGACCAGCACGGCACTGCAATAGTGCTTGCCGCCGCGCTTAAAAACGCGCTTAAACTTGTAAAAAAAGATATATCAACCGCCCGTTTGGTTATAAACGGCGCAGGAAGCGCAGGAATTGCGATAGCGGAATTTCTGATTCTGCTCGGCGCGCGCGACCTGACCGTTTGCGACAGAAAAGGCATAATCGATGACTCGGACGATTTCAATGCCGCACAGATTGCGCTGGCAAAACGCACAAATCCCCGCAAAGTCAGAGGAACGCTTGCCGACGCGGTTAAAGGCGCAGACGCATTTATAGGAGTGAGCGTAAAAGACGCGCTTTCGCAGGATATGGTCCGCAGTATGGCAAAGGATTCCATTGTCTTTGCTATGGCAAATCCCACTCCCGAAATCATGCCGGACCTTGCTCTTGAAGCAGGCGCGCGTGTTGTCGCGACAGGGCGCAGCGACTTCCCTAATCAAATAAACAACGTTCTTGCTTTCCCCGGAATATTCAGAGGTGCGCTCGACACCCGTGCAAGCGAAATTAACGTAGCAATGAAAATTGCCGCGTCGAACGCACTCGCAAATCTTGTAAGCGACGAAGAACTTTGCGACTCCTATATTCTGCCCAAAGCATTCGACAGTCGCGTGGCTGATGCCGTAGCGAAAGCGGTGGCGGATGCGGCAAAAGAAAGCGGCGCGGCAAGAATCTGATAAACCGATCCAAAATGAAAAATTAAAGCGTTTCCGTTTGGAAACGCTTTTTAATTCTCCTTATGCGATGTTGCAAATTCCGCGCAAACGCAATGTAAACAATGCTTACAATTATACTTACACTTTCAACAAATTGGAGAGTTCGCGCACGTCGTGCGCAAAAACCGATCCCCCTTTCTCTCGTAGAAATTCCTCCGTACGGTATCCGTAACAGACGCTGATACAGTTCAGTTCGGCTTTTTTAGCCGCGATTATATCCGCTTCTCCGTCCCCGACAAACACCGCGTCCTCCCGATTTACCCCCAGAATGTTCAACGCTTCTAAAAGCATATCGGGGGCAGGTTTCAGATTTACTCCCTCCCTATCTCCGACGGCAATGTCAATAAGCCCCTTAAACAGTCTTTCGCACAGTCTCTCCACCGCTTCCTGCACTTTGTTGGACACCACCGCTGTTTTGACTCCTTGCGCTTTAAGTTCCGTAAGCAAACCTACTATGCCTTCATAGGGGCGCGTATTATCCTCGCCGTGCTCGATATAAAATTTTCTGAACTCTTTTCCCACTTTTATGCAAGCGGCATTTATTTCGCGAAAATCCTCGGCTTCGGCGCTTTCATCGGGTTTGAGCGAATCAGGCAACGCGCGCAGGATGAGCGCGCCCATTCCGTCGCCTATATAGGAACGAACCTCATCCTCCGTATGCTCGGCATATCCGCAGACTTTAAGAGAATGATTGAGCGAAATTCTCAAATCCGTAAGCGTGTCTAGGAGCGTTCCGTCCATATCGAAAATAACGGCTTTATACTTTTTCATATACTTATTATATCACGCGCAACATAATCGTCAATTATCGAACATATTTTTTACAAATGAAAAAGGCATTTAAGACAACCTTTCTCTATATAGGTACGGCAATCGGCGCGGGATTTTCTTCGGGCAAGGAAATCGCGCTGTTTTTCGGCGGAGTTTCTCCGCTCAACGTCGCTTTGTCCTCGGTATTTATGTCGCTGCTTTGCGGACTGTTTCTCATTGCAGGAAAACGCCTTCTGATGCCGAAAAACAAACTTATGGGATTCTGCATTTTCCTATCGGCAAGCATTTCGCTATGCGCAATGGTCGCGGGAGGAGAATTCGTGATGCGGTCGTTGAGCGGAATCCCTATGCTGGGACTTGCCATGGCAATACTCGGCGGAATCATAGTAGTGCTCGGAATTGAGAAAATAAAAGCGGTAAACTCGATAGTAGTGCCGCTTATAATGCTTTCGGTCGCATTGATATTCTTTAAACTCGACCCGCAGAATCATTCGCTCGGATTCTCAATCGCAAAACCGATTCTGTACAGCGGACTCGACGTTTTGCTCGGTGGCGTAATAATTTCCGAAGAGGGCAAAGAGATGTCCTACAAAGAGATTATAATGTCCTGCGCGCTTATATGCGTATGCCTGTTTGCAATACTGTTTATGCTCCAAACGGTAGTTTTAGCGGACGGAATGACGTCGTCAATGCCCGTTTTGACCGTCGCGGAAAGATTCGGACTTAAAGCGGTCTGCGGCGTACTTATTGCGGGAGCGATATTCACAACGCTTGTATCTTCTCTCAAAATCACGTCGGACAGCATAGCGACCGCTCTTTCTCGCACAAAAAAACTCGCCGCTTTGGGCGAGAAAAACAATCGGGCGTTCATTGTATTTTTCTGTCTCCTGATGGCGTATCCGATAAGTTTTGTCGGCTTCGACGCAATCGTAGACACAATGTATCCGTTTATCAGTTGGTGCGGAATCGTCCTCACCGCGTTCGTATTTCTTAAAATGATTGCAGTCGGAATCAGAGCGATAATCGCGACTCGCGCACGCAAACGGTCGCAACCGAACCCGTTATCTCTCGGAAAATCCGACAAATGCGCACGCGTTATTCCCGACCGCCGTCCCGATGGCAGTCGCATTTCCCGCCGCAGTGACAGCCGCACCCGTCCTGCGAACTGTCGGAACAATCGCACTCTTCATCGTCGTGACAGTGACCGTCGCCGTCGTGACAATGACAGTAACCATCGCCGTGACATTCGTCATCACAGCCGCAGTCGCAATCTTCCTCGCTATCCCCGTCCTTCCACAGGTTTTCAAAAGGAGACTTGCGGTCGTCGTCCTCATCTAAACCTTTGAGATATCTGTACAGCGGATCGTCTGAAAAATCTTCCCGCATATCAAAATCTCCGCCGAGTTGCTCGACCGCGTTTCTTATTTCCATATATTCGTTGTAATCGGGCTCGTATTCTTCGCAGAACGTTTTGAGTACCTGTATGCCCTGTTCGTCGCCGTAACTGCCTATAAGACGGGCAAACAACGCGACGTCGTCGCCCTTGTACAGATAACTCACAAGTCCCATAAACACCGCTTTATTTCCCCTGTAACGCGCAAGCACTTCCATAAGCATTTTGCCCGTATCGCCGTCGACGGCATAGGATTTTTCAAGCATTGTATCGACAATTGCTTCGCAATCTTCCATCAAAAACTCGTACGCTTCCAGTCTTTGGGGATACGCCGCGTCCTCGTCAAGCATAACGTCAAGCATATTCAGCATTTCCTGTACGGATTTATCTTCAATCATTGTCATCTCCGAAAACTATATTATAGTATTTGTCATAGAGTTTCTCGCTCAAACCGTATCTCTCTATCACCGCTTCGCGAGGCTCGTCCGCCTCGTAAACCTTGCCCAGAAGCACGCCTACCATAGTCGTCGCGCTCCGTATTCCTTTGAGTTTTTCCCGTTGCTTGCTGGAAAAAACGATCTCGCCCTGCTCGTCGTAATGCACGATATCGTCTATTAAATCGGTGAGTTTTGCAAGGAACATATTCGGTTCTTCGTCCGTGAATATGATATCCGCTATGCTCAATTGAACCGCCGACTGAAAGTTTGACGGCAGATTTCCGAAAGTCTTTGGCAGATTGAACCTTATATGCTTAAATCTGTCCTGCGCGACTATATCGAATTCAATCGGACGTGCGCCCTCGTTGAGATGCGCCAGCGCATATATAAGCGTCGTCATCATCTCATAACTCAGTTCCCCCGACACAAGTTGATCCTCGATAATGCGCGTAGAACGCATATCGAACATAAACCTTGCAAGAATCGCATTCTGCATATTCTTACTGCCATAGACAAACGCCCAGTGCACGTAATAATCCAGATTGTCGCATTCCGAATTGTGCTCTTTTTCAAATTGATCGATCTCATCGTCGGACATAGCAAGCAGTCCTGCAACCGTTTCCGCATTATGTTCCGCGCCGTCTTTGGGAAGCATAATCGCATAGTCTACTCTGTCGGGACCCTTTGCATACAGTTTAAGATAATATGCCGCGGCGCTGTCCTCGCCGTAAAATTCTCTTACGGCGACCATAATCTTTCTCGCCTCGTCGCGCTCGCCTATGTTATAAAGAGCCTGCGAAAACCACTGCATAATGCGCATAGTATTGCGTAAATTTATCTGCCTTATACGCTTTATCAGACGCACCACTTCGCCGTCCATATCGAGATTTACCGCTACGGGCAAAATCATAAATGCGGTTTCCAGACTCGGTTCAGGCTGTTCAAGCAACGGCGCGATCGTTTCTCTGGCTTCCTTGATTCTGTCTTTTATCACATAGGCGTTGGCAAGAGTACAGCGTACGGCAGTACTGTCCGGATTGAGCGCGATCATCTTTTCGCCGAACTCTATCACCGCTTGCGCGTCGTTCTTCATCGTATACAAAATGAGTTGCGCCTGACTTGCCTGCTCGCAGTTTTCGTCCGTTATCTCTTCCAGCATATTCAAAGCGGTCTCGATATCGCCCGCTCCCGCGATTTCGAATGCGCGAGAAATAAGCCTGTCGTAATACTCTTCTCCCCTCGGATAAGACAGATACAAATCGGGCTTTAACCGCGGGGCTTCTTCCATTGCCATTTCAAGAGCGTCGTATAAATCCGGATCCGTACTGTCGGCATAATACATAGCGACGTCAGGCATATCCATAGCGATAAAGTTCTGCGTCAACTGTCTTCTGAGTTTCTCGTCGTCGGTATTGCCCGTCAGGTGCATCGCTTTGAAAATGATTTTGTTTGAAAGTTCGTATTCGTGCTCGTCGGCGTACAGATAAGAAAGCACGCCGTATGCGGGAAGGAATTTTTCGTCTGTCTTGATTGCCTTCCTTGCGTAGCGTGCCGAAGATATTATGTCGCCTTTACGGTAACTGTCAAGCGCGAGTGTTAAATACTGGCTCGCGCTGAGTTGAAAGTCGAGGTTCTGAGCCATTATTTCTTCTTTTTCTTCTTAGGATTCTGATACGGTTTTGCTTGTTGCTTGTTTTTATTCTTCTTCTGCGCCGAGCCGCCGCCCGCGCCCACGTATGAGGATTGCTTTGTATTCTTTCTTGCAATCTGACGCTGTCTTTGAACTTCCGCCTTATCGCTTTCCTCTTTTCTCAGATGGCACTTAGTCATTCCGCGATGCGCGGAAGCCACCCATACGAGCGCGAAAAGATTGCATCCGGCAAGCACCATTACGACGAACACGATTATTCCGAAAATGGAACCCGCAACCGCCATAATCACAAACGGAACCACGGATGCAATTCCCACAAGGCAAATTGTTATGGGATTGTTTACAATAAGCACGATTGCGTTTTTAAACGCCTGTACGAATGTGAGTTCATAGGTGACGTACAACGGGAGCATCGTAATGGGTATGAGCACAAGAGGCGCGCCGAAAATCCAACTGAATACAACCGCGCAATATGCGCCCGCTCCTGCAGTGCCCAACGTCTGCTGCTGCAAAAGGTAGATAACGGAAGTGCCGAGCGCGCAACCTATCAGAACCGCCGCCGAAGCGGTTATAAGGAACATCCACCAGTATTTTGCAAATCCCATCCAGTATGTTTTGACTGTTTTGGAATAATAATTCTGGAAATAACTGCGTTTGGCGCAGTACACGTTTCCCGACAATCCGAGCGAGCCGAAAATCAGCGTCGCGCCAATCATAAGCAGAACAGGCTCTTTAACTTCCCAGTAAAGACGAGC
>CAJTQT010000001.1:391200-406002 GCA_910578325.1 uncultured Christensenella sp.
TTTCTGAAAGACTGTCTCCGCCGCCGGGGAAACCTATTCCTATATCGCCCATAAAATTGTATATGCCGCCGAGCATCATATTCTCGAAATATCCCGCAAACCAGGCGAGAATCACGATAAACGGAATTGTAAACAGAATGAAGAACAGCGAACTTTTAAACAAAGTGGAAAACTCGCCTCTCAGAACCTTTAACGCTCTTCCGAAAAACGTATCGGGATAATCTTTTACGGGACGCGCTTCGGCAAGTCCTGCAACGAGTATCTTCTGAGGTTCCTCGGGCTCCGTCCTGACGGGAGCGTCCGTATACAGTTTGGCAAGCAGAAGTTTTTTAGGTGTGGCTGCGGGTTTGGCCGCATTTTGGTTTGCCATAGCGACTCCTTTTATACGATAATATCCGATTATATAGATTGATTATACAATATAAGCGGTGAAATGGCAAACAAATAGCAAAACATTTAGCGGCTTTAAATACCGCGATTTGCGCCGTAACTTTACAGGCGTTTTACGCATACAATGTATAAATATACGTCGAAAATAAAAACAAATTGACATAAAGTTGCGTCGATGTTATGTTTAAGTACATAAAACTACGTTATTCTCGCATAAAATTCAGGAGGCGGTATGAAAAAATTCAACATTGCAGTTGTCGGCGCGACGGGAATGGTCGGAAACAAGTTTCTTCAAGTTCTGGAAGAACGCAATCTTCCCGTTGAAAATTATTATCTCTTCGCATCCGCAAAAAGCGCGGGCAGACAAATAAATTTTATGGGCAAGCCCCACACCGTTATCGAACTTACGGAAAGCAACGTAAACGCGCTTTCGGGCAAGATAGACTTTGCGCTGTTCTCGGCAGGCGGAAGCGTTTCGGCGCAATTCGCTCCCGTATTCGTAAAAGCGGGCGCGACGGTTGTTGACAACAGTTCGCAGTGGAGAATGGACAAAAATGTTCCGCTTGTCGTTCCCGAGGTAAACCCCGAGGACGTAAAATGGAACAGCGGCATTATCGCCAATCCCAACTGCTCTACTATACAGGCGGTTGTCGCCCTCAAACCTTTGCAGGACGCATTCGGCATAAAAAGGGTTATATATTCGACCTATCAGGCCGTCTCCGGAGCGGGAGTCGCAGGTTACAGCGACCTTGAAGAGGGCATCAAAGGCAATCCGCCGAAAAAATTCCCCTATCCCATAGCGTACAATATGCTTCCGCATATCGACGTCTTTATGGAAGACGGCTACACAAAAGAAGAATGGAAAATGATTGAAGAAACCCGAAAGATTCTGCACGACGATTCTCTGAGAGTTACGGCAACAACGGTGCGCGTACCCGTATTTTACGGACATAGCGAATCCATAAACGTGGAATTTAAAAAGCCCTGCACAAAGGACGCGATAATCAAAGCGTTTGAGAACACCGAAGGACTCGTGGTTATGGACGATATTAAAAACAACGTCTACCCTATGCCCATACTGGCTCAGGACCGCGACGAGGTATACGTCGGACGTATCCGTATAGACGACAGCGTTGAAAGCGGCGCGAATATCTGGGTTGTCGCAGACAATATCAGAAAGGGCGCGGCAACGAACGCCGTTCAAATCGTAGAACTTCTTATCAGAAACAATTCGGAGGTTTAAATGGTATTTAAAGGGGTAGCCACTGCGCTGATTACACCTTTTACCAATGATTCGGTTGACGTAGACAACTTAAAAAAACTGTTGCACTTTCAGTTGCAGGGAGGCGCGAACGCCGTAGTCGTATTGGGTACTACGGGCGAGCCGTCCACTATGACGCAGACGGAAAAAGAAACCGTGATATCCACTGCGGTGGATATGCTCAAAGGCAAAATACCCGTGATAGTCGGCGCAGGCTCGAACAGCACTTCCTCCGCCGCGGACGCTTGCCGATTTGCGGAAGATTTAGGCGCGGACGCCCTGCTCGTTGTCACACCGTACTACAATAAGTGCACGCAAAACGGACTTGTCGAACACTATTCGAAAGTTGCCGAGGCAACGCGTCTGCCTATAATCTGCTACAACGTTCCGGGACGTACGGGCGTAAATATGTCGCCGCAGACCTTTGCCGAAATTGCCGCAATCGACAATATCGCCGCAATCAAGGAAGCGAGCGGAAATATGGAACAGATTGAGGAATGTATACATCTCGCAGGCGACAAAGCCGCGGTTTACAGCGGCGACGACAGTCTGACAGTCCCTATAATGGCAATGGGCGGTCAAGGCGTAATAAGCGTAGCAAGCAACGTCTGCCCCGCGTTTATCGGCAATATGCTTAAAGCGTTTAACGAAGGCAATCTTGCAAAAGCAAGCGCGATGCAGCGCGAACTTCTTCCTCTGATTCGGGCGTTATTCTCAGAAGTGAACCCTATCCCCGTAAAATATGCGGCATTTTTGAAAGGTCTATGCGACGGAAGCCTGCGCCTGCCGCTCACTCCCATAAGCGACAAAAACGCCGCTGCAGTCGAACGCGAACTGTCACTACTGACGGTTTACGACTGAAAAAACGAGATATAAACTCCTTATACATTCGATTTCTATGCATAAGCATAAATATAAAGACCGCGCGATTGCGCGGTCTTTTGCTAATTATATTTTAATTCAATACTCAGTCTCCGTTTGCCCGCGATTTCACAGTAGGTTTCTGAGCAAGCGAGTTGCACCCGAAGAACGCGCTTGTTGATACATACGTCAGTCCGTTATTCTCTCCCTCGAAAATAAACGACGTGAGCAACGTGCAATTCTGGAAAGCATACTGCTCTATCGTCTTAATCTGATACGTAATTTCAACCGACGTTATTCTGTCGTTGCCGTCGAACGCCCACGCGCCGATAGAGGTAACGGTGTACTCATTTTCGACGCCGCCCACAACGGCTACGATATATTCAGGAATCACGACCGCGTCGGAAAGCGTGTATCTCTGTCCCGCAACCGTAGCGGTCTTTGCAGTCGGATTAAGCGCATAGCGAATGCCGTCGACTATGACGTAAACGTAACCGTCGCTTGCGATTTCGTTATTATCGCAATTCCATACAACGGGACAGTTCGTGCCGTTCCAGTTGCTGTTCCATCTGCGGTCGGCGTCGTTAAGCGCGCTTTGGTCAAAGTGGCAATATATTGTGAGCGCGCCGCATTTCGAGAATACGCTCGAACCCATCTGCTTCGTTCCGTTGTAGATGTCCACTCTTGTAAGACTTGTGCACTGAGCGAACGCCGAGTTGCCTATATACGACAACGCGTCGCCGTATCCCGTTACACTTTCGAGGGATACGCAACCCGCAAACACGTAATCTCCGATAGCGACTATGCCGCTGTGGAAAACAACCGATTTAAGCGCAACCGCATTGTTGAAGAGTTGGTGATTTATCTCTTTGAGATTGGTATTCTTGCTGAAATCGATAGATTCGAGTCCCGAACCCGCAAACGTCATCGCGCCGATAAGGTTAAGCCCCGTGGCGTGTGAGAAATCAAGCGAGGTGAGTTGTTCGCAACCTCTGAACACGCCGTTTTTGACCTCTTGCAGTCCTTTGGGAACGTGGTTCTCGGTCTTGAACACGAAATCGCTGCCGCTTGTGAAAATCTTTATGCTGTGGCGGTCTATCTCTTTATCGTCTACGTCGAGTATCGACACCTCTTTATAAACGGAGTCGGGCAGATAAATATCAATATCCGAAGCCGGTTTGTTGACCTTGAAGTTATCCGCTAAGCCTACCAGTCTGTATTTGAGGTGTGTCTGCTCGTTTACAATATACTCGCTTTTGATGATAAGTTCGTTTCCGTATTCAAGACCGTCAAGCGTAATGAGTTCGACAGGCAGAACCGTCCACTCGTTGTCCTCGGCATCTTTTTCAATAAGTTGTTCGCCTACGGGTTGGAAATACTTATCGGTGGCGGGGATTTCGAGTTTGTCCGCTTTCGACTGGATTGAAGCATATACGTTTGCAAGACGTCTGCACCCCGCGAAACTGTTGGTGCCGAGTCTTACGATACTCTCGGGCAGATATACCGCTCTGAGATTTTCGAAGTTCTGGAATACGCCCGTGGACTGATCCTGGAAATAACCTATCTGAACGATATCGTAAACTTGTCCGTCTATCGTACAGGTGCTGGGCACGACAATGGTTTCGACGTTTTTGGCGCTGCAACCTATGATACGCGCCGTCTTGTCCGGTCCGTTTATAATCTGATACGTGAACAGCGACTCGTCCGCCTCTAAAACAACCGTATAGTAAATATCAATCGTCGGAGCGCCGTACGCGTCGACACCCTCGTATCTCACAGTCATAGTATGAATGCCGAGTTCGGTAGTATTTACAACTTTGTTATGAGTGTTTCCGTCAATTGCGTCGATTATGAACATACTGAGCGGAACTTCTTTCTTGATTCCGTCCTGTCCGACAAGATTGACGTTGCTGAGTCTCAGATATGTCGTAGCGTTTCCGTTTATGGGGATTACAATTGCGCCAGACTGCTCTATTGCGTTGAATTTAGACACGGTTACGCTGAATTTATAGTCGAAACGGAAGATTCCGATTCCGTGGAAATCGACAGTCACATTTGCAGAAGACCCGCTGACAATGGCGTTTGTGCTGAATCCGTCGATTCGTGCGCTATCCGCATATCTTGTAATGCCGTTTATATCCTTATAAGCAAACTTCGCTTTTTCTATAACGGATGCCGCGGAAGTGGAAGTATAGAACGTCGGGAACGGAGCGTCCTCAACCTGCCCGTCAAGACCTTCCATCCAGAAATTCGAATTGTCCTTGTTGAGTCCGTTTATTTCTATCGGCGTTTCGTTGAAAGGATAATTATCGGACTGGAAGAAATCGGGCTGTCCTTTAATCGCATCGTAAACCTTGATTACGAACAGTTCGGGATCGTCCGCATCGGAGGGACAGCCTATTCCGCTGCCGTTGTATTGATATAAGAGCACGTATTTCTGAACACCCTCTTCATACAAACTCGCATAGTCTCCTGTCTCGGTGACTTCGACAAATTGCATCGCGTTCGCCGTCCAACTCAAAGCCTCTTCTCTCGCAACACCCGTAGTGCTTGTGATTATCAAAGCCTTATCAATCGCTTCTTTTCCGTATTTGGTTGTAAAGGGATTGATATCTTCCTTCGGATCATCCTTGCGGGTACGCATAAGAACGGAAGAAATAGTGCTTTTGTTTACGGCTACAAGACTGATGTCCTCTTCTTTAAAATGTTGCGTATGCAATTTATAGAGTTTAACCCAGTCGCGAGTAATCGGATTCGCGCTTGCCGCAAGTTTCTCGTCGGCGGCAAGACTTCCGAACAGTTCCATTACTTTGGTGCTGAAAAACAGCGATATTTCCTGCGGCATTTCACCCTTTGAATTTGCAAACGCAACGTCTCCTATCGCAGGCGCGTTTATCAGATTGATTTCATCCGCCGCAACGGCGACGTCGGGGAATATAACGCTGACCAACATATCCGCTCCCGAGAAAGCGAAGTTGTCGATTTTCTTTACGTTTGCATTTATCTGTACCGTACGGAAATAGCGGGCGTACTGACCGAATGCGTTAGAACCTATTTCGGAAACTCTGCTCGGAACGATAAGGTTCTTCATATTCGCGTCGTTTTCGGGGGCATAATAGTTGGTGAGTATTCCGTTTACAGTGGTATACTCGTCCTCGTATTCATTGCTCTGAATAAATTTCGTATCGAGGAAAGCGTCTGTTCCGATTTTTACAATTTGATCCTCTTTCTCGAAAAATATGTTTTGCAACGCGCCGCAATTCATAAACGCCTTCGGCGCAATAGTCGTAACTTTAAACGCTCCGTTATCTTCGGGAACCGTCGCTACGTCGCGCGAAGTCTCAATAAATCTGTAATACACGTTGCCGATAAGAATCGCGCCGTACGCCTCTTTATAAAGATTGCTGTTTTTGCCGAGCAACCTGCTGCCTTCGAAAGCGTACTCGCCGATATCGCTCAACTTGCTCTGCGACGGAAGCACGAGGCTTTCAAATTTATCGAGATTCTTGAATGCGTAATTTTCAATCGTCGTGATTTTTCTGGGTATCGTAATAGAAACGAGGGACTTGCAGTTTTCAAACGCGCCGTCCTCAATGCGCTCTACAACAGAAAGTTGCGCGTTGAATTCCGCACGCTGAACGGCGGACATATTCGGTGCATTGCTCGCGTTATAATAGTCCTCGGGACGGGAAAGGTCGATAATCGCTTTATCCGCGCCGACATATTTATAAATCATTTTATTGATTACGATAAACTCCGCGCCCTTGTTGTTTTCGTAATAGTTATCCTCGAAATCCGTGCTCATAAACGCGTTGTCGCCGATATCGCTAATGGAATTCTTCACAGGCATAACAATGTCTTTTAAATACGCATCCAACGCAAAGGCATTTGCGCCTATCGAAGTGAGGTTTTCCGCCCTGCTCAAATCGACTTTTGTAAGAGACCTTACGTTAGAGCACGCCCATTCGCCTATTTCGGTAAGCGGGCGTACCTGACCTCTGACAAAAAGATTTGCGGGAACAATGAGTTCGTTCAAAGCATAATCGGAAATTTTGTCCAGTCTCACCGAGCCGTCCGCAAGAACGGTATATCCGTCTTTGAAAATGACTTCCGTATAAAGTTTGCTTATCTTTTCAAGAAACTTAGCGTCATACTGCTCGTCTTTTTCGTCGGGCTCGTCCAACAGCCACTTGATATACGTAACAGGCTGTTCAACATCGACTTTATCCTTTCTTACAAGAACGTTGGTGCACTGATAATCGTTATAAAGGTCATCGATTTTGAGACAGTCGCCGCCTTTTACGAAAATAGGATTCTTTTCGTCGGGAAGGTAAACGTCACTGAATTTCAGAAGCACTTTGTCTCCCGCGGGATTCAGCGTGACTTCCGAGACGTATTCGTCATAGTCCACATCGTAATGAAATCCCGTGAACGTTATTCTGTTCGGCGAGCCGTCTGTCAGCGAAAAACGCGTCGTACTGCTTACAATCTTATATCCCAGACTCGCGGCGTTATCGACAGTGATAGTCGTGCCGTCGTCGGTTTTTGCAGGGGCGATATTGTCGGCAAAAACTCCGCCCATAGTATACAGCGTAAACGAATATTCCGCCGCCGTCCATTTTGCGTAAAGTTCGATATCCTTTTCACCGACCGACGATGAGAAACGCCACAACGTATCGGTCGCCCTGTCAAACCACCCGGCGAAATAGAACCCGTTGTACACGTTTATCTCTTTGTCTTCGGGCTGGATAATCCGTCCTACTCTGCGCTGCGCGGTCATATCCGCATATTTTCCGCCGTCTTCAAAAAGAAGACTGGGATCCGCCGCCCCCTGCTGCAACACTGCGTTTGCGGGCTTGTTTATGTCAAATTTGATTCTCACGACGTCATCTGTCCAAGCGGTAGTAAACGAGGTCTTTCCGCCTATCGTAAATGGAAATCCTTCCGTCGCGCTGAGCGTAACGCCTTTGTCGGTAGTGACCGATTCGAGCGCTTTGCCCGAAAGCCCCATCTTAAATGTGTTGATAAAATCGCTCCAACTTTCGATTACCGCACCCTGTACGACGCTGACAGTAGCAGTCGACTGCATCGAGTTGACTCTTCCGAAATATGCGTGCGCCTTGCCGCCTCCGTTGGTATCGATGAGATTGAAAGTATAATCGACAAGAGAAACCGCTCCCGAACGGTCTTTTAAGTGCAATGCAAAAGAGCCGTCCACAACGGATTTATCGTCGAGAGTGGCGCGACACCTTATATTGTGATGCCCCGCAACCGAGAGTTTGGGCTGGTCCTCTTCCGCAACCATACCCATAGTAACTCCGCCCTGCGGCACTTCCCTTATGGGCGCGCCGTACTCATCAAAATATACGACGGAATACTCGACATAAGTCTCCAAGTCAAACTCGTCGGCGAAAATACTGTTGAACACAGATGACATCTCAATCGGAAAATAGAACTTCAATGCGGCGGACCCGTTTACCGTCACGCCGTCGTTATTCCCCGGACCGCCGATTTCATCAGGCAACTTGTTTTGGTCTGTGGGTTTGCGGTTGCACGCAACTACAGACAGCATCAATATGACGCCCATCAACAAAACAAAAATAAGATTTAAACGTTTTCTCATAATTTCCACCTTACGTACGCGCGCATTGCACGCGCATACAACAATACATATATCATATTACAACATCATATAAACTATGTCAATACCGAGCCATAGCATTCGACTGTATTTTTATTAAAACAGGCATTCTAACCGCATAAATCGACTAAAAAAATTTTATCAAACTTTTATTTGAAATCGATTTTCACGCTACGGCACAAATGCATAAGAGCCTCATTCCTATCGGGAAGAGGCTCTGAATAAACGGCAATTTAAGGCTTAAAATTTCTGAAATTATTTCAATAAGTCTTATTATCCCCGAAAACGTCGCGGAAAATATCGGCATACAGTCTGTTGTTATTTGCAAAATCCATCGCTTTTATAAAGTACTGTTCTGCCGCGATATGGTTTTCTCTCGCCTTTTCAAGATGCTCCACCGCAAACGCAACGTAAAGTTTTACGTTATTTCTTTCCTCTTCCGCCCCATCGCGGTTTCCGCTTTCATAAACGCTCAGATTCACGCTTTCGCAAACTTCTCCCGCAAAGTGACCGACGTCGGAAACGACGGCATAATCGCTGTACACAAACCCGTCGACGATATTCGGGTCAATAGAGTTGAGTATAACCATACCTCCGTCTATAAGCGCGCACAACTGCTCGAAAAAAATCTTTTTCGCCGCGGCATTGCCCGTCACACAATAGATGCGTTTATCGCGTAAATAATCATAATATACATTCTCTCCGCTAGGGCAGACTGCATTAGTAAAAACCTTTCGCGTCGGCAACAAATCCTTTTTCGCGCTTCTCAGTTCGGATGCCATCACGGACGCATAGGCGCGGATATCGGCTGTTTTAAGTCCGATGCTCTCCAACTCTATTTGGTTATGCAAATGACATAACGCCACTTTTAAATGCTGATATGCGCGCATAAAGTGCCATTTTTTGCAATCAAGCAGTTTTTGGATTTCATTTTTGTTCTTTGCAAGTTTTTCGTGTGAAAGACTTTGAGCAAGGTCGTATATGAAATCCTTTATTTTTGGCAAATCAGCACCAGACGCGTGCGGAGCCGTCGCGTCTACTACTGCCGTATCGAGTTGTTTAATATATACGCCGTCAAGACTGTCAGGATCGCCTGAACAGTACCAGAGTTCAAAATCCAGTCCTCTGTTTTTCGCTTCCGCGGCAATCTTTTTTAATATGGAAGATTTCCCCGTTCCGGGACCGCCCTTTAAAAGTATAACTTTTCGTTTATTTTTAAGTTCGCTTTCATAATTACCCACGAATCCGTATGCCGTATTGCTGCCCAGAAAATATCTTTCCATATCTCACCTCGCATTATGCTATGAACTCTGCCTGTCCAAATGTGAATGTCAAAATCCCGTCGGGCATCAAGGTTTGCAACATTATGACAATGATGAAACACATTTTTTAAAGTTTGCATAGCATACCGTATGAAAGAAAATAACCTGACCGTACATCAATCGGACGAACGTATGTTTTTCCTCTCGCGCTTATTGCACAAAACGCGTTTCGACGCGCCGACGCACGTCTTTGCCCCGAATATAAATGTCGACGTCAATACGCTCAGCGACGTAGAGGACGGCGCGCATATAGTGTTAGGTAAATGTACCGACGAAGCGCGGGCACTTGCACAAAGCCGCGACATTACGCTGTATAACATAATGCAGGATGAGAAATTTCAAGCGGTAAACTCGCGCCTTACGGCGGAGGGCGCGCTTATGGTAATGATAGAGCATTCCGTAAAATCCATATTCGACTGCAACGTTCTTGTAATGGGATTCGGAAGAATGGGTGCCGCCGTCGCGAAACTGCTTGACAGACTCGACATTTCCTTCGATATAGCGACGACTTCTTCTCTGCGCCCCGCATACGCATTTGCGAAAAATGTTGTACCTATGAGCGGATTCGACTTTTCGCCGTACGACGTCGTAATAAACACGGTTCCTCTCGCGGTAGTTAAAGACAGCGAACTGATGACTATGAGTAAAGAAACCGTCTATATCGACCTTGCGTCAAAAGCGGCTATAAATCTCGAATACGCCAAATACCTCGGCATTGATGCCGACATATATCCTGCTCTTCCCGCAAAAACCTGCCCGTACAGCGCGGCTAAGGCTATGCAGGAGTACATCTCGGAGGTAATAAAATGATAAAACTCGGACTTTGTATAACCGGTTCATTCTGCACGTTCAAAAGCATTCTTGCGGCAATAGACAACCTTGTCGCAAATGAATTCGATATCACGCCTATATTCAGTTTCAACGTTTCGACGCTCGACACCCGATTCTACAAGCAGGCGGACTTCGAAAAACTTGTGGTTGAAAAGACAGGCAAACAGCCCATCAAAACAATCGTAGACGCCGAGCCAATCGGAACTTCAAAAGGAGTGGATCTTATGCTTGTCGCACCCTGCACAGGCAATACGCTCGCAAAAATCGCGCACGGAATCACAGATACTCCTGTCACAATGGCTGTAAAAGCGCATCTCAGGAACAACCGCCCCGTTGTTCTGTCTGTTTCCTCAAACGACGCGCTGGGCGCAAACGCAAGAAATATAGGCACGCTTCTGAATACAAAAAACATATATTTTGTGCCTTTCGGACAGGATGCGCCAACAAAAAAGACAAATTCGCTGATTGCGGACACTGCCCTCATAGTTCCCACCTGCAACGAAGCGTTAAACGGAAAACAGATTCAACCCGCGCTTACAATGCTGATTTGATTCGCACTTTACTTCATTGTGCCCGACTGACAGTCGGGCTCTTTAATATATAAATAACGGTCGATATAAAAAAATAGTTGCCATATAATTTACATTTACGACATTCAAAGACTATAATAATGTCGTTATGAAAAAGTCCGCAACGCTTAATCTCACAAGCGGCAAGGTGTGGAAAACCTTGCTTTTGTACTCTCTCCCGCTGTTCGGGAGCGCGCTTGTGCAACAGTTTTATTCGCTTGTAGACTTACTTGTTGTCGGCAATTTCGCAGCTGAAGGCGCGCTCGCTGTGGACGCTATCGGAAATGCGACTGTGATAGTAAACATACTCCTCGCTTTCGCACTCGGCGCAAACGGCGGATGCGCCGTTATCGTAGCCAAATACGCGGGAGCAAAAAACAACACGAAACTGCGCGAAACGGTAAATACCGCCATAATTTCCTTTTCTGTTCTGTGCGCTTCGATAATGGCGCTGGGATTCGGTCTGGGTGAAATTTCGCTGACCGCACTGAGCGTACACGGCTCATATTTCAGAGATTGCGCGGAATATCTATACATATATGTCGGTTCTCTTCCGTTCATAATCCTGTACAATCTGGGATGCGGTATCTGTTCCGCGCTCGGCGACTCCAAAACGCCGTTCATCTTCCTTGTAATCTCGTCAGTGCTAAACATTGCGCTGGATTTCCTCTTTGTCTGCACTTTCAAAATGGACGTTGCGGGCGCGGCGTGGGCAACGTTTATATCGCAGGTTATCGCCTGTATTCTTACCGCATTCGTACTTGTCAAAAAGATGAAAGCGGTAAATACGCAGTCAAAACCTAAACTGTTTGACAAATATATATTTAGAGAACTCGTAATTTCATCGGTTCCCATTATACTTCAACAGTCTTTCGTATCCGTGGGCAATTTCTTCGTAAACAAGCGTATAAACAACTTGGACTCTACGGGCGATGCGATTACAGGCTTTACCACCGCCTTTAAACTCGTATATATAGCCAACTCATCGGTGATGTCGCTTACAAACGGACTCTCAAACTTTGCATCTCAGAACAAAGCGTCATTCAAGTATGCGCGAATCAAACAGGGATATCTTGCCGTACTCGTATATTCCCTCGTAATATCCGTCGTTTTCACGATATTTATGGTCTCGCTTCCCGAGCAACTGACTTCTATATTTATTCAGCAGGAAAAACTCACACAGGCGGCAATGTCGTACTCAGTGCAATTTCTCACAATAGTGGGCGCATTTTTACCGCTCGTGTGCGTAAAGATAGTATCCGACGGAGCAGTACGCGGCTGCGGAGGCAATCTGGGTTTTGCAGTAAGCACTTTTTCGGATTTGATTTTGCGCGTAGCCCTCGTTTATGTGTTGACTGACGCAGGCTGGGGATTCTCCGGAGTATGCTGGGCGTGGGTTATAGGCTGGGCGGTCGGGACGGCAATCGCTCTCGGATTCTGGTTCAGTACAAAGTTTTTACGCGGCGTCAGATATTTCGAAAAACAAAATTCGGAAATTTCACAGTCTGACGCAGGTGCACACATCTCCTCTCAAACGTTATCCGACAATGAAAACGGAGCGGCGACCTATGAACAAACATCCGACGATATCGACGCATATTGAAAATTTGATCCTAAAATAAAAAACAGACTTCCTTTGAAGTCTGTTTTTTATTTGATAAATTTAAATTATTTTGCGTCCTTAACGCCTTGTGCCGTTCCTATGTAAACAATTTTACCGGAACGCTCAACCGTGAATGCGCTGAGCAATACATTGCCTTCCATACTTTCCGCCGCTTCGGTTGTCTCAAACCAAAGAACCGTTACAATATCGCTTCCCTTTGTAGCGATAACGCCTTCTTTAAAATCGCTGTTATTCTTTACAATATTATAGACGGTTTTCGCAATTGTACCGGTAGAATCTTCGTTGAGAGTCGCTACCGAATAACCTTTCTTTTCAAGACTCTTTCCAACGGAATCCGAGTTGCACGCCACCAGACATACGCCGAGTATCGCGACGAGTGCAACAACCGCCATAATGATGAGAACCTTTTTGCTTGCTGCTTTGTTCATAGGAATTATCCTCCATAAATATAGTACCTATATTATATTCCAACAAATTTACATCGTCAATAACGTATTGAAAATAAATCGACAGTTGTATCATTAAAATTTGTTTAGACTATTTTTCCGTTCAATTATTCAACCGGAGGATTGTCATCGTCCTAATTGTTATTTAAACCGAATTCCCTTGTCATCAGCACGTTTTTCCAATAAGATTCCCTTGATATTATATATTCGGTTCCTAAATTCATATTGCAGATTTCCAATATCGAATATTTGAAATTCCGCACATATCCTAAACCTTTTTCTGCGAGTAACGATTTGAGTTCCACATTACCGCCGTGTCCGTTCTTAGCATATTCCGACCATCTGTGCCATATACAGTCCTCACCATAGGCACTGCCGACGTATTGTTTTCCGCTTGCGGTATCGCATATTAGGTAGATTCCTTTGACGTTAGACAGAGCGGATTTCCAGGTCTGTATTTCGTTGTCAACAATATGCTTTAAAGCGGAATATGAAATATTAACTTTATCAAAGCCGTTAAAATCGCTTATTGAAACACGTTTTTCCAACAAATAAGATATACTGATATCCGATAAATTGATTTCAGTGCCTCTAGTTAACTCCAACGTCGGATATGATGCGCGAAAATTCTTTTTGAAATATACAAATGCTCTTCCTATTAGATCCTTCTGATTGTCTGTAAGAGTTAAATCATACTTCCATCCGTTCAAATTTTCTTTGCTTATAGAAATAGGATTCTGATTATTGATTTTATATACGCCGCCGAAAAGCCAAACGTCTTTATTATAGTAAATAAGCGATATTACATAGTCCCGATTAAAATTCTTTCTCGACTGATATGCTTGCCAATCATCAAACCTGCCCATCAAAAACTCTTCATAAGGTTCTTTCTTATTATAAGAACCTGTCGCAAAATGTATTTTATATTTACTGTATTCCTGCGGTTCGATTTTCAGCACGTCAACAAGTTTTATCATTGTTCCCCTCTAACATAAAAAGTTATATTGAATTATACACCCGCAATATAAAAAATTCAATATGCCTTGATATGAAGCGATTTAAATTTCACTTTATAAATATAAAAGTTTTATGATTAACAGATGTTTATATGTAGAACATATCGTAAGACTTGCGTTCTGGAACGTTTATGATAGAATTCTTGAAATTAGCGCAATAATTTCCGTCCGTTTCGTTTATAGGATTAACATTTCATTCTAAGCACTTCAATACGTCATAATGTAACAAAAAAGAAGCACACAAACGTGTGCTTCTTTTGTTTGGAAACCGGCATCGACATATCCTCCCAGGCCGTGTCCAGCCAAGTACTTTCTGCGCAACTGAGCTTAACTTCTGTGTTCGGTATGGGAACAGGTGGGACCTCAGCGCCATAGACACCGGTATTGTTGAAGGTCGCGCGCTTTCGCGCATCGTACATTCACAACTGCATAACATTGTTGGGGAAGGAGAGCATTTTGCTGATTAAAATTAGGATTAGGCAAATTGTATTTGTTTGATTGAAGCCCTCGACCTATTAGTATCGGTCAACTCAATGCATTACTGCACTTACATACCCGACCTATCAACCTTGTGGTCTACAAGGGGTCTTACTTGATAAACAAAGGGATATCTTATCTTGAGGCTGGTTTCACGCTTAGATGCTTTCAGCGTTTATCCAATCCGTACATCGCTACCCTGCTATGCCACTGGCGTGACAACAGATGCACCATAGGTACGTCCACTCTGGTCCTCTCGTACTAGGAGCAGAGCCTCTCAAATATCCTACGCCCACGATGGATAGGGACCGAACTGTCTCACGACGTTCTGAACCCAGCTCGCGTGCCACTTTAATCGGCGAAC
>CAJTQT010000002.1 GCA_910578325.1 uncultured Christensenella sp.
GGATGACGACATCCGCTGCATGCTGCGGCGCAAAGAGTAAACTCGCGCCTCGCTGAAAAGCAAGTCCCGGTGACCGCACCAAAACACCGAGCATTGCTCGGTGTTTTTTGCTTGTATGGACTTGAACCTGTTCATTGCGTTGCAATGAACACAAGACGTTGTCTTGTCGGATGACGACCGTAATAGGTCATTGAGACAGTCTCGCCTTGTTGCGTATAATGCATTGCTTGTTTGCTCGCAGAGGATAAATTGTTTTATTGACTTAAAATAGTTAAATTAATACCGAACGGATATAAATGAAGTAAATAGAAAAAGGACATCATAAGATATCCTTTCGCGTTGCTGTTGAAGAAAGAAATTATACCTGGAAGACTGAACAGAACAGCAACTTATATTGACATATTACAACGCAAAAGGAAGAAAATCAACACATTTATTAAATAATTATTGCGTTCGACAAAAGTAGTCAAAATTCGTTGCCGATTCTATGTCATTAAACGTGAATGAAGTTGCGTAAAACTGCATTATAACAAAATTTGACAAAATTCGATAGAGAATAAATCTGAACTGCAAAGCACTATGTTGATAATAAATAATCTTTACTTCAAAAGAAGCGTTATATAATGCAGCATTGCTTTTAGCGAATTGAAGGCTAAGCAAACTCGTGTGACGACGGTCTTTAAGAGGAGAATACAGTTGATGGATATGAAAAAGTCCGTTGACATCAACGGACTTTTCACTATTGTTCAGTTGGATTTACAGGGTTTTAACGAATTTGGCAAGTTCGTTGAAGATGACGTCGAGACCGTGCGCGCCGGCATCAGGGTAGCCAATGCTGCGTTCGCCAACCGTGCCCGCTCTGCCGAGAGTTGCAACGTGCGTTTTAGTCGCTTCCGCGCCATCGTGTGCCGCCTGTGCGCCGAGGTCGAGACCCTCTCTGAGTTTTTTGCCTTCTTCAGCGGCTTTGGTAAGCGCAATAGCGCAGGGCTTCAATGCGTCGACAAGAGTCTTATCGCCGATATCCGCGCCTTTGCCGAATGACTTTTTGCCTGTTTCGAATACGCCGCGATTTGCTTCGGTGAAGAGGAAAGCAACGTCTGTAAGGTTGACTTCTTTCTTGCCGAGCATCGCTTTACCCGCATACTTGAATGCAGAACCCCAGATAGGACCGGAAGCGCCGCCGCAGTATTCTTTTATGATTTCCGAGCAACTTACAAGGAACTGACCTATATCGCCTTTCTTACGCGTCGCCCAGTCGGTTTTGAGTTGCTTGAAGCCTTTCGCGATCGACATACCGAAGTCGCCGTCGCCCATTTTGTCCGCTTCGCAGAAGGGAACTTCGTTTTCGATGATGACGTCTGCCATTTTATCTACGATTTTGACGAATGCGGCTGTGTTTATGGTTTCGGTAACGACGGGTTCGCCTTCGACTTCATAAACTGCATTTGCGTCCGCTTCGTCGTCAGCGACGGCTTTTTTTGCCGATTTGACAACGGTTTCCTGCGGCGTGATGTTGAGTGCTTTGCCGATAGCCTTAACTGCTTCGAGTGCGGCTTCCGCCTGCTCGCTCATTGCTGTTCCCCAAGTAAGGGCGGGAGTGGATACTGAGTAGTCGACCAGTGCTTTAAGTTCGCTGTCGACGCGCAGAACTGTGATGGACGCGCCTGCCATATCGATTGATGTCATAAAGTTGCCGACGATAGTGCGGTGAATCTTGATTCCGTCTGCGCAGAGCGCTTTTGTGACAGAATTGTTGAGGATATAAAGTTCCTGCATAGGAGTGCCGCCAAAGCCGTTTACAAGCAACACAACTTCTTCGTCTTTTGCCAATTTAAGGTCTTCTTCGAGGTCGGTGACGATTCTGCGGGAGAGATCATCGGAGAACGAGCCTTTCGAATAATCGATCTTTTCGCGGAAACGTCCGGGTTCGCCGTGGATGCCTACGCCGAATTCCATTTCATCGTCGCCGATTTCGAAAGTGGGGTGGCCTGCCGCAGGAACTGTGCAGGACGTAAACGCAAAGCCGAAAGAACGCACGTTGTCGATAACTTTGTTCGCAATACGTTTAACTTCTTCGAGTTCCTTGCCTTGTTCTGCCGCCGCGCCCGCGCATTTGTGTACGAGCACCGTACCCGCAACGCCTCTGCGACCTACGGTGTACAGCGAGTCTTTAACTGCAATATCGTCGTTGACGTAAACCGCGTCGACTTTGATGCCGTCTTCCTGCGCGTCGGACATAGCGTTGTTGAAATTCATGCAGTCGCCCGAATAGTTCTTTATAATGAGCAGAACGCCTTTATCGGTTGCGCATTTCTTTATGGAGTTGTAAACCTGAACCTGAGAAGGGGAGGCAAAAACGTCGCCGCAGACTGCCGCGTCGAGCATACCTTTGCCGACGAAACCTGCGTGCGCGGGTTCGTGTCCGCTGCCGCCGCCTGAAATAAGGCTTACTTTATTCTCGTTGATTTCTTTCTTCTTGACTATCTTGAACTTTTCCACGAATTCGAGTTCAGGATGAGCCGCAGCAAGCCCGTGACACATATCGTATACGAAGGTCTCGGGGGTGTTCATAATCTTCTTCATAATTATCTCCTTATATGGCAACGAGCGCAAACGCGCTCAGATTGCCGAATATTCATATTGAAGTGTTCTAAATTACGGCGATTTTTTGAATACTGTTTGTAATATACCGCCTGTTAGTGGGTTTATTTCCGAAACAAAATTGCCGCTATCAATAATATACTCTCCCGCCGAAACGGGAGAGTACAGTTGTCATTAGCCGCAGCAGCCGCAATCGCATTCGCAACCGTATTTGAATTCGTGACCGATTTTGTCTGCGGTCTTAATTGCCGCTTTGACCATATCTACGGTTACGGGGAAAGGCATATTGTGAATGGATTCGTCGGGAATGCAGGTCTTTTCCGCAATAGCGGTGAGCATCTCGTCGTCGATTTCATCGGTGCCGAGGTCTTTCAGACATACGGGCAAACCGACTTCTTCGCAGAAGTTGAGAACCTCGTAGAGTTCTTCCTCGGGGCTGTTTTCAAGCACGAGTTGGCAAATCGTTCCGAACGCGACCATCTCGCCGTGGAAATATTTCGTGTGAGCGGGAAGAAGCGTAAGTCCGTCGTGAATTGCGTGCGCTGCCGCAAGTCCGCCGCTCTCGAATCCGAGACCGGAGAGAAGAATGTTGGTTTCAACGATTTTTTCAAAAGCGGGAGTTACGCAGTTCATATCGCAGGCCGCTTTTGCTTTTGCGCCGTCGGAAAGGAGCGTCTTATAGCAGAGTTCCGCAAGAGCGAACGCAGCCATAGTGCCATAACCGAGCATTGTGCCTTTCGCACGGTTTGCACCGCAGGGAAGACCTGCGTTGACGTTGGAGCAGGATTTGACGTTTGCGCGCGCTTCGAAGTACGTAGAGAGAGCGTCGCCCATACCGCTTACCAAGAAACGGGTGGGAGCGTTTGCGATAACAGTCGTGTCGATGAGGACTACGCTCGGACTCTGTCTGAAATATGCGTAATCGTCAAAGTGATGATCGTCGGTATAAAGCACCGCAGAGTGGGAAGTGGGTGCGTCGGTCGCCGCGATGGTGGGGCAGATGATAAGATTGCTGCCTGCCGCGACGCATTTGGATGTATCGATTGCCTTGCCGCCGCCGAGACCTATCGTGCAAGCGCATTTGTTGGCTTTTGCAAACTCTTGCAACGCCTTGACGGCACCGCGGGAGCATTCGCCTTTGAAGATGTCGCTGGTGACGAATTCGACGCCGAATTTCTTTTGCGTCGCTTCGAGTTCGTCTTTAACGAGATTGAGTGCGAACGGATCTGCGATGAGCAGGGCTTTCTTGCCGAAAGTTCTTACAAAATATCCGAGGTTGAGCAATTCGTGCTCGCCTTGGACATACTTGGTGGGGCATATAAATGCTTTTCTCATAAAGTTTCTCCTTATAATGAGTTTGTTTTTGATGAGTTTATTATAAAACCTATAAACTAATATTTCAATACCCAAAATGTTAAAATCTGGGATTTTTCAAGAAAATTTTGCGGATTTTTAATAGTTTTTATCTAAAAATTCAAAATATTTCGAGGTTTTTTATAATTTTCCGATTAAAAACTTGTTTGTCGGTGAAAAAGTTATATAATAATAGACGAAGCCGTCGGTGGTGTATTGTTTAGACAGCAGATATGTTTCGATGGCGGTTTCAGGGCGGATAACACATTGTATCGGCATAAATATCGAGGTTTTAATATGGATATAGCGGCATCTGTCGGGAAAAGAGTAGAATGGATTAAAAACCTGCTTTCGTCAACGGGAGCGAAGGGAATAATATACGGAAACAGCGGCGGCAAGGACTGCACTCTTGTCGGCGCGCTGTGCAAACTCGCAACAGACAGCGTGCTCGGCGTTATAATGCCGTGTCAGTCTTCGCAGAATTACGGCAGCGACCGTGACGACGCGCTTGCGGCGGGCGAGAAATTCGGAATAAAGCAAATTGAAATAGATTTAAGCGATACGAAAACCGCGCTTGTTTCCGCATTGGGAGAGGAATTTGCCAAAGACTCCGTCGGGGACGGCGCTCTTAAAATGGCGGGAGTGAATATAAATCCGCGTTTGAGAATGACGACTTTGTATGCGCTGGGACAGGCAAGGGGATACCTTGTGGCGGGAACGGGAAATCTCGATGAAACTACTCTCGGCTATTTTACAAAGTGGGGAGACGGGGCATACGATTTCAATCCCATTGCCGATTTGACTGTCGCGGAAGTATACGCGCATCTGGAATATCTCGGCGCGCCTGCAAGTATAATCGATAAAGCGCCGTCTGCGGGATTGTATGCGGGGCAGACCGATGAAGACGAACTCGGCATCCGTTATTCTGACGTTGATTCCTATTTGCGCGGCAGAAAAGTGCCGGAAGAGGTTTTAAGCAAAATTGAAAAGGCAAAGAGGGCGAGCGCGCATAAGCGAGTTATGCCTTTAAAGTTTGAAGGATAAATCAATTAAGTCGATTAGATATACGGTTTTTGATATTTTTAGTTGATAAAACTCTGTAAACCGATTGGGAAAAGAGAATCTAACGATTCGGCTTCGCAATTTAAATATGCAATAAAAACTGCACACGGAGTGCTGAAATATTATAGTAGGTTAAAATTTCCAAAATAATTATATTAAATATATACGTTAAAGCCTTGCAAGTGATTTTCGAATGTGTTAAAATACCGATACAGCGTTATTTTTTACGGAGGAATTTATGTCAAAAATCAAGTTAACGACTGTTGCTTTCAAGGGCACGGCGGAACAGGAAACGCAGTTGAGACAAATGTTGGAAGAAGTTAAATCTTCCGCTCATCCCAGCGTTATGACGGCGTTGCAGAGAGCACAGGCAATTTACGGTTATCTGCCGGTTGAAGTGCAGAGTATTATAGCCGACACAATGGGCGTTTCTCTCGAAGAAGTGTTCGGAGTGGCGACTTTTTATTCTCAGTTCACCCTTAATCCACAGGGCGCGTATGCGTTCGGCGTATGTCTGGGTACCGCTTGCTACGTCAAGGGTTCGGGCGACATCGTAGCGAAGTTAGAAGAGTGTCTCGGTCTTAAAGACGGGGAAACTTCGTCGGACGGCAGATTTTCCATTGCGTCCACAAGATGCGTCGGATGTTGCGGACTTGCTCCGGTTATGACCGTCAACAGCGAAGTTTACGGTAAACTTACAGAGAAAGATATACCCGATATCGTAGCAAAATACAAAGCAATGTAACTTTTATGAGAGAAGTTTCGCTTGCCGTACTCGATATTGCGATGAATGCGGTCGACGCGGGCGCAAAACACGTTGAAATCAACGTCGAATTCGACGCAAACGGTCTTGAATTCGAAGTTAAAGACGACGGCGCGGGTATGGACTGGGCAACATTGGTTGCCGCGGTGCAAAAGGGAATATCTTTCAAAGGCGGTGCGGGTTTGGGACTTGCACTGCTGAAAGAAGAGACCGAAAGCACGGGCGGAAAAATCGAAATCGACTCCCGTTTACAGGTCGGGACAAGCGTAAAAGCGACGTACTGCGGATCGCCGGAGCAAGTCGTGATAGGCAATCTCGGCGAAACATTTACCGCGCTTGCCGATACGGACTATGATCTGTCGTTGCGGATATGCGCTTTCGGTACACGGAAACTTTATGATACGAGCGGGCTGAAATCCTCTTCGGATACGGCGACAACTATGCCGTTCGGGACGCTTCGCTCGATAAGAGAGGATATCAATAAATTCATCAGACAAAATGGAGGAGCAATGTTATGAAAAGCATCGCCGATATAATGGCAATCAGAGAGGCTATGCAATCGCAGATTATATTGCGTGACAATGCCGACGCCGAAAAGGAAACCCACATCGTAGTCGGTATGGGCACCTGCGGCATAAGCGCGGGCGCGCGCACAGTCTTTAACGCGTTGGTCGACGAAGTCGAATCGCGTCAACTCAAAGGCGTACGCGTTACACGTTCGGGTTGTTTGGGCAACTGCGAGCAGGAGCCTGTTGTCGAGGTTCACGTACCCGACAAAGAGGTTGTGAAATACACCAAAGTCGACTCTGCTAAGGCAGTCGAAATCATCGATAATATCGCAAAGGCGTAAAGGGAGGAATTTGAAATGTACAGAACTCACATTCTGGTTTGCGGAGGAACGGGTTGTCATTCCAACAACAGCGGAAAAATCCGTGAGGCGTTCGAAGAGCAAATCAAACAGAGAAATCTTCAAGACGACGTTCTGGTCGTAGGCACGGGCTGTTTCGGTCTCTGCGCGGTCGGTCCTATTATCATCATATATCCCGAGGGCGCGTTTTACAGTCAGATTACCGTTGACGACGTTCCCGAAATCATCGAAGAACACGTTGTCAAAGGCAGACTCGTCGAAAGATTGCTCTATCACGAAAAGGCACTTGGCAACAAGGCTGTCAAAGCCCTGTCCGATACAAACTTTTATAAAAAGCAAACGCGCGTGGCGTTGCGTAACTGCGGCGTTATAAATCCCGAAAAGATTGACGAATACATAGCGCGCGACGGATATCAGGCGCTTATCAAATGCCTTACCGAACTCGACTCCCAACAGGTTATTGACATAATCAAGGCTTCGGGATTGCGAGGCAGAGGCGGCGCTGGCTTCCCGACAGGCGTAAAATGGCAGTTTGCAAAAAATCAGAATAATGACACAAAATACGTATGTTGCAATGCTGACGAAGGCGACCCCGGCGCGTTTATGGACAGGTCGGTGCTCGAAGGCGACCCCCACGCGGTGCTCGAAGCAATGACTATTGCGGGCTATGCGATAGGCTCTCATCAAGGATATATTTACGTCCGCGCAGAGTATCCAATCGCGGTAGAACGCCTGAAAATAGCAATCGAGCAGGCGAGAGAGTACGGTTTGCTCGGCAACAATATTCTGGGTACGGGATTTGAGTTTGATATCGAACTTAAACTCGGTTCCGGCGCGTTCGTATGCGGTGAAGAAACCGCACTTATGACTTCTATCGAAGGTCATCGCGGCGAACCGCGTCCGCGTCCTCCGTTCCCTGCGGTTAAAGGTCTGTTCGGAAAACCCACAATCCTCAACAACGTCGAGACTTACGCCAACATTGCTCAAATCATACTCAACGGAGCAGAATGGTTTGCTTCTATGGGTACCGAAAAGTCCAAAGGAACAAAAGTTTTCGCTCTCGGCGGAAAGATTGTCAATACAGGTCTTGTCGAAATCCCGATGGGTACCACGCTCAGAGAGATTATCGAAGATATCGGCGGAGGCATTCCGAACGGTAAAAAGTTCAAGGCGGCTCAGACGGGCGGTCCCTCGGGCGGATGCATTCCTGCGGAGCATCTCGATATTCCGATTGACTACGACAACCTCATTTCTATCGGTTCGATGATGGGTTCCGGCGGTATGATCGTTATGGACGAAGACAACTGTATGGTCGATATTGCGAAATTCTTCCTTGAATTCACTGTCGACGAGAGTTGCGGAAAGTGCACTCCTTGCCGTATCGGCAACCGTCGCTTGCTCGAATACCTCGACAAGATTACCAGCGGTCAGGCGACTATGCAGGATTTGGACGAAATGGAACAACTCTGCTATTACATAAAGTCGAACTCGCTCTGCGGTCTGGGACAAACCGCTCCCAACCCCGTGCTTTCAACACTCCGTTACTTCCGTGACGAGTACGAAGCGCATATCAAAGAGCATCGCTGTCCCGCACACGTTTGCAAACGTCTTGTGCAGTATAAGATTACAGACGACTGCAAGGGTTGTTCGGCGTGCGCCAGAAAGTGCCCCGTAAATGCAATCTCGGGAGAGATAAAGAAGAAATTCGAAATCGACCTCGCGAAGTGCATAAAGTGCGGACAGTGTATTCAAACTTGCCGTTTCGGCGCAATCATCAAAGAATAATAGAGGTGTACTATGGCATTGGTAAACGTAAAAATAAACAATATTCCCGTACAGGTTGAAGAGGGTTCTACGATTTTGGAGGCGGCGAAAGTCGCGGGTATAAAAATACCCACTCTCTGCTTCCTCAAAGGCGTAAACGAAATAGGCGCGTGCCGCGTGTGCGTGTGCGAAGTTAAAGGCGCGAGAAGCCTTGTTGCGGCTTGCGTATATCCCGTAAACGAAGGAATGGAAGTGTTTACAAACACTCCCGCAGTCAGAAGTTCGAGAAAAGCAACCGTCGAACTGTTGCTTTCCAACCACAATAAAGACTGCCTCAGTTGCGTAAGAAACAATAACTGCGAATTGCAAACGCTTTCGCTCGAACTCGGCTGCGACACTAAAAAGTACGACGGCTCTAAGACGGAAGCGCACGTGGACGACAGTGCCGCCTGCGTAATCCGCGACAACAGCAAATGCGTGCTTTGCCGCCGTTGCGTAGCAGTATGTAAAGAGTACCAGTCCGTTGCCGTTATCGGAGCAAACGGAAGAGGATTCGATACGCACATCGCCTGCGCTTTTGAAAAGCCGCTCGCTACGACGTCCTGCGTGGGTTGCGGTCAGTGCATTGTTGCGTGCCCCACGGGCGCATTGCACGAAAAAGAGGAAATTGACGACGTAATCAACGCGATATCCGATCCGCACAAACGCGTTATCGTAGGCGTAGCGCCTTCCGTTCGCGTAGGTCTTGGCGAGGAGTTCGGTATGCCTATCGGCTCCAACGTACAGGGTAAAATGGTCGCCGCGCTCCGCAGACTCGGTTTTGACGACGTGTTCGACGTAAACTTCGGCGCGGACCTCACGATTATGGAAGAGGGCACTGAATTCCTTTCAAGAGTAAAGAATGGCGGAACGCTTCCGATGATTACGAGTTGCTCGCCTGCGTGGATTAAGTTCTGCGAACACAATTTCCCCGACCAACTCGACCATTTGTCTACCTGCAAATCGCCGCAACAGATGTTCGGCGCAATCTGCAAGACATATTACGCAGAGAAACTCGGTATGAATCCCGAGGACATCGTGGTAGTGTCCATTATGCCTTGCACGGCTAAGAAATTCGAGAAAGGCAGAGGAAATCAGAATGCGGCGGGCGTTCCCGATATCGATTTCGCTTTAACTACGAGAGAACTTGCAAAACTCATTAAACGTTCGGGTATCATTTTCGATGAACTTCCCGATGAGGATTATGACGCGCCTCTCGGAATGTTCTCCGGCGCGGGACTTATATTCGGCGCAACGGGCGGCGTTATGGAAGCGGCTTTGCGTACCGTATACGAAGTTGTCGTCGGAAAAGAAGCGCCTTCGCTCGATTTTGTCGAGGTTCGCGGTACAGAGGGTATAAAAGAAGCCGAATACGATCTCAACGGAACGAAAGTCAGAGTGTGCGTCGCGTCCGGTCTTGCGAATGCGAGAAAGATTATGGAAGACGTGAGAGCCGGTAAATCCAAATATGACTTTATCGAAATTATGTCTTGTCCGGGTGGCTGCGTAAACGGCGGCGGACAACCCATAAAGAGTGCGTTTGTGCGCAATAACAAGGATATCAAAGGTTTGCGCGCTAAGGCGATATATGAACAGGACGCGGCTATGTCCCTTCGTAAATCACACGAAAATACGGCTGTGCAACAACTCTACAAAGAGTTCCTCGGCGAACCGAACAGTCATAAGGCGCACGAGATTCTGCACACTAAGTACGTGCCCCGCGAAAAGTATTGAGTCAATTAGATAACAGTAAATGATAAAAGCAACCGCTTTTGCGGTTGCTTTTAATTATAGTTTTGGATACTCAAAGCAGATATAAATCTTAATAGACGATAGATTATTAGAGGATTATCTGTTTGTTATTGATACGTTATAAAAGCCTGATTTGTGGAAATCGTACCAGTCTTTAATCTGGTATTGAGTTGCGACAGACAAAGCATTCAATACTTCATAAGCAAATTCAAGAGTAGCGGTTCCGTTTGCGGTTATAATTCCATTATCCGAAATCGCCTGACGATGGATAAATCCTTGCTCATTAGTATAAACTTCGTATTGTTTTAATTCATTTAAATCGTTTGCAGTATGCTTTGCATTGTTCAAAGCGCCCACTGAACCTAAAAACCTGCAAGCGTCGCATATTGCGCCTAAAACCTTGCCGTTCTTTATACAAGTATCAATCAAAGGCTTAACCGACAATGCATTTTCGTTGTGCCACGACATACCGCCGATAAGAATTAAAGCATCGTAATCGGACGGCGCAGATTGCAGGTCATAGTCAGGCAAGCACTTAATGCCCCCGATAGATGTAACTGCGCTTTTTGAAAGCGATACGGTTTTGTTTTCAAAGTTTCCACCGCCAAGCATATTTACGGCAGATGATATGTAGGCAAGTTCCCAGTCTGCCCATTGTTCTAAAATAATGTATAGAATTTTTTTCATATTTTTGTCTCCTTACATAGGTTTTAGATTTTTATTTAGCCTGTCGACTATCCATAATATTCGTTTTTCACGTCCCGCATCGGTTTTAGCGTCCAAATATGCCCGAGTATACGTTTTCTTTACGGAGTTTGACATTGCCTGAAAGTTTGTAAAAGCAGGCTCGTAACTCTGCAGAATCTCAGATAAAGCGGAAATCTGTTCGTCTGTGACGTCTGCGGGCTTGTCTGCATACCATTGTCCGTTTTGTTTTGCTTCTTCTATTTTCTTTCTGCCGTAATCGGTCATAATGCCGCGCTCTTCGAGGTTTTTTACCAGCGTTTTGTTCTTTTCGGACCATTTGCTGTTCTGTCTGCGCATTGAAAAATATTTTTTATAGGTTTTTTCGTCAATGGTTTTCATTTGTCCGTCAATCCAGCCGAAGCAGAGCGCTTCTTCAAGCGCTTCTTCCGCTTTTAGCGTTTGCGGACCGTCGGCTTTGCCGAATAATAGCCAAACGCCTTCCTCGGACAGGCAGTGCATTTCAAGCCAGATTCGGAAATCTTGTCTGTTTTTGAATATAAGCATTCCATCGTTCATATTACACCTATCGAATATAAATAGAGAAGCCGACGGCAGTGAATTTGTCATCTGCTTTTTATAGGCGAAGAGTGTTACGCTCCCAAAAAATTCATAATCCTACCGTCTTGCGACAATAGGATTATGAAAACTGTGCGCCGCCTTCGACATTGACTACCGAAGCGGAAACAGAGTAGGTGGCTCCTTCAAAGTTTCCCCGTGGCACACGCTAAAATCTGCTTAGTGCTGCTGCGGTCAAGCCCTGACACGGTTCACAGCGTAACGTTGCACGGGACATTGATATCGACACTCCTTGCTCTGTGCGGCCAACCATAGTCAAAGCCTATGACGGTGTTCGGCACTGCTGTTGCGGATTGCAGTTTACAGGGCACCGCAAGCTCCCCGTCTAGCACAGTGAACAAAGTATAACACCGATAAGCAGTTTTGGCAAGCGCAATTTGGTATATGAGCAGGGTGAAAATGTCGCGTTATGTCGGTTTTTACAATTTAAAACGCAACCTGTTGGAAGATTGCGTTTAATTGATTTATCGTGATTTTTCAGCGGATAATTATTTTATGTCGCGTTTCAGGAACGTACAAAGTCCGATAGCGGTTGCAATGCCGCCGTAGACGAGAGGCATAATTATTACCGCGCAGATTT
Organism: uncultured Christensenella sp.; assembly: GCA_910578325.1. Lineage (GTDB taxonomy): Bacteria > Bacillota > Clostridia > Christensenellales > CAG-917 > CAG-475. The sequence continues at coordinate 12,106 of CAJTQT010000002.1, forward strand.
GAGCGACTGTGAGTTTTGCTGTCGAAGAAGCGACAATAATCTGTTGTAGCGGCATAAACATTATCCAGTCCGAATTGCCGCTCATACTGCCTACGGTTGACGCTATGCTGAAAATTATCGAGAATGCGATATATATGCCTATGGTTGCACCGAGCGACGCTCCGCTTGAACGGCACAGGAATATCAGCATAAGCACTATCGACATTGTGGCAAGATTACACAGTAGTTGCAGGGCGAAGTTGCGCACAAGTACGGCAAAGTGCGCTCCGGTAAAAGGGACACCGATGCCTTTGAATGCGGTGAAAATCCCGCAAACTATAATTGCGAATACCGAATATATGACAATAAGTACCGCAAGACTAAGCCATTTTGAAAAATAAAGTTGAGTTCGGTTTGTGCCTCTGGATACAGATACGCGGATTGCTCCGTTTGAAAAATCCTTTCCAACAAACAGACAGGCGATTATCGCAACGAAGAGCGACATAGAACAGGTGTCTGAAAAACCTGCAAGACTCGCGTACCCGAGGGGTGAGAGTATTTCGAGCATCTGGTCTTTCATCATAATTGCTTCTGCGTCGGTCGGTTCCATATTTCCGATGATTGCCATACCTATCCAGTAGATGCAGTAGACAAGCAAGATAATGCCGAACATAACCGCCAAACCTATCCAGACGCTTTTATGTTTTTTGAGTTTAAACAAATCTGATTTTAACGCGCAAACCATACCGTCAGTGTTCTTCATGTCCCAGCCCTCCCATAAGCGAAATAAACGTCGTTTCCAAATCTCCTTCGCACTGATAGATGTTTATAATCGGTACGTTTGCTTTTGAAAACATATCTGCGACCTGAGGAATGCTCTTTGATAAATCGTACAGTGCAAGGGTGTTGTAGGGCAGTATTTCGAAATCGTGCGCGTGATAGTTTTCAACCACTACGTTGAGCGCGACTTTCAAATCTCCCACAACAACTTTGATGTACGGGCGGCAGAGTTCTTCTATATCCGAATTGCGCAGTTCCTTAACGAGTTTTCCGCCTTCAATAACTCCGTAGCAAGTGGCGAGTTTTCCGAGTTCCGCAAGCAGATGCGAGGATATCAGAATAGTAATTTTGTTTTCGTGGTTGAGGCGTTGAAGCAGTTCGCGCACTTCGAAAATACCTGCTGGATCCAGACCGTTTACGGGTTCGTCGAGAATGAGAATGCGCGGCTCTCCTATTAGTGCGATTGCGATGGCAAGCCGCTGTTTCATACCGAGAGAAAAGTTTTTGACTTTGATGCCGTCGTCGGCATTCAGTCCGACCGTGTGCAGAAGTTCGCGCAATTTCATCTCGTCATATCTGCCGAAACCGAGTGCAAAAGCCTTCATATTGTCCAGTGCGCTCAGATGCATAATCAGAGCAGGGCTGTCTATAATAGATCCTATCTTGTGTCTTTCGAATTCCAGCGCGTTTTTTCCTATCGCGCCGTTGATTTTAATTTCGCCGCCGTCCTGCGAAACAAGCCCTAAAATACTGCGTATAAGAGTTGTCTTTCCCGCGCCGTTGCGACCTACAAGTCCGTATATATCGCCTTCGCGCACGGTTATCGACACGTCGTCGAGTACCTTATGCTTGCCGTATGTTTTGGATAAATGTGAAGTTTCTATTGCGTTCATATAAACCTCGTTCTGTATTATTAGATATATTATAGCACAAATATCCCGTTTGAAAAGCAGTATACATTAAATTCTTGCCGGAAGGTTTTAGTACATACGCAAAGTGTGTATTGCACGATACGTGTATTTAAAGTATTTTTCAAAATTACCCATTTAAAACACGTATCGTGTAAAAAATTGGACACGTATCGTGCTATTTAATGCTTAAATTGCTAAAATCAGAGGATTTAAATGTGATTTGAGTGTATTTGGCGGAGATATTTGGCGAAGAATAGCAATCTCGGGAATATGAATATTCCGCGATGCACGGACAAGAAATGTGTGTAATGAAAGAAAGACAGAGTTGTGATTTTTTGTTATAACGAAAAAACACGTCCTTTGACGCGTCTTTGGAGCGGGCGATGAGAATCGAACTCACGACTAAAGCTTGGGAAGCTTTCGTTTTGCCATTAAACTACGCCCGCAATTATTTCAGCAGTGATATTTTAACACATCGGGAGAATTTGTCAAAGGAATTTTAAGGCGGATGAGACGCGTTTTATTTGCAAAACGGATTATTTTATTCTTGTCGGTTTGTATGATACAGGCAACATTATCGGTTTAGCGATATAAAAATTTTCGGCGCGGTGATAAAATTCTTGCATTTTCTTCGATATCATTCTATAATTAGTAAATCTAATTTAGTATACTGCATAATTGCAAGAGGAATCAAACTATGTATAAACCCGTAGAAAGCAATCTCAATTTCGTAGAACGCGAAAAAGAAGTGCTCGGTTTCTGGAAAGAGAACGAAATCTTCGAAAAGAGCGTAAAGAAGAACGATGGCAAACCCGAGTTCAGTTTTTACGACGGTCCTCCGACCGCCAACGGCAAGCCGCATATAGGACATATTCTGACTCGCGTTATGAAAGATATAATTCCGCGTTACAAGACGATGAAAGGTTATCACGTTTTGCGAAAAGCGGGTTGGGATACGCACGGACTGCCCGTCGAGTTGGAAGTTGAAAAACTGCTCGGCATAGACGGAAAGCAGGAAATCGAAAAATACGGGATAGAGCCTTTCATCAAGAAATGTAAGGAATCCGTCTGGAAATACACCGACGAATGGCAGAAGATGTCCGACCGTATAGGCTACTGGGCGGATATGAAAAATCCCTATATCACCTATGATGATAACTATATCGAATCGGTTTGGTGGGCTATAAAACAGATGGCAGACAAAGGACTGCTGTATAAAGGTTATAAAATCGTGCCGTACTGTCCGCGTTGCGGAACTGCGCTCAGTTCGCACGAAGTGGCTCAGGGCTATAAAGACGTCGAGGAAACGTCGGCGTTTGTAAAGTTCAAGGTAAAGGGCGAAGACGATACGTATTTCCTTGCCTGGACGACTACGCCTTGGACGCTGTCGTCAAATACTGCGCTTTGTATGAACGGCGCGGAGGATTATACGAAGATAAAGGCGAACGGCGAGTATTATATCCTTGCCGACGCGCTTGTTGACAAACTTTTTGCGGACGCAGAGTTTGAGAAAGTAGATACGAAAAAAGGAAGCGAGTATGAATATGTAGAGTACGAGCCGCTTTTCGATTATAAATATGATTTCAAAGAAAAAGCGTATTATGTGGTAAACGACGGATACGTCACGCTTACAGACGGCACGGGCATAGTCCATATCGCTCCCGCGTTCGGAGAGGACGACGGAAGAGTGGGCAAGAAATACAACCTGCCTTTCGTTCAGATGGTTGATGACAGGGGAAATTTCAAGGAGACTGTCGACGACCTTAAAGGAGTGTTCTGCAAGGACGGAGACAAGTCCGTAATCGAAAGACTTAAAAGAGAGGGCAAACTTTTCAAGACAATGCGCTTTACGCACAGTTATCCTTACTGCTGGCGTTGCGATACTCCGCTTTTGTACTATGCGAGAAGTTCCTGGTTTATCAAGATCACTGAAGTTAAAGAGCAATTGCTCAAATCCAACCAGTCGGTGAACTGGATGCCCGAAACGATAAAGAACGGACGCATGGGCAATTTTCTGGATAACGTTATCGACTGGGGAATATCGAGAGAGAGATACTGGGGCACTCCGTTGCCTATCTGGGTATGTAAGGACTGCGGCAAGATACACGTGATCGGTTCACGCGAAGAATTGCGCGAAAAGGGCGGCCTTAACAGCGACGTCGAGTTGCACCGTCCATATATCGACGAGGTAAAATGGCAATGCGAGTGCGGCGGAACAATGGAGCGTACTCCCGAAGTGCTGGACTGTTGGTTTGACAGCGGATCTATGCCGTTTGCCCAGTGGCATTATCCTTTTGAAAACAAGGAGATATTCGACGAAGTTTTCCCCGCCGATTTCATATCGGAGGCGATTGACCAGACGAGAGGTTGGTTTTATACCTTGCTTGCGGTAAGCACCGTACTGTTCGGACGCGCGCCGTTCAAGAACTGCATCGTGCTCGGACACGTTAACGATAAGGACGGAATAAAGATGTCTAAGCATAAGGGCAACGTGGTCGATCCCTGGACTGTGCTCGATAAGCAGGGGGCGGACGCTACGAGGTGGTATTTCTATACCGCTTCCGCGCCGTGGTTGCCTTCAAGATTCTCAGCGGATAACGTCAGCGAGTCGCAACGCAAGTTTATGGGCACGCTGTGGAATACGTACGCATTTTTCGTGCTGTATGCCGAAATAGACAAGTTTAATCCCTCCGAACACAAACTCGAAGAACAGGAGTTGAGCGTAATGGACAAGTGGATACTTTCCGGACTCAATTCGCTTGTTAAAACAGTAGACGAAGGGCTGAACGAATACAGGATTACGGAAACCGCGCGCGAAATAGCCGCGTTTGTAGACAATCTTTCCAACTGGTATGTACGCCGTTCCCGCGAACGCTTCTGGGGAAACAAGATGACAAAGAGCAAAGAGGCGGCATATACGACGCTGTATACGGTGCTTGCAACTCTGAGCAAAATTCTCGCGCCCTTTGTTCCGTTTATGGCGGAAAACATATATCAGAATATAGTGCGCAATTTCGATGAAACTGCGCCCGAGAGCGTCCATCTGTGCGATTTTCCGATTGCGGACGAGAAAATGATAAATCCCGTTCTCGAAAAAGGTATGGACCGCGTTCTGCAACTCGTAGTGCTCGGCCGTGCGGCGAGAAACAAATCAAATCTCAAAAACAGACAGCCGCTCGGACGTCTTCTGTATAACGGAAAGTACGTGCTTCCCAACGAACTTCAGGATCTGGTTAAAGACGAACTCAACGTCAAATCCGTTGAACAGTCAGACGAGGACGACAGTTTTGTGAGTTATGAGATCAAACCGCAACTCAAAACTCTCGGACCTAAATACGGCGCGTTGCTCGGAAAAATCAGAGCATTGCTGCAAGAGCGTCCGCAGGATATTATCGCCGCGATTAAGAAGCGTAAGGCTTTTGACGAAATTAAAGAAGAATACAGAAGCAAGCGCGGCACCGACGAGGATGTAAAGAGCGAGTTCATCTGCGAAATAGACGGAAAACGTATAGTGCTGAGCGAAGAGGATCTGTTGATTTCCGTGAAGAATAAAGAGGGATTCTCCTCGGAGTCCGACGGGGAAACGACGGTTGTTCTCGATACCGCGCTTACCGAGGATCTTATCCGCGAAGGAATCGAGCGCGAGATAGTAAGCAAAGTTCAGAATATGCGTAAGGAGGCAGGATTCGAGGTCACAGACCATATTCTGTTGGGATATGTAGCCGACGGTTTGGCAAAAGACGTGCTCGACGACGCGAAATTCCTTTCCGACGTTCTGTGCGACGGAATAGTTTCCGCTACCGACGGATTTACCAAAGAAGTCGATATAAACGGACATAAAGCGGTTATCACCGTCAAAAAGGTAGAGGATTGACGGTATGAGGATCGCTCCCGACTGGACGGAATATTCGGTTATCGCCACCGGAGACGGCGAGAAGTTGGAGAAGTGGGGGAATCTCACTCTCCTGCGTCCCGACCCGCAGATTATTTGGCGCGCCGAAAAGCCGTTGCGTTCCTATAAAGGAATCGACGCAGTTTACGAGCGCAGCGCGACAGGAGGCGGCAGATGGGTTTTTAAACGCCCGAATGTCGAGACGGAATTTGTTCTGCACTGGCGCGAACTGACTTTTTCGCTCAAACTTATGGGCTTTAAGCACACGGGGCTTTTCCCGGAGCAGGCTGTCAACTGGGACAGAATGCAAAAACTGATAAAGGGCGCGGGCAGAAAAATCAGCGTTCTGAATCTGTTCGGTTATACGGGCGCGGCGTCTGTTGCTTGCAAGAGCGCGGGCGCGGACGTGTGTCACGTCGACGGAGCAAAGGCTATGGTCGAGAGGGCGGGAGAAAATATCCGCCTCAGCGGCATTGACAGCGCGGGAATGAGATATATCATTGACGACTGCTTTAAGTTTTGCGCAAGAGAATTGCGCAGGGGCAGAAAATACGACGCCATAATACTCGATCCGCCCAGTTTCGGAAGAGGTCCGAACGGCGAGAAATGGAAGATAGAAGAGGGTATATCCGAACTCGTGGATTTGGTTGCCCGACTGCTTAGCGACAATCCGCTGTTCGTATGTCTGAACAGTTATACCACGGGTTTGCAACCGGCAGTAATGGCAAACGTGCTCAAACTCGCGTTGCCGTCTGACGCAAGGATAGATTCCGACGAAATAGGCTTGCCTACGCAGGAGGGATTGATTCTGCCTCAGGGATGCACCGCTTTTGCGGAATTTGCGTGAAGTCGGATTACATTCAAACGTAACAAAATACAAAGACGGTTAATACAATACGGATACTCATAAAGAAGGACGATATAATGACTTACAAGGATTTACAGATAATTTTCGAAGACAACCATTTGCTTGTGGTCGTCAAACCTATGGACGTTCCCGTACAGGCGGACGCGAGCGGCGACCCCGATATGCTGTCGATGCTCAAAGAGTATCTGGTTGAAAAATACAACAAGCCGGGAGACGCATATCTCGGGCTGGTGCACCGTCTCGACAGACCGACAGGCGGCGTAATGATGTTTGCAAAGACATCTAAATGCGCAGAGAGGCTCTGTACGGCGATAAAAAACGGAGAAGTCGACAAAAAGTATTTCGCCGTCTTAGAGGGCGTTCCGCGCTATAAAGCGGACAAACTGCGCTGCTATCTCAAAAAGTTTTCAGATACGAATACGGTAAGAATTGTTCCTGCGCTTACGGAAGGAGCAAAATATGCCGAACTCGATTATAAAGTGCTCTGTGAAAAACAGAATCACAGTCTTGTGTCCGTCAAACTAATAACTGGACGGGGGCATCAGATCAGAGTACAGATGGCCGGAATGGGCACGCCCATTGTCGGCGACAGAAGATACGGAAACGGCGCAAAAACCAAATTTCCCCTATGCCTATGGGCGACCGAGTTGCGACTATGTCACCCGATAAGCGGCAAAACAATGGTGTTCAGGGTGTATCCGCCCGAGATTGCTCCCTGGACGGCGTTCAATATGGACGTATTCTTGAACGTATCTGTCCCAAACGACGATTGAGGCGGACAGATGCTCTGAAACAGGGGTTATCAAATGGAATTTATAAATAAGACGCTGGGACAGGTTTTAAACGATTTGGGCAGAGAAATGCCCTACAGAGAGGCTGTGAAGTACAGCACGCGGGATTATCGCCGCACGTGGAAAGAATTCGACGAAGAAACGGACAGAGTCGCAAAAGCGTTTATGGCATTAGGCGTTGAAAAGGGCGACAAAGTGGCTATATGGGCTACTAATATTCCGGAATGGCTGCTTACGCTGTTCGGCTCGGCAAAATGCGGCGCGGTGCTTGTGACTGTAAATACAAATTATAAGATTTTCGAACTTGAATATTTGCTTTCGCAGTCGGATACCAAAGTTCTGGTTATGATGGGCGGCTTTAAGGGGAACGATTACGTCGGTATTGTAAACGCGCTTATTCCCCAAATCACCGAGGGGCGCGGCGGCGAAGTAAACACAGACAGACTTCCATTTCTCAAAAACATTGTCTTCGCGGGAGAGGGTACGCCCGACGGTATGCTCAATTTCGCCGATATGATGAAACTTGCGGACGGGATAAGCGACGCGCAGTTTGAAGAACGCAAGGCGTCGCTAAATCCGCACGACGTTATAAATATGCAGTATACGTCGGGGACGACGGGATTTCCTAAGGGGGTTATGCTTACGCATTATAATATCCTCAACAACGGAAAAACCATAGGCGACGGAATGGCGTTTACTCCCGATGACAGGCTTTGTATAGTTGTGCCGTTTTTCCACTGTTTCGGACTTGTGCTCGCGACTATGGCTTGCATAACGCACGGCTCCGCAATGATTCCCGTAGAGGCATACAGTCCCGTTCCCGTAATGAACGCGATATCCTCCGAAAGATGCACCGCGGTGCACGGCGTGCCTACTATGTTTATAGCGATGCTCGAACATCCTGCGTTCGGACAGTTTGATTTTTCATCTATGCGTACAGGTATAATGGCAGGTTCGCCGTGTCCGATAGAGGTGATGAAAAAGGTAATAGACAAGATGAATATGAAAGACATAGTTATCGTATTCGGGCAGACGGAGGCGTCGCCGGGGTGTACGATGACTACTATCTCGGACAGCGTTGAGAAACGCGTATCTACGGTCGGCAGGGCGTTCGAAGGCGTGGAATGCAGAATAGTGAATCCCGATACGAACGAGGAAGTTCCCGACGGAACTGCGGGAGAATTTGTCGCGCGCGGATATAACATTATGAAAGGATACTACAAAATGCCCGAGGCGACGGCTCAGGCTATCGATAGCGATGGTTGGCTGCATTCGGGTGATCTATGTACCCGCGATAAGGACGGTTATTATAAGGTTGTAGGGCGCATTAAAGATATGATAATACGCGGGGGCGAGAATATTTACCCCAAAGAGATTGAAGAATTTCTTTATACCTGCGACAGGATAAGCGACGTTCAGGTCATAGGAGTGCCGAGCAAGCAATACGGCGAAGAGGTTATGGCGTGCATAGTTCTCAAGCAGGGTTGCTCTATGACCGAAGATGAGGTGAAGGAACTTGTCAAATCGCAGATGGCAAGGCATAAAGTGCCAAAATACGTGCGGTTTATGGAGAGTTTTCCTGTTACTGCGAGCGGTAAAATACAGAAATTCAAACTTAGAGAACAGGCGATAGAGATACTGAAACTGCAATCCGACGCGGATATCGAAACCGCATAAGAGAGGATATTATGAAACTTTGCTTTTCAACGATAGGCTGTCCCGACTGGACGATGCGCGATATAGTTTCCGCCGCCAAAGATTTGGGTTACGACGGAATCGAAGTGCGCTCGGTACGCGGAGAAGTGGACGCGACGAAAATGAAGGATTTTACCTGCGATTTCGATAAGACGGTGCAACTTTTTGAGCGGACGGGTGTGAAAATTGCGATGTTAAGCACAAATTGCGCGCTTGCAAATCACAACGACGAAGACGCTGTCGAAAGAGCGAAAGCCTACGTGGATTTGGCGGCAAAACTCGGCGTAGAGTTTATCCGCGTAATGTCTACCGACCGTCCATACTTCGACGGCGGCGATATCTCGCTGTGCAAAAAGAGGTATGCGCAGATTGTGGAATATGCAAGAGGTAGCGGTGTAACTCCGCTTATGGAGACAAACGGACTGTTTCTCGATAGCAAAGTTCTCGCAGATTTCATTGACGAAGCAGGCGAGGGCGCAGGCGTATTATGGGATACGCACCACCCATATCGCTATAATGACGAAAGTATATCGGAAACTGTCAAAAACCTCGGAAGACGTATCAAGTACGTGCACCTGAAAGACAGCGCGGTGGAGAAGGGTAAAGTCGCATACAAAATGATGGGTTACGGCGATATTCCCGTCGCTGAAATCGTCAACACACTAAAAGATTCGGGCTATGACGGGTATTATACTTTCGAATGGGTCAAACTGTGGAATAAAGACCTTATTGAGGACGGCGGAATCGTATTTGCGCATTATGCCAACTTTATGCGCAGATTTTCATAAAATATAGAGTTTTGAATCACAGACTGGAACGCGCGTACGGCAGATTTTGCCGTGCGCGCGTTTTAAAAAGGGAAATGATTTCCGCTCGCCGATAGTAGCCTGTTTTAAATCGGACAGGCTTTACAGATTTTTGGCTACAAAGTATTTATCGTTCATAATTCTGTTGTAAATGGGAGATATGTATTTGTCCTCTCCGTACTCGCGTCTGAACCAATCTTCAGTGTAACCGGCACGTCTGAGCGCGAAAGCATACGCCTCTTCCGCACAGGCGATTCTGCGAAATACCGTGCGTAATGAAATTTTCAGTTCATCGGCAATATTTTGATACGTTTTTTTATTTACTATGCGGTCTTCGAGTAAACGCCTGTCGGTATCGGATATCGCGTCGAGAGCCTGTTGTACGACAAAACGCAGATTTACGATTTTTCTTTTTTCCTCGGTTAAATCGAGAATTTCACCTATTAACTGTTCGGTGCCTATTCCGAGTTTCAGATGTCGGCTCTGAAAAGTGGAATTAATGCGTGTTTTTACACCAAAATTGAGTTCGTTTACAATTTTGGGTAAAAGGGAATAAGCAACAAGCGCCGTGTTGCCCCAATTTTTATTCATATTTGCCTCCTGAAATTGTTGAAAACCAATTTCCGCTTTCACTATAAATATAAGATTTGTCAAAAGTCAATATATTATGTCAATAATTTCACTTTTTCACGCCGTTGAGTATTAAAGATGCTGATTATAGGGCGAATGAAAGCGCAAAACCCAGTCCGAACGCGATTATGCTCTGAGTCAGTTTGCGCACTGCTATCTGAGTGAAAGTCATTCTGCATTTGGATAAAAAGGTAAAATTCTGTAAAGCGACGGAAAGCCCGCCGAGAGAGATAATTCCCGCGCAAAGCGCAATGCCTATATTCTTTTGGGTGCATTCGGCGCAAGCGATACTTCCGCGAGTCATTTCGATTATTCCGTTTATCAGCGCGACGACGGGCTGTCCCGCAGTTTCGCCCAGCGCGGAAATTATAAGAGCGTCTGCGTTGAACAGCGACAGAGTGTCAACCAGCATACCGCAAAGCACGATGTATCCGCCTACGAAAAGCATATTGAGCGTGGAGTTTGCTATTGTTCGCGACATCAGGCTGTCCTGATCCTCCGAAGACGATATGCGTATAGGGGGATATTTTTCAAAGTCGAGATCGATTTTTTTGTTTTTGGCGCGTGTGTTGTGTCTGACTCTGAAAATCAAGCCGTTGAGGAGCGCGGAAGCATAGTGCGCGGCAAGGATAACCGCGCCGACTCTTACGTCGTTGAATACCGCGCTTCCTACTGTTCCGAGTATGAATATCGGTCCCGACGTCGACGCAAATGCCGCCACCGCTTTCGCTTCTTTTTCCGTCAGCGCGCCGGCCTTGTAGAGTTCGGCAGTCATACTCGCGCCTACGGGATACCCCGAGAGCATACTGAGAAGAAGTATGTAAGAACTTTCTTTTGGCGTATTGTAAAGAAGCCGCACGGGCTTTTGAAATATTCCCGATACCACTTTTGCGGAACCGATATATGTCAGGAGCAGCGAAAAGAAGTAGAACGGAAACAGGGACGGAAGTACGCTTGTTGCGTAAAGAGACAGTCCGCGCCGTGCCGAATCGAGATAGTATCCCGGTTTTATCAGCATCATTATCATAAAAGCGGATATGGCTACGCACGCTACGATTTTTCCGAGCGGATAGTTGCGAAAAGAAAAGGTACGTTTTATGCGCGCGCTTTTTTCCATAGCAAAACTTATGAATTATGTTTGCGGATTATGAAAAAGCGTTCAGCGGCAAAGATTCTGAATTTTCGCCGCTTTCTCGTCAAGGTCGACGAGCGGACGCACGGGGCAGTCTTCGGGACAGTCCGAATGTTTGTAAAAGAAATATCCGTCGCTTGCGGCGAGAAGCGGGAGAAGAGTTTTCTTTTTGGAAGGTTTAACTGCGAGCAGGGTACAGTACGGCTTTTCCGATTTAGCGAGCGCCGCGAGGTTTTTATTAAGTCCGAGTGTGGCGCACGCGGCTATACGTTTTATTGTGGAGCGCGTATATCTTCGGCTGGTAAGCCCTAAAAAGCCGCTCATGTCCGTAAAATCCGCTTGCGAGATACGGTTTTCCATACCTTCGCCGATATTGTGTATCTCTGCGAGTTGGGCGGCGGTCATCGCTTTCATTGCGTAGGTGGAAATAATTCCGTATTTTTCTGTCGAAGCGGCGGCTTCCGATTCTTCGTAAACGTATTGAGGCACGAACGGGCTGATATCTCTTCCTTCTCGCATAAGTTCGCGTATTTTTGTGGACGACAGATACTTTTTGCCGTCGTCGGGTTTGCGTTCAACGGAATGAAATCCTATTTTCCCGCCGTATGCCGCCGCGGCTTTGATGTATTCCACGGCGAGAATATTGTTTGGAGAATTTAGCATATTCGCGATGTCGGGACGTATGTTTTCAAGTGCCAACGTTCGCGATTTGGCAACGGAATATCCCTGTCCGAGATACCCTTTCAGCAGGTCGGACATATCTCTTGATTCGCTGCGCATAAATTCGGCAGCCATATTCAAATCCTGTAGTTCGTCGCTTTCGGTGCCGAAGGAAAGAGTGAATTCTCCCAGCATACTCAAAGTTTTCAATGCTCCCTCGGCAAATCCCTGCGCGTGCGAGAGGGAATATACCGCAGGCATTTCCAACACGATATCCGCTCCCGCTTGCAACGCCCATTTGGCGCGGGTGTATCTGTCGTAAACGCATACGTCGCCGTGCTGGGTGAATGAACCGCTCATAAGCACTGCAAGCGCGTCGGGCTGAGTTTCCCGTTTTGCGATTCGCAGATGTTTCAGGTGCCCGTTGTGAAAAGGATTATATTCCGCGATAACTGCCGTAATTTTCAAAATGCTTCCTCATTTTGTTGATTTTTATGTATAAAGCAACTATAATTATATACGAATTTTAACGATTTGCAATCAATTTATTCATTGCATCGTAACAGGAGCGTATTATGACGGCATTTGTGGAAGAATTGATGTCAAGAGCAGGCAAACTGGGCAAGACGATAGCGCTTGCCGAAGGGTTCGATATAAGGGCGGCAAAGGCTGCCGAGATGCTTACCAAGCAAGGCGTATGCAAGGTCGTTCTCATCGGGGACGAACAGGAAATAAAGTCGCAATTCACAGACGTGGATTTTACGGGCGTGGTTTTCGACAATCCCCGTACAAGCGCGCATACCGAGGAATATGCCGATACGCTTTACGAACTCCGCAAGGCAAAGGGTATGACACGCGAGCAGGCTCTTGAAACCGTAAAGACGAACAATATGTTCTATGCGTGCGTTGCGCTTAAACGCGGAGACGTGGACGGTGTTGTCGGCGGCGCGGTATTCAGTTCCGCCGACGTTTCGAGAGCCGCGTTTCAGGTTATAAAGGCGGCGCCGGGAATAAGTTCGGTTTCAAGTTGTTTCATTATGGTTCCTCCCGAAAATTTCAAGTATAAAAAGTATCCCGCGTACATATTCTCGGATTGCGCGGTCATACCGTATCCTACCGACGCTCAACTCAAAGATATCGTCGTGTCGGCTGCGGACAGCGCAAAGAAGATTTGTCATATAGAGCCGAAAGTTGCGATGCTGTCATTCTCTACCAAAGGCAGCGCGAATCACGAAGCGGTGAGCAAAGTACGGTCCGCTTATGAAATGGTAAAAGCGGAGCATCCCGAGATTTGCGTCGACGGCGAACTGCAACTCGACGCGTCTATAGTGGACAGCGTTGCAAAGCAGAAAGCGGGGGACAGCCCTGTTGCGGGACAGGCGAACGTGCTTGTATTCCCGAATCTTGATGCGGGAAACATCGGCTACAAACTCGCGCAAAGGTTCGGAGGATGTATGGCGATAGGTCCCATTATGCAGGGGCTGGCTTTGCCCGTTAACGACCTCAGCCGCGGTTGCGTTGCGGAGGATATTGCCGCAGTCGCCGCTATAACCGCGCTTCAATCTGTAAAAGAATAATTCTAACCGTATATTTTGCGGCCTCGGAGGTAATATGAAGATACTTGTTATAAACGCAGGAAGTTCGTCGCTCAAATACCAACTTATAGATATGCAGACGGAAAAAGCACTTCTAAAAGGCGTATGCGAACGCATAGGTATGGAAGGCGGTACGCTTACGCAGAAGAACGGCGGCGGAAAGGAACTGGTAATTTCTCAGGATATGAAAGACCATACCGCGTCTATCGAATTAGTTCTCAAAGCAATGGTCGATCGGGACTACGGCGCAATTATATCTACTGCCGAAATTTCCGCGGTAGGTCACCGCGTTCTTCACAGCGGCGAAGATTTCAAGTCGTCCGTGCTCATCGACGAGGACGTTATCCGTATCTGCGAAAAGAATGCCGAACTCGGACCTCTTCATATGCCCGGCAACATCGCGTGCATAAAGAGTTGCCGCGAAGTTATGCCCGAAGTGCCTATGGTTGCGGTGTTCGATACCACTTTCCATAGCACTATGCCTCCTAAGGCGTTTATGTACGGAATTCCGTATGCCGTGTATAAGGAACATAAGGTGAGAAAGTACGGCTTCCACGGCACTTCCCATAAGTTCGTCAGCGAAGAAACGGTTAAGTTGTTGGGCAAAAAAGACAGCAGAATTATCGTTTGTCATCTCGGAAACGGTTCGTCGATATCCGCGGTCAAAGACGGAAAATGCGTCGATACGTCAATGGGATTCACGCCTCTGGAAGGACTTGTTATGGGTACGCGCAGCGGAGATATAGACCCTGCGGCAGTTGAGTTTATGCGTAAGAAACTCGGTCTTAGCGCCGAAGATATGGTGCAGTATCTCAATAAAAAATGCGGAATGAAAGGCGTAAGCGGACTCGATTCAGATATGCGCTATCTTGAAAAGGCCATACACGAGGGCGATGAGAAAGCAAAACTTGCCGTTGACGTAGCCGCTTACCGTATAAAAAAATACATCGGCTCTTACGCGGCGGTGCTCGGCGGCGTTGACGCGATAGTGTTTACCGGCGGAATCGGAGAGCATAGCGGTTATATGCGCAATCTGGTTATGACGGATATGGAGTATCTCGGCGTTGACTTCGATTTTGAAAAGAGCGATACGAGACTTCCCGACGGAGTTGTGGAACTGTCCAAACCTGACAGCAAAGTTAAAGTATACGTTCTGCCTACAAACGAGGAACTTTCTATTGCAAGAGAGACAAAAGCAATTGCGCTCTGAGGCGGAAATCGCCGATAATATGCGGCAAAATAAAAAAATCAAGTCAAAAATCCGCAATCTTGAAAAAGCGTTTGACAAGACAGTGTTTATTTAATATACTAAATAGGCTGTTTAATGCGTAAAGATGAATAATGTCGGAGGAAGGAATATATGGCAGTACCTAAAAATAAAATATCTAAATCCAAAACGAATTCACGTTTTGCAAACTGGAAACTCAAAACTCCCGGTCTTACCGAGTGCCCGCAGTGCCACGAGTTGAAAAAGAATCATCACGTCTGCCCGAAATGCGGTTACTATGACGGTGAGCAAATCGTCAAAAAGGAAGAGAACTAATTTTGACTTAAACTTAAAAAGAGTGTTATTTTGACACTCTTTTTTCATATTACGCGGTATGTCGGCTCTCGAGCGCGAAGACGACACCCGCGTCCGAATCGAGAGGTACGGAAAATGAAAATAGTTGTTGACGCTATGGGCGGTGATAATGCGCCCCTCGAAATCGTTGCGGGTGCGGCGGACGCTCTTGCGCTTGATAAAGACGTAAAAGTTGTGCTTGTAGGAAGAGAGTCGGAAATACGATCTGCTTTGGGCGAGCGCGAATACGATAATAAAATACTTGAAATAATAGACGCGTGCGACGTTATTTCAAATGACGAGAGCCCGACTATGGCTATAAAAACCAAAAGGGAGAGTTCGCTTGTAAAGTCGTTTGAAAAACTTATGCAGGACGACGAATGCGGAGGCTTTGTGTCCGCAGGGTCGACAGGCGCGGTGCTTGTCGGCGCGTTTATGAAAGTCGGCAGGATCAAGGGCGTATCGCGTCCCGCGCTTGCGCCGGTGCTTCCAACGCTTGAAGGAAACGGCGTGGTGTTGTGCGACTGCGGCGCGAACGTGGACTCTAAGCCCGTCAATCTTTTGCACTATGCAATTATGGCTTCCACCTATGCCAAAGCGATGCTCGGCGTGGAAAATCCGCGCGTCGGTCTTCTCAATAACGGAGTCGAAGCGCATAAAGGAAACGAACTGAGCAGGCAGGCATACGATTTGTTGTCGGCAAACGACGACATAAACTTTGTAGGAAACTGCGAATCGCGCGATTTGCTTACGGGTAACTTCGATGTGGTCGTATCCGACGGTTTTGATGGGAATATCGCGCTCAAAATGGCGGAAGGCACGGCGAGCCTTATGCTCAAACTGATAAAACGCGGAGTATATTCGGGCGGATTGAAATCTAAAATCGGCGCGCTTATGCTCAAACCCGTTTTTAAAGAAGTGCAGAAAACTCTTGATTACAATGCGCAGGGAGGCGCGTGTTTCCTTGGCGTGAAAAAAGTGGTGGTAAAAGCGCACGGAGCGTCCTCCCGCGGAGCAATCAGCGCGAGTATTTTGCAGGCTAAAGGACTTGCGCTTAAAAATATCTGCGAAACAATTGCGGACGGTATTGTCAAATCCAACGCTATGTCGCAGCAAAACGCCGCAAGTAGCGAAGAATAAGCGCGAGGTTGGGCATAATAACGATATGAACAGTAAATGTATTGCCGCAATCGAAAATACGATCGGTTATGTTTTTAGGGATAAATCTATTCTTATCCGTGCGTTTACTCACAGTTCCGCGAGCAAAGTCGCCACCGAAAACTATGAGTCGCTGGAACTCCTCGGAGACAGTATTCTCGACTTCATTGTTGCAAAGCGTCTTATGATAGAAAATCCGAATGCGCACGAAGGCGCGCTCACTCAGCGCAGGTCGGAAATAGTTTCACAGGAGCCGCTCGAAAGGGCGATGGAGACGCTCGGACTTGCGAGGTATCTGGTTGTAGGCAAAGGCGAAAAACTGGAAAGTATCATACGGCATACGAAAGTTGCGTCAAATCTGTTCGAAGCGATTGTCGGCGCGATATATATGGATAGCGGAAGCGTTGACAGGGCGGAAGAATTTATCTGCACCGCCTTGAAGCCGTACTTTGACGGCAGTGTAAAACACGAAGAAGAGCGCGATTTCAAGACAGAACTCAACGAGTTTGCCACAAGGCATAAACTTAGCGTACAGTACGTGACAGTGGAAACCAACGGCGCGCCGCACGAACCTACGTTTGTTATCGACGTGTTGATAGACGGTGTTTGCGCAGGCAGAGGAAAAGGAAAAAATAAAAAGAGCGCGCAGCAGCAGGCAGCGGGCGTAGCGCTTGAACATATTGCGGATTGAATCAAAACTTGATTTGCGCGTCCCTGAAAGGGCGCGCAATTTTAACAGATAGTATTTTGGTTGTTTTTAGTTATTCTAAACGTATTAATTTAATATAGTTAATCATTTTATCGTTGATTTTGCATTTAAATTCCGGTGATGCGTCCGCTTTTAAATGAGTGATTTTCACTTGATAAGATTGAAAATATATGGTAAAATTTGTTGTCAGTAAAAAAGGACGGGTATACGGTTTTGTTAAATCTGGTCAAAATCGAACTCAGAGGTTTTAAATCGTTTGCGGATAAGGTGGAAATTCCTTTCAGAGAGGGCGTCACCGCTATTATAGGACCGAACGGTTGCGGAAAGTCAAACGTTTCGGACGCTATACGTTGGACCTTGGGTGAAAAAAGTGCTAAACAACTGCGCGGTAAGAGTATGCAGGACGTCATATTCGCAGGTACCGAAAAGCGCAGGAGTATGTCCTATTGCGAAGTTTCGCTGACTTTCAACAATGAGAATCAGCATATTTTCCCGTCGTTGCCGTTTGATGAGGTTGTGGTTACGCGTAAACTTGACCGAAGCGGAATGAGCGAATATTTCCTCAACAATAACCATACGCGTCTGCGCGACATAATCGCGCTTTTCCACGATACGGGCATAGGCAAAGAGGGCTATTCGATTATCGGACAGGGAAGAGTCGACGAGATTATGTCTGCCAAACCCGACGAGCGTCGCAGAATCTTCGAAGAAGCCGCGGGAATATCCAAATTCAGGGCAGAGCGCATCGAGGCGGAGCGAAAACTCGAAAAGACCGCGTTGAACTTGCAGACAACCAACGAAGTTATTGCGGAAATCGAAAAACAGATCGGGCCGTTGCGCAAACAGGCGGAAACCGCTCAAAAATACTTCGACCTGAAAGAACAACTTAAATATAACGAAGTAAACCTATACATATACAACTATGAAAACAATCAGGCGATAAAGCAGAAGATATATGACCGTATTTCGGGATATGACAGCGCGCTGAAAATCAAGGATATGGAATATAACGAATGCGTTCGCCGATATGACGACTGCATTCGCGAATCGAGCGGAATCGACAGGGTTTACGATGACAGCAATGCGGAACTCCTGTCGCTCAAAGTCGGCGAGGCGAGGTCGGAAGTCGAAGCGCACGCGCTTAAAGACCGTATCGCAAACGTGCAGAGCCAAATTGCGAGACTTAACGAAGAACTTCTGTCTATAGACAACCGTCTGATCGTTTCCGAACAGACTATTTCTACTACAACCGCTAAAAAAGAAGAGGAATTTAACGCGTATCTCCATACTTGCAAGGCATTCGAGGACGTTAACGCAAGGTATTCGCAACTTACCAACGCTCTCGCGGGACAGGAAAGCGACCTCGAAGCGCGAAATCTCGAATACGTCCGTGCAATAGAGGAATTGGGCGCGTTGAAATCGAATATTTCGGGCTTTCAGGCGGAAAAGACTATAAACGAAGAACGCGCTAAATCAATCAGACAGTTGCTTACTCAGAAAAAAGAGAGACTTGACGAGGAATTGACCAACTTATCCATCTATGACGGAAAGGTTAAATCCGCAAAGGAAAGAATGCGTCAGGTCGCAACCGAGTACAACGAAAGCGTATCCGAAAAAGCCGACGCACAGGAAGCGGTCAAGGCGTTTGCCGAAGATATATCCGCTCTCAGCGGAAAACTGTCTGCCAACGAAGAGCGTGTAAGAACTTATACGGCGATCAAAGAGCAGTATTCGGCGTATCAGAACGCGGTCGGAAATCTTATGCGCGATTCCAAGCACGACCCTGTGCTTGCTTCTAAGATTATGGGTGTGCTTGCGGAAGTTATAAGCGTTCCCAACGAGTTCGAGGCGGCAATAGAATATGCTTTGGGCGGCGCAATGCAAAACGTGCTCGTTGAAAACGAGGGCGACGCGAGCGACTTGATCGCATATCTGAAACAGAAGAATTACGGACGTGTCACGTTCCGTCCGCTCACATCCTGCCGTCCGCACGCGCTGAGCGGTGAAAGTCTCGGCGTTCTCAAAGAACCGGGATGCTACGGACTCGCCGGCGATTTGGTCAAGTATGACGCTAAATTCGACGGATTTATAAAAACTTTGTTGGGCGCTACCGTGGTGGTAAACAACATCGACAACGCTATCCGCATTTTCAGAAAGTACAATCAGGCGTTTAAGATTGTCACTCTTGACGGTGAAATATTCTCGCGAGGCGGCGAAATTACGGGCGGTTCGCGCCGTAATCAAACGCAAGGTCTGCTTTCTCAGGAAAAACAGATAGAACAGGCGCGCGCGAATCTCGAAAAGATCAAGAATAATATTGCTCAGATAACCGCTCTCAGACAGGAAAAAGAGCAGGACGTGTTGGATTTCGAGCAGAAGATCGAAAGTTTGAATAAAGAAATATCCGAGTTGCGTATAGAAATCGGCGTAAACGAGGATAAGGCTAATCAATGTCTGCAAATTACCGAGACTTTACAGACTGAAATCAATCAGGGAGCGGAGGAATACGAACTCGTTATCGCGTCGATAAAGGATATTACCGACAAACTCAATTCAATAGACGCGCTTGAAAAGATTACGTCCGAGAAAAAAGAGGAATATACCGCGCTTCTTGCGGATTCAAAAAGCGAAAATTCCAAACAGAAGAGCGAGAGAGAGGAACTTTCTCAGCGAGTTATGGATTTGCGCGTTAAGATGGCAAGCAGAAAGAGCGCGCTTGACGGCTATGATCAAGACCTGTTCAGACTTGCCCGCGAGAAAGAGAGCCTCGAAGAAGAAAAACTCGATACGATAGCGCAACTTAAAATCGAGCAGTCAAAACTAGACAGCATTACGTCCGCACCGGAAAAGACTTCGTTTTCAAAAGAGGATGAGGCAAGAATAAAGGTTCTTGAAAAAGAAATAGCCGATCTGTCGGAGCGCAAGCGTACAATATCCGACGAGATAGTTGCTCTCGACGCGCAGAAGACGGAGATTTTCAACCAGCGTAACGAACTGACCGCAAAAAAAACACGCGACGAAGGTATGTTGGATAATGTAGATATAGAGATGCGCACACAGCAGGCGCATATTCTCGAAGAGTACGATCTGACTTATGCGGGCGCGGTTGAATTTAAGGATGAAGAATTCAAGGCACACGGCACTCTTACCGTAATCTCTGATTTGAAGAAATCGATTGCAAGACTCGGCGACGTAAACTTGCTTGCGTCTAAGACTCTCGAAGAAACGGAAGTCAGACTCAACGAGCAGATTGCACAGCGTGACGATATTCAAAGAGCGTGCGACGACGTCAAGGTTATAATCGATTCGCTGACAGAGCGTATGCGCGATAAGTTCAGCGACGCGTTCAACAGAATTTGCGAAAACTTCAAAGAGGTTTTCTCACAGTTGTTCGGAGGCGGAAAAGGCGAACTGAGGCTGGATACAAAGGAAACGGACGACGTGCTCGAAGCAGGTATAGAAATATTTGCTCAACCGCCGGGGAAAAAGTTGCAGAATATAGGTCTGCTTAGCGGCGGCGAACGCGCGTTGACGGCGATTGCGATTCTGTTTGCGATTCTCAGATTGAAGCCGATGCCGTTCTGTGTGCTTGACGAGATAGAAGCGGCGTTGGACGACGCGAACGTAAACCTGTTTGCGGAGTTTTTGAAAAAGTTTTCGGACTATACGCAGTTTATAGTTATAACGCACAGAAAGCCTACAATGCGGCACGCGGACACTATATTCGGCGTTACGATGGAAGAAAAGGGCGTTACGAAGATTGTTTCGATTGAATTCGAAGAAGCGGTCAAACACGCAAAATAATCGGTTAGAAGCACGCTTTTGCGTGCTTTTGCAGATATACCGACAAATTCGGTTTATGTAAACTGAATGTCTAAATGATTTATCTTCGCGGATATAGGAGCATAATTATTAAAACGGCACAGGGTGAAATATGGGATTTTTCCAGAAAATTTTACAGGGTATAAAAAAGACTAAGGACGCCTTTTCAAAGAAGTTGTTTTTTGCGTTTTCCGCAAAGGAATTTGACGACGAGTTTTATGAAAATCTCGAAGAGGCACTGTTGACTGCCGACGTCGGCGTGACGGCTACTGAGAGCCTGATTGAAGAACTTAAAGACGAGATTTATACCAAGAAAATCAAGAAGCCCGAGCAGGCGAAAGATTTGCTTAAACGGCTTATGATTGAAGATATAGACTATGAAGTTCCCGAATACGAGTATCCGCTTGTGATTCTTCTGTCGGGGGTTAACGGCGTCGGAAAGACTACTGCAATAGGGAAACTCGCGCATCTGTTTAAAGAGCAGGGTAAAAGCGTTGTCGTAGCGGCAGCGGATACGTTCAGAGCGGCGGCGAGCGAACAGTTGGAAGTCTGGGGGCAGCGCGCGGGAGTGCGCGTTATACGTCATAACGAAGGAGCGGATCCTGCCGCGGTTGTGTTTGACGCAATCGCTTCCGCAAAGGCGAAAGGCAACGACGTAGTGCTTGTGGATACGGCGGGACGTCTGCACAATAAAAAGAATCTGATGGCTGAATTGCAGAAAATATGTCGCGTTGTGGAACGCGAACTTCCGGAAGCGGATTTCAGAAAGTATCTGGTGCTTGACGCGACAACGGGACAGAATGCGGTTGCGCAGGCGAAGATTTTCGGGGAAGATATCGATACTGACGGAATTATACTGACCAAACTCGACGGCACGGCAAAAGGCGGAGTCGTGCTCGCGATATCCGACGAAGTGGGATTGCCTGTAATTTACGTAGGCGTGGGCGAAAAGATAGACGACCTAATACCTTTTGACGCCACAGACTTTATAAACGCGCTTATCTGATTTGGGATTGCGCTTGAAAATTTCACAGTCATTAAAGTTGCAAAATTGCTTTTTTAAGATAATCAGTAAAAATATAAGCAAAAAGAACACGGTGTCGGGCAAAAATGCTTGACACCGTTTTTCGTATGTTGTATGATAGGTGTCGAGCAAAAATACTTGACACATATCTGCGTGGATTTGTTTCGGATTCCGCGCATTGACGGAACGGTGATTGCCGATTGTATTTTTGCTGAAGGGCGTAAAGTGCAAGGCGGGGGAAAATGGACAGATTCGAAATATCTATATTGCGTGATTTTTACGGCTCGCTTTTGACTGAAAAGCAAAACGAAATTCTTAAAATGCGCTATGACGAGGATTTGTCTTTCGGAGAGATCGCAGACATCTGCGGTGTATCGCGTCAGGCGGTGCTGGACAGTATAAACAAGGGCGAGAAACACCTTGCCGAATATGAACTTAACCTCGGATATGCGGATAAACAGAGACGCATTCTTGCCGTTCTCGACTCGGTTGAGGATCACTTCGATTCGCTCAATAAAGCGGAAATAAAGGCAAAACTGGGCGAGATAAGAAAAATATTGGAGGACTGAATGGCTCTTTTCGAAAATCTGTCTGACAGAATGAATCATATATTTTCCAAACTCAGAAACAAAGGCAAATTGACGGAGTTGGAAATCAAGCAGGCTATGCGTGAAATCCGCGTCGCGCTTCTCGAAGCGGACGTAAACTATTCGGTTGTCAAGGATTTCGTGGCGCGAGTAAGCGAGAAGGCTCTCGGCGAGGAGATTTTGAAATCTCTTACGCCCGCGCAACAGATTGTCAAAATCGTAAACGACGAACTCGTGTCCCTTATGGGTTCCACGCATCAGAAACTGTCGGTGTCGGACAGGCAACCTACGGTGTATATGATGTGCGGATTGCAGGGCGCGGGCAAGACGACGATGTGCGGAAAACTTGCGACCTATCTCAAAAAACAGAATAAGAAAGTTTTGCTTGTTGCGGGCGATATATACAGACCTGCCGCGATAGACCAACTTAAAGTCGTAGCGGGAAAAGCGGGGACGGAATGTTTTGCTATGGGGCAGATCGACCCTGTAAAAATCGCAAATGCGGGTGTGGAATACGCGCTTAAAAACGGCTATGATACGATGATTGTCGACACCGCGGGACGTCTTCATATAGACGAAGCGCTTATGGACGAACTGGTGCGCGTCAAGAAGGCTGTTGCGCCGACTGAAATTCTGCTTGTTGTAGACAGTATGACAGGACAGGACGCTGTGACGGTTGCCGATACGTTTAACAAGACGCTGGACATAACGGGCGTAATTATGACTAAGTTGGACGGCGATACGCGCGGCGGCGCGGCGTTGTCTATAAGAGCGGTTACGGGCAAGCCTATTAAATTCAGCGGAACAGGCGAGAAGATGGAAGATATGGAGCCTTTCCATCCTGAGCGTATGGCTTCGCGTATACTCGGAATGGGCGACGTGCTGACGCTCATTGAAAAAGCGCAGGACGCGATTTCACAGGAAGAAGCGCTGAAACTTCAAAAGAAACTCAAAGAGAATTCGTTTACTCTGGAAGATTATCTGACGCAGATCGAAAGCGTCAAAAAGATGGGAAGCCTGAACGATATGGTTTCTATGATACCGGGACTTGCCGGAAAGATGAAACCTGGAGCGCAGATAGATGAAAAGCAACTTTTCAGAAACAAAGCGATTATCCAGTCGATGACTCCAAAGGAACGCAGAAATCCCGAGATAATAAAAGCGTCGAGGCGTAAACGTATCGCAATCGGAAGCGGAACGTCAATTCAGGAAGTCAACGCGTTGCTCAAACAGTTTGAACTGACAAAAGATATGATGACAAGAATGCAGAAGGGCGGAATGAGAGGACTCAGAGGTCTTAAAGGAATGCCGTTCTGACGCATAAGGTTATGCCGAACTCGGAATAGGCAAGAAAACACGGTTTCAAAATGCGGAACGCCGCAATGAAATAAAAACAATTTATCACATCGGAGGATAACAAAAATGGTAAAACTCAGACTTACGAGAATGGGCGCAAAGAAAGCACCTTTCTATCGCATCGTGGCAACGGACTCGCGCAAAGCAAGAGACGGACAGTACATCGACCAAATCGGATACTATAATCCCGTCAGCACGCCGAAGCAAATCGTTATCGATGCTGAAAAGGCGAAAGAATGGATTGCTAAGGGTGCTCAGCCGACCGAAACGGTTATGGCATTGCTCATCGGTCAGGGCATCGTAGAGAAGACCAAATAATCGGTGGCTCAGATGATTGAACTCGTTGAATATCTTGTTTCCGCGCTCGTGCCCGACGGAGATTATACCGTCGAGCAGAGAGACGGCAATGGAGCAACGGATATCGTCGTTTCGATATCCAAAAACGACATAGGTAAGATTATCGGAAAGCAGGGGCGTATAGCAAAAGCAATCCGTACGCTTGTCAAATCCGCTAACGGAAAGGGAAGCGTGAAATACAACGTCGTTATAGAAGAAAAGAATGAAATCTGAATTCGAAATCGCAAAGATTGTCAAGCCGCGCGGGCTCAAAGGTGAAATGAAAGCGGAATTTTTTTCATCGGATACCGCACGGCTTTCGCATCTTAAAAAAGTGCGCGTCGGAGATGATTTCAGAGACGTGGAGAAAATCAGCGCGGAAGGACGTTACGGCTTTATCAAACTTTCGGGCGTTGACAGCGTCGAAGAGGCGGAAGAATTGCGCGGCGCATTGATTTATGCAAAGCGTTCCGAACTGCCTCCGCTTGCGGAAGGAAAGCATTATATTGCGGATATCATCGGGCTTGCTGTGATTGTTGCGGGCGAAAGAATAGGCGTTATTACGGACGTTGCTCAGTACGGTTCCGCGGACGTGTATTCCGTCAGAACGTCGGACGGAACATTGAGTTTTCCCGCGCTTAAACAGTTGATTAAGGAAGTGGATATCGAGGGCGGCAAAATGGTACTCGACGATATTCTTTTCAGAAGAGTTGTAGTGTATAACTAAACAAGCGGCAGTTGAGCGTTACGAAATCGGACATTAAACCGAGATTGTGTCAAATAAAGACAGCATTGCAAAATTTGCATTGAGAATATGAGATTCGATATATTGACGATATTTACAGAGTATTTTGACGTCCTCAGATACAGCCTTTTGGGAAAGGCTATCGACGGGGGCAAGTTTTCTGTTAATATCGTCGATATACGCGAATACTCCAAAGATAAACACAAAAAAACTGACGACGCGCCGTATGGCGGAGGTGCGGGAATGGTGATGACTCCCGACCCCATTGTGAGCGCGATAGAAGCCGTCGACCCCGATCACGAGGCTTTGCGTATATATATGTCGCCGCGAGGAAGAACGCTCAATCAGAGCAAGGTGGAAAGCCTCGCAAAAAAGGACAGAATTCTGATTTTATGCGGAGATTACGAGGGGATTGACGAAAGAGTCATAGATTTGTGCATTGACGAGGAAATGTCGATAGGCGATTACGTGCTTACAGGCGGAGAATTGCCCGCGCTGGTGCTTGTCAACTGTGTAGCGCGATACGTGGACGGGGTGCTCGGATGCGGCGAATCGACTTCGGAAGAGAGTTTCTCGGACGGTCTTTTGGAATATCCGCAGTACACGCGGCCGGAGACTTACAGAGGTCTGAGCGTGCCCGACGTGCTGCTTAAAGGCAATCATCACGATATAAACCGTTGGCGCAAGGAAAAGTCGGTGGAGATAACGATGCAGAGACGTCCCGACCTTATGGCAAAAACGGACGTAAGATCGTATCTTCCGCAGAAACCTAAAAAAAGAAGAAAATAAATTTTGTCGTCGCGGAGATATTAGACGGCTGTATCAGATAGTTGCAAAAGAGGCTTTAAATGATTATTCAATGGTTCCCCGGACATATGACAAAGGCGATACGAATGATGGAGGATAACCTCCGTCTTGTCGACGCGCTGATTTACGTCATTGACGCGCGCGCCGTTTCTTCTTGCATAAATCCGCTGTTTTCAAGATTGATAAACGGCAAAAAGGTGTTATACGTCTTCAATAAATGCGACCTTGTGGACAGCCGTCTGCTCCGACAGTGGGAAATTGCATTTGAAAAACAGGGTAAAGATTACGTCAAAGCGATAGGTACCAGCGGAGACTGCTCGCAGATAGTTTCGGGGCTTAAAAAAGTAATGTCCGACAAATTGGAAAAGTACGCTAAGAAAGGCGCGAATATAAATGTCCGCGCTATGGTCGTAGGAGTACCGAACAGCGGAAAATCTACCATAATCAACTCAATGATAAAAAAAGCGAAAGCCGTAACCGGCGACCGTCCCGGCGTAACCCGCGGCAAGCAGTGGCTGTCTGTCGACGGAGTCGATTTTCTCGATACGCCCGGAACGCTCTGGGGCAAATTCGAGGATCAGAATGCGGCGCATCATCTCGCTTATATAGGTTCTGTTAAAGAAGACGTGCTCGACGTTGTAGAACTTTCCTGCGACTTTATAGGCGAACTGAAAGAAATTTCGCCGCAGGGGCTTTGCGACAGATACGGCATCGGTGACCTAGACAAAAGCGATTACGATTTGCTGGAGGAAATTGCCGCAAGACGCGGATTTAAAATGCGCGCCGACGTTCTCGATACTCAGCGCGCCGCCAAAACGCTTATAGACGATTTTAGAAAAGGACGTCTGGGCAAGATTATGCTTGAACTTCCGCTATAATTCCATTGCGAATTCGAGCAGAATTCACCGCTAAAACGTATACGAGGGAATATGAAACGCGCCGAAGAACTGATGTATTATGAAAACCAACTGCTTGAACGCGGATATAAATATATCTGCGGAGTAGACGAAGTGGGAAGAGGCCCGCTTGCAGGGCCTGTGACCTGTTCCGCTGTTATTATGCCGCTTGACGACCTTATACAGGGAGTGAACGACAGTAAAAAAGTCAGCAGAGGTAAGCGAGAAAAACTGTTCGGAACAATTATGGAAAAAGCGGTTGCCGTATCAACCGTTTCGTACGACCACAAACGCATTGACGAAATGAATATTCTCAATGCTACGAAAGCGTGTATGGCGGAGGCTATAACGTCGCTCGCGGTGGAGCCGGATATAGTCATTGTGGACGCGCTGAAACTGGATATCCCGTACAAAACTTTCGGAATCGTGCACGGAGACGCATTGTCCTATTCAATAGCCGCTGCGTCGATAATCGCAAAAGTTACAAGAGACAGGTTTATGACTGAAATGGCGGAGGTTTATCCGCACTATGATTTCGAGCATAATATGGGATACGGGACGGCAAAACATATAGCCGCGCTCAAAGAATACGGAAAATGTCCTATACACCGCAACAGTTTTATAGGTAAAATACTGAGCGCGGAAAGATAATATGAAGAATACGAAAGCAATTGGCGACATAGGCGAACAGATTGCCGCGGAATAT
The DNA here is from genome assembly GCA_910578325.1 of uncultured Christensenella sp. GTDB lineage: Bacteria > Bacillota > Clostridia > Christensenellales > CAG-917 > CAG-475. The sequence goes on from CAJTQT010000002.1 coordinate 39,552, forward strand.
CTTGAAAAAGAAGGGTATACGATTCTCGAACGCAACGCCGAATACGCAGGTTGCGAGGCGGACATAATCTGTTCCTGTTACGTGCGTTCTGACGGAACGATTGTAAGGCGCAACGCGCAGAAAAGCAACTTTATTTCTCGGTTTTTTAATTCTAAAAGCACAAATTTGCAAAATACTGCAAATAAAGACTTTGAAAAAGTCATAGTGTTCTGCGAGGTTAAAACCCGCGGCGGACCTGATTTTGGCGACGGCGCGGAAGCGGTTACTCCGTATAAGGCAGGCAGATACGTGACGCTTGCAAAGGCATACGTAGCGAAGAAGTTTGCAACTGACGAGAATATCCGTTTCGATATCATAGAAGTCTGCGACGGAAAAGTGAATCATATACAAAACGCGTTTACGACAAACGACGCGCGTTTTTACAGAAACTGAGTTCCTGCGAGGGCGGTTGATAAGCAAAACTATTGTCGGATAAACGGCGCGATGCGACGGTGTGTCGAAACGGAACTGCGGCGATTTTCTTATAAAATCCGCTTTTTTGATGAAATTTATATTATTTATTATACTAATTACAAGAAATTGCAATAATTTTGTTGTGCTGAAAGAAAAAATATGGTAATATATCACGCGTGACTCGGGCGTTCCGCTGGCAAGAGACGCTTGCTTATGAACGTTTCGTAATTTAGGAGGTAGTCAAATGAACATTATCGACCAACTCGAACAAGAGGGTATGAAAAAGGATTTGCCCGTAATCGCAATCGGCGACCAGGTTAAGGTCAACGTAAAAGTTAAGGAAGGCGAGAAAGAGCGTATCCAGACTTACGAAGGCACTGTTATCGCAAGAAAGAACGGCGGTATCCGCGAGACAATCGTAGTTCGCCGCGTTACGTTCGGCGTAGGCGTTGAAAGAACTTTCCCGCTGCATTCGCCCAAAATCGCGAGCATTCAGGTAGTCCGCCACGGCAAAGTGCGCCGCGCGAAACTCTACTATCTGAGAAGCAGAACCGGTAAAGCGGCAAAACTCAAAGAAAACTGATTTAACCCCTATTCGGGTTTGTAAAGGACTGTCAGATGAAAAAAAGACTCATTGTGATAAGTGCGCTGGTGCTGGCTCTCGTGCTGGCACTTTTCGCATTGACGGCTTGTAACAGCGCAAGCAGCGAAATCGGCGAGGAACTTGTACAGAACGGCACGTTTTCCAAATTCGAGAACGGTAAATTCGAAAACTGGACAACCTCGTCCAAATCCGTTACTTTCGGAAAAGGTACGCCGTCCGACAACGACAGCGAACAGTATCTATATATAGACAACGGTACTAATTCGAGTCAGAAGAAGTATTCCTATCTCTATCAGAGAATCCACGTAGACGCGGGCAAGATTTATAAGGTCAGCGTCGATATGCGCATAAACAGCGATATTAAACACTCTCAGGGCGCGTATATCGGATTCCTTGAAAACACAGAGTACAAATTTGTTGCGCATAATACAAAAACCAACGGTTTTGTTACTTCGACGTTCTACATTCGTCCTCAGAATACGGACTATCTCACCTTAGCGCTGTCACTGGGAACGGAGGAAGAGAAGTGCAACGGTCGCGTTATGTTCGATAACGTATCCGTGCAGAGAGTAGATAAATCCGATGTTCAGGAAGGTTTCGAAGTTATCAACTTCCGCAAAGCGAGAACGACTCTTTCCGCTGTGAATACAAGCGGCATCTGTTATATCGTTTTACTCACGTTGTTCACGGTCGCGGTTATGGTTGCGCTTTATATTGTCATAAGACGCATCTATGCATCTCGCGAAGCGTTTGTGGATTTCGATAACGGAGTAACTCCGTCGGGCAAAGGCGGAGGTTCAAAAACCGCTAAGACCGTTTGGTATAAGAATACGGTATTTATCGCATTCGCACTCGCGTTGGGCGCATTTGTTATAAGATTGATTATAATTCTTACAACTTACGGAATGGGCTCGGCTATGAGAGACACAGTCAACAATGCCGTTTCGCTCGGATCACGCAACGGGGTGTTCAATTTCTTCGGAAAGAATCCAACATCGACGCTTGCGCCCGGCGAAATGTATATTCTTGCCGTAATAGGCGCGATAGTAGGCAGTGCACAACAGACGGTAACCGCTTCGATTCTTATAAGATTCATCAACGTGCTTGCGGATATAGCCGTTGTGCTTACGATATATTTCTACGGCAGGAAATATGTCGGCAATAAACTTTCAACGGTCTATGCCGGTATGTATGCCGTTCTTCCCGTCGTATTTACGATGAGCGGATTCAACGGCACTTTCGACAGTTTGCTGGTTGCTTTGATGCTTGCGACTGTGCTGCTGATGGTAGAAAAGAAATACCTGCCGACATACTTTATGATGACGCTGTCTGCCGTGCTGGATATGCGGGCGATGGCGCTTGCGCCTATCATAGTTGCGTATTTCGTTTACAGATATATCAAAGATAACGGCGATATGCGCAAATTTACCGCCAACAGAGCGATGATAGTCTTCGGACTTGTCGGAGCGTTTGTGCTCGGTTATCTGCTCACTTTGCCTGTGGGAATCAATCAGATTTCCAACGGCGACGCATTCTTCAACTTCAAGATGCTGGTTCAGCAGATTTCGGGAATCAAGTTCTTTGTGTCCGACGCGTTTAACCTCTACGGTATGGTTGCGATGAACAATAAGACGATATCGCAACAGGGCGTTACGATACTCAATCTCGTATTCCTGCTTGTCCTCGAAGCATACGTAATTTCGCTGTATTTCAAGAACCGCAATAAACAGGAACTCATTCTTCTCGTTTCGTTTACACTCGCGATGATTTCAGTGTTTACGCTCAAAGTCGACTACACCTATCTCTTCCTGTCGCTTGCGTTTGCGGTGATTTATACTATGATAAGCGGAGACAGAAGAATGTACGGCGTTATAGCGGGTTATGCTACGCTCGGATTCCTCGATGTAGCGCAGTTGCTCAACAACAGCGGCTTTGTGACAGGACATCCGACTACGGCTATAACTCACTATGAGACAACGGATCCGTTCTATATTTTCTTCTGCGTGCTCACGGTATTGCTTACCGGATATTACGTATACGTGACGTACTCGATAACGAATAACACTAAGATTGTGGATATCAAGGCTATGCCGGAACCCGTCGGCGTCACTTTCAAGAAAGGTATGAACGATTTCGTTGCCAGAATCAAGAGCAGAAAATCCGAATAATATAAAACCTGTGTTTTATTGAAAGTTGAAAGACCTCCGCAAACGCGGAGGTCTTTCTTTATCGCATTTTAAATAAATACTGAGAAAAGTTTTAAATCAATATTGAGAGGGTAGTTTTTTGCAGGCGAACGGAGCAAATGTGCCGACGCATTCTTCTACGCGTTCTGCGGAAAGATTCTCGAATATTATGTTGCTTGCATATTTGCGGGCAATGTTTATCGTCTCTTCCGAATTTACCGTCCAGACAATAACGGGAAGTTTTTTGCTGCCTTTTATAAGCCATTTGTTTTCTGAAAGATTAGGCGCGCAGGCTCTGACGTCGTAAGCGATAAATTGCGGATGGCAGAGTCTGGCAAGCCAGAGTTTGCCCATCGCCGCCGACGGCGCCCAACGCGGATTCTTAGTGTCGGGAGAACACCAGGTGAACAGTTCGCCGGTAGGCAGGTTGCTGTGTTTTCTGGCATATTTCACTGCGCCGAAGTTGAAAGACTGCAATGCGATGTTGCCTTTGTAGGTTTTCAGTCTTTCGACAGTCGCTTTGACTATAGAATTGTCGCAAGGATTGACGCCTTTGATTTCGCAAAGTATGCCGACTTTACCGTCGACGAGTTCGAGAAATTCGTCAAAAGTCGGGATAGTATATTCTGTACCGAGAAGACGGAAAGTCTTGATTTCTTCCAAAGTGCATTTTTTCACCGCCTTGTCTACGCCGCAAACTCTTTTTAGAGTGTCGTCGTGGAAAACGACGAGATGTTTGTCCTTTGTCAGATGTACGTCGATTTCGATATTGAAATTATGATCGATCGCATTCTGATACGCAGGAATGCTGTTTTCGGGAAACTCTGCGTTATGCAATCCGCGGTGAGCGATAGGTCTGTCGAAAAGCCATTGAAAATTCATAATAACCACCCCTAATTTATGTCATTCTGTTGATAAAATTTTATTCTTACATTATAATAAAGTCAATAGTTTTTTGACTCAAAATGAGGATTTGCAGTCTGTGAATTTGCATTTGAGCGCGAAAGAGGTGTCTTTTGGACAAAAATCATATAAGAAACTTTTCAATTATAGCCCATATCGACCACGGTAAAAGCACTCTTGCCGACCGTCTTATCGAAAGAACGGGCACGGTTTCCGAACGCGAAATGGAAAATCAGTTGCTTGACAATATGGATATCGAGCGCGAAAGGGGTATTACCATTAAATTGCAGACGTGCAGGCTTTACTATAAGCATAACGGAGAGGAATACGTGCTTAACCTTATAGATACTCCCGGACACGTTGATTTCACCTACGAAGTCTCCCGTTCGCTTGCGGCGTGCGAAGGCGCGCTGCTGGTTGTAGACGCAACGCAGGGCGTAGAGGCGCAGACTCTGTCAAACGTATATCTCGCGCTTGAAAACAATCTGGAAATTATGCCCGTCATAAATAAAATAGATTTGGCGTCGGCAGACGTCGACGGGGTCAAACTCGAAATCGAAGATATAATCGGACTCGACACCGACGGCTGTCCGCTCGTATCTGCAAAAGACGGCACGGGAGTCGAAGGACTGATCGGTCAGATAATCGATAAATTGCCCGCGCCGAGCGGAGATGAAAGCGCGCCTTTGAAAGCGTTGATATTCGACAGTTTTTACGATAATTACAGAGGCGCGATTTCTATGGTCAGGATTGTGGACGGCACCGTTAAGGCAGGGGACAGAATCAAGATGATGTCAAGCGGCAAGGTGTTCGAAGTTGTGGAAGTCGGGTATTTTTCACCGAATATGTTTCCTTGCGCGAAACTGAGCGCAGGCGAGGTCGGATATATTGCGGGCAGCATTAAAAACGTAAGCGATACCGCCGTCGGCGATACGATCACGAATGCCGACTGTCCCGCAGCGCAACCGCTCCCCGGTTATAAAAAGGCTACGCCGATGGTTTATACAGGCGTTTTCCCTGCGGACGGAGCGAAATACGACGACCTTAAAGAGGCTCTGTTAAAACTTCAACTCAACGACGCGTCGCTCAGTTTCGAACCCGAAGTTTCAACTGCGCTGGGTTTCGGATTCCGTTGCGGGTTTCTCGGACTTCTGCATATGGAAATCATAGAGGAGAGATTGGAGCGCGAGTTTGATCTTGACTTGATAACCACCGCGCCGAGCGTATCTTATAAGGTTACAAAGACAAGCGGCGAACAACTCGTGATAGATAATCCCACCGCGCTTCCGAATCCGTCCGAGATAGCGTTTATAGAAGAGCCTGTGGTGTGCGCCAAACTCTTTTCGCCGCCGGATTACGTCGGCGCGATTATGGAACTTTGTCAGGGTAAACGCGGTGTCTTTATCGATATGTCATATATAGACCCGACGAGAGTGCAACTGACTTACAGAATGCCTTTAAACGAGATAATATACGATTTCTTCGACAGCCTGAAATCGCGTACGCGCGGCTATGCGTCCCTTGATTACGAAACGGACGGATATGAGAAGAGCGACCTTGTCAGGCTCGATATGATGATAAACGGCGAAATTTGCGACGCGCTTTCAATAATTGTCCACCGCGACAACGCTTATTCCAGAGGCAGAGGAATTGCCGAAAAACTTAAAGACGTAATTCCCAGACAACTTTTCGAGATTCCGATTCAGGCAACCGTCGGAGGTAAAATTATCGCCCGTGAGACGGTCAAGGCAATGCGAAAAGACGTTCTTGCGAAGTGCTACGGAGGAGATATTACGAGAAAGAAAAAACTGCTTGAAAAACAGAAAGAGGGCAAAAAGCGAATGCGTAAAGTCGGTTCCGTAGAAGTGCCGAGCGAGGCGTTTATTTCCATACTTAAAATCGATAACTGAGGAAAATTTATGGAACTCTATATACATCTGCCTTTTTGCAAATCCAAATGCCGATACTGTGATTTCAATTCCTATGCAAACACAGACGACGGTACTGTTTTCGGCTATCTATCCGCATTAAACAGGGAAATCCGATTTGCTTCGGCGGCGTACGGAAAGGCGTCGATAGATACTGTATACATCGGCGGAGGCACTCCCAGCATGCTCGACTCTTCGAGGATAGCGGGTATCTGCCGCAATTTGAAGGAAAGTTTCGATTTGTCGGAGATAAGCGAGTTTACAATAGAGTGCAATCCCGAAAGCATGACCGAAGAAAAACTCGCCGTTTACAGGGAATGCGGAATAAACAGGATCAGTATAGGAGTTCAAAGCCTAGACGACGCTAATCTTAAATCGGTCGGACGTCTGCACGACAGCGCGTGCGCGCTTGATAAAATCGCTCTTGCAAAAAGGTATTTTGACAACGTATCCGCCGATATTATCGTAGGATTGCCTTACGATACCGACGACACGGTGAAAAGCGAACTTGAAACCCTTGCTCCGTCGGTGTCACATATTTCGGTTTACGCGCTCACTTTGGAGGAGGGCACTCCGCTTGCTCGCCGCGTAGGAGAGGGAAAGGTTTTGCTTCCGAGCGATGACGAAGTTGCGGATATGCTTGCGCTTGCGGAGGATACGCTGATTAAACACGGACTTAAAAAGTACGAGGTTTCGAATTTTGCGCGAGAGGGAAGGGAGAGCAGACATAATTGCGGATACTGGACGGGAGAGGAATATCTGGGAATCGGAGCGGGGGCTCACTCATATATTAGAACGTCGGACGGCCGTAAGCCGCTTGCCGCACCCGTACGTTTTGCAAATCCGAGAGACTTGCACGCTTATATTGCGGGGATAAACTGCGCTGAGGCGTTCGACCGCATTCCGCGGGTGGAAATGAGTGTACTGTCTCCGAACGACGAATGGAACGAGAGGATAATGCTCGGGCTCAGAATGACTGCGGGCGTCGACGAAAAACTGCTTGAAGGAAGTATACTTCCTGAATTGAAGCCGTTTTTTAAAACGGATAACGGCAGAGTTTCTCTGACTCGCGCCGGTATGCAGGTTATGAACAGTCTGCTCGTGAGAATTATGCGCATTTGAAAAATTATATAAATCGTACGTATTGTGCAAAATATGATTGCGTATTGCGATTTTATTTGATATACTCAATACATACTTTCGGAGGAAACCAATGACACCGGATTTTTCTGTTTTTGGGGAGACACCCAGTGCTCCTATTGCTCTCATCGCCACCCCCGGCGCGGAGGAACTTGCAAATCTTATCGATAAACGTCTTGTAAAACTATTCAACGAATCGCACTTAGGTAAAAAACTTAAAAAAGATACGTTTATTTTAAAGACGGACTGTCCCCGCTTTACAAACGGCGACGCAAAAGGACTTATTCTCGAAACCGTTCGCGGTAAGGATCTGTACTTTATATGCGACCCCGGCAATCACGGAGTGACGTACAAGATGATGGGCATAGAAGTGCCGCTCACTCCAGACGAGCACTACGCCAACCTCAAAAGACTGATATGCGCCTGTACGGGCAAGCCCGAACGTATGACGGTCATTATGCCGATGCTTTACGGCGGACGTCAGCATCGCCGCAACGCGAGAGAGTCGCTCGATTGCGCTATGATGCTTCAAGAATTGCAGGCTATGGGCGTAAACGATATCATCACGTTCGATGCGCACGATCCGCGAGTTCAGAATGCGGTGCCGTTTATGGGATTCGACAACTATTTCGCCCATTATCAGATTCTTAAATCGTTGGTGAAGAGATTCCCCGACATAAAGTTGGATAAAAACAATATGATGGTCATTTCTCCCGACGAGGGCGCAATGACGCGCAACGTGTTTTATGCGTCTGTGCTGGGACTGGATCTTGGTATGTTCTATAAACGCCGCGACTATTCGACGATAGTCAACGGCAGAAATCCGATAGTCGCGCACGAGTATATAGGTAGTTCGGTTATGGGTATGGACGTATTCGTTGCCGACGATATGATCGCAACGGGCGATTCGATACTCAAACTCGCAAGAGAAATCAAAGAAAAGGGCGCGCAACGCGTGTTCCTTGCAACAACGTTCTCGCTGTTTACAGAGGGCGTGGACAAATTCAACAGGGCGTACGAAGATAACGTGTTCGACGCGGTGCTGTCGACTAATCTGACCTACCGTATACCCCAACTTAAAGAATGCGAATGGTTTGTCGAGGCGGATATATCCAAATATATAGCGTTTATCATCGCTGCGGCAAACTTTAACGAGTCGGTGTCGAATTTGCTCGATCCCTCCCAGAAGATAAGGGAACTCGTTGAAAAAATGAACAAATAACAGGAGGACAAAGTGAAACTCACTTGGCTTGGCCATTCATCGTTCAGGCTTGAAGAGAGCACGGGTACGGCGGTTGTCACCGACCCGTACCACTCGTCGGACGTAGGTTACGCAATGCCCGCGGTTGCTGCGGATATCGTTACCGTAAGCCACGCGCACGACGACCATAATAACGTAGAGGAAGTCTCAGGCTCGCCGAAAGTGCTCGATAGCGCGGGCGCTTATGAAATAGGCGGCGTGCATTTTCTTGCGGCGCATACTTATCACGACGGCGAGAAAGGCGCGCGTAGGGGAGACAATCTTGTTTTCAGATACCGTATGGACGGCGTTGACCTTTGTCATATGGGGGATATAGGAGAGGAGTGCAACGCTATTTTGGTTGATACGCTTATGCCTGTAAACGTGCTTATGATCCCTGTCGGCGGAACATATACCATCGACGCCAAACAGGCGAAGGAGTATGTCGACAGCCTTATGCCGGATATCGTTATTCCTATGCACTATAAAACAAAGGACTGCGATATGGATATAGACAAGGTGCACGAATTCCTCGATTTGTTCGAAGATGAAAACATCGTTTATGCCGAAAGCGCGACGGTCGAATTTGACAGAGCAGATTTCGACGGAGAAGAGACGAAAGTGCTCGTTCTCGAAAAACTTTCAAAATAATTTTACTTTTAACCGCTTGTCGCCCGCTCCGCGGGCGCGACATACTTGCCTTTTTTTAAAGTACCGCCGAAATTGCCGATTTAACATTTATTATACGGGTTGTGCGAACTTGTTTCGCCGCCTGTATATGCAAACATTTTAGATAGGAGAATTTTTATGCGAAAGTATACTAAACAGGAACTGGAAAGGTTGAGCATCTTCGATGTTCGTTCCATTGCAAAGGAAGTAGGTGTGTCCGCGCCTACCAAAATAAATAAAGCGGAACTTGTAGATTTGATTTATAAGATTTCAAACGGGCTTATGGAACCGCCTACGCCGCCGCGCGTCGGACGCCCGAGAAAAGAATCCATTTTGATAAAGCCGGTTGCGCCTCCTGCGGAGGAACCCAGAAACGAAGAAATCAGATATCGCGAAAATGCGTACCGCAAACCGAATATTCCTCAAAACAGAGGGATACCTATGCGTAGCGGAAATTTCAGAGATGATGAACGCAGAAGACCGAGAGTTCGTAATGAGTTTAATATGGAATTCAGACCTGCGGTTAATGACGAGCCGAACGATTATCCCGAATTCGAAAGAAACTCGCAGAATGTACTGCGTGAGGATAAGGAATTTGTAAGAGAAGGATATCTCGAAATAAATCCGGATAATTACGGTTTTTTAAGAGTAAAGAGCGGCGAATGCTGTGAAATGGACGCTTACGTCAGTTCTGCCAAAATCAGACAGTTCGGATTGCGCAGAGGCGACTACGTTGTGGCAAATTGCAGAAGAGGTCTTGATGAAAACAAACCTGCGCCACTTTACGACGTTTTGTCGATAAACGGCGACAGTATCGCAGATATCAAGGGCAGACCTAATTTTGACAATCTTACTCCTATTTACCCCCAGACAAGACTGCGTTTGGAAGTGCCGAACCAGCCCCGAGAGTATGCGATGCGTTGTATAGACCTCGTTTCGCCTATCGGCAAAGGTCAGCGCGCTATCATCGTTTCTCCGCCTAAGGCAGGTAAAACTACGCTTTTGAAAATGATTGCCGGTTCGATTTCCAAAAACTATCCTGACGTTGTCCTTAAGGTTCTGCTAATCGACGAAAGACCCGAGGAAGTTACGGATATGCAGCGTTCCATAAACGGAGAAGTTGTGTTTTCTACTTTTGACGAACTTCCCGAGCATCACACCAAAACAGCGGAAATGCTGCTTGAACGCTCTAAACGACTTGTAGAAAAGGGTAAGGACGTCGTAATTCTTCTTGACAGCCTGACAAGGCTTGCCCGTGCATACAACCTTACAATTCCTCCTACCGGAAGAACGCTGTCGGGCGGTATAGACCCCGGCGCGTTGCACAGCCCAAAACGCTTTTTCGGCTCGGCGAGAAATCTCGAACCTAATAAGGACAAAAATTATCCGGGCGGTTCGCTTACGATCATCGCCACGGCCCTTGTTGAAACCGGAAGCCGTATGGACGACGTCATCTTCGAGGAATTCAAAGGTACGGGAAATATGGAAATACACCTTGACAGAAAGTTGTCGGAAAAACGTATTTTCCCCGCAATCGACCTTGCAAAGAGCAGCACGCGTAAAGAAGAAATGCTCCTTTCCGCTAAGGAACTCGAAGCGGCGTGGGGTATCAGAAAAATGCTGTCTAATACGGATAACGCGGACGCAACCGAAAATCTTATAAGTATGATTGTCAAGACGTCTTCGAATTCCGAATTTATAGAACAACTGAATATGCAACTTCGCGTAAGTCAGAAAGAAGGGTATATTTTCAGAAACTCTAAGTAATGGCGGTAGGTTGTTTTGAGAATCGAGTAAATTTTACAAAATTCGCCAAAATAATCGCCGCAACCGCTTGTCAAAACCGACGGTATATTATATAATCTTGTCGTTGGGTTATAGAGAGGAAACCTCTCGCAGTGTTGTACAGTTGAGGGAAATGGTTTTGTTTTCCATCGTCCTTCAACTGCAACCCATTTATAGCGGCAAAACGCAATAACCGTCAATAATAATCGGAGAAGAGATTGAACGCTTTCTCCGCAAATCTTTTGGAGAAGTCGTTGGGTGTTTGGACGCCTTCTCTACAAATCTTTTGGAGAAGTCGTTGGACGTTTGGACGCCTTCTCCACAAATCTTTTGGAGAAGTCGCCTAGTTTGGTCGAGGGCGCGCGACTGGAAATCGCGTAACCGTCAAAAGCGGTTCAAGAGTTCGAATCTCTTCTTCTCCGCCAGTTTAAATGCCACTGTTTAGTGGCATTTTTTTATAACAACAGAAAAAGTACATCAATCGACGTCCTTTTTCTGTTACAGTGAATAAAGAATAGGGTTATAAGAAAAGTAAAAGAACGCTCGATTCGGGCGTTCTTTTACAAAGTGTGTCCATTTTTTGAGTGAGTTACGAACTCGGTATTAGTATGGACGCGATTATACTGTATTGTCAACAAAGAAAAAAAGGATATCCAAAGATATCCCTTTTAGCAACCGCTACTGATAGAAAAACAAGGAAGCAAAAACTCAACGGTAACTTGTATCGCAATATTACACTGCGAACGGAAGAAAATCAACAGGTTTTGGCAAGATTTTTTCGTTTCGACAAAAGTAGTCAAAATTCGATGCGTCAGCAATTCGATTTTAACTCGTAATAATGCTCTATTAACCAATCCTATAAGAAAATATAAAGACAAACGCAAATATATGTAAGGGAATATAAGAAACGCATCACAGCGTTATATATTATTTAGAATAGACAGTTATAGACAAAATTCGACAAGATGTAATTTAACGAATATAAGAGACGATTAGATGTGCTATTTTACTGCCTTAACATATAATCAGGCGGTTACGTATCCGAGTCGGAGAGCAAGTTTAATTATGGAATCAAAGCGAGTCTCGTGCTTATATCATCGGTTGTCCTGTTGCTGTTGAATAGATTGCGAATAATATTATATTTTACTTTTGCTTATAAATTATGAAATTTAACTTTATATGTAAATTAGGTATTGAAATATGTCGCATTTGGTCTTATAATATGAAAGATAAATTTAATAATGATGCAATACACAGTTAATTTGAGTGTTGCGTACAAGTAAGAGGTTAAGGGATTATGAGATTGCTTGTAGTGGAAGACGACGAAAAGTTGGCTAAGATTCTTTCCGTTGCGCTGTCGTCGGTAGGCGACGTCGACATCGCTTATACGGGTGAGAAGGCGTTGCAGTACGTTGAAAAGACGTATTACGATTTGGTTTTGCTGGACCTTATGCTCGGAAAACTCTCGGGAATGGAGGTTTTGCGCGAGATACGCAGAATGCATATTATGCCTGTAATTATACTTTCCGCGCTCAGCGACGTGGATAAGAAGATTGAATGCTTTAAACTGGGCGCCGACGATTATATGACGAAGCCGTTTTCGCGGGAAGAGTTGATAGTCAGAATAGAGGCGGCGCTGAGAAGAGCGGGAGGTTCTTACAGCAGTACCGATTATAAGTTTGAAAATCTTGAAGTCAACTACGTAAACAAAATGCTGAAAATAGACGGAAACTACGTGGAAATGAACAGAAAGACGTACGAAATTCTGGAATTGCTTGTCCGTAACAAAGATATTATTATGACAAAGCAGCAAATTTTCGACAGAATCTGGGGATACTATTCTACGACGGGCACGCAGGTTATTGAGATAAATATATTCAGATTGCGCAAGATATTGCAGCCGTACGGATTCGATAAAAATCTCAAAACCGTAAAAGCCACGGGATATATGTGGACGGAGAAAGTATGAGCGCATTTAAAATCGACAAAGATATACGCAGATTGCTTATAACGTATACGCTGGTGAATATGCTGTTGTTGCTGATAATTTTCGGCGCGCTTCTCGGCGGATATGTTGCGGTAACCGCAAAAGCGGGAGAGAAAGCGGTTCAGAACGATGCAGGTGCATATGCTTCCGTACTGAAACAGTATACTCTTGACGAGATTTTGAAGATGTGTAAAGGAGACGCCGTGAGCGTGGAATTGGGCAATCCGTCGTATATGTTCGGCGTATACAGTATGCGCGGAGACAATACGTATGAGTTTCATTCCAAATTTAGTTTTTTAAATGTCAACGAACCGAAAATCGGAGGAAAAAGCGATACCTTTGAAAGGCAGAGTATAGGCGGTTACGAGTTTGTCACGTATACCACTCCAGTTAAAGACAGCGCAGGCGCATATATAAAAGTTTTTGCGCCCGTCGATTTTTTGACAGAGTCGGAAAGAATGGTCAAAATTTACAGTATTCCTTTTGTCATCGCGTTTGTCGTGCTATGCGCGGTGGTGTCGTTGCTTTTGGGGTTTATAGAGATTCGTCCTATTGCGGAAAACTATTATAAGCAGAAAAACTTTATCAACGATATGTCGCACGAGATTCGCACTCCGTTGGCGATAATAAAGGGAAATCTTGAAAACATAAAACAGTTTCCCGATTCTAAGATTTCGCAGGTGGGCGACAGCATAGCGGAGTGTTTGGGTGAAGTCGACTATATGAGCAATATGTCGTCGGGACTTTTAAGCATTGTACGGGGCGGAAATAAATCGGTAAAGAGGGAAACTCTTCTTAGCGAAGCGGTTTCGGAGGCGGTGGAAAATGCCGCTGATTTGGCAAGTATGAGCAATAAGTCGCTAATTGCGTGCATAGATAACTGCGATATTGCCGTTGATAAAGAAAAAATCAAACAACTGATGGACGTTCTTATCGAGAACTCTCTCAAATATACCGACGAGGGCGACAGAATCGACGTCAAACTGAAAAATACGAAAGAGGGTTGCGCACTGATTATTTCCGATACGGGAATCGGAGTGGCAAAAAACGAGTTGGAACTTATATTCGACAGATTTTACAGAGGTGAGAACGTCGGCGATAAACAGGGTACGGGACTCGGGCTTGCCATTGCGAAGACGGTTGTTGAGAGTATGAACGGTACGATAAAAGCGATGCACAACGTTCCGAAAGGGCTTGAAATTGTCGTTACTCTCAAGAGAGGCTGATTATGAGAAAAAAATCGGCGTTCTTATTGACGGTTGTCGTTATACTTCTGGTAGCCAGCCTGTTTTGTGCCTGCAACGGCAACGATATACAGCCCGGTGTTCCTATAAGTTGGGAAAATTATCTTTCCGAACTTGCCGACACTGTGGCTGACGGGTTGGAATCCTGCGGTCAGATTATTGCATTCAGTTTTTCGGGGAACGCTTTGTTCGGGGAAAAATATTTTGAAATAATTTTGAAAGGCAATATCGATCTTTCAGATATGAACGGCGATAATGTCGCGTTGATTGTAAGCGATTCCGACGGGAAAACTAAGTTTTCGGTCTTGTCTGACAATAACGATACTTATATAGAGATAGCGCCGAACCCTTATGTGTCCAACGCTAAACTTAAATTACAACAAACTTTTATATTCGGGTTGCTGAGCGGCGTTTATAATCAGGATGACGGCGTTGACTTTCACGAAAAAGTCAAGCGGGGAATAATTACGTTCGGACGCAGTTTTTTTGAAAGCGCCGACGTGAACGAAGATAAGTCAAAATACTCATTTGGCATAAATGGAGAACTTTTAGGTAAACGAATGTTTGAATTTTTTACCGCGCTTTCTTTTGCGGACAAAGAAATTACAAACGTTGTACTCGGCATATTCGGAATCAAAAACATCGATGAGTTGTTGTCTAATTTTGACAACGTGGACGGAGATGTGGAATTTTATATAGAAGACGGCAGGCTTAGCAGAGTTGAAATCGGAGATGCTATAGTCGGAGATATGGGAAAGTCTAATCTCGCTCTGGATATTTCAGTAAGCGGAGAATATGACGCGAGCGTGGATGAACTGTTTCCGAAATCGGACGACGGTTATAAAGTCACGAAAGTAGGCAGCACCACTATGGACGGCACGGTTTCTATGATATCATCCGTCGGTAATAAATACGCGGTCAAATACGGAATGACATTGAATACGGATATAGATTTGTTTGCGCTTGCACTGAGCGGGTTTAATCTCGACGTTTTGAGCGAAGACAACTTTTTCCATTTCAGATTGTCGCACAAATGTACTGCTTCCTGTACCGAATACTGCAAGAGCAGAATGTCTTCTGCAAAGGGCGCGGTTGTGGATATAGCGTTTTCTCCGTCGCACTTCGGCACCCACAACATTTATATCAGTCTAAATATAAAATCGCTTATGAGCAGGGAATATGTCGATGGAATTACAAAATACGTCAAAAGCATAACGGCATCATCGTTGCCCGATTACTGTATGTTGGTCGTGCCTGCTTCAAAACTCAAAGAAGACGGTGTGTTTTTGAAACTGCTTTACGACACGTATATCAAGATGATGAATATCGGAGTGGGAGAGACGGATACCGTCGACTTAAACCGTATAAGAGAGGAGTTCTCGGACAATAAGTTGGCAGAAACCATACTCGGCGATATGCTCGGAAGCGAAGAGTACGATATAGATATCCTCAAAATCAGAGTGAACAAAAACGTTTACGGACAGGCTTACGATTACGATATCTATAAAGAAACGGTTTATTTAATCGATACAGAAGTATCAGGTGTGAAGTCGTACAAGACTCCGCTGGGAAAAGATTATACCGCCTATCGCTGGGAATACGAAGGGCGTAAGGCTGCAAAAGACGGAGTCAGGACGTACAGTCTGAACAATATATATGATTTGTCCGGTAATAATCTTCTTCACGGAGCGGACGCAGACGGCAATTATGTGCCTATGAGCGACATCGAAGCAAAAGAACTTGTCGGTTGTTCGCTGAAACTTGATTACGCGGGTTATGACGGGATAAATAAAACTGCCTTCGGTGAAATTATGGCGGCGGATGGGATAGACTATCAGAACTTCGACGTTCAGGAAATTACGTTGCGAGTAAAGTATCCCAGTATATTCGACTATACTTTTGAATTCGGAGATATAACAGAAAAAGTTATGGAAGGCTTTTTCCGTTGCGGAAACGACGAATTTACGCAAACCGTAAAAGTCAATATAAAACTTACAAAGGAAATAGAGAACGCGTTCGAGTTTAAATCCGCGGATACCGATAAGGTATATATGCTGACATATATGTCGTCCGCGCCCGAACTGCTCAGCGCATCGGCGTTTATACATTACGAAAACGGCGCGGTTAAAGAAATAAGCGCGTTGGGAGTTTCCGATTCGGTGTTGGAAACGAGAGGCATTTTAACAAGATACAGTATTGTCGACTGGGGACGCATAACGGTAAAGTTCCGTGTTGCGGGAAGAACGGTCGACAGATACTTCAATATACGTAAGCCTGATTCTTTCGAGTTTACGACGCGCGAGTATACGGAAAAACTGGGCGAAAGTTGTTATATAGATAACTACGTCACAGTAAGAGCGGTTTATGACGGTCAAAAAGTGACTCTTAAACTGTCGTTAAAGGATTTCTATATAAACGGTCTCAGCCTCAACGACGATTCTGCCGATTGGGACCATTATACAAGTTATACCAACAGATACGTTGTTTTCTACAAATCGGGAGACTATAACGTGCAGGTGAAAAAACTCGGAGTAGTTTTCGGGGATTATTTGTTGCATATAACGAATAAGTTGGAATCCACGCCGACGTACAAATTCGATACTCAGTCCGAACTGCCGTCGGTGGTTTTCCCGAACGTGAAAATAAATATAAACGGAAGTATAGTAAATAAAACGCACGGCGATGGAGAGGGCGGTATTCACACTGTTGAAGTCAAGGTGGAGGAATACGTGGTTTCGGGAACAATGATTCTATATGCCGACGCGGATAAAAACGACTACTCTCTGCAATTAAAGATAGCGTCAGAAACAGTCGATCCGGACAGTAAAACGGAAGTTTTTTTGCCCGCTCTTGTTATTAACCCTGTAAACTTGCAGATGAGTCTGATTTTCAATAAAGCGGGAACTTACAGACTGTCGGTACGGCTTGACAGGACGACAGTTTATACAGCAACGATAACGGTAATCGTATAGTTTAGTTTTAGTCGGTGTTTTGAGCGCAACGCGATATAAGCGTTGCGCTCTTTTTGTTATATTATCATTAAATAAATTTTAAACATTTAAAGCCGAATTTATCTTAATAATAAGAATTGTCAGAAAAAAGAGGTAAAATTTTCGATATTTTTATACAAAAACCCGAAATTTAATTTTAATTTAATTTGTTTGATATGTTTTTGCAATACTATGATATTGTCAGAATAGGAGAACTATATTCTGCACATAAAAATTATGGGGGCATATTTATGAAAAAACATTCTTTTAAACTTATGCTGATTGCGCTTATCGTAGTCATCTGTTTGGGAACTGTTGTTTTGGCGGCGTGCAATCCGGATACTCCTTCGGGCTCAACCGATTACAGCAAACCCACTGGCACTATGTTAAACGAAATAGTCGGCAAAATCACATCGAGTATGAGTTTCGGAGAGAGTTTCGGCGTCGATGTCAGCGCGGCTTTTGCTATCGATGACAAAACGGCGGCAAACAAAGACGTCACTTACAGACTCACGGTCAAAGGAAATGCGGACGGCAGGGCGGACGCAGCCGAAGACGCGACGAATTTCGTTATCGATTTGGTTGAACAGAAAGGCGAAACAAAAAACAGCCTGCTCAGCATTGCTTACGAGGCTATCGAGGACGAACCGTTTTTCTTTGTCAGCATACTCGGAAGCGATTATAAGAAAATCAACGGATATTCTCTTGCGTCTCTTTATAAGATGACTCAAAAGGGCAACGCAACTTCCGCAGCGGAAGACGATCTGGACATCGGTCTTGTAATCGATGCCATTATTCCTATTCTCTTTGGCGAAGACGGCACTGTTAAAGATAACGTTTACACCTTGGATTTCGATTTCGGAAAGACGGTTGCGGGCATTGTTGAAAACAAGAACGCAATTCTAACTGTCCTCGGAATGACGAGCGAGCAACTCGACGCGCTTGTCGCACAGTATCTCGGAAACCTCAGTTATGAGCAGAACGGAGAAACTATAAACGTAAGCGACGTAGATACTCTCAAAGCGTTTTTGCAGAGAACTTACGGCATCAAGGGCAAGATAGAATTTAAATTTGACGCAAACGATAAATTCGTAAGCGC
This sequence comes from uncultured Christensenella sp., assembly GCA_910578325.1. Lineage (GTDB taxonomy): Bacteria > Bacillota > Clostridia > Christensenellales > CAG-917 > CAG-475. The sequence goes on from CAJTQT010000002.1 coordinate 57,780, forward strand.
GAACGCAAGTTTCGATTATAAGAATAAAGGCGAAGACAAAGCAAATTATACGCTTTCTATTGAAAAAGCGGAAATCGGCACAGTTACGACTCCCGTTGACGCCTTCAAAGATTTCGCAATGTCATCGTCCGAGCGTAAGAATGCTCAGGCGGTTAATGCACTCAATTTCTCACTCAAAGGCAATGCTACGGGTTATAATGCAGACGGAGAGCCTATTCACAATTATACTATCGAAGTTCAATCCGATATCGACGCATTCGAACTGATAGGACTGCTTAACGGTACGAATAAAGAAAATATTGTAGCGACGCTTAAAAAACTCGGATATTTTCATCTTGAAATAAACGAGGTGTTTGAAGATAAAGAACCACTCAACATCATTATGCTTCACAGCAAGTTCGAAGAGGGTTTTGCAGTCGTCAATTTGAATGCATATAAAGCAATTTTATACAATGTAGGACTCGGCGGAGTGTATGATTTCGATACTCTAATCGACGTTATCGGAATGATCGGCGAGGGCGGAGAGGACGAGAATCCCGAAGAATCCGCAAGCATAATCGACACTCTTAAAAATGTCATAACAAGCGTAAAGGATGTGCTGGGATACTTCACGTTTGAAAATATGAAGGAAGACGGCGTAACCGTTGCGCTCAACGACCTTGTGTATAAGATTTGCGATATGGCAGGACTTGACACAAGCGGTCTTGTCGGCTCCGCGATAGGTGCTATTGTCGGTTGCGACAAAATGAATATAAAACTTCAAACTCCGACCTTCGGCACTTGCGAGACAGTTGAAACGTCCACAATAAAGGGCGGAATCAGAGAAACGTCTAATCTTAATAACAATAAAGTCGGCGAATACGACTTATCGGCGTCACGTTACAGCCTCATCAAATCAATCAAATCCATTGACGGACTGAGTGTAAAATTATTGCAGGGCGAAAGCAATCTGGCAAGATTCTTCAAGGGCTATGTTGCTTATGACAAGGTTATTCTTATGACAGGCGTCGACCTTGCAGACAACGAAATTCAAACAAGCGGCTTTATTATGGCAGTGAAAGGACTTGACGTCACTAAACCCGGAAAGCAAAAAGTTACTTTCTATATCGCAATAGCGAACGACCTGCTTTCTCTCAATTCGTTCTTTACACTTGACGACCTGCTTCCGCTTTCGGGTACTATTAAGTTTGAAACCGAAATAGAAGTTGTTCCATTTGATAAGACTGCAGAAGTCACTGTTTCTAATCTCAAGGCAGAAGAACAAACTGTTCTTGCAGGAGGGAAGAAAGCCTTCGACGTCATCAGAGAGAAGACTTACGGCGCGGATACGATTATGACAATCGCGGGCATCGGCGAATTCAAGATGACCGATAGCGACGTCAGAGTGATTGACGAGGACGGCAAAGACGTTACAGCAGATGTTGTAAACGAAAGCGGTTATATAACAGTTGCAGGTACCTACAGCACTAAACTTTTGTTTGCCGGTTATGAAACGAACTGCTGCACGATTAAAGTAGAAGACGCTATTGCCGAACGTGTTGACGGCAAGACCGAACAGGAGAGCATATCGCTCGGAGGCACGTGGAACTTCGGCGAGTACAAAGCATACGCTGTGGCAGCCGACGGCACTAAGACGGAATCTTCCGTTGCCGCGCAATACAGAATGGGCGGTACGACTCTTAAATCGCTCGATGAGGTATTCGATATCGAAAACGGCGTCTACACACTCAAAAAGGATTTGAGTTTTGTCGGCAAGAACTTTACCGTCAGATTCAATAACGTCGTGACCGAAAGCGGATTAAAAAAGACCGTAGACGTAAATATTCCTGTCGTATCCGATTATTCGGTGAGTACGCTCGGCAGTATGTATTTCGGTATGTCTATAAGCAACAAACTTGTTTTGACGGTTGGTGAGACAGAGTTCAATATCGTGCTTAAAGACGGTAACTGGGTTGCCGTTGACAAAGACGGAACGACTAAAAATGTTGAACTTACTTTCGAATGGGATAAGAGTAAGACTGCGGTAGAATTTTCGGCAGACGGATTTATCAATAACTATCCCAACGAAAACAAATCCGGATACCGCAGCAATAAAATCAATTACAGTCTCAAGGTTGACGGATACTATCTTAACGCATCCTTTACCGCTTATGAAATGTACGCGATAAACAAGTCCTCGGCAAAAGTCGGTAATAAACTTGACGGATATATTGAAAAAGTCGACGTTATGGAGTATGCCGTGGACGGCGAGTCCCGAGTTCTTGAATTCAAATACGGCCCCGAAGGTTATGCAATTTATGTAAAAGGCACCGATACCAAAGTGTATGACGTTACTGTCACGGTGGAGTTGGGCGGCGCCGAAGTCGAACTTGTAGACGGCGCATTTACAGAGACAGGTAAGTACAAAGTGACTTACAGTGCGACAATAAACGGTGTCGAACAGACGTTCTTCCACGACGTAACCGTTAAATAAGTATAAATTTTGGAGGGATAATGCGCTTGCAATACCGGTCTCTTGCCCGAATTGCTTTGATATGCAGGCGATTATTCCTCCGAAAAGTTAATCTATACGAATTATAGGGGTATAAAATGAATAAAGCGATTTTATATAAAGCGCTGAAAAGTATCTTCTTCCTCGCGGGCTTCCCGCTTCTGATAATACTTATGATTATCACGATGGCGCCGATGTTCGGCACCGAGGTTTTAGGAAATCACGCGCAAAATTGGATTATCGCATTTACGGTAATCTGGGTAGTATTGCTCATAATCCACTTCCTCCTTGAAAAATTCATAGGAGAAAAGAGTGAGGCTCACCACAAGGTGGTCCTTGTGGTGATGTCCGCACTCTCCATTCTGTGCATACTGCTTCCGTCCGCTATCTTCGACGCGGTGACGCGTCCCAAATACGAAGCGGCTCAAAAGCAGTTGGTGGGAGAGGTTGACATTAAGAACTACGACGCCGTCGCAGGGTGGCACAGAGATTTCACCAAACGCTATGACAGCGACGTTTACGTTCTTATAAACGAAAATTACGATTTTATCAAACAGTACGGAATGGAACACACCTATTCCGAATGGTACGACAACGCCGATAAAGAGCATAATCTCGGATATAAGTACGGCTCTTTCGAAAAAGCGAAAGTGCTGACCGAGCAGAAACTCGAAGCGTTGAGAAACCTTGAAGCGGCGAAAGCGGAACTTGCAGAAATCGAAGCCGAAATCGACGTCAAACTTCAATCGAGCAAAGCGGCTGACGAAGCCCTTGCTCAAAACCCGAACGACGAGGCTCTCGTAAAAGCGGCGGAAGAAGCCCGCAAGGCATACGACGATATTCTCGCAGAAAAGGAAGAGGACCTTGTCAGACTTAAAGGTTCACGCGTAGACATAACCGAATATAAGGGCGAAATCGTCGATATTCTGCTTGCTGCGATAAAGGACAAAGACCTTCTTCCCGACGGATTGACGCTCAATCTTTTGGGTATAGACATTCCCGTTGGCGACCTTCTCGACCTCGTGATGCAATATGCTGGCGGATTCCTCAATGCTGAAACCATCAACGGACTTATTCCCGACGTGATTTACACGGGTATGGGCCCCCAGACCGTGTCGACTTATCAGAAAGCGGTTGACGGTTCGGACAGCGATTTGTCGCTTGCGGACGCTCAGAAACTCAATTTCAAGTACACATACTATCCTTCGGTACTTGCCGGCGGCGCAATGAAATACGTCTGCTACGTATGCGTGGGTATAGTGGTTCTGAGCCTGTTCCTCACAGATTACTTTGCTAAGAAACAGAAAGAGGAGGAAAAGAAAAATGACTGAGAAAAAATGGCTTTATCCTTTGATCAACATCCTTCTCTATGCGGTTGGCTTCCCGATTATGTTCATCGTGGCTCTTGTCGAGTCTCTGAAATGGAACAGTTACGGGATGTACGGAGCGTCCTCATTCGCGCCTTTGATTGCGGTTATCATAATCGCGGTTATCGTGCTCGGCGTACAGGCTCTTGTGTACAATCTTTGCAAGAAGAAATGCAAAACAGGCAAATCGCTTATGCTCAAAATGGCGTGCATTCCTCTTGCGGTCATCGTAGGTCTGTTCGGAATACTTGATATAGCAATGCCTCCGCTTCTCAAATCCGCAACGTCGAATACCATACTTTACGAAGACGTGGTGTACGATTATCAGGGTATGCACGAGCAGATTTACGCCAGAGTAGAGGCGTTTAAAGCGAAGAACGGTCTGGATGAATCCGTCAAATATACCGACGAAGAATTCCAGAGAATTTTCAAGCCCATTTACAAGAGTATGAACGACGCATACAAGTCTTTCGATCCTCTTGCCATTGAAATCGCGCTTGACAAACCCGATATGTTGCAGGCTATTTCCAACGGCGATTTCCCGATTGAACTTGCCGCGACTCTGTTGCTTAAAACGTCCGGAAAGCCCAACGAGAGCGATCACAATCTGACTGTAAATCAAATTCTTTCTATGAACCTGCTTAAAATAGTCAACGTTGTGCTCGACGCAGTAAACAACGGCCTCGATTTCAGCGATACCGCAAAACTCAACGAAATAGTAAACTCAATTCTTGTTTACAAAGAGTTTGACGGCATCAGATGGAACATATTCAATATTCTCGGAAACAATATGCTTTTCCCCGACGTTGACCCCAACGCGGAAATAGTGCAGTACGTTTACAACGAATGGGGCGATATCGAGAGCGAAGAAGTCATCGGCGCGGCTCTGGGCTATCAGGATATGGCGTGGCTTGACGGCATTCCGATGATGTTCTTTATCCCGCTTATGTCGATGAGAGTAGTATTCTACGTGTTCGCAGCATTGCTTACGCTGTTCGCGGTTGCGCAATACTTCGTATCGGAAGCATACGCAAACAAATTCTCCAAGACTTTCTCTTATATAATGCTTAAACACTGACGTGTTTGAGAATCTCCCGAGAAGAGCGCTTACTATATAAGCGCTTTTTTCGTATAAAAATGTGTGTATCAAAACCGTGAATTTAACAAAAATTTGTTCATCTATTAAACATTTAGATGTATTTTCCACGCATAAAATCCGTGAAATCTTACGCGCAATCACCTTTATGCATTATTTTGATATGTATTTACGAATGGATTAGTCTGTGACGGTTGATTTTTTTTAATAAAGAAACTATAATTTATATTAAAATACATCTAAATGTTTAATAGGTGTATTTTCGCGTTTAATATCAGAGGTGGGTTATAATGAAGAGAAAATCATTTGCAATTTTGATTTCGGTTATTTTGTGCATAAGTCTTTGCCTGTTTGTGCTTGTTGCCTGCGACGAGCAGAACGGCACCGAGGCTCACGAGCACAGTTTTGCAAAGTGGTCTTATGACGATTACGAGCACTGGCGCGAGTGCAATGCGGCAAACTGTCCGTCGCCCGAGAATGACAGAGGCGCGCACGAGTTTGACGCAAACGGCAAATGCTTCTGCGGTTTTGTACGGGCAGGACAGGAAGAAGAGCATATCCACGAGTTGAACCATTTTGATGCCGTGGAAGTAAACTGTGAGCGCGACGGCAATATCGAATACTGGCTTTGCAAAAAATGCGGGCTGTATTTTTCGGACGCCGAAGCGAAAATAACTGTGAATGCCTCCGACGTATTTACTTATTCTGAAGGACACGATATGAACTACCGCGGTAGGAAAGACGCGACCTGTACGGAAGTCGGTTGGAATGATTACGAATTCTGCACCCGCTGCGACTATTCCACGTATAAAGAAATTCCTGCTCTCGACCACGATATAATACATTTTGACACCAAAAAGCCGACTTGTACCGAAGACGGTTGGGATGCGTATGAAATGTGCACGAGATGCGACTATAACACGCTTACAAACTATTATCCGTCAGACGGGCACGCTTTGATTCCGCACGACGGCAAAGACGCTACGTGCACCGAGTCGGGATGGCTATATTACGAGACTTGTGAGAAGTGCGATTATAATACTTATCAGGAACTGTATCCTCTTCAACACGATTTGAGTTTTTATTCGAGAAAGGACCCAACCTGTACGGAAGACGGTTGGTTTGATTATGAAATTTGCACCCGTCCCGATTGCGGATATAGCACTTATGCCGTGTTGGAAAAGTTGGGACATATTCTGTATCAACATGGTGGACGTCCTGTATCCTGTGAGTTGGACGGTTGGGAGCCGTATGAGGAATGCATTCGCGAAGAATGCGGGTATTCTACTTTTGAAAATATACCCGCGATAGGACATAACGTTGTTACGGATTTTGCCGTAGAGCCTACCTGTGCGGCGGAGGGCAAGACGGAGGGTTCACATTGCGAAAATTGCGGTCTTGTTTATACGCCGCAGTACAGCATTCCAAAACTTCCGCACGTAAGCGGAAACTGGACTATGACGGGAACAACGCACTCGGGCGAGTGCACCGTCTGTCATATGGAAGTCAAAGGACCGCACGACTGGAGTTATAATATCTGTACCGAGTGCGAGTATACGGGATATGAAGAGGGCGATACCCGCGGACTTAATATGTCCGTACACTCTGAAAACGGAGTGCAGGTAGGATACGCAGTGTACGGTTTGGGTACTGCTACGGACACCGATATCAGAATTCCGTCAACGTACAACGGATTGCCGGTAAGTTATATTTACATACTGAGTCAAAGTCTCAATACGAGTATAACAAGCGTGTATGTTCCCGACAGTGTTGTGGGTATGGAAGACGGTGCGTTTTCAAGATGCAGGTCGCTCAAAGAAGTTCGGTTGTCGGAAAATATAACCGAAATTTCCGATCGGGCTTTTAACTTGTGTGGGAATCTCGAAAGTATAAATATTCCGTTCGGAGTGAAAAGCATAGGGGAGCGCGCCTTCTTTGAGTGTCGCGCTTTGAAGAATATCGTAATACCCGACGGTGTGAAGAGTATAGGGGAGCGCGCATTCTATCTGTGCAGTTCGTTGACGGAAATCATTTTACCCGAAAGCGTAACGCAGGTCGGACAAGGGGCGTTTGCAAGTTGTACAAACGTCACCGATGTTTCTATACCGAGCACTTTGTACGATATCGGAGCGGAGGTTTTCAAAGATTGCAGTAAAATAAACTATAACACAGACGAATACGGCTTATTGAATTATCTTGGAAATGAAGATAATCCCTATCATCTGCTTATAGGTGCGAAAAAAGATATAAACGCAACTTCTCTTGCGGTGAATAATCTGACAAAAGTTATTTCCGATTACCCGTTTATATCGTGTACTGAAACGCTGACGTCGTTAACGCTCGGAAACGTGTGCAGAATAAACGAAGGTCTGATTGCAGATTGTACCAAAATTACGAGCATAACTATTCCGGATACTGTGGAAAAAATCGGTCATTCCGCTTTCAAGGGATGCAGTTCGCTGACTGAAATCAATCTTCCCGACAGTATTACGGAAATTTCGCATTCGATGTTTATGGGATGCAGTTCGCTGACGGAAATAATTATTCCCGACAGCATTTCGGACATTCCGTATTTGATGCTTATGGGATGCAGTTCGCTCGCTTCCGTCACGTTGCCGAGTATGTGTACAACCATTTCATATTCAGCATTCGAAGAATGCGTTTCGTTAAACTCGGTTTATATTCCCGATACGGTCGAATTTATAGATTACAGAGCGTTTTACGGCTGTACCGCGCTGACAAGTATAACAATAAATTCAAGAGTGACGAAAATTTCGCATTCCACTTTTTCAAATTGTGCCGAACTTTCGGAAGTTACGATTCTGGGCAGTATAACGGAAATCGGAGCAAGTGCATTCGTAGGCTGTTTAAAACTTGAAAATTTTGAGTTCCCCGAAAGCGTTTCAAAGATCGGGGATTCCGCATTTTACGGTTGTTCTGCATTGAACAGTATAAGACTGCCTGAAAACTTAACGAATATAGGCAGTGCTGCTTTTAGAAATTGCGCTGCCTTGACAAGCATCAGATTGCCTGATAGCGTAATCAGTGTAGGCGATCAAGCCTTTGAGAATTGTAAATCCATTGAAGAAATGATTCTTTCAAGCAATTTGGAAGGCATACCTTCGAATTTTATGTACAACTGTACTGCACTCAAAAGCATTGTTATTCCTGATTCTGTAACGTACATCGGTTCCGGTGCTTTTGTAAACTGTTCGCTGATTACGGAAGTTATAATCCCCGACAACGTCGTGAGTATAGCGTCCGGTAGAGGCAGCGGCACATTCGAAAACTGCACGGGAATAGTGAATCTTGTAATAGGCAATAACGTAGAACATATAGGTGATAATAGTTTTTACAATTGTACGGGGCTCACATCTGTAACGTTGCCGAATACGCTGATAACTCTCGGCGGAAGTGTATTTAGAGGATGTGCAAACATATCTGAAATAACTTTCGGCGACCGCTTGCAGGAAATCGGCGCTCAAGCGTTTGACGGTTGTTCGTCTTTGACTTCCTTATACATTCCGGACGGTGTAAGCAATATCGGCTGGGGCGCATTCCGTAACTGCGAAAATGTAACGGAAATGCATTTCCCTGCCAACTTGCAACAGGTCAGCGCTTATATGTGTTACAATATGAAAAAGTTGACCGATGTCGAAATACATTACGGCGCAACGTCTATAGGCAACAACGCGTTTGACGGTTGCTCTTCGATAAAAACGCTCTCTATACCGGAAACTGTTACGTCAGTGGGAGACGAAGCATTTAGATACTGTATGTATGTCGAGATTGCGACGATTCCCGCAGCCGCGTTTTATGAATTATTTAGGGGGTGGAGGATTAGTCCGTCCTCTGTGCCTATCAATTCTTGCAATACCGTAACCGATTTAACTATTGCGGGCGGGGGAGATATTCCCGACAGTTCAAGCGGTGGGTTTGATGTATTGAAAAACCTTGTTATAAGAAACGTCGATAGGATCGGAAACCGCGCGTTTTCTAACTCCAAAGCGATTGAAAACGTCACGTTTGAAAACATAAAAGAAATCGGAGAGAGCACCTTCGAGGGATGCGGCTCTATGCTTAGTGCGGTGCTTCCGCAGGGATTGCAGAAAATAGGCGACTTTGCGTTTAAGGGATGCGGATTTATCACCGAATTTTACATCCCCGGAAGCGTAGAGGAAATAGGAAAGGGCGTGCTTACGGAATATTCCGGTTATTATATAGAAGGAGACGGAGGGGAAATTCTTCCGGTAATTAAACCGTTAAATCTGACGGTCGACAGCGAAAATCCGAGATACTACGGCAATAACTTTATAGTAGACAGTTATACTAAAACCTTGATATTCAGTTATCAGGGAAATTGGGAAGGAGATATCGAAACTATCGGAGAGTATGCTTGCGTGAAAGGATTTAATAATATTCCGGAAACTGTAAAGTATATAGAAAATTATGCGTTTTACGGCTGTCGCATAAAAGATTTGATAATACCCGATAACGTAGTCAGCATAGGCGATTACGCATTTAGTGCTGACCTTGATGACTTTGGCAAAGGTATAGGTAGCATCAAATATATATCTAAAAATTTAACTCATTTAGGAATGGGAGCGTTTGTGGGCTGTAATGCAGGGGAATTTGAAATCTGGGACGATAATATCGTGTTGCCTGAGGGCATTACGGAAATTAGTATGATGGCGTTTGCGCGTAGCGGTTTGAAATCTATAACGCTACATTCCGGTTTGCAAAGTATAAAAATGGAAGCATTTTTCCATTGTCAGGATCTGGAAGATATTTATTATGAAGGAACCAAAGAGCAATGGAATCTTATTCCGAAAGACGCTGGATGGAATGGACATATTCCCCATATAATAAATGGCGACGATACACGAGTTCTTCATTTTACCGTGCATTGTACCGACGGGGATTTGGATAAGGACGGCAACGAAATTTAAACGTCTGTTGTCTTATAAACGCATAGATAATCAAGAGTTATGAAATCCGCCGATTTTAGGCGGATTTCATATTATATTCGGAAACAGTATGATTTTTTATAAAACATATTGATTTACCGCGTATTATTTCTTATAATTTCACTATGGAAAATATTAAAGTTGTTGAAATCAAAGAGGATATCGCATCCCGAAATAACGAACAGGCTCAGTCTATAAAGGACGAACTTAAAAGAAAGAAAGTGTTTTTCCTCAACGTTATGTCCTCGCCGGGGAGCGGCAAGACGACGCTTATAGTAAATCTTGTCAACCGACTGAAAAACGATTATAGAATAGGCGTAATAGAGGCTGATATAGATTCTGACGTCGACGCGCATACCGTTGCGGAAAAAACAGGCGTGAAAACCGTGCAGATACACACTGCGGGAGCGTGTCATCTTACCTGTCAGATGGCAAACGAATCGCTTTCGGCTCTCGGAATAGACGGACTCGATTTCGTCATACTCGAAAATATCGGCAACCTTGTCTGTCCTGCGGAGTTCGATACGGGAGCAAGCGCGAATCTGGTCATACTGTCTGTGCCCGAAGGCGATGACAAACCGCTCAAATATCCGTTGATGTTTGAGGTTGCGACGGCTGTCGCGATTACGAAGACCGACGTTTTGCCTATATTCGATTTTTCGTTTGAGAATATTGAAAATAACTTGCGCATACGCAATCCGCACGCGCCGATATTCTATACTTCGGCATTGAAAGACGATGGTATTGACGCGCTCGAAACGTATTTGCGAGGCGAAATCGCAAAAGCGATAAAAGACTGAATCCGCCGTTTTGCAAACCGCCGAACCGTCGGTTTGCGCGTTATTTGAGGATAATCGCGGAAAATTATTATGAAAAACTGCTATTTTGCAAAAAAACAGTCAAAATTCGCGGTCATTTTTGCAATAGGCATTTACATTTAATTAAACGAGTTGTAAAATAAAACCATAAAAATATAATTTTCCAAGAGGAGGAAGAATATGAAAGACTTAAATCAAAGGATTTGTATCATCGGTGGCGGTCCCGCCGGTACGAGTGCTGCAATGTACTTGGAAAAGAAGGGATATACCAACTACGTCATTTATGAAAAATCCGATCACGTCGGCGGTAAGGCGTTTTCTCCCAAAATGAGAGTGAAAACCGCGGACGGCAAGTGGGAAGAGCGCACCATCGAAATGGGCGCGGTTATGGGTTGCGATACGTATTTTGCCGTTCAGGAATGCGAAGTGTTCGGCGGTACGACTCACCTTGACGGACCTCCTATGGGACGTAAATTTATGATGACAGACGGCACGCCTCAGAAACTGTCTCCCGTTGCGATGCTCAAAAAAGTTATGAAAATGAACAAACTTTCCAGACTTCTCAACAAGAAATACTACGGTTACGACGTCAACGGTCACCGCGGCGTTGCGCAGGGTAAGTACGAAGGTATGTGCCCCTCGCCCAAAATGAAACTTAAACGCATCAAGGGCGTAAACCCCAACCTTAAAGATTTGAGTATGCCTTTTTCCGAGTTCCTCAAACTCAATAAATGCGAGGACGCGGTCACCGTTTGGAAAGGACCTTTTACGTCTTTCGGTTACGGCTATTTCGATGAAATCCCCGCGGCGTACGTGCTCAAATATCTCGACGCGTTTACCGTAAGACAATTCCTGTCCACCGGTAAACTCTGGACTTGGAAAAACGGAACGCAGTCCATCTGGGAAGGCGTAAACGCACACCTCAAAAACCCCGCGATTCTCAACTCCGAGGTTACCAACGTCAGAAGAACCGAGGACAAGGTATACGTGACTGTCAACGGCACGGAGGAAGAGTTTGATAAACTCATCATCTGCACGCCGCTTGAAATGTTCCTCGAATACGGTGATCCGCGCGCGGAGGAAACCGAACTCTTCAACAAGATTCAAAACAAAAAGTATTTCACGATGGCTGTCAGAACGGCAGAAGGCAACACTCCCGAAATTTCGTATTACTTCTTCGAGAATATGACAAACGAAACCCGCGGTCACCTTATGGTTTTCTATCACCGTTGGCCGCAGGAAGAAGTCACCGACCAGCCTGTCGTTACGTTTACGTTGCGTAATCACGAGGGTATGGAAGACGTTCCTTTCGAAGTTGCAAGAGACACCACGCTCGCCGATATGGAGAAGTGCGGAAGAAAGGTTGAGGAAGTTGAGAGAATCGACGACTGGTATTATTTCCCGCACGTCGGCTCCAAAGACTATGCTGACGGCTGGTATGACAAAGTCGAAGCGATGCAGGGCAAGGATAACACCTTCTATGCAGGCGAAGTTATGGCGTTCGGCGATATGGAAGAAACCGTCGAATACAGCAGAGACCTCGTACACAGATTCTTTTGATAGAATTAATTCAGACGTAAAGGCAGGCTATCGCAGGATAGCCTGTCTTTTGAAATTCGAAACTTTGAATACGGCGGCTTGAAATCGGGAAACAGTATATGCTCTTTGCGCGCCGTATGTGACATCAAAGCAAGCAAACGCTCATAATATTATTAACGGAGCGGAAAATACGGCGGTTTTCCGAGTAAAATTATGGATAATGCAAAATATAGCGATAAATAGTGAAAATTGCTCTTTATTTATTTATAGTTTTACTGTATAATGTTAAATATGAGTGAAATAAGGACCATAAACCTTTCAAAAAGCGTATTCGAGGACAACGATAACGAAGCGGATCTGCTTCGCGCTTATCTGAAATCCAAAAATCTGTTTTTGGTAAACGTAATGTCTTCTCCCGGAGCGGGAAAAACCACTACGTTGATTTCGCTTATCAACAGACTGTCTGACAGATTCAGAATAGGAGTGATGGAAGCGGATATCGATTCCGACGTTGACGCGGTGAGAGTTGCCGGCAGGACGCACTGCAAGTCCGTCCAGTTGCACACGGGCGGTATGTGTCATCTTGACGCCGCTATGACGAAGCAGGGGCTGGACGGCATAGGGATAGATGATTTGGATTTGGTGTTTTTGGAAAACGTCGGCAATCTCGTCTGTCCTGCGGAATTCGATACGGGCGCGCACCTGAATATGACGATTCTGTCGGTTCCGGAAGGCGACGATAAACCGTTGAAATATCCTTTGATATATCAAAAGTGCGATTTGGTGCTCATCAATAAAATCGATGCCGCGCCGTATTTCACTTTTGATTTAAAGAAGTGCGTGGATAATATAAAATTCAGAAACAATAATTCGACCGTAATCCCGATATCCGCCAAAAGCGGCGAGAATCTGGACGTCGTAGTCGATTATTTTATAAAAAAATTGTCAAGCGGAGGGAAGAGAGACAATGCCTGAACAATGTAATGATAAAAAGGTCAGGAGCAAGTATCAGGGCGAGAAAAACGTAGATAAATGCTATGTTAAACTCGGAAAGAAAATCACGGACGTAGTCGTACATAAAATCGCAGGATTCGGTTCTGACGCGCCCGAGTATTGGGGATTGAAAGAGGTTCTGACACCCGAAATGTGCGATATCTGCTGCAAGATGAAGTTGCGCAAATATTACACGTTTGAGGAACTCCTCAAAATGAACAAGGGTTACGAGCCTAAGAGATTGCACGATCTGTTCGAAGAAATGTCGCTTATCGGTATCATCGAATACGATTACGGCGACAATTACGGCTATGAGTGTGAACTTAAAGATAAGCCTCGCGTAAAGAGATATCGCGTGCCTTTCTTCGTTCCCGGTTCCGCGGAGTTGTTCAATTCCACGGTTGAACGCATTCAGAAGAATCCCACGGTTGCGAATTTCTTTGAAAGAATGACGTTCATTCCTCTTGCGGGCGTAACGCAAATGGTGCCTCCGGGAGGCGACGGCATAGGTATGCACGTTATTCCTGTTGAGAAAGCCATAGAGTCTGAAAACAAGGCTATGGATATCGAGAAGATTTCCCACTGGCTGAAAAAGTACGACGGACATCTGTCCGCAGGCATCTGCTCCTGCCGCGCGTCCCGCGCAGTGCTCGGCGACGGCTGTACGGATGACGTTGACGACTGGTGTATTCAGGTCGGTGATATGGCGGATTATGCCGTTGAGACGGGCAGGGCGCATTATATCGATAAGGAAAGAGCGCTTGAAATCCTGCAACTCGCCGAAAAGAACGGTTATGTGCATCAGATTACGAACATTGACGGTTCGGACAAGATTTTCGATATCTGCAACTGTAACGTCAAGATTTGTAACGCTTTGCGTACTTCTATGCTGTTTAACACTCCCAACCTGTCCAGAAGCGCGTACACCGCAAAAGTCGATAAAGAGAATTGCGTAGCCTGCGGCAAGTGCGTCGAAGTATGTCCCGGCGGCGCGGTTAAACTCGGTCAGAAACTCTGCCATAAGGACGGCACGGACGTAAAATATCCGCACGCTCCTTTGCCCGACAACAATATTTGGGGCAAATACGCTTGGGACGAGGCTTATCGCGATACTGCCAGAATGTCCAACACTTACGAAACGGGAAGCGCGCCCTGTAAGGCGGCTTGTCCTGCACACGTACCCGTACAGGCGTATATCAACCTTGCAAAGCAGGGCAAATATAAAGAGGCTCTCGCTATGATTAAGACCGAAAACCCGTTCCCCGCGGTGTGCGGACGCGTTTGCAACAAGCGTTGCGAAGACGCGTGCACGAGAGGTCTTATCGATAAACCCGTATCCATCGACGCGATTAAGAAGTTCGTTGCGGATTTGGAAATCAATTCCGAAAACCGCTACGTGCCCGAAAAACTCGTTCAGTCAGTATACGGCGAGTTTAAGGAAAAAATCGCGATTATCGGCGCAGGTCCCGCAGGTTTGAGCGCGGCGTATTATCTCGCACAGATGGGTTATACCCCCACAGTCTTCGAAAAAAACGAAGTTGCCGGCGGTATGCTTACCTACGGTATCCCCAGTTATAAACTCGAAAAAGACGTTATAGAGGCGGAAATCGAGATAATCAAACAACTCGGAGTCGAAATCAAGTGCGGCGTAGAGGTTGGAAAAGACGTCACGATTGCGCAACTCAAAGAGCAGGGATATAAAGCGTTCTATATTGCAATAGGCTGTCAGGGCGGAAGACGTCCCGACGTTGCGAACAATACCGCCGTCGGCACGGATATCGCAGTCAATTATCTGCGCGAATCATTCGAGAACAGAGATAAAAGATTCGAGGGTGACGTGGTTGTCGTAGGCGGTGGAAACGTCGCAATCGACTGCGCGAGAAACGCTCACCGTTTGGGCGCAAAGTCCGTAAATATGTTCTGCCTCGAAACGAAGGAAGAAATGCCCGCTAACGACGATGAGATTATGGAAGCCATCGAGGAAAACGTCACTATAAATACCTCGTGGGGTCCGAAAGAAGTTCTCGTCGGCGAAAACGGAGAAGTTACGGGAATCGTATTCAAGAAATGTCTGCGTACAATAGATCCCGCAACGAATAAATTCTCTCCTGTTTATGACGAGGAAACAGTAATCGAAGTCAAAGCAGATAAGATTGTATTCGCAATCGGTCAGGCGATTGAATGGGGCAACCTCCTTGAGGGCACCAAAGTGGAATTCTGGCACGGAAATTATCCCGTTGCGGATAAGTTCACGTATCAGACGGCGGATCCCGATATTTTTGTCGGCGGCGACGTGTATACGGGACCGAGGTTTGTAATCGACGCTATTGCTGCGGGACACGAAGCGGCAGAGAGTTTGCACCGTCACGTACGTCCTGCGGCGCATATGACTATCGGAAGAGACAGAAGACAGTATACGCCTCTTAACAAAGACGATTTGAAATATCCGTCCTATGACAAGGCAGGCAGACAGGAAGCGGGAATGGACGAGACAATCGACTATAAGAACTCCTTCAAGGACGCGCACAATACGCTTTCGGAGAAACAGGTCAAAATCGAAACCAACCGCTGTCTGGGATGCGGTGCGTCGTATGTCGATCCAAACAAGTGTATCGGTTGTGGACTTTGCACGACTAAGTGTCAGTTCGACGCAATACATCTTGTGAGAGACCATCCGAAGCATTCCACTATGATAGTAGCCGAGAAAAAGGTTGGCGGTCTTTTGAAATATGCGGTCAAGCGCAGTTTCAGGATTCTTGCGCACGCAGGTTCTAAGGAAGCGAGAATGCTTGCTAAGAAACGCCGTACTTATAAAAAGGCAACTAAGGAATTCCGCAAGAAATATCCGAACACGGGAAATTCGCAAAATGCATGAGTTAGGTATAGTAGTTCACGTTATAGAACAGGTCGAGAAAGTCGCGGATGAAAACAACGTCGATAAGGTGACGAAGTTGACTCTTGAAGTCGGCGAAGTTTCCTCAGTTGTGCCCGAACTTTTTAAAGACTGTTTTGAGTGGTCTAAGAAAAAATCCGAGTATCTCAAAGATGCGGAACTCGAACTGGTAGTTCTCGAAGGTATATCGTATTGCGAAGACTGCGGTCAGACGTACAAAACAACGTCTTATGCAAAACAATGCCCGCATTGCGGAAGCAATAAGACGTATCTTGTCACAGGGAACGAAGTTAGAATCAAGGATATAGAGGTTTTGCAGTAACCCATTTTAAAAAGATGAAAAGCAGTCCGAAAGGGCTGCTTTTTAACGTGTAATGATCCCGCCAAATTTTAAAAATTCACCGTTTACCCGTTCAATGTATCCTAATTTTGTTTTAATTTCAAATATGTGATTATAGATGGCGCATTTTTGCTACGACAAAAATATAATGGAATACAAAATCTATCACCTTGGAGGGAGCCGATGGCAAATGCAGAAAGATTTTACATAGGCGGAAATGACGAGCATGGAATGAATCCGCCAACTGCCGGAAAACGTACTCCGGTTATGCCATACATAAACAGAAATTTTTATGAGAACGAATTTAACCGACCTGCAAAATATTACTTTTTGATTGCCTGTCTGAGAACGGGATTTAACGTCTATGACATTAAGCCCGAAATCACCGACGTTTCGATATCGCAAAGAGTCACGCGGGCTAACAGACAGGGGCTGACTTGTATCGTCACCTACGCTTATAATGCGGCGGGAAATGCGCTTGTTTTCTCGTCCGCAAACGGATATCGGGTATATTATTCCAATGAAAACAGGTTTTCAAGTTCGAGCAGATTGCTTGCGTATGACGTATCGGCGGGTATAGGCGAGGAAGTGGAAACAAGAAATCTCGGAGTTTCAACACTTGCGGAAATAGGTATGCTGCGCTCGGTAAACTGTCCCGCAGTCATATCGGAATGCGGATTTATGACAAATTTCAACGAAGCGAAACTTATGGTCGATCCCGACTTTCAGCGTATGTGCGGAGACGGCGGCTGCATAGGCGTCAGCAATTATCTTGACGTGGAATATGTTGCCGATATAGATTATACCGAAATGCCGACCATAAGAATAGGCACGAGAGGAAACGTCGTCAAATTTTTGCAATGCTATCTGAATTTATACGGAAATGCGCTGTCTGTCGACGGAATGTTCGGCTCCGGCACTCAGCAGGCAGTAAAGAAATTTCAGCAGGATAACGGGTTGACGGCAGACGGCATTGTGGGCAGAAATACTTGGAGAACACTGCTTATGCAGGACGCGTCATTACCTTTACTGAGACAAGGAAGCAGAGGTGTATATGTGAGGTATCTGCAACAGAAACTGCTGTCAAAACTCTATCCTGTCGGCACTCCCGACGGCATATTCGGAGCAAATACTCTGAATGCCGTAAAGCAGTTCCAGCAGGAAAACGGTTTAGTTGCGGACGGTATCGTAGGCGCGCTCACTTGGGCTAAAATCACGCCGGTAGGCGGTGGAAGACCTATGCCGAATTGATTATATCCTATATAATACTGTGTTTGCTTTTATCGAAACGGAGACAGACATTAAGTCTCCGTTTCGTATCGCATGTTATCGGCCACTTATAGCAATCGTCCCAGACGGTTCATCATTTCTATTTTATGTTGCATAAGCGAATGGGCATATCTGTTGAGCGTGATTGCGGCGTTTTTGTGTCCGAGTATTTCGGACAGCGTTTTGATATCCATTCCGCATTCAATGGCTCTTGTTGCAAATGTGTGCCGTAGCGAATGAACGCCGCGGTGAGGAATGCCGAGGTTTTTCAGAATAAGTTCGAAACTGCGCTGATATGAGCGCACTCCGACAGGACGCCCGTTATGCGATATGACGTGTTGACAATCACCGCAATGTTTTTGAAGTTGTTTGAAAACGGATTTGAGTTGTTTTGGAAAAGGTATAGTTCTCTTTGAACTGAGAGTTTTAGGCTCGCAGAGGCAAAGTCCGTCTTTTGTATCGTAGCAGGTTTTGTTTACAGATAGGGTGCACGCCTTTAAATCTACGTCATCCCATCTAAGCGCGAGTATTTCACCCACGCGCAGTCCGGTATAAAGGCATATCACGAATCCGAGAAATTTAGTTTTTCTGTTAAACAGACAGAATTTTTCAATAAGCAGTTGTTCTTTGAGCGACATACACTGTATTCGCTTTTCGACCGTACGCGGCCGTCTGATTTTGTCGGCTATAAAGTGTTGCGTCAATCCTGCCTGATGCGCGGATCTCAATGCGTTTTGCAATACGGATATGACGCAGTTTACAGAGTTTGAAGACAGCGGCTGTTTTGTCCTGAGATTGCCCGATTTAAGCAGGGTGGCCACCATACGCTGTAAAACTGACAAAGTCAGGTCATCCATATCCAAGTCGCCTATGTAGGGAGCAATATGCAATCTCGATATTTCGCAGTAGCGTTTATAAGTGCGCGTTTTGTTTGCAGGTTTAACGTAATTTTCAAGCCAGTCGCATAGCCAGTCGGAAAGTTTCATAATCAACCTCGATTTCTTATTTGACGGCAATATGCCGACTTGAAAATAATAGTCGAAAACATTTCCGATTTGTAAAAAATGGCAATATGCCGTACTAAAATTTAAACAGAGAGGTTGCTTGTATATAGAAACTTAGAATATAGTTTTAAATTGTAGTTATTAAATAATAAAAGCGGGCGTAAACGCCCGCTTTTAAAACTGTATTATGTAGTTTATCTTACCACAAATCGTCGTTGCGTTCGACTTCGGCGTCTTTTGCAGCGCGCGCGATAGCGTCAATGCCTTTTTTGGCTGCGTCTTTGGAGAGATATCCATCGTTGGTCGCCGCGACCATATTTCCGTTTGACGCATACAGACGGAGACGGAATTCGCCGCGTTTATCAAGATAAACAACCCACTTGGGGAATTTCTGCTCGACAACGTTTTTGAGAGTCTGGTCTTCAATGGGTGCGGTTGCAGCATTATTCATAACACTTTGCACGCCGTTTTTGCAAGCGCCGAGCGAAGTATATTGACCTGCGGAAACTGCAACGACTCTTTTGTTTGAAGAGAAAAGTTTGAATACGAAATTGTCTGCGCCGGTACGTTTAATGACAAATTTTCCGTGATTACCGACTGCTTCATCTTCAACTGCCTGAACTTCCGCTTTGGGTGCTTCTTTGGCGGTTTTTTCTTTAACTTCGTCGGAAGCATTGGCTTTTGTTGCGGGCTTTGTAGCCGCTTTTGCAACGACATTCTCCTTTGCTTCGGAATTTTTAGCCTTGGTTGCGGGCTTGGTTTCTTTGGCTACAACAGTCTCTTTCTCTGTCGAGGATTTGACTTTTGCGGTCTTAGTTGCTTCTTTTGCCATATTTTTTACCTCCGTATATGGATGTGTATTTTTTATTTCGCCACGGTAGTTATCCGTTGCTTTCTTATTTGTTTTCGCCGTTTCCGCACTTGCAGCGTTCTTGTTTTCTGTGAGAGTATTCTTTTTTGAGGTTGCAGAGGAGTCCTGTTTAGTTCCCGTCTTAGAGCCGTCTTCTGCTTTTTTATTCTTTGGCTTTTCGAATTCTTTCGTTTTGTCGACAGGGTTTTGCGATTTGCCTTTTTTGCCGCTTGATTTGCTCACATCTGCGCTTGCCCACGGGTCGTTTGTCTTAGGTTTAGGCTTGCTAACTCTTATAGCCTGAGGCGATTCGCTGCTTGCAGATATTGTAAAATCCGTCTTTGAAAGCACGTTTTTTACTGAGTTTTGCTTGTCGAGTTTTTTTATGCTCGTTCTTATGTGCGTTGTTTCCTGTATAGATGATACGTTCTCGTTTATCGCAATATGTGCGGATTTTGGCTTGTTTTCGCGTTTTTGAGGCGATTTTTCTTCGCTGTTCTTATTTATTCTATTGCTATCGCTGTTTATATGTGCGTTTTTCGAGGTGACGTTCTCGATATTTTCTGAACCTTTGTTCTCTGATACATCTTTTGTATCTTTCGACAGGGCGGTTTCCTGTTCAGGTTCATTTCCGCCATTTAGCGTTTCTGAAGCGGCTTTCCCTTTTGCACGCGAAACTTCGATTTGTGGTGAAGGGTGTTTTTCCGCGTCGGAAACGACAGTTGCATCCTTACTGTTTAATGTGTCGGAAGACATCTGTTTCGATTTGCGTTTACGGTTGTTAGGGGTATCGGCGAGAGTTCCGACAGGTGCGTCGGTTTCGTCATCGGTGATAATTTCGCTTTCAAAAAAAATCAGTTCGTCAGTCACAATTTCCCCTATAACCCGTCTTTTTGACAAAGACATTCTACAACAACCGAGTTAATTCTATCATATATATCAGAGTAAAGCAACTGAACTAGGCAAACTTTTTCTTCCAAATTTTGTGCTTTATTCTTAAAAAAATTGATATTTACCACAATATGTGGTATAATCTCACATTATGGGTATAAATTTCGGATTAAACGAGCAGCAGGCGCAGGCGGTAGCGGATACCGAAGGCGCGATACTGGTTATAGCGGGCGCGGGCAGCGGAAAGACGAGAGTCCTGACGGCGAGAATATGCCATCTGTTGGAGATGGGAGTTTCTCCTTACAACATACTTGCGATAACCTTTACAAACAAAGCCGCAAACGAAATGAAAGAGCGTATCGAAGCGGCTATCGGAAGCGCATCTGTCTGGACAAGCACCTTTCACTCTATGTGTGCGCGGATGCTCCGTTACGATGCGGATAAACTGGGTTATGACAAGGATTTCACGATCTATACTGAGCAGGAAAGTTCCCGTCTGATAAAGAGAGTGGTTCAAAACGTCAATTCCGCCGATGCGAAGAAGGCGGGCGAGTATCTGTGGCATATATCCAGAGCGAAGACGCTTTCGCTGTCGCCGTCGGCTTATTACGACGAAATAAAAAACGAAGTTTCCGACGCCAACGAAGTCGCGCTTATATATAAAGCCTATGAAGAGGAACTCAAGCGTTGCAACTGTATGGACTTTGACGACTTGCTCCTCAAAACTGCGGAACTCTTTGAAAAGTGTCCCGAAGTGCTTGAAAAGTACTGTGACAGGTTCCATTACGTACACGTAGACGAGTTTCAGGACACGAACGCATTGCAGTATAAGTTGGTTAGGATGCTTTGTTCGGGCAGAGGAAATCTCTTCGTAGTCGGCGACGAGGATCAGTCTATATACAGTTGGAGAGGCGCGGAGATTCGTAACATACTTGATTTCAATAAAGATTTTCCGTCTGCTAAGATTTATAAACTGGAACAGAATTATCGCAGTACGACGTCGATTTTGCGCGCCGCGAATAACGTAATCAAGTACAATTCAAACCGAAACGAGAAAACGCTTTGGAGCGATATAAAAGAGGAAGATTCCGTAGAATACTACGAGGCGTATTCGGACAGAGATGAAGCGGGGCAGACGGCAAGGGCTATCAACACGCTTGTCAAGCACGGCAGTACATATCGCGGGATAGCGGTGCTTGTCAGGGCTAACTCGCTTACGCGACAGTTCGAAGAAGAATTTAATTTGCACGGAATTCCGTATAAAGTGTTCGGCGGATTCAGATTTTTCGAGAGAAAAGAAATCAAGGATACGCTTGCTTACGTGCGTCTTGCGCTCAATCCGAGCGATAATGACAGCATTTTGCGCGTGGTAAACTATCCTAAGCGAGGAATAGGCGCGTCTTCGGTACAGGAGTTGCAGGATTATGCTTCTGCGCAAAACGCGACTTATTTTTACGCGTTGCTGAATCCCGACGGGCTGAGCGCGAATACGCGTAAAAAACTTGCGCCGTTTACGGAAATAGCGATAGATTTAGTAAATGCCGTCAAAACCAAAGACGCGGAGGAGTTTATCAAGTATGTTGTTGAAAGAAGCGGAATATACGCCGCGCTTTCATCGAGCGGCGACGCGGAGGACGAAAACAGACTTGAAAATATTCAGGAACTCGCCGCCGCTGTAAAACAGTTTACGCAGGACAATCCCGAAATGGGAATATCCGAGTTTATGCAGTCAGTCGCGCTTGTTTCCGACACCGACGATATGGACGGTGACGACTACGTCACGATTGCAACAGTGCACGCGGTGAAAGGTCTCGAATTCGACAACGTGTTTATTGTTGGTATGGAAGAGGGTATTTTCCCCACTCAACGGGCCATAAACAGCGGCGATATAGAAGAGGAGCGGAGGCTTATGTACGTGGCAATTACTCGCGCGCGTAGAAAACTCTTTGTTCTGAACGCCAGAAGCAGATACAGATTCGGAAAAATAGAGAATCTGCCCAAAAGCAGATTTGTCGGGGAGATGTCGGGAATACGTCAGTCTGTAAGAGTGGCGAACTCGGATTACGGCTCATCGTCCTTGTATTCAAACGATACGTCGCGAATAAAACTTGGCGCGAACAACTCGCTGTCTCAATCGTTCAAGAGCAGATTCGCCGCAGTACAACAATCTGCTAAGAAAGATGATATCGATTACGGTAAATTCCGCAAGAACGTGATAGTTGAACACAGCAAATTCGGCAAAGGGATTATAATTATGACAAGCGGAGACGGCGAAGACAAGATTGCGTCGATTGCGTTTAACGGTTTAGGCGTAAAAAGATTCTCGCTTGCAATAGCCGCGGCAAGTTTAAAAATCGTGGGAGAAACCGACGACTTCGACGGGATTTGCTGAGTGTTTTAAATGATTTGAATAGTATAAAAGGTTATCTCAAAGAATAATCTTAATGATTGCTAAGTCCTGCAAGTTTGCGGATTTGCAAAACTTGGTATAGCGATAGCAGAGGTCTATATGGATAATTCGCAAAGAATGAAACAACTTGTCGAAACTCTCAACGAATGGGCAAGATTATACTATGAAGAAGACGCTCCCGTAGTGGCGGACGCCGAGTACGACAAACTTTACGACGAGTTACGCAGGCTTGAAAAAGAATCGGGATATTCATTTGCCGACAGTCCGACGCGCAGAGTAGGCGGCGCGCCACAAAAAAAATTCGAACAGTCGAAGCATCTCGGTCGCCTGTACAGTCTCGATAAATGCCAGACTTCCGAGGAGTTCGAAGAGTGGTGCAACAGAATAGTCAAAGCGGTTGGGGGATTGCCGGAACTTACTTGCGAATATAAATTCGACGGACTTACGCTCAATCTTTTGTATGAAAGCGGCAAACTCATAAAGGCGACGACTCGCGGAGACGGCGTTGTCGGAGAAGTGGTTACAGCACAGGTGAAAACCATAAAAAAACTTCCTCAAAAGATATCGTATAAGGGCAGAATAGAAATACAGGGAGAGGGTGTATTGCGTTTGAGCAGGCTTGCCAAATACAATGCCACAGCAAGCGAACCGCTTAAAAACGCACGCAACGGAGCGGCGGGCGCGATACGCAATATCAACCCCGCGGTGACTGCGGAAAGAGGTTTGAGTTTTTTTGCTTACAATATCGGATACAGCGAAAAGTCTTTTGGTACACAGGCGAGTATGCGACAGTTCCTAAAAGACGAAGGTTTTGAAACCGAAGGAGCGTTTAGCGTTGTAAACAGTGTATCTAATGCGCTCGATTTTGCTAATGAGACAGATTCTGTGCGGGAGAAACTTGATTATTTAATAGACGGCGCGGTGTTTAAAGTAAACGATACCGCATTACGCGACGAGATTGGATTTACTGAAAAATTTCCGAAATGGGCGGTTGCATATAAATTTAAGGCGGACGAGATGACGACGCGTCTCAACGACGTCGTTTGGCAGGTATCGAGAAGCGCGAAACTAAATCCCATAGCCCTGCTCGAACCGGTGGATATCGGCGGAGTTACGGTGTCGCGCGCCACTTTGAACAACTACGGCGACATTATGAAGAAAGGAGTGCGCATAGGCGACAGAGTGTTTGTCAGGCGCAGTAACGACGTTATTCCCGAAATAACGGGGGTTGCGTCCGAAGATGAGAATGCAAAACAAATCGAAAAACCCTCAGTCTGTCCCGTTTGCAGTTCGCCAGTAAAGGAGGTGGGAGCGTTTCTTTACTGTACGGGAGAGCAGTGCGCGCCACAGACGATAGCGAGTATTGACCATTTCGCGTCCAAAGACGCTATGGATATTGACGGATTTTCTGAGAAAACCGCAGAACAGTTTTACAATGAAATCGGCTTGAAATCGGCTGTGGAACTTATGAATCTTACAAGTTTCGATCTGTACGGACTGGAAGGATTCGGAGATAAGAAAATTTCGAATCTGTTAAACGCGATAGACGCTTCAAAACATACGACCACGGAAAGATTCGTTTTTGCGCTCGGGATAGACGGAATAGGAAAAAAGACGGCAAAGGATTTGGTAAAGAGGTTCAAAACTCTTGAAAATCTGCAAAATGCGACTGTCGAGGAGTTAAATTCGGTAGACGGAATCGGCGGAATACTGGCAAACAACGTATACGAATATTTCCGAGACGAAAAGAACCTCAAATACGTTTCGGATTTGATAAAAAGCGGAATAACTTTTGAAATAAGCGAGCAGAAGAGCGGCGTTTTCGAGGGTATGAGAATAGTGCTTACGGGATCTCTTCCGACCTATAAGAGAGGCGAGGCTACAGCGCTCATCGAAGAGAACGGCGGAGAGGTTGCAAGTTCGGTTTCTAAAACCGTGGATATGGTACTTGCAGGCGAGGACGCGGGATCCAAACTCGAAAAAGCGCAGAAACTCGGGATAAAAATCATAGACGAAGACGAGTTTAGAAAGATGCTGGGGATTTTGACGGAAGCATAAGTTTTAAGTCTGCAAAGCAGTCTGTCAAAATCGAATTTTCGGAAAGTGAATACGCGTTTTAAAAGCAAGTTTCGCAAATTTTTAAACTATTTGAAATTCAGATGCCGCAAACGGTTGTTTTGCGGCTATAATTATGTTATGATGTTTTAAATATTTTAGGCAGGTACGCGCGTATGTACAGTATGACCGGCTACGGAAAGGGCGTTGCGAGCGATTGCGGAAAGTCGATAACCGTAGAAATTAAAACCGTGAACCACAGATATCTCGATTTGTGTCTGAAAACTCCGAGGAATTTTCTATTTGTCGAAGACGCCGTTAAAAAGGCTGTCGGAGGGGCGATTTCGAGAGGACACGCGGATTTGTTTCTCACCTATGAGCAGACTTCGGTTTCGGAAGGCGCATACACTGTCGACGTAGAACTTGCCAGAGAGTATTTATCCGCGGTAAAAAAACTTACGGACGGGATAGGCAATATCGAGGATGATTTTTCGGTTTCAGCGTTGTTGAAAGTGCCCGACGTGGTGAAACGCGAACAGCCTGTCGAAGACGAAAACCTGCTTGCAAAACTCGTGTTATCCGCGCTTGACATTGCGCTTTGCAATCTCAAAGAAATGCGCAGAAAGGAAGGAGAATCGCTTAAAGCGGATATTTCTGCCAAACTTTGCAATATAGAACAGTCGCTTCAAAAGATAAAAGAGCGCGCTCCCAAAGTCGTTGCGGAGTACAAAGAGAATATAGAGGCGCGAATAGCGGAAGTTTTGGTTCCGTCTAAAATCGATATGCAGCGTCTTGCAACCGAGGTAGCGTTGTTTGCCGACCGTTGCGCTATAGACGAGGAAATTACAAGGCTCACGGCTCACATTGCGCATATGCGCGCGCTGCTTGAAACGCAGGAACCTGTGGGCAGAAAAATGGATTTTCTTGTGCAGGAGTTCAACCGCGAGACGAATACTATCGGCTCGAAGGCGAACGATATGAGTATCACTTCTGAGGTGCTTGCAATAAAGAACGAAATAGAAAAAATAAGGGAGCAATCCGCAAATATAGAATAAACGACCGAGCAGACCTCGGTTGAAAACACCGAAAGGGCTGTCGGAGCAAGGACTTAATATGAAAGACGAACAAGGTATGCTGATAGTGGTTTCGGGGTTTAGCGGCGTCGGCAAAGGCACCGTTGTACAGATGGTGTTCGACAGCCTTCCGAATTTACAGTTTTCGATTTCGTGCACGACGCGCAAGCCGCGTTCGGGCGAAGAAAACGGCGTGAATTATTTCTTTCTCACAGAGGATGAGTTCGAACGTAAAATCGCAAACGATGAGTTTGTAGAGTATACTAAAACGTTTACAAACTATTACGGCACTCTCAAAAGCGAGATAGACAAGCCGTTATCGAGGGGAGTGGACGTTTTGCTCGAACTCAACGTTGTAGGCGCGCGGCGCATAAAGGAAATGTATCCCGACAGCGTTACCGTGTTTATAACTCCGCCTTCGATAGATACTTTGAAGGCAAGGCTTATAGGAAGAGGCACCGAGACCGAAGACAGTATCGTACGTAGATTGAGAGAGATAGAAAACGAGAGCAAGGACATCGAAAAATACGACTATTGCGTCACAAACAACGTCGCCCGCACCTGTGCGGACGAAATAGTGGGAATAATCCGCAGCGAACATCTTAAAGTGTCGCGGCAAAACGTAAAAAATTTATTTAAAGCAGAGGTATAAATCTATGATGATTGACCCCCCCATTGACAAACTTATCAAACGCGCCGAGTGCAGATATGCGCTTACATGCGCAGTCGCAAAACGCACAAGGGAACTCGTCACCAGCGACAGTAACGAACTTGCAGAAAGCGGAGATAAACCCATTTCGCACGCTTGCAAGGAAATCTACGAAGGCAAGATTAAAATAGTACACGGCTGATGCTTTACGGAAAGAACGTTGTACTCGGAGTAAGCGGCGGAATCGCGTGCTATAAGGCGTGCGAAATAGTTTCGCGGCTTAAAAAGGCGGGAGCGGACGTGGACGTCATTATGACGGAACACGCCCGTGAGTTCGTTGCGCCTCTGACGTTTCAGACTCTTGCAAAATCGGCGGTCGTAACAGACGAATTCGCTGCGGTCAAGGAGTACGATATAAAGCACATATCGCTTGCAAAGAAGGCGGACATACTGGTTGTCGCTCCCGCAACGGCAAACGTCATTGCTAAGTTTGCCTGTGGCATTGCAGACGATTTGCTGTCCACTACGTATCTTGCCTGCAATGCGCCTAAACTCATTTGTCCGGCGATGAACGTCAATATGTACGAAGACGAAGCGACTTGTACGAATATAGCATTGCTGTCTCAAAGAGGCGTGGAGTTTTGCGAGCCTGACGAGGGTTTGCTTGCCTGCGGAGACGTAGGCAAAGGCAGAATGGCGGAGCCGGAGCAGATAGTGCGGACTATAACTCGTATGCTTACGCCGTCTCAGGATCTGCACGGAAAAACCGTGCTTATAACCGCAGGCGGAACGGAAGAGAATATCGACGCCGTACGTGTAATATCGAATCGCTCGTCCGGCAAGATGGGCGCGGCAATCGCACAATCCTGTCTGGACAGAGGGGCAAAGGTTGTGTTCGTGTACGGTAATATCACCGTCGAACCTCCCAAAGGCGTACAGGCGGTTAAGGTGCGCACAACGCAGGAGATGTTTGACGTGTGCAATTCTGAATTTAAGGAAGCGGATATAGCGATTCTTGCAGGCGCGCCCGCCGATTACAGACCGGTGTGCGAGAATAAAAATAAGTTCAAAGGCGACCGTCTTACTCTTGAATTCGAGAAGAATCCCGATATTGCAAAATCCCTCGGCGAAAATAAGGGGGAGCGCAAACTTGTCATATTTGCCGCGGAAACGGAGAATCTGATAAGCAACGCGGAGGAAAAACTGAAAAAGAAGCACGCCGATTTAGTCGTTGCCAACGACGTGACGGCAGAGGGTGCAGGGTTTAACTCAGATACTAATATAGCCACGATTATAGACGCAAGAGGAAACTGTACGGAAAGCGGAAAAGTCGGCAAGCGCGCGCTTGCGGATCTGATAATAGACAGGGTGCTTGCGCTATGATTTTACAGGTCATAGTAGATATCTCCACTAACGACATTGACCGAACTTTCGACTATGAAGGCGAGGATATGCCCGTAGGAAGCAGGGTATCCGTCGAGTTCGGCAAAAAGAGACTTATAGGTTTTGTGATAGGCAAAAGCGAAAAGTCGGAGTACGGAAATCTAAAAGAGGCGAAATATATAGACACACCTATAAGTTCCGAGCAGTTGGAACTTATGTATTTTATGAGGGAGGCTTATCATCTCAGATACATAGACGTGCTGAGACTGTTTGTGCCCTCCAAACTCAGAGAGGAAAAAGATCCCGAGTATACAAAAAAATATCTACGAATCGACGATGAACGCACTTTGGAAGAACTTGTAGACGTCGTGGGAAAAGCGGCGAAAAAGCAACTCGAAGCGTTGAAGTATCTTGCTTCGAACAGCGGTGAGTTCCTGAGCGTGATGAACATAAAATTCGGCGTATCCGCGGTAAACGGATTGAGAGATAAAGGCGTAGTGATTGAAAGCGCGGTGCACGAGCGCAATACGCCGATGCAAACGCTGAAAAAACAGGATAAGAATATTACGCTTACGCCGTCGCAGGCTAAGGCGGTTGAAAAGATTGCGCGCGGAAAAGGCGTTTTTCTTCTTCACGGCGTAACGGGATCGGGAAAGACCGAGATTTACGAGCGTGTTATCGAATATATGCTTGCGGACGGAAAAACTGCGATTATGCTCGTGCCTGAAATATCTCTTACTCCGCAGATGCTGGGGTTGTTCCGCGCGCGTTTCGGCGACCGCGTTGCTATACTGCACAGCGGACTGAACGCAAGCGAACGTTACGACGAGTGGAAACGTCTCAAAGACGGAGAGGCAAAGATTGCCATAGGCGCAAGATCGGCTATTTTTGCACCGCTTGAGAATCTCGGAGTGATTATTATCGACGAAGAACACGATTCCAGTTATCTCAGCGAATCGAATCCGAGATATGACACTAAAAGCGTTGCAAAATTCAGGGCGCATCTGTCGGGAGCGGCGCTTGTACTCGGTTCCGCTACCCCTGATATGGAGTCGTATCTTGCCGCCGGACGCGGAGAGTATACGCTTATAACTTTGCCCGAACGCATATCGAAACATAAACTTCCCGAAATGGAAATCGTCGATATGGTGCAGGAGTTCAGAAGCGGAAACAGGTCGGTTTTTTCTATGTCGCTCATAGAAGCGATCGGGGATACGCTGAACAGAGGCGAACAGGCGATGCTGTTTCTGAACCGCCGCGGATTTGCTTCGTTTATAAAATGCAAAGAGTGCGGATACGTTGCAAAGTGCGAAGACTGCGACGTTTCGCTTACATACCATAAAGAGGACAACGAACTGAAATGCCACTATTGCGGCCGCAGATACCACGCTTTGACTAAGTGTACGAACTGCGGAAGCACGCAGATAAAACAAGGACGTATAGGCACTGAAAAGATTGTGGAGGAACTCAAATCCTTTTTCCCGAACGTGCGTACTTTGCGTATGGATAACGATACGACCTCCCGCAGAGACAGTTATTTTAAGATACTGTCGGCATTCGGGGAACATAAGGCGGACATGCTTGTCGGAACGCAGATGATAGCCAAAGGTCACGACTTTTCAAACGTGACTCTGGTGGGCATACTCGAAGCCGACGCCGCGCTTTACTTCAGCGATTACCGTTCCTCGGAACGTACCTTTCAACTTATCACGCAGGTGGCGGGGCGCGCGGGACGCGCGGAAAAACAGGGACGGGTAATATTGCAGACTTATGCGCCGCGTCATTACGTTTTTCAGTTTGCCAAGACGTATGACTATGCGGGATTTTTCAAGAAGGAAATCAATACTCGTCTCGTAACCAAATTTCCGCCTTATACTAAAATCGTGCGCGTACTCGTGACGTCGCTGGAAGAACAGGACGCCGTCGACTGCACGAGAAACGTATACAGGTCCGTGCAGACGCTTGAAAAAGAATACGGCAAATTCGTCTATCTAGGCGCGCAGAAATCGCCCGTTACGCGAATGAACGGCTTGATACGATATCAGGTGCTTATGCGGATAGAACCCGATATTTTCGGCGCGGTTATGCCAAAGATTTATCAGACCGCCGATGAAAACCGTCCTAAGAGGGGAAATATATTTGTGGAAATAAATCCGCAGAGTTTGATATAAGGGAATGCAATCAATGCGCGCAAACGGGTTTTGAAAGTAACAAAGTGCGGACTGAAACTTAATGTTTGTTTGCGGATAAATTGAGGCGCGTAAGCGTAGGATAACAGAAACTATAACCGACAGGTGAACTATGGCAAAAAGAATTATTGTAAAAGTACCGGATCCCATATTGACTAAGAAATGCCGCGCAATCGACAAGTTTGACGAGCGGCTCTGGATGTTGCTTGACGATATGAAAGACACCGTAAAAGCGGCAAACGGAGCGGGGCTTGCAGGTCCGCAGGTCGCGGTGCTCAAACGCGTATGCGTCGTCGATACGGAAGACGGATACTTTGAACTTATCAATCCCGTTCTCAAATCCCAAAGCGGAGAACAGGTGGGGCTGGAAGGCTGTCTGTCCGTGCCGAAGAAATACGGAACGGTAAAGCGACCTATGAAAGTTACCGTTATTGCGCAGGACAGATTCGGGGCGCAGAAAAAGTATAAGGTTGACGGATTTACCGCGAGGGCATTTATGCACGAAATGGATCACCTTGACGGCATTGTGTATACGTCAAAAGCAACCGATATTGCCGACGAGGAATAAGAGGATATTTATTGCTTCTTGCGCCGCCGACTCTCGCTGAAACGCGACATTGACATAACGAGGTTATCAATGAAAATAGTATTTATGGGCACGCCTGACTTTTCGGCGAAAGTGCTTGAAAAACTGCATAAAAGACATCCCGTCGCCGCAGTGGTTACCGCTCCGGATAAACCTGTCGGAAGAGGCTACAAGTTGCAACCGTCCGCGCTGAAAATGAAGGCGACGGAGTTGGGACTGCCGATATATCAGTATTGTAAGGTTTCCAAAGAAGGCATTGAAGATATTCGGGCTTTATCTCCCGATATCGTTGTAACCGCCGCGTTCGGACAGATTCTGAGCGAAGAGTTTCTTGCAATACCTAAATTCGGAGTTCTCAACGTACACGCGTCGCTATTGCCGAAGTACAGGGGTTCGTCGCCGATACAGCAGGCTATAATCGACGGCGAGGAAGAAACGGGAATAACGATTATGCGCACGGTAAAAGCGGTTGACGCAGGTGATATTCTTTTGCAGAAGCGCGTCCGAATCGAAAAAGAGGAGACTGCGGGCGAGATGTTTGACAGGCTTGCTCAAATCGGCGGCGACGCGATTTCGGAGGCAGTCGATATAATCGAAAACGGCACCGCCGAATTTGTTCCGCAGGACGAAAGTCTTGCAACTCATTGCAAGATGCTGTCTAAATCCGACGGCGAGATTGACTTTTCGCGTAAAGTCGGAGTGATAGACTGTTTTGTGCGCGGAATGTCGCCTTGGCCCTCTGCGTATACACATCTGTTTGGAAAGACGCTCAAAGTTTTTAAAACCGAAATCATAGAAGACAAAGATACTCTTTCGCAAATCGGGCTGGAATTTATGATCGACAGACAAAAATGCAGCGGCAATATCTTTTCTCTGTCACATAACGGAATGGTGGTAGCCGCAGACTCCGACCGCGGACTTGTAGTTACGGCAGGCGACAACGACAAACTGATACGTCTTAAAGAAGTGCAATTAGAGGGTTCGAAAAGAATGTCGGATATAGAGTTTTTGCGCGGCAGAAGAATTGCGATAGGCACGGTGCTGGGAAGATGAAAAAGTATTTCTTGCAGGCGCACCGTATACTTGCCGAAATATATTGCGACGGAAAATACGGCAATATGGCTTTTTACGGTGCGGGCACCGACGATATGACGACAAAACTCGTGTACGGAGTTTTGGAAAACGACGTCAAAATAGAATACGTCGTTTCTGAATTAGTACAGAAGAAGCCGCAGAAATCGATATTGATTTTGCTCAAAATCGGAATATATGCTCTTGAAAACCTGACCGAAGTTCCTCAGTTTGCCATTGTAAGCGAATGCGTAGAGGCTGCTAAAGCATTAGGAAAGAGCGGGGCAAGCGGATTTGTGAACGCTGTTCTCAAAAAAGTTGCGACAAAGTCGTATACTTTGCCAAAAGAGGATGACGCCGATTATCTGTCCGTTACATATTCCAAACCGCAGTGGTTCGTAGACAGACTTATAGTGCAGTACGGAAAAGAAACCGCGTTGACGGTATTAAGCGCGCAGTCGCAACACTTTGAACATATCAGAATTAATTCTCGCGTTTCGTCTGTGAAAGAGGTTTGTAAGCGGCTTGACGGCGAGGGAGAAAAGTATACGCTCAGCGAGGTAGGCGGAATTTCGGTGCGCGCAACCGCGACGGTGAAAAGAATGTTCGAAGAAGGAATGATAACCTATCAGTCGCCTTCGTCTATGCTTGCCGTTCAGGCGCTTGCGCCGAAGAAAGGCGAACGTATTCTGGACTTGTGTTCCGCCCCCGGCGGCAAGGCGGTATATATGAGCGAAACCTGTGAGAGCGTCACCGCCTGTGAACTTCATCCGCACAGGATAAATCTAATTGAAAAATACAAAAAACGTATGCTCGCCAAAAATATTGTATGCGTGCAATGCGACGCCACAAAACTCAGAGAGGAGTGGATAGGGAAATTTGACAAAGTTTTGGCGGACGTGCCGTGTTCGTGTATGGGCACTTTTCTCAAACATCCGGACGTGTTTTTGACGCGTGCGGAAAGACAGATAAAATCGCTTGCCCAAACGCAGAAGGCTATACTTTTCAACGCCGCAAAATACGTGCGTAAAGGCGGTATTGTCGTTTATTCTACCTGTACGTTATTCGAAGAGGAGAACGGGAAAGTTGTGGAGAGTCTGCTTAATGAGGGAGGATTTATGCTTGACGGCATAGAATGCCTCTCAGGCGTTGCAGGCGGCAAATACGACGGTAGCGGCGGAAGCGTGCAGATACTCCCGCAAGGCGAATATGACGGCTTCTATATCGCCAGAATCAAAAAATTGTGAGAATTTATATGGCTGACGAAAACAGTAAAGACAAAATCGCCCTTCTGGGAATGTCCGCTAAGGATATATCCGCTTTGCTGACGGATTATCCTAAGTTTTGCGGTGCACAGATTTTCGGTTTTCTTGCCGACGGTAAAGATTTTGACGAAATGACGTCTCTGAAAAAGGAATTGAGGGCGCATCTTTGCGACAATTATATAGGCAATCCCGTGCAGATACTGAAAACTTACGAGGGCAAGGGCGGCACAAAAAAATATCTGTTTAAAATGCGGGACGGCAACCTTATCGAAGGCGTGTTTATGCCGCACGTATACGGCAATACTCTTTGTCTTTCCACACAGATAGGCTGCCGGATGGGTTGTACGTTCTGCGCAAGCGGACTTGACGGACTTGTGCGCAATCTGACCGTTGGCGAGATGCTGGGGCAGGTTGTGGCTGTCAATCGCGATAACGGCGGTTGCGCAAAGAACAGAAAGGTTGATAAACTCGTGCTTATGGGCAGCGGCGAACCCTTTGACAATTATGACAACGTGCTCGGCTTTTTAAAAGCCGTAAACGACGAGAAAGGTTTGAATATCGGAGAGCGCAATATATCGCTGTCGACGTCGGGGCTCTGCGACAAGATAATAAAGTTTGCGGACAGCGGACACAAAATTACGCTTTCGATAAGTTTGCACGCGCCGTTTGACGAACTGAGAAGCGCGCTTATGCCCGTCAACAAGGCTTACGGGATAGACAGCATAGTTGCTAGCGCAAAATATTACTTCGCAAAGACTGGACGCAGAGTGATATTCGAATATACGCTGATTTCAGGGCAGAACGACAGCGACGGGTGTGCGAAACGCCTTGCGGCGATCACGTCCGGATTCCCGTCGCATGTAAATTTAATACGGCTTAACGAGGTCAAGGAAAACGATTATCGCGCTCCGTCTGTTGACGCGGCGGACGCTTTTTTGAAAAAACTTCAAAGGCTGGGAGTGTCCGCCACTATACGTAAGAGCCTCGGTAACGACGTAGAGGGCGCGTGCGGACAACTCAGAAGACGTTATATGAGCGGGGAAGAAATATGAAAACTCAGTATGACGGAAGAGTTATAAAGGCGGTTGCGTCAAAGTTTTTTGTAGAAGTTTCGGACGGAGTAAAGACGTGCTTTGCAAGAAAGAAACTCAAATCCGACGGAAATATTTTTGTTGGCGACTATGTCGTTATATTAAAAGAAAGAGACAGTTTTGTAATAGAATCGGTTTCTAAGCGGAAAAATCAACTGATTAGACCGTACGTAAGCAACGTAGACGTATGTTTCATTGTAATTGCCCCCGAACCTTCGCCTGATTTTCTTTTGGTGGATAAAATTATCGTCAACTGCCACGAACAGGGAATAAAGCCGGTGCTTGTGGCAAATAAGTGCGATATGTCACTTATTGATTTGAAAGAGTATGAGAGCGTTCTTGAAATAATCGAATGCAGCGCGGCGCAAGGCATAGGTATCGACCGTATTATAAATCGGTCCATAGGTAAGACGGTTTGTTTTGCCGGACAGTCGGCAGTGGGAAAGAGTTCTTTGATAAACGCTGTGCTCGGAAGCAGTCTTTTGGAAGTCGGCGAACTTGCAAAACGAATCAAACGCGGCAAAAATACTACTCGCCGTACTGAGATACTGTATTTGGGAGAGGACACATATCTTGTGGACACCTGTGGATTTTCTATGCTCGAAACCGTGGATATACAGCCGGAAGATTTGCGGTTGTATTTTGACGAGTTTGAAAATTTCCGCTCCGATTGCAGATTTACGAGTTGTACGCATATCGACGAACCCGATTGCGCGGTTAAACCGCATATAGGAAATGAAATCGGAGAGGGAAGGTATAAGCGTTACAAGACGCTGTTCGAAGAACTGAAACAGAGAAAGGAAAGCAAATACGACTGATTAACTCTGTCGCGGCAATTGCGCCGCGCAAAAGTCAAAATAGCGCGCTTTGCGCAAAGGAGAAATACTATGATAAAAGTTGCGCCGTCAATACTGTCCGCCGATTTTTGTAAAATGGCGGAGGCGGTAGAAAACCTCAAAACGTGGAATGCGGATATAGTGCATTGCGACGTAATGGACGGAGTATACGTCCCGAATATCACTTTCGGAATGCCGATGGTAAAAGCATTGCGCAGATATACGGATATGCCGCTCGACGTGCATCTGATGATTACCGAACCTGAAAAATACGTCGGTCAGTTTTGCGAAGCGGGAGCGGATATCGTGACGTTTCATCCCGAAGTATCCAAAAACGCGCGGCAGGCGTTAGACGCGATAAGAAATTGCGGAAAGAGATGCGGCGTGGCAGTGAATGCAGATATGCCTCTCGAAATTGCGCTCCCGTATCTCGAACAGATCGACTTGCTCGTTATAATGACAGTGCAGGCAGGTTTCGGAGGGCAGAGTTTTATGGAGAACTGCCTTGAAAAAGCGCGTATGGCAGACGGAATCAGACGCAAGGGCAATTTGAAATTCAAGATAGAAATAGACGGGGGAGTTTGCCCGTCCAACATATCGCTCGTAAAAGCCGCGGGTGCGGATATTGCGGTTGCCGGTAGCGCGGTATTTAAAGCCGAAAATCCCGCATACGCCGTGCGCAGTATGCAAATCTGAGCGGACGTTGCCGAATATTTTGCGCGCGATTGAGCAATTGCAGTAACACATTGTGCCAGAAAGTCATAGTTTATACAAAAACGGAGGGCGCAATGAATAAAATAGTCTGTATCAATCCGCCGAAGATAGTGAAGGCAATCCTTAAACTTTTTGTACATAAAAATCCGAAAGAGCAAAAATAGCGATATCAACCGCCCGTTCGAGGCGGTTTTGTTTTTATACGGTAAAGTAGGGGAAGTTTAATTTTGATTTTTTAGCGTTAAATTGCGCCGATGCAACAAATAAGAAAACAGGACTGTGTAAAAAAGTCCTGTTTCGATCCGTATTAAAAGTTGATTAACCGTTATGCGCGGTCTACTTTACCCGAACGCAAGCAACGAGTGCACACATAGACGTCTTTTACGCCGCCTTTTTCGGTGTTCACTTTGACTTTCTGTACGTTGGGAGCCCAACTGCGTCTGGTTTTTCTATTGCTGTGACTGACGGCATTGCCGCTCATCCTGCCCTTTCCGCATACGCTGCAAACTCTGGACATAATATCACCTCCTGAATCGAACGCTGTTATTCTACCAAATATAACATTCTTTTGCAACTGATTTAAGCAACATTTGTGATTTAGTTGCAAAAAATATTTATATATAGTAAAATTTTGAACAAGGTGTATTATGTCGCTTATAACTTCTAACAAGTTCGGAAAAATTTCCATAAGCGACGAAGCGGTGCAGGCGGTTGCTTCGCACGCGGCTTCGGAGTGTTACGGCGTTGTGGATTTGGTATCCCGCCGTTTCAGCGATAATTTCGGACAGTTATTCAATAAGAATCAACTCGGTAAGGGAGTCCTCGTTCAGACGGTGGACAATTTTATCTATATCGAGGTTTTCGTCGTGTTGAAGTTGGGCGTAAACGTAGACGCCGTAAAAAAGTCTTTGTCGGATGCCGTAAGTTTTTCTGTTGAAACGTTCACGGGTATGCGCGTCAAGCGCGTCCACGTCAACGTAGTCGGCATCCGTGTTTAATAGGAACAACTCATGATAAAGATAGACGGTTCAAAATTTAAAGAGATGCTCGCAGGCGGAGCGAAGGCGTTGGAGTTAAACCGCGCCACTGTTGACGAACTCAACGTGTTTCCCGTTCCCGACGGTGATACGGGTACGAATATGTCGCTCACGGTGTCTTCCGCTATGCGTGAAGCAAACGCCTGCCAGTCAGTGCATATAAGCGATATTGCGGCGGCGTTCTCGCGCGGCGCTCTTAAAGGCGCGCGCGGAAATTCAGGCGTTATTTCGTCGCAGATTTTTAAGGGATTCGCGCTGGGGCTCGAAGGTAAAACGGATATGACGCCCAAAACGTTTGCCGAATGCCTTAAAAAGGGAACGGAGATTGCGTACAGCGCGGTGACCAAGCCCAAAGAAGGCACAATTCTTACAGTCATAAAGTATATGGCGGAGACTGCGGCAAGCGCGGCGAGAAGCAAGAAAATCGAATTTGCAGATTTTATAAAAAAGGTAATTGACGCGGGTGAAGAAATTCTTCAAAAAACACCGGATATGTTGCCTGTGCTCAAAAAAGCGGGCGTCGTAGACGCGGGCGGTCGCGGTATCGTTACCGTATTTGACGGAATGTACCGCACTCTTGTCGGTCTCGACCTTGTTCTTATCAGCGGCGAAAGCGTAAAGGTGCAGGATCTGGAAGAAATTCAGACTTCGGGCAAAGAATTCGATACGCTTGAAAACGACTATGAGAATATAACCTTCCAGTATTGTACGGAATTTTTCATTACGCATTTTAAAAACGAAGTTACGGACGCCGCAATAGACAAATTCCGCGACTATCTTATGACGATAGGCGACTGCGTGCTTGTAATAGGCGATACGGATCTTGTAAAGACGCACGTGCATACAAATCATCCCGACAGGGCATTGAAATCCGCTTTGAACTTAGGCGAACTCGAAGGCGTCAAAATCGAAAATATGCTTGAACAGTATAGAAAATTGCACCCCGAGAACCCTGAAGAAGAGGAAGTTGAACTCAAAGAAAACGCGGTAGTGTCCGTTTGTTGCGGATCGGGTATGGCGGAGATTTTCAAAGATCTGATGGCGGACGTCGTTGTCGAGGGCGGTCAGACTATGAATCCCAGCGTCGACGCTATACTGACTGCAATCAACAGTGCGCAGGCGAAAAACGTCTACGTTTTGCCGAATAACGGCAACATTATACTCGCAGCAAATCAGGCAAAAGAACTTGCAAAATCAAACGTATACGTTATTCCGACGACAAATATGCCCGAGGGAGTTTCGGCAATGCTTGCATACGATCCTGAAAGCAGCGGAGATGAAAATAACGAAAATATGTGCGCAACAGTTGGCGGTACCTGCGTTGCGGAGATAACTCACGCAGTGCGCTCAACGCGAATGAACGGTTTTTCGGTCAAAGAGGGCGACATAATCGGGATACACAACAAAAAAATAGTTGCAAGAAGTCAGTCGGTTTCGGAAACCGCTATAAATACCGTCAAAAAGATATCGCAGGATAAAGATATGCTGACGATTTATTACGGTGAAGGCGTTTCGCAGGAGGACGCGGATAATCTGGTAGAAAGACTGTCGGGCGAATTTGCTAATCTTGAGATTGCGTGTTATTTCGGCGGACAGCCGCACTATTTCTATATAATGTCGGCAGAGTAAAATGCTTACTCTCAGTCAGATAAAGGGCGTAGGCGACGCTACGATAAAAAAGTTGCAGGAACTCGGTATTAAATCGGTTTTTGAACTTTTTTCTTTTTTACCTACAAAATATATAGATTTGCAGTCGCCTATAAGCGTCGTTCAGGCACAGGCAGGTGCGTTGAATTTGTTTGAGGGGACGGTCGAAAGAGTCTCATCGGTTTCTTCTCGCGGTAAACGCGCGTTCTCGGTGAGTTTTTCGGACAATCTCGCGATAGATAAAAAAATTTTTTTTAAAGTTACTTTTTACAATATGCCGTTTTTGCACGATTCTTTTGAAGTCGGTTGCAAATACAGGTTGTTTGGCAGGCTTTCAAAAGACGAGGGAAAATACCAGATAGTGAATCCGCAACTTGAAAAACTTGACAGAGTTTCGAAGTTGCAGGGGATTTATACCGTGTATCCGCTTAAAGGAATTATGGGACAGAATGCGTTTAAGAATATAGTGCTGAACGCGATCGATTCCTTGAAAAATACCGTATACGAGGGCAGACTCGCAAAAGTTAATTCGGATATGGCGGAGTTGTTTGTGCGCTTGCACTGTCCCGATAATTTGTGCGATGTCGATTCCGCAATTGATGCGCTTGCCGCTATAGATATAGCAATAGTGCTGTCAATGTATAGAAAACAACGGAAATTAGATGAAAATAATAGAAAAGTATTCTACAAATTAACACAATTTAGAATAGTTGATTATTTTGATTTGCTGCCGTTTGAACTTACAACTTCTCAAAAAACTGCTTGCGAAGAGATTTTGGAATCAATGAATTCTAAAAAGCACGTTTCGCGCATAGTGAGCGGAGACGTCGGTAGCGGCAAAACCGCCGTAGCGTTTTTCGCTATGATAGCGGCGGCAAAAGGCGGAAGGCAGTCGGCTCTTATGGCGCCTACCGAAATACTTGCAAAACAGCACGCGGAAAAATTCAGACATTTAGCGGAAAATGCAGGTATCAACTTTGCATTGCTCACGTCGTCAACGCCGCAAATGGAAAGGCGATTTATCGAGGACGGTCTTAAAGACGGCAGTATTTCTTGCGTGATTGGAACGCAATCTATTATATCACAAACGGTTGAATATAAGGATCTGGCTTTTGGAATAATCGACGAACAGCACCGTTTCGGAGTGAACGAGCGGCGTATGCTCGAAAGCAAAGGGGCAAAGGATATTCTATCCTTGACTGCAACGCCTATTCCGAGGTCTATGGCGCTGACTTTTTATGACGATATTGACATATCTGTAATAGAAAAGAGGGAAAGCGCGGCTACAAACGTAGAAACTCTGCCTGTGGAGAGCATAGATGTCGGAGTCCAAAAGATAGTCGGCGAATGCCTCCGTGGAAAACAGGCGTTTATTGTGTGCCCCTCGATTGTAGATGCCGAGGGATATTGTCTTACTTCTATCGAAGGTTTTATGAAAGAATACAGGGGGAGTTTCGAGGGCTTAAAAGTACAGGTTTTACACGGAAAAATGCGCGATGAGGAAAAGGACGATGCGATGCGCCGTTTTGCCGACGGCGAAACGGATATTTTAGTTGCAACAACGGTTGTAGAAGTAGGAATAGACACTCTTGCGAGTGAGATTCTCATTCTGAACGCGGATAGGTTCGGTCTGGCGTCCTTGCATCAGTTGAGAGGGCGAGTGGGCAGAGACGGAAATAAAGCGCATTGCTATGTGCACGTAGATAATGCAAGCGATAAGGCTCTGGATCGGTTGGAAGTATTTTGCGCTCATAATGACGGACAGTATCTTGCGGAAGCGGATTTTGCTATGCGTGGCGCGGGGGATTTTATAGGCGTACGGCAAAGCGGAGCGTCGGTTTCCCCTATATTCGGATTAAAACTTACCTCGGAGGTTTTAAAAACTGCGAAAGTTTATGCCGACAGCAACCTTTCGCAACTCAGCCTCGATGATTTAAGCGCTCTTACACGCAGATCAAAGGCGAGAGTGGATGAGTTTTTGAGTGAAATTGCAAAAGTAACGCTGAACAGTTAAACGGGAATAAGATTGCGCTTTTCGGGCTTTGTAAAGCGAATTTGTTTGCGATATCGAACATTATTTTTGTAAAAAACTGCTAAATTCCATTGATAATTATGCAGTTTAAAGTTAAATTCGCTGTTTGAGCGGCATCCGTAAACGTTTTTTTCTTAATTGTTGACATTTTTTAAGTTATTGATATAATAATATAAATGGTGGCGCAGTATTCTAGTCAGATTCCACCGTGCCGGAGACGGGGGTAAAATATCGTCGCAGGGCATATCGATGAAGTTTCTGGTGATGGCTTCTTTTGCCCAAATTGGGGCTGTTGCTGGGAGTTAAGGCTTTTGGGCGACTTGCAATGGCATGCAAATCACGACCCAACTGCCGTGGAGACCCAACTCGGCAGAAGTGAAAACCTTCTACTGACTGGGGTGAAACCTGTTTATGCGGTGCTTCGGCGCTGTGTACAGTGTAGCCTGCTTTGAGTGATGCGGAGGGATTGAAGAACGTGCTCGCGTATGGCCAATACGCCTGCTCGATTGCTTCCTGAAATCCGTGTTGCAAAAAAAGATAAGGTCGGAGGGAATCTGTCAAGGAAATCTTCTAGACTGTTCATCGTAGGCAACTTGGGGATTATAGTGTGCACTAAGTGGCGATTCGGTTTTCGCAAGAATGCGCGGAGTAATCGGAAACGTCTTGCACGGCGACGGCAAGTTTCCGCGTAGGGAAATCCTACCGAACCTAAGGCGCAAGGTTTACCCAAGTTGTTGCCACCACTCAAAAATTCAAGCATACGGCAGGGCTTTATGCAACTGCATACAAGCCCGAAGCCGTGGCATAAATTTTTGAGTGACTACCGCACAAACCATTATGCGCTATCAGAATGAGAGACATTGTAAAACCGGAAATCGTTTCGCGCAATGATTTGTTTGGTTGGCACGCGTTGCGTGCGGACAAGTGGACAATATGCAAATAGAATACAACTGCGCAAGTTTATGCACTGCAAACAAGCCCTAAGCCGTGGCATAAATTTTTGAGTAACTACCGCACAAACCATTATGCGCTATCAAAAATAGTGACGTTGTAAACACGGAAATCGTTTCGCGCAATGATTTGTTTGGTTGGCACGCGTTGCGTGCGGACAAGCGGACAATATGCAAATAGAATACAACTGCGCAAGTTTATGCAACTGCATACAAGCCCTGGGCCGCAGAATAAATTTTGAGCGACTACCGCGTTGTACGTTGTAAGATTTAAAGTCGAAACGGCGCATACTCTGAATCTGTTATAAATAACAATTTTGGAGCTTGTAAATAAGGTAAGAGAGCGGAATCAGGATTTCCGCATATATTGAAAAAAATAGGAAAGGTTATCAATTTGAATACTTTAAACGATAACGAAGCCCACAGTACGGAAAACGGACCGTCGGACGACGGCTATTTTTGCGATAATAAGTCTAGACAAGGTGCAATTTCGCGCGTAACGGCGGAATGCGCCCAGAATTCACAATCGGTTGACGTGCAGAGAAGCACGGATTCCCAACCCGAAGTCAAAAAGAAAAGAGTCAAAAAGAAACGCAATATCTGGTGGTTAAAAGCAGGTATAATTTCGTTTGTTTTAGCGGGCTTTTTCAGTTTTTTAAGCGAACTCACCGCCTCGGCGGAGCAACTTGTTATAATTGTACTTTTGCTTGCGTTTCTTATACTTGCCAGTATACTTTTCGACGCGATAGGCGTAGCGGTCACGTCTTGCGACGTCACTCCCATCATATCCATGGCGTCGCGTAAAGTTCACGGCGCTAAAACGGCTATGTGGCTGGTTAAAAACAGCGGCACGGTTTCGAGTATCTGTAATGACGTTATCGGCGATATTTTCGGTATTATTTCCGGTGCGTGTTCGGCGGCTTTGGTTATTAAAATCGCGTCGGAGTTGCAGGGCGACTGGCAGAGATGGCTTACTATAATTATATCGGCTATCGTTTCTGCGCTTACGATAGGCGGAAAGGCGTTTATGAAAAACGTCGCCATAACTAATTCCAAAGATTTTGTTATGTTCGTCGCGCGTCTGCTTGCGGTATTTAATAAGGACGAACGGAAAATCCGAAAGAAAGCCAGTATCCAGAAAAAGCAGGATAAACTCAACTCCAAACGTTCGGGCTCGGATAACGACTCCCGCAATGCGGACTCAGAGTAATTATTATATATGAGACTGGATCGGTTTATTTTAGGAAAATTCGATTTGCGGTCGCGTACTTTCGCGGAGAATCTGATACTTACAGGCAGCGTTAATGTCAATGGAAAGACTGTTGTAAAACCCGCATTTTCGGTTGCCGACGGAGATGTTGTCGAGATTTTGGATAACGATGATTTTGCGTCGCAAGGCGCATATAAGTTGGAAGAGGCGTTTAAACTTTTCAATCTGAATATTCAAAACAAAATATGCGCAGATATAGGCTGTTCGAACGGCGGATTTACCGACTGCCTTTTGCGGCACGGAGCAAAAAAAGTGTTTGCAGTAGACGTTGCAGAATGTGCCTTGCCCGAATTGTTGCTTGACGGTGGAAAGGTGGAATTTGTAAGAGCCAACGCAAGGTCGTTACCTGCGGATTTTCCCGCCGCGGAATTTGTGTGTTCCGACGTAAGTTTTATATCTTTGCGGCTGGTCTTACCTGAGATTTTAAGGATTATGGCGAATGGAAGCGATGCGGTTGTTCTGGTCAAACCTCAGTTTGAACTTGACAGAGCCGCTTTAGGCAAGAGCGGTATAGTTAAAGATGAAAAGTTGCGTCTGCGCGCTTTGGAGGGAATAAAAACGTTTGCGGTGCAGAGTGGGTTTGAGATACTTGATACTGCGGTTTCTCCGATTCGATATCAGAATAAAAATATAGAGTATTTATTACATTTAAAAAAGCCTCTTTAAGGGCTTTGTGAGTTAGGTGCTTTGTTTTGACGCGGTTGATGATTATGGTGAAGAGGGCGGATTTCTTATTGCGATAGACTTATTCAGGCGAGTTGCCTTTGTAAAATTTAAGCCTGTTAATACGGATTAAAATCAAACAAAACTTACATCAGCCTTTTTTCTTTGTTTTAAAAATAAACACTACCAAAATG
Organism: uncultured Christensenella sp.; assembly: GCA_910578325.1. Lineage (GTDB taxonomy): Bacteria > Bacillota > Clostridia > Christensenellales > CAG-917 > CAG-475. The sequence goes on from CAJTQT010000002.1 coordinate 101,413, forward strand.
ATAATGCCGATTATAGAACCCGACAGCGCGGCGACTATTTTGACCGCTGTTTCAGATATTGCAAGAAGTGAATTTATCATAACAAAAATATAACATATTGTCGTCGGTGTGGCAATATTTATTTTTATTTCGGGAGACAAACGTATTTTAATGCATAAAATACTGAATAAAAATTATACATTATTTTTAGAATTATGCACTGATTGCTTGTATATTTAAGTAAATTAGTGTATAATACCAAAGTTGTATACAGGATAAATATGAAAATAGCCGTTGTGACAAAACCGAATACAGAAAATCACAAGACGCGTTTAGGCGTTATTTCAGAGTTGGAAAACATGCGCGGATGCGAAACGGTAGTGTGTGAAAATGCCGATTCGATTCCGAGCGACGCGGACAGAGTTCTGGTTTTCGGCGGCGACGGAACGATGCTCGATGCCGTCAGGGCTGTCAGCGGAAGCGGTACAGCAGTGCTGGGGGTAAATCTCGGCAACCTCGGTTTTATGACGTCTTTTGAGCAAGATGCAAATCCGAAATCCGTTGCGGACGCTATTTTATGCGACGAGTTCAAATGTCGGACTCTGCTCGAAGTTAAGGTCGACGAACACGCATACGACGCTTTGAACGAAGTGGTGGTAAAGTCGGAGGGGACGCGACCCATTTCGCTGGACGTATTTGTTGACGGAAGATTTGTCGACAGTTTTCACAGCGACGGCATAATTGTTTCCACTCCTGCGGGCTCAACGGCGTATTCGCTTTCGGCGGGCGGTCCGGTGCTTGCTCCGAACGTGGATGCGTTTGTGATAAATCCGATATGCGCGCACTCTTTGCATTCGCGTCCTCTTGTAATAAGCGCGAATTCAAAAGTATCCGTTCGTGTCGCGGGAGACTGCCGCGCAACAGTTTCTGTTGACGGATATTTTAACGGAACACTTGAAAAAGGCGGTTGCGTCGACGTGCGCAAATCGGAACGCACGGCAAAATTTGTCGATGCCGGCGATGAAAATTTTTATGGAAAACTGTTGCGAAAGATGAATAGATGGGGCACAACGCTCCGATAAAAATATCAGGGGAAGGATAAGGTGAATTATGACAAGAGCAAACAGACAGATTAAGATTTTGGACATCATTTCCAAACACGACATTGACACTCAGGAGGAACTGGTCGAACAACTCAAACAAGAGGGCTTTAACATTACGCAGGCTACCATTTCGCGGGATATCAAGGATATGGGCATAATAAAGACTCTTGCTTCCGACGGAAGACATTATAAATATGCCGTACAGCGCACGAAAGAATCTTCGGTATCGGATAAGTTCCTCAATATGTTCAAGAATACGGTGCTGTCCATTCGCAGTTCGCACAATCTTGTGGTTTTAAAGACGGAAGTCGGCAGCGCGGGGCCTGCGGCGGAACTGATAGACAAACTCAACTATGAAGAGGTTTTGGGCGTAATTGCCGGCGACAACACTATTTTCGTCGCAATAGACAAAGTGGAAAATACGGACACCATACGGGAAAGACTTGAAGATTTGCTGGATTCCTCAAAATATTGATTGATTTTCAGAGGCGGATATGCTCAGACAATTATGTATTGAAAACGTTGCGCTTATCGATAAACTCGAATTGACTTTGCGCGACGGGCTCAACATACTCAGCGGCGAAACGGGCGCAGGTAAGTCGATTATAATCGACTCGCTCAATTTTGTACTCGGCGAAAGGGCGGATAAATCGCTTATTCGTTACGGTACGGATTTTGCTGTGGTGCAGGCTGTCTTCGATGAGTATCTGAATCCGCAGATTTCCGAATATCTTGACAGCGTCGGAGTTGAAGCCGAAGATATTCTTATATTGCGCCGCAAAATGACGGTAGAAGGAAAAAACGAGTGCAGAATCAACGGGAGAGTTGCTACGCTTTCCATTCTTAAAGGTCTTACGGAACTGCTTGTAGATATTCACGGTCAGCACGAGCATCAGTCGCTTCTTAAAAGTTCTAACCATATCAAGTTGCTTGACAATATAGGAGAGAGTGAAATCCATTCTGCGAAAGACGGCGTTGCGGCAGAATTTTCGAAGTATTCCGCATTTAAACGCGAACTGTCTCAATACGGAGACGGTGCGGAGCGTGAAAGAAGACTTGATATATTAAATTATCAGATTGAAGAAATAGAGCGTGTAAACGTTGAAGACGGAGAAGAGGAATCTTTGCTTGCACAGCGTAAACGTATCCGCAATACAGAAAAGATACTATCGGCTTTGCAAACGGCAAAGTCGGCGTTGGACGGGTATGACGGAGGCGGAGTAAGCAGAGACTTGAAAAACGCGTCCGTTACGCTTAATACAATCGCATCTTTCGACGACGGCATTCCGTCTCTTTGCGACAGACTTAGCAGTGCGAGGCTGGAAGTGGATGACATAAGCGAAACTCTGTCCGATATGCTTGAAAAACTTGATTTTGACAGCCGTTCGGCTGATAAGGTTGAGGAAAGGCTAGATGAGGTTCGCAACGTTCTGCGTAAGTATGGCGGCGACTATGAGTCAATGCAGTCTTTTTACGAAAGAGCGAAAGGCGAGGCGGAGATGCTGGCAAATGCAGGCGACAGAGTCGCTTTGCTGGAAAACGAAATAAAGTGTTCGGCTGGAAAGTTGCTTGAAAATGCCGAAAAACTTACCGCGTTGAGAAGGAAAGTCGGGGACAAATTCGAAAAGTCGATGATAAGCGAACTCGGCGATTTGGGTATGGGCGGTTCGACGTTTAAAGTGGATATAAAGTCCGCAGTCGATGTCGACGGTATAAGCGCGGATGGCGCGGATTCGGTTGAGTTTTTGATTTCGCCAAACGTGGGCGAGCCGTTAAAGCCGCTTGCAAAGATTATATCCGGCGGAGAGATGTCCAGATTTATGCTTGCGCTTAAAAATATATCCGCGCACGTCGACGGCATAGGCACTATGGTGTTCGATGAGATCGATACAGGTATTTCAGGAAATATTTCTGCAATCGTATCAGAAAAACTGTGCAATATATCGAGACGAAGACAGGTTATAGCCGTCACGCATATGCCGAGTCTTGCGGCTATGGCGGATAGCCATTATCTTATATCGAAATCCACGGTGAACGGAAAAACTCTTACCAGGGTTGATTTGCTTGAAGACGATACGGAAGAAGTTGCGCGCCTTATAGGCGGCAACGATTACAGTAAATTCGCCGTTCCTCACGCGCAGGAAATGAAAGCGTGGGCTGAAAGGTATAAAATAGGTCTGAAATAAACGTTATTGAATTTAAATTCTATTACTTTATATCGAGTTGATATAGCATTGAAAATTGCAAGTTATAAAAGAAACGGCAGTGCATTGCCGTTTTTTCATTAATGATTATCAAGTCTGTAAGCCGAGTTTTGTCTTAAACGGTCATCTATTTAGACAGCACGGAAAACCGTGCTAGATAGATGAAGGGTATAGAAAAACGACTGCTCGTGCGCAGCCGTCTTCCGTGTGCGAGATTAGTCTGTAAGCCGAGTTCTGTCTTAAACGGTCATCTATCTAGACTGCACGGAAAACCGTGCAAGATAGATGAATGGTATAGAAAAACGACTGCTCGTGCGCAGCCGTCTTTCGTGTGCGAGATTAGTCTGTAAGCCGAGTTCTGTCTTAAACGGTCATCTATCTAGACGGTGCATTTCTGCACCGTTCAAGCGATGTGCGGAGCGTGCGGGCAGCACGTATTGCTCCTATCTTGCATCGGGTGGGGTTTACATCGCGCATTGTCGCCAAATTGTGGGTGAGCCCTTACCTCGCCTTTCCATCCTTACCGTATAAACGGCGGTATTTTTCTGTTGCACTGTCCTTGAAGTCGCCTTCACCGGGAGTTACCCGGCACCCTTGCCCTTTGATGCTCGGACTTTCCTCAAATATTTCACGCGACCGTTCGGCTAACTCGCAACATAATTAAATCATATTATGTCGTAATTAGCAAGGATTTCTGCGATATTTTAAACCGGGCGTAAAATTCGAACTTTCAATCTATGATATGGCGGCGCGATTGTGCGATATATTTAACAGGATAAATTATTATATTATATAAACCTGTAAAATCGGCAATAGTTAAAGTGTGGAATATGCAGTATCTCTGACAGTCGTAGCGGTTTTCATAGCCGTATATTTGTTGACACGTCCTAAAGTAAGGACGGTTTTTTTCGATGAGTACGATGATTTGCAATTTGTATTTGCCGTAGAGAGTTTTATAAAGGAGATGCCTTTGCCGAAAGAAGGCGGTAAAACGGACGCTAAAAGGTATGCAAGTACTGTCAAACGCGTAATGTTTAAAATCAAATCGTCAAAATTCGGAAGTTTTTTTGAAAAATTTATTGCTCTGGAAGATGACATAAAAAAAATAATTAAATACGATTTTGCTTTGTTGGACGAACTTCCATCCATAGAAAAAGAGCCCAGAGCGGTTAAAATTGCGAGATTCTGTCTCGTTCACTCAGATTACAGAATGTGCGACGCAAGAATAAAGAGGGTGTTTGAGGAACAAAACAAAAGACGTACGCTTTCCTATTCTGAGATTATGGCTATGGGGAAAGCATTCCGTTATATTCTGACTGAAAAAATCTGCTATATATATCTTCAACTCGAAACGCTCGCAAAGGTATACGATTTGGCTGCTAAATATGTGTATAATCCGCTTATGATAAGCGGCAAATATAAAAAACTGATTAAATCCCGACTCTTTCTCAGTTTGTGCGCATTGCGCGCAGGATATAGAATGGAGTATTTCAGCCGAATCCACTGCGAAGTCACGGACGGTCTTTATAATAAACTTACGGAAATCATAGATGCAATAAAAGAAGCGGAAAAGTATGATTTCTCAGTATTTTATACGCCTCTCGAAATACTTGACAGGTATGAAACGTTTTCTTCCGCTACCGCGCAAACAAAACAGAACTTTCTCGCGCTTATAAAAGAGGCGAGCGACAAGGAAAATCTCGATGAATTTATGTATACCATTCGGGTTGATAAGTATATGCAAAGCGCGTCGTCGGGGCATATATCCGTCAGGCGCGGAAGCGTTTTTTCACGGACTATTTGCGTTATAAATCAGAAACGGGACATTTCTATGCTTGCCGCCGCGCTTAATTCACGTCAGTTTATGAATTTATATTTCGCTCCGAATGAACGAAAATCCAAACGAAACGGAAAAAGTATTTCAAAAATCATCGAATATGAGAATACTTTTGAGCCGATATGTAAATTTAGAACTTTAAACTTCGGAATATCTGTAAGCGGTGGAAAACTTAAAGTTTCGCCTTCTCTTCCCGCAATGATAGAGCGTGCGGACGTTGTTTTCGATGTTAACGGCACGCAAAACTCGTTGCATATAGAGCGTGGCGAAGAAAAGGCGCTGTATCTGGGGACAACGAGATTGAGCGGAATCGAACAGATAAAATTAGGCGAGGTTCCCGTAGACGTTACGGTTACTGTTCCGCGCGGTTAAATCTGCATAATTACTAAGTCTGAAAAGTCGCGATTTGTATTGACTTATCTTTTTCTTATATGTTATCTTTATTTAAGTTAATAATTCAGTGTATACGCGCGTATATGCGATGTTCGAGGTATAGATGAAAGAAAAACTTGACCTTATCAAAAATGCCGCGCTTAAAAAAATCGACGATGCCGTTTCCACGGCGGAATTAAACGACGTAAGAGTGAAATATCTCGGAAAAAGCGGCGAGATTTCTATGATTATGAGGGATATGGCGAACGTCCCCAAAGAAGAACGTCCCGCAATGGGAAAACTTGTGAATGAACTACGTTTTGCGGTCGAGGGTGCGCTTAGCGAAAAAACCGAATTTCTTGCGCGAAAAGAAGAGGAATTGCGGCTTAAAGAGGAAGAAATCGACGTAACTTTGCCTGTAAAGGGTAGAAAAATCGGTACGTTGCATCCTCTTACACTGATAAAAAGAGAGTTGATCGACATATTTGTCGGAATGGGGTTCAGTGTTGACGAGGGGCCTGAAATCGAAAGCGATTTGTTCAATTTTCAGTTGCTGAATATCCCCAAAGACCATCCGTCTCGCGATATGCAGGATACGTTCTACATAAACGAGAACGTTGTGTTGCGTACTCAGACTTCTGCGATGCAGGCGCGTATTATGACGACGACGAAGCCTCCTATCCGCGTGGTTGTCCCCGGAAAGGTGTACAGAAGCGACGACGACGCTTCCCACAGCCCCATTTTCAACCAGTTTGAGGGGCTTGCAATCGATAAACACATCACAATGGGAGATTTGCAGGGCTGTTTGCAGACTTTTGCGGAAAAAATCTTCTCAAAAGATACGAAAGTCCGCTTGCGTCCGTCGTATTTTCCGTTTACGGAACCGTCCGTCGAGGTGGACGTCACCTGCTCTATGTGCCACGGAAAAGGTTGCAGAGTATGCAAAGGCACGGGTTGGGTGGAAATTCTCGGCGCGGGCATAGTCAATCCCGCCGTTCTCGATATGTGCGGAATCGACAGCAAGCAGTATAGCGGTTTTGCGTTCGGCTTCGGCATAGACCGTATCGCGATGATTAAATACGGCATTCCGAATATCAAACTGCTGTATGAAAACGATATGCGTTTTCTCAAACAATTCAACTGAGGAGGAGTTTTATGCTTGCACCTATTTCCTGGCTTAAAGATTATGTGGATATAAACGTATCGCCCGAGATTCTCGCCAAAAAACTTGTGGCTATCGGTTTCGAGGTCGAAGAGATAATTTATCAGAACAGACGCGTAAAGAAAGTTGTAGTCGGAAGAATCGTCGATGTAAAACAGCATCCCAACGCGGACAGACTGCGCGTTACGCAGATCGACGTAGGATCTAAGACTATTCAGGTGGTCACAAACATGCCCGTACTCGGCGGCGAAACGGTTGCGGTTGCGCTCGACTGCGCGGTGCTTGCGGACGGAACGACGATTTTGGCGGGTGAACTGCGCGGCGTAAAAAGCGAAGGTATGCTGTGCGGACTCGAAGAAGTAGGTCTTTCCGCAGATGAAACTGACAGTCAGAAGCAAGGCGACATTCTGCGCTTTGACGAATCGGTTGCGCTCGGTACTCCCGCACTCGACGCGCTCGGATTCGACGACGTTATACTTGACGTCGGGGTTACGGCAAACCGTCCTGATTGCAACAGTATCTATAAACTGGCAAAAGAGGTTGCCGTTGCGCTCGGAACGTCCTGCCGTGAACCTGAAATACATTACGAAACAAAAGGCGGAAGTATTTTCGATACGGTAAGCGTTGATGTGCAGAATCAGACGCTTTGTCCCAGATATATGGCGGGCGGAGTTAAAAATGTAAAGATTTTTCCGTCCTCGAAAAAAATCAAATCGCGTCTACGCGCAGTCGGAATCCGCCCTATAAATAACATTGTCGATATAACGAATTACGTGCTGATTGAAATCGGACAGCCTATGCATTCATTTGATAAGCGCGAACTCGGCGGCGACGGAATAGTCGTACGTAATGCGAAAGACGGCGAGGTTATCGTTTCGCTTGACGGCAAACAGAACAATCTTGATGAAAGTATGCTCGTAATCTGCGACAAGACCAAACCCGTTGCAATCGCAGGTATTATGGGCGGTATCGAAAGCGGGATAAAAGAAGATACTGCCGAGGTTGTGTTCGAATCCGCAAAGTTTGCCAGAGACAACGTCCGCAGGACGTCTCGTACGCTCGGACTTCGTTCGGACAGTTCCGCCAGATTTGAAAAGGGTATCGATTTCGCTTCTCAGGAGTATGCGTTAAAGCGAGCGCTCACCTTAGTTTATGAAAGCGGAAGCGGGGATATTATCGATGGAATAATCGACGTTAAAGTCGATTTCGCCAAAGAAAGGGAGATACCTTTTACTGTGGCGGATATCCGCGATATACTCGGTTGTTCCGTGCCTAAAAATACGCTTATTTCCATACTCGGAAAACTCGGAATAAGCGTACGCGAGCAGGGAAAGACGCTTATCGCTACAGTGCGCGAAGACAGGGAGGACATCGTAGGCGTAAACGATTTGGCGGAGGAGTTTATCCGCGTTTACGGATACAGACATATCAAGCCTACGCTGTTCGAGTATGCGTCGCTTACAAGCGGAAATGTTCCGGAAAAACTCAGGGTCATAGATACTGTCAAGGCGACTCTTGTCTCTTGCGGATTGCACGAAAGCGTGACTTATTCGTTTACTTCTCCCGAATTTGCCGACAAATTGCATTTGCCGCAAGAGGATTCGGCGAGGGATACTATCAGATTGTTAAATCCGATTGGCGAGGCTTTGAGCGTGATGCGTACAACGCTTACGCACAGTATGATAGAGACGTTGGTGTATAATCTTACGCATTTCAATAAGGGCGCGAATTTGTTTGAAGTAGCGCGTGTATATCTGCCGAAATCTCTTCCGCTCGAAGAACTTCCAAATGAAGAAGAAAGAGTATCAATCGGAATGTACGGCGAAAATGCGGATTTCTTTGAAGTAAAAGCCGCTGTGGAAGAGGTGCTTAGTGCATTGCACCTTAAAGCGGAATATACAAGAAGCGAACGCCCGTATCTGCATACGGGAAGAGGCGCGGAAGTTGTTGTCAACGGAAATAACGTGGGATTTATCGGAGAAATACATCCCGCCGTCGCACGAGAATACGGGGTTGACAATGTAAGACTGTACGTTGCCGAACTGTCCGTAGACGGGCTTATTTCGGGGGTTAATTTTGCAAAACGGAAGTTCTCGGCGTTTTCCAAATTTCCGACTATCGAGAGAGATTTGGCAGTTGTGGTCGACGACGCGATAGAGGCAGGCGCGATACTCAAAGCGGTGGAGAAAGCGGGAATAAAGCACTTGCAGGACGTTTGCATATTCGACACATATAAGAGCGCGCAGATAGGCGAAGGAAAGAAAAGCGTTGGAATCAGTTTTTCGTTTTCTTCCGTCGAGCGTACGCTTACGGATGAAGAAATTGCGCAACAGATGGCAAGAATACTTTCCGCGCTCAAACGCAAGGTCGGCGCAAAAATAAGATAAATAATAAAAGTTGCCGCAATTAAATGCTTCGCGGCAACGGACGGTAGATATGTTTGACGGCAAAAGTTTAAATACGCTCGAATATACGAAGATTCTCGACAGGCTGTCCTCTTTCGCGCAATCGGCGGGAGGAAAAAAGCAGGCGAAAGAACTTTGTCCGTTCGAGTATATGAGCGACATAGAACACGCGCTTTGCGAAACCGACGAGGCGGACAAGGTGCTGTTCGAGTATTCGCTAAGTCCCGCATTTGCCGTTGACGATATGGATATGACGATTGTAAAGGCTCGCAAGGGCGCGGTTCTCTCCATATCCGAAATTATGAAAGTAGGCAGGACGTTGCGGACGTCGCGCGTACTGAGAAAAACGCTTGACTTAGCGAAAGACGTTCCGATTTTGCAGGAAATGGCGGCGCGTCTTTACGTAAACGAGGGGCTTGAAAAGAGCATATACGATTCCTTCCTTTCAGAAACGGAGGTAGCGGACAACGCCAGCGCGGATCTTAGAATCATACGCTCGCGCATACGCAAGATAAACGAAAACATCCGTGCGAAATTGCAGTCGTTTATAACTGCTCCGCAGTATTCGAAGTATTTGCAGGACAGCATAATTACAATGCGTTCGGACAGATACGTCATTCCTGTAAAAAGCGGATTCAAGGGCACGATTGCAGGGCTTGTACACGATCAGTCCGCATCGGGGTCGACGCTGTTTGTGGAGCCTATGCAAGTTGTCGAGTTGAACAACGACTTAAAAGAGGAACTCATAAACGAACAGGCGGAAATAGAGCGGATTCTCAGAAACTTTTCATCAGCCGTAGCCGTGAACGGCGACAGCATAGAGTGGGGATATCAGACGGTAGTCGATATGGACGTTATATTTGCAAAGGCGCAACTTGCGCGCGAATATAAATCGGTGCGTCCGATACTCAACGACAGCGGCAAGATTATCATAAACGAAGGAAGGCATCCTCTGATTGATGCTGAAAAAGTCGTGCCCGTGTCTCTGGCGCTCGGAGCGGATGAAAAGATGCTTCTTATAACCGGTCCTAATACGGGCGGAAAAACAGTCACGTTAAAACTCGTGGGGCTGTTTACGCTTATGGCAATGAGCGGGCTTTATGTGCCTGCAAAATATGCCGAACTCAGCGTATTCGACGGCGTTTACAGCGATATAGGCGATGAACAGAGCATAGAACAGAGCCTGTCGACTTTTTCTGCGCATATTAAAAACACCATATCTATACTCGATACTATTACGGACAAATCCCTTGTTCTGTTTGACGAGTTGGGCTCGGGTACAGATCCGGGCGAAGGCGCGCCGCTTGCGGTGAGCATAGCGGAATATCTGTTGCAGGCGGGGGCAAAATCGTTTATAACGTCGCATTTTAACGACCTTAAAGAATTTGCGCTTGTCACTGATAACGTGGTGGTTGCTTCTATGGAATTCGATTCCGAAACATTTTCGCCGACTTTCAAACTTGTTATGGGGGCGATAGGAAGTTCAAACGCGCTCTCGATTGCGCGCAAGTTGGGGCTTAAAGAAAGTATAGTTCGGAACGCAAGAAGCAAGATATCCTATGAAAAGCGCAATTTTGACAGCGTATTGAGCGCGGCGGAACAGACCAGACAAAAAGCGACCGCGCTTGTGGCGGAAGCGTCGGCGGACAGAGAACTTGCCGCCAAAACTCTGAAAGACGCAGAGATAGAAAAGAAGTTGGTTGTACAAAAGCGCGAAAAACTTGATGAGAGTATCAGAAAAGAGACGAAAAGACTTATAGAAAACAGTGTGGAAGAGGCAAATGAGATTCTCGATCGGATAAAGGAACTGCTTAATAAGCAGGATTTGAAAGAATCGGATTTGTTCGAGGCGAGAAATCTTCGAAAGAAACTTGAAAATATGTCCGCACAATATGAGGAAAACGTTATAGCGGAGGACGTTCCCGACGAATCTCCGCTTAAAATCGGCGATAGCGTCTGGGTAAAATCGCTGAAAAAGAAAGGTAAACTTTTGTCGTTGAACGGCAGAGGCGAAGCGCAGGTCGGGTTCGGAAAACTTTCCGCAAAGGTTAAAAAAGACGATTTCTATAAGGTGAAATAATGTCTGATATAAATGAAGTACGGATGGCACGGTAAAATTGAAGTGAAAAGGAATACAATCGGAACAATATGACGGAATTTTATTCGCAAAGCGTTGAGGTGAGCGTATCATCAAAGACGAAATCTATGCAATGGATAGGCATATCGGCGATACTTGCTTCGCTGGGTTTCGTAATGCTTGCGATATTTCTGTCTCCCTATTATTCAATCGGTGCGGTTGCGCTGTTTGTCATAGGAGCGTTGTATCTTCATTTTTATAATACGACTTCGAAAGAGTTTACTTATGAGTTTACGCCGACCAGACTTGTCGTAGTAAAAAAAGACTTGCTCGGCAAGCAACGCAGAATGCTTACGCTTATGCTCTCGGACGTAACTGAATTCGCGATAATGGAAGGGCTGTCGGAAGAGCGCGACGTTGCGGCTTGCGGCGCGGCGTACGAGCAGGGAGTTTATCAGATTATTTATAAAGACGGCGAAACGCTGCGCAGACTTTTGTTTTTGCCCGACGACTATATGATTGCTTTGCTTAGAGAGTCCCTCGGAGCAAAATGCGACAAAACGTACTTTACGGAAGAGGTGGCGGAAAACGCTGACGTAAAAGATGAATAAGATTATATATCTCGACAATGCGGCGACTACGCGTGTGAGCGAAGAGGTTGCTAACACAGTAACGAATGCTATGACGGAAGATTATTTTAATCCGTCGGCATTGTATTTACCGTCGGTAAATGCGGCGACTGCAATTCGTAAAGCGAGAGAAACCGTAAAATCCGCTATGCATGCTCCTGACGGGGAATTGTATTTTACGTCAGGAGGAACGGAATCTAATAATACCGCGCTTTTTTGCACGCGAAAACCGAAGAACAGCCGAATTATAGTTGGGATGGGCGAGCACGACTCTGTCAATGTCTCCGCAAACGAACTTAAATCGCAGGGATACGACGTTGTATTTGCGCCTATAAATCCCGACGGAACCGTAAGCGTTGAAGAATTCAAAAGACTGTTGAGCGGTGACGTTAGTTTAGTGTCCGTTATGCACGCGAGTAATGAAACGGGCGGAATAAACGACATAGCGACTCTCGTAAAAATGACCAGACAGGCCGCGCCGAAGGCTGTATTCCATAGCGACGGTGTTCAGGCTTTTGGGAAAATCCCCGTCAATTTACGCGCGCTCGGCGTGGATTTGTACAGCGTTTCCGCACATAAATTGCACGGCCCAAAGGGGATCGGCGCGCTCTTTATTAAAAAAGGCGTTTCCGTAAAGCCTTTGCTCTACGGGGGCGGACAGGAAAAGGGAATGCGTTCGGGAACGGAAAACTTCCCGTCGGTTTTAGGGTTTGAAAAAGCAGTCGAGAGCGGAATTATTAAAAATTTTGAGGGTAACTATTCTAAAATATCGCAATATAGAGAATACTTATGCGCTCAACTCTGCGAGCATATTCCCGACGTTAAAATTATAACGCCTATGGATAAATCTGTTCCGAACGTGCTTACGGTGGCATTTAAAGACGTAAGAGGCGAAGTTTTGCTCCACGCGCTTGAAAAACACGGAATTTTAGTCGGAATAGGTTCCGCTTGCAGTTCGCATCACGAGAGCAGATTTAAATCCTTGCTGGGACTTGACGAAAGATACAGGGACGGAATAGTTAGGTTCAGTATGAGCGAGGAAAACGACGAAAGCGAAATAAATTACGTCATAAAGGCAATCGCCGACGAAATATTCGTGCTTTCGAAATTCCGAAGAGTATAGTCGGACATTCTGTGATGCAGGCTGAATTTTTACAGACATATTGATATCAATGCAAATCATATTAGTATATTTGCAAACGGTATTGATTGAGAATACAACGAAAACTTAAAAGGACGTTATGGACAGAGTAATCATTATCCGCTACGGCGAGATATTTTTGAAAGGTAAAAACAAAAGTTATTTTGAAAGTCTGCTTATCAATAATATAAAGCAGTCGCTTAAATCGTTTAAATTCGAGTTTTCACGCTCGCAAGGACGTTATACCGTCAGCGGTTACAGCGCAGATTGCGAGGGCGATATCGTCGACAGACTTAAAAGAGTTTTCGGTATACATTCGCTTTCGGTCGCGGACAGGGTTGAAACTGCCTATTCGGAGGGCTTTGTACACGTTAAAGACAGTCTTAAAAGCCTTACGCAACGATTGTGTGCCGAAAATACAATCAAAAATGCCACTTTCCGAATGACAGTAAAGAGAGCGGACAAGCATATACCTATGAAATCGTTTGAAATAGCCGCATTGCTTGCCGACACGGTTCTGAACAATTCCGATTTCAAAGTGGATCTGACGTCGTACGACTACGAAATTTCCGTCGATATGCGCGAAAACGGGTACTCCTACATATACAGCGAGGTTATATACGGAGCGGGAGGTCTTCCCGTCGGGTGTTCGAGCAAGGGAATGCTGTTGCTGTCGGGCGGTATCGATTCTCCCGTTGCGGGATATATGATGGCAAAGCGCGGAATGAAACAGGTTGCGGTTCACTTTGCTTCGCCGCCGTACACTTCCGAACGCGCAACGGCGAAAGTCGTTGAACTGCGAGATATTATCGAAGCATACACGACGGATATGACGCTTTACGTCGTTCCGTTTACGGAGATACAGTTGGCGATTCACGAAAAATGCCCGGCGGAATATATGATAACGATAATGCGGCGTTTTATGATGCGGATAGCGACCTTGCTTGCAAAAAAAGAAGGCTGTACCGCGATTATAACGGGGGAAAGCCTCGGTCAGGTGGCTTCGCAGACCGTCGAAAGTATGACGTCTACGGAATCCTGCGCGGGGCATCCGATTTTCAGACCGCTTATAGCGTTCGACAAAGAAGAAACTATGACGCTTGCAAAAAAAATCGGAACTTACGAAACGTCAATACAGCCGTTTGAAGATTGCTGTACGATATTCCTGCCAAAGAATCCGTCCATACATCCGAATCTTGCAAAAGTTGTCGAAGCGGAAAACAAACTGGATATAGACGCACTTGTTGCGCGGGCGGTGGAATCAACCGAGAAACGCGGATGATAAATGTAAACCTTTATATATAAAATCCCATTCTTTCAGAATGGGATTTTAATTTAAAATTTTTAACTCGCTGTCCGCAGTTATTTAACCTAAATTGTAGTCTTTCACATAAACGTATCTGCTGAATGAATTGCAAATTTCTTCGTTGTATAAGAGGTGGCATACGAGGGTGTATTCCACTTTTGAGTCGAACACTATCGGATAGTCCGATAGGCTCAGTATTCCGTCGTTTCCTACGTCGGAGAGAATGAGTTTGACGCCTGTTAAATCACTTCTGTACAGTTCGTACGAATATATGCTTTCGCTTGCAAACGAGACGTCTATTTTACCGTTAGTATTTGAGATATCAAATCGGACGTTGGGAATTTCGTCGAATTTCGAACCGTTTTCAACAGGGAGATTATCGGGTGCGAAATACTCTGTTTTTCTGTATTCCTGCGGCGTATTTTGACCTGCCGCGATAACCTGTTTCTTTAAGATCGTGGAATAAGTGTCGATTTCGCGTTCGATTACGGAATCGCCGAGAGAAATATACTGATCAAGAGGCTTTTTAGCACCGAGTTCGCGCCATATTTTCAATGCGTGACGGGTAGGATATCCGCCGCCTTTTTCGGTTATTCCTTCGTCGTTGCCGTGCCATACGACAACCGTATAGTCGCGGTTATAACTTGCGTTCCAGGCGTCGCTGTTAAGCCCGTCTCCGCGTTCGGCAGTCCCTGTTTTGGAAGCGACCTGAAACGGAAGCACACTCAGTGTTCTTGCCGTACCGTCCTTGACTGTATCTATCAAAGCGGACGTCATAAGTGCAGACGCCGATTCCGACAGCGCGCGGCGACTGCGCTGTGTTTTGCTGCCGCTTTCAGATTCGTTGGAGACGATTTTCATACCGTCGTCAACGACAAACCTAACAAACGTAGGCGAGACATATTCGCCGCCTCTTGCAATCGTGCAGTATCCGCCTGCAACGCCGAGAGGAGAAACTCCTTTCGAAGTCGCACCGAGTGCAAGCGCATAATTTTTATCCGATTCGGATGTGGGAATGCCCATATTGTTGAGATATGCCGTGCTGTTTTCTGTGCCGAGGTAGTCCATAACCTTTACGCTGACTGTGTTTATTGACTTTTTTATCGCTTCGCGAATATTCGTATTCCCGTAATATACTCCGTCGAAATTGTCGGGAGAATAGCCGCCGAAATCGGTTTTTTCATCTACTACGGGGGTGGCGGGAGAAATCAGTCCGCAGTCGAACGCGGGCGCGTAAACGGCAAGAGGTTTGAGCACCGAGCCTGTCTGTCGGGATATGGAATAGGGATATGAAGACGAATAAGCCATAACCGCGCCTGTGGCATTGTCGATTACGACCGATACGCTGTTTATGCCGTTTTGAGCGTAGTTATCTTCGGAGAGCCTCTGTCTTTCGAGATTCATTTGCAGGTCGGCGTCCAGACAGGTGTAGATTTTAAACCCCGAGTTGCCCAGTTGATATTTTGTCATTCCCAGTGCGGCGCAGACTTCCTTTTCCGCCTGCGCTATATAGAACTCGCAGGATTTCGCGCTAAGTTGAGATGAGTCGGACTGATTTCCGTTTCCGTTCAACGTAACTATCGGTTGAGTGACTGCCTCCTCATATTCGCTTTGCGAAATGTAGTTCTGTTTTAACATTGCGCCGAGGGCGATATCTCTGCGTTTCTTGCTCTCTTCGGGACGTTTGTTAGGTGCATATTTGGAGGGGTTGCGTACTAAGCCCGCGAGCGTAGCGCATTCGGACAGCGACAGTTCCGCAATATCCTTGCCAAAATAGACTGTTGCCGCCTGTTTAACTCCGTATGCGCCGTTGCCGAAGTATATGACGGATAGGTACATCGAGAGTATTTCATCTTTACCGTATTGCTTTTCGAGTTGTATTGCAATTGCCAGTTCTTTAAGTTTTCTGCTAAGAGTACGTTCGTGAGTAAGGTGAGTATTTTTTACGAGTTGCTGGGTAATAGTAGACGCGCCTTCGCGTACGGATCCCGCTTTGAGATTTTTGAGCATTGCTCCGCCTATGCGCACTATATCAAAACCATTATGCTCGTAAAAACGTTTGTCTTCGAGTGCGACGAATGCATATCGGAGATTGTCGCTTATGTTGTCGGCACTGACGAAATTCGATTCGTAATAGGGCAATTCGTTCCCGTCGGCGTCGTAGTATACGGGAACTGCGGAGGCGGTGGGAAGCAGGGAAGCGTCTACGCTCTGGGTATTCGCCCATATCGAGAACGCGCCTGCGGTCACTGCCGCGCTCAGCATAGGAATTGCAACCAGACATACGCAGACAATCAGGAGCGCGCGCAGTCGTTTTTGCCTTTTGAGTTGCAACAAACTCTCGCTTTGATAACTGTTTTTGTTCAAGGATTGTTTTTTCATCAAAATTATTATTGTTTTATCGTCGGTTTTTATGTATAATAAAAGTCTATAAACTATGCGTGCGCGCGGCATACGCGCGTAAGAGAAACAATAATTATATGAAAAAATATTTTATAAACACTTACGGATGCCAGATGAACGTTCACGAATCCGAGAAACTGGCGGGAATACTTGCCGCAAAAGGTTATGCCGAATGCGGTTGCGAAGATGATGCTGACGTTATCGTTTTCAACACCTGCTGTATACGCGATACGGCGGAGCGGCGCGCACTCGGAAATATCGGCGTAATAAAGGCGGTCAAAAAACGCAATCCGAATTTGGTGGTGGCTGTTGTCGGCTGTATGCCGCAGCAGGACGGCGCGGCGGAAAATATACGTCAGAGATATCCTTATGTGGATATAGTTCTCGGCACTCGCAACATCAGTATGCTTGCCGAGGAAATAGATAAAGTTTTGATTTCCCGAACCGGAGTTAAGAAACGCAGCGATAAGAAGTATCGCTGTTTTGACAGGACTTTACCAGAAGATTATCTCACTATTGACGAAAATACTCCTGCATTGAGAACGAGTTTTCCCAACGCGTGGATAAATATCATTTACGGTTGCAACAATTTTTGTTCATACTGTATCGTGCCCTACGTCCGCGGACGAGAACTGTCACGCGATATGAACGCAGTTCTCGACGAGGTCAAGAGATGCGTGGACGGCGGGTATAAAGAGATTACTTTGCTCGGACAGAACGTCAATTCATACGGAAACGATTTGAAATCCGATGTGAATTTTGCCAGACTTCTGCACGAGATTGACAAAATAGAGGGAAAATTCCGTGTAAGGTTTATGACTTCGCATCCAAAAGACCTCACGGAAGAGGTCATGGACGAGATGGCGGCGTCAAGCAAGATATGTTCGAATCTTCATCTTCCTATGCAGGCGGGCTCCGATAAAGTTCTATCTGATATGAACAGACGCTATGACCGCCAAAGATACCTGTCGCTTATAGACGGATTGCGCAGACGTATGCCCGATATAGGAATAACTACCGATATTATGGTAGGATTCCCGACAGAAACGGAGGCTGATTTCGAGGATACTCTCGATATAGTGCGCAGAGTTCGTTTCTCAAATGCATTCACATTCATTTATTCGCCGAGAAAGGGTACTCCCGCGGCTGAAATGGAGCAGATTCCCTATGCGGTAAAGCAGGAACGCATATCCGGACTTATCGCTTTGCAGAATTCGATAACAAAAGAGATTTCCGACACCTACACGGGAGGCGTTTACGAGGTATTGTGCGAAGACGTCGCGCCGAAGTCCGAAAATAAGGTTTGCGGAAGAACCGAAAGCGGAAGGCTTGTTACGTTCGACGGCGCGGAAGCGGATATAGGAAAGTTTTTTAACGTCAGAATAACCCAGTCGCGTTCGGCGTCCCTGTTCGGAAGAAAAGAAGGAGAGATACTATGATAATCGACCACAACAAACTCTCGCCTATGATGAAGAGATATTTTCAAATCAAGTCGCAATATCCCGACTGTCTGCTTTTTTTCAGGCTCGGCGATTTTTACGAAATGTTTTTCGATGACGCGGAAGTGGCTTCCCGCGCTTTGGATCTCACTCTTACCGGCAGAGACTGCGGGCTTGAAGAGCGCGCGCCGATGTGCGGAGTTCCGCACCACGCGGTCGACAACTATATCCGCCGCCTAATAGAAGCGGGATTCAGAGTCGCTATATGCGAACAACTTTCCGACCCTGCAACATCAAAAGGTATGGTGGACAGAGACGTCGTTCGGGTAGTGTCGGGCGGCACGGTTATGGAAGAGGACATTCTTGACGAAAAGGCATCCAACTATCTTCTGTCCGTCTACACCAAAGGAAGCGAGTTCGGAATAGCGTGGACGGATATTTCGACGGGAGAATTCTGTGTATACGAGTACAGGGGAGAAAACTATATCGACAGGCTTTCGGATTTTATCGGGAGCATTTCGCCTGCGGAAATAATAAGCAACGAACAGTTCTTAAAGGAATACGGCAGAGTTCAGTTTTTCAGAACCAGCGAAAAGAAGGTGCACTGTTATCACGATTTTGCTTATTCTTTGTCCTTTGCGACTAAAAAGATATTGACTGCGTTCAAGGTAAGTTCGCTTTCGGCATTCGAGTGCGACGATAAGCCGCATGCGGTTTGCGCGGCAGGCGGTCTTCTCGAATACCTTGCGCAGACTCAGAAACGCGCGCTCGGACAACTTGTAAAAATTTCGGTAGTCCGCGATAAATCGTTTATGATGCTCGACAATGCTACAAGGCGCAATCTCGAACTGACATCCCGCGCCCGCGATGGAAAAAGACAGGGTTCGCTGCTCGGGGTGCTCGATAAGACCTTGACCGCTATGGGAGCAAGAACTGTCCGCAGGTATATCGAACAGCCTTTGCAGGACGCGGATAAAATCAATCTCAGACTTTCCGCGGTTGAGGAACTTATCGGTGACAAACTTATGCGCGAAAGACTCAAAGACGCTTTTTCGGGCGTGCGCGACCTTGAAAGGCTCAACGGCAGACTTGCATACGGCAACGCGTCTGCAAAAGACCTCGTATCTATTCTCGATACGCTTATGATGCTGCCGAATTTGAAAGCGGCGATTTCAAAAACAAAATCGCCTATGCTTAAAGCGTTGTTTAACGGTTTAGATCCTCTGCAAAATGTAAGTGCGACTCTTGAAAGCGCGCTTGACAGAGAGGAAATCGCAAAGCATAACGGGGCGTTGGGTTATGTTATAAAAGCGGGCTACGACAGACAACTCGACCAACTCAAAGACATTAAAACCGCGGCTCAGGGTTGGATTTCGGAACTGGAAACCAAAGAAAGGGAGACGACGGGCATCCGAAATCTCAAAGTCGGATACAATAAGGTTTTTGGTTATTATATAGAGGTTTCCAAGTCCTTTCTCGATAAAGTTCCTTACCGATACGAGCGTAAACAGACGCTTGTCAATGCGGAAAGATTTATTACGGAGGAACTTAAAAATCTCGAAGACAGGATTTTTTCTGCCGATACCAGCGTTGTTACAATTGAAGACCGCATTTTCTTCGAATTGAAACAATTGTGCTTCGATCACCTCGCCCAGTTGCAGGGCAATGCGCAGGTATTGAGCACTCTCGACGCTCTGCTGTCTTTTGCTAACGTTGCCGTCGCAAACAGATACGTCAGACCGAATATAGGAAAAGACGTCAAAAGCATAAACATCGTCGACGGCAGACATCCGGTTGTTGAGCAGATAATCGACAAAGGCGCGTATGTCCCGAACGATACGCTGCTTGACGACGGCGAAAACCGTACGATGATTATAACCGGTCCGAATATGGCGGGCAAGAGCACATATATGCGTCAGGTTGCAATTATTACGCTTATGGCGCACATAGGCTGTTTTGTTCCTGCAAAATCTGCGGATATCGCGCTTACGGACCGCATATTTACAAGAATAGGTGCAAGCGACGACCTTAGCAGCGGACAGAGTACGTTTATGGTTGAAATGATTGAAGTCGCTACAATACTCAACTACGCGACCAAATCGAGTCTGCTCATTCTCGATGAAATAGGCAGGGGAACGTCCACTTTCGACGGACTTTCGATTGCCTGGGCAGTTCTTGAATACATAACGAAAAACTTGCGCGCAAAGACGCTTTTCGCAACGCATTTCCACGAATTGACGGAACTCGAAGATCTCGAAGGAATAAAGAACTATCGAGTGCTTGTCAGTCAGACTGGCGGAAGTATCGTATTTTTGCATAAGATTGCTGTCGGAGGCGCGTCGCAGAGTTTCGGTATAGAAGTCGCCGCGCTTGCGGGCGTATGCAAGCCCGTGCTGGACCACGCGTTCAAAATTATGCACAGCCTCGAAGAGGAAAGCAGGCGCAGAGATACAAACGAAATGTTACTGGCGTCGGCAAAGCAGAATATGACCGCGCAAGTAAGTTTGTTCGATAGCGGAAGCAGCAAAATAGAAAAACAGATTTTGGATACGGATGTGGACAATCTGACGCCTTTACAGGCTCTTACTATTTTATCCGACTTGAAAAAGCAGTTAAAAAACGGATGACGGAGAGGTTATATCGGTGGGAAAAATAAACGTACTTCAACCAAACGTATTTAATATGTTATCGGCTGGCGAGGTTGTGGAAAGACCTTCGTCGGTAGTAAAGGAACTCGTGGAAAACTCGCTTGACGCGGGCGCGACCTCCGTAGACGTCTACGTGGAAAACGGCGGTATTCGCAAAATACAGGTCAGCGATAACGGCATAGGAATTTTAAAAGAGGACATCCGCACGGCGTTTATGCCGCACGCTACAAGCAAATTAAGCCAAATCGACGATCTCGACAGCCTTTCTACTTTGGGTTTCCGCGGCGAGGCGCTTGCAAGCATTGCATCCGTAAGCGAGGTTACGCTGATTTCCGCGTCAAAGATACAGCGCGCGGCTTCTAAAATCGTATTAAACGGCGGTAATGTTGTTTCACAGAGCGAAGATTCGCGAAACGAAGGTACGATCATAACCGTCGAAAACCTCTTTTTCAATACGCCTGCGCGACTTAAATTTTTAAAAAAGCCGACAAGCGAAATGAGACAGATAACCGATACGGTTAGAATGTTGGTGCTCGCAAATCCGTCCGTGTCGTTTACTCTTGCAGACGAAAACGGCGAAATTCTCAGCCACGAGGGCGGTTCGCTGGCGGACGCTGTATGTTCCGTGTACGGAGCGAAAACCGTGGACAGGCTTCTTGCCGTTAATGCGGATAAATTCGGAAGCGTCAAAGTGAGCGGATTTGTTTCCGCTTGCGATTTTACGAAACCTAACAGAACGTATCAGACCGTAATAGTCAACGGTCGAGCCGTTGAGGATTCGACTGTTCAGACCGCAGTTGAAAAAGCGTACGGCGATTACCTTATGAAACGTGCGTATCCGATGTTCGTACTGGATATCGTTATGCCTTTCGATGAAGTTGACGCAAACGTTCACCCCAGTAAAACCGAGGTAAGATTTTTGGATAGCCGTAAGGTTTTCGGCGCCGTATATCACGCCGTAAAAACCGCGGTTGACGAAAGCGTCGGCAAGGCGGCGTTCGGTTTCGATTTGGCTTCGGACATTGAAAATCCGTCTGGCAACAATCGATTTACGCCCGATAAAGACGTTCTGGTAAATGACACATATTCGCAAAAGACAAATTCGGCGGCTTCCGACGATGTTGCAAAGGAATATAACTATTCGCAAAATCCGAAAATTAAAGAGTCGGCGGTTCAGACGAAAATCGACACTCATCTGCTGTATCAAGGCAAAAACGAACCTAAATGTTTTATGCCGTCATTCGGAGTCGGTAAATTTCGCGAAAGTATTTTTATAAGCACCGAAACCGTCGAGCCTAATGTTATTGATATTGATGAGCACGCTCAAATGAAGTCTGCTAATGCGGCTGAATTTCAACAGTTAAATGAAAACGCCCAGATAGGAGTTTTTGACGGAAGTATCATAGGACAGGTGTTTTCTACGTATCTGTTAGTGGAGCGCGACAATATGTTATACGTTATCGACCAGCACGCCGCGCACGAACGTATTTTATATGACAGGATCGTCGACAGGTTTAAAGCGGAATATTCCCAACCGTTACTGGTGCCTTATCGACTTTCGCTTACAGGCAGCGAAGAGGAATATTTAGAACGTATATTGCCGTCGTTATTATCCTTAGGATTCGAAATCAAAAGAGAGGGATACACTTATACCGTCAAGTCGGTTCCTGAACCTGTTTCTAAGATTGATTTTACAAAGTTTTTCGGCGGACTGTTTGCAAATATGCTTGACGAAAGCGAACTGACTCTTGCGCAACTGCTCAAAGAAAGTCTGTGTCAGCAAGCGTGTAAGGCGGCCATCAAAGGCGGAGAGACGCTCAGTCGCGAACAGATACAGTTTGTCATCAGGCATTATGTCGACGCTAACGGAACTTTGCCGACAAAATGTCCGCACGGCAGACCTGCGGTTATCGCGCTGGATAAACGCGATTTCGAAAAGATGTTCAAACGCATCGTTTGATTATGTAAATAATGCTTGATTTCAGATAGCGATTGATAAAATCCGTATGACAACAAGAACTCGGTTATGACAAATACAACGTTACCAACTATATATATTGCGGGGCCAACCGCGTCGGGAAAATCCGAACTCGCGCTGAGACTTGCAGAGCGTTTCGATAGCGTGATTATATCCGCCGACAGTATGCAGATATATCGCGGTCTCGATATCGGCACTGCAAAAGTCGCAAAGGAAGTACGCGATAGATTCGAGC
This sequence comes from uncultured Christensenella sp., assembly GCA_910578325.1. Taxonomy (GTDB): domain Bacteria; phylum Bacillota; class Clostridia; order Christensenellales; family CAG-917; genus CAG-475. Next base: position 124,331 of record CAJTQT010000002.1, read on the forward strand.
ATAAACTCATTGACGTCGTAAATTTTGACGAGGAGTTTTCAGTTGCCGAATTTGCTTTACAGGCTCGGCGTGAAATCGAGACTGCGCAGAATAGCGGAAAATTGCCGATAGTAGTTGGCGGAACAGGGCTGTATTTCGAATCTCTGCTTTATCCTATGAACTTTGCGCATACGGATAAAGATTCCGAGTTGCGAAGAAGATTACAGTCGGAAGCGGAAATTTACGGCGCGGAAGCGTTACATTCCAGACTGCGTGAACTCGATCCGCAAACTGCGCAAAGACTGCATCCTAATGACGTCAAGCGCGTGATACGGGCTTTGGAAATCGTTTTGAGCACGGGTAAAACGCTCCAAGAAAATGCGGATTCGCAGACAGATCCCGACGTTATAATGGTTGCGTTTGACACTCAAAGAGAAAAACTGTACGCCGGAATAAATGCCCGAGTCGACGAAATGTTTGAACAGGGTTTGGTAAATGAAGTTCTGAACATCGGTAGATTTGACTGTCAGTCTATGCAGGCTATTGGTTATAAAGAGTTTGCGGGTTGCGTTTATGAACTGCGAGACGGCGAATTCATACTTTCCAAAAGCGAAGAATCGCGTATTAAGGATTTGATAAAACAGCATACGAGAAACTATGCCAAACGTCAGTTGACCTGGTTCAGGCGTTACAAATTCATAAAGTGGTTCGAGTGCGGAGATTATGACGGGGCGTTAAGTTATATAGAAAGCAAAATTAAGGATTTTAAATGAATAACCCTCAAATATGTGCAAATGTTCATATTTGGCAAAATAAAACTAATAAATCAGCATAAAGTATTACAAATTAGTTGATAAATTATAATACTTAATATATCTACAGGTGAACAGATGAACAGTGTTTCAGCAAGACAATTGAGAATACAGTGCGAAAATCAACTCTCCGAGCAATTTGCGCGCCTTGACGGCATCGCTTTGCACAATCAAAAAAAAGTGCTTGACGCTTTTAAAAATCAATCTGTTCAGGCGCGTCATATATGCGGAACTACCGGCTACGGTTATGACGATATCGGGCGCGATACTCTGTGCAGACTTTACGCGGATATTTTTCAAGCCGAAAGCGCGATTGTTTCGCCGAATATAGTTTCCGGCACACACGCGCTTACGCTTATGCTTTTCGGCGTGCTCCGTCCGGGAGATAAACTTCTTGCCGTTTCCGGAATGCCTTATGATACGCTTATAGACGTTATTTCGGCTGACAACAAAGGTTCTCTCAAAGATTTTGGAGTAAGTTTTGAACATATTGACCTGTTGGAAAGCGAAAATCAAACTCCCGTATTTGATTTCGACGCTATCGAAAATGCGCTTAAAACTCAAAGGATAAAGGCAATTTTTGCTGCAAGAAGCCGCGGATACAGTCTAAGACAGGCAATTTGTGTTGAACAAATTGCTGAACTTGTCGATTTTGTTAAAAAAATCAGCCCGTCAACGCTTGTTTTGATAGATAACTGTTACGGCGAGTTTGTGCAGGAAATCGAACCTACACAAGTAGGCGCAGACCTTATGGCAGGCTCATTGATAAAGAATATAGGTGGCGGAATAGCGCCGACAGGCGGATATATAGCGGGTAAAAGCAAATGGGTTGAGCAAGTATCTTATCGATTGACCGCGCCGTCGCTGGGAATGGAAGAAGGTTCCTATGTTTACGGTTATCTGCCTTATTATCAAGGTCTGTTTTTAGCGCCTTCCGTAGTCAAAAACGCGCTGAAAGGCTCGCTTTTGTTCGCCAAAGCGTACACCGAACTCGGTTTTGACACCTTGCCCAAAGCAAATATGAATCCTTATGATATCGTTACAAGCATAAAACTCGGAAGTGCTGATAAACTCATTGATTTTTGCGGTGCGATTCAGGAGATTTCGCCTATTGACAGCAATGTTAAACCTATGCCTTGGGATATGCCGGGTTATCAGGATCAGGTTATTATGGCAGCGGGCGCATTTGTGCAAGGTTCATCAATAGAACTCAGCGCAGATTCTCCGATAAAGGAGCCGTACATTGTATATGTGCAAGGCGGTATGACGTATGAGCACGCCGTGCTTGCGCTAGAACATACGCTTGAAGTTCTGAATTTCGATTGAGTTTTTGAATTTTAACATTGCGTTATTCATAAAATGTCGGAATTATGAAAATGTCGAAACAAAGCATTTATCGAATTTAAAGTTAACTAACAGAAATAATGGATATTAATAGATATTAACAGATTTCGGTCTGTATTCTGTTTACTATACTTTTTAGCCCTATCACTTCGCAAAACTCGTGTTTTGCGAATAAATTAAAATGCCGCGCCCTATTGCTTACAATCGAAATTTTGCTTATCGGATTACAATTTCAGAACTTTAGTCTATTGTCTATTCATTAAATTTTACGTATTCTTTTCTTGTTATGTTTAGCATTCACTCTTCAGTATTCGAACGTGGATAAATTTTTGTATCGTAAATTTTAAACGTTTTATAATATAAATCGAAAATCATTATCTAATCTTTTGTTTCAAACAAACAGACTGAAATACCCCATATTTATATTCTCCTGATCTTCGGAGATAAATTATTTTGATATATTCTCTATTCGATTTGGTTAGTTTATAAATGAATTCACGGATATAGGTTGTGCACATATAAATTATGTGTATTGAATATAATTGTTATTATGTTGCTATGGAAATGATATTCGCAAATCGACTTAAAGAACTGAGAAAATCCGAGAATATGTCGCAAACACAACTTGCGAAAATTATCGGCATTGCTCAATCTAATGTCAGCGATTGGGAAAATGACGTGTCCCGCCCCGAATATGAGAATCTGATAAAAATCGCTAAGATTTTTGATGTCTCCACAGATTATTTACTGGGACTGACGGACTATTCTGATATATAACAAATATTCTCTGTATTATAATATTAAGCCGAATGTATTTGCCTTTAAACGAAATAAAACGGAGATTCGGCGGTTTTGGTCATTTTTGCTGTAATATGCTCTTGTAATACGTCTGCATAAATTTTGCGTCTGTCGTTTGTGTTCCCGCCGATTCTGAAAGAATGTGCGGCGCAAGTGAATTTTTTACAATAACCTCGGCAAACGGTTCGAAATCGGGACCATATATATCGTCGGCAAACGTAAGATGTCTTATTTCCCCTTTTGCCCCGTACTGGATTTTACTGAAATGTACGTGCATATTTTTGGTTTTCGTTTCGCCTAAGCCGTCGAATAATACGTCAACGATTCTCTGAAAGTCATCCGCAGTCTTTAAAGCCCCCTGTAAAAGGCTGTTGACGTGTCCGAAATCTATGCAAGGATAGACGTTTTCGCCGAGTTTACAGAGTTCCACAACCTCCTCTACCGTGCCTATTTGCGCTTGTTTGCCCATTGTTTCGGGACAAACGATAAGATGACCGAGTCCGAGTTCGTCAATAGTGTCAAGGGCGCGCATAAAGTTGTCTTTTACGCGTGCAAACGCTTCGTTGCGAGGCTGTTTTCCTTCCGAACCGGCGTGAAAAACGCACCTTGAACCGCGAAAATGATTCAGCACTTTTAAAGAACTTGTGAGATATGTTATGGAATTATCCGCTTTTTCCTGCTCAACCGAGGCGAAGTTTATAAAATACGGTGCGTGAACGCTCATCTCAATTTCGTATTTATCCGCTTCTGCGCCTATTGCCTCGGCTGTGTCCGATGACAGTCGCACTCCTCTTCCGAATGAATACTCAAACAAATCCAAATCTTTATTTCTCAGCCACTTTGGCATTTGTAGCGTAGAAATGAGTCCTTCTTTTGCAAATGACTCATCGTGTCCGGACGGTCCGAATTTTGCTTCGTTGTAGTGTTTATCCATTTGTTATACCTCTCAGTATCTTGCGGATTTGTTTTTCGTCTTTTTCGAGTTGCGCTTTCAGTTCGTCTGCTGAAGAAAACTTTGTGACGTCCCGAGTACGTTCGAAAAATTCCAGTTTAACTTCTTTGCCGTAAATGTCGCCGTTGAAATCGAATATGAACGCTTCGACAGACGGAGTATCTATTGAAAAAGTAGGTTTTGTTCCTACATTTGTCATTGCCTCGTATGAATTGCCGTCGACGGTGATTTTTGCAGCATATACACCGTCGCAAAGCGGAAGTCTATCTCTCGAAGAAAGAATATTCGCAGTAGGAAAGCCCAACTTATGCCCTACGCTTCGCTCGTGCATAACCGTACCTATGATAAAATACGGAGACGTAAGGTATTTATTCAACTGCGAAACGTTGCCGCTTCTGACATATTTTTTAAGTGAAGATGTGGAAATTTTCTTTCCGTCGGCTTTTTTAAAATCGCGCACATCGAGGACAATATTTTTGTCATTGCAATAGTTTTGCAGAAACTCCACGTTGCCGCCTGCATTTTTTCCGAAGGTATAGTCTTTTCCGACAACGATATAACGGACGTTAAGAGAGTTTGTAAGCCGATTAAGAAACGTTTCCGGCTCCATTGCGGCGAATTCGGCTTCAAAGCGTGCAGAAATGATGTTGTCAATTCCTTTACTTTTCAGAACCTCTGTACGTGTAGAAAAATCGTATATCTGCTGTTCGCCGCCGAAAAACCCCGAAGGATCGTTTGAAAACGTCAGTAATGCACTTTGTATCCCGTTTGTTTCGGCGTAATTTTTTGCAATATCTGCGAGATAACCGTGTCCTAAATGTATGCAATCAAAAAAACCGAGTGCTACGGCTATAGGTTTTTCATATTTTTGTCCGAATTCAATTATATTCATAATCCGATACTTACAGTCTGGTTACCAGTTTGAGTTTTCCGTTATGTATTTCCCCTATTCCGACAGTATTTCCGCATATCGAAACGGCAATCGGGATACCTGTCGGTGCCTGTTCGCAAGTTACGGCTACTCCGTTGAGCGCCTTTACACCGTCGGAATCCGTCAGATCGACTTTAACAAAGCCTTTCAGTGCTGTTTCCATAGGTAAGATATGTTTGAGAGGTTCTCGCTCGAACTCTTCTATTCTCACGGCTTGATTTAACTCGAAATCTCCCGATTTTATGCGGCACAGCGAGGTCATATATCCCACTGTACAGAGCATAAACGCCATATCGCGGGCTATCGCTCGGATATACGTACCGCTTCCGCAAGTAATTTCAAAGGCAAATTCGTTGTCTGATAAAGTATATTCACCGTTTGGCAAAGGAACTGTGCCGTTGATTGCTTCGATTTGTTTTATGCTGTGTATTTCAACCTTTTTAGGCTTCAAATCGGCTGTACCGCCCGCCCTTGCTATATCGTACGCTCTTACGCCGCCGATAGATTTGGCTGAATACTGCGGAGGCATCTGCATAATTTCGCCTGTCAGACTGTCTGATATCCGTTCAATATCGCGCCCTAGTATTTTTACGCTGCTGCTGTCCGTAATCTTACCGCCGCTGTCCAGAGTATCAGTGGTTATACCGAACTTAAAAGTTGCGACATATACCTTTTGCTTTTTCTGCATATAATCAAAAAGGCGTGTTGCGTTTCCGACGGCAACAGGCAGTACGCCAGTCGCGAGAGGATCGAGTGTTCCGAGATGTCCTGTCTTTTGTTTTTCGCCGATGGCTCTGCGCAGAATTCCGCGAACCAAAACAACGGCGTCGCTTGACGTCATATTTAGAGGTTTATAAATGTTTACAAAACCTTTCATAATGTTCTCTTTGAAACCGTATACTTTGTTATACTATTTTAATATTGGGCATTTATTAGAATAGTCATCGCCAGTATAACGTTGAATTTTTACATTCTGACTTTGGCAAGTTTAACAATCTTTTCTATGACGTCTTCTGTATATCCGTTGATTCTGCATCCTGCGGCCGCGGAGTGTCCTCCTCCGCCCATTGTCATTGCAATCTCCGAGGCGTCAACCGTCGGTTTTGTGCGTATGCTCAGTTTGTAGTTTCTTACGCCTACTTCGGCAAGCGAATATGCAACTTTAACGTCGCGTATGGCAATTATCTCCGCAATCAGACCTTCGGTATCAGAAGTATCGGTTTGTGTGGCTTGAAAATCTTCCTTTGTAAACGTTATAACCGCGATGCTGTTGTTCTCAAAAAATCTGATGCTATTAAGCGCGCGACGTTTTAAATTGAACCTATTCATCTCGGTACTGCGGAAAACGTCGTAGATTATTTCGGAACCGTTTATACCGTATTCCAAAAGTTCACAGGCAATAGTGTGAGTTTCGGTTGTTACGCTTGAATAAGCAAAACAGCCGCTGTCCGTTACGAGTGATGAAAACAGAAGCCCTGCGATGTCCTTATCGATTGCTTTCATCTGTTTAAGCAATTTAAATACGATTTGAGCACAAGCCGCGGCGTCCCCTTCTACGAGGCACAGTTCGGCAAATCTTGCGAAACTTTTGTGGTGGTCGATCGCAATTTGGGACTTTGCCGACAGATATGACTTCATACACTGCCCGAGACGGTCGATACTTGCGCAATCCACGCTGATTGCAAGTTCGTGCACTCCCTTTTGCGGAAAAGTGATTTTTTCGTAGCCTTTAAGACATTTATACTTTTCGGCCACGGGACTGTCGCAGTACATACTGACTTTCTTTCCCGCATTTAACAACGCTGTACCGAGAGCGAGCAAGCAACCCAGTGCGTCTCCGTCGGGGTTGGTGTGACAATAAACGGCGATATCTTTCGCTTTTGAAAGTGATTTTATTATCTGTGCGTATCTGTCATCCATATTAACCTCACGCCATCGAGCAATTTAAAATTTCATTTTTACCGCATAATAAAACCGACGCGAGCAAGTCACTCGCCGTCGGCTTCATCATCACTGTATCCGTTTTGCTTGATTTTTGCAAGCAATTCGTCTATTTTCGCGCTGTGTTCCGTAGTGTCGTCGAGCACGAAATTCAATTCAGGCAAAAGTCGCATCTGCACATTGTCTTTCAATCGGTTGCGGATAAAATTTGCCGCTCGGCAGACCGTATAAAACGATTCGGTCACAATTTCGGGAGAAGACGCGTATACGGATACGAAGACTTTTGCATACTTCAAGTCCGGAGTCGTACGTACTTTTGTCACGCCGATTATAGCGTCGCCGAGCCTCGGGTCCTTGATATCCTCGGCGATAACTTTGGATATCTGACGTGTAAGTTCGGCGTTAATACGCTCGATTTTAATCTTCATTCTTCATCTCCATAACAAACGCTTCTATGACGTCGCCTTCTTTCAAATCCTGATAGTTGGTCAGAGTTATGCCGCATTCGTAACCTCTTGCCATTTCTTTGACGTCGTCTTTTTCGTGACGCAACGAGGCAATTTCGCCTGTGTATTCAACCGTACCGTTGCGAATAAGTCTTGCTTTTGCATTTCTTGCAACCTTGCCGTCGATAACGTAGCAACCTGCAATCGTACCGACGCCTTTGATTTTGTATACCTTACGGACTTCCGCACTGCCGAGCACGACTTCTCTGAATTTGGGCGCGAGCAGACCTTTGACAGCCTTTTCGACGTCTTCGATTGCATTGTATATGATATCGTAGAATCTGATATCGATTTTCTTCTGCGCGGCGAGCGTTTTGGCATTAGTATCGGGACGGACGTTAAATCCGATGATAATCGCGCCTGCGGTTTCGGCAAGCAATACGTCGCTTTCTTTGATTCCGCCGACTGCACTGTGTATAATATCAATAGTAACTTCGTCGTTGCCGAGTTTTGAGAGCGACTGTTTAACCGCTTCAACCGAACCTTGCACGTCCGCTTTAATAATAAGTTTTACCGACTTCAACTCGCCCTTTGCAATCTTATCGAACAAGTCGTTAAGCGAAACGGAAGTGCTTTGCGACTGCGCGGCGGCAAGTTTGAGTCTGCGCTCTTCGGCGAGTTCTCTTGCAAATTTTTCGTCTGCAACAACGTCGATACGGTCGCCCGCTTCGGGCACGTCGTTCCAGCCTGTAACGGAAACGGGAATCGACGGACCTGCCGTTTTGACTTTTCTGCCTTTATCGTCTATCATCGCGCGGATTTTGCCTGTGCAGGTACCTGCTACTACGTTGTCACCGACTCTGAGCGTACCTGTCTGTACGAGAATCGTCGCGATTTTACCCAGTCCCTTATCGAGTTTAGCCTCGATAATTGTTCCTCTTGCCGTACGGTTGGGATTTGCTCTGAGTTGTTCGAATTCCGCTCTGACAAGAATTTGTTCGAGCAGATCTTCGATGCCTTCGCCTGTCTTTGCGGACACTCTGACTACGGGAGTTTCGCCGCCCCATTGTTCAGGCGTAACGTCGTGTTCGGTGAGTTGTTGCAAAACTCGGTCGGGATTTGCGCCCGCTTTATCGATTTTGTTTACCGCAACAATGATAGGCACGTTTGCCTGTTTGGCATGGTTGATAGCCTCTATCGTCTGCGGCATTATTCCGTCGTCGGCAGCGACAACGAGTATTGCGATATCGGTGACCTGCGCACCGCGGGCGCGCATCGAAGTGAACGCTTCGTGTCCGGGGGTATCGAGGAAGGTAATAGGTTCGCCGTTGAGCGAAATCGTATATGCACCGATGTGCTGTGTGATTCCGCCCGCTTCGCCCTTTGTAACCTGCGTCTTTCTGATATAGTCGAGCAACGACGTTTTACCGTGATCGACATGTCCCATTATCGTAATAATCGGAGGACGCGCAACAAGGTTTTCAAGGTCTTCGACCTCGTCTACTTCGAGTTGAGCGGTAAGCGTGTCTTCAAGTGTGACGTCGGGCTTATATTCAAGCGTAATCCCGAATTCACCCGCGACAAGTTCCGCCGTATCGAAGTCGATACTGTCGTTTATTGTTTTCATTATGCCCAGAATAAAGAGCGTTTTTACGATTTCCGCGGCGGATTTGCCTATTTTTTCGCTAAGCGTTTTTATAGATACGGGATCCGTTGTTATAACTGCGTTTTCGATGATTATAGTCGCGCTGTTTCCGCCTTCGCGGGAACGGTTGATTTTATAATTGCGTACAACCATCTCGCCGTCTTCGTCAAAAGAGATTCTGTCGTCGACGATATAACCCTTTTTGAGCAAAGCGCGTTTGTTCATCGTACGATCGTCGAATTTGTTTGAATTTGACGGACCGCCCTGTTTTCCGCTTTTGCCCTTTTGCGCGTTAGATTTGCTCGGCGGGAAAGCGGGAGCATTTCCCAAAGGCATACGGGGCGTACCGAGACCGCCGTTCATAGGACGGCGCATTGCTCCGTTCTGAGCACCGTTCTGACCTTGCGGCCTACCGCCCTGAGGTCCGTTCTGCGGTCTGGGACCGCGAGGCTGCTGATAACCGTTTTGTCCGAACACTCTCGTCTGAACTTTCGGCTTCGGCGTAGGCGTCGGCGGAACATATACACGGCGTACGTCTCCGTTAGGCGAGATTATAACCTGTTCGAACGGAGTTTTATTTTCTATTATAGTTTCTGTCTGTTTCGCTTTCGGAGTTTCGGCAGGCTGGGGTTTGACTTCCGTCTTTGCCTCCTTTGCCGTAGGTTTCTCCTTAGCAACCTCTTTTTTAGGTTCTTCACCCTTTACGGCAGGTTGTTCTGCTTCCGTCTTTTTAACAGTATTTTCGACTTGCGGCGCTTCTTTGCTTTCGGCGACAGGTTTTGTTTCGACGGTTTTTTCCGCTTCGCGTATAACTTCCGTCTCTGCGGTTTTGACCGATTCCTGTTTCACTGTCTGCGCCTGCAATTGTTCTTCCATTTTTGCCGCAAGCGAGTCGCGCTTAGCCTTGATAGTGGCTATAAGCACGGACGCTCTCGACTTTTCGTGAGAAATTTCCGCGCTTAAATCGCCGAGTTTACCGTTTTTATACTCGGACAATACTTTTACGACGTCGACGGTTGCTTCTTTCTTGTTTTCGGGCATATTCACCTCAATAATTCGATTATCGCTCTTGCCAGACCGTCGTTGGTAATCGCAACGGCGTTGACGTTATCTCTGTGCAGAGCCTCTCTCAACTGTTCCGAAACGAATACGGGACAGTTCTTTATTTTGCTATTCAGCCTATCTTTGTACTTTTCGGACGCATTTGAGTCAATAAGTACAACCTTTGCGATATTTATACGTTCGAGAATGATGTCCTCTCCGTATACTACCGCGTTGGCGCGTTGCGCGAGACCGACGTAGGACGCGAATTTATTCTGTTTCGAGCCGTCCATACACTTCCTCCGCAACCGCGGTTTTAAAAGCGGCGTTGAGTATCTTGCGTCTTACTGCTTTGACTTTGCATTCCGCGCGGTCGTGAATCCAGACGCCTCTTCCATCGGCTTTTCCCGTTTCGTCAAAACAAATCTGCCCGTCGGGCGTTCTGACAAACCTGAGCAGTTCCGACTTATCGGCGTGACCGTGGCATACGCAGCATTTTCTTACGTTTTTGGCATTACTCGGCATCTGTCGCTTCCTGAGAATCCTCGTTAAGCGTCGAGTACGGCTTTACGTCTATCTTCCAGCCTGTAAGTTTTGCGGCAAGACGTGCATTCTGACCGTTTCTACCGATTGCCAGACTGAGTTTTTCATCGGGAACGATAACTTTTGCGTTCTTCTCTTCCTCATTGATAGACACCAACAGAACCTGTGCGGGACTGAGGGCGCGCGCGATGTACTCGATGGAATCGTCGCAGTATTCGACGACGTCGATTTTTTCATAACCGCCGAGTTCTGCGATGACAGCGTTTACGCGGACTCCCTTATTGCCTATGCAGGAGCCGACTGCGTCCACGTTGGGATCTTCGCTTTTGACGGATATCTTTGTGCGGAAGCCCGCTTCGCGAACAATATTGACTATTTTTACAAGCCCTGCCTTGATTTCGGGAACTTCCATTTCGAACAGACGGCGAACAAATCCCGCCGAACTTCTCGAAACCACTACCTGCGCACCGCCGCGAAGGGATTCTCTTATTTTTTTGATATAGACTTTAATTACGTCGTTTACGTTGTATTTCTCGCTGGGAACCTGATCGGACTGCATCATAACGCCTTCCATCTGTGTACCGGTAATCTCAACAAAAACGGTATTGCCTTCTTTACGTCTTACGATTGCGCTGAGTATCTCTCCCTGACGGCGGCTCATTTCATTGAGCACCATATCTTTCTTTATATCGTTTATGCGCTGCAATATGACCTGTTTGGCAGTCTGAGCCGCAATTCTTGAAAAGTCCTTAGGAGTAATGTCTTCGATCACGACGTCGCCGACTTTGTATTTGGAATCTATATATTGCGCGTCTTCGATGCAAATCTGCGAATCTTCGTCTTCAACTTCTTCAACGACGAGTTTATGAGCGTACACCTTGTAGGTCATTTTTTCCTCGTTAAGGCGCACTGAAATCTGGCTTGAAAAACCGAATTCCTTTTTGTACGCCGACACAAGCCCCGCTTCTATGGATTCTATCATAGACTCTTTGGGGATTCTGTACTCTCTTTCCAATTCATCCAACGCCTGGAAGAATTCTCTGTTTATCATTGCTATGTCCTCCTAAAACTTTAAGTACGGCTGTACTTTGTTCAAATTGTTTCTTGATATAATTATTTTTCGGTCAGCGACTTCGAGAGTTATGTTTTCGGAGTCGTATGCCGTAAGAATTCCGTGAAATTTTTTCTTGTCGGACGTCACGCATTCGATTTCCGTCCCGATTGCACGTCGGAAGTCGTCATCCGAGACGATTTTTCTGTCCAGTCCCAAAGAAGATACGTTGAGATTGTACGCTTCTTTAAACGCGTCGTCAAAGCCGTCAAGTACAGGCGATACGGTGTTGTGCACCGATTCGCAGTCGGCAAGAGAGACTCCGTTCTTCTTCCATATAAGCAATTCTACGGCGGGAGTGCCGTATTGCTTGAAATAGCGGACTTCAACAAGTTCGGTTCCCGCGTGGCATCTTTCCACCGCTTCCGTCAACGCAGAGTTGACGCGTTCTATATCGTCCGCCTCTATAAAAGACACTGAGTCTGCCATAGTTTGTATCCCCTCTCAAAACAAAGAGTGAGCACAGGCTCACTCTAGTAAGGTTTACTATCGTACTTATAAAATAACATATTATTTTACGCATTGCAAGCAAGTTTGGATAATTTTGTAAAATATTATGTAAGTTTACTTCAATTTTACATCCGCCTGACCGCTTCTTTGAGAACCCCCCAGGTCGCAAATACGTCGCTGTCTGCCCTGTGAGCGTTTTCGTGTTCGATTTTAAGCGCTTTGCTCAGAGTCGTCAACTTATGATTGCTCATCTCCGGCATATACTTGCGCGCAAGCGCGAGAGTGTCGAGAAGTTCGTTGTCGAAGATATATCCCTCTGCCGATGCAATGCGGTTGATAATGGCGAAATCATATCCGATAATGTTGTGTCCAACAAGCACCGCTCCTCGCGTAAACTTGAAGAAGTCAGGCATAACCTCCTGAATTTTGGGCGCGTCGGCAACCGTATCGTCGTCTATGTGGTGGATTTCGATTACTTCCGCAGGAATGCTGATTGGAGGCTTGACAAACGTATCGAATCTCTGTTTTTCAACTCCGTCTACAACTTTAAGCGCGGAAATCTGAACGATATGCGCAGAATCCACCATTTTTGACGTGGTTTCGAGGTCGAATATGACAAACGTCTTGCCCTTAAAGTACTTGTTGACCTCCGCAGTTCCGCCGTCGAGCAGGCTCTGCTGTTCCATTGATACGCAATCCTCGGGAATGACCGTATTATAATACTCGGGCACAGGTTTGGAAACAGACGTCTTTATGCTGTCAAAATTGATTTTACAGGCAAACATAGCCGAAACCGTATACGAAAGCGTATCATTGTATTTTGAGGCTTTACCCACGCATACAACCTGACCGCACTGTTCCAACGCGCTTTCTATCTGCTCCGTTTCCTCCGGACGAGGGAAACATACGCAGTCCATTTTACCTGTGGTATCGTCAAGCATAAAGCGCATAAGCGGCAGTTCCGCAGGTCCCGTTTTGCTGTCTTCGGGATTATATTTCTTGTTTTTATACGTGCGTTTGGACAGGTTGGAAACTTTGCCGCAGATAATAAGATTGTCACTTTCGCCTTTTACGTCCGCTATGTAGTTGGGCATTTGGGTTATTCCCGCAACTCTGCCGCGGGAGAAAATCTTTTCTCCGTCCTCTATCTCAATAAGTCTCAGACTTGAAATGTCGGTAGACGCGGTGTTTGAAATAGAGAGTTTAAAGCCTCCGTCTTTGTCGGATGACGCTACCTCCTCCGCGGATAACTCGATATTCTGATTGAAATTACGGTCGAGCCAGTCGGTAAGTCCGTCTTGCAGGTTTCCCGCCGTAAACATCTTGTAGACGGGAGTTTCGAGTCTTAAAACTACCGAGATATCCTTGTCGTCAACCGTAATTTTCAGGTGTTCGTCCGTAAGCGAACGGAAAAGCATCTGATTGTTGGTGTTGAGATATTCGAGAATACGGTTTTTAACCACCGCATTGTCCGCATAAGTGCGTATATACTGTACTTCAACACTGATTCCGGGAAAAAGCGACTGAACCGTTTTCAGAACTTCCGCCTTGTTTTCTTCCGAGAATCCGCTTATTTCGAATGCGGAAATAATAAACTTGACCGTCAATGAGTTTGCGCGTTTGTCAAACAATGCGCCGTTGAGTTTCAGCATAGGAAATTTCCCGTCGGTAGCCGCGACAAACTCGTCGTAAAATTTAGTTTTCATACGTTTTCCTTCCTGCTAAATCATTTTGATTCTACAGAGTTTTCTAAATTATAGCAGATTTTATAATACTATCTCAGTTTTTCGTCAATCAGTTTTAAAAACTCCGACATCAATTCGGCATTATCGACGGTTTTTATAATCTTGCCATCCAGCATAAGCACGGACTTCTCTTTTCCGCCCGCAATGCCTATATCGCTGTTTTCACCTTCGCCGATTCCGTTTAGAGGACAGCCGAGAACTGAAATTTTTAGTTGCTTATTTATGTTTGCCGTCATCAGTTCTATGCGGTTTGCAAGTCCTTCCACATCGATTTCCGTGCGCGCGCAGGTCGGACAGGACACAACCTCAACGGCGTTTGTACGCAATCCGAGCACTTGCAAGAGTTTTTTTCCTGCGAGCACTTCCTCTCTTACGTCGGTCGACAGCGATACTCTGATTGTATCGCCTATTCCCTCGCTGAGTAAAGTGCCTATTCCTAATGCTGATTTTATAAGTCCGCTTCGCAAAGTTCCCGCCTCGGTTACGCCTATATGTAACGGATAATCGCAACATTTAGCAAGCATACGGTTGGCATCAACGTTTGTAGACACGTCGCTTGCTTTTATAGCGATAACAATATCGCGCATTCCCTGACTCTCGAATACGTTTGCGCATTCGAGCGCGCTTTCGCAAAGCGCTTTCGCTTCGTCCATTCCTTTATATTTCGGGGCAAGCGAGCCGCCGTTTACTCCAACGCGTACTGGAACACCCAGGTCGGTCATTCTTTGAGCCAGCGGCTTTATTTCCGAAAAATCTGGCATATTCCCAGGATTCATACGTATTTTCTTTGCGCCGTTATCCAAGGCCAAATGAGCGAGTTTATAACTGTAATGCACGTCGGCAATCAACGGCAGTCCCGTTCGCTTTGCGATTTCGCCGAAAGCGGCGCAAGACTGCTCGTCAGGTACGGCAAGTCTTATAATGTCGCAACCGACTTCTCGCAGCCCGTTTATCTGTCTGATGCATCCCTCGACGTCAACGGTTTTGGTATTGAGCATAGATTGAACAGTTATCGGAGCGTCTCCGCCGATTTTTACGTCTCCTACGCACACCTGCCTTGAAATTCTTCTTTTACACGTCATCATTTTGTAATCTTCCTGTATTTTTCGCTATGTTACGCTAACCAGATGGAATATGTCCAGAAATACCGTCAGCACCAAGAGCAGTATCAAGCCGACAGTGTGTATTATTCCCTCCACCTTTCTGGGCACCGGTTTTCGGAATATCATCTCAATCAGCGTGAAAAGCATTCTGCTTCCGTCAAGCGCCGGGAACGGCAATAGATTCATAACCGCAAGGTTTGCCGATATAATTGCAACCACGTAGAGGAAACTGTCGAATCCCAGGGCGGATACTTTTGCCATCATACCTATCGTCGTGATTGTTCCGCCTGCGGATTCTATTCCTATCTTTCCCGTTATCAACGCGCCGAAAGATGCGAGGATTTTGAATACTATAAAGAAACAGAATCCGAATGACCGTCCGAGAGCAAGGAAAAACGGCAGTTTTACGCGCGCGATTGTTCGCGTTATTCCGAATCCGTAACTGTAATAGCCCTCGCTATCCTCGGGATTTGCGCCACGTTGCACGAGCGCATTGCTCGAAGTGGCAACTTTACCGTCGTCTGCGTACGTGACCACGATAAGCGTCAAAGGTTCGTCGGTATCTGCGTCTTCAAGTTGAGACAGTTGAGTATAAGGTATCGGATGCGACAGTTCCTTTCCGTTGACGTGAGTTATATAATCGCCTTCCTCAAACGGATTATAGAAGACTTTTTCTGCATTGAGCGTAATCCGCTTCCCGTTGCGCAATACCTTGAATTTAGCACTGTCTCCGACTTTAGCAAATGCGTTTACTATGTCTTCGTCGGACATAATATTTACTTGCTTTCCGTTTATGTTTAGAATTGCGTCGCCTTCCCGAAAAACGCTTTCAACGCCTTGCGGCGAATATACGTCTACGACGGAAGGCAGAATCTGACCGTAGGCGGAAAAGTAAACCGTAATAATGATTATCGCGCTTATAAAATTCATAAACGCGCCCGCAAAAAGCACAATCAGTCTTTTCCACGCCTTTTGATTGTTGAAAGCGTGCGGATCCTTTACGATTTTTCCGTTTTCGTCTTTGATCTGATTTCCGTTCTCGTCAAGAAGCGCGCCTTCGGCGTCTTCTCCGTGAAAAGAACAGAATCCGCCTATCGGGAACGGGCGCAGAGAAAACATTTCTCCCGTTTTTTTGTTTTTGCGTTTGAATATGGCTGGCCCGAATCCGATTGCAAATTCATCGATTTTAAAACCCAGAAGTTTGCCTGCCGTATAGTGCCCCAGTTCGTGTAGCACTATCATAACCATCAATGCAAGCAACGCAACGATAATATAACCGATGTATGTGAATACTTCGCCTGCTGTAACCGACAATATACTTATTTGCACTTATTTTGCTCCTATCATAGCATAAGTATATTTGCGCGCCTGTTCATCTATTCCATATATGTCTTCAAGATCTACGTCGCCGACACTTAGGAATTTGTCCGATACCGCAGACAATACATCCGCTATATCGTCATAACCTATTCTGTTTTTCAGAAATTCTTCAACAAGAACTTCATCGGCTGCCGACAACGCAATACACGCGCCTTCGCCCGCTCTTGCGGCGTCCATTGCCAGTTTAAGGCAGGGATAACGCGTATAATCGGGTTCCGAGAAGGTCAATTCTCCCACTTTCGAAAGGTTTAACGGTGCTATGATTGATTTGCCATGGTCGGGATTGGATAGTGCAGTGTCTATCGCAAGTCTCATATCAGGCGCGGAAAACAGTCCCTTTAAACTGTTGTCGCTGAATTCGACTAGTGAATGCACTATACTCTGTCTGTGCATAACTACTTCGACGGAATCCGCGTCCACTTCGAACAGGCGCATCGCCTCTATGACTTCGAGACCTTTATTGAACAACGTCGCACAATCAATAGTTACCTTTTTACCCATATTCCATACGGGGTGCCGCAATGCGACCTCCGCCGTAACGTCTTTCAGTTTTTCAATCGGCAAATCTCTCAATGCCCCGCCGCTTGCCGTCAGGATGAGTTTTTTCACCTGCTTTTTATCCTCGCCTCTAAGGCAGGAAAATATCGCGGAGTGCTCGGTATCAAGCGGCAAAATTTTTCCGCCGTACTCTCTTTCGAGATTTTTCAGATGTCTGCCCGCGCAAACAATCGTTTCTTTGTTTGCAATGGCAAGCGTACCGCCTCTTCTAAGCACCTCTACCGCGCTTTGCAGCCCGGCGATTCCGCTTACCGCAAGCACGGTTATATCAGCGGGAATACGCGCCATATCCTCTAAATTCGAAACGCGGACGGAATCGGACGTATCGGTTAAAGTCTGCGCGCATTCGTCCGAAATCCAGTATGCGGATGGTGAAAATTTTGCAATCTGCTCTCTTAGCAAACTTTCGTTTTTATAAGCCGAAAGACCGATTACTCTGAATCGGTCGGAATAATGAGATATTACGTCGAGAGTCTGTCTTCCTACGGAACCAGTACTGCCGAGAATTGTCACGGTTTTCATATTCTATACCTTACGTTGCGGAGTCATCCGCACGTATTTATCCTATCGGTTAAAGTTTAAAACTGCGTTAAAATCCTTATCAGGACCCATAGATGCAGGTGAAAGCGACCAGCAGCACTACAAGACAGTACATAACGCTGTCGATTCTGTCCATAAATCCGCCGTGTCCGGGGAAAATCTTGCCGTAATCCTTAATACCGAGCGCGCGTTTTATACCCGAGGCGCACAGATCGCCGACTTCCGAAACAGCACCGCATATTATTCCGATGGCAAGATAGATAAGCGCGCTTTTCCACATCCACCCGACGTCTGAATGCGAAATAAACGGAATGTATCCTATCTGAGCGGTAAACTCGGGCGCAATACTTCCCACGTATTCGAATATAGCCCAGAATACGACCGAAACCGCCGCTCCGCCGACAAGGCCGCCGACAGCGCCGGCAACTGTTTTTTTAGGACTTATAGACGGACACAGTTTTTTACCGCCTATAAGCGAGCCTGCAAAGAATGCAAACATATCGCTGCCTATTATAGGTACGACAATTGCATACAAAACGGCAAACAGCGCGCTGTATTTGTATCCTACAACCCACGCTACCGTCATAAATATCATCGGATAAGCGATTAAAAATACGTTTGCGAACAGGCTGTTTATCGACTTCTTTTCCGTTGCGTTTTCAGATTTGCAACACTGTTCTGCGGAAATCGGTTCGCTTCCAACTGCGACTTCGGCAGGAGCAACGTCATCGGAATCCGCCTTTTCGCCGCCTTGCTTTTTCTTCATAAGAGGACGGAAAGTAAAGATTGCTATACAGACCGCAATACTTACAAGCAACACAATCAGTATGCCCTGCAATCCTGCGCTGTCGCCTATATAATGCTGCATAAGATAAAACACGGGATAAGTGAATATCAGCATAATAACTGCGGGCGCGATATACATATCGTAGCCGGAGTCTTTAAGGCATTTTCGCATTTCGAAAGTGGCTCCCGCAAGGAAAAGCAAAATCAACATATCCACGAAAATCGGACTCACAAAATATCCGCACAGCATAAATGCGGCAAGAACTGCTATCAGCGCGATACTCGTTAACGTTCTCTTCATAATTCTTTCCTGTCTGCTTATTGATGACTGCCGTTTATCTCCCGAACTTGCGTATACGGCTTTCAAATTCGTTTACTATTGCGTCAACGTCATTCTCAGTCATATCGGGCCATAACTTATCTAAAAAAATCAGTTCGCTGTATGCAGACTCGTACAGCATAAAGTTTGACAGTCGTTTTTCTCCGCCTGTTCGGACAACTGCGTCCAACGGCGGCAACGATGCGCTTGCAAGTCTCGATTCAATGGCGCTGTCCGTAAAATCTGCGTGGTCAAACGCCAGTTTACACGCCCTGACAATGTCGGCGCGCGCACCGTAATTGAGCGCAATATTGAGAGTTAGCCCGCTGTTTTGCGCGGTTTTTTGTTCTATAAAATATACAGATTCCGCAACGTAATCGGGCAGACTGTCGATATCGCCCATATAAAGAATTTTCATATCCCCGTCATACGAGCGGTTAAATTCCGTAACCACTTTGAAAATCGCCTCGATTTCCTGTGACGGTCGGCCGTTGTTTTCGGTTGAAAAAGCATAAACGGAAACGACTTTTATGCCGTGTACAGCGCATTCGTTCAACACCCTTTTAAGAGCGTTTAAACCTTCTTTGTAGCCTTCTGTACGCGGCAGATCGCGGGCGGTTGCCCATCTGCCGTTTCCGTCCATAATAAATCCGATATGACCGAGCATCAGATTGACAGAATCTCCTGTTCCTTTTCTTTGAACAGTTTGTCTACTTCGTCTGTACGGCTTGCAAGAGCCTTATCGATATCCGAAGTGAGATTTTTAAGGTCGTCTTCGGTTATGGTAGACGCCTTTTGCAGTTTTTTCAATTCGTCGATAGCGTCGCGGCGCGCGTTACGCATAACCACTTTGCTCTCCTCGACGTAGTTTTTGGCGTCTTTGACGGTGCTGCGTCTGCGCTCCTCGGTGAGTTCCGGAAAAATGAGCCTGATAACCTGACCGTCGTTATTCGGCGTAATGCCGACGTTGCCTGCAAGAATTGCTTTTTCGATGGCTTTCAACTGAGATTTATCCCAGGGTGAAATTACGAGAAGGCGCGCTTCGGGAACGGATATATTAGCCATATTGCCGATAGGCGTAGGAGTTCCGTAATAATCTACCAGAACTTTGTCAAGTATATGCGGATTCGCCCTGCCCGCTCTTATTGCGCGCAGTTCGGATTTGAAATTGTTCATAACCTTTTCGACTCTTTCGCTAAAATCGTCAAAAATTAAATCCACTTCGTCGATGTTGTACGACATAGGTAATCCTCCATAATAAATATTACATAGATTATAACAAAACTTTGGCTATAAATCAAGATTCTTTTTCCTGTGCGCACAAATATCTGCCGAAATTTTCTCGCAAAAATGAGAAGCGGACGCAAAACGCGTCCGCCTGTACGTAACCAAATAGAAATTCACGCAATCCCGTGCTGTTTTTTGTATGCTTTAAGCGTATTTGAGATGAGCATAGTCACCGTCATAGGCCCGACTCCTCCCGGCACGGGGGTGATGTACTTGCATTTTTCGCAAATAGCGTTAAAATCTACGTCGCCGCATAGTTTTCCGTTTTCATCCCTGTCCATTCCGACGTCTACGACGATTGCGCCCTCTTTTATCATATCCGCTTTCAGAAATTTTGCTTTGCCTATTGCAACTACAACGATATCCGCTCTGCGCGTGATCTCCGCAAGATTCTGGGTACGCGAATGACAGACCGTAACAGTACAGTTTGCGTCAAGCAAAAGTTGAGCCATAGGTTTTCCGACAAGATTTGACCTTCCGATAACCACAGCGTTCTTTCCTTCGAGGGGGATTCCGTAATACTCCAACAGTTTCATAACGCCGAAAGGAGTACACGCAATCAGGCTGTCCCTTCCTGTCCACAGCCTTCCTTTTTGTGCGGCTGTACAGCCGTCTACGTCCTTTTCGGGAGATATCAGATCGATGAGTTTGTTCTCGTCAAGGTGCGCGGGAATGGGAAGTTGCAAAATTATGCCGGATACGTCTTTGTTGCCGTTAAGTTCTCTTATAGTATCGGCAACATCTTCGAATGTGCTGTCCTCTGGCAATTTGCACAAAAACGATTCTATGCCAACCTCTTCGCACGCCTTAATTTTATTGCGGACGTAAACCTGCGACGCGGGATTGTCGCCGACAAATATGACGGCAAGTCCTATTCCGTCCTCTAAGCCTTTTTTGCGAAGATTCGCAACCTCGTCGGCTATTCCGCCCCTGATGCTTGCCGCAACGAGTTTTCCGTCTATAATACGCATATACCTACTCCTGTTTTGCAACGCTTATTTGAAATACTTAACGGCAGACTCGAAAATTTTCATATCGTAGTTGCCGATAACGTTTTTATAGAGACCGTTGCCGATTCTTTCCGAATGTCCCATTTTTCCGAAAACTCTGCCGTCCTCGGAAGTTATACCTTCTATGGCGTATGAGGAATTATTCGGGTTGAATTGAACCTCGCTCGTGGCATTGTTTTCAAAGTCCACGTACTGCGTTGCAATCTGCCCTTTGCTTGCGAGTTCGGCTATGAGTTTCTCATCGGCGAAGAATCTGCCCTCGCCGTGCGAAATTGGCACGTTATACACCTCTCCTACCTGCGTCGCCGCAAGCCACGGAGACATATTCGACGCTATTCTCGTGCGTACGATTTTAGACTGATGCCGTGCGATTTTATTGAAAGTCAAAGTCGGGCAGTTTTCGTCGGTATCTATAATCTTTCCGTACGGAACAAGTCCGAGTTTGATAAGCGCTTGGAATCCGTTGCATATACCCAGCATAAGTCCGTCGCGCTTTTCGAGCAAGTCCGTAACGCTCTCTTTAATCTCCGCATTGCGGAAGAATGCCGTGATAAACTTGCCGCTTCCGTCAGGCTCGTCGCCGCCCGAAAATCCGCCGGGGATAAATATCATCTGCGAATTTCGAACCGCTTTTGCGAACTCTTCCGTACTTGCCGCAATTCCCGCTGCTGTAAGATTGTTTATAACTATAATTTCGGGCTCTGCTCCGGCGTCGCGCATAGCCTTCGCGCTGTCGTATTCGCAATTTGTTCCTGGGAATGCTGGTATAATGACTTTCGGACGCGCAACTTTGATTGCGGGCGTAATCCGTTCTTTTGTTTCGTATGAAAACGTCTTTATGCCGCTGTTTATCTGTTCGATATTGCAGGAATATACGCTTTCGAGTTTATTTTCGTATATCGCTTCGATTTCGCTTGCGAAAACGAATTCTTGTTTGAATTTATAAACCTCTTCCTCTATAATCCTGCCTATCGGCTTTGCCCCGTCCACCTCGATATCGGATTCGATAATAAACGAGCCGTAATTATAACCGAATATATCTTCAACGGACATATTTTCATCAAATTCGAATCCGAATCCGTTGCCCATACACATTTTCATCACCGCTTCCGCAATTCCGCCGAGCGTGGGAGTATAGCAGGCATATGTATTGCCTCTTTTTAAAAGTTCTGTCACTCGGTCAAAAACGCGGCGCAGTGATTCGGTAATAGGCAAACCGTTTGCGTCGTATTCGGGTTTGATGAGATATGCTCTATTTCCCGCCTTTTTAAATTCGGGAGAAACAATATTTTGAACCTTTTCGGTTGTCACCGCAAAAGACACCAACGTAGGCGGAACGTGCAATTTTTCAAACGAACCGCTCATCGAATCCTTGCCGCCGATTGCGCCTATTCCCAGTTCTTTCTGCGCTTTGAACGCGCCTAAAAGTGCGGATAAAGGCTTCCCCCAACTCTCGGGATTCTTGCCCAGTCTCTCGAAATACTCCTGAAATGTCAGATATACGTCTTTAAATTCCGCGCCCGTGGCAATCAACTTGCAAACAGATTCCACCACCGCGAGATATGCGCCGTGATAAGGGCTCTGCTCCGAGATAAACGGATTGTATCCCCACGCCATAAGCGAGCAATCGTCCGTATGTTTTTTCTCCACGGAAATTTTCTGTACCATTGCCTGTATAGGCGTGCGTTGACGTTTTCCGCCGAAAGGCATCAAAACCGTACCCGCTCCGATTGTGGAATCAAAAGTCTCGGACAGTCCTCTCTTCGAACAAACGTTGAGATCGTCCGCCGTCTTTTTGAGATTATCCGCAAATGAACCTGTAATTTTTTTATCTTTGAATTCGGCTTTTGAGGCGCGTACGTCGATATGCTTTTCCGCTCCGTTGGAATTGAGAAATTCGCGGCTTATATCGACTATCTTTTTTCCGTTCCAGTTCATCACGAGACGGGGCTCTTCGCAAACAACGGCTACGGGACACGCCTGCAGGTTTTCACGGTTCGCCAGTTCGAGGAATCTATTGAGGTCGCATTTATCTACTACTACCGCCATACGTTCCTGAGATTCGCTTATGGCAAGTTCAGTACCGTCCAGACCTTCGTATTTTTTGGGTACCGCATTGAGGTTTATTTCCAGACCGTCCGCAAGTTCTCCGATTGCGACGGAAACTCCGCCCGCGCCGAAGTCGTTGCATCTCTTTATCATTCTGCACACGTCTCCGTTTCTGAAAAGACGTTGAAGTTTACGCTCTTCGGGCGCGTTTCCTTTCTGAACTTCCGCGCCGCAGGTTTCCAGCGACTGCAAAGTATGCGATTTGCTTGAACCTGTCGCTCCACCGCAACCGTCTCGTCCCGTACTGCCGCCGAGAAGTATGACCACGTCGCCTGCAACGGGACGTTCGCGCCTTACGTTCTCCGCAGGAGCGGCTGCGATAACCGCGCCGATTTCCATACGCTTTGCGGCATAACCGTCGTGATAGATTTCATCGACGATTCCCGTCGCAAGTCCTATTTGGTTGCCGTATGACGAATAACCCGCCGCGGCTGTAGTAACAATTTTACGCTGCGGAAGTTTGCCCTGTATCGTTTCGCTTACGGGTGTCAGCGGATTTCCCGCGCCTGTTACTCGCATTGCGCCGTATACGTATGCTCTTCCCGACAGCGGATCTCTGATTGCTCCGCCGATGCAGGTCGCCGCTCCGCCGAACGGTTCAATCTCGGTCGGATGATTGTGTGTTTCGTTCTTGAACAAAAGCAACCATTTTTCCGTGATTCCGTCAACGTCGACGTCAATTTTCACAGTGCACGCGTTTATCTCTTCGGATTCGTCGAGTTTGTCGAGTTTGCCTTCTTTTTTGAGATACTTAACGGCAAGAGTCGCTATATCCATAAGACATATCGGCTTTGTCCTACCGAGTTGCTTTCTTGTATCGATATACTCTTTCCACGCCCGTTCAATCAATTCGTCCTCGAATCTTACGCTGTCGATAGTAGTAAGAAAAGTCGTATGACGGCAATGGTCGGACCAGTAAGTATCGATCATTCTGATTTCGGTTATAGTAGGTTCTCTGTTTTCGGATTTGAAATACGACTGACAGAACGTAATATCGTCTATATCCATTGCAAGACCGTACTGCAATATAAATTGTTCAAGTCCTTTTCTGTCAAGCGAAGTAAATCCGTCGACAGTCTTTACTTCCGTCGGGATTTCATACTGCACCGCAAGCGTAGCGGGTTTTTCGAGCGCCGCTTCGCGCGCTTCTACGGGATTTATTACGTATTTTTTGATTTCGGCAATCTGAGTGGCTGAAAGATTCCCGTATAGCGCGTAAACCTTAGCGGTGCGAACGGTAGGACGTTCGCCCTGAGATATTATCTGTATGCACTGTGCCGCGGAATCTGCGCGTTGGTCGAACTGCCCCGGAAGATATTCAACGGCAAACACCGTCGCTCCGTCGGCGGAGAAATCCTCCGTCGCTCTGTCAAGTTGCGGCTCTGCGAATACGGTTTTTTTGGCATATTCGAAAAGTTCCTCCGATATATTCTCGGCGTCGTATCTGTTTAGCACACGTACGTTTTCGAGTTCCTTTATACCGAGCAGACCGCGAACGTCGTTTAAAAGCGATTTCGCTTCGTTTGCAAGTTCTTCTTTTTTTTCAACGAAAACTCTGTAAACCATTTATCTTTCCTCCGTAGCGGCAAGTGCTTTTTTACCTATATCCTTGCGGTAGTATGCATTTTCAAAACTCACTTTTTCGACGTCCGCATACGCTTTTTGAATCGCGTTTTTAAGCGTGACGTCCGTTTCGGTGATGCCCAAAACGCGTCCGCCGTTTGTGACCAGTTTTCCGTCCTTTTCGGCGGCTCCTGCTATAAATACTTTATCCTCCAAATCAGACGGCACGGTAATTTCAAAACCCTTATCGTATTTTTCGGGATAACCTTTCGACGCCATAATCACGCAACAGGCGTGCGCGGGTTCGAATTCTACATTTATATCTGCAAGTCTCTCGTCTGTGACCGCGCGCATTACCGTAAGCAAATCGGTTTTCAGAAGCGGAAGCACAACCTGCGTTTCGGGATCGCCGAACCGACAGTTGTATTCAATAACTTTCGGGCCGTTATCCGTTATCATAAGCCCGAAATACAGACATCCTTTAAAAGTTCTGCCCTCTGCGTTCATCGCTTTTACGGTCGGCATAAATATGCGGTTCATACACTCGAGGGCGATCTCGTCCGTGTAATATGGATTCGGAGCAACCGTACCCATCCCTCCGGTGTTCAGTCCGGTATCGCCGTCGTGCGCTCTTTTATGGTCCATAGACGAAACCATAGGCACAACGGTTTTTCCGTCCGTAAATGCGAGCACCGACACTTCTGGCCCTGTGAGATATTCTTCTATAACGACGCAGTCGCCGCTTTTTCCGAAGGCTTTGTCCATCATCATAGACTTTACCGCCGAAATTGCCTCTTCGCGCGTTTGGGCTATTATAACGCCTTTGCCAAGCGCAAGTCCGTCCGCTTTAATAACCGTGGGGACAGGCGCAGTCGACACATATTCGAGAGCGGATTCGCAATCGGTGAATACTGCGTATTCGGCGGTCGGGATTCCGTATTTTTTCATAAGGTCTTTCGCAAATGCCTTACTGCCTTCTATAATCGCCGCGTTCGAGCGCGGACCGAAACAAGGTATTCCCTTTTCTTCGAGCGCGTCCACCGCACCGAGAACAAGCGGATCGTCGGGGGCGACTATCGCGTAATCGATTGCATTTTCAACCGCAAAAGCGACTATCGAAGCAATGTCTTTCGCCCCTATGTCTACGCATTCGGCATCGCGCGCAATACCCCCGTTACCCGGCAATGCGAATATCTTTTCCACATCGTGATTGAGTTTGATTTTCTTTATTATGGCGTGCTCTCTTCCGCCACCGCCTACAACCAGTATTTTCACCTTTATATCCTCGATTCAGCGTTTAATCTTACAATTACGTTCAGCCCGATTGCTGTTTTAAAGCGGAAATCGGGCTGATATGAGGGTTTGCAAATCAATGGTGGAACAGTCTCATACCCGTAAACGCCATAGCCATTCCGTACTTATCGCAACACTCGATGACGAGGTCGTCGCGGATTGAGCCTCCGGGTTGCGCAATATACTTTACCCCGCTGCGTTTTGCTCTTTCGACGTTATCGCTGAACGGGAAAAATGCGTCCGAACCGAGCGCAACGCCGTCAATCGTAGCCAGATATGCCTTCTTTTCCTCGTCGGTAAACGGTTCGGGTCGTTCCGTGAAATATTTCTGCCAAATTCCGTCCGCACATACGTCCTCTTCATTGTGATTGACGTATCCGTCTACGACGTTGTCTCTGTCCGCTCTACCGAGTTCGGGCTTAAATGGCAGGTTCAGAACTTTGTCGTGCTGGCGCAAAAACCAGGTATCCGCTTTGCCGCCCGCAAGGCGCGTACAATGTATACGCGACTGCTGTCCCGCGCCTACGCCTATTGCCTGACCGTCCACGGCATAGCATACCGAGTTGGACTGCGTGTATTTGAGCGTAATCAACGCTACAATCAGATCGCGAACGGCTGTTTGCGGCAAATCTTTATTAGACGTAACCACGTTTGAAAGCAATTCGCGGTCGATTTTGAAATTGTTCCTTCCTTGCTCGAATGTGATTCCGTAAACCTGTTTGGTCTCTTTTTCGGCAGGTACATAATTCGAATCGATTTTAACGATGTTATACGCACCTTTGCGTTTGGCTTTCAGAATTTCAAGCGCTTCGTCATCGTAATCGGGAGCGATAACGCCGTCTGAAACCTCTCTTTTTATCATAAGTGCGGTTGTTACGTCGCATTTATCGGAAAGCGCGACCCAGTCGCCGAACGAACACATTCTGTCAGCGCCTCTCGCGCGTGCATAAGCGCAGGCAAGCGGCGATTCGTCAAGCCCTTCGATGTCATCCACAAAACACGCTTTTTTGAGTTTTTCGGAAAGTTTTACGCCGACTGCCGCCGACGTGGGACTTACGTGTTTGAATGACGTTACGCAAGGAAGTCCCGTCGCTTCTTTAAGTTCTTTGACAAGTTGCCAACTGTTGAACGCATCAAGAAAATTTATATATCCCGGTCTGCCGTTAAGTATTTCAATGGGCAGTTCGCCGCCGTCGTTCATAAAGATTTTGGACGGCTTCTGATTTGGATTGCAACCGTATTTAAGTTCGAATTCTTTCATAATTTCTCCTCACTGTTTATTTATCTCGTACAACTCTCTCCGGCTCGGTCAGTTTAACTATAAAACCGCTAAAACGACACGGAGATGTATTTTAAGTCAATGCAACGTCACCGTCATTTCGTAAACTTATTTATGAGACGGTTTTCGACGCTTCCCGTTTTAACGTCGGTATAACGCACGTAAAGCGAGATCTTGTTTTCTGCGTTGAGACTGTTCCAGATTTCCGCCGTAAACGCGTCGATATCGTCGGGTATGCTTACGCGTTCGGGCTCTCCGCAGAATGTGGGAATGGGATTTCCGTCGCAGATATAGGTGTGAATAAAATGACCGAGCCCAGATTTGGAGGGGTAGGAATATGTAAATCTCGCGCAGTCGCTTCCATCTTCGTCAATACTCTTCAAAATGCTCATTTCATAGTTGAAATCGCCTTTGTCAAACGTAAGCATACCGCTGATTCTGGGTGTAAAGTTGGGTTTATCCGGCTCAAACTCTCTTGTTGCAAGCGCGGCAGAAAACGTGCCTCCGTCTTTAACTGCGTCATAGACGGTATTCGTTTGATTGCCGTTTGTGACGATGAGGCGGTTTCCGAGTTTTCTGATCGGAGAATAAATGATAAGGCTGGGATCCTCGACTTTGCTTTCGTCAAAAGGATAGATCACAACGTCGTCGCCATCTTCTATGAACACGCGGTTGCGGCTGTTTGCGCTTCTGCCCATAATAAAGTACGCGGCGCAGGCTTTCGAGCCGTCTTTGCTCTTACCGATAATTATGCCCCGACCGACATACGAGTTGCCTTCGATAAGTTCTTTTACGTCGTTAATTTTGTAGATATTCATAAAATTCTCCTACGTTTATTTCTGTATTTTTCAAAAACTGTTCACAACGCTTGTGTATAGCGCGCCGCAGTTATTTGGCGAGCAACTGCGCGCAAACCTTTTCCACTGCGAGAGGCAGTATTTTCCACTCTGCCTGTTCCATTACGCGTCTTTGTAAAACCTCGGGAGTGTCGCCCTCTTCGATTTCGACCGCTTTTTGCATAATTATCTTTCCGCCGTCGGGTATTTCGTTTACAAAATGCACCGTCGCTCCCGTGACTTTTACACCGTATTCGAGCGCGGCTTCGTGCACGCGCAATCCGTAAAAACCCTTTCCGCAAAACGACGGGATCAAAGACGGATGCACGTTGATGATCCTGTCTGAGAAGGTTTTCGTGAAGTTTTCGCTGAGAATACACATAAATCCCGCTAAAACGATGAAATCCGTTCTGTTTTGTTTCAGTATTTCTATCAACTTATTTTCAAATTCCGTAGCGCAAGTAAAATCTTTTTTGTTGACCACTGCGGTATCTATACTCGCAATTTCTGCTCTTTTAAGCGCGTAAGCGTCGGGATTGTTTGAAATTACGAGTGAAATTTCGCCGCTTTTTATAACGCCGTTTTTCTGCGCGTCGATGAGCGCTTGCAGATTCGTGCCGCCTCCCGATACTAGTACGGCAATTTTAGCCTTTTCTCTACTCATTCGATTCCTCCGAAACAAGCGTAGACGTATCGGCGGTATACGTAGGTATTACGTCCTTAACCTCGGTTTCCTCAATTACGCCGACAAAGTTATCCGTATCCGCGGGAGTTATCTCCTTTTCAGCCGAAACGTTCAAATCAACATTTGCATCGGTCTGTTCGGCAGTTTCAGGTTCTCCTTTTTTACTGGCAACCTGTTTTTTTACAAGTCCGAGAACGGGCAGAATCAACGCGCCTATTGAGTTTCCGATTATGACAATCCAAATAAAACCGAATGCCTCTGCCGAGTAAATTCCGCCTATCGCAAAATAGCCCATGTCCGCAATCGAGTGCTCGAAACCGCTCAGAATAAACACGGGTATGGCAAAAAGTACTCCTACTATGCTCTTCTTTTGCTTGAATATAGAAACCGCTACGTACATCAATACGCCGCACAGAATTGCGCGGATAAGCGTCTGCCACCATTCTTGCAGCAATTTTGTCTGGCACATAACATTTGCAATTACGTGCAGATTAGGCATTGCATATTGAACCGCAATGCCTATGATCGCAGTGGCTATGACGTTGCCGAGCAATCCGAGCAACAAACCGGATATGTAATCTTTGTTTAGATTTTCAAGCAGAAGACCTATTCTGCCCGTATAAAGCGAATAGTTTTTATAACAAATCGTGAGCAACGCTACGCTGAAAAGAACCGCGCCTACCCATTTGGTATTTTCGCTTCCGCTAAGCGGCAGAAAAACGCAACAGCCTATGGTTATAAGCAAACCTGCCGCGACGCCGTCGAATAGTTGTCCTAAAATTTTCCTCAGCATATCGTAATTTTTTCGTCGGATTTGACGATTTCTCCGATGACGTATGCGTCTTCGCCGTTTTCTCTGAGAATTTCAAGCGCCTTGTCCGCGGCTTCTTTCGCAACGATGACGCACATACCGACGCCCATATTGAAGGTATTGAACATATCCCTTTCGCTTATGCCGCCTTTTTGGGCGATAAGGTCGAAGATGGGCAGTATTCTGACTGCGGATTTTTGAACTTTCGCTCCAAGACCGTCTGGAATGCTTCTGGGAATGTTCTCGTAAAAGCCTCCGCCTGTAATATGCGAAATACCCTTTACTTCGACTTTTTCAGTAAGAGCGAGAATTGGTTTTACATATATCTTTGTGGGAGTGAGCAATGTTTCGCCTACGGATTTTCCGCCCAACTCTGCAACAGGGGTTCTGATGTCTGCGTTTTCGACGTCGAAAACTTTGCGCACAAGCGAGAATCCGTTGGAATGAACGCCGCTTGACGGCAACGCAATAATCACGTCGCCCTCTTTCATTTTTGTATTGTCAATGATTCTATCTTTGTCCACAACGCCTGTGCAGTAGCCTGCGAGGTCGTATTCGTCTATCGGATAAAAACCGGGCATCTCAGCCGTTTCTCCGCCTATGAGAGCCGCGCCCGACTGCACGCAACCTTCGCATACTCCCTTTACGATATCCGCTATACGTTCGGGAACATTCTTTCCGCAGGCTATGTAGTCAAGGAAGAACAGCGGCTTTGCGCCTACGCAAATGACGTCGTTGACGCACATAGCAACGCAATCGATACCCACGGTGTCGTGCTTATCCATAAGGAACGCAAGTTTGAGTTTGGTTCCGACTCCGTCCGTACCGCTAACCAGCACGGGACGCGTAATCCCCGTCAAATCGAGTTCGAACAGTCCGCCGAAACCTCCTACGCCTGAGCAAACGCCCGAAGTCATAGTTTTTGCGATATGTTTTTTCATCAGTTCGACCGCTTTGTAACCTGCCGTAATGTCTACGCCTGCCGCCGCATAACTGTCGGATTTTGATTTGTTGTTCATAATTTCTCCTATGTTTTATTTGAATATGAAGTTTTGCTTATCGGTTGTTATTTTGATTCATTGCCATATAAAGAGCATTTATTTCGCACAAGAACTACACTTGCAAGGCATTTCTCGGCTGTCCCCTTGTCACTTATTCAGATTGTCCGCTTAGCGCGCAGCGCGCTTTACCAAACAAACGATTGCGCGAAACGAGGCTTGTTGTTTACAACGTCGCAGCGAGTGATAGCAAGCAACGCTTTGCGCGGTAGTAAGAATAAAATCGCGCTATGCTATGCGGCTTGAACATTATTAAACGTGCCGCCGGCATCTTAGTGTCTGCATTTATGCGCGCAGAGCGCGCCACCAAGCAAAGTGTTGCGCGAAACGAGGCTTGTTGTTTACAACGTTGCATCGAGTGATAGCAAGCAACGCTTTGCGCGGTAGTAAGAATAAAATCGCGCTATGCTATGCGGCTTGCATTTAAATGCGAGCCGTTGGCATTTTGCGCTGATTTTATTCTCGTCCGTTCCAACAATACGTACACAACTTGCAAGGCTCTATTCCGATCGACTTGATAACGCCGTCCAGCGTTTGAAATTCAAGAGAGGAAAAATGCAGTTTATCGCAAATAGCCTTTCTGAGTGCTTTGCCTCTTTCCGTAGAGCCGTCGGAATACTCCTCTATATGATTGAATCCCTCTTCGCCTTCGAGTTCCTTTATCGTACTTCTCGCGATAAGTTCCATATCGCTGGTAGCGCGCGAAAAGTTAAGGTATTTGCATCCGTACATAATGGGCGGACAAGCCGAACGAATATGCACTTCCTTCGCGCCGTGAGCGTACAGAAATTCGACCGTTTCTCTCATCTGCGTGCCACGAACAATCGAATCGTCTACGAAAAGCAGTTTTTTATCTTTTATAAGGTCGTGCACGGGCACCTGTTTCATCTTTGCGACTTTGTTGCGGTCGCGCTGGTTATTCGGCATAAAACTTCTCGGCCAGGTGGGCGTGTACTTGATAAACGGACGCGCAAACGGAACTCTGCTCTTATTCGAATACCCTATTGCGTGCGGAGTGCCTGAATCGGGAACGCCTCCGACATAGTCGAGTTCGGGCATATTGCGGTTCTGGATATCGTTCTGCGCCATAATCTCGCCGTTGCGATAGCGCATAGTTTCCACGTTGATGCCCTCGTAATTGGACGTAGGATAGCCATAGTAAGTCCACAAAAATGAGCACAGGCGCATCTCTTTACCCGAGGCGGCGAGTTGGCGCATACCGTCGGATTTGAGTTCCACAATTTCGCCGGGGCCCAACTCCTTTTCGTCATCGTAGCCGAGTTTTTTATACGCAAAGTCTTCGAATGACACGCAATAACCTTCGTCGCCTTTTCCGATTAACACGGGAGTGCGCCCCAGTCTGTCGCGCGCGGCGATAACCGATCCGTCGTCGCGAAGTATGAGTATAGACGCGCTGCCTTCAATAACCGACTGGGCGAATTTAATACCTTCTGCGAAATCCTCTTTCTGATTTATAAGCGCGGCAACAAGTTCCGTCTTATTGATTCCGCCTCCGCTCATTGCGTCGAAGTGTCCGCCGCAGGACGAAAGAAAACGGTTTATCAAATCTTCCGCATTGTTTATAACGCCCGTTATACATATAGCGTATGTGCCGAGTTTGGAGCGGATAAGCAAGGGCTGCGGGTCGGTATCGCTGATACAGCCGATTGCCGAACGTCCCTTCATCTCTTCGAAAATGTTTTCGAATTTGGTTCTGAAAGGCGAGTTCTGAATATTGTGTATTTTCCGTTGAAGCCCCAATTCCTCGTCGTATGCCGCCATACCGCCGCGATACGTGCCCAGATGTGAATGGTAGTCGGTGCCGAAAAATACGTCGTAGATTGCGTCGCGCTTATTAACCGCGCCGAAAAATCCGCCCATAAATTAACCCATTATCCTCTTCATCATTTCCTGATAAGCGTCCTCAACATTGCCGAGGTCTCTGCGGAAACGGTCTTTATCGAGTTTCTCGTGGGTTTCACTGTCCCAGAAGCGGCAGGTATCGGGTGAAATTTCGTCCGCGAGAACGATTGTACCGTCCGACGTTTTGCCGAATTCGAGTTTGAAATCAACCAAATCCACCCCGATGCCCTTAAAGAATTTTTTCATAACTTCGTTCACTTTGAACGCCATAGCGGTTATGGTTGCGATATCTTCCTTAGTGGCAATACCCAGCGCAAGCGCGTGATAGGAGTTGATAAGCGGGTCGCCGAGGTCGTCGTTTTTGTAGGAGAACTCGATAGTGGGTTCTGCAAATACGATGCCTTCTTCCACGCCGTAGCGTTTTGCAAAAGAACCTGCGGAAATATTTCTTATGATGACTTCAAGAGGTACGATAGACACCTTTTTTACAAGCGTCTCGCGTTCGGAAATCTCTTTTACGAAATGCGTGGGAACGCCCTCTTTTTCCAGAATCTGCATCATAAAATTCGTAACTCTGTTGTTTATGACGCCTTTGCCCGAAATTGTACCTTTTTTAAGACCGTTGAAAGCGGTTGCGTCGTCTTTATAATCGACGAGAAGAACCTCGGCGTTATCCGTCGCATAAACTCTTTTTGCTTTGCCTTCATACAGCATTTCTTTCTTTTCCATTTTGCGCTCCTGTGTTATTTATTCAATTCAGCCGCAACCGCTTTATCCTTATCGAGGACAGCGGCAGCGTCGGCTGCTCTTTTTGCGTTAAGTTTATCGGCAAGCGCCTCGTCCGCAACCGCAAGAATCTGTGCGGAAAGTAAAGCGGCATTGACTCCTCCATTTATCGCTACGGTTGCCACGGGTATTCCCGAGGGCATCATAACCGTCGATAAAAGCGCGTCAATGCCGTCCAATACGGATGATTTGCAAGGTATTCCAATTACGGGAAGCGTCGTGTTTGCCGCAATCGCTCCCGCAAGATGCGCCGCCATTCCCGCCGCGGCGATAATCACTCCGAATCCGTTCTCTCTTGCGTTTTCGGCAAACTCTTTTGCCTCCTTCGGAGTGCGGTGCGCCGAGTATACGTGCACCTCAAACGGAATCCCGAGCGAATCGAGAGTATCCGTCGCTTTTCTGATCACGGGCAAATCGCTGTCGCTGCCCATAACAATTCCGACTTTTTTCATAACCTACCTCTTAAAAATAAAATGAACATACTTTTCAGAACGCGCGCAGACGCAACGTTTCAAACAAAGTATGCCCAGACGGTCGGCTAAAAGACTTTTGTCTTTCGCCTGTCGTTTGCTCCCCTGCGGTTATCCGCAATTCCGTCAGTCACAAACGCCAGTTTCGTTGTCAATGTTCGTTGTAGATATATATTAACATATAGCAAAAGTCAAGTCAACAAATCGACCGATTTGAAGAAAATATGTTTAGTGTTTTGTTAAATCAGAAACTTTATCTGCAAAATTCAGCCTGCGCTACGAAAACCTCGTGCATCTCCGCAATCAATCCGAATCAAACCGAATAAAAAAACATATAAAATTATATAAAAAACTATCCTATAAAGTCATATTATTACGCTTTCAGAAATCGATATTCACTTTTCCAGATCGCTCAATATACTTTTATATCCGTCGGATTTTTTAATATTCTCTAATGTAGACGGTGACGCGCCTTTATCCGCCGCGATTTCAAATTCGCCGTCAGCGGACTTCTTAGCCCCGAACGCTTTAAAAGAATTTTCTATATAGAAATTGTCTTTGAAATTATAGTATATAGAGATCCCTGACGTATAGGAGTTAATCTCGTAAATATTTGCGCCGCATACGCCCGCAATGTTTCCGAAGTAAGTTACGTCCGAATTACATTCACCGGTAAAGTACGAGTTGATAATGCGTCCGCCTCTGTAAACGACCGTATCGTTCACCGTTATCGCAGTTTCGCTGACGTATCCCGCTATTCCGCCGACGTAAGATGTATTTCCGCTTGCGGAAGTCACCTCTAATTTACATTCGCTGATGCAGTAATCCGCCGTTCCGCCGAAGATATACGAAGCGGAATTTGCAATAACGTCTCCGAATCCGAATATGCCGCCCGCATAAACTTCTTTCGCCGAAACCGTAACGTCGCCTCTCGACAAACAGGTCAAAAACTGCGCGCGTGAATATGCGGCTATTCCGCCTATATATGAGGTGCCGTCGCCGCTTGCGCTCACACTTCCCTCGTTTATGCTTTTATAAATATAACCGTACGCCTGAGCGGCTATTCCGCCGCTGTTGGCACTGCACCCGTTATCAGACTCGACAGTTACCGCGCCCCTGTTTATACAACTCTCTATCGCTCCGCTCGAAGCAATACATATTCCTGCGGAATAAGTGTTTCTGTACTCGGCGTAGCCGCTAACTTTGCCGTAATTTACGCAATTTTTGAGGTACGGAGTCTGTTCCGAACCTGTGTTGTAGTACGCTATTCCCGCGGCGGAGACGGTAGGTTCGATGTTTTCCTGCAATTCAAACTGTCCGCAGGTGGAAACGGCGGTCAGCGTTCCTTTATTCACGCAGTTTTCAACCGCGTACGAGTTGGTCATAACTATTCCGCACACTATGGGATTCCATTCCGTATCGGCGGAAGTTTGGAATAAATCCGCCTCGTTTACGTTGCCCGAAAGCAGTCTTTCGTTGTCCGCGCATACACCCGCAACGTCGAACGTGTCCGCGGTAATCTCGCCTACGACCTTACAATCCTGCACGTAACCGCCGTTTTTTCCCGCAACTCCGCCGAATGCCGCGTTTGCCTTAGTTTCTCCGCTCAGAGTAAACTTATCATAATTGACCTCGCAGTTTTTGATTACTCCTACGTAGATCGTCTGGTTGGAAGCATAGAAAGTATAACTGTTGTTGTGTACTATTCCACCGAAATAGAACTCCTGCGAGGAAACTCCCGATGTCGCAACCGCTTTTATGCTTCCGCTCGCATTCAGTGTAAGGTTTTCTATCGAACCGTAATTTGTCAGCGCAACAAATGCGCCGCCTTCGGAAACGGCTATATCGGTATTTACATTCACTGTCACGTTTCTTATTATCGCGCCTAAGGAAACGGATTTAAACACTACGGTGCCGTACGTGTCCATTGTCAAATCGTAAATCTGTCCGTTCAACTCTCCCAGCATCGCGCCTTTTCCGACAGTCAGTTTACGCCCTGCGCCGTTGATCGTACAGTTGACGCGTTCCAACGTATAGTTTTCGGGTACGACAATATCGTTTTTCAACGTATAAACTTTTTTGGAACTGAAATCAATCTGATCGAACGCGGTTACTTCACCCTCAACAGGTTTGGGTATGAGCGAAACCGTGGCAACGGGAACGCTTATAATTATGGTAAGCGCGACGATAAGACTCATACACAGCGCGGCTATATTTCGCTTTTCGCGGCGGTTCAAAGGACGTTTGTCAATGATAATCTCATCGCCTTCGAATTTTATGCCAAGCGCGTATCTTATGGAATATATCGATTTAAGTCTTGTCTTAACCGCCGACGTCGGTTTTACGGAAGGATATACGTTTTTCAGACGCTTTGTTTTGTTCAGTATCAGAAGCATTTCGAGCGGCGATACTATTTCACCGTTGAGATATAGCCGTAA
Organism: uncultured Christensenella sp.; assembly: GCA_910578325.1. Lineage (GTDB taxonomy): Bacteria > Bacillota > Clostridia > Christensenellales > CAG-917 > CAG-475. The sequence continues at coordinate 160,243 of CAJTQT010000002.1, forward strand.
GCATTTTCCCGCTTTGACGCGAAAGCGTTTGGAAATTTCAAAAGGCTCGCGCAACTCTTCGAAAACTGAAATCTGCAAGAGTCTGTCCTCGTATTCGGAAAGCAATTTGCGCGAATTATACAGATACATCAAAGACAAAAGCGGAAATCTGCCCAAACGGAACGTCTCGCAGCGTGAACTCTGCGCCACCGCGTTAAACGCTTTTATATCGTCGTGCTTTATAGATTGAAGTATTCTTTCTTCTATTGAAATTCCCATCTTTGATAATCCGTGTACTTTCCGCTAAACCGAATCAGTTCTTTCTTGTTTTTACTTTTCTGTCCGCCGCCCACTTATCGAAAGCGTCAAACAGGTACTCCTCGTTGACGAAGTTGCTTTCGACAGACTTTTTCATAAGCGCGGAAGTGTTTGAGAACTCCGCTATAAGCGCGGCTATATCCTTACCCTGCTCGGCAACAGCGGACGCAAGTTCTTCGTTTTCTCTGCGGATGATTTCTATCTTTTCGGCGTTCTGTTTCAAAACGGTAGCGATATCCCTGTTTATAAAGTCGCTGATTTTTTCGACGTTCTTATTGTAAACGTCAAGAGATTTCTGCAATTCTTTGAGATTGTATGAAGATCGCTTTTCGGCGATAAGACTGTCAATACGTTCAAGTTGGCTTTGCGCGTTTTTCTCGATTTCGCTCAGCGAATCTATCCTGTCCACCACCTCTGAAAACCGCGACGACATATCCTTTACCGCCTGCGCGTACTTCTCGCCCGAAGCGGCGTACTCGGCAATCCGTCTGCTCAATTCCTGTCCGCTCTTTGCCTGCGCGTTGAGCGTGGAGTGAACTTTTTCAAGTTGATTCGCCGCGCTTCCCGAAAAATTCTTTGCAACGGATTCAAGGTCGTTTTTTATATCCTCGTACGATTTGCTTACCGAAATCAGGCTGTCCTGCAAAGGTGCCATGAGATTGCGGTATTCTATAAAACTGTCTATAAGTTCTTTAACCGTATTGTCGTTCATTGCTTTTTCCTCCTCAATTTTGCGTTTGCGTCTTTCAGATTCCGCGCGATATCCGCGCTGTCTTTGTCAAGCGTCTCGATTATTATTTTTTTTGCTACGTCGTTATCCTCGACCAAAGTATAAAATCTTACGATATCGGGATCGAGAACTCCGCCCCCCTGCAAGCAGGCGTCCATAAGCGGAAAAAGTTTTTCATCGCCGGAACGCGTAAACATCTCGCGCGCCTCGCTGTCCATCCCCTGACGCCAGTATTCGATACCCGCGTCCCGAATTTTTCCGTAGCGCAGATAATTTTCATGAACGGATATAAATACCAGTTGTTTTTTGCGAAGTTCGTCGGATGACAGTCTGTCAGCGGTATTTCTCGCGTTATCGTACTGTTCAAGCGAACAGAACTTTTCTATACGTTCGATAAATTCGTCGTCGTCAATTTCGATTCTTCCCGCGATATCGCGAAGATACGAAAGCGCGCTTTCTCTGTTTTTACGTTCGAAACAATCGTTGAACAGCGGATTGAAAAAGTCCGGATAGTCGGATTCCGCTACAAACAGATATTGCTTTGCTCTGGATATTCCGACGTAAAACAGATTGAAATAATACCTGAAAACCGAATTTTCGTCCGCGGTCTTTCTGTTGAGCGACATACTGTGCAAATATCTCCATTTGTCTGCATTGTCGCTGAGAACGTCTGCGAGTATCACCGTATTTCGCTCCAACCCTTTCGCTTCCGCTACGGTAAGTATTTCCGTCCTGCCTAAAACCTTTCTCAGTTTTTCTTTCTTCTTCTGCGACGCGACTACGACCGTTATGTTTTCAAATTTCTTCTCGCCCAGTGTGTAAACGAAATTCTTATCGCTTACCAGCACCGCCGCAGACGGCAACGGCGACGGAACGCTTTCGCCTTTGAGCACAAAACTGTGCGAACCGAATCGCTGCGTATTCATTTCGCCGAGTTTTTCGGCTATTCGTTCTATTCTCTGCGTACTGCGGTAATTGTGTCTGAGTTCGCTGACACCCGTAACTTCTCCGTACATTATGCGTTTCAGATATCCGAAATTGAAATAAGACGGATTTATCATCTGCAAAGCGTCGCCGACGCAAAAGAGTTTTCTGCACAGTTTTTTCATAAGGCACAGATTTACCTGAGTAAAATCCTGCACCTCGTCGATTATTCCCACCGAATATTTCGGCGCGCTTACCTTGCTCAGAATCTCACGGCTCATGCGGTTGTTATCCGTATATCCGCGTTTATCGAGGAATTCCGCATAGTCGTTTGCAACCGTATAAATAACTTCGCACTCGCGGCGGGTAAAACTGTCGTTTCTGGCAGCAACGTATTCCTCGCGTCCCAACATCTCGCAGGGAAAGTCGGGTTCGTATTTGCCGAAAATCATTCCGTATATTTCTTTGTAGATTATCTCGGGAGCAAGTTGTTTGATTTTATCTATCGCACCGGACAGGCGGTAATTCCTGCCGCCTCCCAAAAAACTGTTTAAAAATACGCTTTCTCCCGCAACCGGTTTCGCTTCGAAAAATTCGGAATATATATCCTCTATCAGACGATATTCCACTTTCTCTTTCAGGAACTTCGATATGCGTTTAAGCGACGAAATAATTTCTCCGTCCTCATCAACGGAAAACAGAATGCCGAGTTTGTTTTCCACCGCTTTTTTATGGTTCGCGTCGAGAAACACCACGCTTCCGCTTTCATACGCAGAAATAAACGAATCTATATTCTTTGTAAACAGATCTACTCGGCTACGCGTTTCTGTCAACAGCCCGCGCGAAAAAGTAGTATACAGCACCGAGCCGCGATAGTTACGACAGGCGCAATATACGATTTTTTCAACGCACACGTTGGTTTTGCCGCTGCCCGCAATGCCCTGTACGAGCATATTTGCGTCCTCGGTTTCCACAATTTCGCGCTGCGTGTCGTTTAGGTACGGAAAATTGACGATTCCGTCCGCGCAGGATACAAGATACAGCCTTGTAAGATCCTCATCCGCAATCTTATCTTCGCTGTTCCTTAAAACTAAAACGATATGAGAGCGCGCAGACAGATATTCGCTCAGTCTCCTGTCCGTGCCGCCTTCCGTCTCGGTTGAACTGAGATATCTGTAAAAAACTATATCTCCGTCCGACAGACGCCCGTCCGAATTCTTTCGGCAGAAAAAAAGAGTATACACTCCGTCGTCGGTCTGCGCTATACAGGAACCGTCGGACAAATCTACGTTTGCACAGAATACGCTTTCCGCAATGCGCGATATAAACGCGTCGATTGAAAGTATCTTGCGCGTTTGCGTAACAAAGTCCTCCGTCTTATAAACTCTGCGGTTTGAAGATAGCACTATCTTTTTTGTGTCTAACGTTATCTCTTGTATCATAATGCCATAAGCCCGTTCATATATGATGCAAACTGCTCTTCCGTAAGCGGAAAAGGTATTTTCGTATACGCTTTCAGACGCGTATCCGTCATAGTATTGCTTGCCGCGTCAAATGACAGCGGCGTATTTCTCTGCGTATGTTGCGCGCTTATATCCGCCTCTATGCGCCGTTTCTCAGACTGTTCGTTTCTCTCTTTCAGCCTCTTTTCAATCGTTTCCAGCGCGCGGATTTTATTTTTCAGTTGCGAACGTTCATCCTGACACACAACGCTCAGTCCCGTAGGCAAATGCGTAACTCTTACGGCGGTTTCGACCTTGTTTACGTTCTGTCCGCCTGCGCCGCTCGAATGGAACAAATCGATTTTCAAGTCTTTTTCAGACAACTTTTCCGAATTTGCCGAAGGCGTAGCCGCAAAACACAGTTCTTCGCTCTTAGCCTGTGCAACATACACCTTGTGCGCTCCTGTTAGCGGAGCGAGTCGCGTGATTACGTCCGTTCCCTCCGCAATAAACGAAATTTCCTGCACGTAGCCGTCGTTCGACGTTACGGCTTTTTCCTCTTCGATTCTTGCTCCGCGCGCCAGCAAATCCTGTTTTATAAGCATAAACAGCGACTTGCCGAATTTTGAGGATACTTCTTTAAATTTGAATCGGCAATATGCCCGTTCGTCTATATGCTTGCATCCCAACGCGTCCGAAAGCGATGCGGACAGTCTTAGAATAAGCCGTTTAAGCGAAGAAATTTCTTTATAGACAGCGGCGCGTTCCTCGTGGGAATCTGCTTCCGATAACAGCGACGATAACGCCTTTTCTTCCTCGATAGCGGAAATCAGCGCAGAAAGTTTATCTTTTAAGAGTTTAAGTTGATTATACTTTGACAGAACCGACAGATAATACCCTTTATCCGCCTGTACTTCGGGATATTCCAGAAGTTCTTCCGTTTCTTCAAAGCATCCGAGTGCTTTTTCGGCCGCGCCGATTAAATCTCCGTAAACACCATACATAAATTTATTATAACACTTTTTTTACAGTAAACCACCCTTATATTAAACAATTATGAAAGAATCTCCGCATCGTACGCCTATTACGCATTAAAATACCGTGATACAAACTTGCTCACGGTATTTTCGGTTGCGTTATACAATTATTTTCGCTTGAAAACAATATGCGTTTCAGCGGTTTAGAACAAACCGGAAATCTTTCCGTCCTCGTCAACGTCAATTCTTTCGGCGGCGGGCGATTTGGGAAGACCGGGCATTGTAAGAATATCTCCCGTAAGCACAACTATAAAACCTGCGCCCGCGGATATTTTTACATTTTTTACGGTTACTTTGAAGTTTGTCGGCGCGCCGAGTTTGCTCGGGTCGTCCGAAAAACTGTACTGAGTCTTTGCTATGCAGACCGGGCATTTTCCGAATCCGAGGTTCGTAAGCGTCTCGATCTGTTTTTTTGCATTAGGCATAAATATCACGCCGTCGCCACCGTATATCTTCTTAACAACCGCTTCGATTTTTTCTTCTATCGTGCAACCGTCTTCATACGAGAAAGTAAAATCACCCTTTTCCTCCTCGCACAGACGTACGACTTCGCGAGCCAACTCTTCTCCGCCTTTTCCGCCGTTCGCCCATACTGTGGACAACACCGTATTTACGCCGAGTTCTCTGCACTTTGCAATGATGAATTCGATTTCTTTATCCGTATCCGTGGGAAAGCGGTTGACCGCTACCACGCAGGGCAATTTATATACGTTTTTGATGTTGGACACGTGACGCAGAAGATTCGGGATTCCGTTTTCAAGCGCAACGAGGTTTTCTGTGGAAAGTTCCGTCTTTGCAAGCCCGCCGTGCATTTTGAGCGCGCGTACCGTAGCAACGACGACGACCGCCGACGGCGTAAGCCCTGCCATACGGCATTTTATGTCAAGGAATTTTTCCGCGCCGAGGTCCGCGCCGAATCCTGCCTCAGTAACGGCGTAATCGCCGAGTTTGAGCGCGAGTTTAGTGGCCGTAACCGAATTGCATCCGTGTGCTATGTTTGCAAACGGACCGCCGTGCACAAGCGCGGGAGTACCTTCAAGCGTCTGCACGAGATTCGGTTTGAGGGCATCTTTCAAAAGCGCCGCCATCGCCCCCGCTGCTTTGAGTTGTCCGCAGGTCACTGGTTTGTCGTCAAACGTATAGCCGACAATTATACGTGAAAGCCTTTCTTTCAGATCCGTTATAGAACCGGACAAACAAAGCACCGCCATAATTTCGCTTGCGACGGTAATATCAAAACCGTCCTCGCGGGGCACGCCGTTTGCCTTTCCGCCCATTCCGTCCACGATGAAACGAAGTTGACGGTCGTTCATATCTACGCAACGCTTCCAGGTAATGCGTCTTACGTCTATGCCCAGCGCGTTGCCTTGCTGTATGTGATTGTCCAGCATTGCCGCAAGCAGATTGTTAGCCGCGCCGATTGCGTGGAAGTCGCCTGTAAAATGCAGGTTTATATCCTCCATAGGCACAACCTGCGCATAACCGCCTCCTGCCGCGCCGCCTTTGACTCCGAATACAGGACCGAGCGACGGTTCGCGAAGCGCAACCATTACGTTTTTGCCTATACGCTTCAATCCGTCCGCAAGTCCGATTGTCGTGGTCGTCTTTCCCTCGCCCGCAGGAGTGGGAGTTATTGCGGTTACAAGGATAAGTTTTCCGTCTTGCTTGTTTATTTCTTTGAGTATGGATAAATCCACTTTCGCTTTATACTTTCCGTATTGGTCGATGTATTTATCGTCTATACCCGCGGTCTCGGCGATTTCGCCGATATGTTTCATTTTGCATTGCTGTGCGATTTCGATGTCGGACAAATAGGTTGCCATAATAATCTCCAAATGGTTATTGCTTTACGCTGTTTGCGCATCCTATCGTATCGGCTTTTCCCGAGACTGATATTTTGCCTGCTATCCTGAAAGTAAGGATAAACTATATTGTTACAAATCGCAATATGCGATAATTATTCGTTGTGATAAGTAGTCTTTTTGGTGATAACGTCGTGCGCGCCGCCTTCTACGATACTCGTAGCGGACACAACCGTCATCTTTGCGCAGGCGTGCAACTGGTTTATTGTAATCGCACCGCAATTGCACATAGTTGATTTGACTTTGTACAGACTTCTTCCAACGTTGTCTTTGAGACTTCCTGCATACGGCACGTAACTGTCGACGCCCTCTTCGAAAGATAAACCGCTCTTTCCGCCGAGGTCGTATCTCTGCCAGTTTCTCGCGCGGTTGCTGCCCTCGCCCCAGTATTCTTTTACGTAGTTGCCGTTGATATTAAGTTTGTTGGTAGGACTCTCGTCAAAGCGAGCGAAATATCTTCCGAGCATAAGGAAGTCCGCGCCCATAGCAAGCGCAAGAGTCATATGATAGTCGTGCACTATGCCGCCGTCCGAGCAGATAGGAATGTACACGCCGGTCTTTTCAAAGTACTCGTCGCGCGCTTTTGCAACCTCGATAAGAGCAGTCGCCTGACCTCTGCCTATTCCCTTAGTCTCGCGGGTGATACAGATAGAACCTCCGCCTATACCTACTTTTATGAAATCCGCGCCGCAATCCGCAAGGAAGTTGAATCCCTCTCTGTCAACCACGTTACCCGCGCCGACTTTAACCGTATCGCCGTATTTTGCGCGTATAAATTCAAGCGTTTTCTTCTGCCATACGGTGTATCCTTCGCTGGAATCGATGCACAGCACGTCTGCGCCCGCTTCCACAAGCGCGGGAACTCTTTTTTCAAAGTCCAGCGTATTTATGCCCGCGCCGACGATGTACCTCTTTTGAGAATCGAGCAACTCGTTGGGGTTTTCTTTATGTTCGGAATAGTCCTTACGGAAAATAAGATAAAGCAGATTGCCTTGTCTTGAAACGATCGGCAAAGTATTGAGTTTATGCTCCCAGATAATGTCGTTTGCTTCTGCAAGCGTAGTATCCTGAGGCGCGGTTATCAGTTTGGAAAGCGGAGTCATAAATTCGGAAACTTTGGTTTCGGAATTCATACGGCTGACGCGGTAGTCGCGGCTTGTCACGATTCCCAGCAATTTACCGCAGGACGTGCCGTTGTCTGTAATGGCGATAGTATTGTGTCCCTTGCTTTCCACGAGTCTCAGAACGTCCGCGAGCGTATTGTCGGGAGTAAGGTTGCTGTCCGATACGACAAAGCCCGCCTTGTAACTCTTGACTTTGCGGACCATTTCCGCCTCATCCTCGATCGACTGCGATCCGTATATAAACGAAAGTCCGCCCTCTTTGGCAAGCGCGATAGCCATCGTATGGTTGGAAACCGACTGCATTATTGCCGATACCATAGGAATGTTAAGCGATATTGCGGGTTCTTCGCCCTTTCTGAACTTTGTAAGCGGTGTTTTGAGCGAGACGTTTGCGGGAATGCATTTTTCATCCGTATAACCGGGAATCAACAGATATTCGCTGAAAGTCCTTGACGGCTCTTCACAATATTTTGCCATACTGTCCTCCGAAAAAAATATATAAATTTTATATATGATTGCATATTTCGGCACCCTTTGTCAAAAGAATAACGAAAAAAGCGAAATTTAATTTAATGACGGCGATCAAAAGCACGTCGGTCTCTTCCGTTATTTATATCGCAGTGCGGTGACGGGTGTCCGTTTCTTATTTGACGTTGCGCTTTGAATGCAATGAACCAAGCATTATCCACATTGCATTCAGACAGCGCGATTGCCGCGCTCGGGAAATACTGTACCTATTTTAAATGCCGCTCGAAAGCGGCATTTAGGCGTGACGTTGTTTTATTTTCCGATATATGTTCCGATAGGCTCTCCGCATACCGCTCTTTTGATGCTGTCCTTTTCCATAAGGCTGAACGCTATTATCGGCACATTATTATCCATACACATAGTTATTGCGGTCGTATCCATTGCCTTCAAGCCGAGCGATATGACCTGCATATAACTGAGTTTGTCAAACTTCTTTGCATCTTTGTTGATTTTGGGATCGCTGTCGTATACTCCGTCCACATTCTTTGCCAACAGCAATGCTTCCGCTCCGATTTCGCAGGAGCGCAACGCCGCGCCCGTATCCGTAGAAAAATACGGATTGCCGGTGCCGCAGGCAAATATAACGATCCTTCCCTTTTCGAAATGGCGTATCGCCTTACGTAAAATATACGGTTCGGCGACTTTTGTAATCGTAAGCGCTGTCTGAACTCTGACGGGAATGCCTTGCTGTTCCAGCCTGTCCTGTATCGCGAGAGCGTTCATAACCGTCGCCAGCATACCCATATGATCAGCCGTGGAACGATTCATCTTTTCGTCCGCCTGACGTCCGCGCCAGAAATTACCTCCGCCGATAACGATACCTATTTCGACGCCCATTTTTCTTATGTCGGCGATTTCCTCGCATACATAATCGAGTTTACGGGAATCTATGCCCATTCCGTTTTCCGCGGCAAGCGCTTCTCCCGAAAGTTTTATTATGACTCTCTTGAATTTTACGTTCTTGTCGAGAGCGTAATGTGTTATTGCCGTGTTGTTGGTTTCCTCTGCCATAATTCACCTATAACGTATATCTAACCGCCTGTTTAGTTATTCAGGCAGTTGTTATTCAGTTTGACTTATAAAGCCGCAAACTATACAAAAGAAAGGGAATGCAAAACGCATTCCCTTATTCGATAATTACTTTTTCAGTCCCGCCTGCGCCATAACTTCGCCGACGAAATCGTCCTCTCTCTTCTGCAATCCCTCGCCCATTGCGTAACGGGTGAAACGGATAACGCTGACGTCGCCGTTCTTTTTGAGGTACTGAGCAATTGTCGTATCCCCGTCTTTGACGAACGGTTGCTCTACAAGACATACGTCCTTGAAGAATTTGTTGATTCTGCCCGCCATCATCTTTTCGATGATTGCTTCGGGTTTCGGGTTGGGCTCATTCATAGCCTGTGCTTTGAGAATCTCTTTCTCGTGCTCGACTTCGGAAGCGGGAACTTCTTCTCTGCTTACGTACTGAGCGTTCGCCGCAGCGATTTGAAGCGCAACGTCGTGAATAACTTCCTTGCTTGCGCCTGCGCTCGCTTCAACCATAACGCCGATTTTGCCGCCCATATGGATATATGTGTCAACTGCGGTGTTGTTGGTCTCGTAAACGGTAAAACGGCGGATAGAGAGTTTCTCTCCCATCTTCATAACATACTCGTTGGTAACAGCCTGCATAGCCGCGGTAACCTCGTCCACAGTAGCGGTAGTGTTGTCGAGAACGTAATCCGCAACCTGCGCCACATACTCTTTGAAAACGTTTCCTCCTGCGACAAAGTCGGATTCGCAGTTGACTTCGATAAGAACGCATTTTCCGTTCTTCTCAGCCGCGAAAACAATACCTTCCGCCGCTATACGCGCCTCTTTCTTAGCCGCCTGCGCCATACCTTTTTCGCGCAAGTAATCGATTGCCGCATCCATATCTCCGTCTGTTGCGACAAGCGCTTTTTTACAGTCCATCATACCAACGCCCGTGCGTTGACGCAATTCCATAACATCTTTACTGGTAAATGCCATATTTAACTCCTAATAATCTGAATTGTTTGTTGACACGCTGTGTCTGTTGAATTCCTATCGGAATCAGTCCTCTTTTGCCTCTTTCTCCGCTATGGCTTTTTCAAGAGCCTCTTCGGGAGTGAGAGGTTGAGCTGGCTCTTCAACAACGGGAACTTCAACTTCTTCGGGCTTTGCCTCTTCGACTTCCGCAGTTTCCTCAACTACTCTGTTGGAAACAAAAGATTCGCCCTGTTTTGCCTCGATAACGGCGTCAGCCATAAGAGACGCGAAAAGTTGTATCGCGCGGATAGCGTCGTCGTTGCCGGGGATAACGTAATCAACGAGGTCGGGATCGCAGTTCGTATCGACAACCGCCACGATGGGAATATTGAGTTTGCGCGCTTCTTTGACCGCGTTCTCTTCCTTTTTAAGGTCTACAACGAAAAGGCAACCGGGAAGATTGCGCATATTCTTGATGCCGCCGAGGTTTCTTTCGAGGTCGTCGCGCTCTTTTTTAAGTGCGGAAACTTCCTTTTTGGGAAGCAATTCAAACTCGCCGATGATTTCCATTTGATTGATTTTATTCAAACGGTCGATTCTGGTGCGGATTGTTTTGAAATTAGTCAGCGTACCGCCCAACCATCTCTGGTTGATATAGTACATATCGCAACGCTGCGCTTCCGCTTTGATAGCGTCCTGCGCCTGTTTCTTCGTGCCTACGAAAAGCACGGATTTGCCCTCTGCCGCAACGCTTTTGACAAACTGATACGCGGCTTCCACGTGATCGACCGAGATTTGCAGATCGATAATGTGAATGTCGTTTCTCGTTGCGTAGATATACTTGCTCATTTTCGGATTCCAGCGTTTTGTCTGATGTCCGAAGTGTACGCCTGCTTCGAGCAGGGCTTTCATTGATGTGACGGCCATTTTAGGTCCTCCTAATTTGTTTTTACCTCCTGCGGGTTCTCCGTCCGCGCTACCTTTCGGAACAACGCGAACTCCGCCGCAGTGTGCGGTCGATTTGGATTATATAATATATAAAATAATTTTGCAAACAAATAAACAATAATTTTTGTAAATTTTTCAAATTTTTACCGATTGTGCCAAAACAACAAGAAACGTCCCGTAAAACCATACGGGACGTCGGGAAAAATCCTCTGTGCTGATATTATATAAAATCCTGACTTATTCTTCGTCCGATTCGTATTTTTCTACTTCCGCCATAAATTCGTTGAAAACCTTTTCGAGAATTTCCTCGTCTTCGATGGGCGCGAAATTGTCGTTGCCGTCCTCGTCCTCTACGATTTCGTAAATAAGCACTTCGTCGTCTGCAATATCTTCAAGTTTTTCGACGGGTTTCATAACGACGTACCATTTTTCTTCTACGTCGAGAGTTGCCAGATGATAAAATTCCTCGTCCTTATCGGTTGTTTCGTTGTGTAAAACGATAATATCGTCTTCTTCTTCGATATTGTTGTTGTCTTCAAAAAAGTCTGCCATAAAACTACTCCTTGCGCGAGCCGTCCGGTCCGCATACAAATATTATCACACTTTTTACGGTTTGCAAACGGAAAATAAGAAATATGTTTCAATATCGCCTTATGTCCGTTGAATTTCCGCCGTTTCGATACGCTCTCAACACCTCATTCTCAGTGACTGTCAAGATAAGACTGTAAAATAATCGTTGCGGCAACTTTATCTATCACCTGCTTCCGCTTTTCCCTGCGAACGTCAGCGTCTATGAGCAACCGCTCCGCCGATACCGTGGTAAGCCGTTCGTCCTGATAATATACGGGCAATCCCGACCTTTCTGCAAGCATAGAACCGAATTCACGCGTTACGCGCGCCCTCTCGCCCTCACTTCCGTCCATATTTTTTGGGAGTCCCAGCACAAAGGCGTCCGCATCCTCTTTTTCGGCATAGCGACAGAAATATTCCATATCCGCCTCTATATCGCCTTTTTTGCGCACGTATGTTTCCCTCGGATTCGCAGTTATGCCAAGCAAGTCGCTCACCGCCACGCCTATTCTGACGTCGCCTACGTCCAGTGCGATTTTGTGTTTCTGCATCTTAACCTCTATTATGAATTTATATTTTATCTTTTCGGCATTCTAATGCGTTAAAATCATTTCATCAGCATCTTATTGCCGCCGAATCCGCCATTTTTATTTTTTGAAAAATTATTTCGTGGTTTATATTCGCGCTCGCCTATTTCGTTGTAATAAGGCTCGGCTTTGAATCTCAGAACAAGCACGCCTGCAACAAGGGTTACAGCGGACAGGACAAACAATATCGACCAGAAAATAGCCATCACAACTATTACCCCGCCTATGAGCGTCTCAAACTGCGCGAGTATAATTGCGCCGAACATTGCAACCATTCCGACCAGTATCAGCCATAACGAAACAAATATAGACCCCTTATTTCCTCTCGAAACCTGTTGCATATCCTGTCTTGTATTCCAGTTCACATTGCCGAATCTCATATCGCAATAAATATGCATTGCTATTGCGCCCGCAACAGTCATTGCGGCGCACAGTGCGAACAGGAAGGTGTCGAGCACTGTAAATTTATAAAGCGTCAAACCTAATATAATCTGAATTATCAAAACCGCGACAGAAGGTATCAACGACAGGAAAAACTTAGATTTTATGCTGTCGCGCGCCTTTATGGGCAACGATTTACCCAAATAAAACGACTTTCCCTCTCGCGTATATGAGAGCATTGCCATCGTATTCGCGCCGCCGAGAAAAATTACGGTATACATTACGATAAATGACAGTTTCATCATATATTCAAAATAATTTCCCGATGCCGCTCCCGCTTGTCCTATGCCCGCGAAGCACATTATTGCGCTTATGATCGGACAGATGATTATATTTGCGAAACTTGTCATAGCCAGATGCGAATTTCTGACAATATGCAAAAAGTCCTTTTTCATCAAAGACAGAACTACGTTTTTCTGTTTGAAATTGACGTTTCGATGTGAAGTTTCCGCCCTTGTTTCAAGTTGCTTTTCGTTTATTCTGCGATAAAAGAACTTTGCAAGCAACAGCATTATCGCAATCATTGCAAAGGTAATAGCAATCCAGATGCCGAAGTTCTTTCCCGCAGATATCCCCAGACAGAAATCGAGCAGAACTTTGTTCGGATACATAACCTTAGAAAATACGGCAAGCCCTCCTATCGCGACTTGCGGTATTACGCTGTCGGCGCTATCGCCGGAATCCTGATTCCTGCCGAGAAAATAGACAAGCAGTAGATATCCTACCATTATCGCGGCATAAAATACGAGTGACAACACCGTTTTCAGCACCGCTCTGCCTTTAAAAAAGGTTCCGATATAGGAAATAGGCATCGAAAAGGCAGTTAAAATAAACAGAGGCAATATCGGAGCGACGAGCGCAATCAGGAGAATCAGCGCAAAAAATCCGTAAAACATCGCTCCGCCCATCGCGGCATAAACAGCCGATATCGTTAACAACGTAGGCACCAGCATAGCCGACGTAAGCGCAAGCGTATTGAGATACGCCAAAGCGAATTTCGCAAAAAATACAGACGTCGGTTTTACGGGAAGAGTATTTAAAAACGGTGTATCAGGCGAATTATAAAGCGTGTTCATCACCGTGAACATAGATATAAACAGCACAAATATCTGAACGGATGACATAATTGCGTTGCTTACAGACGAAAGCGTTTCTACATCGGGAATAATATACGCAATAAATCCGCAACCGACGCAAAGAAGCAATACAATAGGAAGCATACAGAGCAAAGTTGTAATACTCTGCGAAAGTTTGCGTTTTCCGCTTCCCGTCGTACGTCTTGCAAACTGATTCCTAAACAGAACTCCGAATATAAGACGAAAGTCTCTCATAATCAGCCCTCTCTTTATAAAGATGCCGTCGAAGAGTCGTCGGTCAGTTTGAGGAACAATTCTTCGAGAGAACTATCGCGGTTACGCTCTTTAAGTTCCGTTATAGTGCAGGTGGTTATAAGGTGACCGTCGTCTATGATGCCTACTCTGTCGCAAATCTTTTCAACGACTTCGAGAACGTGCGAACTGAAAAACACGCTGTTGCCTTTATCTGCGTGTTCGCGCATCAGTTGTTTGAGATGATAGGAGGATTTAGGATCAAGTCCCGTCATCGGCTCGTCCAGTATCCAGATTTTTGGCTCGTGTATGAGCGCGCCTATGATATTTAGTTTCTGTTTCATTCCGTGCGAATACGTGGAAATCTGGTTTTTCACCGCGTCTCTTAGCGCAAACATATCGAGATACTTCTCCAACCTCTCCTGTCTGACGGAAGCAGGCACGTCGAAAACGTCGCAGATAAAGTTTACATACTCAATTCCGGTCAAACCCTCGTACAGAACGTGGTCGTCGCTAACATAGCCTATAAGCCGTTTTGCATCGACGGGACTTTCTTTGAGACTGATGCCGTCGACTATAATGCTGCCTTCTTTAAAGTCTATAATGTTGGAAATGCATTTGATAGTAGTCGATTTTCCCGCTCCGTTGGGACCTATAAACCCAAATATTTCGCCGTCGTTTACTTTCAACGAAAGGTTGTCTACCGACGGCTTATTACTGCCGGAATACGTCTTTGTCAAATTGTTTATTTGAAGCATATCCACCTCCGAATATCGCCATTACAAAATCTATATACTTATCGCAAATTTAATACAACTTTTACGCCTGAATATGATGTAATCCGAGTTTTGTTATTTGTCTTTTTGCGGTTTTCGTTGCGACTGTCTCTCTTTAATCGTTTTTTCAAAGCCGTTGTCTGTCGGATAATAAAACTTAGCGTCTTTAAGTTCGTCGGGAAGATACTGCTGTTCAACCCAACCGCCGTAATTATGCGGATATTTGTATCCGCTGACGGCGTCGTCCTTACCCTTGAAATTAGGATCGCGCAGATACAGCGGAACGCTTTCGCGCTTTACCGTTTTAACAGCGTTATCCGCCAGTGCCAGAGCCTCTACAACCTGATTTGATTTCGGAGCCTCCGATACGTAAATAATGCCTTCCGCCAAAGGAATTTTACCCTCCGGCAAACCGATTTTTTCAAACGCGCTTACGCAGGACTGCGCTACCACAATAGCGTTAGGATCGGCAAGCCCCACGTCCTCGCAGGCGTGAATCATAATTCTCCGCGCGATAAGCATAGGATCGCATCCCGCCTCCAAAAGCCTTTCGGCCCAGTAGAGAGCGGCGGACGAGTCGCTGCCGCGCATACTCTTTATAAACGCGGAAATCATATCGTAATACATATCTTCCGTCACGCTAAGAGCCTTTTGTTGAACGGACTGTTCCGCAACGTCCCTGTCCACACGTATAACTCCGTCGTCATCTGCGTGAGTGGTAAGACAAGCAAGTTCGAGAGCGTTGAGCGCAGTACGCATATCTCCTCCGCTCGCCCAGGCGATATGCGCAAGAGCGTCGGGGGCAACTTGCAGATTCATATTTCCGAGTCCTTTATCCTTATCCGACAAAGCCCTTTCCAGACCTCTTTTTACATCATCTTCCGAAAGTCGGGAAAACGCAAATATCCTGCATCTGGATACGATGGCGCGGGTCATACTCACGTATGGATTCTCCGTCGTGGAGCCTATAAAAATGATATATCCCTGTTCGATAGCGGCAAGTACGCTGTCGGACTGCGCCTTGTTCCACCTGTGACATTCGTCGAGAAGCAGATACGTGCGCTTGCCGTATATCCGCAACAGGTCTTTTGCCTCTTCTATAACTTTTTTTGCGTCCGCGACTCCGCTCGTTACGGCGTTGAGTTTGACGAAATTCGCATTCGTACTCTCTGCTATTATGTTTGCAAGCGTAGTTTTTCCCGTACCGGGAGGTCCGTAAAAAATACAACTCCCCAGTCTGTCGGCAGAAATTGCGCGCCGCAACAGCGAGCCTTCGCCCACAATTCTGCCCTGTCCCAGAAATTCGTCTATCGTGGAAGGACGCATACGCTCCGCAAGCGGCGCGAGTCTTTCGGCATTGTTTTGCAAATCGAATAAATCCATAACGAAATTATACCAATACCCGTCGATTTTGTAAAGTTTGTAAAGATTAATAAATAATACTTTAACAGCCGAATAATCCTTATTTGTAAAGTTTAGAAGATATCTCTCATATAATAGCCTCGTGTCAAGGCTGTCTAAAATATCAAAGGATATGCGCCCAAAGGTTCTGCGAGTAGTGATTGCGATACTCGTCTTTGTCGCAATTTTCATTTTCTGCACCGTATATTTCAGAAATAACGTAGTTCCTACGGTTATGGGCAGTTCGATTGCACAGGTGCGCGCTATAACCACAAACGCAATAAACATAGCGGCTACGACGGTCATTAACGGCGGACTTACTTACGATGAACTCTTCACAGTAAAATATGACAACAACGGAAAAATTACGATGATTCAGGCAAACTCTCCGCGTATCAACACTATCGCGCGTGAAATCGCAAACCTTGCACAGGCAAACCTTGACGCTTTGGGAACGCAGGAAATCTCAATTTCGGTAGGTACTTTTACGGGACTTGCGCTTCTTACGGGTTTCGGACCCGACGTTACAATCAAAATAGTGCCTATCGGCACCGCAAACTGTGACTTCGTGTCCTATTTCCAGTCCGCAGGCATAAATCAGACTTCGCACAAAATCTATATCGACGTCTATGCCGACGTCAATATAATCACCCCTATCGACGAGCCTACGGTTCAGGTAAAAGCCGAAATACTCGTTTGCGAAAACGTCATAGTCGGCGAAGTTCCCGATACGTTCCTCAGTATGAACGACATTTCGGATATGCTGAATCTGAATCCATAGCGCAATCCTATCGCAATATTTATTAAATTATCACCACTACCGCAAGTTATCGGATATAAACAAAAAATCGTGTATTAAGTAAAACCGACAAATTGTAAAAAACATATCTTGCTTAGATATCTTGCTTAAAATCGAATCTCCGAATAAGAAATAAGCGCACACAGTGCGCCTATTATTTATGAATGCAATTTTTTCGGGATATTTGATTTTATATCTTTTTACTTTTCGATTTAGAAATCAATCCGAAGACGAAGCCGCAGACAATAGCGGTTGTAAGTCCTGCCGCAACCGCGCCCATTCCGCCTGCAATCGCGCCGAGAAAACCTTCTTCCTTGACGCCTTCCAACGCGCCTTTTGCCAGATTCGAGCCAAATCCCATAATCGGAATCGTCACGCCGGAGCCTGCAAACTCTTTCATATATTCAAATGCCCCCGTTACCTCCAAAACAACGCCCACGAGCATATAAAGCACGAGAATTCGCGCAGAAGACATCTGAGTTTTGTTTATCAGAATCTGTCCTATCATACAGATAAGACCGCCGATTGCAAACACTTTTAAATACATTAAAAACATTTCCATAGTTGTCACCGTTAGTTAAAATCGCGATTAAGTCAATAAGTATTATTGAAATCACGATATTTTAGAATACTTTTACGCTTATACCAACAATTCACTCTCGACAGTAAACGCGTGAGCGATCCCCGGTATAGTTTCTTTTTGCAATGGCGTGTCCTTGTTGAGCAATGCTCCCGTAGGCACTACAAGCACCCGTTTCAATTCCCCGCGCTGCAACTTTTTCAGGATATATCCGTTGAACGCGGTGTTTACGCAGCCCGCGCCGCTTCCGCCCTGAAACGTCTTCTGTTCAGGCGTAAAATAACTTGCCCCCGTATCCATATAGTAATCGGGCAAGGTTATTCCCTCTTTTGACAACAGGTATTCCAAGGTTTCTTTTCCGAAGCGACCGAGGTCGCCCGTGAATATTCCGTCGTAATAACTCGGATCTCTGCCACTTTCTTTAAGATGCGTCAGAATCGTATCGCAGGCGGCAGGCGCCATTGCCGCGCCCATATTTGCCTCGTCGTCAATTCCGAGGTCTATAACTCGCCCTATCGTTCCGCCAGTTATACGCACGCAATGGGTATTCGGACCGCTGTAATCGTTGTTCTCTTTGCCGAAATTCTCTTCGAGTATGTTGGATTTATCGGGATGAATAATCTTTTTCTGTTTTTCTATGCTCTTCTTGTATTTTTCAAGCGTTTTTTCATCGATATTCATACTGTCGTCGATTGCAATTATGTCATCCTCATAAACCCTCTTGTTATATGGCAAAGGCTTCTGATTGCTCAGAACCGTACACCCCGCCCCCGTAACCGTCCATTGCGCCGTAGGCGGTCGTTGATTTCCGAGTTCGAGCGGGAATCTGTACTGACGCTCCGCCGACGAAAAATGGCTTGAAGTCGAGCAAGTTACGTGATTTGCATAACCTGCCGAAATAAGCATTGAACCGACTATAACCGTTTCACTGAACGTAGAACACGCGTTATAGAGCCCTAAAAATGCGGTGGGAAAATTTCGCGCGGCGAGGCTGGTTGCGGAAAGTTCATTGAGCAAATCGCCGCCGATGAGGATATCTATGTCCTCTCGCGTCATTCCCGCTTTCTTGATTGCGCCGGTAATCGCGTCGCGGTGCATTTTGCTTTCGCACTTTTCGTATGATTTCTCGCACCAAAGGTCGTCTTTCAGAACTATATCAAAACAGTCGCCGAAATTTCCGTCGCCTTCCTTTGGACCTACGATCGTAAATCCGCTCTTGATATATACGGGAGATTTTATTTCAAACGTACGCATTTCTCACCTCAAATTACAAAATAGCCGATAAAGCCTACAATAAAACTTGCCGTAACGCCGAATACGATAATCGGGCCCGCAATTACGAACATTTTTGCGCAAATTCCGAAAAATACGCCCTCACGGTTATACTCCATTGCAGGCGACACTACGGAGTTTGCAAAGCCTGTTATAGGAATTATCGAGCCGCCTCCCGCATAATGCCCGAGTTTGTCGTACAATCCGACAGCCGTAAAGAAACTTCCGAGGAAAATCATTATACAACTCTCCCAAGTCGCGACGTCTTTGTCGCTCATATCCTTGAATATGAGTTTGATGATGTCTCCGATTCCCTCGCCGATACAGCAGATAATTCCGCCTACTATAAAAGCGGCGATAAGAGTACGCACCATAGGCGACTTAGGCTGATTTTTTGTAACATAATCCTGATATTCAATTCTGTCAATCATAGCGTTCCGTCCGTTTGGCAGGTTTTGACGTCGTTAAGCGGTTTATACGGTGCCGCCTCGGGAGGATTGTCCCTGATACTTTCCGTTTCTATATCCGACTTAAACATTATCTCTTTATCTTCGACGTTTGACGTAAAAAGCCTGTCCATAGAAACATTCTTGCCAAGTTTTAATATTTAAAACGCTATTGATTGAATTTAACGCCGCTTTATATCAACTCTTTCATATAAATCTCGGATAATACGTTCATTATCCTTTCGTTTAAAGCGCGGAGGCTAAGATCGTAGTAGGTGCTTTTGTAAATCAGTTTCAGCCCGAACACTATCATTGCTATGCCTATCAACAGGTACGCAAACATAATGCTCAGAAGAACGGCTGTCTTTATACTTCCATATGTTTTACCGGATAAAAATATCGCGGCAACGGAAACAAGCAAAGCAAGCAGCGGAATTATATCGATACTCTTTCTCGGTCTTTGCAAAACGAATCTGAAATACTCTATCGCCTCCGAAATCTTTTCACGGGTATCCACAAACTCGTCTTTCAGAACCGAAATGAGAATCTGGGAATCGTCAGGCTGAATTGTTTTCAACACTCCGCGCACCTTTTTAAAGTTAAAAAAATCCGCATAAGTCAGGTTGGATTTTGCTTTCAATGTACTGAAAACAATGCAGTATCCCGATGCTATGCAAGCCGCAACAAGCAACAGTCCCGCGCCGCCAATAATTCGCCAAATATACTCCGAAAACATCGAGGAAATTATAACTGAGGCATATAAAACGATAAACACAGTGTACAAAACCACTATTCTGACGTCTATTCTTCTGTCGGTAAGGGCATTTTTAAAATTCTGAGTAATTCTTTCGTACATTTTCTTTTCTCCTGAATGTGAATTGTAATTTAGTTTTCTAAGCGTCCGACGACATACGCAACAAGTACAATCGATACAATTTGTCTCTTCGCTTTGAACGTATTCGATATTAACATAAAAAGCAATTCAAGACAACGTTTCTAAGATAGTTTCGAAAATCTCTCTGACAACATATTATAAGAGAAAAAAGGAGCGACAATATGGCAACAGACGGAAGACGTGAATTTTTTATATTTAACGATTACGGCCCCGAGCCGCTTGCGGTAAACGTAGCAAATGCCGCGATGCTAAACTGCAATTATCGCACAATACTCTGGACGGGCGAGCATCTGCAACTGACGTTGATGAAAATAGACAGAGGTGACGATATCGGACTTGAAGTCCACTCTGACGTAGACCAGTATCTTATGATTATCGACGGTACGGGACTCGTAACAATGGGAAAATCGCGCGATAATCTTAATTATCAGAAAACGGTACGCTGCGGATACGGAATCTTCGTGCCTGCCGGAACCTGGCACAATCTGATTAATACGGGAAACAAACCTTTGAGACTGACTTCTGTATATGCTCCGCCAGAGCATCCCCACGGCACCGTTCATCCTACAAAGGAAATTGCTATGCAACAAGGCGATTAAATAAAAATCCACAAGTCAAACCGATGGTTTGTTCGCATAAAAAACGCGTCCGCTGAATGCAGGGGCGTTTAGCATTTACGGAATATATCCACGCTATAAAACTTTTGCTCATAAATCAAAGTCCGATCGAAAACTCCGTAAAAGTGGGAACGAATCGCATTCCGTCAAAGTCCAGCGTCTGTACGATATATCCCAGACGGTTTACTTCCGCTACCGCCGCAACCGAGCGATATGTTATCAGCCTCCAAAATCCGCTTGCGGGATTCAACGACGGCGAAATAAATGAAATAGCGTTTACATACGGTTCTTCACCCTTTAAACTGCCGTCGTCTGCAAAGATTTTGTCATAAAATACCTTATCCATATATTTTACGTCAACTGTAAGCGTATGTTCGGCAGTGTTATTATTTCTTAATTCCATAAATCCGTCAGGCTTGAAAACCGCTCCGAACGTAGTATGCTCGCTGTCCATTTCGTCATCATACAAAAGTTGATACGACTGTGTTTTCAGGCGGTAAACTCGGTAGTTCCCATATCCTCCGCTGCCGCCTGTCTGCGAAGAAGAGAACAACAGATTTTCGTCGGAGCCGAAATCAAATACTTCAATCAAGGGCGAATAGCCGTCTTCGAGTTCTATACAATAAGGCTTGAAATTTTCAAACTCAACACTTACTTTTAAATCGGTAATATAGGTTTCGCCGTTTCCGAGCAATGTTGCAACGCCTTTAATGCCTCCGTCACATACGTTGACCGAATCCAAAACGCGCTCGGATTCCGCGGCAATCGTAACGCCCTGTGCCGACAAACCGAATGTCGTCATCGCCAAAAGAAACAGTAACGGTAAAAATATTTTTTTCTTCATAGTTTAAGTATGTGAAATTATAAAAAATAAAACCGCACGGGCGCGGTTTTATCTTTTAGTATTTATTCCATTTATTCTTCTTCTTTTTCCAGATGTACAACAAGTTGATTAAACGGAATGCCTACGCCGTTTTCATCGAACATAAGTTTGAGTTGCTTGTTCATTTCGCGCTGAATTGCGAATATATCGCCCTCGTTGCATTGCGCCGTAAACTGCAACGTCACTCCCGACGCGCCTAATGTTGCGACTCCGTCGTAGGAAATTTCTCCTAATACGCCCTCGATTTTCACATCAGGCAGTTTAGACTGTATGACTTCTTCCACTCTTTGCAGCGACTCGCCGTACTCTATATCGATAAGCGACTTTGCCGTAGACGGCTTTATAGTCTGATTGAGTACGCCTCTTATGTCGCTGTTGTTGACAATTTTGATATTTCCGAGCGCTTCGAGTTTTGTCGTTCTGATACCGATAGATACCACCGTGCCGCGGAAATCTCCGATAGTTATGATGTCACCTACGTTGAATTCGTTTTCAAACACTATAAACAAACCTGCTACTACGTCCGATATCAGGCTCTGCATTCCGAGTCCGACAATCAACGTAACAACTCCCGCTCCTGTTATCAGGGCCGTGGTGTTGATTCCCCATATAGCAAGTACGGCAATGACCAGAATTATCGCGACAACGCATTTAACAATACTGTTTATCAGCCTTATTACGGTTATCTGGCGTTGGTTTTTGCGGAAAACTCTGTTCAGAATTGCAAGCACCACCGTTGTAATTAAAAGAACAATCGAAATCACTCTTATTGCCTGAATAATTTTAGGGACAAGCGCCAAAACTCCGTTTACGAATTCGGAATCGGAAATTCCCCTGTTAAAAATACTTTCGGCAGGAAAAATGTAATCGTGCAACACATACGAACATATTGTGCCGATTAGCATTATAGAAAGAATGATAATCTTTATCGGCCCCATACTTTTAACTTTTTTTCCGATTTCTTCGGTATGTTTTTTGATATTCTCCTTCATTTTTGACTCCTTTCATAGACTTAGCAAAATATTGACATTAGAAAGTATGGTAACAAATATTTTGGTATAAGTAAAGACAAATTTTATCGCTTGAAATCAAAATCCCTAACGTCTAAACCTACCGCAAGTCATAACAGACTGTTGCGTATTTATTTAAACAGGCAACGTACTTATTCTTTACCCATTTGCTGTCATAATAAACTTTGAAAAGCGCGCAAAAGAGCGCGCTTTTCAAATACGCATTTAAAAAATGCGTCCATTTCAAATTATAAAAAACTATTTATTTCTCAATAATTTTCCGCGTGTACTTCGAAATAACTCTGCGGATGATTGCATACAGGACACACCTCAGGCGCACCTGTTCCGACAACAATATGTCCGCAGTTGCGGCATTCCCAGACTTTCACTTCGCTCTTTTCGAAAACAGCCGCCATTTCTACGTTCTTTAATAAAGCGCGGTATCTCTCCTCGTGATGCTTCTCGATCGCACCGACCATACGGAATTTTTCAGCAAGGTCTTTAAAACCTTCCTGCTCGGCAGTTTTTGCAAATTGCTCATACATATCCGTCCACTCGAAGTTTTCTCCGTTTGCGGCTTCGTTCAGATTCTGAGCGGTATCGCCTATCCCCTGCAACTCTTTGAACCACATCTTTGCGTGTTCCTTTTCATTATCCGCAGTCTTTAAGAATATGGATGATATCTGTTCGAAACCTTCTTTTTTAGCAACCGAAGCAAAGTATGTATACTTATTTCTCGCCTGCGATTCACCCGCAAACGCCGCTTCAAGATTCTTTTCCGTTTGAGTTCCTTTATATTTGTTTTCCATAAATTCCTCCATAATAATTTCATTATTTTAAATTTTCAAATGATTATCTAAATTCAATCTATCAGTTTATGACTTATAATAATTCCGCACATCTCTTCCCGCCGGACGTGAGTAAGCGCAAGAATAATATATCCTTCCCGGAAGAAAATGATAAGAAGCGTAATCTTCTCCGTCAAGATAAATGTCATACATACTATTATTAGTTTCTGAAACTTTCAATTTGTAACTATATTCGTGCACAGAATTAGGACCTATAACAAACTCATCCTGCAAAGGTAACGAACCAAGTCCAATGGAACCGTGTATTATCATTTTATCATTTTTAAACTCGATATAAAATTGCGAGAAATCCATTTTATTACCTTTAATATGCTCATATTCAAGGCCGCCATTGTTTATAACCGAAAAACCGGGACGGGTTTCGTAGTAAAAACTAATATCTCTTAAATAATATACACCCTGAATCTTATTTTCAGGACGATTGCACGCGGTAAAAGCAAAAGTACCTGCCACAATTATAAATATGCAACTAATAAGTGATATAAATTTTTTCATTTGATATCCCCCCCAAAAAAAATACGAATTAATTACGCTGATATTATACATCATAGTCAAGCGATGTTCAAGTTGTAATTGTCATTATTCTAATCAATAAAGCCGAGTGCGCAATTTTATTGCACAAATCACCCTGCTCCACTAAAACAAAACCCATCTTTCAAGCAAGCAATTTAGCGAAACTTTCATTATGTTTAAACGAAACTTTGAGTGACAGCGTACAATTGCTTGCGCGAAGTGCCACGAAAATGCGAATAAACAGGTCGCGCTTTTAATGAAAAAGCGCACCAACAAGTGCGCATTTTCGTGGTGGGCAGGGGTGGATTCGTTTAATAGCGAAGGGCTGACACTTTAAATAACAGCAGGATTCGTTGTGGGTTTCTGCCCTGAGCGTCAGCACCGAAAGGTGGTTCGCTCGGCGTTGCCGAGTGCGCAATTTTATTGCGCAAATCACCCCCCACTAAAACAAAAACACGCTTTCGCGTGTTTTCGTGGTGGGCAGGGGTGGATTCGAACCACCGAAGTCGCTGACGGCAGATTTACAGTCTGCTCCCTTTGGCCGCTCGGGAACCTACCCATATTTATTAAATTTGGAGCTGGTGATCGGAATCGAACCAACAACCTACTGATTACAAATCAGTTGCTCTGCCTGTTGAGCTACACCAGCATTGCGTGGTGCCTCGGGGCGGACTCGAACCACCGACACAGGGATTTTCAGTCCCTTGCTCTACCACCTGAGCTACCGAGGCATAACGTCGCATACCTTTTCAGCGGCACAGGCTGCGACAGACTTGATATTGTTGTTGTGGCAGTGACTGAGTCACTGCCACATATATCATTTGGCGACCCGAAGGGGGCTCGAACCCCTGACCTCCAGCGTGACAGGCTGGCGTACTAACCAACTGTACTACCGGGCCACATTATAATGATTGATTTTGGTGGGCCTTCACGGACTCGAACCGCGGACCGATCGGTTATGAGCCGACTGCTCTAACCAACTGAGCTAAAGGCCCGAATCATTCATCTATGAAGATGACGTCATCTCACGAATTTTGCGGATAATGTGGTCGGGGTGAAGAGATTCGAACTCCCGACCCTCTGCTCCCAAAGCAGATGCGCTACCAAACTGCGCTACACCCCGTTGAACCCGTTGTGTTGACGACTTACACAATATACAATAAAAAAACGTCTGTGTCAATGATTTTTTGATGTGATTTTGAGAATTTTTTGACAGAATTTTCCCCTATATTTGGTTTTAAGACAAAAGTGTTCAAAATCTTTAACGCGTCATCAATTATTCTATCTTTCGGAGGCGATATGGACCTTGATTTTAAGATAATCGGCAACGATATATGCATAAAACTTAGAGGCGAGATTGACGAATACTCTGCCCGTTCGCTCCGCGCGGACATAGACAAACTGATCGAAGCGCAAGGATTCCGCACTATGACGTTCGATATGAAGGACGTCACTTTTATCGACAGTACGGGGCTGGGCTTAGTGCTCGGACGCTATAAGAAACTCAAACAGCAACGCGCCGAACTACTGTTGAAAAACATTCCCACGCAGGTGGACAAGGTGTTTCGCACAAGCGGCATATATTCATTTGTACCGATAGTGAAATAAGGAGTTGTTATGAACAATTTTTTTGATATGAAAATGCTTGCAAGCGGCAAGAACGAAGCCTTTGCAAGAAGCGTAGTCGCGACATTCGCTCTTGCGTGTTCACCGACCGTCGAAGAGATAAACGACCTCAAAACCGCTGTAAGCGAAGCGGTGACAAACGCGGTTGTACACGCCTACAAGGATGATACGGGCGTGATTGAAATGCTATGCGAAGTCAACGAAACCGAGCGAAGCATAAGCGTAAGCGTCACCGATTTCGGATGCGGAATAACAAACGTAGAAGAAGCAAAAGAGCCATTCTTCACTACCCGCCCCGATGACGAACGCAGCGGAATGGGATTCACGATAATCGAGACGTTTACAGACGAAATGACCTTGCGCTCGAAAGTAGGCGAAGGCACGACCGTCACAATGAAAAAGGTGTTTAAAGGATGCTGAGTCACGAACAAACCCTGACGCTGATTTCTGCGGCGCAATCGGGTGACGACGACGCAAAAGAAAAACTGATTGCGGAAAACATCCCTCTCATAAAATCAATAGTAAAACGCTTTGGAGGCCGTCTTGAATACGACGACCTTATGCAACTCGGTGCAATGGGACTCGTAAAAGCAGTATCCAACTTCGACGTATCATTCGGGGTACGGTTTTCTACGTATGCAGTACCGATGATAAGCGGAGAAATAAAGAGATTTCTGCGCGACGACGGTGCGGTCAAAGTTTCGCGCTGGGCAAAAACTCTGTCCGCAAAGATTTCGCAGTATATAGACGAAAAGCAAAAGTGCGGCGAATCGGAACCAAGTATAGACGACCTTGCCGAGCACTTTTGCGTAGAACCGCAGGATATCGTGTTTGCTATGGACACGTCGCATTATCTGCTCTCCCTGTCTGAGCCGCTCGGAGACGACGACGGCGCGTCGATAGGCGATAAGATCGTAGGAGACAATTCACCCGACGAAAGCCTTGACACTTTGATGCTTCGCGACTGCATTCAGAATCTGCCCGAGCGTGAAAAAAAGATAATCATATTGCGCTATTTCAGAGACAAAACTCAAAGTGAAGTCGCAAAGGAACTGGGGGTTTCGCAGGTGCAGGTCAGCCGAATAGAAGGCAGAATACTCAAAAAGTTGAAAGAAGACATCGAAGAATAGTTTCCGAATTTCGCGCGCCAAAGCGGCGCGCTTTTAATTCTCCGTGTTGCCGTGCCATAAACGTTTACAGCAAGCAAAGGATTGCGCGTAATGCAGCACGGGTTTACAGCGGCAATCTGTTTTGATAGCAGGCAATCCTTTGCGCGGTAGTGTCAATAAAATCAAGTTAAGGCTCAGGCAATACTTCTCCCGAAGTGTTGCCGTGCCATAAACGATGATTTTATTGACGTTTTACGAATAGTTTGCTAAAATACAAATATGGCAAATTATTTCAGTGAGCGTGATAAAAAAACCTTGCAACGGCTTCGCGAACTGCGCGACGAACTGCCCGAGTTCTGCGAGGAGTTCTTTATAGGCATAGAACCTCTTACAACTGCGCTAACACGACTTTATTACGCCTATGATTTACGCATTTTTTTCGACTATCTGCTACATAACGTCCGAGCATTCAGACAGTATGATGACATACTTGATTTTCAGGTAGAAGATTTGAACAAGATCACTACTCTGCATCTCGAAGCATACCTTGAATATCTAAGTTTATACGAATACGACGGCAAAGAGTACACAAACGGAAACAAGGGCAAAGCGCGCAAAATCTCCACCGTACGCACGTTTTTCAAGTACTATTTCAATCACGACAGAATAGCAGCGAACGTCGCCGCAAAACTTACTATGCCCAAACAGCACGACAAAGAGATAATAAGGCTTGAAGAGCGCGAGGTGGAACGAATACTCGACGTTGCCGAAAACGGTTCGGGTATGACGGAGCATCAGCGCAAGATACAACGCAACACGAAGTCACGGGATCTGGCAATACTCACCCTGCTTCTGGGCACAGGAATACGTGTGAGCGAATGCGTCGGACTGAATATAACCGATATAGATTTTGAAACAAACGCCTTTACTATCACAAGAAAAGGCGGAAACCGTGCGATTCTGTATTTCGGCGAAGAAGTAGCCGAAGCGTTGACGGATTATATTGAAGGCGAACGCAAAGCGCTTGTAAACAGATGCGAAAAACTTGAAATAGGCGACGCAGACGCGCTTTTTATGTCGTTGCAAGTACGCAGAATATCCGTGCGTGCAGTCGAGAATCTTGTTAAAAAGTATGCCTTAGAAGCAACGCCGCTCAAAAAAATATCGCCGCATAAACTTCGCAGTACGTTCGGAACAAATCTCTACCGTGCCACAAGCGATATTTATATGGTTGCGGACGTGCTCGGGCATCGCGACGTAAACACCACAAAAAAGCACTATGCCGCTATCGAAGAAGATCACAGAAAAGTTGCGTCGCAAGTGATAAAACTGCGCGACAAAAAGGATTGACGAACCACGCACCGACCTTACGACATATTCACCGTCAAACGCAAAAAGCAAAATTTTACATTATACGGCAACATTAACTATTATATAATATTGACTGTTGTATAATAGTTTGCTAAAATTGTCCTATAAACTATGGGAGATTTGCTATGGATATTTCATCCGTCAACAGCGACCTCATAAGAGGCAACGTGACAACGATTATTCTGGGCTGTCTAAAAAACGAGGATAAATACGGCTATGAAATTCTCAAAGAGATTGAGGATAAAAGTCACAGTCAGTACGCCCTGAAACAGGCTACCCTTTATAATCAACTCAAACGTCTCGAAAAGCAAGGTCTCGTCACGTCATACGACGGTGCACCGGACGATACGGGCGGCGGAAAACGCCGCTACTATGCACTCACCCCCGAGGGTAAAAATTATCTTACCAAAGAAAAGGACGAGTATGAATATGCGCGTACGATTCTTGATAAGTTGGTTTCGGACAGCGAATTCGACTTTACGAAGGATATCCCTTTCGACGCTTCCGAACTGCGCCCGTATTCTAAACGCGGCGAAAGCGATGAGAAACCGAAAATCGTTTATAAGGACAAAATCGTAGAAGTCGAGCGCATCGTTGAAAAGCCCGTTGAACGCATAATTGAAAAAGAAGTTCCCGTTGAAAGAATCATTGAACGGGAAATCCCCGTAGAACGTATCGTCGAAATCGAGAAAGAAGTTCCCGTTGAAAAAACAGTAGAAATCGAAAAGAAGATCTACATAGACAGATTCGGCAATCCCGTTACGGAAGAAGAATACGAACATATTTCAAGACAGGCGCTTATCGAGGACGAACAGGTTCGCAAAACCGAACAAGAACTCGCCTCTACCCTTGAAAAACTGCGCACCTTTGAAGAGGAACAGACCAAAACCGCCGAACAACTGCGGCTTTTGGAAGAAGACCGTATTGCTTATGAAGAACAGTTGCGCGTTTCCGAGGAGGACAGAAAGTCCAAAGAGGAACAACTCCGCGCATTCGAAGAAAACAGAATTTCATACGAAGAGCAACTCCGACTTGCAGAGGAAGAGCGTTTGGCAAAAGAAGCGGAACTCCGCGCGTCAGAACAACAGCGTCTTGCCGCCGAAGAAGAGTTGCGCAAATTACAGGAAGAAAGGCGCGACGAAGAGGAGCGCCGTCGCATAGCGCAAACACGTCCGTCCTCTACCGTAGAGGAACTGTTTGAAAAACTCGAAGCGCAATCCGAATACAATTACTCCTCTGCCCAAACGGCACCGGCTAAAACGGACGTAGAAGAACAGGTGTTTTTCGAGTCCGCCGTTGAAGAAGAGGAACGTCAGGGCACGTTGCAGGATTTGTTTAGAAAACTCGATAAACGCGAAGCGGAAATCGAAGAAGAACGCGTGCGCCGCGAAGAAGAAACAGTCAAAAACGAAGTTGCTTCCGACGTGCTCGTATCCCGCTATGACAGCCTCGACTATGTGGAATCGGAACTCGAATCGGAGAATTCCGAAAATGATTCCTATGTGACTTCCGCAGTCGTTACGCACAGAGAGGACGGCTTTGAATACGAAAAGAACAACGTCAATTACCGCGACTTCTTCACTTCTATCGTAGATATTCCGGAACCTAAGCAAGAGCAAACCGAAACCCAAAATTCTCAGGCGCAGTATACCGACGCCGACATAAAAACAAGGCTCTATGCAAAAGGCTTTAAAATCCGTCCTTACGATAAGGGCAACACGTCGGAATACTACACATACAATTTCATTCAGTCCAACCGCATCAACAGAGATACATTCCTTATAGTTATGGCATTCTTCCTTGCGGAAATGGCGGTAATGTGGGTGTCGCTCGCGTCAAGAATCAGTTATACGTACTTCCTGCCGATAACGCTTGTCTGCTCTGTCCTGTGTTTGATTCCCACGGTTCTGTACCTTGCAAACCCGACAAAGCGGATACGGGCAAATTTCAATTTTAAATTATCTCTGTTAAACAGACTGATGATGTTTATAGAACTGACTCTTGTATGCGTACTCGTAGGCTTCTTTGCTCTCGGTGCAAGCGTAAAGGATATTGATCTGATTCTTATGTCAATGATTATACCTGCGGTTATACTCCTTAATCTGCCTATCAGTTCGATTATATACTGGCTGCTCTACCGCACACGGAAATATCACATTGCATAACCCAAAACGAAACATAAACAAACATAAAGCCGTCGGCACTCCCCGACGGCTTTAAAATATTGAAGGATAAGCAATTTTACTCTTTATAAAAGTCCGCTTTTATGTTATAATCTAAAATAATAACAGCACGGTAATCTATAAGCATTCAACTATATCTACTCTAAGGCTTATTGATATTATCATATAAAGTTTACATAAATTGCGACTCGTAAGTACAACACCGCAAGGGAGACGCGATTCGTAAGGAGCAACGGAACAGCGAAACGGCGTGCTTGCACGCGTTAGTGCAGCGTCACACGAAACCGCAGACGTTGCTGAATATAATTCAGTAAACGGATGGGTTGCGTGAAGAATCGCAATATGTCTAAGATAAAGAACGAGAAGCCGTAAAATTACGACTTCTCTGGCAGGGGAGACGCGATTCGAACACGCAACCAACGGTTTTGGAGACCGTTGCTCTACCGTTGAGCCACTCCCCTATGCTTGTATTTCAAGCCTGTATATTATAACAAGCATACGTTGAATAGTCAAACGAATGTTTACGATTTGGAGATATTTATGCAAAACGAATATACTTTGGGCGTCATCGGCGCAGGAAATATGGCCTCTGCAATTATAGGCGGGATATTGAGCAAACGTCTTTTATCCCCTAACCAAATCGCAGTAGCCGATGCCGACGCCTGTAAACTTACACATTTGACGGAACGCGGAATATATACTTCTGTTGACAATAAATACGTAGCAAGTCATTGCACTCACCTGCTGTTTGCCGTAAAACCCCAAACGGCGCCTGCCGTATTCGAAGAAATAAAAAACGTAATATCGGCGCAGCATGTAATATCGATTATGGCAGGCATAACGCTGTCACAACTTAGAACTGCTCTGGGCAACCGAAAATATATTCGAATTATGCCAAACACCCCCGCACTTATCGGCGAAGGTATGTCAGTTATAGCGTTCGATACAGATGCGGAATCGGAATTTGTAATCGATGTATTCCGCTCTATCGGCAAAGTTGAGATTCTTGCCGAGAGCAATTTCGATGCCGTGACATCGCTGAGCGGTTCCGGTCCGGCTTATGTATATACTTTTATAAAGTCGATGATTGACGGCGGCATAGAAGGCGGACTTTCGGAAGACATATCAAAAACTCTGGCTTTGCAAACCGTTATCGGCGCGGCAAAGATGATCGAATCGTCCGATAAGCCTATAGATGCTCTCATACAGGCAGTTTGCTCTAAGGGCGGAACTACGATTGAAGCGATAGAAAGTTTCAAACGTGACGGCTTAGACGATACGGTAAAACGCGGTATGGGAAAATGCCGTCTGCGCAGTATAGAACTTGCAAACAACAGAAAATGAATAATAAAGGCAGATTATGACACCCTCAAAAAAACGCGTTGAAATTTACACAGACGGAGCCTGCTCCGGAAATCCCGGCACAGGCGGCTGGGCTGCTGTTCTTCTTTACAACGGGCACAAAAAAGAAATCAGCGGCGCGCAGTTTGATACTACGAATAACCGTATGGAACTGACCGCGATAATAGAAGGTCTGAAAATGCTAAAAGAGCCGTGCCGTGTAACGGTTTACAGCGACAGCGCATACTCTGTCGACCCCTTTCTTAAAAACTGGATAGACGGGTGGATTATGCGCGGTTGGCGTACGGCAAGTAAAGACGACGTAAAGAACGTAGATCTATGGCAGACTTTGCTTGATTTAAAACACGTCCACGAGGTCGAATTTGTCAAGGTGAAAGGACACTCGGATAACGAACTCAACAACAGATGCGACCTTCTTGCAAGAACGGCAATAAAACAAATAAACCCAAAACAAAGTATAAACACTCTTCCCGTCACCACTATTCCCGACGATATCTGATAATCGAAACGAAAACCTATCTCGACTTACGTAGATAGGTTGTTTTTATTTATTAAAAATTAACCGAAATAATAAAAAAGCGGAGATAACTCTCCGCTTTTTTAAGTACGTTTTAAATTATTCTGCGTCGACAGTCTCGGTTTTCTTTTTGCGAGTTGTCTTTTTGGGTGCTTCCGCCGCTTCTTCGACTTCCTCTGCTAAATCGAGGTTAAGTCCCTTGATAAGGTCTCCGAGTGACGCGGAACCGCTACCGGTAACCCATTCTTTGGGTTCGTTAGAGTTCTCTTTCTTAGGCGCGCGACGGTCTTTCTTTCCTTCTCCGTCAGCGACTTTCTGCTCGAACTTCTTCATTCTGGAAGATCTCTTGCTTGCCTTTTCCTCTTCTGAGATCTCGGTGTCGGTTTCCACAATGCTTTCCTCGGGTGCGGGGAGCAATTCTTTTATAGAAAGCGTTATTCTCGTATCTTCGAATCCGATAATCTTCGCTTCGACTTCCTGACCGACTTTCAAGGACTCGTTTGCGTCCTTAATCCAGTTGTGAGAAATCTGGGACACGTGAACAAGGCCGTCGATACCGTCTTCGATAGAGACAAACGCTCCGTAGGGGAATATTCTCTCAACTTTGCCTTTGATGACCGTGCCGACGGGATACTTCTCTGCGGCGACTTCATAGGGTTTTTTCTGCAACTGTTTATATCCGAGCGAAATTCTCCCGTGTTCTCTGTCGAGTTTAAGAACGACAAAGTCTTTTACGTCGCCGATTTTCAAAACCGTAGACGGGTCGGTGATTCTGTTCCAACTGAGTTCGGAAATATGCGCGAGGCAATCGAAACCTTCAACGTTTACGAACGCGCCGAACTGAGTAAATCTCTTAACTTTACCCGTAACGATATCGTTTACGTGCATTTTCGCCCAGAACGCGTCTTCTTTCTCTTTTTTCTCTCTTTCGAGAATCATACGCTGGGACGCTACGAGATATTTCTTTTTGCGGGTTTTGGTTTCCGCGGTCTCTTCCGCCTCTGCGTTTTCGGTATTCTCGGCATTTTCGCCTTCGGCGCCTTCCGCTTTATTCTTCGGAGGCATAAGAACCAGACGCAACGTCTTGCCCTTGTACTCTTCGAGATTATTTACATAGCCGATTTTGATTTGTCTTGCGGGCACGAAAACAGTGTACTGTCCCATTCTTCCGCGCAGACCGCCGTTTACAACTTCGGTCATTTCCAGAGAGAACTCGCCTGCCGCAAGAGCCTTTTCAGCCTCTTCTTCCGCAATGCGGATAGCGTCTATTTCTTTTTTGGAAAGAGCGACGTAGTCTTTATTCACCGCACGGATGATTGCCTGAATCTCGTCTCCCGCGTTGAATTCGGACGGATTGTAATTTCCGTCGATAGATGCTTCGGACTTATCAATGAAACCGTCTTTCTTGCCGCCGATTGCGACATAGATACCCTGCTCTCCGGCACTTATAACCGTGCCTTTGATACGTTTTCCGACTTTGTACGACGTATAGTTGCCACCGGCATTGTTGGATTTCATAAGGTCGTCCATAGTCATAGGCTCTTTGTCCTCGGTGGTTGTTTGCTCTTGAAGTGTTGCCTCTTTGTTCACTTCAACTTCTGCTGATTTGTCAGCGGTCATTTGAGTTTCACTCATAAGTTTGCTTACCTCCCGTATCAACCACGGCGGAGTTGACGCTCCTGCGACGATTGATACACTTTGAATATCCTTAAAAAAGTTTATGTTTGACAGAATTTCGTCCGCACTGTTTGCAAACAGAACGCGCTTATTGACCTCTCTTGCGACTTCGCACAGCCTTCTTGTATTTGCGCTGTGCTTTGCGCCGAGAACCAAAACGGCGTCCGTTCTGCCCGCGAGGGCGCGCACTTCTTCCTGTCTTACTGTTGTATTGTAACAAATACTATTAAAAATGCCAACTGATTTGTGATTGTTTTTTTCAAAATTCTTTGCAAATTTCTCAATTTCAAGGAATTTATCCTGCAAAACGGTGGTCTGAAATAAAATGACCGTGGAATCGCCGGTGATTAACGGCATTTGTGTATCGGGAAATATGCTTACGTCCGCGCCCGCATAACTTGCCAGACCGCAAACTTCATCGTGCTTTTCGTCGCCTACGATAATGACAGATTTTCCTTCGTCCGCAAACTCCTTTGCCTTTGCCTGATTGCGTTTTACAACGGGGCAAGTCGCGTCCTCTACGATAATCCCTCTTGCGGCAAGTTCGGCTTCCAACTCGGCGGGAACTCCGTGTGCCCGAATAAGCACCGCGTCGCCCGCTTTAAGAGCGTCGATTTCGTCAAGTTCTATGCTGTCCACGCCGTTAGAATGCAGAAACTGCGTAACAAGTTCGTTGTGAACAAGTTCCCCGAGCGTATATATATGCCCGTATTTTTCAGCGAGATTCAACGCCTTATCCACCGCGGATTTGACGCCGTTGCAGAATCCCGCGTGCTTTGCCACTTCTACTTTCACTTTTTAGCCTTTTTACCTTTCTTTTTCAGATTTGCGACATACTCGTTGCAAAGTCTTCTCGTTTCGTCCATTCTCTCGCGCACTTTCTCGGTCGCGAGATGCATCTGTTCGGGCGTACGCGCGCCGTAAAACTCTTCGAGCGTAAAAGGTTCGCCTATATACAGATAATTGCGCTTGAAAAGTTTGGGCGAAGTGTAATACAGCATCGGAACTATCGGCGACTTTGTTCGGATGGCAAAACGGGCTGTACCCGTCTTGAATTCAGACATCTCTTGCGAGCCTTCCTTATTTCTTGTTCCCTCCGGAAAAATCAGCAGTTTCTTGCCGTCTTTAAGGACTTTGAGCACGCTCTTTACGGCGTCTATATCCGCTTCTCCGCGCCTGACGGGTATAGCCCCCATCTTATGCAGAAACCAACCGGCTATCGGAACCTTGAACAATTCGTGCTTTGCCAGAATATGCGCTTCTCTTTTGAAAAGCGCAAAACAGGGAATAAACGTATCCACCTTAGAATAGTGGTTGCAGGTATACACCGCATTGCCCTCTACGCCGAGACCATTGTCCCTGTTTACGACTTTAGTAGGCCAGAATATAGCCTGCATGGGACGCATAATAACCCTCAGAAAGCGATAAAAAGCAAAACTCTTCTGCGGCTGATAATACTTCTTTATTTTCTTAGCGCGTTTTGCGCTTATTCCTTTATCCGTCGAGACAGGCTCCTCTTTATGGGGCTTCGTTTTAATGTGCACAACCTCTTTTATATGCGCGACAACGTCCTCTATACTCATAGCGGTCGTATCCACAAAATCCGCGTCATCCGCCTGTTTGAGCGGAGCAACCTCGCGGTGGGAATCGTTATAGTCGCGTTGCATTATGTCTTTCAGCAAGGTATCGTAGTCGACGTTCTGTCCTTTTTCGATAAGTTCTTTATATCTGCGCGTAGCGCGTTCCTCGGGCGTTGCTGTCATATAAAACTTGCAGTTTGCCTGCGGAAGCACGAACGTGCCTATATCTCTGCCGTCAAGCACTACGTCGTGCGTCTTTGCAAACCCACGCTGTAATTCCACCATTTTGTATCTTACGGGAGGCAATGCGGAAATATCGCTTGCGGCCTTTGACATATAATGCTCTCTCAGATACGGAGTCGTGTTTATTCCGTTAACGTATATCTGCTGTGCGCCGTCTTCGTATTTTATGTCCATTGACATATCATCCAGCATGGTTTTTACCGCTTCTTCGTCGGTGACGGCTATTCCCTGCTGCAACGCGTAGTAAGCGGTTGCGCGATACATTGCCCCCGTATCGAGATATATCAATCCCAAATCTTTGGCAACCGTTTTTGCCACGGTGCTCTTTCCCGCGCCCGCAGGACCGTCAATTGCAATATTCAGCATATTTTCTCTCCTTGCATCAATAATGCTATTCTCGTATTTATAATCATCTGCACGTTATCGCGTCCGACCGAGACTTTTGATAATATCTCTTGCACAAGCGGCGGCGGTTGAAAACGCTATCTGCAAGTTAAAACCGCCTGTAAGCGCGTCTACGTCGACAGTCTCGCCTATAAAATACAGTCCCGCCTGCAATCTGCTCTCGCCCGAGGGTTTAAGGTCTTTGAGCGCAACCCCTCCCGAAGTTATTACCGCCTCGGTAAACGGTGCAAGTTCTCTGACGGTAAAAGGCAGATTTTTAACCGTCTTCACTAACCTTGCACGTTCCTCTTTCGTTATCGCGTTGACTTTCTTATTATCCGCTATTCCCGCCGCTCTGAGCACATATAAATTGAGCCTGTCGGGCAAGAGAGCGCGAGTTACGTTGCCTACATCCTTATTCTTACGTTCTTCGAAATCGCGCAGGATCCTTGCGTCCAACTGCCTGTCGTCAAGAGACGGTTTAAGATCCAGAATGAGTTTTACTCTCTCCGTCCTGTTTATATATGACGAAAGGGTAAGCGCGACCGGCCCCGAGATCCCCTTATCGGTAAACATAAGTTCTCCGAATCTGCTTGCAACCGTCTTTCCGTCAGACGTCAACGCGCACAGTTGCACGTTTCTGAGCGAAATACCCTGCAAACCCGAAACATCTTCGCAAAGCCTTATCGCGACAAGAGCCTGTTTCGGCGATACCACCGAATGACCGAATCGTTTTGCAAACTCATAGCCGTCGCCGGTAGAACCTGTCGACGGATAACTGACTCCGCCTGTCGCAACCACAACCCTGTCGAATATCTCTTTTCCGACGTCTGTCTCGATTTCGAATTTTCCGTCGCTGTAAGAAATATCCCGAGCAGTCCTTTGCAACAACACCTTTACGCCCGCTTTTTTCAGTTCAGCGGAAAGTGTTTTTATAACGTCGGAAGACTTCTGCGAAGCAGGGAAAACCCTGTTTCCCCTTTCTACACTCAGTTCCAGCCCTGCGTCCTCGAAGAAAGACATAGTATCGCGCGGAGTAAACGAATACAGTGCTGTACGCAGGTATTTTTCCCCGTGAACGACGTGCGCAAACATATTCTCAATGTCGCAGTCGTTGGTAAGATTGCACCGTCCTTTGCCGGTAATATAAATCTTTTTGCCTATCTTTTCGTTTTTTTCGATAAGAACGACTTCCGCGCCCTGTCTCGCAAGCAGTATTGCCGCGAAACTGCCCGCGGCTCCGCCCCCTATTATTCCTACTCTCATACGCTGAACTCCGCCGATTCCATTGCGCGTAGCGTTTCAAAATCGGTTCCCAGCATTTGCATCGGAGTAACGGTTATATATCCCTTTTCGCTGAGCGCACAGTCTCCGTTTTCGTTCTGCGGATACGTTTTATCGGCGTGTCCGTCCACGAAATACGTCTCCTTGCCGTCGTCGCCCACTACGCAGAAATACTTTTCGTTGTACGGCCGATAAGTCACGGGCGCAACTCTGACGCCTGCGATTCCATCCCTGTCCGTACAGGGAATATTGATATTTACGGTGACGTTTTCAACAGCATATTTGAGCAATCCGTCCAAATTTCTCGCAATGAAATCAGCCGCATACTCATAATTTTCGCCGCCGCGTGCGCGCAACGATACCGCCAAAGACGGTATACGGTGAAACGTACCCTCCTGCGCCGCGCCGAACGTGCCTGAATACATCACGTCCGAGCCTATGTTGAGCACCGAATTTATTCCCGAAATCACCGCGTCGAACCTGCGCTCCTTAAACAGATGTTTAACCGCGAAAATGACGCAATCGGCAGGCGAGCCGTCTACGGCATAGGTTTCTATCCCGTCAGGCATCTCGACCTTTTCATAAGTTATTCCGCCGAAAAAATTTACCATATGCGCATACCCCGAGCGTTCGGACACAGGCGCAACCACGACTATGTCGTGATTTTGCGACAGTCTCTTTGCTATCGCGCGTATTCCGGCTGCGGAATATCCGTCGTCATTCGAAATCAATATATCCATTGTCCCTCTGAATCCCGAACAGTATAAATTATCAATCGGTATTTTCATCTGCGCGCAAATGCAATTATTTGCCGCCGCAGACAAAAAATTTTATCTTTCAAGCCCGCATAAACTTGCCAAATACGCAATCTCGCCCTCTGAAAGTTCCCTGTATCCGCCGCGCGACAGTCCTCCTAAGCGAAGTTCGCCGATCGCTACGCGTTTGAGGAATACCACGTTCTTTTCCACAGCCTCGAACATACGTCTTATTTCCCTGTTCTTACCCTCGAAAATGACGACTTCCAGCCTAGTGTTTCCGTCCTCTATTCCGGTTACTTTTACTTTACAGCGTCCGTATTTCACCCCGTCGACGGTAACGCCCTTGCGCAGTATTGCAAGATCGCTCTCTTCAATTGAACCCTCGATACGCACGATATATGTCTTTGATATCTCGCTCGACGGATGCGTAAGTTTGAAAGTCATATCGCCGTCGTTTGTAAGCAGAAGCAGACCTTCGCTGTCATAATCCAGTCTTCCGACAGGGAAAAGTCGTTTATCTTTGTACTCGCCCAGATAATCGAGCACGGTTCTGCGCGGCTTTTTCTTTACGGAATCCGAAGTATTGTCCGCACTTCCGACCGATACGTCCGTTCTCACTCGCAGACTTTCCGAATGCGATTTTTTCATCTCTCCGTCGCCTGCGGCGTCAGGCTTTTTTCTTCCGCTTTTATCGTCTCTCGTATCGTCGGTCGTCGTCACGCATCCTTTCGGCTTGTTGAACAAAATATAATCGTAGTGCGTAATTCTAACAACCTTTTTTCCGTCAACAAAGACTATGTCTTTGAGTTCGTCAACCTCGCGACCGACTTCTCTTACTACTTTCTTGTTTACACAGACTCTGCCCGCTTTTACATATTCGTCAGCCTTTCTGCGCGAACATATTCCGCACTCGGCAAGATACTTGTTTATTCTCATTCGTCCTCTTCTCGGAATACGTACTTCACGTTCCGACCGTGTATTTCGTTTTTTATGCGCACACCGCGATATTAAACTATTAAAAAATTATACAGTAATTTATTCTCGCTTGCAAGCGTTTAGCAGAATAACGTAAAACGAAACTGCGTTTTAAATACAAAAGCCCGCGATTTGCGCGCGGGCTTAAATTTCCGTAAGTTTACGTTTTTCGCCTTATGTCAGGCGCTTTTAAGCAAAAGATACTCGCTTCCGTCCGAACGGAGAGGATATCTGAAATCTTTCCAGTCCTCCGACACCCCGAAAGGACGCACTATTTCTACAGGCTTGAGTCCGTTTTTATAATCGAGAAGCGAATTGTCCACGCTTTTCATCTCGTAATTCTCAAATCCGTAATTCAGCATGCGGATAGTATCGTTCCACATATCGTTGTAATTGAGAACTACGGTTATAAGTTGCATACCGTTCTTGTATGCGCCTCCGACAAGACATCTTCCGCTCTTCTTGGTGTACCCCGTCTTCACTCCGTTTGCACCCTCGTAGAGTGTAAGCAGTTTATTTTTGTTGCCGATATACGACGCCTGTCCGTCGATTTCAATCTTCGCTTTTTTAGAGGAAACAATTCTGACAAAATCGCTGTTGGAATACGCGCTCGCCGTAATAAGCGCAAGATCGTACGCCGTTGTATAATGATCGTCGTCGTGCAAACCGTGCGGATTGACAAAGTGCGAGTTGTTTGCGCCGAGCATTTTAGCGGTCTCGTTCATCATAAGCGCAAATTTTTCAATACTTCCTGCAGTTTCGACTGCAAGAGCGACGGCGGAATCGTTGCCGCTTCTGAGCATAAGTCCGTAAAGCAGATGTTCCACCGTAATCTTCTGTCCCGCTCTGAGATAGATAGAGGAACCCTCTACGCCCTCCGCGACTTTTGGCACCGTAACGACTCTGTTAAGCGGAACGTTGTTGAGAACGACAAGAGCGGTCAAAACCTTTGTAGTGCTTGCGGGAAAACATCTCGCGTTCATATTTTCATTAAGCAATACCCGCCTTGTAGACTGCTCGATGAGCACTCCGCCTCGCGCCTGCTGTACAGCCATCGTTTCCGAAGCATTTTCATTATCGGAATCGCCGTCTTCGCCGTCATACAGAAAATCCTTGTCTATCGAATCTTCGTCATTTTCGTCGATATTTTGATTGCTTGCGTCAATATATTTCTCATTATTGAAGTTATTTAGAATACTTTTGATGCTTTTCCCGCCATTTTCGCTGTTTGCGCCTATCAAAATCACACTATTGACAAGCACAATAGATATAAACAGAAATACAACTACCGAATATATTTTCTTCTTTTCCATATTCCACCCTTTATAAGCACTCAATCTCAATGCTTAAAATTTATGTTATTCGTCCTGTTTAAGCGTTGCCGTAACACTTTTTAACAGGTCTATCCACTTACTGCCGCTCTCGGCTTTATCAACACTGACAAAGCGCTTTTCTCTGCCGCAAATCAAAAATCCCACGGGAGTAAGCGTAACGCCGCCTCCGCATACCGCGCTATACGGATATTCGGAAGTTACGCCGTCTGCGTTGCCGTATTCGCCTCCGCCAACGGCAAAACCGTAACTGAGTTTGTTTACGGGCAGAATAACACTGCCGTCCGCCGCCAGCACAGGCTTTCCGATAACATCGTCGCTTTCCACAGCGTGTCTTACGCTGTCAACAGTACGTTTCAAGATATCGTCTAAATTTTGCATATTATTCTCCTACCGTTTTATGCCGGCATTATCCTTTCAGACTTGCCGAAATGAGTCCTGCTATCTGCAACAGATTTATTTTTACCCGCACCCGCCCGTCTATTTCAAATGCGTCGGCGGGTTGAGCCGTATAAACTTTTACGTTTTGAATAAGCGGTTGCAATACGCTTGTAAGCACCGCGTACGCTATCGCGGAATTCTTCGCGTCATCCGCACCTATGAGAGCAAGCAAGTTACCGCGAGCCCGAATTCCTTCGATTTTATACTGTTTCAACACGTTCGCAACCTGACGCACAGAAGCCTTTTTGTCGCCTTTGGGCGACTTCCCGTTTATACGCACATCAAACGCTCCGTCTGTTTTTCTTATGCGCAAACGCACAATTGAAAATCTGAACAGAGACAGATCAAACTCAATTCTGTCGCGCGCAAGCGATACGTGTCCCTTTGCACCCACGCGCAATGGATAAAACAGCATAGTTATAAGAAATTGCAGTATTATCAGTGCGACGGTTGCATTCATAAAGGTATTGTGCGTAAAATTTCGCATATTATGAAAAAAGACGGAAAAATCCGTCCATATTTCATTAACACGTATAAACGTTTTCAAAATTTCGTCAAATTATTTGAATTAAACAGTAAAATCAACCGAATTGACAGCGATTTTATGCAATCGCCCACGTCAAATAAATCAGTCGTATACCTCCACTCCGTCTCCCGCAAGGAAGTCCGGAATTTCAACGTCCTCTTCCTCAGAAATATCGTCTGACGCCGCTTCCTCCATCATAACCGTACCGGTAACGCTGTCGTCGTCGAGAATACTGCGTGTATGGAAAAGCGTTTCCTGCGTCTGAGTATTGATGAGTATGAGTTTTTCAAGCACTTCCGAATAATCGGGCAAATCAGACAATTCTTCCAACCTGAATTTTTTCAAAAACTCGTCCGTGGTGCCGTACAGCAACGGTCTGCCGACCGTGTCCTTTCTCCCGACCGCTTCGACAAGTCCCGCTTTAAGGAGCGCGGAAAGCGCATATTCCGAATTAGTTCCACCGCGCATATCGTCTATTTCCATACGCGTTATAGGCTGCTTGTACGCGATTGTGGACAAAACTTCAAGTAATGTTTTCGTAAGTTCCTTTTCTTTGAGAGGAGTCAGCACGTCCGCAACAGTATCGCCGTAATCGGGATTTGACATAAATTGAAGTTTTCCGTTGAACTCGGCAAGAATAATGCCCGAAGACTCACCGTACTTCTTTTTTAGGTTTTTGACGATTCCGTTCAACTTCTGCGTGGTAAGTTCGGGCACTTTTTCGCATATATCGGATTTTACGATAGCCGTACCGCTTGCAAAAATTATCGCCTCAACAACTTGCTCAATATTTTCCATCGTCGTCCTCCTCGAACTCTATCGGCATTCCTTCCGTACCCTCTATCGCATATATAGTAATTTCGCCGAAAACCTCATCCTGCGTAGCGCGCAAACGTCCGTATTTAAGCAGTTCGAGCACTGCAAGAAAAGTTGTTACTATGTCAGATTTATCATAATCGGGCTCAAACAAATCGGTAAATACCATTTGCCTGCGCACGGATATCATCAACACGATGTTCCCCATCTGGTCGTGAACCGAAAACCTCTCTTTCATAACCTTTTTAGGTATAACTTCCTGCTCGCGTTTATCGGCATTTGCAAGCACTTTGGCAAACGCCTCCACAAGTTTGGGAAGAGAGAAATTCACAAGCGCGACACGGTAATCCTTATCGGTATATACAGGCGCGCGGTAAAAACGGTTGATCGTTTCTATATCTTTGAGTTTTTCGCTCTGTTCGCGCATAAGAGCATATTCCTTTATCTTGTTGATAAGTTGCATACGCTCGTATTCGGGGTCTTCTTCGTCGATAAATTCCTCGTCCTCTTTGGGGAGAGTGCGTACAGACTTCAAATATATCAGATCTGCCGCCATTGTAATGAAATCGCCCGCGTAATCGTAATCCAACTCCTCTTTGGGAGTATCCTTGATAATCTGCACATACTGGCTCGTTACGTCAGATATAAATATATCTTCGATTGCGATTTTAGCGTCTTTGATAAGTTCGTACAGCAGTTCTATCGGCGCTTCGTAATCTTTGAGTTTGTATATGATTTTCGGTTTTTCAACGACAAAATCGCCCTCTATATAATCGGGCTCGACTATTTGTGCAACGAGTACCGATTCCGAAGTGGATTCGTCCTTGATATCCTCCGAAATACTCGCGCTCTCAGCCGATTCCGCAGAAGCGGAATTCTCTGTCATAACTACGTCGTCTGCAATCATAACTCCTCACGCCGACGCGACTGTTGTCATATCGCGAAAAAAGCATATAAAGTTTAACACGCGCGCAAAAAATTGTCAAAGCAATTCATTTATCGCATATTTTATGCGCGAACAATAAACAAAGCGGCACTGCTTGTACCGCTTTGTTTTTAAATTATATCTCCAAATCCTTTTCTTTTGCGATTAAACCTTTAACGCTTTGAGAAAATCGGATTATCGGATATCAATGATAATATGTGCAGAATTCGATATATTATACGCTTATTCTATTATTATTTTTCCGCGCTTATCTTGTCGCCCAGTGTTTGCCTATCTCGCCGATAGCGTCGAATATACTCATACGCTCCGCGGTTTCGTTCGCAATAACGTCCGTTTCGGTGACTATTACGCCGTCTTTGACCAGATACACCTTTCCTACGCAATCCCCCTGTCTTACGGGCGCTTTAACCTTTTCGGGCAATTCGTATCTGAGTTCATAACTTCCGCTGTCGTTACGCGACATAAACTGGCTTACGTCTCTTGCAACCGTGAGTTCTATCGCGCTCTTCTTGCCCCCGAGCACTTCTACCGTCTTCTCGATAGGATCACCCGCTTTGAGCAATACCGTATTGCTGTAATTTGCGAAGGCATAGTCGAACATCGCGCTAACTGCGGCGTTTCTGACA
The DNA here is from genome assembly GCA_910578325.1 of uncultured Christensenella sp. Lineage (GTDB taxonomy): Bacteria > Bacillota > Clostridia > Christensenellales > CAG-917 > CAG-475. Next base: position 203,866 of record CAJTQT010000002.1, read on the forward strand.
GTCGAACTCTCCGCGCCTATCACTACCGCAATTACTCTCATATTATTTCTGAGCGCAGTTGCGGAAAGACAGAATTTCGCTTCGCTTGTATACCCCGTTTTACCGCCGTCACAACCTTTATAGAACTTCACGAGTTTGTTCGTGTTGGTAATAGTAGTAGTTCTTCCGCTCGGATGCTGATAATCTTCGAGCCAGACCTTTGCATATTCAAAGTAAACTGGGAAATCGAGAAGTCGTCTGAACATAATAGATACGTCTTTCGCGCAGGAAAAACTCTCGGCGGCGGGAAGTCCCGTACAGTTCTTAAAGGAGGTGTTCTCCATTCCGAGTTCCTTAGCGCGGGCGTTCATTCTGGCAACGAATCCCCCAACACTGCCCTCGATATGCTCCGCGAGAGCGACGCAACTGTCGTTTGCGGACGCTACGATTACAGTTCTGAGCAAATCTCCGAGTTTGTGCGTCGTACCCGCGTCGAGAAACACCTGCGAGCCGCCCATAGATGCGGATTCGTTGGATATAACCACATCATCGTCAAGAGATACTTTGCCGCTTTCGATGGATTCGAGCGTAAGCATCGCCGTCATAATTTTTACCATACTCGCGATAGGAAGCCTATCGTTTTCATTACGCGAATAAATAACAGTACCCGTTCCGTAATCGAGAAGATAAGCGGCTTTGCCCACTGTTTTGAAATCGGTTGCCGCTTCCGCTACGTAATTCGACGCCGCGGACGCCAAGCCCGCTACCACCGCCGCAATTACGAAAAGCACTACGACAACAACCGACATTATTGATAATTTGATTTTTGAATATTTCATATTATCCTCGCACGCTTTTTTAGATAGCATTCCACAAATCGAGAATAATATGCGTGAATGCCTCTATTTTGAAAGCAAAACGCATTCCCAATTCCAAATCTACGCCGCTTTAAAACAAAGCAACGATTATGACGCCCGTTATAGAACCGATAATAAGAAACAGAACCAACGAACAGCCCGCGTTAATCGCAAGAATTTTGAGCGTGCGCACAAACGACGGTCTTAGCGAGGAACGTTCGCAGTAATCCGAACATCCCGCCGAAAGAATATTCGCTGCCGCAATCATCATAAGCACAAACGTAATAAGGAAGAACGGAAGATAAATCACTACAAAATTAATCACTCCAAAACCCTCGTATCTGCCAATAAGCGCGCAGGAATACTTGCCGAGGAAATATCCCAGAGTAACAAACGGAACGCATATCAGAAATACCGTCTTATTGTTTATTCCCGCAATAAGAAGCACCCCATAGCCGCCGACAAGACAAAGGATTGAAATGAAAAACACCTTTCCAGCACCGGTTTCGGCATCCACTCTCGGAACCCGCTCGAAAGCGCCGTCCACCGCACGATATGCGAGTATTATGCCGAGAATGATACCTATCGCAAACAATACGGCAGACGACACAATCACCTTCTTGTTTTTTTCAAAGAAGATGCGAAGCGAAGAAATAATTGTTCTCGTACGCAAAGATGACATACCAAATTCTATTTAGGCATTCCTGCAAATATGCCGAAATTCGACAAATTCTTACATTCTTATAAACTTTTTGCCCCTCCGAAAGCGCGCTTTGAATGATATACTCGCTGTTGTGAAAGACAATGAACTGAAAATAAAAAAATATTTGCTGCAACTCGGATTTCAGCCTAATCTGAAAGGCTATTCTCTGCTGGGAAGACTTATCGAATTCGCGCTTGAAGGCAATGAAATTCTCCCGCTCAAATACTGCGGCTACAAATTGCTTGCGGAAGAATTCAACGTAGATCCCGCCAGTATCGAAAAGGATATTCAAAACGCCATATCTTCCGCCTGGCTGAGGGGCAACGTGGATACTCTCTACCGCGAATTCGGAGAAACGTTGGACGAAAACAAAGGCAAGCCTACCAACAAGCAGTTTGTGCTGACGGCTCTTGAACGTCTGTACTGCCAAAACTTAGCCTGCGAATCGGTATAACCGCCGCGCGACGCCAAATGCGGAGCATCGCATATTAGCACACCATAGTTTGCGCCCGATATACATACGAGCGCATAAGCCTGTATAATACCCTCCCAATACGGAAAAAGCAACTGAATACAGTTGCTTTTTCCGTGTCCTTAAACAATATATCTTTACGCCAACCCCGCGCGCTTAGCGAAACGGGATTCGTTGCGTTCGCTTAACAGTCTTTACGCCGCAACCTGTCCGTACAGCGCCGACGTTCTGGCTGTCATTGCATAATCGTACATAAATCTACTGTGGACTGCGTATCCTCTCGTGGGATCCTGCACGAACACGTGCGTGACCGCGCCTATAAGAACGCCGTTCTGCACAATGGGACTTCCGCTCATTCCCTGAACTATGCCTCCCGTCTTTTCGAGAAGTTCCTTGTCGCGAACTGCAATAACCATACCTTTTTCAGCCGCATCACTCTGCGAAACCACCTTAACTATATCTATGTCATAAAACTTCGGCTCGTCTCCGTCTATCGTAGTGAAAACCTGCGCCGCACCCGGCTTAGCCTCGCCTTTGGATGCAATTTTGTACAGTTCTCCGTTGTATTCCGCAGTATATTGCCCGTATATTCCTATATTCGTATTTCTACAAATACCACCGATGGGAGTCGAAAGTCTGTTGACCTCCGCAACCAGACCGCCAGCCTTACCGCGTTCGCCGCGTATTACGTCTGTAACTGTCGTAGAAAAAATGTTACCGTAATTCAGTTCGTCCGAAAGCCCGCTGTCTCCGTCGATAATGTAGTGTCCCAGCGCGCCGAATCTGCCGTCCTGCGTTACGAACGTCAGCGTACCGACTCCGCCGACGTCTTCTTTAAGCATAATACCGAGTTTTTTCTGTCCCGAAAGTTTATCGATTGCAGGCGTAATGCTCACGTCAAATATATTTCCCGACCTGTTTACCGAGAGTACAACCGAATTGAGATTCGGATTTTCAAGCAGTTTTTTTAGTTGATAGACAGAATTTACATCCGTACCGTTTACCGCCAGAATGACGTCTCCGATTTCAAGCCCTTTGTCCTTTGCGGGAAAAACAGAACCGTTTTCAGTGACCACTTCGGTTTCGCCTGTCATTATAAGTCCGCCCGCATTTACAGATATGCCGATAGGTTTGCCTCCTATCCTTACATAAGCTTTCTTATTGTCAGCCAACGTTTCGGTGTGAGACATCAAACGGAGGTTGACGTTCAAAGCATCCGAATCACCAAAAGTATTATATATTCCCGTAAATTTGTGAATAGTTTGCCCACATATAACGGCAAACAAACACATAAACGCAAAAAGCAAAACCGCTTTAAGCGCAACACCCCGTTTGTTTGCCGAATTCTGTTCGATTGTATTTTGCATACGGTTAGCATTACACTTTACAAAAAAAACTTGCGTGTCAATTTATGTAAAATCAAAAAAGTAAGGCGGAAATCCTCCGCCTTATTATAAACGTAATTTTTTTATTCTATATATAATAATCTTTATGCTTCTCCGCCGAGAATATTACGCGCCATAAATACGCCCATAACGGAAGCCATCATCAGTCCCCTCGTCCAACCGCTGCTGTCGCCCAGACAGTGCAACCCGACTATAGACGTATTGAGTTTTTCATCCATCTTAATCTTGTTGCTGTAAAATTTAAGTTCGGGGCTGTACAAAAGCGTCTCATAGCCTGCAAATCCCGGCACAACCTCGTCAACCGCCTGTATAAAGTTTATTATATTCAGCATCGCCCTGTACGGCATAGCCGCGGTTATATCGCCTGCAACCGCGTCTTTGAGCGTAGGACGCACGTTTGAAAATCCCAACTCTTTCTGCCAGGTACGCTTTCCGTTGAGTATATCGCCGTAACGCTGAACCATAATTTTTCCGGCTCCGAGCATATTCGTGAGTTCGCCGACTTTCTGAGCATATTCTATCGGCTGTTTAAAAGGCTCGGTAAAGGAATGCGAACAAAGTATGGCAAGATTTGTATTATTGCTCTTTTTTTCTTTATAACTGTGTCCGTTGACAACCGCGAGATCGTTGTCATAATTCTCCTGCGATACGAAACCGCCGGGGTTCTGACAGAATATTCTCACCTTGTTTTTGAACGGCTCGGGATAACCTATGAGTTTGCTTTCGTATAGAACTGAATTTATTTCCTCCATTATCTCGTTTCGGACTTCTACGCGAACACCTATATCCACAACGCCGGGGGCGTGGGCTATATTGTGCTCCGCACACATCTTTTCAAGCCAGTCCGCGCCTCTTCTGCCCGTTGCGATAATTGTCTTATCCGCGTATATCTCTTCTCTGTTATCGCCCTTTGAATCTGCTATATATACGCCCTTACATTCGTTGCCGTCGAGAATAATGTTGTCGCAGTGTCTGCCGAACATAAGTTCTACGCCGTTGTTTTTCAGATATGTTTCAAGCGCAAGGTACAGTTCGTGCGCTTTTTCCGTTCCGAGATGGCGTATGGGACAGTCGACAAGTTTCAAGCCCGCCTTAATCGCCTTTTTACGTATTTCTTTGACTTCCGCTTCGTTGCCGATGCCCTCTATATGTTCGTCCGCACCGAATTCGAGATAAATTTTATCGGTATAATCAATCAGTTCCTGCGCCAAATCCGCACCTATAAGTTGCGGCAATTCTCCGCCGACTTCATACGACAGCGAAAGTTTACCGTCGGAAAACGCGCCCGCACCCGAAAAACCTGTGGTTATATGGCAGTAAGGCTTGCAATTCCGACACTCTCCTCCGAATGTTTTAGGACATACCCGCTTTTCGACAGGCTGACCTTTTTCGATTATGCACATCTTTTTATCGCTTCCGTTGCGCAACAGTTCGATTGCCGTAAAAATACCCGCAGGACCTGCTCCGACTATGCATATATCAAATTTTTTCACTTTACACCTCCGCCGTATAACGCAGTTACGCAAATACGCGCCTTTATTTTTGCCGCCGCACTTTTGCGACCTGTGAGATTATAAGCCTAAAACCGCAAACTGTCAATAGCAAAAATACGTTAGATTGCGCACAAAAACTTTTAATACGTCTGCGGAATTTGTCGGAATTTGTAAACTTTTTTGCGACAGCGCATAAAATATACAACTCGGAGGGCTTAAATGGCTTTGGAAAGTTTGCTGATGCTTTTAAAAAACCTAATCATATTTTCTTCCTATGTGACGGAAAAAAGTTCTTTTCCGAAGCCGCTCTCCAAAGAAAAAGAAAAAGAATATCTCGAAGCCTCGATGAAAGGCGACGCTCAGGCAAAAGAAATACTCGTAAAACACAACCTGCGACTGGTTGCACATATAGCCAAAAAATACACCAACTACGGCGATAACGACGAACTTATATCAATAGGTTCGATAGGTCTTATAAAAGCGATTGAGAGTTTTAAGCCCGATAAAGGCACTCAACTGGCCACGTACGCTTCGCGTTGCATAGAAAACGAAATACTTATGACTATGCGCACGTCGAAAAAACACCGCTCCAACGTCTCGCTGAACGATCCTATCGGCGTGGATAAGGAAGGCAACGAACTCACTATACTCGATATGCTTTCCGACAACTGCTCGGTAATCGACGACGTGGAAAACAACATCCTGATGGAAAGACTTCTCAAAATCACAAAAGCCGTTCTCGACGAGCGCGAGTATGACATTATCAGACTTCGGTACGGACTGGGCGGCATCGGCGCGCTCACTCAGCGCGAAGTCGCCGCAAAATTCAAAATATCGCGTTCTTACGTGTCGCGTATAGAAAAAAAGGCTCTTGACAAAATCAAAGAACACGTCTCCCGAGAGGAATTGTACATCTGATTCGCTTCGGATTTTAAACCGTACTATTTTAAAAGCACCGAATGTCGGTGCTTTTGTGTTTTCATTATTTTTGATTTTGCTCCGCTCTGTGTACTTATCGTATACCGACCGTCATTTGCCGTCGCTATCGCGTTCGGCTTTGAGTTTTACAAGACTTTCTATTTCGTCTAAAAGTGTGTTTATATCCCTGAACTGGCGGTGTACCGACGCATAACGCACATATGCGACTTCGTCTATACCTTTGAGCCCCTCCATAACAAGATCTCCGATATAGTTTGACGAAATCTCCTGTTCGAGCGAATTGAGAACGGTGCGCTGAATATCGCCGACAAGTTTATCTATGCTCGTCATAGATATAGGACGCTTTTCACAGGCCTTCATCACTCCGATTTTTACCTTGTTAACGTCAAACATCTGACGCGAACCGTCTTTTTTGACAACTAAGATAGGAGTGCTTTCAACCGTTTCATAGGTGGTGAAACGTTTGCCGCATTCCACACATTCCCTTCTTCTTCTTATCGACGTACCGTCTTCATTTTGTCTGGAATCAACAACTTTGCTGTCTAAACTGCCGCAATAAATACATTTCATTTAAGTAACCTCTGAGAAAGATACAAAAATTATACAATATATTGTATTTTATGTAAAGTTATAACTACAAATTTATTTATAAAATCCTCTGAACAGAAGTATTTTTTACATAAAACACTAATTTCCCGAAAATTATTGCAAATCCCGCGCATAAATTGTAGAAAAACCGAATAAACTCTTGTATGAGTCAAAAACAGTATACATTCACCGAGATGTCCCGAAAGACAGTAATAAACGTGGCGGACGGACGCGAACTCGGTCACGTCTGCGACGTTGTCTTCAACAACTGCGGCGGAATTATGGGATTCATCGTGCCGGGTAAAAAGAGTTTTTTTAAAAGCATAACGTCTTCCGACAACGTGTTTATCCCGTGGAACCGCATAATCAAAATAGGTTCGGACGTGATACTGACCGAACTTGTGGGACACCGCGCCTGCGCGTTCTCTATGCAGGAACCGCCTCCGCAACCGTCCCCGTCGGCGTATGCGCAGAGCAACGCTTCCGTATATGCGCGCAGACCTTCGGATTCCGATTCCGCAAATTACGAACAAGCACCCAGATACACCTGCGACCGCGACGAGTTTGTCCCCTCCGAAATCGAGCCATCCTCCGCACAGACCGTATACCATACGGACGGAAAATCGCCCGAATACTGAGAAATCCGAATCAATCGGCAATAAAGTTATAATAACAGTAAAAAGCCCGCCGAACGACGGACTTTTGTTTATTATCTTACCAACCTTGCTATTATGCCAAAGCCGCTCTGATTCGCTGCAAAGCAGATTTTTCAAGCCTCGAAACCTGTGCCTGCGATATTCCAACCTCTTTGCTTATCTCAATTTGCGTTCTTCCGTCGAAATAGCGCAGTTTCACCACTTCGAGTTCGCGTTCGGGAACCTGTTTCAATGCCTCGTATAGCGATATTCTTTCCGACCAGTTTTCGCTGTTCTCTTTTTTGTCGGCAAGTTGGTCAAGCAACGCCATACTCTCTTCTCCGTCGCTGTACACCGGCTCATAAAAGGATATAGGCTCGCTGACCGCGTCGAGAGCGCAAGCAACTTCTCCTATAGGCACGCCTATCTCTTCCGCTATCTCCGCCATATTCGGCTCGTTTACTGAATTTTCAATCATCCTCTCGCGCGCCTTCAACGCCCTGTATGCAGTATCTCGCAAACTCCTCGACACCTTGATCGTGGTTCTGTCCCTGAGAACGCGCTTGATTTCTCCGAGAATCATGGGTACCGCATACGTCGAAAACCTCACGTCAAGCGTTATATCGAAGTTTTCCAGTGCTTTAAGCAGTCCTACCATACCCACTTGAAACAGGTCGTCCGCGCTTTCCTGAGACTTTGAAAACCTGCCTACGCACGAAAGTACAAGGCGCATATTCGCTCTCAAAAACAAATCGCGCGCTTCGCGGTCGCCCGCTTTGATTCTTTTAAGAAGTTCATCGCATTCTTTGCTGTTAAGTTTCGGCAGAGTCGATGTATCGATTCCGCAAATCGTCACTCTTCCCATAAAAAAGCAACCTCCGTTTTTTATGTAGGTTGCTTTAATACTTTTTACCTGTTGCCTCTTATTACGCCCTAAAATCAAACCGACAAACCTCGGGCGGATAAGGATTTTGTCCTTGCCGAAAGATTATAGCCGTCGCAATCCGATGTTATACATAAGTCTCAGCCTAATTTTTGCATATTCTTTTTGAGATTGCAGACGATTTTCTTTTCCAGTCTTGAAATATACGACTGAGATATGCCCATCATATCCGCGATTTCTTTCTGCGTCATCTCGTCTTTGCCATACAGCCCGAACCGTAATTCGAGTATCTGACGTTCTCTCTCGGGAAGTTTGTCAAAAGTATCTTTGAGCATTTCCTTTTCGGCGGTGCCCTCTACATCGTTATATACGCAATCGGGATCTGTTCCCAGCACGTCGCTCAACAAAAGCATATTGCCTTCGAAATCCACGTTAAGAGGTTCGTCAAACGACACTTCCGCGCGCGTCTTGTTAGTCTTTCTAAGATGCATCAAAATTTCGTTTTCTATACATCTTGAAGCAAAAGTCGCAAGTTTGATGTTTTTATCAGGATTATAACTGCCAACCGCTTTAATCAGACCGATAGTTCCGATTGACACCAAATCGTCCATATCTATGCCGGTATTGTCAAAGCGTTTTGCAATATAAACGACGAGCCTGAGATTGTGTTCGATAAGTTTTAAACGCGCCTCTTCGCTTCCTGCAAGAAACTTGTTTACAGTATCCGTTTCCTCTTCGTTGGACAGCGGCGAAGGCAAACTGTTGCCAACGGATATGTAATTTACGGCAGTCGCTTTTTCAATACCGAAAAATTCTAAAATCTTTTGCCACATCTTTCTGATTTTTTCTCTCATACTCACCTCTTATTTAAAACCGAAACTTTGCCAAGTCGATTTTTACAGCATATTTCAGTTTTTATTATTTAATGCTACTGTCAATTTCAACGCGTTAGAACATCGAATTTTGCAGTATAATGTCAAAATTATCGAAGTTTTTGCGTGACAGCGCGCCCATTGCCCTAAACTTTTTGCCCTCTACGTCAACCTCGTCCAGCCCCACAAGCGGCAAACTGTCCTCTCCTCCTACGGTGCTTACGCTTATATATCCTTCGAGCACAAAATCGTCCAGTTTATCCTCAACTTCCTGCGATAGAATTACAACGGGCAATCCGCTCGCCTCGTCTATCAGTAAATTTCCGCTGTCACAAAGCGCGTGCACGCTTACCGTCACTTCTCCTACGCTTATAGTGCTTTTGCAAGTGGTCTTTCCCTGCAAACTTCGTTTACGCACAATAAGCCGCACACAGATAAGCAAAGCGCATACAGCCATAGCAATCAGCCCCAAAAGCGCGTACGATTTTATATCTATGCCCGTCGCATAGGATACTCCGTACACAACGCCGCCGGTAAAAAACGTGAGCATCACAAAGACGGCGGTAGTTCCTAAAAAGTATCCTATCTTGCGCATTACGGTCTTGCCCTGCGCAGACATCAGAATCGCGCACATAATCGGCGCAAGCAGAATTCTTATCAGAATCTGCGCCCATTCAGGCGCAATCGCATACACCGTCGCCGTAGTGCAACCTAACGCAGCCGACAAAAGCACGCGCCATACGCGAACCTTTCTTCGCCTGACGGCGGCAGTTGCGAGCAACAGCATCAAATCAAGAAAGAAGTTGTTGAATATGACGATTTCTATATACACGCTCACACGCTTATAATATCGCCGTGAAGTGAAATAAACTTTCCTTTTGTGTCGTCCGATAAAATTTTGAACAATAAATAAAACTAATTTTCAGAACATCTAACCGAGCGAATTTTAAATTTTAAAATCTATAATTAAAAAAATACGGACGCGATGTGCGTCCGTAAATGTTTTAGTTTGACTGTTATTGCTCGTCTTTTCCGTCACCTCTGAGTCTGCGCAGGAAGTGCGGCACTTTATAGGCAGGAACGTCTACTCTCGAAGAGCCTACGGGAGTGCTATTGTTATTTATCGGCTGAGGCTGAGCAGGCTGTTGCGGCTGGGGCGCAGGTCTGTTTTGTCCGAATACCGGTCTTGCGGGGAAACCGTTTGACGGCTGCTGCTGACGCGGCTGTTCGGGATTCGCCTTAATATCGCGTGTAGAAATCTGATTATCGGCAGCGGCAAGAGTTGATTCAAGAGTACGGTTGGAACGGGCGGGAGCAGTTCCTCCTATCTTTGCGGGAACAAAGCGTCTGTCCACAAATCCCGTAGCGATTATCGTTATCGTAACGTCTTGCTTTTCCTGAACCGTGGTCGAGCCGAAAATAATGTTTGCATTCGGATCTATAACGTCCTTAACCATATCGCAAGCTTCGGTGACTTCCGTAAGCATAAGGTCGTCGCCTCCCGTGATGTTGATAATAAGTCCCGTTGCGCCCTCAATACTGACTTCGAGCAAAGGATTGTATATTGCGCCTTTAACCGCGTCGAGTATTCTCGTCTCACCCTTTCCGTAACCTATGCCCATATGAGCGAGACCTTTGTTGGAAAGTACCGTACGTACGTCGGCAAAGTCGAGATTGACAAGTTCGGGCTTTGCGATCACGTCGCTTACGCCCTGAACGCCTTGACGCAACACGTCGTCGGCAATTTCAAACGCGCGTTTGAACGTTATCTTTTCGTCTTTGAAAATTTCAATGAGTTTCTGGTTGGGAATAACAAGCAACGTATCCACGAAATCACGCAGATTTTTGATGCCCTCTTCCGCGTTCTGCATACGGTGAGCGCCCTCGAAGTTGAAAGGTTTAGTTACGACGGCCACGGTCAGTATACCCATCGAACGCGCGATTTCGGCTATTACGGGAGCGGCGCCGGTTCCGGTGCCTCCGCCCATACCCGCAGTGATAAACAGCAGGTCGATGCCTTTAAGCGCGGCTTTTATGCGCTTTCTCGATTCCTCTGCGGCACGCTTGCCGACCTCGGGGTCAGAACCCGCGCCCAGTCCCTTCGTCGTCTCGCTTCCCAACTGGATCTTGCATTCGGGACGTACAAGAGCCATATTCAACGCCTGTAAATCGGTGTTCATCACGACGAAGTTTGCACTGTCGATTTTAGCGCGGACCATATTGTTGACCGCATTGCAACCGCCACCGCCTACGCCTACGACTACGATATTTGCGTGCCCTTCTCTCTTTTGAGACACGGGGGGAAACTCGTCGAACGCTTCGTCGTTATTCAGATTCGGAACGTTGGTCAGTCCGCCTTCCGCAGTATATTCGTTATACATTATTTTTTACCTCCGCTGAATATGCTTTTTATCACATCTCCGAAACTTGATTTCGACAGCGTTTCGGCAACCATAAGCAGTGCCGTTTTCGAACTATCCTCGGGTTTAACGAATCCGGGAAGTTTCGGAGTCAGTATTTCTATATTTTTTCCGAGTTGCTCGCTCAGATACTTTTTTGCGCCTCGCATCGACGCAATGCCCTCGCCCGTAAGATAAACGGGCAGATACGGCGGCATATCTTCCGAAAAATTCTTGAATATGCCCGATATTATGTCCGCGAATATATCCAGCCTGGCTTTGACGATGTCGCTGGCGTCTATCGCGTATACGGATTTTTCTCCGTTTCCGATAAGTATCGCGTCCTCGGCGTAATTCAAATTTATGTCGATAAGCCTTTTCGCTTCCTGCGCCAGTTCGAAAGGAACGTCGAGCGCATTGAATATGTCCGCGCAGATGTGCCCCCCTCCTAAGGAGAAAGAACGCATATCGAGGACGCCTTCGCCCTTTGCAAGAGTGACCGAACTTGACAGATATCCCACGTCTATAAGCGCGTAAAGCGATTCCCTTTGCTCCGAATCGAGAAGAGAAACACACTCCGCCCAGTTGGAAACTATGTATTTAACGTCCTTAAATCCTAGGTCCGCCGCTACCTTGTCGAATATATCTACAAAACGCTTTTCGGCAAGCATATACGACACGCACGCCTCCACCGATTCGGCATACATTCCGCGCACGTCGGTATACAGTTTTTCCTCGCCGTTTATGGCAAAATACACCGCCGACGTATTTGCGCATACGTATTCGTTTTTGTCGAAATCGTTACCCTTTTCCAGAAGGAAATCCACATCGTCGTCAACTACGCGTCTGCGCCTGTCGAGGTTTATAGACACGTCTTTCGAGACGGCGGAACAAAACTCCGCAGGCACGCCTATAAACAGCCGTTTAGAACCGGAATCGGCGGCTCTCATTGCCTCCGATAAAGTCGCCTTAACCGTGTTGACTGTGTCGTCCAAATCGAACCACTGTCCGTTTTCATAGCCGGGGTGTTCCTTTTCCGCAACGGATTTGATACCGAAAACGCTTTGCGCTTTCTTTACGCCGACTATCGCGCTTATCAGCCGCGACGTTACGTCCAAAACGACGATATCTTTTGTGAACAAACCACCCATTTCTATACCCCGACGCCAAAAAAATCAAGTACGAAATTCATACTTGTATATATAATATAATTATTATAGTATCGCTGTCAATCTCTTTGAAAAAAATCTTTATAAAAAATTGCAGGAAAAAATTTCCTGCATAACCGAAAAGCGGCTTCAACCGACGGATTAACGATTGTAAAATACGCGTTGGGAACGTATGCAAACGGATTTATTTATCCGTTCTCCTTACGTCAGCGCCGAGAGAACAAAACAGGTCTTCGATTTTTTCGTATCCTCTGTCTATGTAATGCGGGTTGTAAATACTACTTTGTCCGTCCACTTTGAGACAGGCAACGCACAGTCCCGCGCCTCCTCTCAAATCCGACGCAGTCAGCACTGACGGAATCATTCCGTTCTGCTTTCCCCTCACAATCGCGCAGTCTCCGCTAACCGCAATATCCGCGCCCATTTTGCGCAGTTGCGAAACGTGCCCCAGTCTGTTTTCGAAAACAGTCTCCTCAACTCTGCTTATCCCGCCCGAAAAACACTGACAGGCGATAAACTGCGGTTGCATATCCGTCGGAAAAAGCGGATACGGCGCGGTTATGACCGACTTTGCGCGCACGTGCCCGTTCGAGCGTACGCGTATTGCGACGCCGCTTTCTTCTATGCGGCAAACGTCAGACCTGAACGCCTGCAAAACCGAACGCATATCGTCCGCGCTTACCCCGTAAAGAGTTACGTCACCACCGCAAGCCGCAGTTGCCGCAACCACCGTTCCCGCGACGATCCTGTCGCCGTCCGCGCGGAATCTCGTCCCCGAAAGTTTCTCAACGCCCTGCACCCTGATTACCGAAGTGCCTTCGCCTGAAATCCTCGCGCCCATAGATTTGAGCATTTTTGCAAGGGCGACTATTTCCGGTTCCCTCGCGCAGTTTACAAGCGAGGTGTATCCCTCGGCAAGCGACGCGCACATAAGCAGATTTTCGGTTGCTCCGACGCTGGGATATCTCATTACGATATCCGCGCCGTGAAGTTTCTGCGCGGAACATCTGATTCCGCCCTGCGTATACTCCGTACTCGCGCCCATTTTTTTGAGACCGTCTATATGTATATCTAACGGTCGCGCCCCGATATCGCAACCTCCCGGCATAGGAAGTTCCACTTCTCCCGTAAGGCTCAGAACCGCTCCCAACATAAACATCGACGAGCGCATAGTCGAACACAGACTTCCGCTCGCCTGCGTGCGCGATATACGCCCGCATACGCTCACGTTTCTGCCGTCGCGCTCCACGTCCGCCCCTAAGTCCCGAAGCAATCCTATCATATTTTCGACGTCGGTTATGTAAGGGCAATTTTCTATCACTACTTCGTCGCGGGTAAGCAACGCGGCGGCAAGCAAAGGAAGCACGGCGTTTTTCGCGCCGTGAACCGATACGCTCCCGTAAAGCGTTTTCCCGCCGTTTATGACGATTCTTTCATTACTCATACTTCACCGTATGCCGTTTTCGGATTTTACGTGTTTACGCCGAACGGTTTGTTCCGCTTCCTCGTCAAATGTATCTATTCTGACAAACGGAAGTCTGCTGCGGGATATAGACAAAAGTATGCCGACCGCTCCGAGATATGCAACAAGCGAACTTCCGCCCGCGCTTACGAAAGGAAGCGGAAGTCCCGTGGGCGGAACCGCTCCGCAAACTACCGCCGCATTCAGCAACGCCTGCACTGTCGTAACTGCGGTTATTCCCGTCGCGAGATAGCAGGAGTATCTGTCGCTTGCCTGTCTCGCGATTTTTATTCCGCGAACGGCTATTACCACAAACAGCGACATTACGATAGCCACGCCAACCAACCCCGTTTCTTCGCCTATGACGGAAAGGATAAAATCGCTTTCGGCAAACGGAAGGAAAAGATATTTCTGACGCGACGCGAAAAGTCCGACTCCGAAAAGTCCGCCGCTGCCAAGCGCGTAATAGGACTGAATGAGTTGATATCCCTCTTCCAACGGCGATTTCCATGGATCCAAAAAGGCGAGAAGACGCTGCATTCTGTACGGTTCAATCAGTATCAGCAACACCGCGCCCGCTATGACGGGAACTATCAAAAGCACAAGATGCTTTATCCGCGCGCCGCTTGAAAAAAGCATAATGAATATTACCGCGACCGCGCACATCGTTATGGACATATTCGGTTCCAAAATCAGCAGGACGCACACCGCGCCACCGGCAAGCAAAACGGCAATCACTCCTCTGAATTTGCTCATATCCGTCTTTGCGGCAATGAGCGATATCATCATTACCATAAAGAATTTAGCATATTCGGAAGGCTGAATAGTAAAAAAACCGAGATTAAGCCAGCGTTTCGCTCCGTAACTCTCCACTCCTATCACAGGAAGAAAAACCATACCCAGAAGAACAAGACCTACGAGATACAGCGGTATCGTTGCCTTTTTGACCGCGTTGATATTTACAAACGACAGCCCTATCATAGCAAACAATCCCAGCGCAAGCGCAATCGCCTGCGTTTTTACGTAATGAAAGGCGTCCCCCAACTGCGCCTGCGCGGAATAGCAGGAGGCGGAATATATGAAAACCAAACCCAGTATGCTAAGTATAACGGCAACGGCGGCAAGCGGCGCGTCCGCTTTCGCGCCTATAAATCCCGCGACGGAAACGTCTTTCGTTCCGCCCCTTTTCGAGGCGGGAACAAATTTTCTTCCGAGCATATTCACACCTCCGCCATAAGTTCTCGCAGACAGGCGTCGAAGTGTTTACCTCTCATTTCATATCCCGTAAATTTGTCGTAACTTTTAGACGACGGCGAAAAAAGAACGTTGACGCATTTCAAAGTTCTCGCCGTCATATACGCGCCTTTAAGCGCGCTTTTTATGTCAGGATATACCTCTACGTTTTCAAATCCCGACGCCTTTGCGCACTCAAAAATATCCGCTTCGTTTTCTCCGCTTATCGCAATCGCCTTGATTTTGTCGGGAAGGTCTCTGAAAAGTTCGCAGAAGTTTTCTCCGCGTTTCGCTCCGCCCAGAATCAACACGGTGTCCCCGTCAATACTCTCGCACGCGCACAGGCACGCGGACACATTTGTCGCTTTACTGTCGTTATACACCGCTATTCCGTCTATACTTCCAGATTTCTGACGGCGGTACTTTGGACGTTCGAATTCTATAATACCCGCCGAAACGTTGTATGCAGAAACGCCGTGTGTCATACAGACCGCCACTGCGGCGAGCAGATTTTCAAGTTCCGCACCGCGCATATCCGTCTCTTCGAGAGACAGAACGGGTTTTCCGTCAAAGCAGATAAATCCCGAGGATATATACGCTCCTCCGGATACGGGATGCAACTGGCTGAACGGCACTTTTTTAGCAATCATCCCGGGGACAAGCGAACGGATAATCTCATCGTCGTCGTTATAAACGACGTAGTCCTGTTCAGACTGGTGACGGAATATATTCGCTTTTGCCTCGACATATTTCCGCATACTGCCGTGGCGATCGAGATGGTCGGGTTTTATGTTCAGGATAACCGCCGTATCCGGCGAAAATTTTATACTGCTTTCCAGTTGAAAACTGCTTGCTTCCACAACCGCGATTTCGGTTGCGTCGAGTTTATCTGCAATAGCGGAAAACGGAGTTCCTATATTTCCCACCGCATAAGACGACTTGCCCGCGCGTCTCAATATGTAGTCTATTAACATCGTCGTGGTAGTTTTTCCGTTTGTACCGGTCACGGCAATCTGCTCGGCGAGGCAGAACTCGGATGCGAGTTCCAACTCGCCGATGACCGTTTTATTTTCCAGTTTCGCGTCGAGAAGAAAGTCTTTATTTCCGTCGACGCCGGGACTGAGTACGATTATGTCCGCGGCGGAGATTACTCCTTTGCTGTCGGTAGCGTGCTCCGCATAGGGATTGTCATCGTAAATAATCGCTTTCGCGCCCTTTTCTCTGACTAGTTGATATGCGGACATTCCGCTTGCTCCCGCGCCGTACACCACTACGTTTTTGCCGACTAATTTCATACTGCCCTCGCAAATATCAGCGTCAGGGCTCCTCCTACAAGACTTACGACAAAGTATATCGTCACTATTTTGCTCTCGTGCAGTCCTTTCATTTCCAGATGGTGGTGGAAGGGCGACATCAAAAATATTCTTTTCTTGGTCAACTTGTAGCAAAGCACCTGCAATATAACAGATATGCTGGACCATACGAACATTATGCCTGACGTAACGATTAAAAACGGATTTCTTAAAAAAACCGCAACGCCCGCGCACGACGCGCCTAACGCGAGCGAACCCGTATCGCCCATCATAATCTTTGCGGGAAATCCGTTGAATATCAGATAGCCGAGAAGTCCGCCGAATACCGACACCGCAAATACTCCCAACGAAAGCACCTGTTCGGCATACGCCGTATCCCCTCCGTCGAGAGCGTCTTTATACGTGAGAAAAATCAAAAGCGAAAATCCGAGAAAATACGCAAGCGACGTATATCCCGCAAGCCCGTCAAGTCCGTCCGTAAGATTGACTGAATTCGTAGTCGCAATATAGACGACCATAACGAACGGAATTATTCCCCAACTTACGTTCCATACGACGTCTGTAAACGGCAATGCGATTTGCGGTCCGATAAACTCGGACGCATAAGCGAAATAGCCCGCAATCGCGCTCAGTCCCAACTGACCTATTATCTTCTGATACGGTTTAAGACCTAAATTCCGCGAAAAGCGGATCTTTATAAAATCGTCCAGAAATCCCAGCAGGCAAAAACCCATAGTAAGCGCGACCGCTACGATTGAAAACGATTTGAATTCCACAAGCGAAAACACAAGCGCGGGCAACAGGAAAATAAATCCGCCCATTGTAGGAGTTCCGCTCTTATGCTCGTGCTGTTTCACGTATCCGAGAACCGTCTGTTTGGCTTTGAGTTTTGACATAAGCCGTATTATCAACGGAGCGGCTATTACGGAAAGCGCAACCGACGCGATCAGATATACAAGTAATTTAATTCCTCCGCTCATCTCAACTGCCCGTACCTTTCCACTACGTCGAAATCGTTGTACGGCACCTTTCTTCCCCTGATTTCAAGATAATTCTCATTGCCTTTTCCCGCAATGACGAGGGTGTCGCCCTCCTCCATTTCACCAAGAGCAAACCGTACCGCTTCGATTCTGTCAACAATGCTTTTGGTATCCTTAATGGTTATCCCCGTTTCGATTTCGCGGATTATTTCTTCGGGATTCTCGCCTCGAGGGTTGTCGCTGGTGACGATTATGCAGTCGCTGTATTTAGACGCGACTTCGCCCATAGATTTACGCTTGCGCGAATCGCGCTCCCCGCCGCAGCCGAACACGGTTATCAATCGGGATTTGGTAAGCGTACGCGCAGTCGAAAGCAGTTGCATAAGACCGTCGGGAGTGTGCGCATAGTCGATTATAATCGTACCCTTGTCGTTTCGCATTACCGAGAACCTCCCCTTGACGGTTTTCACTTTGCGGACCGCGTGCGAAAGCGTCTCGCCGTCTATGCCGAGTTCATGCGCGACGGACATCGCCGCGAGCAGATTGTATACGTTGAATTCGCCCATAAGACTGCTTTTGCAATCCACGATATCGTCGTTCAGATTAGCGACGAACTGCGTGCCTACGGTATCTTCGCGTATGTTGATTGCAAAGCAATCCGCCGGATTGTACAGACCGTAACTTACGCAAGGCAATCCGTTTATTTCCGACCTCTGCAAAAGCAGACGTCCGCTTTTATCGTCCACGTTTATAACCGCTTTCTTTACGTGTGCGGGTGTAAAATACGACATCTTTACGCCGCAGTAGTTGTCAAAATCTTTAAAATAATCGAGATGGTCCTGAGTTATATTCGTAAGAACGGCGATATCCGCTTTGATATCACCCGTCTTTTCGAGATAAATTGCGTGCGCGCTCACCTCGGCGACCGCCACGTCGCATCCTTTTGCTCTCATTTTAAAGAGCAGTTCATTGAGTTCGTACGGATCGGGAGTAGTCAGACTGTGCCCGA
Source organism: uncultured Christensenella sp. (assembly GCA_910578325.1). Taxonomy (GTDB): domain Bacteria; phylum Bacillota; class Clostridia; order Christensenellales; family CAG-917; genus CAG-475. The sequence goes on from CAJTQT010000002.1 coordinate 222,258, forward strand.
CTTTTTCACCGTCTATAAAATGTCCCTCCGTGCCTATCAGTCCGCATTTGATGCCCGCAAACGAAAGTAGCGACGTTATAAAATGCGCGGTCGAAGTTTTGCCGTTTGTGCCGACTACCGATATGATTTTCATATCCTTTGCGGGATTGAGGAATCTGTACTGGCAAACTTTCGCATATGCGAGACGCACGTTATCTACCAAAACGTATTTTACTTCGGGATTCTTCGGTTTTTTGGAAGTAAGAGCGACAAATGGAACTTCAATAGTATCTATATAATCGTTTCCGTCGTCGTTTACCCCCTCCATACATACGAAAAGATCGTTTTCCTCAACGATTTTCGAATTGATTTTAATCTCGCGTATATCCGTTTTGATGTCGGCGTTCGTATCTTTCACGCTTACGTTCTGCAAGAGTCTTCCAAGTTCCATAGATGAGGTCCTCCAAGAGTTTATATATAAATAATAGTAAGTGAAACGGTCATTATCAACCGCACCGCAAAACAAGACATCAAAAGAATTTTTTTTCAACCGACCCGAGTTTTTCAATCGCACTAATGCGTATCCGCGCCGTATATGACAAGGCGGGAAACTCCTTCCCGCCTTGTTATTTTCGCTTTGCTTACGTATCCTCCCGCTCAGACTTAAAGTATTACTTATGGCTATACCTCGTATCGCGCTTATGAATATATCTGCGTCAGATCAGGTTATCAGCATTACGGCGTTTCTCTTATCCACAGTCACTCCTGCGAAAGGATACTGCCCCTTGACTTCGCTTCCTTCGCCGTCGACTTCACAGTAAAGTCCGAGTTTTGCAAGTTCGTTTCTCGCCTGAGCAAGACTCATTCCCGTAAAATCGGGCAATGTGAACTCCTGTCCGACGATTTTCTCTTCTTCGCCCGTATATACGGGATCTATCGCAAGATAGTCGAACAGACTTGCAAATATATCGCCAACAAGCGGCGCGGCTACCTGCGAACCGTAGTACATATATCCTTGCGGCTCGTCCACTATCATCAAAACGGCGTAGTTTGCGCCTTCCGTAAGCGAAAAACCGAGGAACGACGATATATACTTTCCGCTTGCTATCGAACCGCCCGAATATTTCTGCGCCGTACCCGTCTTGCCTGCGATATGATATCCGGGAACGTACGCGCCTTTTCCGCTTCCTGTCGTTACAACGCTTTCGAGAAGAGTGCGCATAGTATCCGAAGTCGCCTGCGAAATCACTCTATCGCCCTGCGTAGTCACTCCGACGCCGGACACAGTCTTTCCGTTTATATCTTTGAGTCCCGACAGCAGGTGCGGCGTAACTTTCGTACCTCCGTTCATTACGGCGGAAGTCGCGCTTATCAGACCAATCGGCGTGACGGCGACAGCCTGCCCGAATCCTATGCGCGCCAAATCGACAGTCTTTACCGCATCGCGCGCTATAAATATTCCGCTCGTCTCCCCCGTCATATCTATACCCGTCTTTCTCGTCAGTCCGAAGCCCGCAAGATAGTCGTAAAACTTATTTGTGCCCATTCTCAAAGCACAGTCCATAAACACGCAGTTACAACTGCCCTCTACACCCTGCGCGAAGTCAATCGAACCGTGTCCTTTCGCTTTCCAGCATCTTATTCTCTGCCCGTCCACAGTTTTGGAACCCGAACAGTAGTATCTGTCCGAAACGGTAACCGCACCGCTGTCGAGAGCCGCCGCGGACGTAAGTATCTTAAACGTAGAACCCGGTTCGTATACCGAAGAAACGATGCTGCTTTTTGAATGTAAAAACAGTGTCTCCAAATCGTCGCGCGGCACGTTGTTGAGGTCAAAAGACGGATATTCCGAAAGCGCGACTACACCGCCCGTATTATAGTCCATAACTATACAGGCAACTCCTTTGGGGTTGAATCTCGCAACCGCCGTTGCTATTGCGCCATCCACAATCTGCTGTACGGTTGCGTCAAGCGTGGTTACGACGTCAAGTCCCGCTATGGACGGCAGATAATAAGTCCCGTTTCCGAACTCCTTGCCTATAAGGTCGGTTTCGGTCATAATCTGTCCGTTTACGCCGGTCAGGTATTTATTATAATATGACTCTATTCCCGTCTGACCGAATCCGTCGCTGCTGCAAAATCCGAGCACCTGCGTCATAAAATCGCCGTATGGATAATAGCGGTAATTGTCCTCGGCATAATAGATTCCGTCAAGTCCCGTTTCGTAAATATAATTGAGTTGTTCTTTGGTGACCTGAGTGGCTACCGTGACCTCCGACGTACGTTTCGAAATCTTTTCAAGCGTCTTTTCGTATTCGTATCCGAACACTTCGCACAGGAGTTTTGCAACTGCGGGTTTATCGGGAGTAGCGGAAGGACGTACATACAGATTATACCTCGTCGCAGTGGACGCAAGTACGTTTCCGTTTCTGTCCAGAATACTTCCTCTCGGCGCGTCGGTCGGCAGGTCTCTCATCCACTGATTCAAGGCTTTCATCTGCAACTCGCCGCCTTCCACTATCATAACCGCAAACATCTTTGCAAATACCGCAAGAAATAAAAAGACAACCAGCAGTATAACTGCCGGAAGTCTTTTGGTTGGGTTATAGAGATGATTTGTTTGTTCGTTTACCTTTTTGCGCGTCATATCAAAATTTATTTGACTTTCGCGCGTTTTATGCAATCCGCAAATTTATAGTTTGCAAACTGCGCGCTCTTGCTTACAGCGTTTGGCTCACAATTGCAGTGGACGCCGCCGCGTTAGACGCGGGAACTACCGCCGTACCGCTGTTTATCTTGCCTGCAAACGCTATTATGAGCGACATCACGGTCACAACCACCGCAAGGAAAGAGCCGAGTATGATTTTTCCTTTCGTATTGAGTCTCCCGCGCACCTTCTGCTGTGCTCCCGTAACCTGAGCGCTATGGGTAAACAACCCTTTGCGCTCTGCCGTCGCAGCATTGCTACGGTCGAAAACGGGACGCATATTTTCGTGCGTACGTGAAAGTCTTTCGTACAGTTCGGCATCGTTTATACTGCTGTTGCTTCTCGCGACGTAGTCATAAAAACTCTGCTGTCTGGGGCGTGAAAACTCACCGCCGTACACGTCTTCGTCATAAGACGGAAGCGACTGTACAGACGCGGCATAATCGCGTTGGGTATAACCGAAATTCTGCGTAGGTACATAATTATCATTTCGGTTGGACGAATATCCGTTGACGTTGCGCGCAGATGAAAATTCCTCGTATGAAGGAAAATTGTCGATACTTTGTTCAGTCGTATTTCTGCCGAGCAATTCGTCGAGTGTTATAGCCATTTCGTCCTCCCCTATAAAACCGTACCTTAACTTTTTATCGCGTTAGAATTTCGATTTTACCGTTTTTGTTGTTTATTTTTGTTCTTTAATTGTCTTTGTCGGAGAGTCTTTCTATTACTCTCAGTTTTGCGCTTTGCGAACGCGGGTTTCTTGCCAGTTCATCTTCGTTGGGACAGATCGGCTTTTTGTTTACCGCCTCTACTATCCTCCTACTGTTGCACACGCACACCGGAAAGTCCGGAGGACAGGTGCAATTCAAACTGAGTTCTTTAAACGCCGTTTTGACAATTCTGTCTTCCAGCGAATGGAATGATATCACCGCCATTCTGCCTTTCGCGTTCAGCCTCTGCGCCATCTGCTTTATGCTTTCTTTCAAAGTTCCGAGTTCATCGTTTACGGCAATCCTTATTGCCTGAAACGTCCTCTTTGCGGGATGTCCGTATTTGAACCTTGTTGACGTCGGATAACTATCTTCAACTATCTTCGCAAGTTGCAAAGTCGTCGCTATCGTTTCTTTCTGTCTTATGCGGACTATGTTTTCCGCTATCCTTCGGGAGAGTTTCTCTTCCCCGTAATCGAACAGAATCTTTGCAATCTCGCCCGCGCTGTATTCGTTTACGATATTGAATGCCGTGAGATACTGACTTCTGTCCATTCTCATATCCAGCGGCGCGTCTTTCATATAACTGAATCCGCGTTCGGCATTGTCCAACTGATAACTCGACACTCCGAGGTCGACTAAGATTCCGTCTACACCCTTTACACCTATGACGTCGAGGTCTGAGACAAGATTCTTGAAATCGTCGTGCAAGAACGTCACCTGATTCTTGTAATCTCTCAACCTTTCGCCTGCCGCCAGAAGCGCGTCTTCGTCTTTGTCAACCGCTATCAGCCTGCCGCCATCCGTCAGCCGTTTTATAATCTCGCTCGAATGTCCCGCTCCGCCTACAGTGCAATCGACATATATGCCCTCGGGTTTTATGTTCAGCCCCTCTATACACTCGCCGAGCATAACGGGTTCGTGATGAAATTCCATACTCCGCTCCGTCGGTCTCAGCCTTTGTTCAGCCTGGCTGTGAGGTCCGCAATCAAATCGTCGAGTTCCTCTCCGTCGAGTTCGTCTCCGTACTTCCTGTCAAAAACGTGAGCGGGCCATACCTCGATATAATTTCCTCTGCCGCAGAACTCCAACTCCAACGCGCTGTCCATTCCTCTGCAAAGTTTTTTTATTTCGGGACTCAGCGTCATTCTGCTCTGCGAGTCTATTGCGACTTTCAGCATCTTGCGGCTGATGTATCTTGCGATTTCTTTATACTCTGACATAAGAGGGTCCGAATCGTTATACTTGCCGAGAACGACGTCCTCGTTTGAAACCGGAACGAGCAGGAAACATCCGTCCGTACCCGGCGCGACGTAAACTTCATCGCCCACAAACGTACGATATTCCGACGGGATCCTAACCCTGTTTGCGCCGATTGTGTGGCGCTTATGTCCGTAAACTTTTTCGCTCATCTTAGTATAATTCGGCTTTACATCTCTGCCTTGTAGATGCATTGTATCACCCTATTTATAGGCTGTCAAGAAAATTCGTCCAATTTTGTCCAAAAAAATTTGGCTTTTTATTACATTTTTCTCGCAAATAAGGTTTACTTGTGAATTATAATGGCTATTTTTGATTTACTTGTAAACAATCGTTTAACATTCGGAATAAAGGCTATGCAACAATATTTTGTTTTCGTCATAAAATGCAACAAGTAAAAAAGGAGGTAAAAAGATGTCTTTTTGCAATAACAATTCCACACAAGACAGATGTCCCGGGAACATCAACGGCAATCCGATGAACGGTTTGTGCGAAAAAGTCTGCATACAGACCACGAAAATTTTCGACGCCTGTATGATGCAAACCAGCATAGACAGCACCGTCGCGCTTACAAACCTGACTCCTGCCGACCCCGTTCAACCCCTGACTTTCGTGAGCGGCTCTTCCACGTCCAGCGTGGGCACAATCACCGCTCTCACTGTCACGCCTATCGCCGACCGCCCCGGTCTTTCCAGAGTTACGGCGACGATTTCGATTCCCGTTCAGATTGCCTACACAGATGCCAACGGCACCGCAGGCACGGGTACAGGTTCGATTTCGGTCACTCAGGACGTTATTATGTGCGTGCCCACCGGCAGCGTGATTTCGCCCACAATAGCCGCTACTGTAAATATGGCCGCACCCAGAGGAACGTATGTCGGCGACAATACATTCTCTATCACGTCCTGCGTAACGATAATTCTCAAAGTTCAGGCGGACGTAAACCTGCTTATCCCCTCTTACGGATATTGCAGAATCCCCCAGTGCACCGAGTTCAGTCAGGACGTTTGCCAAGGCGTATTCGACCTGCCGCTTTTCCCGACCTGATAAGGCGAACACAACGACAGTAAACAATAAATTGTTTAAAGAAATACGCAAAGTCAAGACAAAAATCGATAAAGAATCAAAAAGGCGTCTTCGGACGCCTTTTTATAATTGATAAACCGCGGCGTTGTATGTTATAATACTGTCTATGAAAGTTTTTGCAATAAGCGATTTACATCTGTCCTCCACGGTCGAAAAGCCTATGGATATATTTGGAGCCAACTGGGACAACCATTTTGACAGAATAACCGAGGACTGGAACGCAAGAGTATCCGACGACGACCTTGTTCTGCTCGGGGGCGATATGTCCTGGGGTATGAATATGGACGAGGCCGAACCTGATTACCTCAAAATAGCAGCGCTCAAAGGAAGAAAAGTCGTTTTAAAAGGCAATCACGATTTATACTGGAATTCCCTCATAAAGATGAAAAGCCGCTTCCCGCAATTCGAATTTTTGCAGAATAACGCTTTGCGATTTACTCCGTCAGGAAATTCGGAGGATGAAACGGGCGTAGTGATTGCGGGAACCAGAGGCTGGAATATCCCCTCCAAAGACGCTTCCGACGCCGATACTAAAATATACAGGCGCGAACTCATAAGGCTGGAACTTTCGCTCAACTGCGCAAACAAAATCCGCCGCGATGGCGATAAACTCGTCGTTATGCTTCACTTCCCGCCATTTGAAGCCAACTACGCCGATACGGATATAATTTCACTCATAGAAAAATACAGTGCCGACTACGTGCTTTACGGCCATCTTCACGGAAAAAACGTACGCGTAAATACGAAAGTCGATAAACGCGGAGTCCCGTATCTTCTCACGTCCTGCGATCTGATTGACTGCAAACTTGTCGAGGTATGCGGCATATAGGCTCAAATCCTTGCGTTTTCTTATACTTTATATTATAATAGATATAATTTTGTATTAGGTGTATCAAATGAATAGGGTTTTAGAGTACGAAAATAAAGAAAAAAACATTCAGATTTATCGTAGTGCGCAAAAGATGTCCACCGAAGCAAAACTGGCGAAAATAATAATGTATATCGTCACGTTTATTCCGCTTATACTGGTTTTGACGCAGGACTTATTCGGGAAGGACGAAGCAACCGCAAATCTCGTTAAATTTTCGAGTTCGGCAGTCTCGCTAATACTAAATATACTTACGGAACTCATATCAAATATCATTGCAAACCACAAAGAAAAATCCGTTCTCCTCGCCCAGTTGTTCGAAACCAAAATCACATCCCACGCCCTTTCCAAAATGGAATACGACCGAGAGATGACAAACGACATCTACGAACTGGCAATCCGTAAAGGCACGTTAAAAAAGGAAAAGGAGTATACGGGAGCATATGACGTACCGCAGGAAATAGACGACAAATTCGCTTTCCTGTTTATAAACCGATACATCGCGGCAGAGACGCGCTATCTGCTAAACAAACTGCAAATACTGTACGGAATCCTCATAACCGTAGCGTCGATACTGTTCATATTCCTGATTTCCAACCTGAATATGACGGAAGCCGTATATTATATCGTCTGTTTCTGGCCCGTGCTTATTCCCATAGTGCGCAACTTTGCAAAGAGTTTCAAAAACCAAAAACAATGCGTAAAGATGTCGGCGGACATCGACAATTATTTTGCCGACGGCGACGATTCTTCCGAAAAACTCAACCGCTTCAACGCTTATATACAAAGCATCTCTTTTGAAATGCGCAACAATCTGATAATAATTCCCTCCGCATTGCGACAATTACTTGCCAATCAGATTAAGATTCTCGACGTTGGCGTAACCAACCGTTTTATCGAAGCCATTTATGAATTCGAATATTTGGTAGCCCAGAAAAAAGGCATAAAAACACGCAAAAAGACCTTTGAATGGATTAGCCGCAACGATAACGGACGCAACGTGTCCGCAAGCGAAAAAGCCGAAATCATAAAAAAAGCACAGCAAAACGACTCGGACAAAATCAAAATCGAAACGCGCCTGAACTCACGAGTCAAACTGAACGAGAACATTGCCGCAACGGCAATCGACGGTTCTTCTGTCACTGCGCGCAAACCTGCAACCGCCTCAAAACAAAACGCAAGCAAGGCCGCGTCACCGAATACGCGCAATAAGCAATCCGCAAAATCACGCCCCAAAAGCATCGGCAATTCAAACGGTAATGCTTCTAAAAACAAAAAATAAATCCTGCTGACAAGATTAAATTTCCTTTTCAAATATCAAATATACAAGATGACAGTAATAAAATGTCGTTTTAGTCCGAAAAGCGATTAAAACGGCAAAGTATTTTAAAATTTGCGCTAAATTAGAAATGTTTCAGCACTAAAATCCATTATTTATTCTATTCTGCGCTATCTTCCCCCGTTGATCTTGCATTTTCCAAAAGCGTATCTATACGCGCAAGCACCTCTTCTTTGCCCGTTTTTGACAGCGACGAAGTGAGAATAATATCCTTTGTTCCCACACCCAACGAGTTTGCTACAATCGCTCTGCACTTCTGTTGCTGAGCGCGCGAAAGTTTATCCGATTTAGTTGCTATCAAGGTAAACGGGATACCCGTGGAATACAGATACCGAACCATAAGTTTATCATCTTCCGTAGGCTCGTGTCTTATATCGACAAGCACAAAGACATTGATTAAATTGCAACTCTGTTGTAAATACGTTTCGACAAGTCCTCCCCACTTTTTCTTATCAGTCTTGTTTACTTTTGCATAGCCGTACCCCGGCAAATCCACAAAGCAATATTCGCCGTTGTTTATCTTAAAATAATTAAGAAGTCTTGTACGTCCGGGTTCGGAAGACGTTTTTGCCAGTTTCTTCTGATTTGTTAAAAAATTTATAAACGAGGATTTACCAACATTGGACTTCCCCGCAATGGCTATTTCAGGCATTCCGTAATCGGGAATTTTGGCGGCTTCCGCCACAGAAATTATAAACTCCGCCTGTTTAATCATATTTTCCTCCCTAATCCGCGAATCTCCTCTCTGCAATCGGATACTGTTATATTATCATTCAATGCGAATGTGGTTATACTTTTGTATATTGCATACAAATCAAGCGCGCAACGCCGTTTTAAGATATAAAAATAGCGCGCAACGCGCGCTATTTAAACTTTTCAGCAAGGAATACCCTCGTCGGAAGTATCGAAAGCGTGTTCGCTACCGTCAGATTCTTTGAGTTTAGGCACTCGGTGAACTATCGGCGCGGCTTTCTTTTCGATTGCGTCCTTTGTCAAAATAACCTTTTCGATTGTTTCATCCGACGGGATTTCATACATAAGATCGAGCAACGCTTCTTCCAGTATAGCGCGCAATCCTCTTGCGCCCGTTTTGAGTTCTATTGCCCGCGCGGCAACCGCCCTCAACGCTTCTTCGTCAAATTCAAGCAATACGCCGTCAAGTTCGAACTGTTTCTTATACTGTTTGACAAGCGCGTTCTTCGGCTCGTTCAGTATTTTGATAAGAGCGTTTTCGTCAAGCGCGTTTAGTCCTACGACAATAGGTACACGACCTACAAATTCCGGAATCAAGCCGTATTTAATCAAATCCGACGGCTGTAATTCCTTGATAAGTTCGTCGTATCTGTAATCGAGAGTGCCCTTAACCGACGAACCGAATCCGAGTTTGGAGTTGTCCTTACGACTGTCGACAATTTTGTCCAAATCCACAAACGCACCGCCGCAGATAAAGAGTATATTTGTCGTATCAATCTGATAACACTCCTGATTAGGATGCTTTCTTCCGCCTTGCGGAGGAACATTGGCAACCGTTCCCTCGATGATTTTAAGCAACGCCTGTTGCACGCCCTCGCCGCTCACGTCGCGCGTGATAGACACATTTTCGCCCTTTTTGGAAATCTTATCTATCTCGTCGATATAAACTATTCCCGTCTGAGCGCGCTGTATATCGTTGTCTGCCGCCTGTATGAGTTTAAGCAGAATATTTTCAACGTCTTCGCCGACATATCCCGCTTCTGTAAGCGTAGTAGCATCCGCAATGGCGAAAGGTACGTTGAGAATCTGCGCCAAAGTCTTTGCAAGCAGAGTTTTACCCGAGCCGGTAGGTCCGAGCAACAGCACATTGCTCTTTTCGATTACAACGTCCTTTTTGTCGTCTTCTCCGCTTTGTAAAATGCGCTTGAAATGATTATACACTGCAACCGACAGAACTCTCTTTGCGCTGTCCTGTCCGACAATATACTCGTCCAGTTTCGCTTTTATTTCCTGCGGCGGAAGCAACTTTATATCGTTGGTCTTTTTCTGACCTTTCAAGCCCATAATGGCAAGGCACTGTTCAACGCATTCGTTGCAAATGCTCAGCCCGTCAGGTCCTGATACAATCTGACCGACCTCGTGTTCCGACCGTCTGCAAAAACTGCAAAACTGTTCTTTCTGATAATTTTCCTTATCCATAATTAACCTCGATAGATATCAGAAAACCGTATCGGTCGATACGGAATTCTCTTTTGCGAATAAAAAGGATTTTACTTTCTTGTATAGAATATCTTATCCACGATTCCGTAAGATTCCGCTTCTTCCGCGCTCATATAAAAGTCGCGGTCGGTATCCACTTCCACCTTAGACAGCGGCTGCGAAGTATTCTGTGCGAGAATCTCGTTCAGGCGTTTTTTCGTTTTGAGGATCTCGTTTGCCTGAATCGCTATATCGCTGGCCTGTCCCTGAGTTCCACCCAGCGGCTGATGAATCATAACCTTTGCGTTCGGCAACGCAAAACGCTTGCCTTTTGCGCCCGAAGAAAGCAGAAACGCGCCCATAGAAGCCGCCATACCTATACAGATCGTGGATACGTCGCATTTAATATAGTTCATCGTATCGTAAATCGCAAACCCTGCCGAAACAGAGCCGCCGGGGCTGTTTATATAAAGGCTTATATCTTTGGAGGAATCTTTTCCTTCGAGATATATGAGTTGCGCTACGATAAGATCCGCAACGGTATCGTCGATTTCTCCCGTGAGAAATATAATACGGTCTTCCAAAAGACGCGAATATATATCGTACGAACGCTCGCCTCTTCCCGTCTGCTCAACAACCATAGGTATTAAACTGTTTTTGATTTCCATAAATCCTCCGACTTATCTTACAAGTATTAACGATGCGCGCAACCGCGCCGCAACCGCTTTATCCGAGTATACACCCATACGCCCGAAAGTTCCGATTACGGTTCTTTTTTCAAGCCGAGCGTATTCGACGTTTAATTTTACACAAAAATCCTGAATATTATTCTGCGTCGACAGGCTTTGCGGATGCTGTTTTAGAAGTCTTTTTAGCGGCGGGTTTCTTTTCTTCCGTTTTCTTGTCGTCGGAAGTCGCAGCGGTCTTCTTTGCGGCAGGCTTCTTTGCAGGAGCCTTTTTCTCACCCTCTTCTTTCTCGGCAACCGTCTTTTTAGCCGCAACCTTACCCTCGTTTGCCTCTTTGAGCGTGTTCATCAGTTTTTCGGAAAGAACGGAATTTACGATATAATTGATTTGGTCGCGATTCAGAGTTTTTCTGATCTCTTCGACAGTCTGAGAGGACTGCTCCGCGATTTGTTCCAAACGCGCGTCGATATCTTTGTCTTCGATTTCGATTTTCTCCGCTTTTATAATCTCTTCCATAACGAGACGGACTTTTACGGTTTTTGCAGCCTGATCTTTATACTCGTCAACAAGTTTTTCTTCCGTCATATTGAGATACTGCAAATACATATTGAAATCCAACCCCTGCCCTGCGATGCGGTACTTCATATCGTTGACCATATCTTCCGCTTCACGGTTTATCATTGCGGCAGGAATTTCCACTTCGCTCGCTTCCACGATTTTCTCTACGATTGAGTCTTCATAATCGTGCTCGGCTTTATGCATTTCCTGTTCGAGCAATCTTGCTTTCACGTCTTTTTTATACTCCGCAAACGTATCGAACTCGGACACTTCCTTTGCGAATTCGTCATCGAGCGCAGGCAACTCTTTTACGCGCACCGCTTTGACATTGCAAGCAAAAACGGCTTCTTTACCTGCAAGATTCTCTGCGTGATACTCTTTGGGGAAAGTAACTTTGACGTCTTTGCTCTCTCCCGCTTTTACGCCAACGAGTTGATCTTCGAATCCCGGAATAAACGTATTGCTTCCCAGTTCGAGTTCATAATTCTCCGCGCTGCCGCCGTCGAACTTTACGCCGTCAACGGTTCCGCTATAATCAATCAACACCACGTTGCCGTTTTCCGCCGCTTTATCCGCGTCTACAAGACGCGCCTGCTTTGCCTGTTCGCCCTCTATAAACTCGCTCACCTGCTTATCGGTAATCTTAACCTCCGCCTTCGCGATGCCGAGCCCCTTATACTGTCCGAGTTTGACTTCGGGTTTAGTCACCATAACGATGGTGTATTTTACGCCGCCGTCTTCCAGCACGTCGACGTCGTCAACGCTGTCAAGCGCAACGAATTCATACTCGTCCGATTTTTCGATTTCTACAAGCGAAGCGTCAATCATATCATTGACCGCGTCCGAAAAGAACACACCCTCGCCGTACATACCTTCGATGACTTTCTTCGGGGCTTTGCCTTTTCTGAAACCGGGCACGTTGTATTTGTGTTTTGTCTTGTGGTAAACCGTGTCAATTGCTTTTGCAAATTCTTCCGCAGTTGCGGTGTAGTTGAATTTGACCAGACTCTTTTCGAGTTTTTCGACTGTATAGTTCATTTGTCCTCCAAACATACCGCGCCTTTCGCGCGCATACGTATAAAATTTTACAAAGTATATGGATTATATCACAAAGTAAAATAAAAAGCAACGGAATTATGCGCGGTTTAAAGCGGGAACTTTAATAAACAGTATAAATTTTCAATTCGTTCAACATTCTCAAAAACGTTGATAAAACATCGGCGAAATGCTATCATAAAGGTATGGGAAGCGATTTATTTGCATTATCCGCTCTTTCGAGAGAATTAAACGCAACGCTCTCGGGCGGACGCATTGACAAAATTCAACAGCCCGAAACGGACGAGTTGCGGTTTTATATGCGCGCAAACGGCAGAAATCTTTGTCTTGTAGCGTCCTGCAACGCATCCGTGCCGAGATTGCACGTCACTAAAAGCAAAAAGCAAAGTCCTATGACCGCGCCTAATTTTTGTATGCTGCTCAGAAAGTACCTTTCCAACGCCTATGTGGACAGCGCGGGCATATACAACTCCGACAGAATACTTTACGTAAAATTCAACGCTAAAACGGAAATGCGCGACGACGCGCAATTTTATCTGTTTGTAGAAATTATGAACAGATATTCGAACATCGTTTTCACAGACTCGAATCTCGTGATTCTCGACGCCGTCAAACATCTACCCCTCGATTCCGCGCGCGACCACGTCGTTATGAGAGGAGTGCGTTATTCCCCTGTGGTTCAACGCAAAATCAGTTATCTAAACAACTGTTTTCCCATTATTGACACCTTTAAAAGCGGAGATTTGCGAAAGCACATACAAGATAATATTTCAGGTTTTTCAGGCACTACTGTGTCCGAACTGCTTTTGCGCGCGGGACTTCCCGAACAAATCGACGACTTCACTCCCGAAATGTCCGCATCCCTCAAAAATCAGATTGAAAAATTCCGCGCTATCGACGGCTTCTCGCCTTGCATAATAGGCACAGAGGCATACCCTATGCAATACAGATGCCTTTGCGGCGTCAAAGACGTCAAACACTTCGACACGATGAGCGAGGCATACGATTCTCTTAATACAGAAATAGACGCAGGAGTACGCAACCGCGCAAGACTTAAATCCATATCGGCACAGGCAAAACGCCTGCACTCCCGCGTGGAAAAGAATATCGCTATGGATTTGGAGCACCTCAAAGAGTGCGAAAATATGGATACCTTCCGAATATACGGAGAGTTGATTGTAAACAACATCTACAAAATCAAGCGAGGCGACAGCGTTCTGAAATGCCTTGACTATTACGAAAATAAAGAGGTCGAGATTAAATTAGACCCGCAGTTGTCTCCGTCCAAAAATTCCGCGGCATACTACAACAAGTACAACAAACTCAAACGGACAAAAGAGTTTGTCGAAAAGAAACTTGCAAGCGATAGAAATCTTCTCGGTTACGTCTGTTCCATTGAAGAGGAAATTGCAAATCTTCCCTTCGATTCGAGCACCGTTCCGATTGAAGAAGAACTTGCCGCGCTCGGCGGAGTCAAACGCAAATCGTCAAAAGGAAAAGTACGCAAAGAGCAGTCCGAACCGCCCTATATCTATCTTGTAGACGGCTTTTATATTTACAGAGGTAAAAACAATCTGCAAAATGAGGAACTTACCTTTAAACTGGCGTCTTCCTGCGACCTGTGGCTGCATCTTAAAAACGACCACGGCGCGCATACCGTTATAATTACGGAAGGACGCGAAGTACCCGACAAAGTTCTAAAAATAGCAAGCGAAATCACCGCAAGCACTAAGCAGGCTTCCGCAGACGTAGATCATACGCTCCGCAGAAACGTAAAGCGTCAGCCTAACGGACATTTAGGGCAAGTCATTTACGACAATTTCAAAACCGTTCTTGCCGTCCCCGACGCACATACCGAATATCTCATAAAACATTGAGTCATTTCAAAGATAAAAAACGCAGAATATAAGTTCTGCGTTTTTCAATTTCAGACTATTTCAAAATCTTTATTTTATTTTTTTAGTTTTTCCACCGCTGTTCGGAAATAATCGGGAAGCGGACAGTTGAAACTCATAAGGTCGCCTGTATGCGGATGAGTTAAAACCAGTTGCGTGGCGTGCAAAAGTTGTCCTTTGCCGTACAGCACGGTTGAACCGCCGTAGACTTCGTCGCCGACTATCGGATGATGTAAACTTGCTGCGTGCACTCTTATCTGATGCGTCCGTCCGGTCTCCAACTCAAAGCGTACTAAAGTATACTTCCCGAACCTTTCAATCACTTCATAGTGCGTGACAGCCCGTCTGCCGTTTTCATCGACAGCCATCTTTTTTCTGTCTTTTTTACTTCTCGCAATAGGCGCGTCGACAGTGCCTTTATCCTCTTTGAAATTTCCGTCGCAAAGCCCGATATATATTCGCCTTGCCGTCTTTTTCTCTATCTGCGCGGCAAGGCTTTTGTGCGCCTCGTCGTTTTTGGCAACCGCAATAAGTCCCGAAGTATCCTTGTCCAGTCTGTGTACAATCCCCGGTCTTATCACTCCGTTTATGGAACTCAGACTGTCGAGATTATACATAAGCGCATTTACGAGAGTATCGTTCTTTCTATATGACGACGCCTGATGAACAACCATCCCCTGCGGCTTGTTTATTATCGCAAACCATTCGTCCTGATACACGATATCAAGAGGAATGTTTTCCGCCTTTACTTCAAGCGTTTGCGGCTCGGGCGGACAGAATTCCACAACGTCGCCCGTTCTCAACTCGAATCCGCTTTTATACCGTAAAATACCGTTGACCGAAACTCCTGTCTTTTCAATACAGGTTTTTGCGTTTGAACGCGATATCGCAAACTTATCTGCGATGAACACGTCCACCCGGATTCTGTCGGTATCAACGGTATGAATCATACGTATAAATGCCTGTCAATTCTCCGATTCTTTATTATCGGGCGCGGCGACATACGTGTCGCCGAGTACGTTTTTCAAGTCATCGCCATAGCCGTCGTTAAGCACGTCGCGGCTTTCGCGGGATATGCTATCTTCACTCTCGACGAATGTAAAACTGTTTTCCGATTTCATCATAGGATTCAGATTCAAAGGCGCTTCAAGCGGGTCTTCGTGCATTTCCTGCGGCTTGCCCGCCTGTTCCTTTTCAAACTCCTTTCTGTTTTTATTTCCCTCTTTTACAAGCATAACAATAAGAACGATTACCAGCATAAACACGCCGACCGTCACAAACGTATCCGCGACGTTGAAAACCGCAAAATCCTTCCAGAATGCAAACTGAATGAAATCACGGACATATCCGAGACCTATTCTGTCCACAAGATTTCCGATTCCGCCCCCGACTATGAACAGCAGAGATACGCGAAGCCATTGATTTTCCTTTTGCGCAAGCACGAGATAAATCAGGACGCCGACAATCACTATTGTCGTTATCACGGTAAGCGCGACGGTATTTCCCGAGAACAGCCCGAATCCCGCGCCCCTGTTTTCGACGTAGGTCAGATGTATGAAATTTTTCATAAGCGGATAAGAATGTCCGCTCTGGGTAAACAGAAATTCGACGGCGTACTTTTTAGTAAGCAGGTCGATAAGCAGAATAACCCCTATGACGCCGAGTTCGATAAGCATAATCCACCAGCGTTTCTTTATAACTTCGACAACCTGCTCTTTTGTAATCTTGAATTTTTTGGACATATAACCCTCTTATCTTCTGAACTGCGGCGGTATAGTTATAGAAACTCCCGCGGGCGCAAACAAAAAGATATTGCTCGTAATTTGCTGTATGCTTCCGCCGAGAGCATAAATCGCGCCGCTCATAAAATCGAGTATACGATAAACGGACGTCTGGTTTACGGTGGAAAAATCCACAATAACCTGCTCATGCATTTTTAGATGGTCTATGAGCAATTGCACGTCCTCATAAGTCGTAGGAGAATTTATAACCACTCCGCTCGAACCGCCCGCGCTTGCCGCATAAGACTGCGGAGACGGCGGCTGGGGAGCCTGCGCCCTACGTCCTTCGCGCGACAGCAGTCTGCTCATACGGCTTCCGCTATCTCTTCGCGTATCTATTTCAGCATCCGCTCTGTAATATCTTTCGTCCATAACCTACCTTCTACTCAATATTATTTGTTATCTATGTTTAAACCTTATTTTTGCGTGCGGCGATATTCTGACATAGGTCTTTCGCCGAACAAAAGCCGTCCGAGCCGGAGCATATTCGCACCGTGCGCCAACGCGATCTTATAATCGCCCGACATACCCGCCGACAAATACTCTATATCTGAATTTCGGGTTTTTATATTCCTTACTCTCTCAAACAGACTTTCCAACCTCGCGTATTCCCCATGCAACTCTTCTGCATCCGGCAAATTCGGCATTACGGACATAATGCCCTTGACTTCTATATGCGGATAGTTTTCAAGACTATCGATAAAATCGCATACCTTTTCGGGACTAACACCGCCTTTCGTAATTTCCGCGCCCATATTGACTTCAACAAGGCACTGCTGAACTTTATTGCGTTTTGCGGCTTGTTTTTCTATTTCGCAAGCGAGTTCGTGTCTGTCCAGCGAATGTATGAGCGAGACTTTATCAATAATGTATTTCACCTTATTCGTCTGTAACCGTCCGATAAAATGCCAGTCGTAACGGGAATCGTATTTGGATGTCAGTTCCTGAACACGGTTCTCGCCCAGGACAAATTCGGGCGCGTACACCATAAACTCGTCAACAGTCTGTTTGGTCTGAGTTTTACAGGCGGCAACGAGTACGACTTTGCGTCCGCACTCCGAAACGTCTTTCCTTACAGATTCCAAACCGTCAAACAATATCATACTTCCGCCTACCGTCCGCGATTATTTTATAACGTAATCGCCTGATAACGTATTGAATACAAGTCTGCGAGGCACGCCGTCCTCAACGTAACAAATTCTTATCTTATCCTGTCCGACGTACTCCGCGGAAGTTACCTTGCCCTCGAAAGGAGCGTAACTCTCGGTGAGTATCGCCAGTTGTCTGTCGTCGTATTCCGCAACGTTATCGCTTACAAACAGCACCGAACCGAACATATTATTGACCTTTGCAAGCAGTTTTTTCTGCGTATCGCTGTATTTAGCGGTTTTATAACCTCCGTTGCGAAGGAAGAAAACGTCCGGATCGTTCGCCATAATTCTGCCGTTGAGATGACGGCGGAATATAGCGTTGTTCATAGCGTTGCGGGTTGAGATAACTTCCTGATTTGTCAGTCCTACATAAAATTTGTCCTTGAAACTCGTTTCCGCGTCGCAACCTATGCGGCAGGCGTCAACAACCCCGAATGCGGGACCGAGAGGAACTCCGCATCCGAGAATGATTTTATCTTTACAGCATTCGCGCAAAAAGTCCATAGCCTCGCACATTATCCTGCCTCGGGATTTCCCGTTTCTGGGATAGATAGCCTCGCAGTACAGGAAGTCGAGTTTTACCATATCGAATCCCCATTCGTCGAAAATTCTGTCAAACAGTTCTCTTATATACTGACGGACCTCTTCGTTTTCAAAATCGAGCGAGTAAAAACCGCCCCAGGCAATGCCTCCGATGACCAGTTTACCCTTATCGTCCCTGAGAAGCCAGTCGGGATGCTTTTTGACGATTTCCGCGCCGAACTGCGCAGAAAACGGGGCGCACCAAAGACCTGCTTTAAGCCCTTGCGCGTGTATCTTCTCCACAATAGGCAGCAATCCAGACGGGAATTTTTCGGAATCGATTTCCCAATCTCCGATTTTGGTTTCATATCCGTCGTCTATCTGAAATATATTTGCGCAATCGCCCGCTCTTTTCAAACCTTCGAGGTCGCGCAAAATAATCTCTTCGTTTATATTTTGATAATAATTATACCACGAAGTATATCCTGCAAAATGCTTTACTCTTCCCGTATGTTTACGCGGATAGGCTTCGAAATATACGTCGAACACTTCTTCGTAACCGCCGTGAGCGTACATTATATCGAACAACTCATATTCGCCTTCGGCAACCGTTCCCTCGACGTCCTTTGCCGCCACAAGCAGATTTTCCGCCATATCGGCGTAAAAAACCGTATATCCCGTACGCTCGTTCAACGAGCCGAGCAACTCGACCTTATCGCCGTTTCGAAGATATGTATACGTAAAACTGTGATACAGATTTTTGCCGTACTGGGTAAAATGATAATCTCCGCACGCGCCTGCAAACTTTTTTGCGACAGGCAGTTTGCAAATGGGATTCAAACCGCTCTGAACGTCACCTCGCTTATACTCCCTCGAAGTAGTCCAGGACTGGAATCCGTTTGCAAAAAACCATTCGTTCGTCTCAAAATAACGGTCGTATATAAGTTCCGCAACTTCGAGGCGCACTTTTTTGACAGAGTTGAGCACTACGCGAAGTCTGTCGCCTTCGCACTCGGCTTTTATAGATACGACACCGTCGTCATATCCCTTTTCAATCTCCGTACAGTCTATCGACCGAGTACAGGGCTTTGCGTCCGCCGAATACGTAAGTCTGAGCGTAAAGTCCTTTAAATTCATAACTGTCCCCCTAACCGCATAGACGGTCTGTTGATTTATAAGATATTTAATTATATAACATTATTTAGAAAAAGTAAATAGTTATTGTTGAAAGTGAAAGTCCTGATACCATTTATCAAAAATCCTTTTCACCGCAGCATTCCGTATAAAATCAAAAGTCCGCTCTTTCGAAACGGGCAAACAAGCAAATACAAACGCTAGCAGAAGCAGTTTTTGCTTCCGCCGACTGCATTTTCATTTCGCGTCCGCGGCTGTCGCGGACGCGGGTACAGACACTGAATCAGTCTTGCGGCAAATCGAGTTTTGAAATAGAAACCTCGTACGCGGTGCGTTCCTCCGTTTCCCCGTCTTCAAGTTGTTTCTGATAAGTTCTCGACTGTATGCGTCCGACGATATGTACTCTGTCGCCTATCGAAAAGCCTTTAGCATATCTTGCGTTTCTGCCCCAAGCGATTGCGGGAATATAGTCCGACTTATTGTATGCGCGGTTAACTGCGATAAGCATATCGGATATTTCACGGTTGAAAGGCGTTGTACGGTATATCGGCTGCTTGCAAACGAATCCGTCGATTTCAATCGTATTAGGCTCGTCTTCGTCCGGCTCCACAAGTTCTCTGACAAATACGCGTAAAACGAGTTTGCTTCTTCCCTCTACGAGTTTGTTATAACTTCTGAACTGTCCGATGAGTCCTATCAGCGTACCGATTTCGAAATTTTCGTCTTCCATAAGTCTTTCGGAAATAGTGAGCGGAATAATGTCCTCCTGCCCCGAAAGACGCTTAACCGAAATACTCAGATCGTAAAATCCTTCTCCCATTATCTCGTGTGAAAATTCGGGAGTACTTGCGATTTTGCCGGTGAGGCAAACTTTGTTGTTCTGCATCTGCTCGTAACTCATAAATCCTCCGTTACGTTGCGGAAATCCGCAGGCTTTTGTTTTATTTTTCTAATTTCCGACATATTCGACACAAGTCAGGAAGCCTTATGCTGTATGCCGTTATTATCGATTGTATATCCGCTTGTTGCAACCAGTTCGCTCAGCGTAACAAACTTAAATCCCGCCGATTTCAAGGCGCCGAGCACAAGCGGAAGTGCGTCAAGCACGTGGTCGCTGTTGTTGTGGAAAAGCACTATATCGCCGCTTTTCGCTTTCGGTACGACTCTGTCGTAGATTTGCTTTGCCGACAGTCCTTTCCAGTCAAGGCTGTCTATCGACCACTGTACCCCTACCATATCAAGTTCTTCCACCGCGGTCATAAGCCTGTCGCTGTAATCGCCGAACGGGGCACGGAAGTATTTGGGCGTTATACCCGTCAGTTCTTTAACTCTGTCGTTTACGTATTCTATCTCTGCGCGTATTTCGCTATCGCTGAGTTTGGGCATATTGAGATGATTTCTCGAATGGTTGCCTATATCGAACCCCGCTTTAGCAATCGCTTTTGTCTCTTCCTCGAATTTATCGAGCCAGAATCCGACAAGGAAGAACGTACCTTTGGCGTCGTACTTGTTCATCGTGTCGATTATACCCTGCGTTTTATCCGCGCCCCACGCGGCGTCGAACGTAAGAGCAATCACCTTTTCCTCTCCCGTCGTATCCACGCCGTAGACGGGGATTTTTCTGGAACTCTTTCCGAAAAACACCGCGGCTGTCGACGTTACGCCGAGCGTGCAAGCGAGAATTATACCCGCGATTGCAACCGAAATTGCTGTGACCAAATTCTTTTTACCGATTGTTATAAACACAAGTTCACCTCAATTATATACTATTTTTTTTAATTTTTCTACCACTAATTATGTCGATTAGTGTCGAAAATAGTCTTATTTATATAAATTTATTTTCACACTTAGCCATTTAGAACAAAAATTCCGCTATTCCGTTGACTTTATCGCACGCGAGGAACATAATACTTTTTATGAAACATATAAACACAGAGAAAAACAGTTTCGTAAAAAGATTTCTGATCAACGTGCCTTTCGTGCTGATGGCAGTCCTTATGGCGGCGTTATTCGGCGGAAGCGCGCTGTTGATTTTTTACTCGATCGTTACGGCTGTGGCATTCAACTCCGCAATGATATATCTTATCGTCGCAGGCGCGGCGGCAATACTTCTCGGCGCGGGACTCGGTCTGATTATTCTCTTTAAAAAATACTATGCTTTTTACAACAAAAAAATGGGCTGGAATTCCGAGAACAAGGACAAAAATAAAGAAACCAAACAAAAAACCGTAACCTACGAGGATAAAAGCGCGGTCACGTTTATAAAAAAACATCTTACTCTGTCCAACGTATCAATAGCCATCCTCGCGCTCGGTTCGGTATTTGCGATTATTTCAGCCGCTCTCGGCTCGATTGACAGAGCAAACTGGGTAAACGAAGTCGGCGGTTACAGACAGAACAAAGGTTATTACGCAGACGTCCGCTATGAAATCGTATCCTCGTTCTCTACTTCCGACGACCTCTTTATCGACATAAACGGCAACACCTCTATACTCAAAGCAGTGGATACAATAAACATTGTTCTGCCCGAAGACGGTTCGAGAAACAAAGAAATCGTTGTGGTTTATACAAAAGATCCTGCCCGCGAAAACGTAATAAGCATAGAGGGATACAGAAAGTTCGACGGAGATTTCAACTGCTCCCGCAAAGGCAACGTAGCGACGGTGGATATAGGCACCGCTCCGCCCATCGGAGATACACTGGACAAACTTCTCTTCTTTGTCTTTAACGATTATCACGTGGAAAAACAAATACTCATCTACGTTCCCGACTATTATCGCGATAAACTGGAAATCAGCAAAGTCGACAAAATTGTTGAAGAATAAGATAAAATCCAAAACAAATTTAAAAAAATACGCGCTTACAAACGCGTATTTTTTTAATCAAGTCTTGTTTATATTTCCGAACCGACGCCGACTTCCGAATCGCAACAAAGCCGCTCAATATAACAAGGGTACAACTGAAAGACCGAATTGAAAACGGCGATGCAAAATACTACGGTTACTCCTCTGCCGCACGCTCTACTTCGTATCTTTTTGCAATAGCCTGTAAAAACTCTTTACTCCCGAGTTTGGTTACCTGAATCCCGTCCGCACAGAACAAGCCCGCAAGGTCTCCCGTCATCTCACCGCTTTCGATGGTCGATAACGCGGCGCGTTCCATATCTTGCGCAAATTTCACGAGAGCGGCATTTTTGTTTGTCTCCCCGCATTTTTTCAGCGCGCCGGTCCAAGCAAACAGCGTCGCGACAGAGTTTGTCGACGTGCTTTCACCCGCCTGATATTTTCTGAAATGCCTTGTAACGGTACCGTGTGCCGCCTCGAATTCATACGCTCCGCTCGGAGATACGAGAACCGACGTCATCATTGCAAGCGAGCCGAACGCCGTTGCAACCATATCGCTCATCACGTCGCCGTCATAATTCTTCAAAGCCCAGATAAACCCGCCTTCCGAACGCATTACCCTCGCCACCGCGTCGTCTATAAGCGTATAAAAATACTCTATGCCGCAATCTTCGAATGCTTTTTTATATTTTTTTTCGAATATTTCCTGAAATATGTCCTTAAAACGGTGGTCGTACACTTTGGATATAGTATCCTTTGCGGAGAACCATAAATCGCACTTCTGCGAAAGAGCGTATTCGAAACAACTTACCGCAAAACTCCCGATGCTCTTATCTGTGTTATGTTGCGCCTGCAAAATACCCTTCTCATTGCCGAAATCGAAAACTTCTTTCTTCTCATCCCCGCACTGCAAAACCGCAATGCCTCCTTCCGTCCCGATTTCGACCGCTTTGTATACGTCCCCGTAAGCGTGTCTTGCAATAACTATTGGTTTCTTCCAGGCGGGAACAAGCGGCGTTATGCCTTTAACGATTATAGGCGCGCGAAAAACCGTACCGTCCATTATCGCTCTTATAGTCGCGTTCGGAGAGGGATACAGTCTTTTAAGACCGAACTCCTCCAACCTCTGAGAGTTTGGAGTTATGGTAGCGCACTTGACGCCGACGCCGTATTTTAAGCACGCTTCGGCTGCAAGTTTTGTGACTTCGTCGTCGGTTTTATCCCTGTTCTGTATCGACAAATCGTAATACTCCGTTGACAAATCCACGTAGGGCTCTATCAGGATTTCCTTAACCCATTTCCAAAGCACCCGCGTCATTTCGTCGCCGTCCATTTCGACTATCGGTACGTTCATTTTGATTTTTTCCATAGTCTCTCCAAAATCGTTTTCTGTATATTATCACAAGCGTAGCGAGTTGGCAAGTCATAATATTTTAAAAACGTCATCAAACGGTTTTTATTCATAATTGATTGCATATTATGCAAAAACCGCGCTAAATATCTCGTAATCAGAAAATATTATACGCGGCTTTGCATAAATAATTTTGCATAGAATGCAATTTCTATACGCATCCAGAGCAATGTATTATTATTTCGACATCTTTGCCCCGCCCTTGAATTTCGAAAGCACGTCCGTTTTAAACGCCGACGGAGTCCTGTGCAAGGACTGATAATTAACCGCGTTTTCAATCAACTTCGAAATCAACGCAGCAAAGTCTATTCCCAAAGGTTCAAACAGATAGAACGCCATCGAACCGGGTACGGTATTGATTTCGTTTATATACACCTTATTTCTCACTTTGTCGACGAGATAATCGACGCGTATAACTCCGTTTAAGTCAAGTTCGCGGTAAATACGTTCGGTATTTGCCTTGACTATGAGGTCGAGCGTGCCTATGTCGGCAGGTATGACGTGCCCGCCTCCGCCCATCTTTCCGTTGGACATATACTTATCGTCAAAGGTCAGAAAATCGTTGAGAGTAAGCGGCTGTTCCGTTTCGGACAGAACAATACGCTCCCCGTCTCTGAACGCCGCACAGTTTACTTCTACGAAATCGGTGAGTTTATGCTCGACTATAATTTTTGTATCGAATCTGCAAGCCACCTGCAATGCAAAATCCAACTGTTCCCGATTTTCCGCGACAGTGATACCTATACTGCTGCCCTGACAGGACGGTTTTACAATCAACGGATAGGTGAGAAAACTTTCCAGCCGCTGTATCGCCCGTTCGGAATCGCGCTCGAACTCCTCTTTCGACACGACTTCGTGCGGAAGCGTATTGAGAAGCATTCCGTCAAACAATTGTTTGCTCAATGCCTTATCCATTCCGCAAGCGGAAGCGAGTACGGACGGGCTGGTGTGCGGAATTCCGTTATATTCCAGAACCGCCTGCAAAATTCCGCTCTCGCCTTCGCCGCCGTGACAGCATATAAAAGCGGCATCGGGTTTGAAATACTTTACAAACGAATTGCGCTTTACAGTGTAGAACTCTCCCTTATATAGAATAGCCTTAGAGTGTTCAATCGGATTGAATGCGGAAAAAGAGTCGAGTTTGTCAACGTCCTTGACATAAAAGTCGCCCTCGTACATATACACAGGCTCCACTTTATACTGTGACTTATCGATATTTGAAAGCACCTGCATCGCAGTTATGACGGAAATATCGCTTTCAAGCGACCTGCCGCCGAAAAACAAAGCAATTTTTTTACGCATTATTCACCTCTTATATATCAACTATGCTCACAGCCTAAAAACCGTTACCGAAACTCTTATACTTCATTGAAAAAGACAACAACGATTTTTATGATGTATTCTAATTTTTTTAATTTTATATAATACTTTCATTTCTTTTCATTATAAATATCGGGCAAATCATTTAATATCAGCAAAATATCCCCAACGTGAAGACGGTTTGAAAAATCATCTTCCGCGTCGGAAAGGCTGTTGTAAATATGTATTTCCCCGCCGTAACCGCCGTCTACAAGCCCTCTTCTTATGGGATCCGTACGTTTTAAACCGACCAGAAGCACAAGGTCCGCCACCTCGCTCATAAGCGTGCCGAGTTTATAGTTCTCTTCGCTTTCGCGTTCGCCAAGTTCCACAAGACCGGGCGTTAATATGACGCGCCTGCCCTCGAACAGTCCGAGAGTTTCCAGCGCGGTGCGCGCGCCGTCGGGATTTGAATTGAAACTGTCGTCGATAATTTTAATTCCGTTGCCGTGAACAAGTTGCATTCTGTGCGGAACCGGTTCCAACTTCTCTATCGCGTCGAGGATAAAGGGTACTTCAACCCCCAGTTTATATGCCATAGTCGCTGCAAGCAGAATATCCTCTATGTTGGGATATCCTATCAGAGGCGTACGCACGTAATGACTTTCTCCGTCTAAAATTATGTCGAAATCGCTTCCGTTTTCGGTTGTGCGTATCTGCTCCGCTCTGAAATCGCATTTTTCGTCTATGCCCGAATAAACTATAGTAGGCTTCTTTTTAAGATTATTAATACTCTCTTCCGCATCCTTTCTTACCGTAGAATTGACTACGCAGAATCCTTCCTCTCCGACTCTGAGTATTCTGCACTTTTCACGCGTAATGTTTTCCTGCGTTCTGAAAGTTTCCAGATGCTGAGAGTTTATACCCGTTAAAATAGTGTAGTCGGGTTTAACTATTCGCATAAGCGTGCGGATATCGCCCACCCTCCGAGCACCGAACTCCGCTATGAAAACATCGTGTGTTCCGTCAAGTCCGTTTACGGTTTTCGATATACCCATAGGAGTGTTGTAACTCGCGGGCGTGACAAGCACGTTGTATTTTTCAGAAAGTATCGCCGCAAGAAAATTCTTTACGGACGTTTTACCGAAACTGCCGGTTATCGCTATGCGTATCAGATTCGGATTTGCGTCCAGCAATCTTACGGTGCGCCTTTCATAACGCTTATTGTTTATTCTTTCAAACACGTTTATAACCGCGCCGAACGTCATAAATATCAGCGGATACACTATCGGGAATCCGAACAGAACAAGATAGCGCATATACGGTTGCGTAATATACGCGTTGCCGACTGCAAACGCAAGTATAATTACGGTTGTAGATAACACCGTCATCAAAAATAGGAATCTGACCGCGCGTTTTGTATATCTCAGCGGTTTTTTACGCGTAGGCAAATCTTCCATAAAATACATAGCGAATTCCGCTATGAAAAAGAACAACACCGTAAGAAAACCCCAAAAGGCGCGCGTCTGCAAGAAATAGAATATACACCATACGCTTATAAACAGCGCGACGGCGCACAAATCTATGAGATAAACGAATTTCAACCGCCTGTTCTTAAAAATCTCCGAAATTCTGTAATTATCCTGCTGTATGGCGTAAAGATATGGGCGCGTCATAAAAAACGCGTCTATAAACACCAAAAGCACGTAGAACCAGTCGCCTCTAACCAACGTCATAATATATCCCCTTCAATCGTATGGTCTTTCGTGCTTTCAGCCGATAAACGCGCGCAGTATTGCAATAAACTTCGCGCTGTCGTCTACATAGGAGAAATGTCCGCCGTCCAGCCAGAACAGATAACTTCCCCTTATTCCGTCATTGAGTTTCCGCGCCATATACGGCGGAGTTTCGCCATCGTCTTTTCCCCAGAACACCGCCGCAGGACATCGGACAGAGTCTAAAAGCGGAGTCTGATCGTAATTGACTACCTTTTTAAACGTTTCGCGCATTACCTGCGACAGCGTTCTGTAATCGGACGAACCTTTTAATCCCTTCAATCCAAGCCGCCGGAGCAGTTTATGAGTACCCACCTTGACGTAATATTTCAATCCGCGTCTGGGTTTTAAGCCCGCGCTGTCCACAAGCGCGACCGAGCGCACTATATGCGGAAACTTTGCCGCAAGTTCCAAACAAACGCGCCCCCCGAAAGAATGCCCGACAAAATGCGCGTCTTTTATCCCTATGATTCCCAAAAGCGAAATTACGTCGGAAGCATAATCAGGCACGCCATAAGGCTCGGCAGGTTCTTCGCTCTCGCCGAACCCCGCAAAGTCCAACACGGTTACTCTGTGCATAGCGGAAAACTTTTCCGCGACAAATAAAAAGGCGGAGATGCCTGCACCCCAGCCGTGTAAAAAAACGATATCGTCGCCCGTACCGAATGATACGTAGCGAATTTTGTGTCCGTTGACAGTCGCGAATTTGTAACCGCGATTGTTTTCTTTATCTATTCCCGTCCTCCCCGATAGTCAGCCACATAACAAGAGCGTCGTATCTGTTTGCATAATACCTCTTGCGTATGCCTTCCACCGTAAACCCGAACGACCTGTACATACTTACCGCCGCAAGGTTGGTGTCTTTGACTTCGAGCGTGACTCTGTTTACTCCCGCGCGACGCGCGCATTCAATCAGTTCGCGCATCAGCGTCCTGCCTATTCCTTTGCATCTTTCTTCCGCTTTGACGGCGATATTCGTTATATGCGCCTCGTCGAGCACTTTATGAAATCCGCCGTAACAGATAACCTCGTTTTCTCCGCGTACGCCAACCAGATAAAACGCATTTCGGTCTGCGACCTCGGGAATAAACATACGCACGGACCAAGGTTGGTCGAACGCCTCGCTTTCTATCTCCGCCATCTGGGCGAGATGTTCAAATTTCAAGGGTTCAAACCTCATCCTTTTCTCTCTCCGCCTGCGATTTGCGCATATAGTACGGCGCAAGCACCTCGCAGAATTCTTCTCTTGCCAATTTCTGACGCACAACACATTCGAGCGCGCGGCATCTTTCGCATGCGGGCTCGCTGACCGCTCCCGTCAAATCGAGTCTCTCTTCCGCCTCAACGAATCTCGCCGAAACAACTTTTCCGTCCCGACATTCAGCCAGATACGCGTTGGAATGCCCCGCATCGACTAATGCCGTCGCATTTTCCCTATTGTATGCAATGAGTTCGAACGAAGTTACGCTTATTCTTTTTGCGTCGGTTGCAAAAGCAAGCGCAGTCATCGCCGATACACCTATTCTTATTCCCGTAAATGAGCCAGGTCCGACTACCGCCGCAACCGCGTCCAAATCGCCGACATTTAATCCGCTTTCTTTAAACAACTCATCAACAACAGGCATAAGCAGTCGGGAATGTCCCGACTTGCCTACCT
Organism: uncultured Christensenella sp.; assembly: GCA_910578325.1. Taxonomy (GTDB): domain Bacteria; phylum Bacillota; class Clostridia; order Christensenellales; family CAG-917; genus CAG-475. Next base: position 250,148 of record CAJTQT010000002.1, read on the forward strand.
CGATTTCGCGACAAAACGCGTCTCCGTCCTTTATAAGAACGGCTGTCAACCTGCTGTCGGTTGTATCCACCGCAAGACAGTTCACTCGGTATCCTCGCTTTCGCAATCGGCAACGTCAGCCGCCTTCGCGCAAATTTTTTCTGTATCAATATCTGTGTCCGATTCGTTTATTACGGATTTTCCGGAATCGATTTCCGAATTCTCCGCACCCGCGTTTTCAGATTTTTTGTCTTCCGCACCCTCGGTTTCATTCGAATCAAAGCCCTCTTCCGATATATCGAAAATACGCGTTTCATCTTCCGCTTTTACCGATATTCGAATAACTTTGCCTTCAATTTTCCGAAATTTATTCCATTCTATAACAGTTACGGCATCCTCGTCAAAACAATCCTCTACACCGAGTTCGGAAAGTTCGTCCGCGCTTTCGACTCTGTACATATCCAGATGATTGAGATTGACGCGTCCGCTACCGTATACGTTGAGTATGGTGAAAGTCGGACTTGTAATCTCTTCCTTGACTCCCAACGCGGCGGCAAGACCTTTTGTAAACGTAGTCTTTCCCGCACCCAAATCACCGTTAAGCAACAGCACTTCGCCGCCGTCGAGAGTTGCGGCAACCCTCTTTGCAAGCGCATACGTCTCCTCGACGGAATTGACCTTATACGAACCGCTTATACTCTTCTTGAGCAAACTGTTTCCCTCCCAATGCAAAAGTACGCTCAAACGCTTGTACAGCAGGAACGTAAGAGCCGACATAATTATACATCTGATCAGATTGAAAGGCAACACTCCCGCCAACAAATATAACGCATAAAAATTCTCCTGCGTCACGTTTTTATACGGCATCATGCCCAAAAGCGGCGCAAAGTTGCCGTGAAAGAACAGCTCCAGATAAGCGGGAACGGATATGAATCTGTTTACGATTATGCCTGTGACAACGAAAGCCGCCGTACCGACAAGCAAGCCGATAAGCGCATGCTTCTTGTCTTTTTTCAATCTGTAAATTACGGACGACGGCAAAACGAGCGCGATTCCCATGAGAATATCCGTCGCTTCGCCCACAAGAAAAGTGGACGACAGCGGAAATTTCAGCAGGCATTTGAACACTATCACCAGACAGCCGCTTATAGGTCCCATGGAAAATCCCGCAAGTAGCGCGGGAAGCTCGGACACCTGCATATCCAGAAAGCTCGGGAAAATCATCGGCAGACTGAACTTCGCAAACTGATACAAAACAAACGAAATTGCTGTCAACAGCGCAAGTTTCGCCACATAAGCGGCGGAAAATTTCGGACTTGCAAACTTCTTTAAAGTTGCAAGAATTGACTCGCCCGTTTTATTTAATTTCTCTTTTACGGACTTTGCCGTTACATCTGCGGCAACAACGTTTTCATTTTTAGACATAAAAAAACCTCGCTACCACGAGGCGTGCAAAATGGGCGCAATAGTAATAATAGATTTTAACGCCCGCTTCTTTCATCCGGACTATACCGTCGGTTTGGGAATTTCACCCAATCAACCCTTGCAGGCTCGCGGACTTTACCGCCGGTGAGGAATTACACCTCGCCCCGAAGCACTATTATGTTATATCCGCAGACATCGCAATGTCAACGGTTTTGTAAAAATTATGAAAAAAAAGTAAATTTCGCAAATACTAATCCTATGACAACGGCATTTATTTATCAAAACGCAGCATACTTCCAACCGTCGTTCGCTCTACAGAAACTTAGTACCGCCTATGCCCGACAAAACTTTCAAGCAACCGACACAGAGGTAAAAGACGGAACGGATTTAGACAATATGACGGTTCCCTCTCCTATCACGGAAGATTTAATCGCCTTTACACTGCAATACGACTGTGTTGTAGGCGCGCGCGCATTCGAATATAACGGCGAGATAGTTGTCGCGGCAATTACTACTCCGTTTTATTTGAAAAGCGAGCGCGACAAAGCCAAAAACGAGATTCAATCCGACTTGCGTAACCTGACAGATTACGAAAACATCACCGTAACATTCGACGTCGGAATTTACAGAAATATAAGAGAAGAGTTAAACGACAGCGATAAGGAACGTCTACTCAAACTCGCCAAAACACGCTAAATAGACGCAATTTGCCAGAAGTATTATAAAAATTCAATCAAATTATAATACTTTTGGCAAATTTGGGTTAATCAATTCAATCAATTGTTAATATCATAAGCAGACGTACAATTGAGATACAAACTGAGAAATCAGTTCTCTCCAACATACTTCTGCATATTTTTTCCGTCCGACCAGAGTTTTTCAAGGCAATAGAACATTCTCGTTTCGTCATTGAAAATGTGCACGATTACTCCGCCGTAGTCAAGCACAGCCCATTTGCCCTCCGTCATTCCGTCGGTGTGCGACGGCAAAATTCCCTCCTTTTTGAGTTTGTCTTCTACAAACTCCGCAAGAGCCTTTACCTGTTTCGTGCTCTTCGCCGTGCATATAACGAAATAATCCGTCATTACTGTCAAGTGTTCGACGTCAAGGACGGTTATATCAACGGCTTTGTGCTCGTCAAGTTGTTTACAGATGATTTCTTTCATTTCAAAAGATTCCATAGTTGCCTCCGAATTCTTATGTATTTATTATTTCCGCATTCGCCACCGACATTCACATATATCGACGCCGCGATTTCAGTCATTCAGACGTTCTTACGCCGTCCTCATTATCAATATAGTATTTATACGCGCTTAAAGTCAACGGATATATTTTCCCGCCTTTTGCGATAAGTTTGTCAACCGTATATTTCAGAGTTTCCAAAAAACCGTTTTCAAAATTTTCCCCCGCGATTTTGCGCAGTTTCGGAATAGGCTGGTATTCCCTGTCATCGGAAAGACTGTCCGCGGTATAAATCAGTTTTTCAAGCAAAGACATATCCGCCTTTGCCGTCGTATGATAACGTATCGCGTCCAGAACGTCCTTATCATCTACTCCGAAATCCCGCCTCGCTTTCTCCGCGCCCAAAAACTGATGGAGAACAGGCGTTCCTATGCAGTCGGGAGGCACGGGCAGGCCGTCTAAGGACGGACGCTGTTTTGCATTGTCGTGCAGTAACGCGGATAGAAAAACTTTTCTGAATTCGAGTTTGAGATTGTGTTTGGAATTGAAATCCACCGCTCTTTTCACTACAGCCTTGCTATGATAAAACAACTCCTCCGACTGAAAGCCTTTGAGTTTTTCAACCGCGCTCTCGTATTCACAGAACCATCCGCGCTCTCGTATAATTCTCGTTACCGATAGAGGTATTTCCCCGACTTCTTCGCCCAAAAGAAGGCGCGCTTTGAGCATAGACGACGACACGTCTTCACCGACATAATCCGTAAGGATAAATTCCGCTCCAAACTTTTGAGCAAGGCGATGAGCGGTCTCGCGCACGTCGTCGAATCCATCTCTTTCAGCGACCGCTATCGGGCATACTTTTGCGATTTGTTCAGGATTGCGCCAACTCTCGAAGTATTGCAGACTGTCTCCGCCGATAAGATACGCAATATCGCCGTACTTCTCTTTCATCAGCGGCAGAATTATATAGGAATAATTATCTCCGCCGCGCTCTTTCTCGATTTGATCGACAACGACGTCAAAATCCTTGAAAGCGGCTTTTATCAACTCGCATCTATCTTCGAATTTCAAAAATCCGCCGTCTTTGTGCGGCGGCATATAAGTCGGTACAACGACCAGTTTGTCCGCTCCGAGAGCAGCCATAGCCGATTTACATATCGCGATATGCTCATTATGCGGAGGATCGAACGCTCCTCCGAATATCAACGTCTTTGCCATATTTATATTATACAGTTTTTTGCCGCCTTTATCAAGAATTATATGCACGCAGACGTTTTTTAAACCGAACTTTTGTCAACAATTGTATTATGGCAAAAATCGTAGACTATTTTTCTCTGACCGTGATATCTATGTTACTCACATTCGTCTGGGCGTCGCTTCTCTTCAAAAACTGGATAGGCGCGCTCGTGTTTGCCATAGCGTTCACTGTAATTGTGATAATAACTGTAAAATACGTCCTTTCAAAGCGGAACAGACCTTATACATACGACAGGCTTGCTCTTGAATTTTCTATAAGGGGCAACGAGTATGTGATAAACCTGCTTCAAAGCGCAATGAGATACGGATTTGTCGAAAGCGGCAAGAATTATATCGTACTCAAAGACTGCGTTATTATTTCCGCCTTTAAATTTTCGATGCTCACCATTTCCGATATGGGAGCAATCTGCGAACTTTCTCAGAAGTTCAGAGATAAACGCGTTTACGTATTCGCCCGAGGTATTGACAGACGGGCATATTCTATAGTTCAACTCGAAAACGTAAACTTTTCGCTGGTTAAGATTAAAACCATATACAAATTTCTGCTTAAACACAACGCTCTTCCCGATTTAAAACCTGTAAAGAACAAGTTTTCGTTCAGAGCCCTGTTCGACGCCGTTTTGTGCAGAGCGAATTTCAAATCCTATACTTTTTCAGGCGTAGTGCTCATACTTGTATCCTTCATCACACCTCTCAGAATCTATTATATCGTTTTAGGCAGCATATCTCTCATACTTGCGCTTCTTACGTTAACGCCGCTCGGAAACGGCACACTTATGTCACCGAAAGTCATTTCCGATCTCGAAAGCGCCGCTTCCCAACAGAATGACCAGATCTCTATCGAAGAAATCTCATAAACCGAAATTTTACACATAATAGAACTGCATAGAACCGCATAAAAAAACGGCTTATCTCATCCGGAAAGCCGTTTTACTTATCGTTAAGGATTATATAATCAATCTACCCATTCAAATTCCAAATCGCCGATAACTACAACGTCGCCCTCTTTCATTCCGCGCTTTTTAAGTTCGGAAATAACTCCTCTGTCTTTAAGCACTTTCTGGAAGAATGCAAAACTGTCGTCCGATGATATGGTTATGTTCTGAATCAGGAAATCCACCAGACCTCCGTCTACGAAGAACGAGCCGTCGTCCATTCTCGATACGGTAAACTTCTGGTCAGACCTCTCTTCCAACTCGAAATCCTCGTCTTTGGGAATACGCGCGGGAGGCGGCAGACTGTCGACTTTCTCCTTTATAACTTTAAGCAATTCTTCAAGTCCGTCGCGTGTGACAGATGAAATGACGTGCAGTTTTTGTCCTGTGGCGTGTTCGAATCTCTCGACCGCTTCCGCGTCTTCAAGCAAATCCGCCTTACTCGCTACAACTATCTGCTCGATAGCGGCAAGTTTTTCGCCGTACGTCGCAAGTTCGTTGTTGATCTTAACAAAGTCTTCAACGGGATCTCTGCCTTCGCTTCCGCTTATGTCGACAATATGCACGATAACGCGCACTCGCTCGATATGCCTGAGAAAATAGTGCCCTAAGCCCGCGCCTTCGCTTGCGCCCTCGATAAGCCCCGGTATATCCGCTATTACAAAACTGTCGTCATACATCTGCACAACGCCGAGATTCGGGCTGAGCGTCGTAAAATGATAGTTCGCAATTTTGGGTTTTGCGGAAGTGAGTACGCTGAGCAACGTCGATTTTCCCACGTTGGGAAAACCTACAAGCCCTACGTCCGCAATGGTTTTGAGTTCCAAAGTAACCCTGTGTTCTTCCGTTCGTTCTCCCAACTGCGAAAATGACGGGGCCTGTCTTTTGGAATGGGCGAACCTGTTGTTGCCCTTTCCGCCGCGACCGCCTTTGAGAACTACAACCTGCTCTCCGTCCTCAAACAAATCACAAACCACTTTGCCGCTCTCGGTATCACGTACAACCGTGCCCGTCGGAACGCGTACGTAAAGCGGCTCTGCGGATTTTCCCGTACAGTTCTTTGCCGCGCCGTCCTGACCGTTCTGGGCACGGTAGAATTTCTGAAATCTGAAATCTATTAGAGTATTCAAATCTTTGTCGGCGACGAAAATCACATCTCCGCCGTTCCCGCCGTCTCCGCCGTCGGGACCGCCGTTCGGAACATACTTTTCGCGGTGGAAGGAAACTTTACCGTTTCCGCCGTCACCTGCTTTGATTATTATCTTTACGTAATCGAGAAACATCTTTCACCTGTATTACCGTCGGTCATTGTTCAGACCGACTTTTAGCATTTTTGTTTTTCCGCCGTAATGACGGCTACCTTTATTATTTCTGGTTTGACCGAGTTTATCCTCTGCAACTCGGAGAATTGCGCCTTGAACTCAATTCTACCGACATCCGTTCGCCGTCCACGCCCGCGCTATCTGCCGCAAGCGTCTTCGAGTATTGCTTTTGCCGCGCGCTTACCCGCGCCCATGGCAAGTATTACGGTTGCCGCGCCAGTCATTGCGTCGCCGCCGGTATACAGCCGCTCGATATTTGTTCTTCCGTTCGCATCGGCGCACAGCGTACCCTTTGCGGTAGTCGCAAGAGACGGCATACTGTTTTTTATAATAGGATTCGGAGTAGTTCCTAATGCGACTATAACCTCGTCGCAATCAATATCGAATTCGCTTCCTTCAACCGCAATCGGACTGCGGCGTCCGCTTGCATCGGGTTCGCCGAGTTCCATACGCACGCATCTGATTCCGCACACATTGCCGTCTTTTCCGAGTATTTCCACGGGGTTAACAAGCAGATTGAATACGATACCCTCTTCTTCTGCGTGTTCGATTTCTTCCGCTCTTGCGGGCATCTCCGCACGGCTTCTGCGATATACGAGATGGACTTCCGCGCCAAGCCTTATAGCAGTCCTCGCGCTGTCCATTGCAACGTTTCCCGCCCCGACTACTACGACTTTTTCGCCGCGAAGAACGGGCGTTGCGGAATCTTCTTTATACGCCTTCATAAGATTCAGACGGGTAAGGTATTCGTTTGCGGAATAAACGCCGTTCAGGTTTTCGCCTTTTATCTTTAAAAACGACGGAAGTCCCGCGCCGGACCCTATAAACACGGCGTCGTATTCTTCAAGCAATTCGTCTATAAACACGGTTTTACCTACTACAACGTCGGTGATTATCTTTACGCCCAACGCAGTTACGTTTTCTATCTCTTTGGCGACAAGCGATTTGGGCAGCCTGAATTCGGGGATTCCGTAAACCAGCACGCCTCCCGCTTTGTGCAACGCTTCGAATACCGTAACGGCTACGCCTGCTCTCGCAAGATCCGCCGCGCAGGATAAAGACGCGGGGCCCGAGCCTACAATCGCAACGCGGAGTCCGTTCCTCTCTACGCAAACGGAATTTGTTTCTTCCTGATTTGCAAGCGCCCAGTCTGCAGTATAACGTTCCAGATTGCCTATCGCAACCGAGCCGCCTAACTTTACTTTACGCACGCAATACTTTTCACATTGATTTTCCTGCGGACATACCCTGCCGCAAATTGCGGGCAAATTGTTGTCCGCTTTCAGAGTTTCCGCCGCTCCGCGCATATCCCCCCCTTTGATTTTAGAGATAAAATCAGGGATGCGCACACCCACGGGACATCCCGTCATACAGGGCGCGTTTTTGCAGTTCAGACATCTCTGCGCTTCCGCCTGCGCGAGAGCGGGAGTATATCCGAGCGCAACCTCTTCGAAATTGCGTATTCTGTCCTCCGCCGCCTGCGTTGGCATTGCATTGCGCGTATTGTTTTCTATCGCCATATTAACCTCTTATATTGCACAGATGCGCCTGTTCCTGCTGTCTGTATGTGCGGCTTCGAAGAATCGCTTCATCAAAATCCACGGCGTGTCCGTCAAATTCGGGGCCGTCTATACACGCATATCTGGTGCTTCCGTTGACCGTAAGACGGCAACATCCGCACATACCGGTTCCGTCAACCATCATCGAGTTCATACTCACAACGGTTTTAATTCCGAGTTCTTTGGTCAGAGCGCAAACCGCCTTCATCATGGGAAGAGGTCCGACGGCGAACACGCAATCGTATTCCTTTCCGCCGCCGACAAGTTCTTTTAGCATATCTGTAACAAAGCCCTTTTTTCCGCTTGAGCCGTCATCAGTGATAAGATATAGATCATCGCAGTTAGACGCAAAATTATCTCTGTACATTATAAGGGATTCGTTTCTCGCGCCTATGATTACGTCAACGCTTTTACCCTCATTGAAGAGTTGTTTCGCCTGCGGATAAATGACCGCAGTACCTATTCCGCCGCCTATAAGACATATCTTTGAAAACTCCGACAAATCAGTTGCGTTGCCCAGCGGACCAACAAAATCGGCAAGCACGTCGCCTACGCTCATACGTGAAAGTCTGAGAGTCGTATAACCGACCTCCTGCACAAGAATGCACACAGTGCCTTCGTCGCGGGAATAATCGCAGATAGTAAACGGAACTCTCTCCCCGTCTTCGTCCGTGCGCAGAATGATAAACTGTCCCGCCTTGCAATGCTTTACCACAAGAGGCGCAAATACGGTATATTCGCAAACATTATCCGCCAAACGTTTTTTGGAGACTATTTCGAAATTTTTCATACAATACACCTTACCGTTCGCACCGACTCGGCGCCTACGTTTCTATACTTTTCTAATGAAGAGTACGGGGAAGAATAGGACTACGGCCGCTGCCCTATATTCTTTTTATAATGCTTGCAATACTCCTTCAATGCGCACACGCCGCATTCGGGATTACGCGAATGACACACGTATCTGCCCTGGAATATCAACAGGTGGTGCAGATGCGACCACAGATTCTCGTCAAAGTTGAGCATCAACTGCTCCTCTGTCTGCTCAGGCGTTTTTGCGTCGACAAGACCTATTCTGTTTGCAACTCTAAACACGTGAGTATCCACGGCTATGGCATTGCCGCCGTATGCCACGGCATAAACCACGTTTGCGGTTTTACGCCCCACTCCGCGCAGTTGCATAAGTTCCTCTCGCGTATCGGGCATTCCGCCGAGTTCGATTATACTCGCGCTCAACTCCTTTATAGCGCGCGCTTTATTGCGGTAAAAGCCGCAGGAAAATATGCGTCTTTCCAACTCTTCGGCGGGCATATCGACAAACTGCTGCGGCGTGTTTGCCACCTTAAACAGTTCGGCGGTAACCGCGTTCACGCGTTTGTCCGTGCACTGTGCCGAGAGCACGACCGCAACAAGCAATTCGAAAGGCGATCCGAAATTGAGTTCGCACTCCGCTCCGCCGTGCATCGAGTCAAGCAATCTGTAAATTTCACCGTTATCTTTCGTCATTCTCATATTATGTCACAGCAACACGGTTTTGGCAAGAAGTTTGCGCGCGTGAGCGCAATATACGCATACGCGCGCAGATTCGCAGCCTTAAACGCGCATTAAACTCTTATCGCGCTTCCGTTTGTCGAGAAATAATAAAACCCGATAGCCGAATTGAAATTTCCTCTTTCCAGTACCTTCTTGGCTTGCGGCATATCTCTTGCAAACAGTTTGACCGACAGTCCGCACCCCACCTTTGCGGACGAGGGCGTATTGATAACTTTACAGGTTATACGGTAACTCAACAACGCTTCGTAAAACGCTATGGCTTCCGAGCGCGAGCGGAATGCAACAAAAAACTCTCTCATCGTCTCCTCCAATTATATGTATCCGCCCTTTGATTTAATATATTGCGCGCACACATTTTTCGTGATTATCGGCATAAATTAGCCTATAAGGGATTGAGAGGAAACCGATATGTTATACTTAGACAACGCCGCCACGTCGCGCTTTAAGCCGCAGTCCGTAATAGACTGCATAAATTACGACCTTCGTCACAGCGCAAACAGCGGACGGGGCGGTCACGACGACGCTATCTCCGCGGGTATTAAAATAGAAAATTGCAGACGCTATCTCAAAGATATGCTCAACGCAGACGACGGCTACGAAACGGTATTTACAAAAAACTGTACCGAGGCTCTGAACCTTGCTATTTTCGGAGCGATCAACGACGGCGACACTGTCGTATCCACCTCAAACGAGCACAATTCCGTACTCCGCCCTCTGTACGAATTGCAAAGAAGAGGCAGAATAACTCTTCGCATACTCGACACACACGGCAAAAAAGCGGATATGGGCGAACTGCGCAAAATTTCGTCGAGAGCAAACGTCCTCGTGCTCGGCGGAGCCTGCAACGTTACGGGAGCCACTCTCGATATCGAAGAGGCGGGTAAAATCGCAAAAGATAACGGCGCGCTTTTTATTCTGGACGGAGCGCAAAGCGTCCCCGTCCTTCCGACCGATATAAAAAATTTCGGCATAGATATGCTTGCCTGCCCTGCCCATAAAGGATTGCACGGAGTACAGGGTACGGGCTTTCTCATCGTCGACAGAAGTATCGAACTCCGCCCATTGCTTTACGGCGGCACCGGAACGTTTTCATCAAGCGTGTTTCAGCCGCCGCAGTATCCTGACGGACTCGAAGCGGGCACACTGTTCGCAGGAGGAATCGCCGCGCTTCACCAAGGCGCGAAATGGTCTTTCGAACATCTTGCGTCTACTAAGAAAAATCTCACGCAACTGACTCAATCGTTGCTTTACAATCTCAAAACGATGGGATGTACTCTGTATTCGGAAGAAACCGCTACGGGAGTTGTCGCGTTCAACGTCAAAGATACGGACAGCACCTATATCGCCGAAATGCTCAACGAATACGGTATAGCCGTACGCAGCGGATTGCATTGCGCGCCGTTGGTGCACAAATCGCTGGGCACCGAAAATCAAGGCGCGGTCAGAGCAAGCATAGGCGTCGAAACAACCGCAAAAGATATTTTATACTTCACTAAATGTCTGGACAAAATAATAAAATCTCTCGGTTGACGAATGACTGTTATAAAAATACGTATATGCGTTACCGATATAAAACTGCCGATTAAACTCCAAATTACAATCCGCCGTTCACAGTGACGGCGGATTCAACTTATTGATACCCTTTGTCTCTCAAAGACGGAATATCCTGTTTCCGTCAACGTTAGCGCAACTTCCCACAATAGCGTTCTTTGCCTGCCTCGGCGTAATATTCCTATACTTCTGACAAAGCAGACAGCACGCGCCCGCCACGTAAGGCGCGGATGCGGAAGTTCCCGACATAAGCGAATAAGTTCCGCCTGCGGCTATACCTCTGACGTCCACTCCGTCGGCAAACACGTCCGGACGGATGGCGCCCTGATATACTCCCCTTGACGTAAACGGAGCGATTTTGTTCTTTTCGTCTACTGCGCCTACGCTTATGACCTCATTGCTTACGGCAGGAGATTTAAGAGCGTTTTCTCCGCTGTTGCCCGAAGCCGCGACAACGATAAGTCCGCTGCGTGAGAGCATCTCCGCGCCCATTTTCAGAGGATCGGCATAGTCGAGAGGCTCCGCTCCGAAACTCATACATACAACCCTTATTCCGTACTGACGGAAATTATCGAACAGCCATTGCATTCCGTCGAGGATTTTAAATGTGCCGCTTTCTCCGCTCTCCCCTATAACCTTCAACCCGACAATGTTAGCCTTTGGAGCAACCCCCGAAATTTTGCCGCCGGACAAGGTGCCGTTTCCACAGGCTACTCCCGCGACGAACGTCCCGTGTCCGTTATCGTCATACGGCTCAGATTCGCCGTTTATCATATCCACAAAGTGCACTATTCTCTCACGCGGAAGCGACAGATCCGTATGCGGCATAACACCCGTATCCATTACGCACATCGTTACGCCGCTTCCGTCTAAATCCGTCGGCAGTTCAAACGTCTGCGCGGGACGCATACCGTCTTTGGCGTTCTCCTGCAATGTAAACACCTTGCTCTGCGCCGAGACGTATTCCACTTCCTGCATTCTTTCAAGTCTTATAGCGTCTTTAAGCGTACACTTAATACGTACCGACCTTATAAAAGGATACTCCGCGGTAACGTCGAAACGGCGTTCGAGCATACTCAGATGCAAAGGATTATGTACTCGCACCAACGCATTCGCGCTCTCGCTTACGCTAAGCGCGCTGACGATATTGCCGTCGAATTTTTTTTCGCCGCGCATTAAATCGATTATGCTTTTATCCAATTTATCCATAAACTACCTGACAAGCATATCTATTATCGCGCGCATTCTTTTGCGCTGTTCGTCATTGAGAAAGGGCGCGGCGGTGTTGTACATATTCTCTATCGCGGACGAATCGAAAGAACCTTCGCTCTTCATACGCGCAACGGTCCTTGCCAACTCGCTCATAAGTTGATTCTCGTCTTTGCCGCTGTACTGTTCAAACTTGTCTCTGACTTCCTGTTCGGTGTACTTGCCGTCAGCCGTAGCGTTGCCTCTCTGCTCGTTTTGAGCGGACGTATTGTTGCTTTTTACGTCGGCGTTATAAGTCTGACCTGCATTACCTTTGTTTTTAGCGTCGTTTTCGGCGTTATATCCGCCGCGTTCCCAAAAATTCATACCGTCCTCCGTCACATTCAATATATGTCGGCATATTATAGGTGTGACAAGGTGAATTATGAATTTTGACGCGAACACATTATCCGCACTTATGCAGATGTTAGGGACTCCGAAAACGCCGAACACCGATACATACGGCGGCTCCAACGACGCCGACCGCGCAAAATCCTCTTATAACGACGGACACGGCGGATATGAGCAGAACAGGTCATATACGAACGAACGCGGTCGGTCGGGATACACTGCGCAGTCGGTTTTCGCTATGCAGAACGGACTGGGAGAACAGATTGATATAGACGGAAAAACGCGCGAAGAAAGCAAGCGCAAATCCGCGTCGCAAACTTCTGCGAATACAAACCCGATGGCTTCTCTGCTGTCTATGATGAGCGGAGGCAGCGGCACAGGCGGAACGAACGGAGATATGATGTCCGCGTTTATGCCTATGTTTCTGAATATGATGAACGGAAAACAGAACGTAGCCGCCGCTTCTCAAAAACCGCAACCCTCCGCAGATAAAAGCGCGGAGCATAACCCGCAGTCCGACACTTCCGACGAAGATCTGAAAAAATACAAGAAGATGTTTGACGAGATGCTGAAAAAGGAACAGGAATCACTGAAAAACGAAAAGGAACCCTGTTCTACAACAGATTCCGACGCAGAAAATTCGGACGGCATTCCGAAACAGAACAAAAGACAAAACGAAAAAGCATACGAAAAAACGCAACCGTCGCGCGCTGATATGTTTGCGCCGATTGCGTTTGCCGGTTATACGCTCATAAGCGCGCTCAACAGACTTTACTCTGCAAAACGCGCCTTATAATTACATATCGATATCGTTTGCGTAAATCGGGAATTTTTTGCAAAGAGCAATTACTCTTTCCTTTACGCTTTCGATTGCGGACTCCTTGCCGAAGATAACGTCCGCGATACAATCTCCGATGATATCCATTTCCTCCTCTTTCATACCGCGCGTAGTAACCGCGGGAGTGCCGATACGCACACCGCTTGTAATCGAGGGCTTCTGCGGATCGTTGGGAATGGCGTTTTTATTCAAAGTAATATGCGCGGCATCGAGAAGAACTTCGAGTTCCTTGCCTGTAACGCCGTTTTCAACAAGGTTGAGAAGCATAAGATGGTTGTCCGTTCCGCCGCTTATGATATTCAAGCCTCTCGACACAAGTTTTGCGGCAAGCGCTTTCGCATTGAGGACGACCTGATGCTGATATGCCTTGAACTCGGGAGACAACGCTTCTTTGAATGCTATCGCCTTAGCGGCTACTATATGCATAAGAGGACCGCCCTGAGTTCCGGGAAAAATCGTCTTGTCAATCGCTTTTGCAACCTGCTCGTCGTTAGTAAGAATAAGTCCGCCTCTGGGACCTCTGAGAGTCTTGTGGGTAGTTGTCGTAACTATATGCGCATAGGGCATCGGGCTCATATGTTCGCCTGCGGCGACAAGTCCCGCTATATGCGCCATATCCACCATCAGATACGCGCCCACTTCGTCTGCAATCTCTCTGAAACGTTTGAAATCTATCGCTCTGGGATACGCGCTTGCACCCGCAACAATCAACTGCGGCTTGCACTCTTTTGCGATTCTAAGCACGTCGTCATAATCTATGTAACCCTCTTCGTCGACCTCGTAGAATACGGAGTTGAAAACCTTTCCGCTCATACTGACTTTTGCGCCATGAGTGAGATGTCCGCCTGCCGACAGCGACATTCCGAGAATCGTATCGCCCGGTTTGAGCAGACTGTAATAAGCGGTAAAATTCGCGTTCGAACCGCTGTGCGCCTGAACGTTGGCATACTTTGCGCCAAACAGTTCTTTTGCGCGCTCGATAGCGAGTTCCTCCGCTCGGTCGACAAACTGACATCCGCCGTAATAACGTCTGCTCGGATAACCCTCCGCATACTTATTCGTATAAAAACTCCCTGCCGCAGCAAGAACTGCGGGGCTTACGATGTTTTCGCTTGCGATAAGTTCGAGATTGTACTGTTGACGTTCGAGTTCCTGCACCATTGAGTTGTAAAGTTCCTCGTCGGCGGCTTTGATAACTTTTAAATCGACCATTTCACTTCTCCTTATATAAAAATTTTCTGTACGTATTCATAAGCGGATTTGCTCCGTCCGCTTTTATATCCTAACAAATTTTGCTCGCACTTGTCAAAGATGCGGAGCATCAAAATAAAATTTAAGCACGATTCAAAACCGCGCTTAACAATGATTAAAGATATTTGTCCAAAACTTCCGCTATCTGAGTCTTGACTCTGAATCCCACGAGTTTATCGACCGCTTCGCCGTTTTTAAAAACGAACACGCTGGGAATGGAGTATATTCCGTATCTCTGCGCAAGTTCGGGATTTTCGTCCACGTCGACTTTGCAGACCTGCGCTCTGCCATCGTAATCCTTTGCAATCTCCGCGATTACTGGCGCAAGCATCTTGCACGGTCCGCACCACGTCGCCCAAAAATCCACAAGCGTAACGCCGTCTTTGATTGTCTCGTCAAAATTATCTGAGTTTAAAATTTTTTCCATATCGGTTTCCTTCCTTTTAAAATTTCCGAGCGGCTAAACAGCCGTCTCGATAAAATATAGTAGTTTCAATTTATATTCTTTACTTCGAATTTACAATATATTCCGATTCGGCGCGCTCCCGAATCATTTTCGGCTTTTGTTTCTTACGCAATACGCATACGTCTATGGGCACGGCAAACGCCATTCCTATCACGAATCCCGCAACCCCGAGTATAGCGCTCGCGCCTTTGCTCATTATTGAGCCCACCCCTGCTCCCAACGCGGTGAGAGCAAACGCGAATATGTATAAAACGACGGTGAGAACCTGAATTTTGCGTTTGTAAACCTCTACCGTGACGCAGTCGCCCTCGCAAAGATTCAAAGTATTCGCAACCGTAATTTCACTGTGCTTACCGTCTTTTGACGCAACGCACATTCGGCATTTATCGCACTCTGCACGCCGTTTGAAAACGACTTTTGCATTTTCTCCGTTTACGCTTGCTACTCTGCCGCACTCCGTCATAACAACGCTTCGGCTATCCTGTCCACGGAGCACTCGCGCTCGGTGCCGTCCTCCATATTCTTTAAACGAACCGTTCCGCTTGTTATCTCGTCATCGCCGATCACCGCCACGTATGCCGCGCCTGATTTATCGGCATATTTCATCTGCGCCTTGACGCCTCTGTCCATTATATCCGTCTCCGCTCTGACGCCTTTATTTCTGAGTTCCGAAACAAGTTTGCGCGCATAATCACCCGCGTTTTCGCCGATAGGAAGAATATAAACGTCCGTTCTCTCCTTAACCGCGCCGAGTTTGCCTGTATTCTCCAAAACAAGAAGAAGTCTTTCAAGCCCCAGCCCGAATCCGACGGCAGGCGTAGGCTTGCCTCCGACCTCTTCGACGAGATTGTTGTATCTGCCGCCTCCGCAAACCGTGCCCTGCGCGCCTATGTCCGTGGATACGAATTCGAAAACGGTACGCGTATAATAGTCCAGTCCTCTTACAATGGACGGATTAACTTTAAACGCAATTCCCTGCTTTGAAAGAAGATTCTGAACTTTTTCGAAATGTGATTTACAGTCGTCGCACAAAAACTCGGTTATCTTAGGCGCATTTGCGGTGACAAGTTTGCACTTCTCTTCCTTGCAATCGAGTATTCGGAGGGGATTCTTTTCAAATCTTGCCTGACACTGACCGCACATTCCCTGCAAATTCGCGCCGATATACGCTTTTAGAGCGGCGTTATACTTTGCCCTGCACTGCGGACATCCGATGCTGTTTATATTCAGTTCGAGACTTTCAAGCCCTACGCTCCTGAGAAACGTCGAAGCCAGCGATATGACCTCCGCGTCCGCCGCGGGGCTGTCGCTTCCGTAACATTCGACTCCGAACTGATGATGCTCGCGCAATCTTCCGTTCTGCGGCTTTTCGTATCTGAATACGGACGCGATATAATATGCTTTCATAGGCATAACGCCCTGCGCAAGTGCGTTTTCTATAAAGCATCTCGCTACGCCTGCGGTACCTTCCGGACGCAAGGTCATACTGCGTCCGCCTTTATCGTCAAAGGTATACATTTCCTTGTTTACGATATCGGTCGTTTCCCCGACGCCGCGCAGAAACAGTTCCGTATGCTCGAACATCGGCGTTCTTATCTCCTTGAACCCGAACCGAGCCGCGATTTCGCGCGCAACGTCCTCTACGTAATGCCACTTATATGCTTCCGACGGAAGCATATCCTTTGTCCCTTTGGGTATGTTTATCATTTTCAGCCCCCACCGTCCGAATTGCCGTTATATGCAAATTCGGATAAAATCAGATTATGAATCTTCTCAGGTTGCGCTCTTTAAGCGTAGTGGAAAGATGCTCTTCCACATACTTTTTATCCACGTTAATCTCTTCCGTTACGTTGTCGTCCGCTTCGAAAAGCACGTCTTTGAGCAACGCTTCGAGCACCGCGTGCAAACGGCGCGCGCCGAGATTCTCGCTGCTTTCATTCTGTTCGAACGAGACTCTTGCGATTTCGTCGATTGCCTCGTCCGTAAAGTTGAGTTTAACTCCGTCGACCGCAAGCAGTTCTTTATACTGCTTCAGCACCGCGTTATCCGGCTCTGTAAGGATTTTTACAAAGTCTTCTTTTGACAGATTGTCCAGTTCCACTCTGATGGGGAATCTTCCCTGCAATTCGGGAATAAGGTCCTCCATTCTTGAAATATGGAACGCGCCAGCCGCTACAAACAGAATGAAATCCGTACGAATCGTGCCGTGTTTTGTCTGAACGGTACTACCTTCCACAATGGGCAGAATATCGCGCTGAACACCCTCTCTTGACACGTCGTGTCCCTGTTGCATTCCGCCGTTGTTAGCCGCGATTTTGTCTATCTCGTCAAGGAACACGACGCCGTCCTGTTCCGCTCTCTGCAACGCCTCCTGAACGATTGCGTCCTCGTCCACCATCTTTTCGGATTCTTTGGCAATAATGATTTCTCTTGCCTGTTTTACAGTAAGTTTACGCTTTTTGACAGAGCCGCCGCCCATACCTTTCATACTGTCGAAAATGCTTCCGAGATTTATAGTATTGTCTCCGCCGCCACCGAGAGGAATCTGAATGGGCTTAGGCTGCTGGCGAATCTGCATCTCTACGGTAAACGAATCGAGATGTCCCGCTCTCAACTCGCGGAGAATTTCTTCGTTGAGTTCCGCGTCGCTCTTGTCCGCATCGGCAGAACCCATCGCCTCTTTTCGCACAGGCAGAATGATTTTTGCAAGTTCGTTTTCTGCAAATTCCGTTGCTCTGGGCAGAACTTCTTTATACTTCTCGTCGCGCACGAGGCGAATAGACGCCTCCACAAGATCGCGGATTATGCTTTCAACGTCGCGTCCCACGTAACCGACTTCTGTAAACTTAGTCGCTTCCACTTTGACGAACGGAGCCTTTACGACCTTTGCGAGTCTACGCGCGATTTCGGTCTTGCCTACGCCGGTCGGACCTTTCATAATGATGTTTTTCGGCGTGATTTCCTCGCGCATTTCTTCGGAAAGTTTGCTTCTGCGGTAGCGATTGCGCAAAGCGATTGCCACCGCGACTTTCGCGTCGTGCTGACCTATGATATATCTGTCGAGTTCCGCAACGATTTGTTTCGGAGTCATAACGTTATTGTCCATACTTCACCTCTCAGACCGTTTCGACCGTAATATGGTCGTTTGTATATACGCAAATCTCGCTTGCGATTTCAAGCGCGGAACGGGCAATACTTTTTGCGTCCATATCCGTATTTGCCGCAAGCGCGCGGGCTGCCGCGAGAGCATAGTTGCCGCCGCTGCCTATCGCGCATATTCCGTTTTCGGGCTCTATGACTTCGCCCGTTCCCGATATAACGAAAAGCGACGTCGCGTCCGCCGCTATAAGCAAGGCTTCGAGTCGTCTTCCGCCTTTGTCCGAACGCCATAATTCGGCAAGTTCCACCGCCGCGCGCATAAGATTGCCGCTGAATTTTTGAAGCATCGCTTCAAACTTCTCCGACAGCGCGAAAGCATCCGACACCGAACCCGCAAATCCGACCACTACTTTGTCGTTATATATGCGTTTGACCTTGACCGCATTCCCTTTCATTATTACACTCTCGCCCATTGTGACCTGTCCGTCACCTGCGACAGCGGTAGTACCGTTGCGCTTGACAGCGCAGATAGTAGTTCCCCTGAATTCCATTTAAGTACACCTCCGTAAGAGTACATTTTATTTATTCCCGCTTGCGATATTCAAAGCGGTCAGTCGGATACGTGCGAGATAGGCACGCAACCGTAAATTTCAGTTATATAAGTTTTCCGACAGCGGCATAGGAATATACGATATCGCCCTGTCATGATAAGCCTGTTTTCGGCTTTTTTTGTCGCGCGCGTCCGTTATCGGCGGCAGAATTCCGAAATTAGCGTTCATAGGCTTGAAATCTGTCGGACAACCCGACACATATCTGCAAAGCGAACCTATAATCGTAAACTCCGACGGCACTTCGTAGTCGAGATCTCTCAGGTCCGACGCCATTGCCTGCCCCGCTATCATACCGCTCATTATGCTTTCGACATAGCCTTCCACTCCCGACAGTTGTCCCGCTATGTACAACGGCGAGTCGGAAGTTTTGACTCTGAACGTCTCGCTGAGCACGTTGGGAGCGTCTATGTAGGTGTTCCTGTGCATAACGCCGTATCTCATAAATTCCGCATTTCTCAATGCAGGAATCATCGAAAACACTCTTTTCTGCTCCCCGAAAGTCAGGTTAGTCTGAAAACCTACGAGGTTGAAACAGTCTCCTGCCACGTTTTCTCTGCGGAGTTGCACAACCGCATACGCTTTTTCGCCCGTCTTAGGATTTTTCAGTCCTATGGGTTTAAGAGGTCCGAAACGAATGGTGTCGCTTCCCCGCTTTGCCATCTCCTCGATAGGCATACACCCGTCGAACAGTTCGCTCTTCTCAAACGAATGCAAAACAACCGACTTCGCGTTTATCAACTCCCGATAAAACGCTTCGTACTCGTCCTTAGTCATAGGCAGATTCAGATAATCGTCGCCGCCTTTGCCGTATCTTCCGCCGAAGTACGCTTTGTCGTAATCTATACTGTCAGCAGAAACAATCGGTGCGATTGCGTCATAGAAAAACAGTCTTTTCTTTCCGCTGAGTCGGGCAACCTTTTCCGCCATCGCGTCTGACGTAAGCGGTCCCGTCGCTATTACGGTTGGAGAACCGTCGATATGCGCTACTTCCTGACGTATAAGTCTGAAATCCGCATATTTTGCGAGTTCCTCTTCCACAAGCGCGGAAAATTTCGCTCTGTCCACCGAGAGCGCGCTTCCCGACGGAACTCTGCTCTGCCGTGCAAGCGGCAACAATTTACACCCCAACAATCCGAGTTCCTCTTTCAAAAGCCCCGACGCAGTGGTCGGTTCTTCCGATTTCAGGGAATTCGAACAAACGAGTTCCGCAAGCGCGGACGTCTTGTGCGCGCCTGTCTGAACGTCGGGACGCATCTCGAACATATCGACGGCAAATCCGCATCCGAGCAACTGCAAAGCGCATTCGCACCCCGCAAGACCGCCGCCTATGACTTTGACCGTCCTTTTCATATCTCAGTTTTCCTCGCCGTTTTCACAGGAAGTCTCTTCGTCCGCAGACACAAGTTCCCTGTGTTTGCACTGTCTGTCCGTACAGGAATAATACGTTTTTCCGTCCCGTTTTACCACTTTCATCGTATTTCCGCAATCGGGACAGAAATAAGGAGCGGGTACGTCCCAACTGATAAAGTCGCACTGCGGATAATTTGTGCATCCGTAGAAAGTCTTGCCGGATTTGGATACGCGTTTGCTCACGTCTCCGCCGCATTTTGGGCATTTGCCCACAACTTCGACTATCTTCTTTATGTTTTTGCATTTAGGATAATTCGGACACGCGAGGAAAGGACCGTATTTTCCGTGTCTGACAACCATTTTTGCGCCGCATTTATCGCACACTTCGTCGCTCTCCTCATCGGGGAGATGCGCCGTGCCTCCCGCCTTTGCCGCTCTGTCCAAAAACTTTTGAAGTCTGGGATAAAACGCGCCGATGAGTTCCTGCCAGTGTTGATTCCCGTCCGCAACTTTATCCAGCGCGCCTTCGAGTCTTGCCGTAAAGTCAAGGCTCATAATATCCGGGAAACTCTTCTCCATATACTCGCAAACCGCTTCTCCGAGTTGTGTGGGAACGATTGCTTTCTGTTGCTTTTCCGTGTATTCACGCTTTGAAAGAACCGAGATTATAGACGCGTATGTCGACGGACGTCCGATTCCGTTTTCTTCCAGCGCTTTTACAATCGTAGCGTCGTTGTACCTCGCGGGCGGCTTTGTAAACTTCTGCTCGCAAAGCACGTCGTCGAGATTGAGTTCCTCGCCCTCGTTGAGGTCGGGCATAGTGTCGACTTCCCTATTGTCCTCATCCTCTTCCACCGTAGCGGAATAAACGGCGGTATAGCCCTTGAATTTCACGCTCTTGCCCTTTACGATGAAGCCGAGGTTGTCCGAACCGCTCGTACCCAAAATGTGCACGCGCATCGTGTTGTACTGCGCGCCTGTCATCTGGGATGCCATATATCTCTCGTAAATAAGTTTGTAAAGACGGAAAGCGTCTCTGTCCATTTTGCCTTCGAGCGATTTCGGCGTGCGGCTCAAATCGATGGGACGTATCGCTTCGTGCGCGTCCTGCGCATTGTCGCTGGTCTTATATACGTTGGGAGAGGACGGGGCGTATTCTTTTCCGTAATTCTCCTCTATAAACCCTAGCGTCATTTTGGCGAAATCGGGAGAGATACGTACGCTGTCCGTTCTTATATAAGTGATAAGCGCGTGCTGACCTTCGCCTTCGATGTTAACGCCCTCGTACAGCGACTGGGCGACGCGGCTTGTTCTGTCAGCGGTCATATTGAGTTTATGACTCGCTTCCTGCTGCATTGTAGAAGTCGTAAACGGAGGCGCGGGCTTAGACGTGGAAACGCTCTTTTTAACTTCGTCCACAACGTAATCGCACCTGCGCATAAAGTCGGATATGACAGCCGCTTCGTCCGCGTTTGTAACTTTTATTTTCTTGCCGTTGCTGTCCGAAAGAGATGCGTTGAAAAGATTTGCCTTTGTCTTTTTCGCGCCGATTTTGAGAAGAAGCGCATTTATGTTCCAGTATTCCTCGGGTACAAACGCGCGGATTTCCTTTTCTCTGTCGACAATCATTTTGAGCGCGGCGGACTGCACGCGTCCCGCCGAAAGCCCCGGTTTGAGTTTTCTCGAAAGAATCGGAGATATCTTGTATCCGACAAGTCTGTCAAGCACTCTGCGCGCCTGTTGACTGTCCACCAAATCCATATTTATTTCTCTCGGACTCTGCATAGCCTTACGCACGGCTTTGGGCGAAATCTCGTTAAACTCAATGCGGACTTTATCCCCCTCTACGCCGAGCACGTTTTTAAGGTGCCAACTAATCGCTTCTCCCTCGCGGTCCGGGTCGGTTGCGAGGAATATTACGTCGTACTTTTTCACGGCTTGCGAAAGTTGTTTTATAGTCGATTCCTTGTCCTGAGAGACGACGTATTGCGGCTTGTAGCCGTTGTCGATATCGATGCCTAACGAGCGTTGCGGAAGGTCGCATACGTGACCTTTGGACGCCATTACCTGCACGTCGCCGCCAAGATACTTCTGTATCGTCTTTGCTTTATGAGGCGACTCAACGATTATAAGTTGTTTCATTCAATCTCCTATGCCGTATCGGATTTATGTTTTGTATTCGCATATTTATTCGGACGCGCCGCTACACGCATACGCACCCGTGCAATTATAATACTTTCGTTCACATTCCCGCAAGCGAATAATAGTTACCGCCCGTATTTTGTATCATTCCGTTGAGTTCGAGGTTGAACAGCGCGTTTGTCAGATCTCCCACTCCCATCCCCGTGACCGCAAGCAATTCTTCGAAATGCGCTTCGCCGTCGTGCAATGCCTCGACTATCTGACTTTCGCACAGCGTGAGTTCAACCGTATGCTTTTCGACATATTCCCGCTTTACGTGCAGAGCGTCCAAAACGTCCTCGGGACTTATGACGAGCGCGTCGGGAATCTCTCTCAGCAGTTCGTTTGCGCCCTCGCTTTCCGCGGCGTAAATATTGCCGGGGACCGCAAACACCTCTTTGCCCTGCTCTATTGCAAAACGCACTGTAATAAGCGACCCGCTTTTCTTTGCCGCCTGCGCCAGAAACACCGCGCGGCTGAGTCCGCTTATTATGCGGTTGCGCTCGGGAAAATGATATTGAAGAGGCTTCGTGCCTAAGGGATATTCGCTTACAAGTGCGCCGCCGTTGAGAAGTATGCCTTCCGCCAGTCCTCTGTGTTCGGCAGGATAACATACGTCAATACCGCACGCAAACACAGCAACCGTCGGCTTTGCGCACGCCACGCACGCTTTATGCGCTATTCCGTCTATGCCTCTGGCAAAGCCGGAAACTACCGTAAGTCCAGCGTTTGCAAATTCGCGCGAAAACTCCTCTGCGACCTTTTCGCCGTAATGGGTAGGCCTGCGCGAGCCTACAATGCCGATACAGTCACGTTTCAACGCCTCGAAATTTCCCTTTACAAACAGCACGTGCGGTCTGTCTTCTAGATTGTAAAGGAACTCGGGATAGTCGTCGTCGGTATACACGGTCCAGTGCACGTTCTTTCTTTCCATCGTTTCGATGATCCCGTCCACTGCGGCGTAATTTTTGAAAAACTCTTCCGCCTGTGAGTCACCCAGCACTTTTCTGACAAGTGATTTTTCACTCGGAAGCACGCTCGGGTCTTTTATCAGGCCGAGCAACGCCGCTTTCTTTTTATAGCCGAGTTCGTCAACGTACTGTAACGCAATCAGTGCTTTTGCCGTTAAATTCTTTGAATCCATCAGTTGTATTTTCTATCCAGTCCTCTGTACTGTATCGCTTCGGCAATATGCGCGGGCAAAATGTCCTCGCAGCCTTCGATATCCGCAATCGTGCGTGCGACTTTGAGTATTCTCGTCGTTCCCCTCGCACTGAGATTCAGTTTTTCGAACGCTTTTGACAAAAGCCGTTCGCAATTCTGGTCTATTTTGCAATATTTGCCGAGTTCCCGCGAACCCATTTCCGCATTGGTAAAGATTCCGTCGTCTTTGAACCTCTCTCTTTGCACTGCGCGAACCCTGTTTATTCTCTCCTTAATCTGCGCTGAACTCTCCGCTTTCTGCATACCCCGCAACTCGTCGTATGAAATATTATCAACTTCGATCTGCAAATCTATTCTGTCCATAAGAGGTCCCGAAAGTTTTGAGACATAATTATGGATTTGAGTCGGAGTACAGCGGCAAATCTGGTTCTTTGACCCGAAATTTCCGCACGGACAGGGATTCATACTGGCAATCAGCATAAAGTTTGCCGGGTATTCCACAGTGCTCTGCACCCTCGACACCGTGACTTTTCTGTCTTCGAGCGGCTGTCTCAGCGTTTCGAGCGCATGACGCGAATACTCAGGCATTTCGTCGAGGAACAGCACTCCGTGGTTTGCAAGGCTCACCTCTCCCGGCTTCGCCTTTGCTCCGCCGCCTATAAGCGCGGGAACTGTCGTCGTATGATGCGGAGTTCTGAAAGGGCGTGTTGTCACTATTCCAACCCCCGCGTCCAAAATCCCCGCAACACTGTGCACTTTCGTCACCTCGATAGCCTCTTCGAACGTCATCTCCGGCATTATCGTTGGGACGCATTTGGCAAGCATCGTCTTACCTGCACCGGGAGGACCTATCATAAGCGCATTATGACCTCCCGCAACCGCTATTTCCATAGCGCGTTTGGCTACGGTCTGTCCCTTTACGTCTGCAAAATCCACCCCGTAACCGTGCCTTTCGCAACTCGCCACGTAGTCGGAAGTCTCAACGGCGGCATACTCCGCTCCGTTTAAAAACTCCACCGCTTCTGCAAGCCCGCTCAGCGCATAAACCTCTATTCCGTCTATATAACTCGCTTCTCTGGCATTTCCTTCCGGCAGGATGAATTTTCTACACCCGCCCTGCATAGCGGAAATAAGAATAGGCATTATGCCGTTCACCTGCCTGAGTTTGCCGTCAAGCGACAGTTCGCCTATCATAACGAAGTCTTTATACGCCCTGTTCTCTATTTGCCCCGTCGCGGCGAGAATACCCGTCGCAATTGCCAAATCGAACATAGGACCTTCTTTTTTCGTATCCGCAGGCGCAAGATTGACCGTAATACGCTTTGCGGGATACTGATATCCGCTGTTTTTTATTGCGGAACGCACGCGTTCCTTGCTTTCTTTTGTAGCCGTTGACGCCAGTCCGACCAACTCATACCCCGGCAAACCGCTGTTTATATCGACTTCTACGTCGACAGAGTATCCGTTCAATCCGTCCAAAGCGTAACTTTTTATTTTCGCAAGCATATTATCTTCCGCCTTTATTAAAATAAAGTTAATAAATTTTAGCACAATTTCCAAAAAAAGGCAATCATATAAAAGACTTGCTTTTTTCAGTTTTGAAACATAAATTCAATTTTAATCGTTTAGATATCCTAAAATTAAAAAACAGCCTGATCGGCTGTAATATTAAATTTATTGTTTTAACAATATACGATAAAATTATTCAGTTTTGCCGTCGCTGTCCCGGCGCGCGTCGTCTTCTTCCGCCCGCTCATCCGAAGGTTTATCCGATTTTAGATAGTCTTCAAGCAATTTTCGTTTTTGCTCCTCGCTCATATCGTCAAGCGCAACTTTTTTCTCTGCGTTTGCGGCGTTTTCCTTTTCAAGCCTGTCGCGCACGTATCCCACTATCAGCAATATTCCGACAATACACAGCGGCAAAGCGATAAGCAAAACGTACCCATACCAGTGCGATAGAAATCTGCGAAGACCGCCTATAAATACAGATTTATGCAGATAAACCGCTTTTATGTTGGACGGAGACAGCCGCCATTCGTCAATACCAACCGAGGGATTGTCTCCTTTCGTTTTAAAATAAAGCACGCTTCCGTCTTCCGCCCTTACGACTTCCACAATCCTATGCGTTATGTTACGACCTTTCAACTGTCCGCTCGGTGCGATAAACGTAATTATATCGCCCGCTTTCAGCGATTCGGCATCCTCAACTTTCTTTGAGACGATAACTTCGCCCTGTTCTATCGTTCCCGACATACTGTCAGTCACGACGTCGAATATATAGTATCCGAATATGCTCGAATCGCCACCGCTCTTACGCTGCCACATCATCAGCGAGACGATTACAACCAAAAACACAAACACCACCGCCACTATGACGGTGGATATGATATTGTAAATCTTTTTAGCCTTTGACTGCTCTTTCTTTTCTCGTTTAGACATTTGATTTTACGGCTTCTTTATACGCTTAATAATTCAGTCGCCGTTATGCTCTCCGTCTTCTTTCTCTTCGGATTTGTGGTGTTCGTCGTCTGACTTATTCTCGGCTTTACGACCTCTTGCCAGCATTCCGAACGGATCGTTTATGTTAAATCCGTCCTTAAACCTTATTCCCCCGACTGCAACTTTCTTTTCGTCTACGGGTTCTATACTCTTTTTTCTCTTGTTGCGTTTCGGCGCGGGCTGTTCTGGGACAGATTCGCCCTGCGTGACAGCGCTTTCCTCTTCCGCTCCGATTTCCGATTGCGGATTTTCGTCAGTCTCCGTTTCTTTGTTCTCCGACGGTTTATCTTCTTCGGGAATCTCTGTCTGTACAGGCTGGACGTCGGCTTCTTCCATTTCAGCGTCGCTTTCAGCAACGTCTTCCGAATCAGTCGCGGTCTCATCAACCGCAGGCTCTGCCTCACTGTCGGTTTCGGTTATATCAGAAATCTCGTCAACGTCGGTCTTTTCCTGTTCCGCGTCCGATTCGGAGTTTTCATTCGCATAAGTATTTTCCTCGGACGGTTCTGTCTCAATGCTCTCCGCCTCGACGTCACAGGTGGCGGTTTCGTCAATTTCGGCGATAATTTCGTTTTGAGAATCGCATTCTTCCGCCGATTCCGACTCGGTTATATCGCTATCCGATTCTTTTGCTTTATTCGCCTCTTCGAGCATACGTCTGCGCTCAGCCAGAAGTTCTTCTTCTCTCTTCGCCTCGGCAAGTTTTGCCATCTGATAACCGAAAGGATCAATGCCGTAATGCACAGTCGCGTCGTGTTGCAACAGATCGGCGTTCTTTTCCAAATCCTCGCGGTGTTTTGCAAACGCGGCGGCGCGCTTTTCCATTTCCGCAATTCGGTGACGGATTCTCTCCTGCCGCACACGCTCGTCGATTTCTTCCTGCTTGATTCTGCGGTAAGAAATGAGACATCTGTCAACCGCGTCCTTTACTTTTGCGATATCCTCCTGTTTGAGTTTATCGTCGTCGGGACGTTTATAAAGTTTGCGTACTTCGTAAAGATGCCGGTCAAATTTTTCGACGTCCGCGTCGAGGTCGACTTCCTCCTGATCTGCCTTAGGCGCAATTTCTTTGAGCCTTTCGACTTCGACGGGTTTTTCGACTTCGACCTCCTGAATGATTTCTTTTTCTTTATCTTTTTCGCGCTCTTCAACCTCAGGTTGACGTTCTTGATTCTGCGGAGTTTCAGCGTCGGATTCCTGCGTTTTGTCTTCGGGTTGACGTTCCTCATCAAGCGACGTCTCCGCTTCTTCGTTTTCTTGCGGCGTAACATCTTCTATTCTGTCTTCTTCGTCTTTCAACTCGTCGTCCAGTTTCTGAGCATATTCGTCCCGATTGAGTTCGTCTTTCTGGAAATCCATATCGCCAACGCGCAGGAAATCTGAAAATTCTTTATCTTCCATATCCATATCGGTCTCGTGTTGCTCGTACATACTCTCAAAAATCATCGTATTGAGAGTGACCATATTTTTCAGATTGTCCACGTTATCCGTTTCGATATCGTAGTTTTCAACCTCGTCGGATGTGGAAAAACCGCCCGTAGCGTTGTAAGTTTCGATAAACTGCCATAGTGTAAGCGCTTTTTTAAAATTCGGCTCTTTCAGGATGACGTTCGTACGCATAATAGGCGGACGGACGGGCGCGGAATTGCGCATAGATTTTGCAAAAGACGACGACAAAAAGTCTGTAATAATGCGGTCTATTTTGGCAACGCGCTCGATTTTGGTCAGAGTGTCGGGATCTAAACGCATAACCTCGTCAAAACTGAGTTGCGCAAAATATTCGGTTCTGAAAGTAACCTTTTTACTCGGCAGATTAAAACGCGATTCAACGTCAAGTTCAAGCACGTCCTGCGTTGCGGACGCCTTTTTGATCTTATCGTATCGCATCGTGACAAAATCTTTGAGTTTAAGAAGCAAAGTATAGATAAAACGGTTTTCGTAAATTTCAAACGACTCTTCTTTTGTGATATTGAGTATTTTGCTGGGAGTAACCATTCCGTCCTTATCGACTTTGGATATCATATTCGTATGCTGCGCGAGAAACTTGACGGATTCCGTCGAAATACTGCGCGCAAGAGACACGTCCACAATATCCTCTTCCTGTACGATAAATTTTCGAGGGTTACGGA
This sequence comes from uncultured Christensenella sp., assembly GCA_910578325.1. Classification (GTDB taxonomy): domain Bacteria; phylum Bacillota; class Clostridia; order Christensenellales; family CAG-917; genus CAG-475. Next base: position 278,099 of record CAJTQT010000002.1, read on the forward strand.
CAATCGTATCGAGATTCGGCAGAATTTCTTCTATCGTATCGATCCAGTCAATAGAAATATCCTGTATAAGACGTTTTTTCGCCAACTTGAAATTCGACGAGCCTTTATCTACGCGTTTTTTAAACTGCTCGTAGAACTCCTCGTTTTTCAGAACGGATACGATTTTGTGCGCATACTGCCTGTATACGTCTCTGGTAATCTGATTTTCAGCCATAATACTTTTTTTATATTTGCCGTTTGCTCACCCAGATATCTCTTGCTGAAATCGGGTTTTCTATTCCGCGCCCGCACGACGCATCGGTCTGAACCGACAAGCCGTACGTTTGCGTTTTAGTTTATAACAGCGCAAATCATTTACTGCCTGCGTGTAACCGCCGACAACTGCACTCCCAAAAGTGCCTCAACGTCAATTATGCCGTTAGAACAGTTTCTTCAATCTGTTGATATATTCCTTGCTCTCCTGCATATTCTCTTCGCCGAAAAGTTCACTCAGATAAAGCACGAGCCCGTCGATTTCATCACGGATATACGAAAGGTTGAGCGATTCGAACTTTCTGAAAATCTTGTTGCAGAGCACGTAATCCAGACCGTCGAGTTCGCTTCCGCCGCAACCGACGTAAGACGGAACAAATTCTTTCAACTGCTTTACGATACGGTTTCCGAACGCGAGTCGGAAATGCTCGATTACGTAATCGTCAAGTTGATTTATCTTATCAAGATTATCCTGCGAGACCTGATATATTTCCTGGGACTTTTTAAACTCCGCTTCAAGATGCTTATAACTTATAAACAAATTATCTTCCCACGGCGCTTCGAAAGCAATACCTTTACTGTTAATGTTGATAGGCATAGCACGGTCGTAAACCTTATCAGAAATCGCAAACGTAGAGTCGTCGTTGTTAGCCGTTCCGATAAACCACATATTCTGCGGCAGTTGGAATCTACCCTTCTCGATATGCTTAGGGTCGTTCGGCCAGCCGGACGGCACAAGGTCGACAATCCATTCGTCGCGCGACGGCATTTCGAGTATGGACAACATTTCCGCAAAGTAGTATTCCACACGCGCGATGTTCATTTCGTCGAGAACGGTGAGGTAAATCTGGTCGTTCCACGTTGCCTCGTACATCTTCTTTAAAACTTCGGTTTCGTTGAAACGTTTCGTAAATTCGTTAAAATAACCGAAAAGTTCGGTACGGTCACGCCAAGACGGCTGTACGGAAGCGATTGTCGCGGGATTGTTTAGGAATATGCCCATAGCGTGCGGCAACGACGTCTTACCTGTACCTGATATACCCTGCAATATAAGCAGTCTCGACGTCGAAAGGCTTGCCACAAACAGCCTTATTATACGCGGCTGATAAAAAAGTTTCATACGCGAACAGGCAAAGTTGCGGAACTTATCGCAAAACTGCGGCAAAGTAATTTCGTCGTCATAGACAGGCGGAACATAGTTCTCGTAAATCTTATCGATTTCGGTAAGTTTGTAAAAACGGGATTCTCCCGACGGACTCTTTTCCTTGCCTTCTTCGCCTTCCGAGCCTTCCTCGCCTTCATAGTTGCCGATATCGCTGACTCGCATACTCAGTATACGGTCTTTCTCCGCGCTCATCTTTATAATCTGTTTTTTGAGATTCGCGCATTCTTCAACCAAATCCTGCGGCAGAACTTTCGCCTTGCCCAGTCTTGCAAGTTTGCGCAATCCCATAATGGCAAGTACGATTATAGCAACCATAACCGCTACTATCAGAATAATGAAGATGATGGCGACGGCCCATTCGCCCGCGCCGAAATATTCGGTGTAATTTTTGAAAGCGTCAGAATAACCCTCGTTGTAAAAAATATGTAAGAAGCCCCAGAAAATACTCCCGATTCCCTTATCGTAAAACGCTCCGAGAAACGCTTTAAGAAATTCAAATACAAGATTGATATTCATAACAATTATTTATTTTATACTCTTCTAAGTTATGCTTGCGCGTACGCAAACGCAAGTGCGCTTATATGCGTACGCAAGCGGACGGAATATCCGTCAAACCCCCTATTACAGTCCCGAACCGATTATTCCTCGGTTTCATCGGGAGCGGAAGACTCCTCTTCGGGCTCAGCCGTTTCGGAAATTTCTTCCTTATCTGATCCCGCGGGTATGAGCGTTTGCTCTGCCTGCGCCTCGGATTCCTGCTTTTCCCTGCTCAACGATGCGAGATATTCCTCCGCAAGACGACGCTTTTCTTCGTCGCTCAGACTGTCCACCGTAACGACCTGCTCTCCTGCAACCTTCTTGTTGTTTTCGAGTTTAGCAATGACCAAAGTGCGCACCAGAATAAATGCGTAAATTACAAACAAAAGAATCAGCGGAAGCACTACAATGCAGAAGAAACGAGTTTTACCTTCCACCGGATCTTGCATAAAGTTTCCGAGTGCGCCCGCGCCTTTGAGCATTTTACCGCTTGTAAAGATAAGTTCTCCGTTTTCACCCTCGGATACATCTCCCCATACGGCGACGATATCCTCCGGCGAAACTTTATGTTTATCCCAAGACGAATGGTCTGCGTCCTCAGCAACCGTATCCTGCCATCTGCCTTCCTGATTATCGCCGCGGGTGCGTATAGCCGTAACCGTGCCGGCAGCATTCTTTTCAATACCTACTACTCTGTGCGAGTTGAAGTCCGGATAATTAGAACCTGCCTGATAACGCAGAAATTTAAACGTGATAACCTGTCCGACTTTAAGGTCCGCTCCGTCTCCGCTGTACGCTGTCGAAATGATAACGTCGTTCTTTTTGAACGTCGGAGCCATCGAGTCCGAAGCAACCGAGAAATAGCAGTTATCGCCGACGCGTGTAATGTTGTCGGGATTAGCCGAACGTATGATAGTGAAAATGGCGACAACCAGTGCAAAAACTATCAAAACGATACAAATAACGTTCACAACCCAATTGAGAATGGTCCTTACCTTCTGTTGAGAGGGCGTGAGTTCTTTCTTCTCTTTCTGAGAAGACTTTGCGAAAATATTCATAAATTTTCTCCTTAGATGCCTTGCCGCGTTCTTTCCCGAGACTTATTGCCGTAAACAGTGCGACGCCGCACCGCCGAGATAAAACCCAACCGCTATTGACATCATCGGGCCATACTTATTGCCATTTAAAGCGCTTTGCGCCCTTCACCCGAATGACTTTGCTGTACCTGCGGACAAGCCGCATATATAAATTATATATGAATATAAAATTAATGTCAATATACGAAATTGCCGTTAATAAATTAAAATTAGCAAAATTGCAATAAAATATATGAGCAACGCAAATGCAGTATGTTTGTGAATCGTCCATATACAATAAAATTAAAACTTTGTTATCTGGAAGCAATGCGCAAGACATAGGTTTTGTAACTGTCTACTTATGAAATATTAAAATTACGTCTATTTAGTTTTTTGTAAGAAAAAGGCACTTTTACATTAAAAGTGCCTTTAATGATTGTATCAATACAGTAAGCGCCGGATTACGCTTCGCGGGATTTTGCCTCCGCGATAATCTTATCGTTGTTCATCGCCGGGACCTCTTCGTAACGCGCGTGGTGCATTTCGAATTTACCTCTACCCTGCGTCATAGACCGCAAATCCGTGGCATAACGGAACATTTCGGCTTGCGGAACTTCGGCAGTTATAATCTGCTTGCCGTTTGCCATATCCGTGCCGAGAATTCTTCCGCGACGCTTGTTCATATCGCCGAGGATATCTCCGAGATATTCGTCAGGAACAGTGATCTTCGCTTCCATAATAGGTTCGAGGAAGCAGGGAGCCGCCGCCGCGATACCGTCGGCATAAGAGAGTTTCGCCGCCGTGACGAAAGCGATTTCCTTACTGTCGACAGGGTGATACTTTCCGTCGTAAAGCGTTGCTTTCAGATTGACCATAGGATAACCCGCGAGCACGCCGTGCTTGATAGCCTCCCTCAAACCCTTTTCAACCGCGGGAATGAACTGACGAGGCACCGCGCCGCCGACAACAGCGTCTACAAATTCGAATTCGCCGTCCGCCGCGCCCGCTTCGTACTTGATAAACACGTCGCCGTACTGACCTGCTCCGCCCGATTGCTTTTTATGCTTACCCTCTGCCTGCGCAGTCTTTTTTATGGTCTCGCGATACGCCACTCTCGGCTCCTGCCATGCGATATCTATGCCGAGTTTCGCCTTTACGCGTTTGCACATAATATCGAGTTGAGCCTCTCCGAGTCCGCTGATGAGCACGTCGCCGGTTTCAACGTTCTTTTCTACCTTGAAAGTTGCGTCCTCTTCCTGCATCTTGATAAGTCCCTGAATCGCTTTTTCCTCGTCTTTCGCCGCTTTTACAGCATAGGAAATGACGGGAGACGGGAATTCTATCTTTTCAAACACGAGTTTGTTGCCCGAAGCGGCAAGAGTATCGTTTGTATTTGTGTACACGAGTTTCGCAACCGCGCCGATATCGCCCGCGGAAAGACCGTCGACCGTCTCCTGCTTCTTGCCTTTAAGAACGTAAATCGCGCCGACTTTTTCGGGTTTATCCTGCGAATTATTATATATATTATCTCCGCTGGACAGTTTGCCCTGTATAACTTTGAATATAAGCAATTTTCCTACGTACGGGTCTACCACGGATTTAATGACCTGCGCGCTGAACGGAGCCGCAGCGTCTACGCCGATTTCCTTAACCTCTCCGCCGACAGTCGCTTTGATTTTATGAACGCGGCCGGGATGCGGCATAAGGTCGACGATCTTATCCATAAGCCTTGCCACTCCCTTTGAATTGAGCGCGTTACCTGCCATAAGCGGGATAAACACTTCGTCGGCGATAGCGACGTGCAAACCTTTCTGGATTTCCTCGTCGGTAAATTTTTCGCCTTCGAAGAATTTCATCATAAGTTCCTCGTCTGTTTCGGCGATCATCTCCATAAGTTTGGCAGTATACTCTTCAACGTCCGCTTTCACCACGGCGGGAGTTTCTATAACCTTGCCCGCAAGGTCGAACGCTTTGCCGGAAAGAACGTCCACGGATCCGATCATCGCTCCGTTTTCCATAATCGGAAGTTCGACGGGAACAACGTTTTTATACTTTGCCATAATCGCTTTGACAGTTCCGTTGAAATCGGAATTGTCTTTATCCACCGCGTTGACGAATATAAACGACGGAATTTTTTTCTCTCCGCACAAATCGAGAGCCTTTTCCGTACCGACCGTAACCGAGCCGCTTGCGGAAGTGACGACTACCGCGCTGTCTGCGGCTTGCAACGCCGCCTGCATTTCGCCCTCGAAATCGAAAAAGCCGGGAACGTCGAGTATATTTATCTTCGTATCGCGATAGACCGCGTAACCCAGAGCAAGAGAAATAGAAATCTTACGTTTTATTTCTTCGTCATCATAGTCCATAGTAGACGAACCGTCGTCCACCTTACCGAGACGGCTTATTGTTTTTGCTTCGAACATAATCGCTTCGGCAAGCGAAGTCTTTCCTTCGCCGGAGTGTCCGATAAGCGCAACGTTGCGTATAGATTGAGTGTCAAAAATTTTCATAACTAACCCCTTTTATTAGTCGATATTAAAATTCTATAATAAAAATATTCAAATTTCAATACCGAATTTCAAACAAATTGTAAATTTTGCACAAATTTTGCGGCGGCAGAAGGCAAAATTCGGGTTATATATGCGTACGCGCGTACATATCTTATGGATATGACAACCATAGGCGTATACGACAGCGGCATAGGCGGACTCACAACGGCGAAAATACTTCTCAACAGATTTGCAGGCAACGATTTATTTTATTTTGCCGATAATCTGAATCACCCCTTCGGGAACAAAGACGAGGACAGTTTAAAGGAAACGGTTCGAAAAGGAATCGCGCACGTAAAAGCGCATTCCGACATCGTAGTGCTCGCCTGCAACACCGCGTCGTCCGTAACCGAAGAAAAGGACGTTATAAAACTGCTTCCGCCTATCGGAGACTTCTGCGAAGACGCCGAAAACACTCTTATAATGGCAACCAACCGCACTCTCTGCAAGATCTCGGACATCAAATCGGACGACGCATCGCAAAATAAATCCGCTTTTCTGCGAGATTTCAAAAAGGCGGACACCTCCGAACTTGCTACGCTCGTAGAAATACAGGCAAGTTTGCAAAGCAGAAAAGGCAATCTTGATATGACGGAATTGCTTCCCTACTTCGCAGAGAGGATATTTTCATTCAAGGGCGTAAAAAACGTAATTCTCGGATGCTCGCATTACCTATACTGCAAGCCGCAGATAAGCAAGATACTGGGCGCGGTAAACTATTTCGACGGCAATGAATATCTTTGCCGCGAACTTGAAACCCAAATCTCCGCGCACCCGCAGTCTCCTGCGAAAATAACTTTCGGATTCACTTCGCAAAATGAAGAAAAAAAGTATGACAGAATTTTGAAAATCCTGATGAATACCGACTGAAACAGGCATTCTAACGGCATATTTTATAATATTTAGACTATCTCCCGAACGTACGGTTGAGCGCGGAGGCTATTACTCCCGCTGACGCTTCGACGAGATAGTCTATTTCTTTCGGCGCAACGACAAGGTTGGAAAGATTTTTGTCAACCATACTTGCGCGAAGGCGGTATTCGTCGATTTCTCCCCCCGTCTGCTCGGAATAATCCTTTACGAAATTGTATATCGCGGTACGCATCGAAAGCATAAGCGGCACGCCTATGGCAACCGTCGGCACGCCCAGCACGGACTTGTCTATACGCTGTTTATCCTGTCCTACTCCCGCGCCGGGGGAAATGCCCGAAGTGCTTATCTGAAACGACGTACCCACTCGGGAAACCGAACTGGTTGCAAGGCTGTCAATCAGAATTACCGCGCAGGGCTTGACCTTTTCAGTAACCGCGCTCGCAATATCTGCGGACTGAATACCCGTCGTACCCAGAACTCCGGTAGTCATCGCGCAGACGCACTGTCTCGAATAAGACTGTAAATACTGTTTTGTGACCTCTACGCCCTCAACCGTGCGCACGCCTAGCGCATCGGCGATTATTCCGCCGTTTCCCAACCCTATAACTAGTACGGGAACAGACTTTCGCAGAGTGCCCAGCAATCCAGCCACAGTTGAGGATACGTAGCCCGACAAGGTTTTCAACGCACTCTCGCTGTCGTAAATATTTCGCGGACAGTCGTAAGTGACGTACACTCCGCGCTCGCGTCCTATTCGTTTTGAGAGTTCGAGACTTTTTACGTTGAGGCACCTCTGAACGATGCCGTAAGACATAGTCGTTTGTTTTGACAATTCTCCAAGTCCCGCCGCTTCTGCGGCTTCGACAGCCATATCGGTGACAATTTCCGTTGAATTCATAGATTTATTATGTATAATAACGAAAAATCAATGCAAAAATTGTTGCAACTTGTTTGCGATTATGATAAGATATCAAAGATATTTAGTCAGTACAAACGTACGAGGAGAAAAATATGCCAAATATTAAGTCAGCAAAAAAGAGAGTCATCACTTCGCAAAAGAAAAACGAAATCAACACCGCGAAAAAATCGCGCGTAAGGACTGCTCTTAAAAAATACAATGCCGCTATCGACGCAAACGACGTCGCTCTCGCAGAAAAACTTCTTCCCGAGACTATGTCCGTTATCGATTGCGCAATGAAAGACGGTATTTATAAAGCAAACACTGCGGCAAGAAAAAAAGCGACTATCTGCCGCGCTCTCGACAAAATCAAAAACGTTAAATAAGCGGCTTAATCACGCTTAAAAAGAAGGCTGTCTTTAAAGCAGCCTTTTTTATGTACTTATTCTTCCCTGCGTTTAAACATTAACTTTAAATATTAAATGCGCGCATAATATTGCGCGCATTTAATATAACACTCCAAGTCGATAACTCTATTTCTTTAATTTTTTATGCTTAGCAATGACGACTGCCGTCAACGCTCCGACAACCGCAACGATAACAACGCAGGCGGTAAATGTATAGATGACAAGTTCTTTCCTGAAAGTTTTATCGGGAAGTTCATCCCCCGCTACGGCAAGCATCACGGGCGTGGTAAATACGCCTTTGACTTTTGCCTTTATCTCAAACTTTCCGACAGAATCAGGCGTAAATACAAACTCTTTCCCTCCCGCGGCATAAACACCGTTTACGTACCACATTATTCTGTCTGAGTCGACAGGAACGAAATTCTCGCAATTTTCAAGCCGCAGAACGTATTCCGTCCCGATTGCTAAGACGGAAGTATTCTCAACGCCGGATAAACTCTCTTTTTCGTACACGGCAGTTTTGACTTTTCTAATCGTTACATCATTATAAGGCATATAACTTACCGCAAGTTCAACCGAGCGCTCAATCTGTCTGAGAACTAAATTTTCACTGTCGTCGTTAGTCCAAACCGCCACTATATGCGTTGTGCCGACCTTATTTTCCGGCATAAACTCCAATTCAGATCCTTCGCCTAACTTGTTTTCTCCCGAAAACCACTCAACCTTTCCATTGACATTCTGAGAAGAAAGTTCAAATTTCAATTTGACTTTCCTAACTTCGCCGAGATACTGTGTGCTGAATGCAGGATTTTCGAGAACGATTTCCGCATTCACCCAGTCGAATCCCACAAGTGTCCCGATATCGAATATCGGATAATCGACACCGCCCTTTTTCAACGTCGAGTAAGCGGTGTTGCGAACCATTGCCGTAAGTTCTGAAACGGATATATTTCTTTTAGTAGCGTCTTTCATTGCGCGGAACTTCATCGTAAGCAGCGCCGAACCGAAAGCCACGACGGGAGATGCCATACTCGTGCCGTAAAGAGACTTATATATATCCGTGCCGTTGCCGTCCGCGCTGTAAATATCCGAGCCTGCCGCACACAAATCGTAATCCTTCCCGTAATTACTGCCGCCGTTTTTGGATTCATACAGTTTATTTTCACGAGTGTGATTCATCACTCCGATGACGTTTTTATTTCCTGCAGGATAACGCGTATAATCCACCGTTACGCCAAATATATTCGGTCTTTTTCCGCTTTCATGCCCCTCATTGCCCGCCGCGGCAACCAGAATCGCCTTTTCGTGGGCATCATACGATACGGAATTCGGATCTTCAAAACCTCCGAATCCCGACGACGTGGAAGCGAGCGACATATTTATTACAGACGCTCCGTGATCCAGCGCGAGATCGATAGCATCCTCTACCGCCTGCGAGCGGAAATCGCCTTTGTATGCGCCTTTTATGGGCATAATCTTGATATAATCCTCCAAATCCAGAGCGTGTATAAACGTCGCGACGATACCCGCCACGTGAGTGCCGTGCCTGTTCTCTATATCGTCCGTCATATCTCCTTTGGGGTAATAATGCTGTGAAGCAGGAACCGTGTTATAGCACACGGGCAACCCGTCACTGTCTCTCAAAAGCACGTCGTACTGCCCGACTCCGTTTGAATCTACCTCTCCCACAATTTCCTTACCGTTTTCATCATACTTGCCCGTAAACAAAATGTGGTCGAGATTTATGCCGGTGTCTATAACCGCTACCACGATCGGATCAGATTTCAGATATTCAAAATCATATTCCGAGGACTGCGTCCAACTGTCCGTCATCTTTTTGAGGCTTTCAATGTCTAAGTGCTCTCTGTCCAGTTGCCAGTCCAAATCTTTATCCGAAACCGCAACGTTATAACTGTCCGGCAGGACCGCAAATGCGACGTCCGTCGGCAACAGAATAAACGTAAACAGCGCAACCGCTATAAACATAATAGGCATTGTTTTACGCAAAAATCTCATACAGCCTCTATATAATATACAAAATTATTATATATGCTTTATTACGTTTTGTATAGACCAAAATTAAAAAACACCGTCGGCGATTGAAAAACCGCATATCTAAACGACTGTTTTTAAAATTTAAATTTGTCCGTACACTTTATTCGACATATAAAAAAAGCGCCCTGACCGCAAAAGAGTCGGACGCGTATATACACGTTAATTAAGCAATTAAATCCAGACCAGTTTGTTATCGGGAGTAAGCGTAGCCCACTTTCCGTCCTTTTTTACCTTTGCTTCCCCTCCCTCAAAAGGAGTCGCGGCGTCATATTCAAAGGGCACAACCACTTCGTTGTCCTTGTTTATATATCCGCACTTATCGCCCTTGACAACCATAGCAAAACCTTCTGAAAAACTCATTGCCGTGTCATAATCGAAAGGAACCACTATATTGTTATCCTTGTCGATATAACCGCACTTGCCTTCGAGTTCCACAGAAGCAAGCCCCTCTTTAAAGCAGAAGACCTCGTCGTACATAGTGGGCACGACAATTTTGAATCCGTCGCTGAAACCCCATTTGCCGCCTTTCATAACCTTGCGCCAATTCTCCACGCTCAGAGGCTCTGTAAGTTTCTCGGGGCGCACGGGACGGCTATTGTTCTGCGGTCGGCGAGGTTGTTGATGCTGTTGTTTAGGCTCCGTCCGTCTGTCGGCAAGACCGAATTTCGACCCGCGCGGCTCTTCTTGTTCGAATCTATTCCTTTCCCGCGGATTTTTCTGCGGTTTAGGCTGTTTTTCGGATCGCACGTCGTTCGCAACGGACGCTCCGTCAGATTGCGGACGGGGTTTAGGCGTTTCCTTACGCAGGCTCAGTTCGGCGGCTTTAAGAGAATCCTTGATTTCAAAAAGCATTTTCTTATTGAAACCCTGTATTCTGTAAAGGTCTTTTTCCGTACGCTTAACGATATCGCCCGCGTTGTTTATTCTGTTTTTAGAAAGAAGTTCGCGCGTAGCGGGACTTATACCCAGTTCTTCGAGCGTTTGCGAAAGTTGCTCCGCAGTATACAAAACGTCGGCGGATACTTCCGAAGCGGAATCCGTCCTCTGCGATTTGTTTTTATTGCGGTAATAGAATTTTTTATTTGCCATATATAACCTTATAAGCATTCTAACATATTTATATAACTATTTCAAGCAATAAACCCATAAAGTTGACTTTCGGCGACAAGTTGTCTATACTATGACTATGAAACCGTCAAACGTATTTTCCCGACGCGGACGTATGTTTCCGTTCGGTATTATTTTAATAACTCTTGTCTTTGCGCTTGCTTTGGCATCGGCATTTTTATGCGCGATATCTGCTCCGACCGGCGCCGCCGACGCAGAGGACGGCGACACTTTTTCCGTCGTATTCCCTACCGTAAGTTATTTCCAGTCAAACGAACCGACGCTTGTATCTGCAAATAACGACTATCTGATAATATACGACGAATCTGTCTCTTCTCTTTTTGTGCGCAAAAACGGTTTCGCAGGCACTTATACGTATCCTATCGACATCGATAACGCCGAATTTGTGAAAGCGGTCGGCCATACCGCGTTTATATACGCAGACGGCAACTGCTATACCGTTGACTTATCCGATTCGCAGGCGAAACCTGTAAAGCGCGACCTTCCCACCCCCCAGAATGCCAACTATTTCCGAAGCGACGGCACTTATCTTTACGCAAAATCGTCATCGGGGTACATAACTATTTACGACGAAAACCTCGAAGTTGCTTTCGGAATTGACGATTACGTATATCTCGACGGCAAAATCAACGTATTTGCGGGTATGGATCCGCTCGCAGGCGAAAACGGTCTCATTTATTATTTCCCGTCCATATTCGGAAATCCGTTCTATGTTGTTTACGACCCCGTCAATGGCGAACGCAAAGTGAATACGCTTATGAACTGCTTTATTACAGAGGCTTACGTCGGCGATATAATCTACGCGCAGGTCAGTTCCGTTGCGGGCATTGAGGAAACGGGCGGCGACAATCCGCTTATAGGTATGGACAAAGAGACCGGGAAGGTTCTGTTTACATCGGAAATCATTCCCGACAGTTTCTGCGCAACAGGCGACAAACTCTTTACGATCGAAGGCAAACAAATCGTAACTTACACTCTGGAAAAATCCGAGGAAGGCGAATATATCGGTTTTAAAAAATTATCCACAATAAGTATGGCAGGCAGCGACGCGCATCACCTCGACCGCCCCAACGACGTCACTGTTTTCGACGGCAGAACCGCGGTTGCGGACGGCGCGAACAAACGTATAGGATTGATAGACAGCGCGGGCGTTATGACGGATATCCAACTCGATTTCGAACCTTTGCGCATCACAAACGACAGTTCGGGGCTCTACGCGCTATCTTCCGACGGCAGAATAGTCAAAGTGGAAGGCTCGGAGATTACGCGCACATATACGGCCGAAGGCGCCGTTGACATTGCATATCTCGATAAACTCTATCTCCTAAAACCGGACGGACTTTACACTGCGCTCGGAGGAGGCGTTTATAAACTTGCGGATATCGACGGCGGAAAGCGCATATCCTGCGCTAAAGACGGAACAAACGTATACATACTCACCGACAACTCCATAGAGGTGTTCACAAGAGACGGAAAACGTCTTACTCAATTTAACGACGACTTCGCGGAGGCAGTAGACGTTGCGATTGATTACGCAGGACAAATCATAATACTCTACCCCGACCGCGTGGAGAATTACACCAACAACGCAGGCGTGCTGACACTGCTGAATCAAACCGTTTTCCGTTGCGCGACAGCCAACGCTCACGCAAATTCGTTTTACCTCAACGGAAAGCATATCCTGTTTACCGCAGACGAATGTCTTATCGGCAAATCGTCTGTCGACGCTGTTACAAAAGATACTTTCGAATCACATCCGTTTATACCGACGCAAAACGAAGTTTACAGTTTCGCTAAGCGGAAAACCGACACCGATTCCTACATAATTCCGTCCGACGGCCGTATGGAAGCAATCAAGGAAGCGCCATCGGAAACGGTTATCTTATTTGATAACGTGGAGTGCATAAGCGAAAACCACGCCTACGCACTTCTTAACGGCGAATTCTTCATAATTCAAAAAAACGACTTTGACGAAGTACAAACCGAAACATTAACTGGAGAATATGCCGCTATAACGGATACTTCCCTGTACACATTGCCCGAAGTGAACACCGGCAGAACCTCAATAGCAGCGGGCGCGAGATTCAACCGCATCAGCGATTGCGCTGACTACGACGGCGGACAGTGGATACGAGTCGAGTACGGCGAAAAAATCTATTTCGTCAAAGCGGCGGACTGCGAAGAATATATCTACGTCATTCCCGAAGAGGAAAAGGTTTACGGCAAGGCAAAGGCAGGGCGAGTCGGCGGACTTGTGGACGTATTTGCCGAAGCCGACGAGGGATCGGAAGTGATTACGCAAATCGTCGACGGTACGCAAGTTGAAATTGTAGACGAAACGGAAAACTTTTATATGGTAAGAATCGGAGATGACAAATTCGGTTATATGCGCAAATCCGAAGTGGAATTCGGAGGACTGACCACCGTACAGATTGTTGCGATAGTGCTTGCCGTATTCGTAGTGCTTTCGGGAATATGCGTCTTTGCCGCAATTCAACTCACCAAAAAGAAGGCGGCCGAATCGGCGAAGAAGAAAGACAGATAGTTTTAGAATCAGAACTGTTCCGATATATCAAAATCAAATCACAAACTAAAAGCGCGCGGATAAATCCGCGCGCTTTACTTTAATAAACAATCCGTTTACGTCATAGGGTTTATTTTACTTCATAAGGAGCAAGGACACCCTCCTGCGGTTTTATCCCGTCGTGAGAAGCGTTATACTGCCCTATATATTTTTCCAGTATGGCAATGGCCTCGTCCGCGGTTTTAACGCCGAAAACTTTATCTTCCTCTATTTCTTCATAACGCACGCGGTAATCCATTCGTTTGCCCGCAATCTGACCGCTCCATCCGTCTGCGTCGGCATAGGCGAGCATAAGTCTTTTCAAAGTCCAGGCAGTGGCAAGTTCGGACAAAGTACCCGCGCCGCCGCCGACCGCTATAACCGCGTCGGAATTCGCAACGATAAAATTGCGATAGATATCAAGTCCCGTGCCTATAACTATATCGGCTAAGCCGTTGGTTTTGCTTCTGTCAAAAAACGGAAGAATTGCAACCGTATCGCCCTCCTGATAGAACTCGGATGCACGCGCGCCCTCGAAAGCCGCTTGCATTACGCCGCCCATTCCTCCGGACACGACTCTGTATCCGTTGTCCACCAACGCCTTACCCATAGCGTAGGCAAACGCGCGTTTGTTGCTGTCGTTGTCTATAACCGCATCGCCTATGATTGAAACAAGTTTTTTCATACACACCTCGTATACTTTTGCTCATTTATTATATGTAAAATCGTAATTATCGCCACATACCGACGGAAATTTACCCGAATATAATAACACGGTTTAAAAAAATTTACAACCCGAGCAGTTTTTATTATAAGCAATGTCATATTATAATGCTTTTTATCCGCAATTTTCAGAAAATTTTAAACCGTATGACATAAAATGATTACTATATCGGCGAAAACAACCGTCAAAAGAAAAATCTTATTGAAAAAAAGCCGTTTCTATGGTAAAATTGTACAACTTAACATATATTTATTGTGCTTAAAAAAAGAGGTGCGGATATGATAGACTACAATTCGTTGCTCAATCCAGTTGCAAGAGATATCAAGCCTTCGGGCATAAGAAAATTTTTCGGAATCGCAGCCACGCGCAAAGACTGTATTTCGCTCGGAGTGGGCGAACCCGATTTTTCCACTCCTACGATTTTCAGTCAGGCGGGTATCAAAAGCATCTGTTTAGGTAAAACGCACTACACCGCAAACGCAGGTCTTTTTGAACTTCGCGATACGATTTCCAAATACACCAAACAGTTTATCGGCGTGGACTATTCTCCGGAAGACGAGATTCTAATTACAGTGGGCGCGTCCGAAGGTCTGGACGCGGCATTTCGCGCAATCTGCGCACCCGATGACGAGATTCTTATACCCGAGCCCTGTTTTGTGTGCTATTCTCCTCTCGTCTCGCTTTGCGGCGCGGTTCCGGTTCCAATCGAATGCAGAATCGAAAACGAGTTTAAACTCACTCCCGAGCAACTCGAAGAAAAGATAACTCCAAAAACAAAAGGCATACTTCTCGCCTACCCCAACAATCCTACCGGCGCGGTTATGGAGGAGGAAGACCTCAAAAAACTCGTCCCCATCATAGAAAAAAACAACCTTATAGTTTTCAGCGACGAAATCTACGGCGAACTGGTTTATAACGGACTTAAATTCACATCTATCGCGTCTATCGGCAATATGCGGGAACGTACAATAGTTGTAAGCGGTTTTTCAAAGTATTTCGCAATGACGGGCTGGCGTCTGGGATACGTATGCGCTCCGAGAGAAATAATCGACGTGATTCACAAAATACATCAATACTCGGTTATGTGCGCCTCCACCGTAGCGCAGTATACCGCGCTCGAAGCCCTCAATACTTCATTTAAGAACGGCTTTAAAGAAGTTCACGAAATGATGGAGGTCTACGATACGCGAAGAAAGTATATCCTCAAACGCTTGCAGGATATCGGTCTCGACTGTTTTGAACCCAGAGGCGCGTTTTACGTCTTCCCGAGCGTGAAGTCTACGGGTATGGACGGAGAAGAATTTGCCTATGCGCTTCTCGACGCAAAAAACGTAGCGGTTGTGCCGGGCGGCGCATTCGGAGAAAGCGGCAAGGATTTTATAAGGATAAGTTATGCCTACTCTCTCGACGTTATAGAAAAAGCGTTCGACTTGATAGAAGAATTCGTGAAAGAATTAAAGAAATAATTCCAAAAAACTTTTCCAATGAATCTCTAAATATAAAATACAGAATTTAAAATCAAATCCATTGATATAAAACAATCGGGACGGAATACTCCGTCCCGATTTCTAAGATTGCATTTTACTGAAATCACTTTTCAGTTGTGTTGCGTTTCTTTTTCATTATCATAATCACAGCAACAACCGCCGCAGCCACAACTATTACTGCCACCGTACAGCCAACAGCAATACCAACCGTATTGTCCTTCTTTGCAGGCTCTACAGGTTCCTCAGGCTTTTCGGGCTGCTCGGGCTCTTCGGGTTGCTCGGGCTCTTCAGGTTCCTCAGGCTTTTCGGGCTGGTCCGGTTCTTCGGGTTGCTCAGGCTGGTCAGGCTCCTCGGGCTTTTCGGGCTGGTCCGGTTCTTCGGGTTGCTCAGGCTGGTCAGGCTCCTCGGGTATTTCATTTCCGACAACAACAGGAATGATTTCAATACCCTTATCAGCATAACTCTGAGCCGACGCTTTGGTCACGAAAGACACTTCCAACATATTATCCGACTTAAGTTCGGACTTTGCAAGCGTAAGTTTGCCGTCTTGAATCAATTCAAGATCAAGAACTTGTCCGTTGAGCACTACACTGCCTACCTGATAGTTCTCGTCAGCCGTTATGGTATATGTGATAGAATCTTCCGTCACTTCGTCGATACCGCTCTTGCCTATCTCTTTCTCGGTGGATATAGTTCCGCCAACGCCGTTAACGGTTGAGTAGACTTTCTTAGCGTCGGTATCCGTAACCGCTTCGCTGGAATTTTTGAGTTGTACTATCTTAAACGGACTGAAACTCTTGACTTGCGCTATAAGACCGTACTCGGTCACAATCACAGGGATTTCTTCTACACCCGTAATATTGCCCGCGTTGTCGTGCTTATAGTGATAGATTTTGAACGTCGTGCCCGCGTCGTCGGGAGAATATCCCTCGGGGAATCCGAACGCAACCTGCATATAACTTCCGTTTGGAACGCGCTGAACCACACCGCATATCTGCAGACTTATCTCAAAGGTTGCGGACGTAACGATATCTTCATCCTTAACGGCAGTCTGTTCTTTGAGTACTTCGTCCATTTTCTGCTCTTGAGAAGCGGAAGGCTTGTTTGCCACCAACAGCAACTGGCTTCTCTGATTTTCCGCATAGTAGTTTCCGTTCTCGTCTTTAAAATCGGTCACGGAAAGGTCGGAAGTATCTAGCATCTTCGGCTCGCCGAAAACGTTCATATACAGTCTGCCGTCATTGAATATTTTGCTGCACACCACGCTCTTTCCCTTGAAAGAGTAAGTAAACGGATCTGGCACTTTTTTGCTTTCGACGCCGACAAGATTCGTAGGCGTGAAGTAATACATTGCATCGTTATGGATATACATTCTGCTCGGAGTAAACGTAAAGGTTATGGTTTTATCTCCGTCCCACTGAAAGTTGGAAACAACCGCCTCCTGTTTTACCGTATCGTTTCCGCGAGAAGTATAGAAATAGAGTTCTACGTCTTCATCCGTCGCGCCTTCTACCAACATCAACGTATCGTTGTAAACTATTCTCATTTCATAAGTCTGGTCTACGCGCAGAGTGCCCGTGTTTGTAGGATACAGTCCTGCCGCACCGGGGGCAGGAATATACGAGTCATGACCGTTGTTGAGATACGGCGTGCTGGGGGATCCGATTATATCTTTTTCTTCATCGAAAACTTCTTTCTTGTACGCGTAATTCCAAATTTTACCCGCATTTTCACCGTATTTGGGATCATCGGGATAGAATGCGCCGAAACTTTCGTCAGGGGCTCTGTTAACCAACGCGAACTGAATATATTCGAAACCTGCGTGCGCCCTGAATTCCATATAAGTATCGGTATGTTTGAAAATTTCACCGTAAGGTTCATTCGCCGCAATGCAGTCAAACCAATATCCCCAGACCACCTCTTTTGTTTCTTTGTCCGTATCGCCGAAACGAACGACCATATGCTTACCCTCTTCCAGCAATTTCTCTGCGCCTTTGCCGTCGAAAGAAACAGTAAGCGTCAATAATTTGCCTGTTTCGTCTATGGAATCGGTATAAGAACCTATTATATTCATACCGTTGTCGTCGGTATCGTCGCCGAAATCGTAAGGCTTGATTGCGGGATATCTGAATTCGTCTCCCGAAGAAGAAATAATTCCGTCTTCTATATGCGTTTCGTTCATCGTCTGTCCGCCGACGAGCAACCATTTATCAATCACTCCGCCGGTAGAGTTCCACGTTACGTCAACCGCATACCACAGTCCTTCGAGTTCCACGTAATTCCACATATGAGGTTGCCAGGCTTCCGAACCGCTCGAAAGCGAATAACCCTGTACGCATACGCAAGGAATTCCGAGCCTGTCCATAACAGCCTTGAAACCTTTTGCATATCCGCCGCATATAGCCTTGCCGTTGACAAGAGAGCCGTACGCCGTGCTTATGTATGCCGCTTCCGGACTTTCGACGTTTCTGCCGTCTTCGATTACCGTACCGAAACTGTATGCAGTATTTTTTGCAATATACTCGTTTACATAAGTAATCTGAGCCTCTGTGCCGCCCGCCGCTTTCGCGCCTGCGACAATCTCTTCTATTTTGGCTTCATAAGCCGCAATCGCGCTCGAAACAGACGCGCTACTGTTGAATCCGCCCAGATATAACGTATCCGAACGGCTAGAATCGAGGAATGCGACATAGGCGCCGCTCTGCTGTCCCGCGCTTATCGACGTGCCGAAAAGGTCCGCGTAAAACATATCGGGATTGTCCATTACGTAAGCATCGCGTCCCGCGGCAAACGCTTTGGGAATTTTCTTTTCCGCATTGTTTACGTAAGCGGCGACATCTTCCTTTGTCACGACTCCGTTTGCAATGATGTCGTATTCGATTTTACCGTTTTTAAAATCGAGTTGTTCAAAAGCCTTGTAAAACTTTTCGGCTCTTGCGTCATCGGAAATCTGGTCGTAGAAGTAGTTATAACCGCTTTCATTCGCAGAAACTGCGTAGGTCGCGTTTATCGCTCCGCCGAAAACCAATCCCGAACCTGCAATGATCGTCGTCGCTATCGCCGCAATAGTGGCGAACACGCCGACACGCTTCGTTAAAGATTTCATAAAACCTCCAAATCTTGTTCTTTTTACCTGCGCATCTGCCGAATTCAATCATATAAAAATCATTCGGCATCATCCGCAAATTCAAATAACCGTATAAGATTATACTCTTTTAAATTGATTTTGGCAACTTTTTTGACGGTTTGTTTATTATCGCGCTCTTTCCTTATTGCACTATATACTTTTTCTGTTATAATATATAAAACAATGATTACGCGAGAATATGCGAGGGAAAATGCGCAAATTTTTCAGACCGATTTTGATTTGCTTTATCATATTCGTGGCTGCGGCGTGCTTATCAGCCTGCAATCCCACAGCCGGTCTTCCTACGGTAAAAATCACTTATATCGTAAACGGAGACGTTTACAGATGCGACGAATACGATATCGTAGACTTCAAATTCCCGCCAAAGCCAGCCGACGCTTTTTATACGTTCGAGGGCTGGTTTTTCGACGCAGAATTCCAAAATGAATTTACAAAATTTTCGGATATAAACGACGGTATGACCGAAATTACCGTTTACGCAAAACGCAGTCCGAAAAAATACAGTTTTATATTCTATTCAAACGGCGAGACATATCACAGTCAGACCTTTACCGATACAACGGATTTCGTTTTTCCCTCCGATCCATATCGCGAAGGATACGAGTTTAACGGTTGGTTTCTCGAAAATTCAGTGCAAATAAGCAGTAAGAACATTTTCGAAATATGTCCCCTGCCCGCCAAATACGAACTCTATGCCGCATTCGAGTGCATGCACGCGTCCGTAGAAGAGATTATAACGGAACCAACTTGCAAGACGGACGGCAAACACATTATTCGGTGTTTAAACTGCCGCGAAAACATTGACGTCAAAACTCTTCCCTCACTCGGTCATATCCGCGTTATAGACGAAGCCGTTAAGCCCACCTGCACAGATAAAGGACTTACGCAAGGCGAACATTGCGAAAGTTGTCTTGAAGTTTTCGTCACCCAAACAACTTTGAATGCGCTCGGGCACTCGTACGGTGACGGCGTAATCACACTGCCAGCCACCTGCGAACACACGGGAATACTGACGTTTTTCTGTAAACGGGACGAGTGCACTCATTCTTATACGCAGGAAATTCCATCCCACACCCTCGGAGACTGGACAACCGTCAAAGCGGGTTCCTGCGTTGAAAAAGGAGAAAGAGTAAAATCCTGTACGCTTTGCGGACTTGTTATTGAACGCGAGACGTTCGCAGGAAACGGACACAGTCTGAATGAAATGCAATTTGATGCCGATTTCCACTGGCAAATCTGCACTCTGTGTGAAGAAGCGGTATCCGCTCCTCACTCTTTAAACGGCGCGGACTGTTGCGACGTATGTCCGTATTTTATACCCGATACGCCTGCGGCAGGAAGCATAATAAAGAATCTCACAAAGCGAATTCCGATATCTTCCGACTTTATAAATAAGCCGAACGGCTCGTCCTATGCGCTTGAAATGACCGTAATCGACGTCGCTCAGGGAGACAGTATATTTTTCAGGTTCCCCGACGGACAAACTATGCTTATGGATTCGGGTTCAGTCAATTTCCCGATAGGAAATCACTATGACAGAGTCAAAAAAGTCTTCGACGCTAATGGCGTAAAACAACTCGATTATCTGTTTATAACTCACAGCGATTACGACCATGTAAGATATATAGAGGATGTTTTAAAAGATTTTGAAGTGAAGAATATATATATTCCGAAACTTTCCGATGACTCTAACGGCAGCACCTGGAAAGACACAGTTAAAGCGATATCCGCCGAAAAATACACAGAAAACGGAGTATCCGTACCTGCGCAGATACGCTATAATATCGGCGATTATGAAATATCAGGCAACGGCTGGCGTATGAGATGCCACTCCTATCTCAGTAAAGACTACCCGACCGTAAACGGTTCGTCCGCATATTCCCCAACCGCTACCGATGCGGACAGCGATGAAATCATAAACTCCCTATCCCCGATATGTATGCTGGAATACGCAGGAAGAACGATTGTGCTTACAGGAGACTCTAATCTTTTCAATGAAAAATACCTTATCGACAGAGGAATATTCAAAGATATTGACGCCGACGTGCTGAAAGTTGCGCATCACGGTTCGAGAACATCCACAACGGATAAATTCCTATCGGCCGTCAAATGCGAATATGCGATAATCAGTTACGGCACTAATATCTTCGGTCACCCTACCGAAGAAGTTCTGAACAGACTATTATCAAAAAACATTCAACGTATTTTCCGCACAAAAGAAGACGGAAACATAAAAGTAGCCGTCAACGGCAAGGGCACTCTGTCCATAGAAGCGACAAACTCGAACGGTTCGGATATAACCGACAACTACCCTATCGAGCAATTTATTTGTTCATACTCGATACAATTTGTAACGGTTTCAAAACGAAAATTTATTTAACAGTTGCGAATCTGTGAGGATGTTATCACCGCGCTACCCTAAGTGCATTTTCGAGTGTTTCTAAAAGACGAAAATGCTGACGGAATTAAACTATCACTTCTAGATCCTTAGGTTTTATTCTTGCGTCAATTTCCGCAGCATATCGAAATTACACCTCTGATCATCTTTGGACGTATCGTATTGCGAACAATACTCCGTTTTATATTCTCCCTTTTCATTATAATAATGTTTGTAACCGTACCAGTCTAATATTGTCCAACAGTCGTCAAAAATATCCACTTCGCGATCAGCCTTAGAATTGACAAAAGTGTCGCCGCAACCACCTTCCCAAACCTGTTCAAAATCTCCGTTTAAGTAACGGGTGGCGTCTTCTCCGTGTATAAAGTACCCCGTTTTGAATTTATAGATACCGAACAATTCCCAACAATCAAAATGTATAATTTTTATCAATTTGTCGAGTTTCAAATCTATAATCAGCAAATCCGACCATAAACATATAATTAGCAAATCCTTGTCAATCAACACCCTGTCGGTATTTAAGCCTACGCAAAACGCTACGATTTTGTATTTGCGATTATATTTACCGTTTAACGTTATTTCGGATACGCAAAGACAATAAGGCGCATCCTCGACAAATAAAGCGTCTTTGAGAGTTTCCTCGTATAACGGCGGATCCGACAATGTATCCGATATTTTTATATCTATTTTAATTCTGTCCACTCTCAAATTAAAACATTTTTATACAGCAATGTCAATATCGCACAGCGTGAACCCACGCTTATTATAAAAACACTCAATTCAAAAACAAAGTCCAAACAGCAGAAAATGCTTACAGCCTTATATGACGTTTGGTGCAAATTATAGAACTCTCTCAACAGCGATTGCTGTCGCAAATATAATCGCGTACAGTGTGACCGCAGGTCGCAGGCACGGCATAGCCGTGGGCGGTATTACCGCCTTCGAGCCTGTTACGACAACAAAAAATCCGCCCTCATAGGGCGGAAAGATTTTGGTAGGGGGGGCTTGTAACCTAAAACGAATTTTTCAGATGTTTGCCTAAAAACAATTCCATTGGTTGGTTTGGCGCAAATAGATTGCCGCAATCTTGATAGCCGAGCGCTCTGTAAAAATATTGTGCGTTTTCGTTTGACTGCGTAGACACCAAAAGCCATTTGTATCCGAGCGACAGCATTTCGTTTTCCCAAAAAGTCATTAGTTGTTTGCCGTATCCGGTATTACGATATTTTTCGGAAATATATAACAACGTACAAAACGGCGTATTATCCCAAAACAAATTATAACGCAAAATACCGATAGGCAAATTATCTGCAAACAAAACATAGCCTTGTTTATCTCTTACTTTTTTGGCAAACTCTATTTCGGAGATGTGTTTGTCGAGAGAACTCCAAAACTCTTTATCTTTGTCTTGTGCGTAGCATATTTTAATGTTGCTATTGTACTTCCCCATAAACATACAGTATCATAAATATATGCTTATGTCCAACATTTTCGATATGTGCAGATGGCATAGGGCACCGCATCGAGAGTTTGTTTGCGTTGCCCACGAAACAAAATAGATAAAAGACAAACACACACACTGAGCAAAAGTGTGCGTGTGTTTGTTATGGTGGAGGTAACGGGCTCGTCTAACAGCGATTGCTGACGCAGTCCAATCGCGTGCAGTGTGACCGCAGGTCGCAGGCACGGCATAGCCGTGGGCGGTATTACCGCCTTCGAACCTGTTACGACAACAAAAAAATCCGCCCTTATAGGGCGAAAAATTTCGTCTTTATTGCGCAAATATACTGAAAGATTTAGCGCACGCAGTGCGCCATCAAGCAAATGAATATGCGGAACACCTCTTGTTGTTTACAACGATACTTTGTATTGATAGCAAATATTCATTTGCGCGAAGCGACGAGAAAATGCACGTTGACATAACGTGCATTTTCGAGTTGTGGAGCGATGAAAACCTAAAACGAATTTCTATTTAGACTTAACGCGAATATACAAAAGGTGATTGATAATGATTTCGACCGTGCGATATGCGCAATATACAACCCAAACAATCCAAGTGTATTGCCATTTTTGTGTTATTAAACTAATTATTATGTATAATAAAGCCACAACAATGGCAATAATCCAATTCATAATTTTTTTGTGCTTACGTATTATGGCGTTACTTCTGTTTAATGCGTATTTTACGTTTTCCTCCGAAACGCTTTTATAATCGCTATCGTTTATCCGTTCCCCGTTTAAGATTTCATTTATGCTCACATCATAAAATTTGCTTAAAATTTGCAACATTTCAACAGGCGGTAAATAATTTCCGTTTTCCCAACGTGAAACAGTTTTATTGGTTACACCGATTTGTTCGCCCAATTCATTTTGCGTAAGATTTTTTTCTTTACGCAATTCAGATAAAAAAGCACCGATTTTTCCCATATCCATAATGAATACCTCCTTATGACCGACAGCACGATTATAGCATACAAATACGGAAAAGCATTGCCCATAAACAGCGAATTTGAAACAAGCATTCATCATATCATAGGAGCTGTGGACTGTGGCGGCGTTTGATATAACAAATGCGCCGCTTGACGGCATTATCGACACTATGTAAAACTAACAACAAAAAATCCGCCCTTATAGGGCGAAAAATTTCGTCTTTATTGCGCAAATATACTGAAAGATTTAGCGCACAACGTGCGCCATCAAGCAAATGAATATCGGAACACCTCTTGTTGTTTACGACGATATTCTGTATTGATAGCAAATATTCATTTGCACGAAGCGACGAGAAAATGCACGTTGACATAACGTGCATTTTCGAGCGTGTTATTAGTACGAAAATACTGAAAAAAATTCAAGCGCACGCAGTGCGCCAACAAGCAAAGGATTTTGCGAAACGCTGTTTATTGTTTACAATGAAAGTTTGGACTGATAGCATAAAATCTTTTGAGCGTTAGAAACGAAAAAATGTTGCCAAGTAGGTTACGCATTTTTTACAAAAAAAATGCGCACCGTCTGGCACACATTTTTTCGTTGGTTGAGGTAACATGGCTCGTCTAACAGCGATTGATGACGTAGTCCAATCGCGTGCAGTGTGACCGTAGGTCGCAGGCACGGCATAGCCGTGGGCGGTATTACCGCCTTCGAGCCTGTTACGACAACAAAAAATCCGCCCTTATAGGGCGGAAAGATTTTGGTGGAGGTAACAGGGCTCGAACCTGTGACCTCACGGATGTGAACCGTGTGCTCTAACCAACTGAGCCATACCTCCGTTTATGCCGCGCAAATGCGCGACATTCTTCTTTTATGATTTGTACATTCTTTTACGAGCCGCTTCCGCTTTTTTCTTACGCTTTACGCTGGGTTTCTCGTAAGCCTCTTTCTTGCGAAGGTCTCCGATGATGCCGTCGCGAGCGCATTTTCTTTTAAAACGACGGATTGCGCTGTCAAGGCTCTCGCTATCGCCTACTTTAACTGTGGACATCTTTCTCACCTCCTCGAAATGAAATCAGCAATATTCATTATACAGATTTTTGAAAATATGTCAATGAAAATCGGGTTGCAAATTCCAACATTTTACTTTTTTGAATAATATGCCGCGCCGTCGTCATATATGATGATACACTTTAAATATTGCGCTACTGAAATAGCGTTTTTTGTTAAAGCATATTCACGTACCGTCATATATAGACGGCGGCGATTGCATCTATAAATATATCACTTCTCGTTTTTGAGAAACGCCCTCGTGCGCTCGTTTTTTGGATGCAAAAATATTTCGTCGGCAGTTCCCTCTTCGGCAATTACGCCGTCATCCATAAAAACTATTCTGTTTGCAACGTCGCGCGCAAACGACATCTCGTGTGTAACGACAATCATAGTCAATCCGCTTGCGGCAAGTTTTTGCATAACTGCCAGCACTTCTCCCGTCATTTCGGGATCGAGCGCACTCGTGGGCTCATCGAAAAGTATAACTTCCGGACTCATACACATAGCCCGAGCAATAGCCACTCTCTGCTTCTGTCCTCCGCTCAACTGTTTCGGTTTTGCTTTTACGTATGCGTCCATTCCAACTGTTTTCAGGTATTCTAACGCTATGTTTTCGGCTTCTGCTTTTTTGATTTTAAGTATCTTCCGAAGCCCGATCGTACAGTTTCCCAGCACGGAATAATTATTAAACAAGTTAAAGGACTGAAAAACCATTCCTACTTTTCTACGGTAACGGGAAGCGTTTTTTGTGTTTATAATATCCTCTCCGTGAAACAGTATTCTGCCCGAGTCGGGAGTTTCAAAAAGATTGATGCACCTCAACAGCGTACTTTTTCCGCTTCCCGACGGACCTATTATGCAAGTCACGTCGCCTTTCTTAACCGAAAAATCAATGTCCCGCAATACCGAATGACTGCCGAAAGTCTTCCCCAAATGCTCAACTTTTATTATAGTTTCTTCCGCCGTTTGCGTTGCCGCGGACGCGTAGGAAACAATAGCGCGCGATGCCTCTTTATTTTCGAAATCCGAACCCACTTCGGCAATGCTCCTCCCATCAATCATTTCTGCCTCCTCCGCTGTTCGCTGCGACGACGTCCGCGCGGTCACTCTGAGAACCGAGTATGGTAAAATGCTTTTTACCGTCCATTTTCTTTTCCGCGAATCTTAAAATCAGACTTATAGAAAACGTGAGCACAAAATATACAATGGCTATGAGCATATACGTAGCAAAAGTCTGATAGTTTATTGATACGATTTTCTTCGCCTGAAAAAAGAGTTCCGTAAATCCTATGACATTGAGTACGGACGTATCTTTGATATTGATAATAAATTCATTAGTCACACTGGGAAGAATATTTCGCAACGCCTGCGGAATAACGATATAAAACATCGTCCTTCCGTGCCCCATACCTATCGACTGCGCGCCTTCGAACTGACCTCTGTCAATAGAGATGATTCCGCCGCGAACTATTTCGGACATATACGCGCCTGTATTTATCGATACAATCAGCAGTGCGCTGAACGTGACGTTCAGAGTTTGCCCGCCGTTGAGCAGTGCGAAACCCCAAAAGATTACGAGCGCCTGAACCATCATCGGAGTGCCGCGGAATACTTCGATATATGTCGTGAGTATAAAATCCCCTGCCCGCTTTAATACTCGGAGCGCCTTGTTGCGAGGCATAGGCAGAGTGCGATACGTGCCTATGAGCAAACCGATAAGAAGCCCTATAATAGTCCCGAATATCGCCACAAGCATCGTATAGCCGACGCCTCTGAATATTAGCGGATAATACTGTCTCAATATTTCAATAATCATTTTAACACCGAGTTTATCGCGCGCAGTGAGCATTTAAAATGCCGATTTGCGCAGTTTCTTATTCTGCAATGTTTGTTCCGGACGCAAGCGCAATCGCTCTTTCCATCATAGTCTGACGCTCGGCTTGAGTTATTCCCGAAATGATTTCGTCAATTTGCGCCTTGATAGAACTTCCCTTTTTCATACCGACTGCTATCGCCGTATCAGCCGCTGTGGCGGTAAATCCCGTATCATTGTTTTTGAGACGGATATAAGTAAAATTGCTGTTGGACGCACAATTCTCGATTGCGCCCGGTTCTTCCGCTATATAACCGTCGACGGCGCGAGTATTGAGCGCGTTTATCATCGCCGGAAAATCGCCTAACGGAGTCGCTCTGTTAATGCCGAATTCTCCGCCCTGCTCCGCAAGCGCGTCATCGTGGAATGTTCCGAGTTGGGCGATGAGCGTCGCGCCGGAAAAGTCGCTTAACGAGGTCGCGTTTGCATACTTTCCGTCTTTGCGGACAACAACGACCAGATTGCTTTCATAATAAGGCTCTGAAAAGTCCACAGAACGCAATCTTTCTTCCGTCGGGCTCATTCCCGCAATAACGAAATCAAGAGTTCCCGCTACAACGGCAGGTATCAATGCATCCCACTCATACTGGTAAATAACGAGTTTTTTACCCATCGCATCCGCAATACGCTTAGCGATCATTACGTCATATCCGTTTGCATAGCCGTCGGCATTCGCTATTTTAACCGCTCCGTTATCATCGTCGAGTTGAGTATAATTGAAAGGCGAATACGTGCATTCCAACCCTACGCGCAATTCGCCGTCTCTGTCGCGGTCGCCGCAAGCGGCAAGCGTAACGCAGAGCACAGTAGCCATACACAGCACAAGCACGATAACAGTTACTCTTCTAAGTGTGTTTTTCATTGATTTCACTCCAAAATTTTATTTAATCGGAGTTAGAGTTGCCTGTTGCGAATAAAAAAATCCGCAACAAGCGAGATGCAATATTGCGGAAAAAACAACAATATTTGATAGCACTCCACTTGCGTGACAGTCCGACACATATTATATGCCGTCCCAGCACAGCCGTCCTTCAGACAGAAAGACTGCACTTCGGTGATTTCCCCTTTCCCGTAAGCGCGTTGTCTGACCGCGCAAACATACTCTTGAAAATCACAACCTCTATCCAATTATGCGGTTATCTTATCACGTAAATAACCTTCTGTCAAACATATTATGCAAACTTTATTCAAAAAATGAACAGGTTTTTATTGTTTTATAATTTACAGCAAGCAAATTACCCGATGTTATGTATAAATATAAAATACATATATTATTTAGATTATACATAACCGGATTATATGTATTCTAATCTCAAAAAATGTCCTGAAACTGTTAACATATTTTTTTTATTGCAGATATAAAAATCTGCAATAATGTCTGTATTTATTTCAGCACATTCTGTCTCCGAGTTGATTTCCTCCCAGAATGTGGATATGAAGATGTCCCACAGACTGGCAAGCGTGAGCACCCTTGTTGGACACAAGACGGAATCCGTCGTTCAGCCCCAGAGCATCCACCATAGTCGAAAGTTTTTTCAAACACCGTGCAAGAGTCTGCGCCTGAGCGTCAGACATTTCCGTTATATCGGCATAATGCTCTTTGGGCAAGAGCAACAAATGAATTTTCGCCTGAGGATTCACGTCCTTTATAATCAGCATATCCTCGTCTTCATAGACCTTTACAGAGGGAATCTCTCCCTTGATAATTTTACAAAAAATGCAGTTTTCCATTGCTTACCTCCTGTTTATATTTCAATAATACACTTCCAGTGTTTTCATTAGATTGCACACAAATAACACGTTTCGTGTATTTTTAAGCGATTTTTGTATAATTTTGACTGAATTATGCAATATAGTACACTTATCGTAGACTGTAAAATATACTCAGCGTGTATTCAGTCGATCAAACCGTCCTTGAATTTACGCTTAGGCGTGATAGTACGCACTTCGTTATGTATTCCGCATTTAGAATAAACTTTCACGTATGCGGGAGTATGCCCCACCCATAATCCGTCAGATTCGTTTTCGAAAAGCACCTGCTGTGGCATTCCTATCTGCTTGTTGAGATAGTTTCCGCAGAGTTCGTTTTTAACAGCCGTCATCCTGCGCTGTCTGTCGATAACTACGTCTACGGGCAGAACAGGCATACGCCCTGCAACAGTACCCTTTCGAGATGAATATGGAAAAACGTGTATATCGGAAAACCCGACTTTTCTTGCAAACTTCATACAGTTTTCAAACATCTCTTCCGTTTCGGTCGGATAGCCTACGATTATGTCGGTTGTAATTGCGGCGGAAGGATAGTATTTACGAATCATTTTAACAGCGCTCATATACTGTGACGTAGAATAGTGTCTGTTCATCGCCAGAAGAACGCTGTCGTCTCCGCTCTGCAAAGACAGATGAAAGTGCGGACAAAAATACTTTATGCGTTTGGTAGCATCTAAAAACTCCTCCGTTATTACGCCGACTTCAAGAGACCCCAACCGTATTCTCAGTCCTTTAAACTTTGCAAGCGTATTCATAAGCCCTGTAAGGCTATCTCCTATATCTGCGCCGTAAGCGGACAGATTTATTCCGGTGACAACAATTTCTTTCACCCTGTCTTTAACCTCGTTCAATTCGCGAACGATACTTTCTTTGGAACGCGAGCGAGAATGTCCGCGCAAGTACGGAATAAGGCAATAATTACAGTAGTTGTCACAGCCGTCCTGCACTTTTATAAAGTGCCGCGTACGCAAATTAAACACTCCGTCGTTGTCTTCAAAGGTCTCCGATATAGAAAATCCGCGCTCGGGAGCGACGCAAGAGTTTATCGGCTCTTTATTAAGATATTTTTCCGTGATATTACGGGCGAGTTTAGTTTTTGCGTCCGTGCCCGATATGTAAACTACGCCGTTTTTTGCAAACTGAACAAAATTATTCTGAGAAGCGCACCCGCAAACGTATATTTCGGCATTCGGGTTGATTTTCAAAATTCGCGTAACCGCCTGTCGGGATTTTTTTTCCGCTTCGGAAGTCACCGCGCAGGTGTTTAAAACGTAAACGTCGGCATATTCCAGTCCGTCGGTGACCTCGAATCCCGCAGAATCGAATATAGCGAGCATCGCATCGCTGTCATACTGATTGACCTTGCAACCCAAAGTAAAAACGGCTATTTTCGGTAAAACTGACATAAATCCCCTTATTATCTGTCGAGCGCGTTTAAAATAAGCGCACAGGCGACTATAGACGCTGTTTCGGCGCGCAGAATACGTCTGCCAAGAGTCACTGTTTTTGCTCCCGCAGAACTTATTTTTTCAGCCTCAACGCTCTGAAATCCGCCTTCCGGCCCTATTATTACTGCAATATTTTTGCCTTGCGACAGCGCGTCTGTCAACGCGTTGCTCTTTTCGTCTTCGTAAGCAAACAGAACCTCGTCATAATCGGGTATGCTTCGAATAACCTCTTCGATGTCGGTAAGTTCCTTTACTTCGCTGAGATATGCCGAGCCGCACTGCTTCGCCGCCTCCAACGCAATTTTGTTTGCTCTTTCAACCGAAAATCTGTTCTCGGCGCAGTTAGAAGATGTAAACGGTATTATTCTGTCCACGCCGAGTTCTACTGCCTTCTGAATAGCGAAATCGAGTTTATTGTTTTTCAAAAGTCCGGCATAAAGCGTCAGACTTACGGATTTCCTGTCAGCCACGCGAATTTCGTCTACAGAGAGCACGGCGAAATCCTTTTCTATGCTGTTAACGGTGCAAAGACGCTCAATTCCGTCGTTTGCGCA
This sequence comes from uncultured Christensenella sp., assembly GCA_910578325.1. Classification (GTDB taxonomy): domain Bacteria; phylum Bacillota; class Clostridia; order Christensenellales; family CAG-917; genus CAG-475. Next base: position 308,484 of record CAJTQT010000002.1, read on the forward strand.
AACTGTCGCTTTGTATCCGACTTTATAGCGCAAAACTTTAGTGAGATGTATAAACTCATCTCCGCGAACAGTGACGACGTTGCCGCATATATCGGATTTATTTACAAAAAATCTTCGAATTTCCATAATCTAAATGATCGGATTTATTTTCTTCTCAGTTTAAGCGCGCGCCAATCGTCCATAGATTTACGGGTTACAACTTCATAACCCGCGCTCTCGTAACAGGAAATAACTTCATCAAGCCGACTGTCAATGATTCCGCTCAAAACTATTTCGCCATTTTGGCGAAGGTGTTTTCCGATATCGTTCGCCAGTCGCATAAGTATGTCGGCAGTTATGTTTGCTATGATAAAATCGGCGGTTCGTTCTCCTTTGATCAGATCTGCGCACTCAATCTGCGCTTCTATGCCGTTGAGTTCGGCGTTCTTTTGCGCAAATTCTACCGCCTGCATATCTATGTCGCACATATAAACCGACCTTGCGCCGCAAATCTTCGCCGCAATGCCCAAAATTCCACTGCCGCATCCGACGTCTATAACGTCCTTATCCTTTACGTCAAGTAAATCCAGACACATTCTAGTAGTGGCGTGAGAGCCTGTTCCGAACGCCATCCCCGGATCCAGACGCATAATCCGCTCGCCTTTTTGCGGTTCGTACTTAATCCAGGTAGGAACAACGGTTATGTTATCGGTCGGAATGGGTTTATAGTATTTCTTCCACTCGTTCTCGTAATCCGCGGCGTCGATAACATCCTCTATGATTTCGCCGTAGGATATACCGCCGTCCTCTTTCATCCGCGCAAGTCTCTCCGTCAATCTGACCGCAAATTCTTCGTCGTCAATGTCCGCCACAGTGGATACCTTAACCTCGTCGCCTGCTAGCAAAATGCTTTCGTCAACGTAATCCCAAATAACGTCTGATTTCACTAAATCGCAGAAATCCTGTCTGTCTAAAATAGAAACACCGCCCGCGCCCGCATCGAACATAGCCGATGAGACGAGGTCGGCGTCGTTATGGTTTGTAAAAACCGTGATTGTTTTATACTTCATCTATGTATTTCCCGATATACGGACTTCCTATACGTCAAGTCCGCGCGTTATTGCCTGTCAATATACGCCTTTTTAAGCGGATACTGTTTGGCGTCGAAAGTATCTTCCAAATTTTTGAGCAATTCTTTCTGCTCGCGAGTGACCGACTTAGGCACTTCGACGATAACCTTGACGTACATATCGCCCTTGTCGTTTCCGCGAAGTTTCTGTATACCCATATTCTTGATTTTAAATACTGTTCCGCTTTGAGTACCCTCGGGGATTTTTACGTCGTGCTTGCCGTAAAGAGTCGGAACCGTCAATGTACAGCCCAAAGCCGCTTCAACAAAATTTATAGGCGTTTCTATGTGGATATCGAACGCGTTTCTCACAAACAACTTGTGTTGCGCCACGGTCACTTCCACAACGAGACTGCCTTTCTCGCCGCCGTTTACGCCGCGGTGTCCTTCGCCTCTGTAAGTAATGCGCTGTCCGGAATCTATACCCGCAGGGATATTCACCTTGATTTCACGCACTTTTTCAACGCGCCCCTGTCCGCCGCAATGAGGACACTTATCGGTAATAACTTTACCCGTGCCCTTGCAGTTTGGGCATACGCTCTGCGTGCGTATCTGACCAAAAGGCGTGCGCTGGGTAATATTTACGCGGCCCGCGCCGTTACACTGCGGACAAACTTTAAGCGAATTCGCGTCTTTTGCACCGCTACCTTCGCAATGCGGGCAGTTTTCCGTGCGTTTTATTGATACCGTTCGCTGCGTACCGAAAACAGCCTCTTCAAACGAGATGTTTACGTTAACGAGAATATCTTTGCCGCGCCGCGGCTCTGCCCCGCGCTGAGTTCTTGAACCGCCGCCGAATCCGCTGAATATAGACGAGAAAATATCGTCCATATCAAATCCGAATCCGCCTGCTCCGCCGAATCCGCCCGCACCCATCTGCGGTCCGTTCTCATCGCCGTAAGCGTCAAAAGCGGCACGTTTCTGGTCGTCGGACAACACCTCGTACGCGTGGTTGACTTCCTTAAATTTTTCTTCCGCCGCTTTCTTTTCGCTGTCGCTTGCGGAAGAATACAGATCGGGATGGTACTTCTTCGCCAATTTGCGGTATGCGGACTTTATTTCGTCCGCAGAAGCATTTTTTTCTATCCCTAAAATTTCGTAATAGTTCTTTGCCATAATTCAGATTTTACGCCTTGGCGCAACGGTCTCCCGTTGCGCCGGCGTATACTTGTATTTGTGATATATCGACCGTCGTCAATTATTCTACCGTACCGTCCATTCCGTCGCCGTTCGCGCCGTTGGGATCTATCCCCGCTTCTTTCATAGCGTCAGCCATAGCCTCGGGATTCTGCTGATAGAACTTCGTAAAGATAGGATCGCTCACTTTCGTAAGATTTTCAACAAGTGCTTTAACCTGTTCTTCGGTTTCGGCTTTTTCAAGTTCTTCGCGCGCGGTCTTCGTCGCTTCAGCGACCGCGTTTTTATCTTCTTCTTCAAGTTTATCTCCGTTTTCGGAAATGAACTTATCCATTGCAAGAATCAACTGTTCCGCGCCGTTCTTTGCGTCGATAATGGCTTTACGCTTCTTATCCTCTTCCGCATATTTTTCCGCGTCTTTAACAGCCGCGTCGATGTCCGCTTCGGACAGATTCGACGACGCCGTAATCGTGATGGACTGCGACTTGTTCGTAGCCTTATCCATCGCTTTGACGGATACTATACCGTTTGCGTCGATATCGAATGTGACTTCGATTTGCGGTATTCCGCGAGGAGCGGGAGCAATACCCACCAACTCGAATCTTCCGAGCGTCTTGTTGTCGCGCGCAAACTGTCTCTCACCCTGCAAAACGTGAATATCGACTGCGGTCTGATTGTCCGCCGCGGTGCTGAATATCTGCGATTTGCTTGTGGGAATCGTCGTGTTTCTGTCGATAAGTTTTGTGCATACGCCTCCGAGCGTTTCGATACCCAACGACAGCGGAGTGACGTCGAGAAGGAGCATATCCTTTACTTCGCCGGCAAGAACGCCGCCTTGAATAGCCGCGCCGAGCGCGACGCATTCGTCGGGATTGATTCCCTTGTAAGGCTCTTTGCCCGTAACCTTTTTAACCGTGTCGTAAACGGCGGGAATACGCGTAGAACCGCCCACGAGTATAACCTTTGAAACATCGCCGTAATCAAGTCCCGCATCCTTTAACGCCTGCTTCATAGGAGTTACTGTCGCATTTACTAGGTCTTGCGTAAGCGCGTCGAATTTAGCGCGCGTCAAATCCATATCCAGATGCATAGGAACGCCGTTGTTCATCGCGATGAAAGGCAACGAAATCTTAGCCTTCGTCACACCGGAAAGGTCGATTTTGGCTTTTTCGGACGCCTCTTTAATACGCTGCATAGCCATTTTATCAGAGGACAAATCCACACCGTTTGTAGCCTTGAACTCGCTTACTACCCAATCCATTATACGTTTGTCGAAATCGTCGCCGCCCAGGCGGTTGTTCCCGGCAGTTGCGAGAACTTCGAAAACTCCGTCGCCGAGTTCGAGCAAAGATACGTCGAACGTGCCGCCGCCGAGGTCGAAAATGAGCACTTTCTGCGCTTTGTTCTCGTCCTTATCGATGCCGTACGCCAGCGAAGCCGCAGTAGGCTCGTTGATAATACGTTTGACTTCGAGTCCCGCGATCTTGCCCGCGTCCTTAGTCGCCTGACGCTGAGCGTCCGTGAAATATGCGGGGACGGTGATAACCGCTTCCGTAACCTTTTCGCCGAGATACTTTTCCGCATCGTTTTTCAACTTTGTGAGAATCATTGCGGAAATTTCCTGAGGAGTATATTCCTTATCGTCGATTTTAACTTTGTAGTTCGAGCCCATTTCTCTCTTGATAGAACTCACCGTATGGTCGGGATTTGCAACCGCCTGACGTTTTGCGATTTCGCCGACGAGTCTTTCGCCGTCCTTTGTAAACGCGACGACGGACGGAGTTGTTCTGCTGCCTTCCGCATTCGGAATCACGACGGATTCGCCGCCTTCCATTACCGCTACGCACGAGTTCGTAGTACCGAGGTCAATACCGATTATTTTTCCCATATTATTTCTCCTTTTCCCGATTTTCGGGAAGAAAACTTATTTTTGTTTTTGAGAGGTTTCTCTCTATATAGACGCTTTCGCGCTTTTATCTTTTCAAATTACCGATGTAAACATCCGATTCCGTTAATCCCAGTATCCTATCTTAACGCTTGCGGGACGAAGAAGTTTTCCGTGCAAGGTATAACCCTTTGTCAAAACTTCCGTAACCTTTCCCTGCATTTTTTTATCTTTGACACGCTCTACCGCGCTCATAAGATTTGCGTCGAATTCCTTTCCGTCGGCGTCCACCGATTGCAGACCGAATCCTTCGAGAGCGTCCAGTATCTGTTTTTCCATCATATTGAATCCCGTAAGCGCGGATTCGTCCTGCAAATACTTTCTTGCAAGGTCGCAGTTATCGAGAACGGCAAGCATTTTTTCAATTACTGCGGTCTGCCCGAGCACTTTCATATTCTCGGCTAACGCGGAATTGCGTTTACGGTAATTGTCAAAATCCGCCTGCAATCTTTGCATAAGTCCCGTGCACGAACTCAATTCGCCGATTACGCTACCCAGTTTCTCTTCGAGCGCGTCTATGTACTCGCCGTCGCTGAGCCCGTCTCTGTCGATTCCCAAATCCGTTTCGGACACCTGCTCGTCTGCACTGTCTGCCGCAGAAACTTCGCCGTTCAATTCTTCTTCCAAATTATCTTTGCTCTTCTTATCTTCCATTTCAATCCTCTTTATCCGATTTCGAACTGTCTATAACCGTCGACAGCGTTTTCTTCATATAATCCAGCACGCCGATGACTTTTTTGTAGTCCATTCTTTCGGGGCCTATAACTCCCGCCTGCCCCATAACGTCGTCGCCGACTTTATAAGACGCAGTTATAATCGCACACTTATCAACACCGCTGTCCTCTTTGCCTATACGCACCGAGAATTCTATGCTCGTATCTTCGTCTATAAGCAGTTCGGACATACTCTCCTTATCCGATATTACGGACAAAAAGTTTTTGGCGTCCTCTACATTGTTATACTCGGGGTAATCGAGCATTTTAAGCGCGCCTTCGACAAACACGTTGCCGTCGCAGTGCTCGTTGAGATATATTCGGAGTATGCCCAGAACCTCGCTGAATATCTCCTTGAATCCCTGAATTTCAACTTCTATTTCTTCGACGTCGAAACTCTCCATATCCTCTACGCGCTTACCCGCAAAAACCTTGTTGAGCAGTCCGCTCGCAGTATCGATATACTCGTCTTTTACGCCGTCTTTAACGTCTATAGCCTTATCGGCAATAACGCCTTTGTTCGTTACGATGAGCACAAGAGCCTTGCCGCCTTTCAGCGGAACAAGTTTCACTTCCTCGATTTCTACGTTCACGGAGGCTTTTTCTATGAAAAAAGACGTGTAGTTGGTTACATCACTTATGACCTTTGCCGCTTCCTTAGACAGGTTTTCGATATGCCCGAGTTTGTGCATAAATTTGTCCCTGATAAAAGCGGTTTCACTGTCGGTGAGCATATTGTCCGCAGATTCGGAATTTATGTTTTCCACATAAAACTTATACGCTCTTTTAAGAGGGATTCTTCCCGCGGACGTGTGCGGCTGTTCGATGTACCCCAACGCTTCGAGCGCGCTAAGTTCCGATCGGACGGTTGCCGAACTGACTTCCGGCAAATACCTGCTTTGTATATCCGAACTTGACACGGGTTGACCTGTCGTAATGTACAAATCCACCAGTGCGTGCAATATCCGTTTCTTCCTCTCCGTCAGTTCTTTGGGCATTCATCACCTCTCGCCGCCTGCTAGCAGTCGATTGCATTGATTGCTAACAGTATATTTCTTATTCTGCCAAAAGTCAATAGTTTTAGTCAAACTTTTTTACACTTTTCGCAAGCGCGCTGTTTTTGTTGAAGTATATAGTAATTAGTATAATAGATAAAAACATAAATAAACTTCGCCGACTGCAATAAATTTGTAAAAATAGCGATAAAATCATTGCATTTTTGAAAATCCTTTGCTATAATCACAAAGCAATCAACAACTGCTGGTGTGGCTCAGTCGGTAGAGCAGCTGATTCGTAATCAGCAGGTCGGCGGTTCGAGTCCGCCCACCAGCTCCACTCGGGAAAGCGCACTGTAAAGTGCGCTTTTTCTTATAAATATCAAGAGGGTTATCTATGAAAAAAATTATTGTTGTCACATCTTCCCCGCGTCGAGGCGGGAATTCGGAAACGCTTGCGACAAGATTTGCCGAAGGTGCAATTTCGGCTGGCAACAGCGTGGAATTCGTTTCCGTAAAGGACTTGGATTTGCAATTTTGCATAGGCTGTATGTATTGCCAGAATCATGACAAATGCGTACTCGACGACAAAATGAACTCACTGTATTCAAAGTTCCAACACGCAGACGTGCTCGTCTTTGCTACGCCCGTTTATTATTACAGTGTATCGGGGCAACTTAAAACGTTGCTCGACAGGCTGAATCCGCTCTACCCGCGTAAAAACGCGTTCAAAGAGGTCTATCTGCTTGCGACTTCCGCCGAGGACGACGAAAGCGCAATGGACGGCTGCATATCGGATATAAACGGTTGGATTGCCTGTTTCGACGGCGTGCAACTCAAAGGCGTACTGCGCGGCACGGGAGTTTCGGACAAAGGCGATATAGACAAAACGGACTTCCCCGCAAAAGCCTTTGAAATGGGCAAAAACGCTTAAATAGCAAAAAATCAAACATTCAGGAACTGGCAATTATGAGTATAACCGTAAACATTTATTACAGCGGAGAAAACGGTAACGCAAGAAAGTTTGCGGAAGAAATGATTTCCGACGGTCTCGTAGACCTTATACGTTCGGAAAAAGGCAATGAAAAGTACGAATACTTTTTCCCTATGAACGACCCTGAAACCGTTCTGCTTATCGACCGCTGGAAAGACGAATCGGCCATAGACCTGCATCATAAATCCGAAATGATGTCGCAGATTTCAAAATTGAGAACAAAATACCGTCTGCGTATGCGCGTGGAACGCTTCACGGAATACCCGTAAACAACTTACAGTTAGTATTTATTAACAGTTATCGTATAAATTAAATCCGTCCTATGTGCGGATTTAATTTTTTATTATCGTTTATTCGGCGCGCAAGATAAACCGCGGGCGTATCGAGCAAAGAGGTGAAGATATAAATAATATAACTCGACCCGAAAATGGACATAAGAGTTTTCCAGTCGTACACTCCCGCAAACGCGATAACCGTGAATAAAAAGGTATTGATAAGTTGACTTATAAGCGTGGAGCCGTTATTTCTGAGCCACAGATATTTGCGCTTATCCCCCGTTTTTTTCTCTGTCAACTTCCACCATTTATGGTACAGCCACACGTCGAACATCTGGCTTATTGCATAAACGCTGAGCGACGCAAGTACGAGACGCGGGGTTTGGGAAAACAATTCCGATATATATCCCATAGCCCCGTCCGCATCGGACGGAATGTATAGCATCCAACTCTGCGAAATCACAAGGAAGAACAAAGACGTAAATATGCCTATGTACACCGCTTTGTTTGCCGCCGCCTTTCCCTCGCATTCCGAAAGAATATCCGTTATCAAAAACGTAGCGGCAAACAGCACGTTTCCGAGAGTCTGTTCCATTCCGAACGCTTTTATAAGCACAAGCGCCTCGATATTTGCAAGCACCGCGGCGAGCGCGGATACCGCATAAAGACCGGCTTTACCGAAATACTTATACGCAAGCAACGTCGAACCGAATATGAAAATAACCGAAGCAATCAGAATAAGTTCGTTCTGTCCCGTCATATCAGTCACCCACTCCGAAATCGGTGTTGTTTACAAGTATATCCACACGCGGGTTATCGGCGTACAGCGGATATACCTCCCGCATAAAGTCGGATATAACCTGTGTATCGGGTTTTATATCGGTTGTATTTTCGCACATTACGTTCAGGCAGATGCGCTCGAAATTTTCAAGACCGAGACAAATATCCTCTTTCATCGTTCGGACATTCTGCCCCCTGATTCCGAAAAGGAAATTAGCCTCGTCAAAGTGCTCGGAGATAACTCCCGCATCTTTGTCGGGAATACCTTTTTTCAACACGTTTTCTCGCAAATCGTAATCAAACGTTTCAAGCCCGAGTTTCATCTTTAAATCTATACCCTCGAACTTACGGCGCAAATCGGAAATTCTGTCGCGGAATAAATAGTGCGACTCGCAATGCAACGTCCTTATATTCTTATCAAGGCAAATACGTTTGATAAGCGTAAGCGTATTGCCGTCAAGTTCGAAAACCGAGCCGCTGTTTATGATTTCAAGGTCGGAAAATTCGCCGGTAACCTGAGACAAAACCTCGCTGTTCAATCTGAAATTTTCATCTTCGTCGGAACAACTGTCAAAATGATAGTCGCAAAACGCGCACTTTTTGTAAACGCAACCCTTGCCGCGCAAAAGAACTATCTCTCTTTTGCGTTTAGTCAGAATTCTGCCGTATCTCTCCATAATAAAAACGCGCCCCTAAGGACGCACGGGGATATAAATAAACTCTCCTATCTCCTTAGTTTTGTTTCTGCAACCATATTAATTGCAAGGCAGGACGGTTACAAACTGCCTGACGTTACAATACGACTTTACAACCGTTCGTGTCAACAAAAACACATATAAAACTCTTTCTCGCTTATAAAACCTAATCGCACATAATTGATTTCAGAGGAATTCTCCTTATTTTTTCAGCGCAAATCAGCATAACCGCTTCGTAGAATACGACAAACGCCGAAAGCACAATCAGCATTGTCTTCCAGTCGAAAGAATAATCAGGCACGCCACCAATGTCTTTAAACACAACCGCCACCATAATTTTAAGCAATCCGTACTGATATACAGTTCCGACGGCAAACCCTGCGTATGCGAAAGGTCTATAACCGCCGAAAACCGCGTTTACGCACTCTTTTTGCGAATAGCCGTTTGCGCGCATAAGCGCAACCGTTCCCGCATTTCGTTTTATCACGGTGGCAATGGCAAGCAACAAAGTAGTGACCGCAAGCACGAGACCGATAACCATCATCATCGTCTCCATCATCTCACTTGCCAACTCTTTCATACTCACCGACATCTGAACCATAGCGGAAAAACAGAACGAGGCAAAGCAAATAAAAAATACGAGCGATTTTTTTGAACGCAGCGTGATGCTTTTTAAACTTTTCAAAAACGGAATATCGCGTTTCCCGTGTTTAAATATACGTTTATGCACTTTAAAATCTCGTTTAGCGTCAATATCTTCCTTTCCTTTGAGCAAACCTATAACGGGACAGCGCAGTTTCACATAGGCGTAAACAACAGCCACGGCGCCCAACGCAAGAGTCGGTAGAATTACAAAGTATACAAGCAATTCCGCGTGAAACGACGGTGTAAACACAGGCAAAAGATTATCGGAATTCTGGATTTCGTAAAACTTCGGCATAATGACATAAGCAAGCGCGAATCCCGTTGCCGTTCCCAGCAGAACACACAAGCCGAACACCCAAAAATTTCCCGCGATTCTGGCTTCGGAATAACCTAACGCTTTCAATATTCCGAGTTCCTTTTTATGCGAATCTATGAATTGCTTAATATAAAATATAAGCGTAACGACAGACGTCGCAAGCAGGCATCCGCCCGTTACGAGGATTACGACTTTGGAAGTCATAACCTGAGCGTCGTACATAGCCGCAGAGGCGGGGCTGTCGATAAGTCCCTTTATGCCGACCAAATCCAAATTATAGTTGAGAAACATAGTGCAAACCAGCACCGCACAGCAACAGATAATATATACGCCGATCAGTTTGACGGCGTCTTTAATTCCGACCGCCATATTACCACCCTATTTCGAACGCCGTTTTTTTACATTTATTCTCGGTTATATCTGCAATTCTGCCGCTATTCATACGGATAACCGTATCCGCCGTTTCCGCTATATTTAGGTTGTGAGTCACCATTATCATAGTGAATCCGTAATCTGCGTGCAACCTGCAAATATAGTCGAGCAACTGCCGTCCCGTATTTTCGTCGAGCGCGCCTGTCGGCTCGTCCAAAAACAAATATTTCGGATTCTTTGCAAGTGCGCGCGCAACAGATACCCTCTGCTGTTCGCCGCCCGAAAGTTCGCTTGGATATTTACCGATTTTATCCCCTAAGCCTACTTCTTCGATTATGCGCAGATAGTCTTTGTTCTTCGCAAGATCCGCGCCCATACGAACGTTTTTTTCTACGTTCAGATGCGGAAGAAGATAGTATTGCTGAAAAATAAACGCTGTATTGTCGCGTCTGAACGCCGTAACGTCTTTGTCCGCCATTGCCGCAATATCCGTATCGCCGTAAAACACACTGCCGCCGTCGGGTTTTTCCAACCCCGACGCCACGTTGAGCAACGTCGTTTTCCCGGAACCCGACGCGCCGAGTATAACCGCAAAACTCCCGTCGTCAATCGTTAAATCTATGCCTTTGAGCACCTCTGTTCGGCTTTCACCGCCGCCGTAGGATTTATGTACTCCTCTCAACACTATCATAATCAATTCTCCTTAAACTTCTTCAACAGAGCAAGAAACACCTCGCTCTCCATTTCGCTTATCTGCTCCGCGGAAAACGCGCACGTATGCGTAGCGCATAAAGTCGCTATTCCGTGGGTGTATACCCAAAGATGTCTGTACAGTTTTTCCGCCGCCTCGTCTCCTATTCCGTACGCCCTCACCGACGCGCGTATTTTCTCATAGTTTTCATCTATAAGAGGAAGAACGTCGCCTATGTCCGCATCCGCATTTTCATTCATAAAAAGCAATCTGAAAAGTTCAGGCTCATTTATCGCAAAAAGGATATACTGCGTGCCAACTCCTTTAAAAGCGGGTTCGGATGCAAGACCTCTATCGATATATTGCGTGTACAGTGCTTTTGCGGCGCTGATCACTCCTTGCGCAACTTCGTCCATACTCTGAAACACCGTAAATATGGGACGCGCCGAACTGCCGAGTCTTGCGCCCAGATTTCTCGCAGTCAAGGTTTCTAATCCCTCTTCCCTGACTATTTCGAATGCTTTATCTATCACATTCTGTCGTGTAAACTTCGCTTTGGGCGGCATATCTCCACTCCTTAATTAAAAACTGACGTTTTAAAACATCAGTTTTAGTATATGGTTTTTCACATAAAACTGTCAAGTATTTTAAAGCGTTAATGTGAATTTACAATCGAAATATTTGCAGTTGGCAACGCAAAAAAATAGCGTAATAACGTAAAAACAAATATGTTTAAATACTTCATATATTTATACTCCGCTTATGAATAAAATACCGCATATAAAAAGGATCCGGCGATTGCCGGATCCTTAAAACCTGTTTTGTCGGGATATATTATTCCCCGTCAAGAGTGATATCGATATTTATCTCCTGTGACTGACACGCCGCCAAATCCTCTTTGCTGAGGATAATTTCTACCGTCTGCGTATCTTCGTCTACGGGTTCTTCTTCCGTCGCTTTCGTCTTTTTGAGTTTGGAGAAAACGGCAAAGAAGTGACTGCCCTTGCAAATGAAGATTTCCCACATTATAACGAAAGAAATAAACGCAATCGTTCCGCCGAACGTAACGTCGCTCATATAGTGCGCGCCGACCATAATTCTGCTTATAGCGACAAGCGCGGTATAAAGGACGGGTACAAGCCAGCAAGCGACCGTCGCGCCCTTTTTATTTTTCTCCTTAAAGCCGAACAGCGTAGGCACCATAATAAGCGCGTACACCGTGCCTGCCGAACAGGTGTGTCCCGACGGGAATGATTTAAACGCGTCTTTTACGCCGTACGTATTGCGGAAAATATCCAGTATATCGGAAGACGGCTGACCGTTTGCGATATACCAGGGCGTATAACCTTTAACGACGCCTTCTTCGATAAGCCCTGCCCCGAGAGTTGAATTTATCGCCCTGAATCTCATTCTTCCCACAGGGTCTTTGATTATCATTATGAGAAGATTTGCAAGCAGCATCGCGCAAGCGGTAGCGAGAACGAATCTGAGAAGTTTTTTTAGCGTATCGGGTTTGAAATGCATAGTCGCCAGAATCGCAAGCGCGCCCATTATCAAAGCGAATACGACCTCTACTCCGTACACCGCCGCGCTGTGTTCGAATTTATCCAACGCTTCGAGATTGCCCGTAATATCGCCCGTTCTTGCAAGAGTATGTTCAAAAATATATCCGACGCTGTCTTTTATTGCAAACCAGCAGGCAACGACTACTCCTATTCCGCAAATCACCGCGCATATTATGTTTAGAGGCTTCTTGTTCCAAACTTTGAGACAACTCCAAAACAGTACGCAGAGCGCAAACGCTATCATAAGATAGATGGGAATACATCCTACCGCTTCCAACATAACGCCAAGGAAATCGGTTGCGAAATACTCCCCGTCGGCGAGAATACCTTTGGTGAGAATGCCGCTGATCTGAAAATCGAAGAACGTCGCGACAAGTATCAGCGCAACGAACACGAGTATAAAGGCGACGACGGAAATTATCGTCTTTGCTTTGAGACTGAGTTTCATAACTCCCCCTGAAATTTTAATTTAATATAATGTTAACATAAAAAATTATGTATTTCAACACAAAACAAAAACGCGCGGGCTTTTTTATTTCCGAATATAAAAAAATGCGCTTATTTCGGCAGTTCCGTCGATATAAGCTGCCGGTTGCACTCCCGAATAATTTATTCTATTTTAAATACCCTCTTCGCATTCAGACTGAAAATATGTTCGTTGTTCTTTTCTCCCAAATCGAGGGAGAGTACCCTCTCGATTTCCTCTGTGCATTTCCACATAGGGAAATCCGTACCGAACATAAACTTGTCTAAGCCGAGTCCGAAAATGACCGTCTTCGCTATATGCGCGTCCAGACGGAACAGGCTTGACGAGGTATCGAAAAATACGTTTTTCAGTCCTTTGTATTTCATTGCCTGATCCCACTCCGTCCAACCGCCGAAGTGCGCCGCTACAAACGTGAGATGCGGATAATCGCGCGCGACGTCTATCATATACTCGGGATGAGAGAAATCGAACCGTCTGTCACCGGTATGAACAAGAATAGGCAACTCGAAGTCACCGAGCGCGTCAAAGAGTTTACGTCCGCGTTCACCGTTGAGTTTAAACGACTGACAGTCCGGATGTATTTTCAGTCCTTTAAGCCCCAACTCCTTTATTCTTGCAATCTCGCAGGTTATCTCATCTCTGTCCATATCGGGATGCAGCGTCGCAAGCGGATGAAATAACGGATTGCTTTTACAGGACGCCATAAAATCGTTGATTTTGCAAACCTGATGTTTGGAAGTGGCAACCGAGCACACAACCGACTTCTCTATTCCGTTTTGCCGCATATTCGAAACGAGGTCGCTTATTTTGCAAGGATTGCGCACGGACAGTCCGTAAAAATTGCTTATGCTTTCCATCGCCTTTTCTGCGATTGCGTCCGGATATATGTGTACGTGAGTATCAATTATTTTCATATAGCGTATATTATCACTTTGCGCGGATTTTGACAAGAAAATGCATATTATTTCCCCAACGCCGCACTTCGCGATCCGAACAACGGCTGTAAACACATATAATTATAACAGTTATAACTGATATATACTATTACAAAATATGCTTTGCGTAAACTCAAAACGCATACACATTTTGTGTACTGAAAAAAACGGTATTGTAATTGCGGTCAAAATTGTATATACTATATTCAGAATCCTGCTATTCGCGTGATGATGCTCTATTTTGAACCACAAATTTTATACGGGATTGCGCGTCCGAATATTTGCAGAGATGTCAGGCCTCATTATTTCAGTGGAAGACAGATACTGCACGGCAGCATTTACCCACCCTGCTAAATCAGCGGGTTTATAAAATGGCATCACACGGCTGTGCGGGACAAAACCGCAAAACCGACCGCTCGACGAGCGGTCTTTTGCATTTCTTAGCCTTCTCCGCAATATTCAACCGCCTTTTAAACGGTAAAAAATACCGTCCGTACGCGACCGCCGAACAAGATTGAAATTCATAAAAAAAATATGTTTCAAAACGCTTTACTTTTTCAAAATCAATCGTATAATATCGGTGAATTCTGAGGGTAAAATCAGAGAGTTGACCGAGAGGTAAACAATAATGGTTCGGAATTTGACAACGGGAAAACCTTTAAAGCAAATACTTTTGTTTGCACTGCCGATTTTTATCGGCAACGTATTTCAGCAACTTTACGCTATGGCGGACAACATAATCGTCGGAAACACTCTGGGAGAAAACGCATTTGCGGGAGTGGGCGCAACTTCGTCTTTGTCCTTTCTCATTATAGGCTTCGTACAGGGGCTCACCGCGGGTTTTGCGGTAAAAACAAGTCAGTATTTCGGAAACGGAGACGAGGATAAAGTCAAACGCAGCGTCGCTACGTCGATAGTTCTGAGCGCGGTTATTACGGTCATACTCACCCTGATAAGCGTGTTCAGCGCAATGCCGCTGTTGAAACTTATGCAAACCCCGCAGGACGTAATCGGCTACTCATACAACTACATAATAGTTATATTCGGGGGTTTGGGCGCGACGATGCTCTATAACCTCGTATCAGGAATATTACGCGCGCTGGGAGACAGCAAAATTCCGCTCGTATTTCTCATAATCGCATCCGTACTCAACATAGGGCTGGACCTTCTTTTCATCAAAGCGTTCGGAACGGGAGTCGAGGGCGCGGGCTGGGCAACGGTTATATCCCAACTTCTCTCTTCCGCCGCCTGCGCCGTTTATATGTTCAAGAAATACGCGATACTCCGCGTCAGAAAAGAACATTTCAGGCTGAGCGCCAAACTTTGCCGCGACCACCTCGGCGTAGGTCTTCCGATGGCATTTCAGTATTCGATAATATCCGTCGGCATTATGGTTCAGCAGGCGTCGCTGAACACATTCGGCACCCTGTACGTAAGCGCGTATACCGCCGCAAGCAAGATAGACAACGTCTTTACGCAATCGCTTGTAGCAGTCGGCACTGCCGTCGCCACCTACACGGGACAGAATTACGGCGCGGGAAAGACAGAACGAATATTCAAAGGCATAAACAGAATTATGGCTGTGTGCGTTTTACTTGCGGCTATTTCTGGCATAACCGTTTACTTCGGTTCGGATTTGATGACGGGACTGTTTGTAAAAAATCCCGATCCGCAGATGCTGTCGCTGTCAAAACAGTATCTGATGTGGCAAGGCATTTTCTACGTATGTCTTGCCGTTATATTCGTATACAGAAACGCGCTTCAAGGAATGGGTTACAGCACGCTTACGACCATAGGCGGCATAGTTGAACTTTCTATGCGTATACTTGCCTCGATACTCCTTGTAAAAGTTTTAGGCTATGTCGGGCTCTGTCTGTCGAATCCGTTCGCCTGGATAGGCGTAAACTTCCTGTTTCTGATAAGTTACTATATCATCATCCGCAGAAAGACAAAAGCAGACGCAACGCGAATGCCTATAAACGACGAATATGTAAGACAATCCGCCTGATCTTAAAAAACTCCGCACAAAACTAATACAAACCGTTGACATAAACGCAAGCGTAATAATAAAATGTTAATAACTTAATAGACCTTATTAAAAGGGAGTAGAAGGCGTTTATACGTGCATTCTCCGTCAATACGGTAGTCGTTACCCGGTGATGCTTAAATTTCAAGACTTTTATCGATAAATCGGTAAAGGTCTTTTTTTGCGGAGGATTTTATGATTGTAAACGTATTGCTTCTCATTGCGGGAATGGTTCTTCTTATCAAAGGCGCGGATTTGTTTGTAGACGGAGCAAGCCGCATTGCAAAAGCCCTCAAAATACCCTCGCTTGTCATAGGGCTCACGCTGGTTTCTATGGGCACAAGCGCGCCGGAAGCGTCGGTAAGTATAATCAGCGCGATAAACGGACTAAGCAATCTGAGTATAGGAAATATCGTCGGTTCAAATATTTTCAATACGCTTTTTATACTCGGGCTAAGTTCACTTATAATCCCGCTCTCCGTAAGCAAAGATATAAAAAGACTGGATATCCCCATTTGCCTCGCATTTTACGTTCTGCTGATTATCTTCGCGTTTGCAACGTCTCCTCTGACTCTGGATATTGCGGAATCCGTAATTCTATTGATGTTATTTATTCTCTACACCGCACTTTTACTCATACGCGCAATGCGTTCAAAAAGGAAAAATCCGCTTTCTGCGGAACTTATGAACAACGCGGTTTTGCAGACTCCCCTATACGACGGCAGTACGTATAAAGATAAAAATCTAAACGAAAGTTTGATCCAAACAGGCGCGTTTACAGACGGCAAGCCCAAACTTATCGTACGGCAAAAGCCGCTGTGGCTCAGTATAATTCTCGCGGCGTTCGGACTTGCGGGCATTATCTTCGGCGGAGATTTAGTCGTAGACAAAGCGTCCGGAATCGCAAAAGCGTTGGGAATGAGCGAAATCCTCGTGGGACTTACCATAGTAGCGGTGGGCACTTCTCTTCCCGAACTTGTGACAAGCGTAGTCGCCTCGATAAAAAAAGAAAACGACATAGCGGTCGGAAACGTTATCGGCTCGAATATTTTCAACGTAGTTTTTATTCTGGGCATATCCTCCTGCATAAACAATCTTACGCTTACACAAGCCGCACTTACGGATATGGCGGTGATGCTCGGTTCGGGAGTACTGTTGTTCGTATTCACTCTGTGCGGCAAAAAAATCAACAGACTGCAAGGCGTTATCCTGCTTGCGGCGTACGTCGCCTATCTGTCTTATATAATCGTCCGTAATTAAATCGATTTGCACTTTGTTTATTTAAAAACGAAAACGGCGGGTTTTGCACTCTGTACAAATCCCGCCGTTAATAAATATCCGAAAGTTTATGTTTAGTTCTGCTGTTCTGACTTTAACACTATTTCACCCTCGGAATTGACCTGATACATCAACGTTACGTCTTCCCGGTAGCCATCGGGAGATAAACCGACTTTAAAACGGTGATACAAACTTACGTCAAGCAACGTTGCGATAGGCAAAGTGATATCAAACGGATCTATACTCCCTTCATATCCAAAAACCATATCTCCGTTTTCGTCCTCATAATAATACCTTTTATTTCCGCACAAAGTAAAATCAATCACACAGTTTGACTTCCCGATCGTAACGGTGCCGAATTCTTCTTGGCTGACAAAACGTCTGTATATACTAAACCTTTCGATAATCCCTTTATCCTCGATATATATATTTTTAATGACTAAATCCGCACCGTCCTCCACATCTATCCACGCGTGTCCCGCCGTGCTGTAAAAGTTGCCGATAACCACCTTACATACATACCATATACGTAAACAAGTCGTGTCTATTTCCTCGATATACGTGTTTCCGTATAGTGTTATATCCCCGCCTTGATTCTTATATTTCACGCTATGCACTTTGAGTTCTTTGTAAAAAACAGTTGAAGTTTCGGCAAACGCTTCTATTTCCGAAGAATACTTTTCATTTACTACTCCGCAAACGTCTACATTAAATATGCAATGTCTTCCCTGCGTAGTCAGACGGTTGTTTCCTATATTCAAAACTCCGTTACCGTTCACGCTGATATCGTACACGGTTAGATCCGAGTTCAGATACAGATATCCGCTAAGGCAAATGTCGATCAGATAATACGACATTTCCGACAACTCTATTCTGTCCGCCTTTATCGTCAAAGATTTTACAAAAGGAGACAGAGTGCTTTCGATATTGTACCTACCCAGTTGCTTACACAATAGGATTATAGTATAATCGCCGTTTCTATCCGTCATTTTCTCAAAAGCCTCGTCGATACTCCTGCAAATTTCGGATTCTTCTCCGTTTCTGGAAAGCGAAACCATTTCCAGAGACCGTCCGCTTATCACAGGTAACTCATAAAGATAACCAAGTTCGCTCGCATACGCAGAGTCTGCCGTTCTGGTTTTAGACAGCATATAATCGGACATACCGAAGAAATAATAACCGAAACCGTCTTCCCCATCGTCGTCCCAGGTACAGTCAACGCCGTACCAGTCGCCGTCTATATTGACCACGTTCCAGGCGTGATATTCGCCGGACGCTTGACCTGTAACAATCATACATTCCAAACCGCTTATGCCGCACAGGTACATAAACATTTTAGCGTAGGTCTCGCATACGCCCAAACCGTTTAAGAATCCTATTATATTATGCGCCCATATCGCGTCGTTCGGGGTAACGCCGTCGCTCTGATATGAATAGTCCATACCCTCGACAATAAAATCGTGCGCGGCTATCGCAATTTCAAACTCCGTCATATCATCGCTAACGAGGCTTAGAAATGCGTTGGCAACTGCGTCTAATCCGCCGTCGCAGTCTCTGCGCACCTGCGCGGAAGCATACTCCACGTCAATACACACAGGGAAAACCGTTCCCACAATCGTCAGAGAACTTGCAAGCCAGTAATAGCGCGGATTTTCAAGGTAGAAAACTTTCCACACCGACACCGCTTCCGCTATACTCAATTCATAACCGCCGATATCTATGCTGTCGACAACGTAATCGCCTTCGGCTGTCGCGCTTATATCTTCATTGTTGCCGATAAACGCTTCGCACGCGGTATAAAGCCTGAAGTACAGACTTTGCATTGCTTCGCCGTTCGGGCAATTTATAAAATCGTAATATCCGTATACGCCGTTTCCCGCCCTCGGCATAATCTGAGTATCCGCATAACCCGCAAGCCTGTCATACTTCAACTTGTCCCACGGTGAACCGTCCCTGTTGCAAAACCCGAATTTGTTATTGTCAAATGTTACGTACATAGGCTTCGATAGCCCATCCGCCGCAAGTTCGTATATTCTTCCGCCTATATATTGCAACTCGCCCGATACGTATTCGATAATCGGCGTTTCGTTCCAAACCGACCTTAAAACAGACATTCTGAATACGTTATCCTCGTTTAATGTCAATGAATAACTCACGGTTCCTATCTCAACGCCGTTAACATAGTCATAGTAATCCTGATTGCAAGCGTAATTGCTTAAAAGCGCGGGAATCTCGGTCTGTTCTACCAACACATCTCCGCAACCCTCGCAATGGTATCCATCTGTATATCCTGCAATTCCGAACCTCGCCGCGACTTCTTCATCCTTTATTATCGCATTATGCATTGGCTCGCCGTTTTCGAACACCTCTGCTCCTTTCTCTCCGCAGATACAGGATTTATAATACTTTGCGGGCTGGGTACAGGTTACGTCTGAGAAAAGGTATTCGGGACTTACAATCTCTCTGCTGAACGTATGCCTCTTCAACTCGCCGTATTCTTTGCCGCAGGATGCGCAAACCGAGAGCGTCGTACACGTGGCAGGTTCTCCGCCGCCGCAACTTTCCATTTCGTCCTGATTGCAGACAGAACAAGTACGGAAATGAGTTCCGTCTCCGTAAGATTTGAATTCACAGCCTTCAAAATTATGACCCGTACCCTCGCCGACTTCAAATGTCTCGGTGCCTCGCTCACCGCATATACAGGAATAAAAATACTGTGCTCCGCTTAAACATTCGACATCCGCAAATTTATATTCAGGCGAAATAACTCTTTGAATATAATCGTGCCCGAGCGCTTCGCCATACTCGAAAGTCGCATTGCTTATCGCACCGCAGGCACAGGATTTATAATACTTTGCAGGTTGGGTACAGGTTGCATCCTGACATATATATAACTCGGACGGGGTATTTTGAAATTTATGTTTGCCGTAATAATCACATTCCAGAAATACGAAATTGCAAGACGCTAAACACACTGCGCACAGACTCAATATACAAAAAATCAAAAATGCAACGGTTATTTTCTTTTTCATAATAAATCTCCCCCTGTTTATTCTAACATATATAAATGCCAAATACAATAGACTTGTTTTATAGATATATAGCCATCTGTTGAACTTAATTTGAGTTGATATTTGTAAGTTTAGATGTGAAAACCGCCGAAATAATGCGCGATATATTATAAGTATTCGATTAAAGCGCCGAAAGGATAATATTTTTTTATAAGTACGGAAATTTGCTTGCTCTTTAAAAAAAAATATGTTATTATCACAGTACTTAAAAATGCCCTCATGGTCAAGCGGTTCAAGACGTCGCCCTCTCACGGCGGAAACTAGGGTTCGATTCCCTATGGGGGTACCATAAAAATCTCATTTAAACGAAGGTTAAATGAGATTTTTTATTTTAAAACAACACAGGGAATCGAACGGGCGGAGATAAGTCGAACACAACTATTAAGTCAAATTCACCACATTGTGTAAAAGCGCAGTGTATTTGTCACTCAACTGCTTATCTATGTGAAAATGACCGAAAAACCAGTGTTTAAAAGTGATAATATCTTCGATATATGAAAGCATTTGTACTTCGGGACAATGGTACTTTTCGGGCGCACCATTCCGAAGTATAGGATATGCAAACGCTCTCTCCGAGCAAGAATGCGTAATGATATAATCCACTTGATTTCCATATCGCTTTAAATTAGCAATGCCCTCGTCGAGTTCTTCGTAAGTAGGCAGTTCTTGTGGCCACCATTCAATTCCCTCTACACGCCAACCTCGATCGATACTTGTCGCTCCACCGAAGGTAAAAATCATTTTACCTTCAATTTCAAACACCTGTCCACGCATTAAATGAATTATATCCGGCTTGATTTTATGCACCTTACCCCCGTTCCAAACTTCTACCGGACAGGAGTTTATTAAATCAAAATTTTCGTGATTCCCATCGACAAAAAGAATTGTTACAGGCAAATCTGAAAAAGGCTTTAAATCTCTTTCGAGAGTTTCTTCTGCCCAGACCCCGCCGAAATCACCCGCAATGATTACATAGTCATTTTTTGTTAGATTCGGATGGTTATCGCAGAAATGCCGTAAACACAATAAATCCGTCCTATGCGTATCTCCCGTTACATAAATCATTTTATCCTCTTGCTTCGTTTTTCTTTAATTCGATGGTACTAATATATGCTTTGCTTGTTCTTTTTCAATGCACTTAACCTATTAACCAGAATGTCTAAGTCGAAATTGATTGTATTTATTATATTTTATAAGCAATATTCTGTCAATATACCAGATATGCAAGCAGAATGGGTACTTATTGAAATATGAGTAACAGAGTACATTTTATTCTTTAAAAGTACAATTAAGACACGCACACTTCCGTTCATCAAAATGCGCCAAAAATAATTGTACATTTGTCTAAAAATATTTGTTTTCGATATTGAAATAATGTTGATATTATTTTATAATATACAAGTATAAATATAGACGCGCGATAATTCGTTGCGTTAAGGAGGATTTATGAGAACAACTACAAGAAAACGAGTCTCTCTCGTTCTCGTAGCCGCACTCGCGATACTGATGGCAGCCGTCACGGGACTGTCTGTCAGCGGCGTAACTTATGCTATTGACGGCACCGTTATGCCTGTCGACGAGATTGCGGTGGGACACATGAGCGACATCCACTACTTCCCCTTAGAGTACTGCTACACTAAGGACGTAGATTCGGACGAGTACAAAAAGACGGACTTCTATCATTCAATGACGGGAGATACCAAACTCGTTCTCGAAAGCGGAACCGCGCTCAATTCAACGATTCAGCAATTTATTGAAGACGGAAAGAAAAACACCGCTCCGCAATACGTTGTAGCGTCCGGCGACCTCTCCAAAAACGGAGAACGCGGCGCGCTTATAGACGTTGCAAACGCGCTCCGCTATTTGCAGAACAGTATGCGCGCGCTCGGCGGCAAGTATGAAAACTTTCAGGTCTTTGCAATCGTCGGCAACCACGACCTTTACAATCACAACGGCGCATTTTACTCAAAAGAAGACGGCCACAGCATAATGGCGGATATGGTTACGTCAATGCAGTTTGCAATGATATTTGCGGGACTCGGATTCCCCGACGCATCTCTTGACGGTGCAAACGGAACGTTTAACCTCACCGACTATATGCCGGTAGAATACTGGGGTTCGTCGTTTACAAGCGGATACGTGACCTCCACAAACGCAAAGAATCTCGCAATCGAATATTACTCCGAGCCGTTGCAGCGCATCGCTTCCGAAAGCGGCCTGACATCCAAACAGAAACTCGAAGAATATTTCAACGTCGGCGATTCTCTCAACCGCCTTACGTATTTTGCTTCTCTGACCGATAAAGACGGATATTCATTTGCCATAATCGATTCCGCCGACCGTGAGGAATCTGACGCAGGCTCTCCCGTACGCATAAGTCAGGACGAGTATAACAACTTCGCAGCAAAAGGAAACGCCCCCAAACTCTATCTCGACAACGGCGAAGGCGTCATCGATTTCAACAGACAGATACCTGCCGACAGCGCGTTTACGCAGAACGGCAAAAACGTATATCGCCGCACTCCCGTACAGCATATTACGGGCGGAAGAATAACCACCGAATGCCTTGACTGGGTTGAAACGCGTATTTCAAAACAAAACACCACCGCCCCTCTCGGCGAAGAAACAGTGATTTCCAGTTTCCACCACAACGTACTTCCCCACTTCGAACAAGAGGACGATATTCTGAAAGACTTCACCCTGTACAACTGGGAATACACCGCAAAACGTTTCCTCGATATGGGCATCCGCTATGCTCTTACGGGACATATGCACGCCTCCGATATAATGACCTACACCGATGTCGAGGGACGTACTCTTTACGACTATGAAACAGGCTCGACCATCAGTTATGCCTCTCCCCGCCGCTACGTCACGTTCACCCGAAACGACTGCGACGGCAAACTCGGCGAACAGGCAACTTCTTCGGTACACATTCTTGAAAATCTCAAACAGGTTGCAAGCAACAACATTGTTTACTCCGAGCCTTGGAATCAAAATGCCTACGACGCCGCGATTTCAGCGTATAAGGCGAATCCCAACGATGCAAACTGGCAAAACGTAATAAATTCGAATCCCGACTATCTTGTATACATCATCAGATACGACGAATTCGCAAAACTCGGCGAAAACAACTACAATGACTTTATCAGCAAGGACATCTACACTATCATCGTTGACAGAATGGTTGACCACTTCATCGCCGACCGCACAATCGAAGACCTTAAAGAAACGGCAAGCGCCGCTATACTTTCTCTTTCCTCTTACGATACCGTTTTAAGCGCGCTTACCATAAATGCTGAAATACTCAACGGCGCGGCCATGTACATCATAGACACCGCCCTGAACGATTTATACGGTGAAAGCGGCTATCCTTACAACGGTAACACTTATCCCGACGCAATCTCCTACGTACGCGCGATTATTGACGATATCCTCAGCCTTGAATACGGAAACGCGGACGTCGCAAGTTCCGTCAACCCCAACAACAAGGGCAAACTCTCCGTAAGGGAAATTGCGAGTTTCATACTTATGTCGCATTCGGCAGGCGTTGAAATCTCGCTCGACGAAACCGTGGAATCGATTGACGCGAAGTTTGCGGAAGTCGCTTGCGGCGAAGACGAATACCGTTTCAAACAGCCCACCGACAAAACATACCGTAAACGTATGCTTTATGCAATCAAGGATTTCGACGAGCAACTCAGAAACGGCAAAGTCGTAGACGTTCTGCTCTCCTCTATCCTCGACCCGCTGTTCAACAACGAAGATTCGCTTCTTAAAACTCTTCTGAACTATGAATTCAATTTCGCAGACGCAGTTACGAAAGGATACCTTACAGAACAGCAATTCAGCAATTTGGAATACGCTCTCGGCGAAGGACTCAACTCTAAATTCATCAAGAATCTGATAATAAAGTTCGCTTCGAGTTTTGGCGCGGAATTCCCGAGCGATATCGAACTCGTTTACGACGCGGAAAAACTCAGTCTGAACGGCGTTCTCAACGATCTTATTCCCGCGCTCAAACCCATTATCGCCAACCTTATGGGCTTTAATATGGTCGGAGACAGTCTGGAAAGCATACTTTCCAACGTACTCGGCGACTATGTTACTCCCAGTTTCCTCGTCGGACTCGGCGGCATAGCAAGCAACATAGTTATGGCATTTGCTACCGACGTTTATCCCGACCTTGCTGACGGCACCAACCCCGCTCTTCCCTATCTTGTACAGCCTCATAAAGGATATAAATACGCAAACGTTGCTATGTCCTATATAAGCGCAAACAATAAGATGTCGGAAGTAGGCGCGGATTTCAATGCGGCAACTCAGACCAACGGAAGAGTTCCGAGCCGCGTAACCGCAAACTTTGACACCGTCGACAGCACGGGTACGTTCACTGTCAAGTTCTATACGGAGGAAAACGTATACGGAACTTTCAGATACAAGACTTCCGAAAACGGCGAATGGATAACCGTATCCACTTCCAAAGACGGCATAGACGCAAATAAGGACTATATCGATTCCGTAGCGACTTCGACAAATGACGGCATTACGGTAAATATGCTCACACAGACGAAACCCGTTTATCTGCCGCTCATCGACCTCGGACTTCTCTGCCTTACCCACGCCGAAATCGAAATCGACAAAGTTCTTGAAGACGGCACAACGGTCAAGGACGTTCCCATCATCTACGGTGAACGCGATTCTGCCGCTAAGAACAGCGTGGTATACTGGAACGTAACCACCGTCACAGTAAGCGGGCTTGAAGCAGGCACAACCTACTATTACGATATCGCGGGCAACTACGATGCCGAAGACGGAAATACTCATTATTTCTCTTTCTCACAGTTCAACAAAACTCTCGGCTATGAAAAGGATTATTTCACCTTTACAACCGCGGCGGACGATAGCGTAACATCTTTCGAATTCCTTACCATCGCAGATATTCAAGGTATGATTCAAGGAATGTACAACGACAGTTTCGCGGCTGTCAAAGCATTGCTTGCGGACGAGAGAACAAAGGACTTCGACTTTATTCTCAACGCAGGCGATATGTGCGACAACGGCAAAAACTTCAATCAGTGGTCGCAGTCGCTCGACACGTACCAGACCTTGTTTGCAAATACGTCTATGTTCTTTGCGGCAGGCAACCACGAAAGCGGTTCCAACGCGCTCGCAAACTTCTTTAACTACACTCTGCCCTCCGATGAGAACGGCGACAGATTGCAAAAAGACGTGACCGACGGAATGTTCTTCTCATTCAACTATGCAAACGCGCACTTCGTCGTGCTCAACACGAACGACGCTACTTCGAACGGACTGGGCGAAGTTCAACTCGAATGGCTCAAAAAAGACCTTGCCGAAAGCAATGCCAAATGGAAATTCGTGCTTATGCACAAGAGCATTTACAGCGGCGGTTCGCACTCGACCGACAGCGAAGTAGTTGCAATGCGCAATCAACTTGTTCCCATCTTTGCTCAGAACGGAGTAAACATCGTATTCGGCGGTCACGACCACACCTATACCACAACTAAACTTATAGACGCAAACGGTAAAGCCCACGACAGAAGCGACCTCAACGGATTGCAGTACACCGGCGACGGCGTTCTGTATATCACTCTCGGAACTATGGGTACGAAGTTTTACTCCTACAAGGACAACCCCTCCGTTTCCTCGAAATTCGATACGGATAAGAGTATGCTTCACACTCTCGACTCCCAGACGTTCGGCAAAGTGAAAGTTGACGGCGATACGATTACGTTTACGGGTTACTATTACAACAGCGAAACGGACAAAATCGAAGTCATAGGCGGCAACACCCTTTCCGCAAACGATATCCTCGATAAAAACGTCGTCATTGCGATAAGCGTAGTTATTCCCGTCGTTGTAATTGCATCTGTTGTCGTCACTCTGCTCATACTCAAAAAGAAAGGCAAACTGGGTGGCAAAAAACAATAATTTCAATTCCCAATAAATCCTTATGCGAATGCGCGCCGCAAGGCGCGCATTTCCTTTACCCTAAACAACACTCGAAACATAGGTCATTGTAAAACTTATAACTTATTATACTCACTTGCTCTCCCCTGTTAAAAGTATAAAGTAACACGCTTGAGGCACAAAAGTATAAAAATTTCTCTCTCACTCTATATCTTGTCACAAAATGGACCTTTTGCGAAAATATCGGGACAGCCTAAAAACAAAACGCGGAAAGGCTCGGAAAAAGAGTAAATAGAAGGGATAAAATACCACCAAAAACAAGGTGTTTTATAAAAGGAGAAAATTATGAAGAAGAAAGGGTTGATAATTTCAACAGTCGTAATGGTTGTTGTCCTCATCGCTTCGCTCACCACCGCAACCTATGCGTGGTTCACATCTTCCGCTACTGCAAATATCAGCGAAATGACTGTTGAAACCACTGCGTCGCACGGTATATCAATAGCGACTTTTGACGGAACAAACTATTATAACGGCAATGTTACATTAAATGATACGGTTGCAAAAGGCGTGCCCGGAGTTTGGACCGGTACGGAAATCGGTCAAGGTTCGTCACTTGCATTCAATACCGCAAATATGGCAGTATACGGAACGTCCGGAAACGGCTTCTCGATGTTGACGGCGGGCGAAGTTGACGGTTCTGTTGTTGGATCGAAAGCAGAAAAAGTTTACAGAGCAACTGAGAACTATGACTATTTTGCCGCTACTCTTGCATTGCAGAATACGGAATCTACCGAAGCAGCGCAGGACGTTGTTGCAAAAA
>CAJTQT010000003.1 GCA_910578325.1 uncultured Christensenella sp.
TTTTAATGACAGTCGCATTCCCACCCTCAGTAGACTGACTCTTTTCTTCAAGCAATTTACTTACTATTGTAGCATCTAAACGGTATCTCGTAATTTTCTTTGAATCATTTGAATATGAGTATTTTGCCTCAAGCCACCATTTCTTTTTATTATCACGATAAAGTGACACAAGTGCATAAGCATCGTGATTAAAATCGGCGGACCACTCTGTATGTTTCCATCTTACATTTGTTATTTGATTAACTATTTCAACTGCAAGTAATTCAAAGTTATTATGGCGATAGTTGTCATCGCTTGGTTCAGTAATACTACTGCTTTTAATTTTGGTTTCTTCGTGAAAATCTAATCCTCTAAAATTCGCCCAATTTACTCCAAACACAGGTAACTCCATAAAATAATTGCAAGTTATTTTATCCATAATTTACCACATATTGGTATAATTTTCAATAGAAAAATAAAAAAATTGGAGAAAATATGGATTATTTATCAAAATTTATCACCTATTTACAGGTGACAAAAAACTTATCAACCAAGACATTGTCCGCATATAAAAGCGACTTGTCTCAATTTTTTAGTTACGAAGTCAATGTTCTTCAACCGGATATTTGCGCCTATGTTGCACATTTAAGCACAAACTTACATCTGAAAGATACGTCTATCCGCAGAAAAATAATCACGCTAAAATGCTTCTATGATTATCTGCTAGATATTGACGAAATTGTCTCTTCACCATTTATGCGATTAAAATTTAAATTTAAGCAAGAGCAAAAACTTCCCAAGACTCTTTCCATAAACGAAGTTACAAGGTTGCTCAACTGTTTTAATATAGATACCTCTACACTTTCGCCATTTGCTCAAAAAGAATATACTCGTGATGCCGCCCTATTAGATTTACTTATATGTACGGGAATACGTATTGGCGAAGCGGCAGCTATAACTCTTGAAGATATAAACATATCTGAACACACCCTTTTAATACACGGCAAAGGAAGAAAACAACGTTTGATTTATATTTCTTCCCCTATCACTTGGAATAGAGTTCACGCTTTGGTTAAAGAACGTAAAAGAGCTAACGATCTTCACCTTTTCGTAAATCGTTATGGACGACCTATAACTATTCACGGAATTGAAGATATTTATAAAAAATACATACGGAAAGCAAAAATCAACACCAAATCCACACCACACTATTTGCGCCATACATTTGCAACGAATTTACTTGCTAACGGCGCAGACCTTCGCTCAGTACAAGAAATACTTGGACACGCCAGCGTGGCCACTACTCAAATATATACCGAAGTTACAACCAATCGTAAAAAACAAGTTCTAAAAAAATTCAATTACAGAAACAAGCTTATATAAATTTCATTATTTGTTATTCGAATTTTATTAGCCGCTACATCATCTTGATATAGCGGTAATTTTTATTTCTTTTTATAATGCCTTCTTGTCTATATTCATAAGAATTCACCGAGCAAAAAAGTGCAACCCTATTTGTTGATCTATTTCTATTATATTCGTCTTAAGTTATCACAAATTGTATTTATCTGAATGTATATTTTATACACAGCCATAGGCTTGTTTTATAATACTAAAAAAACGCTAAAAACCTTCGGATTGAAGTGCCTCTCAGTTCAACATTAGGTCAACATTTGGCACAAATACATATAAATACAGATAAATACAGATTAGTACGATTTCAACTCCGTAACAGCATATTATAGTAGATTTTTGCGGAAGAATTGAGCGATTTTGATACATATTAAGACACTTTAAAACGCCAAAATTTATTGGGCAATAATCCTATGGTCGGCGCATCGGTCGCTTGCGCAGTTGCCGTTCAGGAAGCGCTTACTAAATAACTTTCACGCGCGATGAGGCTTTTGCCTCTGAGCAGCAGTGATAACCGAAACCAAAGCATCTCTTCGAGATGCTTTTTGGTTATTTTAACGGTCCCGCGTGCCGTTAAAATTCGGGAAGCATAATCGCTTAACTATCTGCAAGAAGAATTTACCTCCCTGTTTTGGTTGCGCAAAATGGGAATAGATGTTATCATAACTCAATAATAAACAATTTGTACGATTAATAATAAAAGTATAATACTATGGACAAAAATAAAAAAATTATCATACTCGGCGCAGGAATCGGCGGTTTGTACGTTGCCAAAACTCTCGGCAACGTCGGTTTTTCAGTCACCGTATACGAAAAAAAGCAACGCCACGAACTGGGATACCCTTGGCACGACGCAATTGACAAGGATACTTTCAAAAAATCCAGCATAAGCATCCCGCAACATCTGTGTCTTCAAAAGCAGGTACTAGATTTTTACAGCCCGTCAGGTGACGGATATATACGTCAGGGAGAAAAGGCAAGCCAGAACTTCGATATCGACAGAAAAAAACTGATTGAACATCTCATTACTCTTGCCGAGGAATGCTGCGACTTGAATTTCGGCGTAGCGGCGGACAGTCTGATTACGGACGGCGACCGAGTTTTGGGAGTAACCGTAAACGGCAAAAATGAGTATTGCGACCTCGTCATAGACTCAACGGGATTATTTTCTCCGTACAGAATGCAAATTGACGAAAAGTTTTTGATGTCCGACAAACTGCTTCCTCACGATTATCTTATGACACATCGCGGCATTTATCGAAAAACTGACTTTTCTTCCGCGCCGTCAAACGTATATCTTATGCCCGACGGTTTCAGTGTGCTTTGGTGCAAAGACGCGCCGAACGTTGCGCTGTCGGACATATTCATAAGCAATTTCGAAAAATTGAGCGATTCTGACGTTGAAAACGCGCTCACCTATATAAAAGAGCGTAATCCGTACATAACGGACGATTGCGTCATAAGCGTACGCGAATCGATTCCCGTCAGATATCCTCTTGCCACAATTGTAGCAAACGGCTACGCTCTTGTTGGCAACAGCGCTTTTATGACAAAGCCGACGTCCGGCTCGGGAATAGAAAATACGCTTAACGCAGCACAGATTCTTTCCGACGTAGTAAAGCGTGCAACCGACTTTTCCGCATCGTCGCTGTGGCGTTATGCCGTAAAAGTCAACAACTCGTTCGGTTCAAACTGCTATATGGCTTACGTCGCAAGATCCAGATTTCAATGTCTCGACCGCGACGACTTAGTTTGGATTTTCACATCGGGAGTGCTCAATGATACGCTTCTCTCCCTTGCTCGGTTCGACATTAAGCATTTAAACGAATTTAAGTTGGATAGTTTAAAAGACAGCCTGCATCTTGCAAAATCAAGGAACTATCTAGTAAAACAGATTGAATCTATACTTTTAAATTGCGCTCGAGCAAAACTCATCGCAATGAGAATGCCCCGCATATACAACGAACGGCTCATCGCGCGTTGGAAATCCGATTATGACGATTTCGCGCGTACCGCTCTTGTAAATTATAATATGTAAAACAATTTAAATATAATAAAAAGAAAAACCGCACATCTAAACGTGCGGTTTTAGTTTATTGTTATTTTAGCTCATTGCTCTCTAATAATATCGGTCTGGGCGTATTTTTTAACTTCCGAGATAAGAGCGTTTGCCTCTTCGAAAGAATTTTGAGGGTCACCTTTGTGAACGTAAGACTTACGGCGCAGTTCAAAGAAGAACTTAGAATCCTCCACTTCTACAAGGAAAGAACCGACTAGCACGTGCGTCTGGAATCTGGTTATGGCGCGTTGCACGTATTCAAGCGCGCTGTAATTGCTGCTCTGATACAAAATTTTATTAGACGGGCTGTACAACGTATAGAAATACTCTTCCGAGCCGTCCTCTTTGGAAACGTGTTCGACAATATACTTTCCGTAAATAATCGACTCGTCAAATCCGTCTACCTTAGCAGGTTCGTTTCGTTTGTTCTTAGGCGTTTTAAGAGCAAGGAAAGGAGGAGTTATCTTTTTGACAATGACCTCTTTTCTGTTTTTCTTTGCTTCTGCGTCAAGTTCCGCCTTCTTAGCCGCTAATTTCTTAGCAAGCGCGGGCGAAGGAGTGCCTTCGTAATAGCAAGCGTCTTCGGGATCGTAATACACGCCTTCGTACTCGCCGTCGTATTTCGACCAATCGTCGGGCTTCTTTTTCAATGCCGATTTCTCAGGCTTAACGGGCTTAGGCTCTTCCGCCTTTTCTTCTTTTACGGGTTCGGGAGCAGTCTCCTCAGCAACGACGGCGGGAGCAGGTTCCTCCACGGTTTTTTCATTCCGCTCTTCAACGGGAGGCTCTTGCCGTACGGGTTCTTCAGACACAGGCTGAGACGGCTGTTCATTTACGGGAGAAGACTCCGCTTCGACAGGCACTTCTACGGTGTCGTGAACGATAATCAAATGCTCCTCGTCCAGCAATTCTTCTCTTATACGCTTATTCGAAAGCAGTTTAGCGCGCTTCTCGCTTAATTGCCTGTTCAGACGCATTTCCTCGCCAGTGACGCCGTATTCCGCAAAAAACTCGTCTTCCGCCTTATCTTCCAAAGCGTCTTTGTGCTCTTTTGCCGCCTTAATGCAGTTGACAATGGCTACCGCAATAATGGCAACGGCAGATATAACTACGACCAGAATAACAATAAGCGCGGCTATTCCGTCAAGTGCGCCGAGTCTGAGGTTTTCAAGAATTCCACTTCCCATTGATTTCCCCCTCTCCAATCCGTTAAGGATATAAATATATTATCACACAAAGTTATTAAGCGCAATATATATTTTTTATTTCTCATACGATAATATGCGCCGCCGCTCCTTAATAATACGGCAGACGCGAGGATTACTTCTTGAAAACCAAATTTTAAACAAAGTTAAAATCGTGATATTATCCCGAGCAACTGTCACATCAATGAACAAACCGCGCAGATTATCACTGATAAAGCGGAACCTACCGCCGTTCCGACCGCTTTTGTTTTTCTTTTTGCGAAAACGAATTTAGACAAAAACAGCGCGATTACGGTGAAGCATACAATCGCCGCCGCGCTCGCCGATACGGGCACGGAGGAAAATGAAAGATTGCCGACAACGCCGACGTAAACCCTGAACGGTATCAGCAAAAACTTCAAAATCCAAACGAAACCTCCGAACGTCGTTATAAGCGAAAGCAAAGTAAGTACAAGCGTAGCCACGTAAACGACCATAACGTACGGAAGTACAAAGAAGTTTGAAAGAACAAATAACGTCGGAATCTTCCCGAAGAAATTCCCAACCAAAGGCAACGTCATAAAGTTTGTCGCAAAAGAGATTGCGCAAACGTCCGAAAACCGCTTCCCTATATGCCGTTTTGGACTGACCTTGTCTACGAATTTCATACCCGCGCGTTTGAACGTTCTGTAAAAAAGAAATATACCCAGCACCGAATAGAATGATAAAATAAATCCTATTTCCATCAGCGCAGTCGGACGGAACAGCAGAATCAGAATAGCGGCAAGCGACAGGGATGACAAATCGTCGCGTTTCTTTCCGAATGCAACGGCATATCCCAACACTCCGCACATTACGCAGGCGCGCAACGAAGAAGCCGTAAATGAGCATATCATAGAATACAGAAACGTCAGGATTATGACCGCGATAAACGCGATTTTCGGATTGACTTTCATCTTTCTAAGCAGAAAGTAAACGAGACCTGCGAGCGTAGAAATATGCAAACCGCTGACGGCAAGCACGTGGGCGAGTCCGCTTTGAGCGATATTGTCGTACAGCGAACCGTCAAACCCGCGTTTGTCTCCGAGAATCAACGCCTGACAAATAGATGCGGTATACGAATCCGTATTCTGAAATAGCGTACGCTTTATTGCCAACTGAAAATTCAACGGAAAAGGAGGATCGCCTTCGCTTTGCTTTACGACGTCGGAAACCAGCGCGAAGTATCCGTTTCCTTTTGAACGGTCAGACGCATAAGTCGTATCGAATTTGCGGTGCGGTCTGCCTTTAATCATACCTGTGAGCAGAACGGTGTCGCCCGCATTGTAATCGGGATTGAGTTTATGCGGAACGTATACATAAGCGTCGTATCTCAACTTTTTGCCGTCTACTCTGATGTCCGTAACATAAAATGTGGACTCCTCGCTGTTAATGATAATTTCGCTTGAAACGGTAGCGGAAAACTCGCCCTCGAAATAATCTATTGTGTTCGCATCGAAAACCGCATTTGAACTTGTTATGCCGATTAAACCTATCAGCATAGCAAGCGGAATATAGAAAAACTTTCTGACTTTTCTTAAACCCGCAACAAGAGCAAAAGCAATTGCCGCCGTCAAGCACATAGCCACAATATACGCGGTGTGCTCTCCGTAAACCGCCTCTCCGAGTATTATGCCCAACATCAGTGCGAATGCGAAAACGCATAACGGTCGGTAATTGAAAATACGCTTGTCTTTAATAGTCATAAAGTCGAATAAATCTCACAATCGACACTTTATATGTCATTTGTATTATAGTAAAATCCGTCTTCCGACAATATCGGCAAACTGTAATACAGCCCGCCGATATCCGAAATAAGATTATTTTCTTCCTGTAACGATTACGTTAACGCCCAGTCCGAGCACGTTTTCGGCAATTACATCGCCGATTACGACACCGTCGTCGGCAACGAGTTTACCTATAAAATTCACAACGTCGAAAATTCTCTCTTTGGGAACTGCGTCCGAAGTTTTGACAGAGGCAACTCCGCCTCCGTTCATTTTGACAAGCGTCGTGATCGCGCGTCTGGGATGTTCGAATTCGTCCGCTCCGTACTTCTCTCCACGCTTGCAGGTGTTGCCTGTCACAACAATTTTTCCGTCCGATTTTTCAACGGTCAAAGGACAGCCCATAGGGCACATTATACATATCGTATTCATTTTTCCAACCTCACGATAACATCCCCGCTTATGCTTGATTTGTCAATTTCGACGCTTCCCATTTCGCCGGGGGCAAGAACCATAAACTTTTTGGAAACAAGCGTATTTCCGCCGCTTTCGACAACCAGTCTGCAATTCTTATAAACGTCTCCGACGCGGAAGAACAGTTTGACTTTGCCCTCTCCTTTTCCTATTCTCTGCGGAAGCGCGTATCTGACGCCGTCTTTAGCCGAAACGGTTACGCTGTCGTAGTCGCGATTCATCTCGCCCTTGCTGTAAAGCGCGGCGGATCTGCCCGCTATTTCCGCTTCCTGCGACACGTTGTCCACAAGGTCGTGCACGTGAAGCACGTTTCCGCAAGAGAATATGCCGTCGATAGACGTCATTCTGTTCTCGTCTACAACCGCGCCCTGAGTTATGCCGCTCATATTCACGTCGAGTCCGCCGAGAAGGTCGTTTTCGGGAATCAGTCCTACGGACAGCAACAGCGTATCGCAAGGAATAAACTTCTCTTCCTGCAACACGGGCTTTCTGTCGGGACCGACAGGAGCGTAGTATATGCCTGTAAGCCTCGGAGAACCCTCGACTCTTGTCACCGTATGCGAATACTTAATGGGTATTCCGTAATCGTCAAGGCATTGCACGATATTTCTTTTAAGCCCGCTGGAATAAGGCATAAGTTCGAGCACGAGTTTGACCTTTGCACCCTCCGTCGTCATTCTGCGAGCCATAATCAGACCTATGTCGCCGCTGCCGAGTATAACGACTTCTTTCCCGACGAGATAACCGTCGATATTGCAGATTTTCTGCGCCATTCCCGCAGTGTATATACCCGCAGGACGGCTTCCCGCAAGTGCGATAGCCCCCGCGGTACGCTCTCTGCAACCCATTGCGAGCACAATCGCGCCCGCCTCTATTTTGCAAAGTCCGTACGATGGCGACAGTACGGTTACGGTTTTATTCTTATCGAGAGACAGCACCATACTTTCAAGCATAACGGTGATATCCTCGTTCTCAACTTTTTTACGGAATCTGTCGGCATATTCAGGCCCCGTCATTTCTTCGCCGAAATAATGCAATCCGAAACCCTGATGAATGCACTGATTGAGAATTCCGCCCAACCGTACGTCACGTTCAAGAATGACTACGCTTGCGCCTTGCCCGTTAGCCGACAGAGCCGCCGCCATACCCGCAGGACCGCCGCCGATAACCGCTACGTCGAATTTCATAGTACGCATCATTCCACCTCCTTGACTCTGTAACGCGCGATAGCAGAACCGTCGCCGCCCTTTTTGACTTCTTCGAGCGGAATACCGAGTTCACGGGAAATTATTTCCATAACCTTAGGTCCGCAGAAACCGCCCTGACATCTGCCCATCCCCGCGCGCGTACGTCTCTTTACAGCGTCTACGGTAGTCGCGGGCAACGGAGAATGTATCGCTTCCACTATTTCCGCCTCCGTGACCTTTTCGCAGCGGCAGACGATCCTGCCCCAAGCGCAATCTGCTTTTATAAGTGAGTCGAGTTGAGCGCCGTCCAACCGATCGAGACGGTTATGTCTCGGCATTACGACCGTATATCCGCTCTTTAACTGCGGATTATACTTTCCTACGACGAGATTCTCTATATACTCGGCAATCGCGGGCGCGGACGTGAGTCCGGGCGAACAAATACCGATTGCCATAATGAAATCCTGCGCCATATCCGATTGTTTTACTACAAAGTCGTGTCCTATCAGAGTACGCACGCCCGAGTAAACTCTTATACATTTATTGAAAGCGGGCGATTTGTACGAAAGCGGAACGTTTTTCCTGATATCGTCAAGGCTTGCAAGCGTTGTGGCAGTATCGTCAGGCATATCGGAATCTACTGCGGTAGGACCGTATATGACATTGCCGTCCGCGGTGGGCGCAACAAGTATGCCTTTACCCGCGGCAGTGGGCAAAGGGAAAATAACCGTGTTCACGTTCTTCCTCTCGGCATTGTCGAGAACAAAATAATCGCCGCGACGGAACACCGTATCGTAATGTTCCGCACCTGCCATATCGTTTATTTCCGCGCCGTGCGCACCGGCACAGTTTATCACGCACTTTGCAAAGAACTCTCCTTTCGACGTGACTACCGTATATCCGTCTTTTACGCGGTTTATTGCGGTAACTTCTGCGCCGAGTTCTATATCGGCTCCGTTGACGACCGCGCGGTCGGCGTAAGCGATTGCAAGTTGATACGGAGAAACTATACCCGCTGTCGGAGCATACAGACTGCTTTCGATTTCGTCGGCAACGTTTGGTTCGAACTCCCGGGTGCGCGTTCTGTCAAGTATTTGAACGGGCACTCCGTTTTTATCCGCTTTATCTTTCAGCGCGGCAAGTTTATCGGACTGGTCTGCGCGGGCAACCACAATAGAACCGCATTTCAGATGCGGAACGTCGAGATCTTCGACGTCATTCCACATAAGTTCGTTTCCTCTCACGTTGAAACGCGCTTTCAGAGTATCGGGCTCGCAGTCGTATCCCGCGTGCACGATTCCGCTGTTTGCGCGAGTGGTCGCAGTGGCAACGTCGTCCGATTTGTCTACAAGCAACGCGGAGACGTTATATCTCGCCAGCCTGTCGATTACGGCGGTGCCTATTACGCCGCCGCCTATGACGATAAAATCGTATTTCATATTCCTTTGAACCTCTTCGGTTAATATTTTTCTTTTAAGTTTAAAAGGCGAACCCTGCCGAAAGGCAGGGCCGATGTTTTATTATTTTTTGAATCTCTTATTGTACTCGGCGATGTTCTCCTTGATTATAAGTTCCGCGTGTTCGCGTCCCTTAACCTGAAAAACAGTCGTCTGTTTGCCTTCGAGTTGTTTGTATACGCGGAAGAAATGCGACATCTCTTCCATAATGTGGCTGGGAAGTTCCTCAATTTCCTTATATACGTTCCAAGTCGGGTCTTTAAACGGAATGGCAATGATCTTATAGTCCATTTCATTGCTGTCTTGCATCATCATAACGCCTATCGGATAGCAACGTACAAGCGTAAGCGGAACTATGGGTTCCGAACACAGTACCAGAACGTCGAGAGGGTCGTTATCCTCGGAGTATGTAAGCGGAATAAAACCATAGTTTGCAGGATAGTGCGTGGATGTATACAGAACTCTGTCGAGTATCAGCGTACCGGTGTCTTTATCAAGTTCGTATTTGTTTTTGCTACCTTTGGAAATTTCGATAACAGCGAGAAAATCCGTGGGCGAGATACGCGAAGGGTCGACGTCGTGCCAGATGCAACTCATAATAAACCTCTCTTACCGTGCGGAAGTTCCGCACCGAATATAATAAATATATTATAAAAGTATGCAAGTAAATTGTCAATAAATGTAACGGCTACGTTTTCAAAAGATTTACAATCGGAATACATTGACAGTCGCGCTAAGCCTATGATAAAATAATTTCACCACAAAATCCCGAATAAAAATAACGTAAATGCGGACTTTACCATTAGGTAACAAGTGCGTTTTCTGCGTATGGCTGCATTTATGTTATAAAAGTGCATCGGGATTTGTGGTGAATCTGGCGGAGCGCACTTGTTATACAAAAGCAACGCGGCGACCGTTTGGTCGCCGCTCTTTATTTCTTCTGTACCCCGCCGCCGTACGGAGATTACAAATGGAGTTTAAAAAAACCGCACTGTCTCTGCCCGAAGGAATAATTCCCGAAGGCGTCACCTCTCTCAAACACGCTATGTTTATAGGTCGCGACGATTTGCAAAGCGTAACTCTGCCTTACGGATTGCAGACAATCGGAGTAGCCGCGTTCAAGGACTGCAAATCGCTCGTCACGGTCAAAATTCCCGACACGGTGACGTCGATTGAGGATTTCGCGTTTGCGGGATGCCAAAAACTGAAAACGTTGGTTATCCCCAAAGGCGTAATTCACATCGGAGACGGCGCATTCTCAGATTGCACAAGTCTTAAAAGCATATCGATTCCCGACACTGTGACATCGTTGGGCGCGAGTGCGTTTCTCTGCTGTTCCGAACTATCCAGAATTACACTCGGCAAAAGGCTGCGCAAAATAAACGCACATACAGTCTCAGGTTGCGAAAAACTCGAAAGCATAACTGTACCGGAAGGAGTTACCGACATCTGCAAAAAAGCGTTTTACGGCTGCAAAAATCTTAAAAACGTCACACTGCCTGACAGTCTTAGAACAGTAGAAGAAATGGCATTCGCCCACTGCCCCGTCGCCGAAATACCCGAACTGGGATAAAAACCGAAGAGATATGCGGATTCATATCATTTTTATTTAAACTTTTATTGCCTAAATAAACAATAAAAAAAATTGCGCAAAGTCTTATTACAGACCTTGCGCAAAACGTTTGTTGAAAATTTATCTGTACATCGTCAGGAAGTTTTTAAAGAACTGTACGGTTTCTCCTATCGACGACACGTCTACGCTCTCGTTTGCCGCGTGCATACCGCCGAGTTGCTCCATACTGAGTTTGCAAGGCGTGCAACGTATTGCGGCGGTTGCTATTTCCTGCATAATGCGGCAGTCTGTTCCGCCGAACATAAGATACGGCACAACGGCGACGTCGGGATAGGTCTTTTGCACTGCCTGCGCGAAAATTTTATATCCGTCGCTGTCAAGATTGACCATAGGCGACGCTTCGCGTACTTTTGTCACCTGCATTTCGCAATCGAATTTATTTGCTATCTTACGCAGTTTTTTAAAGCAGTCTTCGCTCTTATCGTTGGGTGAAAAACGCAGGTTTGCGTTTACCCAGGCCTCCTGCGGAATCACGTTAGGCGCGGTTGCGCCGTCGCACATAGTAAATACCATTGTAGTCGCATACATAGGTCTTCCGTAAGACGGAACCGCTTTCGGCGCAATTTTGGGGAGAAGACAGGAACCGCCGAACGCTTTTGCAATACCTTTAAGAGGCTGCGCCACAACGTCGCCGAGACCTTTTACCATAGCCTTCGCGGGTTTTGACATTTTAGGCTTGAAAACGGTGTGCTTCTCGCAATAGTTTATCAGCGCGCCGAGCCTTGCGATAGGCGTATTCTGAGGAGGCTGAGAACTGTGCCCGCCTTTTCCGCGAGCAATAAATTTCACGTCGGCATAGCCTTTTTCGAGTATGCCTACCATACACGCGTCCTTTGTCATCTTTTTCATAAACTTACGCATAATCGCTCCGCCCTCGTCGACGACTACGCAAGGAGTTATTCCCTGTGACTTGAACCAATCCCTCGCCATCTCCGCACCGGGGCCGGATGTCTCCTCGCAATCGCTGTACGAAAGGTACACGTCGTGTTCGGGGACAAAACCTTCCGAAATAAGTTCGTCTACCGCCTGAATCGTACCGAACAGCGTATTTTTACAGTCCATCGTTCCTCTGCCGTAAATTTTTCCGTCCTCGACGGTCGCGCTGAACGGCTCATACTTCCAGTCTCCGCCGACTGCGGGCACTACGTCCTGATGCGCCATCAGCACGACGGGACGCTCGCTGGATTTTCCCGTCCAT
The DNA here is from genome assembly GCA_910578325.1 of uncultured Christensenella sp. Taxonomy (GTDB): domain Bacteria; phylum Bacillota; class Clostridia; order Christensenellales; family CAG-917; genus CAG-475. The sequence goes on from CAJTQT010000003.1 coordinate 12,351, forward strand.
TTATACAAAAGCACGTCGCGTCCGAGTTCTATTTTCTCGCAGACAGCGGTCACGTTCGGGAACTCCTCGTCCAGAACTTTATGGAACGCCTCAAAAAACTCGTGTCCGCTGTCTGTGACGGTCGGGCACTGAATAAGACGTCTGAAACTGTCTACATAACCGTTTGGGTTTTTCATATTGCACCTCTGATAATGTATAATTATTCATATATTATAAGCCGCTGTCGCCAAATAGTCAACTCAACGTGCAAATAAATGTATACTGCGCATTCAAAGCGTAGGATGACTATATTATTTTTTGCTATAAGAACTGAGTTATTTTCTAATTTTAATGTCGTATTTGAAGTTGGCGTAAACTTAATACAATTATTAAAAAACACTAATAAACGGTCTATTACATAGTACGCGTTGCTCCTGCCCTTTTTACAAAGCACCTCATAGCCATATTAGTTCAGAAGTGCAATATCTTCATAAAGTGTTTTCCTACTAACAGATATACCACCCTGCTCAAGCTCGGTTACTATGCTATTCGTAGTCATAGGTTTCTCTTCGTCGGTATTTTTTTGAAGAATATCCCATAAAACAAGCAATTTTATTTTTTGTTCGGTTGAATGAGCCAATTTTATATCTCCAAAATCATAAATAAAGCCATACACTCCAATATTACACGGAGTGTATAGCTTATTCAATAATATATTACTTAGCAATCATAGAAAAACTTATTTCTAATATTTCATTAACATACATTACAATCAAACAGGTCATAAAAATTTGACATTTTTGATAAATAAATTTATCTAATTTACCAGATGCTTATTATCTACCATTCGTAGCAGCTTCTCCGGGTTTTCCATTAACTCCAGAGCCATCTGCAGGTTTACCGTTCATCTTTGTACCATTTGCACCTGCACTTCCACCTGCCCCAGCTTTTCCTTTATAGCCTTGCAGTTTATCAACACCTCTATTTTGTATAGTAACAAATTCCGACTCAGATATTCCACCACTAAACAAATTACTTCCTGCTTTTCCTCCATTGCCCGCATTGCCGCCGTTGCCACCGTTGCCACCATGTTTTGCATAATAGGCAAACACACCGTCTCTGCCTTTGCCACCGTTACCGCCTTTGCCGCCATTGCCACCGTTGCCACCAGCACCATTTATACCTTCATAAATTCTAATTGTACTAGAAGATATTATAGATTTATTCCATGTCGCAACACCACCTCGACCGCCACCGCCGTTGCCGCCATTACCGCCATTACCGCCGTTTCCGCCGTTACCGCCTTCGCCCCAATCACCTTTAGGTCTTCCAGCTGCACCATTACCACCATTTTGGCCATTGCCACCAGCACCGCCGTTGCCGCCGTTGCCGCCATAAATCCACAAATTTGCATTTGTTATATTAAGGTTATTTGCACAGATTGCGTATGCCCCCTCTTGCCCATCTTCTCCATCGCCACCATTTGCTCCATTAAGTCCATTTCTTCCACTTCCAGATACTCCATGCGTAGCGAATGTTCCTGTATAAGATGCACCATTTGCTCCATATTTTCCATTACCACCGTACAAAGAAAGCGAACTTGAACTATCTGTTCCTGTAATATTCAAATTTGAGGTTATGATTGCACTGCAAAACTTACTTGTGTCAGACAGATCATCATAAGTTAACCTTGTTCCTCCATATACAGCACTACTTCCTTTGTATCCAATATTTACTGTTCCTTTGCCAGTAAACTCCAAAATAATTAATTGCTTTTTGTCAAAACGAGATTGGAATTTGCCTGCATTTGAATCGTAAATGGCCGTGAAATCATCATGCGACTTAAATTTCATATTCCACAACAAAACAGTAATAGGTGTAGTTCTAGATTCAATAACAAAGCGTAAATTCTCTTTAAGAGTAGAACCAGAGCTCTTTAATGTTATTTGTTTTACACTACTTGCAATGTTTATAACTTTATTGACTATAGTTGGCTCATTACTGAAATCCAAAATAATAACAGAGTCTGTTACACGTGAATTATTAGCAAAACTTGTTGAAGACTTACTTACTCCTAGCCATTGTGCCGATAATGTTATATTGCCTGTCCTATTGGAAATACTAGTTATTGTGTTGTTACCACACTTCCAACCATTAAATATATAACCGTACTTTTCTGGTACAGGCATTTGTTTTGCATTTGTTAAATCTATATTACTTTGTATTGTATAATGCGTTGGTTGCTCGGTTATCGTGCCACCATTCAATTCGTAAGATATGTAATATGAATTAATATTCAACTTGGCTTCTAAAGTATAAGTAGGAATCTCATTAGCATTAGTCCCTTTATCCCATATACTTCCGTTTTCATACCTTTTTCCTACACTATCATACCACCCCATAAATGTGTAGCCCATTCTTGAAGGGTTTTTAACATTAGTTAAATCAAGTTTGCTACCCTTTATTATTCCAGTTATATTAGCATAATTAGAATTATTATAAGTAACGAACCTAATATTACTCTTGATAGGTAACCAAACGGCCTCCAATGCCATAGTTACATCACTTTCGGTGCTTGGTGATAAATCTGGCATAACTGTGGGTGTAAACATTGTTCCCACTTTATACTGTGTACTTAAATGACTAATACTAAGTATCTTCCAACCTTTAAATTCATACCCCGTTCGTTGAATTGTGGGATATTTGATCTGATTATTATACTGATAATTTAAGGTCAGCCCGCCAGAGATTGTACCACCGTTTGCACTTAGGTTTAATACATACTTTTCTGGATTCCATGCCGCTTGAATTAATATTTCGGTTTCATCATCGCCATATGATTGTGTACTATTCCAAACAAAATCCGCATTATTATAATCAGAATTTTTAATGATAAATTTATTAAACATTTTGCCCGGTTCATTGCCCACTCCAGTAAAATATGTATAGAAATATGAATAGACATTTAGTGAGTCACCGTAATGTAAGCGAGTAGATGAATCTGTGCTAAAACCATCTATACCCAACCATCTGTATTTTCCATTTATATCAGCCGTAATTTTGTAAGCAAACGGTCTCCATTTAGCTTCAACCATAATATTCTGTGTTTTTAACCAATTAGAGAATGGCACGCCATGTTCATTTGTTAGTTGCGTAGAACCATACCACCAACCAATGAAAACATGATTGGGCTTTTCAGGCACTAGCAAAGAATATGATTTATTATAATAAGCTGATGAGAACTCTTTAGAAACGCTTTCCCCTGATTTCAAATCATATGTGATTTTATACTCTATAGCTTTCCATTCTGCTACAAGCTTCAAATTTCCAACCATGCCTGGAAGAATACTTGTGATATACTTATTTCCATTTTTCCAGCCAACGAAATTGTATCCCGGTCTGGTGGGTTTATTCAATGTAAAATTACTCGTAACATTATAGCTAGTAGGATTAGACTTAACTGTATAATCGTTACACTTATAATCATAAGATATTGAATAATAATTTATACTCCAATTGGCATATAGAGTTATATCATTAAGAACTGTAAATTCAAAATTCATAAATGGATCTGTATTATCATTTTCTGAAAATTTCCATCCTAAAAATGTATAACCCTCTTTACTAAGAGTTGGGAGCGAAACATCACTATAAAAATATGTTGAAATAGGTTCAACATTTAAATCGTCAAAACCACTTTCAAGATTTATATTCAATCCATACTTTTTGAAATTATCTTTGTTTAGCCATAAAATAGGATTCTCATAGAAGTATTCAATTGTTTTATTTGGTACATATATACTTAAATTATCATCCGATGTAGGGAAAATATTATATGATATGTTCGGAATATTAACTGAGGTATAAAAGATTTCATTAGGATTAGAATTATAAAATAAATTGTTTCCTACAAAATCTAATTGATTAGGTAATACTATAGTTTGTAATTGTTCACAATTTTCAAAGGCAAAATCTCCTATCCAACGAATAGTATTTGGCAAAGTTATAGAGGTTAAATTACTATTACTAAATGCAGAATTTGCTATTTTAGTAATGTCAACACTAAAAAACTGCTCATCTATAACAGTATTATCCGTATTTTGATATTTTAAGAAATATTGACCAAGCACTTTGTCTCCTGGTGATTTAAACCACTCTGACCCATCAAAAACATATTCGCCAAGTATTAACTCGTTTGAGACTCCATTTATTGAAGACAATGCGCTGTAGTAAAACGCATAATCTTCAATCATCCTGATATTTGAAATGTTAATTGAAAATACTTTATTAAATCCTGCAAACGCATACCTCCCAATGATTTTCACTGTTGCTGACATATCTTTATTAGTAAATTTTGCACCAGCTTTAATCAAAATTGACATATTGTTATTAAACAATGAGCCATTATTAGCAACGAAATTTGTATTTTGTTTATTAACAACGAAATTTATATTATTACAATATGCAAATGCAGCTTCGCCTATGGAAGAAAGACTACCATTAATATTTACGGTAGTAAGCAAATTACATCCAGCGAAAGATCTATCACCTATTTTACAAAGTTTTTCATTAAAAATTATACTGCTCAATTTATTATTGCCAGCAAAAGCTTCACATTCGATTGTCCTTAAGCTCTCAGGCAAAATGATACTTTCTAAATTAGCGTTAAAGAATGCACGATAATCTATATATCTTATAGAGTCCGGAAATTCAATGCTTGTCAACGCTTCGCATTGCAAAGAATTAAAAGCATTTTTTGAAATCCCTACAACCGTTTTACCATCAATAGCCTCTGGTATTACAATATCGGTTTGTCCACTATATAAGCTACTAAAACCAGTTATTGCAATTTCGTTCCACCCTATATAATTATAGCTAAACAATTCTGTATCTTCTGTTCCCAAATAAATGCTTTTTGCTATAACATTTATTATATTTCTATCTCTGCACTCAACATTATGCGGTATTGCAATTGGCAGAGAAACTTCTGAAACTTTCAAGAAATCCGCAGTAGTCAATAAAATATTAACAGGTGTAAAACCTAAATAACCATCTGCGCGTTGAGAATTATTTTCAACAAAAATATCTGTTAGTAAAACAATTTCGTTATTATAATAATCTAACATACCTCCAATCCATGTATCATGCGCACTAAATTCTGTATTTGACTTAAGTTGCACATGGTTTAATAGAGAGTTTACATTGTCAATTATTTCCGACGGAACATTTTCTTCTCCGTTTGTGAGTATACTATAAATCTTTGTAATTGCCATCTGACCAATTCTCAAAACTAAATTACTAGAGTACGGTTTATCCTTAAATAACTCACCTACACCTTTAAGTATTGCAAATATTTTTTGATAATTATCTAAATTATTAGTTAACGCTATAAAGGTCTCATTATCTTTAAATGATTCGACTACCAATCTAACTGCTTTAACAATTAATGCCTTAAATTCATCAATTTCAATCCCATTGTCAGTTATAAATTCTGTATCATCAGTTATCTCAATACCTAATTTTTGTTTTAATAAATAGCAGATAACTGCTTGTAAATCACAATTTCTAACAAGTATGTCCTTCGCTTCATTGCCATAAAAAAATGCATTAACATCAGGAGAAATTCCAATGCTATTACAAACTAAAGCGAATCCTAGTGTTACCAAAGTATTACCAGACTCTATTTGCTTTTTTAAATCATCTAATTGTTTAACTATATCACATATATCTTTTCCAAAAATATCTAGCGCTAGGTTAGTTATGAACTCATTTGTACTTAAATATTTTATATATTCGTAAAATGAGTGTCTATATGATAAATTAAACAAATTATTGTTTAATTGTTCTATAGAATCTTTGTCAGAAAAGATTTTATCAACTTTATCTATATATCCAACATACTGTGCATTAAAGTCACTTATGAATATAGAATATTGCTTTAACATTAAAATTAAATCGTCATAACTAATTTTTTCATCTACATTATAAATTAATTTGAATAGATTATCGAAATTTTCAAATATCTGATTATAATAGTCAATAGTCATTGAGGTTGAAATAGCAAATGTTTTAATATGTCTATTCAATCCTTGTGAATATAGTGCATTCCAATTTTCTTTAAGCTGTAACATAGCGATGTTGGATGCAGACAACTCTTTCATTGAATCTGTTATAAAATCATTTAACTCCGATACTCCCATTTTTTGAAGATTAATACCTAAATCCAGTATTTTAGAGCCATTATGGGGTGTGCCAATAGTGTAAAGCGATTCAATATTATTGTAAAAGTCATTAGCATATTTTACACACAAATTACCTCCGCGACTGTGCCCTATTAAATTCAATTTGGGATTGGCAATACCCCAATATTTAAATTCATATAGTATTTTATTTACCGCAAATTTAAACTCAGAATATGCTTCTTCAAATAAAAATCCTTTTGATTCAAGAATTATTAATATATGGTTGGATATATCATCATTTGACAAAGTATTAATCGATTCTCCAGTATAATTTTTTCTAAAAATCTTGTTAACATTAAGTTGATAATTATTTGTTTTATCTTTAAAAATTTTGACATACAGAGTTAATAAATTTTCATTCTTTGATCTAAGAGATTCTACCAATGATTCTTCATCATATGTAAACTCTTCCGACATATCATTACTCCAATGTGCAGCACTGCCTCCTATTCCGTGCATTAAAACTGTCATTACAGGGACTGATGATTCATCATATTTGTTGTTTTTTACATAGTTATCCAAATCTTCAGAGGATATATCTGCGCCACTGTGTCCAACAAATGAAGTACCATCTGCACTTGCAGTCGCAATGTTTCCCGTGAATGCAAAAATTACACTTCCGAATATCAATAATGCTAATACTAATATCAAACAAAATTTGACCAGTGTATTTCTCTTAGTTTCCATACGTATTTCTCCAATTTATTTTTGTTTCCAACCCGCATAAAAAGTTGTGTCTTTGCCGTCTTTTACAAAAGATTTAAAATCGGCCTTTTGCGTGCACTTGCGGTCCAAATACCAACCAGTAAATTCATGACCGTCTCTAGTCGGCTCAGGTGGCATTGTTTTTATTCTTTCTCCGTCCTCAATATAATCAATCCATGTATAATTTTCGTGATTTAATATATTCGATTCGGTTTTTAATTCTTCATAAACGTGTTCAGACAAAAATTCGAAGATAAAATCCACTACCTCATCAGATTTAAGTTGTTGGAGCATATCTATATCATAATTTTTCTGCTCACAATATACAATTAAGTCTTCATTTATTCTTCTTAGAAGTTCATCATTCTCTTTATTTAGTATCTTTGAATAAAACGCTTTAAACCATTCTTCCTTAAATTCATCACTAAAATCGCTTGAAGTAATAGAATAATTAAGATTAAAATATACGTTTGGCGATGGCGAATCAATTATATAATCTGGGACATAATACAAATCTTCGTGTTCCAATATCCATTCTTTTACCTCATTCAAAAGTATGATACGTATGAGCTTCTTGTCATGATAAAACACCCAAACATATGAATCTAAAAAGAATGACCTATAGTCACTTGGACATGCCGAAGTAAAAACTACGGTTTCAAGTTCTGGACAGGCATCAATAATTCGTTTGTTATTCAATTCTTGTCCACCAGACCAAAATAGTTTTTTTAAGTTTGGACTGCTAAAATAAGATGGTGCATAAACTGAGCCTAATCCTACTACGCGAGCATTGTTTATCGTTGAAGGAATAACAAGTTCCTCTTTTTCTTTTCCCGACTCCGAAATGCCTCTAATATAATACCTACTATGATCTTCGCTAAACTCAACTCGAAAATCATCAAGGTCTTTATAATTATTGCAACCCGCCAAGAAGATACTTAGCAATGATAATATTAATACACTACCAAATATTTTACGGTAAAATTTTGTATTTTTTACATTCATATCTCGCCTCATCTGCCTTTAGTAGCATTCTGTCCGGGAGTTCCATTTACTCCCGTTCCATCAGCTGGTTTACCATTCATCTTTGTACCATTTGCGCCTGCATTTCCGCCAGCTCCTGCCTTACCTTTATATCCATCCAGTCTTTCATCACCTCTAGATGTAACAGAAGTAAAGCCATTTTTCTCAGAATCAGAATTTAGAATAAGCCCTGCTGTTCCGCCATTACCGGCATTACCGCCATTGCCGCCGTTACCACCGTGTTTTGCATAATAGGCAAACACACCATCTCTACCCTTGCCGCCATAACCGCCTTTACCGCCATTGCCGCCGTTGCCACCACTTCCATTAGTACCGATATATATAAACACATAACTTTCCGTTATCGTGAGCTGCTTGTTTACGAATGTTCCACCTCGACCGCCACCGCCGTCACCGCCGTTGCCACCGCTGCCACCATTACCACCGTTGCCGCCTTCGCCCCAATCTCCTTTAGGTCTTCCTGCCGCACCATTTCCGCCATTTTGTCCGTCGCCGCCGTTGCCACCATTACCACCATTGCCACCATAAATATACATATTAGCATTCGTAATGTTAAGATAATTTGCGCAAATGCCATATCCTCCTTCTTGTCCGTCTTCTCCATCGCCACCATTTAATCCATTAAGTCCATTTCGTCCACTTCCTGAAACTCCATGCGTAGCGAATGTTCCCGTATAAGATGCGCCATTTTCTCCATGTTTTCCATCGCCACCATATAATGTAAGTGAACCTGATTTATTTGCGCCATTTATATTTATTGTACAAGCCATCATTGCTGTGCAAAATTTATCAGTTTCTTGATATGTGCCATATGTATATCTATCACCACCACAAACAATATTCTTTCCTTGATAGCCTATATTCAATGTTCCTGTACCCGTGAAACCTGTAACTATCAGCTGTTTTTTATCAAATTTCATCTCAAATTTTCCAACATTTGAGTGATGTATAGCATTATAATCTGGATGAGCCTTAAACTGCATATCCCACAACAATATAGTTATAGGTGTAGTGCGGGATTCAATAACAAAGCGCAAATCCTGCATAATATATTTCCCAGAACTTTTTAATGTTATTTGATTTACACTACTTGCAATATTTATAACTTTGTTTACAAAAGAAGATGGCTCATTGCTGAAATCCAATATGATTATTGAATCGGTAACTCTAGAATTATTAGTATAAGCTGTTGATTGCTTCTGTACCCCTAGCCACTGAGCTGTTAAAGTTATATTGCCCGTCCTATTAGAAATATTAGTTATTGTAGTGTTACCACACTTCCAACCATTAAACACATAACCAAACTTTTCTGGCACTGGCATTTGTTTTGTATCTGTTAAGTCTATGTTGCTTTGTATTGTATAGCTATTAGGAGCATTAAATATTTTACCGCCATTTAATTGGTAAGATATATAATAAGGTGTTGGCTCAAAACAAGGCCTTATAGTATATTCAACGATTTTATTAACTTGTCCCTTGGTCCATTTTGAATTGTTTGTATAAAAAGTACCCTCATTATCTTGCCAACAAACTAGCGTATACCCATTTTTCGGATAACTAAACTTAGATAAAAAATCCATTTGTTGACCATATCTAACAGTATAATAATAGATTTGATTTAATTGACCTATTATTCTAAGTTTACTTACAATAGGACTCCAATGTTCTTCAAACGAAATTGTGACATCACCTTCAGAATTAGCTGACAAATCAGGTACTGTATTATAAGAAAATTGTGTTCCAATTTTATATGGAGAGTTTTCCACACTAATGTCTTTGATTATCCAACCAACAAAAGTATATCCCTCTCTTGCCTCGACTTTAGGATATTCAATTTTTTCTTCATAATGATAAACTTTGCTTGAAACTATGCTCTGTTCGTTATAAAAATTCAATGCATATGACTCGAGGTTATATTTTGGATAAATATCCAAACTTGAAGGAAAATCATTAGGGACAGTGCTACCTATCCATCCAAAAGGTTGTTCGTTGTTATTTTCATCTATCCAATAAAAGTTTTTAAATACTTTTCCTGGTTCTAAACCAATACTAGTTTTAAAATTATCATTGACTTCATCAATAGTTAATTTACTTCCGACTACTAGATTTGTTTTTGTATCACTAAATATCCCATTAGATGCCAAATAATAAATTTGATCATTATGATGTAACCTTATCTCATATGAGATATTATTATCTGCAGCAAATGCTATCGAAGAATCATACACTCCGAATGTAGCAACTAATGCACTCAATACTACAATTGCAAAAACGATAATGCAAAAGTTTAAAGTCTTTCTATTCTTACTCATATGAAAATCTCCTTTGTTTCTCATTTTGTTCTCTCTATAAACTATAAACAAGTTAGCCCCAACATTTTTCCCAAATTTTAGAAAAACTAAGAGAACTTAGCTTCAAATTGAAATAATCCTCATATAATCGTAAAACAAATGTTTTTCTTGAAAATAATATTTTTTTCAAATCATAAGACTTTTAAATAAGCAAATAGCCTCTCGAATATGAGAGGCTATTTCAATATTTAATAGATTTAACAAATGGTTTTATATTAATTTGAATTCATACTTTATTTTTTAACAACATTAACTATTTTTTGATTATAATCGGTGGAGTTATTGGAGGAATAACAGGTCCTGGATTAGGTACTGGGATGGGTATGTCAGGGTCTAAACCAGGATGTCCGGGCGTTATATACGAATTTCCTTCTCCATCTTTTCCGTTTTCAGAATCGATAATTACTACATTAACAATCCCAGTAGAGGTTATCAATCGACCGATAACTGCTTTAGTGCCAGAACCACCTAAACCTTTAAGTCCAATATTTACTCTATCCGTTATTAATGTTGAGTTTCCTCCATTTCCAGCTTTACCTGCAGAAATAGTAATATTATTACACTGGATATTCACATCTCCGTCTACAGCTGCACCGGCATTTCCTCCATTTTCACCATCTAAACCATCACCTCCATTCTTTCCGTCTCCGCCAAAGATGAGTAGCTTATCGGCTGATTTTATAATAAGGTCACTACATTTAATTGCAACACTGCCAGAGCCATTAGATTTCATCATCCCGTATATTCTAACAGAACCGTGCGTATATAGATTCAATATCGCATTACTCAATACTTGAATTACCGGACTATCTGTATGAGATTTAAGAGTTATATCATTCAAATTCATTGATAACTCTTTGATTCTTGGTGCAATCACTATATTCATATTATATGTTTTGTTATATCCATAAATCTCTATACTTTCTGTTGTAGAAGCTACATTAATAGTACAATTATTGCTAAACGGAGTTAACATATATATTTTGACTTTAGGCAAAGAAACATCTACGGAATCAAATGAATCATAAACATTCACTATCTGCGTATCCGTCCAAATTGCGCGCAAATTAATATTTTTTATACTATCATCCAAACATTCAATAAGTTCATCAAGACTATTACTTATTTCTTTATCATTATATGACCAATATAAAAATGCTAACGGAGCATTAGTTGGCTCAAATAATGTTTTATGTTCTTCAATAGTAGCACTAGTAGGATTATTAGGATTATTTATTCCGCCGTTAAGGTCATATGTAATACTATAATTAATAATTTCCAAATTCGCATATAAATCCAAGTTTCCATCTACATTGTAAATTACCTGCGTAGGCTTCATCTCATTTGTATAGTAGGTCTCTCCGCTTTCTGCTTTATATCCCTTAAAGGCATAACCTATTTTAGATGGTTTATATTCCGAACTCGGAAATGCATCTCCATAATGTATGCCTCTTAGTTCCTCTATTCTATCCGTACCATCATTATAATGGAAAGTTATTGTATAGCTCTTCTGTATCCAATCAGCATACAAGTTCACAGAATCTTCTGAGTCTATATCCCAAGTGCGCACACTTGCCATATCCTTATCGTAATACTGCTCGCCTTGTCCATTGGGTTGTGTGAAATATCCTTTGAATTCATACCCGAGTCTAATAGGTATATTTTGGGAAGGCATTGGCTCATCATATTTTACCGTTATAACATGTGATACATTTTCTTGCTCATTTAATATGGCTTGATATTCCCTCTTGCTCCATCTTGCTGTTAAAGTCTTCCCATTTTCTGCAAATCCCCAATTATTGATACTGTTCATATTTTCATCATAATATGGTTCATTATCCAAGTAATAACCTAGGAAATCAAATCCAGTCTTAGTTGGTTTAATTGCCGAAGGCATTGGTTGTTCGTAAGACGCAATAACGTCATCAGAACCGCCTGTTCCGCCGTTCTTATCTAATATCACGTTAAATGTATGGGGTACCCAATATGCATACAATACTGTCGCTTCTTTTTTATCCCAATTTATTACGCTTGCCATATCCTCATCATAATATTGCGTTCCTTTACCATTACGTTGTGTAAAGTACCCACCAAAATTATAATGCTCTCTTTCAGGGGATATCGCCTCAGGCATCTCTTGGTTATACATCGCAAGAACCCCGTTTGTGCCGATACCTTCCTTGCCCCCTTCTTTATCAAACACTACGCTAATTGTTTTGTATTGCACTTTAACATTTTCAGATGTTATGCCTTGCCAACCAGTATGCCAGTTATATCCTTCTTGCTCTACAGGTGCTTCATACATATCTGGAAAGTGTATTGTCTGTTGAACATCTTCACTTCCCCATTTTGAAAACACACTGTTTCCCATCGTTGTTACACAGTTGGGGATATACAGATTCAACATAGCCGTACAACCCTGAAATACGTATGTACTTATAGTTGTAATGTTGCTAGATAAATGATTAACATCTACATGCGGGTCTGTATTCTTTATCTCACGTAGATTATAACATTCATTGAACATTGATCTCGGTAAAAATGTAATGTTATTGGGCAATGTTATACTACGTGCAGTAGAATTAGCAAATACTTCAATTGAATGTCCTTGTTCGTATTCTAAATACTTATTCCCTGTTATTTTAGAATCATTAAATGTAACTTTCACTAATAAATCGATATAATTAGTAATCAGCGATTCAAATGCATTACTTGCTATATTAACTACCTCATCGCAATCTGTTTCTTCATAGTAATAATCATCAAAATTTTCTACCGTAGCCCTATCTGCATCAGATATTATCTCTCCATGTTTTAGAGTAAATGAATTAAACATGCTATACGCAAACGCGTCTCGTTCAATCTCCAGAAGCGGTTGACCTTTATATGTATCTCCAAGTACAAAATCCACACTAGTATTGATATTTTGACTCATCCTAACACTATATCCATCAACGCCATCATATGTTACTTTTGTCAACACCAATTCATTTCCGTAAACTACGGGCGTTTCCTCTCCTACCCACTCATCATTCAATTCAGCCATTTCTAATTCGGATTTCCTTGAATAAACAGTGTTACGATTACTTCTCAAAATTGTTCTTCCTAATTCTGTAATAGTGCTCGGTAAGATTAAATTTTCCAATTTCGTACACATAGCAAATGCATTGTTTCCTATGGACTCCACGTAAGGCATACCGTTTATTGTTTCTAATTTGCGGCAATTGACAAAAGCATTATTGCCTATGCGCTTTACGGTTTGCGGTATTCTCACTTCTGTCAGATTCGCACAGTTGGCAAATCCACTGTCCGCTATCTCTGTTACAGGTAGTCCATTGTATGTTTCTGGAATCCTCGCAATAGTTATCTGCCTGTTCTTAGCTAATGCTTGATACCCTAAGCAATCATCTGTTAACGTCAAAACAACGCTTTCATCTTCACTTAAAGCATAAGCTGTGATGTTGTTAGAAACATTATCATTTAATGTTAAAACACTAATTAGCATTGCTAATAATAGCACAACTAACAAAACAACAATAAGTTTCAATTTCAATACTTTTTTCATCGTTTGCTTCTCCTTTTAAATTTTTTCAAATATTGCTTTGACACAATAAAATGCAATAATATTTTTATCGTGTCTTATAGCCGTTGTTACTCCGTCAGACCATCTGACGAATCTGTATCCCTCTTTCGGAACTGCTTCTACGAAACATTCTGAATCGTATCGAACAGTTACTGTACCTCCTACTATCCACAATGGATTTGAATCTACGTTTTCTCCTACTAAATATATTTCACCAACCCTTACACCATTGATTGACTCACATATATAACCTACCGAAATATCCATATTGTGTTTCCAATACTTCATTGGGACACAAAACTTATCACCGTTCATTTCAAATTCACCCAAAAGACACGGCTTATATGTGTTTAATATATTGCATCCACCTAAATATCTATTTGCATATGCAATTGCATTATGCAAATCAAGATAATCTTCTCTCGGAAAATACATTTCTGCCGTGTGTATCAGTTCGTGCAAGCAAGTTTCTACTATCGTTTGTTCCAATTCTATCTTCCCGTTATTACGGTCTTCTATATAATCCTGAAATCTTATATTGCTTCTTACTTTACTCAATTCAAAATCTTTTGCTACATATGCGTTTTTTATATTTGCCAGTCCGGCAAGGTTGCCAATAAGATTTCTATCATAATCGCCAATACCTACAACCGAGATTATGTTATGGTACAAATATTGAACATCGTATATTTCATTTATATAGTCAGGCATTAAGTTATACATATAACCGCCGTTGCTGCATCTAAAACCTTCTGTTATAGTTGTCGTTGTATAATAGGAGTCTACTTCAAATATAACTTCTCCTTCAAACCATTCGTTCAACAGGTTGCTCATTATTGTTGCCGTACTGTTGCAAAGCTGATAATCAAGCGCCGTCATAGCCGTGTCTATTTTTATATTTTTTTCTATTGATTTTGAATAAAGCGTTGTTTGCACCTTATCCACAAATACCATCATAATTTTATGATTATCAGTGCGCTCGCCTTCTCTTTCCCATCTAGCATAAAGCGTATCCGTTTCCAAAGAAAACGAAGCATAGCCGTACATATATCGTCCAGTTTCAGTTGTTATCCTTGTTTTATAACTGTTGTCCGCATACCAACCACAAAAATGATAGCCTTTCCTTGTAGGTACTATAAACTCAGATTCTTCTATCGCATTGCGGTCAAGCGTAATCTGTGTCGTCGCAAAAGGCGCGGGCAAATCATAACCATAATCATAAGTAAATGTCTTTTTTATAGGCTCGAAATATGCTATGAGTTCTAAATTCCTGCTGTAAAGGTGCTCTCCTACTAGTTCGGATTTGCGATTCGGGTCATCCTTTCTCGTCATCTCCCATTTAAGATCGGACCAACCCATAAACATATATCCATTGTCCGAAACGGCGGTCACATCCTCGCCTATATCACCGGATAAGACGTACTGCGTCGTTTTACCCTTTATTCTACCGCCGACGTTGCCGTTTACTATATAATCGATTTTATAACCAAAATATGCTATAAACGTCATATCAGACGTGATATGTGTATCGTGTCTCTCCCTCTCCGTTGAGCCGTCCGACCAATATAAAAATTCATACTCTTCGCCCAATAAGTTCTGTTCGGAATTAGCAAGTAAGCGCGGCGCGTCTTCGCCGTATTTAATCTTAAACGGAAGCATATTGTTAAATTGAAGGCGCGGATCATCCAGATTTATCAGTAATCCCAAATGAGGATCATTTACTCCGTACCGTATAGTAAACGTCCTCTTTTTAAACTCCGCCGTAATGTTCTTATCGCCTTCGACATTGATGTCCGTGCGCGTTGCGGTTGTTAATCCGTCCGACCACCTATAAAATTCATATGCCGCGCTATCTACGGGCAAAGCCGTTACCGACGTTCCACTCTCGCCGTGTTGCACGCTCTGAAAGGTATTGCCCTGTATTGTGCCGTTGCAGTCCGTTCCGTATTGAAGCGTGTAAGTATTCTTCCTGAATTCCGCCGCTATCCTACGGTTCTCTTTTACGTTAAAAGATATATGATTTATTGACGTTTCGCCATCAGACCACCTAACAAACTCATAACCCGTTTGTGGTACAGCCGTTACAAGCGTTCCAAACTCATCGTATTTTATTTTCTGTACGGTTTTACCCCTTATACTCCCACCTTCATTTGCAATATACTCAACTTTGAAAGTTTTCTTTTCAAATGTAGCAATAATTGTTTTGCTTACGCTTACATTTGTTTCAGTACGCGTTGTTTCAGTCTTACCGTCAGACCATCCTACAAATTTATAGCCAATATCAGGCACTGCCTCAACCTGAGTACCATTGGTGCCATATTTTATATATTGATTTGCGATTCCGGAAATGCTACCGCCTTCTTTCACTATATAATTTACATTACATATTTTTTCTCTAAATTCTGCCGTTAGAGTCTTGTTAGCGGTTACATATTCTTCTACACGATTTGTCTCCGTATTTCCATCCGACCACTTCACAAACTCATAGCCCGCGTCGGGAACGGCAACAACTTGCGTTCCGCTCTCTCCGTAACTGAGGTTTTGTATGGTTACACCGGTTAATCTCCCGCCAGATTGAGCGAGATACGTAATTGTGTATGTTTTCTTTCTAAACTCTGCTGTATAAGTCTTATTCTCTTTTATATTAAAATCTGTGCGTTCAGTATCTGTATTTCCGTCTGACCACATTACAAACTCATAACCTGTATCAGGAACAGCAACAATCTTTGTGCCATTTCCACCATAATTAATATCCTGTACAACTTCACCCAATATGCTTCCGCCTGTTTGGGCAACATATTCAACCGTGCATTGTTTAGAAAAATTACTATTACAAGCAGAAAGTAAAACCGCTGTCATACAAATGACAACTAACGAAAAACAAATTATGTTTAATTTAAATCTTTGTTTCATATCTAAATATTTATTTGAATCCAACCCTTTCTATAAACTATAAACAAGTTAGCCCTTACTTTTTTCCCAAATTCAAAAAACCATAGATAAAAAAATCAGGCACAATATGTGCCTGATTTCGCATTTTACTGAATATATCAATTTTCATAAAGTAAATTTAATAATATATGCGGTTCAATCTCAGTATCACTCTTTGAGGTTACAAAATAATCATATTTATCATCGGTAAAATAAATTTGCAATTTGTATTCAAAATCAGTTGTCTTTTCAACACTGAATTTCACCTCATATTCATCCCAAGCAATTGTGTTTTGCATTATAAAATAATCTTCATAAATTTGCAATATATGTGTCTTAGGAACTATCGCCAAATCAATATCTAACATTGTATCGTCAAATATCAAATACCCTAGTAGCGCACCTTTAAATGCGCTTGAATTTTGTGCCGAGATAGAACTAATCATAACAGCTTCGTATGATGGATATTTAGCATTTATTTTATAATCATTTATTAAAATATCCAAACTTTCTTCGGAATTAAAAATAAGATCATCTGTCGAGCAATAAGTCGTCTGATTATTATTTTGAGTTGTATCTACTAATGCAATAGGCAAAGCAATACTCAAAACTAATACAATAGTACACATAAGACCCGCAAATATATATTGCGGTTTGTGTCTATTTTGCTTAACTCTCTTTTGAGACCTATTAAGCTTTTTAAATACTATTTCCTTATCGTTCCTTGTAGATACAGCATAATCTTGCAATATCTCATATAATTCCTTATTATCCATAGAACCTCTTATCAAAATATTTTTGCCGATTCGGCATCATTTAGATTACCGTATTTATTAACTATATATACACCATCTACACCATAAATACCAGTAGATACTTTCAAATAAACCTCCGTCCTAATCAATGATCCGTTTGAATTAAAGTAACTGACTTTGTCATAACCATATGCCACGGCTATATGGTTATCATCATATAAATACTTATCCCATATAACAACACTGCCATTATCTGAAAGTTTAGTAAAATTATAACCACTCATAAATAAAGAAATAGGATTACCTTTTTTTAATTGCACAATGACCTTATCTAGGTCTAAATGTTTATTAGTTAAAACTGAACTGTACGATACGCTTAAACCTTTTGAATTTACATAAGCAGACAATCCATTTTTATACTGTGTTTGAGTACTCCCTACATCATAAATATTTGTACTCATTTTAACATATAAATCATTTATGACATTTTGAAATTTGTTAATAGAATACTTCATTGGATAATATGTATACTTGTTATTTCTCTCATAACCTGTTGCCGTATCGGGAATTAAGTTATCATAATATCTATCATAATAACCAATTATGTTTGCCCCGGCAACATTAGCGCAAGTATTTTGCAAATTTCCGTTATTATTATAATAATTAGGGAAAGATGGATTAATCAAATATGAATCCACAGTTTTTGTAGTATAGGTAAAACTTTCTGTTTCCTTTCTTGAATTTCCAAGCGAAGCATAATAAACTTCCTCATTCTCACTGTAAGCATATGTAATAGTTGGATTAGCTGAATTAACAGTAAGAACCAGTAAAAATAACAAAGCTAATATCACACAAACAGAAGTGACTAACAGTTTATAATTTAAATTTTTTTTCATAAGAACATCTCCTTTTTGTCTCTCAATAAACTATAAACAATTTAGCCCTCACTTTTTTCCCATCATAATACTTTCTAATTCAGTCTTTAACTTTTCTTCTGCGTTTACTTTGATTCTTCCTATTTTAGATTTAGACATATTCAACTCTTTAGCCATTTGCAATATAGACTTATCCTCATAAATAATCATTTGCATTATAACTTTTTCATTTGTATCTAATTTTTCCAATGCTTTATGCACGTTTGCCACAATATCCATTTTTTCAATAACTTCATCTTCATCAAAGTGCTCAATCGCACTGAAATCGACATAATTCACTGTATGTTTATAATCACCATTCAATTTATAATATCTATTGATAGCCATATGAGTCATAATTTTAGTTAAGTAACTAAAACCGTTTTTAAAGTAAGTAAATTTATCGGCAATATTATAAATATCTGCCCAAAAATCTTGTTCTAAATCCTCTGCTTCTTGTTGATTTTTCAAATATTTTAACGCTATGTATCTTATAGAATGCGCGGTTAATTTATAAAGCAAATCTAAGGATTCATTATCTCCTTTTTGTATGCTTATCAAGCACTTATTTATCTTCATTTTTGTGTGCTTATCCATTTACTTAAAAAACCTGTCAAAATTTGTTATTTGTTTTCGAATATTATATATTCTTTATGCTAGAATGTCAAATAAGATAAAATAGCGCAGACCATAACAGTCTGCGCTACATTATATAAATAGGTTGCCACCTCAATGTAATCATAACTGTGGCTGGAACGTAATGGGTTTCGTCTGTCTCATAATAGAGATGGGTCTGCCTTAATTGCGTTGCTCACATACCAAACTAATCTCTTATGCGGTGCACCTAAATATATATTAAATAATAAAAATGTCGCTCCTCTTGCGAAGAACGACACAATAGAATATACCGTTCATCGCTTAGTCGCCAAACCAATTGTACATCTCTCTTAATGGGAAAATGTATACGATACTTCGGGTATAGTTCTACCAGAACTATTCCCATTAAAGAAAAACGATATACAATTTGTTTGGCACATTTATTCTATCAATAAAACCGCAACTATGTCAATTAAAAGTGTATTTTATACTATCTATTCCCTCAACCCTTTCCAAACAGGTTGTCGCATTCCGCCATTGTCTGTTTCGTGCATATAATGCACCGTACCTACCAGTTCAGGCTTAATCCAAACGGCTTTCTTATATTTATCAAACCAAGCGTTATTTACTCTATGCTTTTTTGCGTAATCATTTACTATCTTGCGTTCTTCTGCCGATACGCCCAAAAATACCTTTCCCCTGCACTGCAATTTATTATTGTCGTCATAATAACCGAGTATTAAGTCCTTGACATTTCCATCTTCGTCAGGCTGATAGCCGCATATCAACAAGTCTTCATCCTGCATTACTTTTATCTTTATCCATTCTCTTGACCTTTTTCCTATATGATAAAGTCCGTCTTTCCTCTTTGCTACAATTCCTTCCAGTTCCTCTTGTTTTGCAAGTTCAAAAAATGCGATGCCGTTCTTTTCTATAAACCTTGAAATGCTTAGATTATGCCCTTCTGTTATTGCTTTCGAGAGAACATCTTTTCGTTTCATTTGAGGACTGTCTGTTATGTTTTTGCCGTCAAAATAAAGAATGTCATAAGCCACAAATTGCACAGGATTGTTCTTGGCTGCCAAACTTATTCTGAAATTATCTCCCATTAAACTGCGTTTTTGTAAAGCATAAAAATCGGGCTTGCCATCCGTAAGAATAACAAGCTCCCCGTCCAATATAATTCGCTTCTTTACACATTTGCTCATATCAGATAACTCAGGATATATATCCGTTACGTCTTTATATCGTTTATTCTGTAAAGTAACTGATTTATGATCTATATAAGCAATACACCTTATGCCGTCTAATTTCAGCTCGTATATATAATCATCATCGTCAAATGGCTCATGTTCCTCAAACAAAAGCATAGGCGATATATTTTTATCTTCAAACAAATCTGCCATTATGCTTCCTTTCTCTTTCTGACGGGAGCCTTCTTCACCGTTTTAGACTTCTGCGTAAGTTCCAAACTCTTTGTCAATGCTTCCATAAGATTTGCTATCGAGCTTCCACCCTTTTCCTTAGGCGCAACTATTTCCTTTCCTGCAATCTTACGCTCTATCGCTTCCTGCACCTTTTGACGATATTCGTCCTTATACTCATCGGGGTTAAACTCTCCGCTCATTCCCTCGATAATTGCCTTAGCGATTTTTAGTTCTTCGGTTTTCGGTTTATCTGTAACTTCTTTTGCGGGATTCTTTGTGACCTCTTCTTCAAAGAAAAGCGTATTTAATAATAACTGCCCGTCTTTTGCTCTGATAAGTATAAGCGTTTCCTTGTTGCCCATAACAGTCTTTGCTATTGCCGCCTTGCCCTCTTGCTCCATTGCCGTTAAAAGCACTGCAAACGCTTTCTCCGCGCCCGTAGGCACAACGTAGTATGGTTTATCAAAATACAATGGATCAACCTCAGAAATGCTCACAAACTTTTCTATCGTTATATTCTTATCTTTCTTTGATTTGATTTTCTCAAAATCATTGTCATCAAAGATAACGTATTTACCATCTTCGTACTCAAAGCCTTTTACAATGTCCTCTTGCTTTACCTCTCGACCGTCGCAATCTGCACATGTCTTTTTGTACTTAACACGGCTCATCGTTTTTTTGTCGATCATATTAAAACCAATATCATTATTTTTAATCGTGCTATGCAAAGTTATAGGAATATAAACAAATCCAAAACTTATACTTCCTTTATATGAATATCCCATAAAATAAGTATGGTCAATAATCAAAAAATTAGTATAATATGAGTTCGGCTCCTGTTTTCTATAAAACACTTCAAATTTCAGCATAAAAATTGAAACCTATAAAATTTGAATGAATATAGCTCAAAAACACCATATATAGCAAAAAAGCACACGATATTTTCATTATCTTGTGCTTTATCTTGCTTGCAGTAGTTTCGTACTACAAATATGGTGCCGGTGGTCGGACTCGAACCGACACGGATGATTAGTCCACAGGATTTTGAGTCCAGCGCGTCTGCCAGTTTCACCACACCGGCGCAGATGTTACTATATCATATTTTATTTAGGCGCGCAACTGATTTTTCACTTTTGAAAAAATGAATTACACGCGCGCCTCATTCATACTTTTTAAACCGCTGAATTTGAAATCGTATTTTTGCCGTCAACCGTATAATGTCACCGCCAAAAAATAAGCCAAGGTAACTTATTCGTTTATGGATAACCTAAATCCGCAAATAGTCACAGAATAGCGTCTCCTAAATTATTGCCACCTTAAATGTTAACATTATTGAATCATTTGAAAACAAAGATATCCGATTTTGTTCTGAACGGTAGCCATAAATCGGTTTTTCTCTGCGAAATCTGCTTAACGTTGCTTTGAGCGTTAATTGCGTTCGGACTGCCCTCTTTTATAAATGCGGCAAATCTGTTCAACATATCCTCTGACAATGCAAAATCGTTTTCGTCAAAAGGACGCCAGCAATTCTTCATCGCGCCTATTGCATACCACAAATCCGCGCTGTGGAAAGTTCCCTTTCCGTCGCCCGATAGGTTATGTTCGAACCTGTAAATATAGCAATCCGCGCCGTTCTTACGAAGTACGGATGAGAATCTGAACGCCATTTTATCCAACGAACGTGGAAAAATATCCTTTTTCACTCTGCCTATTATGCAAGGAATATCGCAACGAGCCACTGTTCCGTCCGATAAAACACCGTCTATTACGGGGAAAGTAGCAAACTGAGATTTCAGCGGAGAGGATCTTTTCCACGCATAAAACACGTCTTTTGCCGGCATCGATTTAAATTCTTCGAAAGTAGTCGCACCGGATTTTTTCAGAACCGACCGCCAAAATTTCAAATTAGGCAAACGGTCCGCCATAAGTCCGCGCCTTTCTCCGCCTCCGCTGAGCATAATCGCCCGTTGAACTTTACCTCGAGTCAAAGGAGAGGATATAAGCGTCTGAATACTCATCGCTCCCGCGCTCTGCCCCATCAAAGTTATTCTTTCCGGATTTCCTCCGAATGCGGAAATATTCTCTCTTGTCCACTCAATTGCCGCCAACTGGTCGTATAAACCTAAATTTCCCTTGCAATTTACACCGTCGGCATAAAAACCGAATACATTGAGCCTGTAATTTACGGATATAAAGATTATTCCTCGCTTACAATACTCTTCGCCGTCGAAAGCACGTTCATCCGCACTGCCTTTTGTAAAGTTTCCGCCGTGAATATAGATTACGACAGGACAGTCGACTGCGGATTTGGGAGTATAAACATTAAGATACAGGCAATCCTCGTCATATTTAAAGGACACACCCTTTCTGAATTCCCTGTAATAATAGGTATTCTTTGACGCGCTTTCATCCTCGTATGCTCTGAGTTGGGGACAGCACGGTCCGAATCCGACGGCGTCATAAACGCCGTCGAAAGATATCGGTTCCGGCAATTCGAAACGCTTTGCCGAGGCATAACGGATACCCGAAAAGAGTAAATTGTTTTCTCTTTCCCTACCTTTTATTTTCCCGCATTTGGCATTTATAATCTCAGTCTGCATATTTACGCAAGTTTTTCATCGTATTCATACTGTATTCCATACTGGCATACGGATTGAGCGACACATCGAGTTCCGCAACGGCATTTTGAACACCGCAGTCCTTTGCGACGCGGATAATATTCGCAAAATCCAACGTTCCTTTTCCAACCGCTCTGAATACAGGAAGACCGAGAGTCTTTTTGTAATCTTTCAAGTGCAGCGTATTTACTCTTCCCGCCAGTTTTTCGAGGTATTCTTCAATCGAACGCCCTGCAAATTTTATCCAGAACGTATCCGGAATAAACTCGACCTTATGCGTATTTTCAATCATATAATCATAGATAGTTTTACCGCCGATTTCATTAAACTCGAACCAGTGATTATGATAGGCAATCGTCATACCGTGCTTTTCGAGTTTATCCGCGGTGTCGTTCAGAATTCGGATAAACTTATCCAAATCCTTGATGTCACCCGTACGGAACTCTTTTGGCATCATACCTATACCCATACGCGGACAGCCGTAGATTTCGTGCTCTTTTACAAGCCCGTTCAAATCATTGCAAATACGGTCGAACTTGTCGTGAGTTATGCAAATAGGCAACTCGTTTCTCTTAACGAGTGCGGCGATATGCTGCGGCGGCACTTTTTTGCCTCCCGAGAGTTGAACTACTTCCGCGCCCATTTCCTTTACGCGCCTGAAAACTTTACTATATCCGTCTTCGTTTTTCAGTTTTCCGCGAAGCGAAAAAAGTTGTATTCCGAATTTCATATCTTTCAATCCTCCTCGTTTATAACCGTACCGTCATCATTATGGTTTTCGGCATCGTCTGTGCCATCAGTCGTAATTCCTGCATCTAATCGGTTTAAATCTTCGTCATTTTCACTATTTACGCTCTCATCAGCATTTACAAAACTGATTTCGTTACTCTCGAAAGCCTCTTTAAGTTTTGCCTCTTTAAGCACCTGTAACTGCGCAACCTTCTTCTTTGAAAGCGGATACCACAAGAACAGCACAAGCGCCATAAGCCCGAACAGAACGGCAGGTATTATCGTAGCCATATCATACATAATTTTCAGATTTGCCATAGACTGCACTGCGCCCTTCTCATAAGCGTAGTTCATTCCGAGCAACGCTCCGTTTACAGCAACCGCCGCGATAACCTGTCCCAACTTTCTGAAAAACATAAAGAATGCGTACGCGGTTCCGTCGTCGCGTTGTCCCGTCTTTACCTCAATATCGTCAATGGCGTCGGTCGCCATAGACCATATCTGCAACACCATAAACGTCAGTCCGCAACCGCTCACGAAGCACAGAACCAAGAACAGATACATCAGTATTCCGGGCTGTACGCCTCTAAGCGCAAATAAAACGAGATTCGCCCCTGCGGCAAGAGCCATACCAACTGCGCATAATTCTTTTTTTCCGAACTTTCTGACCATCTTCGGCGTAAGGAACATAAATATCACCATAGGCGCGTATGTGCACACGGTTGACACAAGGTTCATCCAGTTTGCACCGAAATAATCGTCAAACAGATACAGGTAAAAACTCTGCGTAAACATCTGTCCGGCAAGAAGCAACATGCTTGCAACGCTGACAGAAACAAACGCCCTGTTTTTAAATAAAGTCTTTATTATTCGTTTTGTCGTTCCCTTTTCGCGGTGCTCGGAGGGTTTTGCAACAACTCTTTCCTTGTTCATTCTGAACGCGAGCACAAGCATAACGAGACACAGCACCGCCATAATCACCACGCCGATGATTACGGGCGAATACATCATATCCTGCAAAACTTTTCCGTTTTCGCCTATAATCTCCGCCCCGTTTGCGTCCACCCTGTTCTGATACGCAAAAGTAGCAATCAAAAGTACGGGTACGCTTCCCAGTCCCGCGCCGATGGAACGGAATACGGAAAGTTTTGTCCTCTCTTTCTCGTCCGTAGTTACGACCGAGGCGAGCGAGCCGTAAGGTATTTGCAACATTGTGTAACACATTCCGAACAGAACGTAGGTAATCGTAGCATAGACGCAGGTCGCTATATAGTTTTCCTCTCCGCCGAGTCCCGGCCATTTAGCGAACATCAGAATAGCCGATATTGCAAGCGGAGGACCCGCGTAAAGAAACCACGGGCGGTATCTGCCGTATTTGCTCGGTTTAACCGTATCGCAGATTCTGCCCATAATCGGGTCGTTTACGGCGTCCCATACTCGCGCGCCGATAAACATAAGCATTATAAACAGCGGACTGAGATTGAAGATATCCGTATAAAACTTTTGCAACAGCGACGTGACAAGACCGAACACCAGACAGCACGCCGTATCGCCGAGCGCATATCCGACGTAGTCCTTTGTTTTCAAGCCGCTTGTACGGGAGATATAACTCCGTTCCTTCACTGCGGTATCACTCATAATTTTTCCCCTTTGAGTTTATTTTATCTGATGCTCATTTCGCCGAACTCGTTTTTTCCTCTTCCTTGCGCTTTTCGAGTTCCGCTATATATCTGTCTTCGTCAAGCGGAATATTCACTTCCTCGTGCGTCCAGCCCGCAAGGTGAATGGCGTTTGAGAATGTCAAACCTACTATGCCCTCTTTTCCGGGCGCAATGAATTTATCCGTCTTTTTAAGCAGATAATCGGTATAGTTCTTTATGATGCCGATATGCTGAGGCGGATACTTGAATAGGCGGAGATAGTGCCCAACACCTCTGTACTTGATTTTTTTGGTTTTTGGTTTACCCATAAACACCTTGTTGTGCTCTGAAAACACGGGTTCGAGTTCTTTATTTCGGGTAAACACGAGTTTGCCTTTTTCGATTACGATTTTACCGCCCTCGCCCGTGATTTCGAGTCTGTTTGTTCCGGGGGCGTCGTGAGTGGAAGTGATGAATACTCCCGTCGCGCCGTTTTCGAATTTGCAGTACGCCGTAACGTCGTTTTCGACGTTTATTGCTCTTCCTACGGTAGAGGTAGTTGCCGTGACGGAAACGGGAAGCCCCGCAAGCCAGGTAAACAAGTCGAGTTGATGGGGGCACTGATTGAGAAGCACTCCTCCGCCTTCGCCCCACCAGGTTCCGCGCCAACCGCCCTGTGCATAGTACGCTTTGGGACGGTACCAGTTGGTTATGATCCAGACTATTCTTGTAATTTTGCCGAGTTGACCGCTTTCGATAATCTCTTTGGCTTTGATATAGAGCGGGTTTGTGCGCTGATTGAACATCATTCCGAACAGCAGTTCGGGATGTTTCTCCGCTTCCGAATTCATTTCACGGACCTGTTTGGTATAAACGCCGGCGGGTTTGTCGCAAAGCACGTTAAGTCCCGCTTTCATGGCGGCTATGGCAATTTCGGGATGAAAATAATGCGGGGTTTCAACCATAACCACGTCTATAAGTCCCGACGCAAACATCTCGTTGTAGTCCGAAAACACCCTGACACCTTTGAGATTTTCCGCCGCATACTTACGTCTGCCCTCGTCTATATCGCATACAGCAGTGAGTTGCGCGCCTTTTACCAAGCCTTTCAACTTCGTGAATATTTTGGTATAAAACGTACCCTGTTTTCCTATGCCGACTATTCCGTATCTGATTTTTTTACTCATCTTTATAACCTGCCTTATTCAATAAATTCTTTAAGTTTTTATACTGCCAGAAAAACACCTCTTTTCTGGAAATATGCCTGAGCGCGCCTACTCTCATTTTTTTGTCCACAAGTCTGAAAGCCTTGAAATACTTGCGAAGAATCAGCGGCATAAACGGGATGATATACACCGGCAATTTGAGCATACTGTATTTAAAAGTATGCGGCTCGAGAGTCATAAATCCCGAATAATTCCTGTCTACCAGTTCTTTGATGATATAATCATAGCATCCTTTGCCCGTACCGACGGGAACTTCCACCATAAATTCCGAGCAGTCTTTGATATGATAGTATGAAACGTGATCTTTCAGCATATCGAAAGCCGCTCTGGGATTCACGCCGCACTGCACGTAATTGCTCGCGTCGAAGCACAGCGCAAAATCATCGTCGTCTATATCCCTGTAAATTTTAAGCACTCTTTCCGGCACATCGCCGTACACTTTCTTTTCGTTTTCGTGCAGAAGTTTTACTCCGCTGCCATGCGCGAGAGCAAGCAGTTCTTTCAATCTGCTTACAACTTTTGCGTGACAACTGTCGGGATTTGCATCGCCGTAATAAAACGAGAATATTCTTATATATCCGCATTTCATCAGTTGGGCGATTTTGATAAGTTCTGCAAGTTGCTTTTTCTGTTTTGCAAAACCATCTTCGTCGTCTATACCGATTTTGCCTATCGGGGAACCTATCGAAGAAAACCCGATTCCCTCTTTTTCAAGGCGCGGATAAACGTTCTGTCTAAACTCCTCTAATGTGAACTCGGCGATATTCTTGCCGTCGATGTTCCTCGGGCAGATATATCTCCCGCCGAATTCTTTGACCGCGGCAATCTGAGCGTCCAGTTTACCGCTTACTTCGTCATAAAATCCCGAAATGGTTATTTTACTCATTTTATCCTCCGATAAAATATTTAATTATTGTCAAGGCTCTTTTCCCACTCGATTCTTCCGTTCAGGAAACGGTCGTATTCTTCGATGTCGAGGGGCAGAGACACCCTTTCGTTTTTATATGCGGACAGGTATATTCCGTTTATAATCTGCAATGCGCGCTCTCCTTCATCTATGCGGGCAAGCATAGAACCTTTCCCGTTTATCTCGTTCCTGAACGCTCTCAGAGAACGCAGTTGCTGACCTTTTACTATATCCGCAATGAATCTGAAAAAGCCGTATCCGCAAACCGACGCCCGCGACGGCGTAGCGCCGTAACCGAATTTCGTCACCTTATTTACTTCTTTCTGACTCTTGTGTCTGTAAATTTTCATTCGTCTCGGGCCGATGACCAGACGTCCTTTGTCGCAGGCAATTTCAAGTCTGTTTACGCCCTTAATCTCGTGGGTGGAAGCGGTGAATGAGCAATCGAAATCCTTATAGTGCAAAATCGCGCAAACGTCGTTTTCAACCGTTATATTTCTGTCCCGCGTATGAGTTACGGCGGTAACCGCGTCAGGAATGCCGATCAGCCATTGCAGAACGTCGAGTTGATGTATACACTGATTCATCAGACAGCCGCCGCCCTCTCCCGAATAACTTGCGCGCCAACCGCCCTGATTGTAATACGCCTGCGAGCGATACCAGTCCGTGATAATAAAGTTTACGCGCTGTATCTCTCCCAACTCGCCGCCCGAAAGCATTCTTTTTGCCTTTTTATACATACGGTTACTGCGCTGATTGTAAGAGACTCCCGCCTTTATCTCCTTATGCGCTTTCGCCGTCTCGGCAATAAGCCTTGCGTCTTTCACTGTCGGCGACGCGGGTTTCTCGACAAGAGTATTTACGCCGTGCGAAATGAGATAACAGGCTATTTCCGCGTGCGAATAATGCGGAGTTGCAATAATCGCTCCGTCAAGTTTTTCTTTTGCAACCATTTCCTTATAATCGGAGTACGCGTGCGCTCTGCTTACGTGTTTTTCGCACCAATTCAGCGCGGCTTTGTCTATATCGCAGACCGCTTGCAGTTTTACGCCTTGCAAAAGCCCGTACGCGAGATTAAACGCGTGTCTTTTCCCCATTCTACCAACGCCTATTACAGCAAATTTAAGCATATCGTCACCTATCTCTGCACTCTGCCGCTTCCGCTGCCATTCATAAGTTGTTCGACCTCGGACACGCAAACCCGATTGAAGTCGCCTTCTACCGTATGTTTCAACGCGCTTGCCGCCACCGCGAACTCAACCGCTTCGGCGTCGTTTTTGCCTGAAAGCAACGCGTATATCAGCCCTGCTCCGAAACTGTCCCCGCCGCCTACTCTGTCAACTATACGAAGCGGATATGTCCTTGAAAAATGCGCTGTCGAATTCCTGTATAGCATCGCGCCCCAGTTATTGTCGTTCGCGCTTATGCTCTCCCTGAGCGTGATCGCAACCGCGTCGAGCGAAAACTTTTCTATAAGTTGTTTCGCCACGTTTTCGTATCCGTCTCGGACAAGTTTTCCGTTTTCCACGTCGCCGCCGTCGGGCTTGATTCCGAAAACGTCATCCGCGTCCGCTTCGTTGGCGATAAGAACGTCTACATAAGGCATCAGTCCGCCCATAACTTCACGCGCTTTCTCTTTTGTCCAGAGTTTCTTGCGATAATTGAGGTCGCAACTCACTTTTAGACCTTTCGCTTTCGCGCATCTGACCGCGTTATAGGTTATTTTTGCGGCATTCTCGCTCAAAGCGGGCGTTATTCCCGTAAAATGGAACCAGTCCGCCCCCTCTAATATGCTTTCCCAACAAAAATCGTCCTCCGTCGCTTCCGATATCGCGGAATGCTCCCTGTCGTATACGACTTTACTCGGGCGCACGGACGCTCCTTTTTCAAGGTAATAAATGCCTATTCTTTTTCCGCCTCTCACTATATCCGACGTATCCACGCCCTGACGTCTGAGTTCCGCAACAGCCGCGTCCGCTATATCGTTGCAAGGCAGTTTCGTGACAAATTCCGCATCAACTCCGAAAGCGGCAAGCGACACCGCTACGTTCGCCTCTCCGCCGCCGAAAGTCGCCTGAAAACAAGGCTCCTGTAAAAATCTCAGATATCCTTGCGGCGCAAGGCGCAACATAATTTCACCGAAAGTCACTACTTTCATTCCGTTATACCTCCCGCAATCAAAACCGCTCTTCCCGACGCTTCCGCGATATCTGCATAACCGCCTTTCATCATCCAACTGCCGCCGACCGCAACGACCTTATCGGTCTCTCTAAGATACTCCGCGAGGTTGCTTTCGTCCACGCCGCCGGTAGGCATAAATCTGATATCCGGAAACGCCGCCGAAAGTGCTTTCAATCCTTTAAGCCCTCCGTATACACCGGCAGGGAAAAACTTCAACACCGACAGTCCGAATGACGCCGCCGTCATAATTTCCGTAGGCGTAACCGCCCCCGGCAGATACGGAATTCCGCTGTCTGTACACATTTGGCAGACTTCACGCGAGAAACCGGGAGAAACTATAAACTTTGCTCCCGCATTGAGTGCCTGCTGACATTGCCGCGCATTTATAACCGTACCTGCGCCGATAAGCATATCGGGGCACTCTTTGACGGCAAGCGAAATCGCATCCGCCGCGCAAGCCGTGCGGAATGTGATTTCCGCAATGTTTATCCCGCCATCTTTCAGCGCGTTGAGTTTAGGGACGGTCTCACCTATGTCCTTTATCACCACCACGGGCACTATTCTATTATCTTTCAAAAAAGTATAATCCATATTCTATACTCCGCTGTACGCGCTGAACCCGCCGTCGATAGGCAGAACAACGCCTGTAATAAACGCCGCATTGTCCTCGCTTATCAGCAGTTTGACCGCGCCGTAAAGTTCCTCCACTTCGCCGAATCTGTTCATCGGAGTGGCGGAAAGTATCTTGCCTGTTCTGGGCGTAGGCGTTTTATCCTCGTTGAAAAGCAACGACCTGTTCTGATTCGTGACGAAAAATCCTGGAGCGATTGCGTTTACTCTGATTCCTGCGGGCGCAAAGTGAACCGCAAGCCATTGCGTAAAATTTGAAACAGCCGCTTTTGCTCCGCTGTACGCGGGTATTTTTGTAAGCGGCGTAAACGCGTTCATCGACGAAATATTCAAAATCGAACAGCCCTTTCTTCCCACCATATCCTTTGCAAAGACCTGAGTAGGCAGAAACGTGCCGAGGAAATTGAGGTCGAATACAAATGAAACGCCGCTTTCGTCAAGCGAAAAGAAATCCTTATCGTACACCTCTCCCGCCTTGCAGTATTCGTTGGACGTGGTCGCTTTCGGATTGTTGCCGCCCGCGCCGTTTATAAGGATGTCGCAACTTCCGAACTCGCGTGAAATCTCATCACGCACTCCGATAAGAGAATTTTTATCCAGTACGTTCGCCTTATACGCTTTTGCCCTGCCGCCTTTTGCGATAATACTTTGCGCAACCGCATCTGCCGCTGATTCGTTAAGGTCAAGTAGCGCGATTTTTGCACCCGAACCCGCAAGTTCTTCCGCAATTCCGCCGCAAATTACGCCGCCCGCGCCCGTTATTACAACAACTTTGTCTGTTAAATCGATTTTGAATTTTGCCATAATTCCCCCGATAAATCACTTAATATTCCGGAGTCTTTCCACAGTCTCGAAAACTCCGTTAAGATAACTCGCGCCAAGCGCGCGGTCATACAGTCCGTAACCCGCCTTGCCCGTTTCGCCCCATATCATTCTTCCGTGGTCGGGACGTACGTAACCGTCGAATCCGTTGTCCACCAACGCTTTGACGATACCTATTATATCCATAGAACCGTATTTCTCGTCGTGCGCGGTCTCCTCGAATCCGCCGTCCACGAGTTTTATATTTCGTATGTGCATAAAATGTATTCTGCCCATAGCGCAATACTTTGCAACCATACGCACTAGATCGTTGTTTTTATCCGCGCCGAGGGAGCCTACGCAAAAGGTAAGTCCGTTGTTGGGGCTGTCGACAAGATCTAAGAATCTGTCTATGTTTTTCTCGTTCGTAATTATGCGCGGCAATCCGAAAATACGCCACGGCGGATCGTCGGGATGGATTGCCATATTCACTTCGTATTCTTCCGCAACGGGGATTACCGCTTCCAGAAAATACTTCAGATTTTCAAACAGTTTTTCGTCATCAACGTCTTTATACTGTTCGAATAGCGTCTTTAAGTCCTCTTTTCGATAACTGCTGTCCCAACCGGGCAGGGACATTTCTCCGTCGAGCGGATTCATCGCTTCGAGTTGGTCGGCATAGTATACAAGCGAATTCGAGCCGTCGGGGGCAACCTTGTCGAGTTGCGTTCTCGTCCAGTCGAAAACGGGCATAAAATTGTAGCAGATGCACTTTACCCCCGCCCTGCCCAGACGTCTTATATTTTCTTTATATGCTTCTATATATCCGTCTCTGGCAGGCAATCCGAGTTTTATGTCCTCGTGAACGGGAACGCTCTCGATAACCTCCATTTTGAGTCCCTGCGCCTGAGTGACTTTTTTAAGACGGGCGATACTTTCTTCGGACCAGACTTCGCCTACCGGCACGTCGTACACCGCGGTGACAACGCTGTACATATTCGGGATCTGCCTGATTTTATCAAGAGTTATCCTGTCGTCTTCGCCGTACCATCTGAACGTAAGTTTCATTTTATCCCTCCGAAAAAGTTTTTGGCATTTTCAAACGCGATTTTCCGCGCGATTCCGCATACGCCGTCCGACGGATACTCTCCGTCTTCAACCCATTCGCCCAACACGGAAGACAGTATTCTTCTGAAATAATCGTGCCTCGCATAAGATACGAAACTGCGGCTGTCAGTAAGCATTCCGTTGAAAAGACCGAGCCCCGATGTGTTTGCAAACGTTTTGAGTTGCTCTTTTATTCCGTCGCGGTGATCCAAAAACCACCACGCCGCGCCGAGTTGCATAGAGCCCTTGCTTTTACCCGAAAAATTGCCGACCATCGTCGCCAGCGGATAATACGAATTCGGATTGAGCGTGTACACAATCGTTCGTGGCATCGCGCCCTCGGATTCCGCAAAGTCGAACAGTCTTGTTCCCGCAACTATATCAAGCGCGTTTCCAACGCTGTCTATTCCGCAGTCCGCGCCGAGAGCGGAATATCTGCTGCTGTTGCAATTGCGTATAACACCCGTATGAATCTGCAAAACGATATTTCGTTTGGCAATCATCCTCATAAGCGCAGCCACAAGCGTAAATACGTATACGGACGCTCTCTCTTTCGCAATTCTTTCACCTGCCAGAGCGTCTTTCAAACAAGCGTCGGCGGCAACTTCGTCGTATTTTGCGTCGGGGAAATTTTCAAAGGATATATCCGCCGCAACACAACCGTTTTCAATAAAGTATTCCAGCCTCGATTCAAGCGCGCAAGTAAGGTCGGCAAAGTTGCCGATTTCTTTCTCAGCGGCTTCTGACAGGCTTGCTATATAATCGACAAACCCGTCGCTTGCAATATTTATAGCCTTGTCGGGTCTGAAACAAGGAAGCACGCGGAACCTCGATTCCCATTCCTTCAAAAGTTTGTGGTATCTCAAATCCGAAACGGGGTCGTCCGTAGTTATCACGGTATCCACGTTTGAACGGCATATAAGATTGCGCGCGGAATAACTGCCGTCTGCCATCAACTCTTTCGTCCTGTCCCAAACATATTGCGCCGTTCTCTCTGAAAGCGGCTCGTTTATGCCGAAATATTTTTTCAGTTCGAGATGTGCCCAGTGATATACGGGATTGCCTATAAAACTCTCGATAGCCGCAGAAAACGCAAAAAATTTATCCCTGTAATCCGCATTGCCTGTAATCAGATTCTCGGAGATGCCGAAATTGCGCATAACGCGCCATTTATAGTGATCCGATTCCAGCCACAGTTCGCCTATATCCGAAAAAACTCTGTCCTCGAAAATCTCCTTAGGATCGAGATGGCAGTGATAGTCGAAAACGGGCATATCTTTTATGTCCGCGTATATCCGTTTGGCGGCGGTGTTTGTAAGGAAGATCTCATCGGAAAGAAATTCAGTCATAATTACTCCCTGTACGTTTGTAATATTAATTTAATTATAGTCCGCAAATTTTAACTGTTAAATTGCGGTTTTTGTCAATTTACTTGTAAATCTTGCCATTTCTTGCTATAATCGTAAAAAAGAGGTAACTATGCGCCCTATTCCGCAATCTCCTGAAAACGGTTCGCAGTTGATGCGCGACAACAGATTTGAAATCACGCACTATCGCGATACCTATATGAAGAAGATAAGTTTACACAGCCACGACTTTTACGAGTTGTATTTTTTCATAAGCGGCGACGCCGACTATATCATAGACAACGTGCGCTACGACCTTAAATCGGGAGATATTCTGCTGATATCCCCTGACAATCTCCACCGTCTGGATATGGTGCGTCCCTCCGCATACGAGCGTATAGTGCTCTGGATAAATCCCAAATACGTCAAATCACTTTCGACGGATAAAACCGATTTATGCTGCGCTTTCAAACACTGCAACGAATCCAAAAACTTTCTTATTCGCGACTATCAGATTTCGGAGCGCATAAAGGCAAATCTTATAGACCTCTCCTACTGCGTCGGTTCCGAAGAGTTCGGGGCGGATATCAAAAGCGAACTGCTCGTCAAAACAATTCTTTTGGAACTATGCAGACATTCCGCGATTCCGACTCTGTCAGGCACCGAAAACGCGCCGCGCCGCATAAGCATCCCTGTAAGCAAGGTTATAGAATA
This sequence comes from uncultured Christensenella sp., assembly GCA_910578325.1. GTDB lineage: Bacteria > Bacillota > Clostridia > Christensenellales > CAG-917 > CAG-475. Next base: position 46,778 of record CAJTQT010000003.1, read on the forward strand.
TATAGACGGCAATCTGAATTCTCCCCTTACTCTCGACCTTCTTGAAGAAGTCGCTTTTGTGAGCAAGTATTATCTGTCGCGGCTTTTCAAGGAGGAAACCAACTCGTCCATTCACCAGTACATTCTCAAAAAGCGGTTGCTGCTGTCAAAAAAGTATATCGAACAGGGACTTCCTATAAACGAAGTTTACCTTAAATGCGGATTCAACGACTATTCGAACTATTTCAGAGCATTCAAACAGGAATACGCTATTACGCCGAAGCAGTATCTTTCGCTTATAACCAAATAACCGGATAATTACTTCCACACCGCGATTCGTACATAACGATGAATTCTAAGATACAAGTAGAAAAGGCGCGTAATCAAACGCGCCTTTTCAGAATCGGACGTTATATCGGTTATCCGTCAAATTCAATCGTCTATATTCCTCCGCATTGTCACGATTGCAATCTCAAACCGCCCTTTTATCTTTTAGATACGATATCCCCTGTCTTCGGGTCTATGAGCATAGCCCAGTAATCAACCCCGTCGCCTATGAAAGAAACGTAGTAGAAATAACTCTCACGGTCGCCGGTTATGAGTTTGACGTAGATTTCGCGTTCCGCCTTTCCGTCGGACGCTTCCTTTTCTATCTTATCTTTGAAGCCGTCCTTAGCGATGTTTATAGCGTCGGCAGACGTAAGTTTGTCCTGAAGGATATCCGCAAGTTCGACGTCGTCGGTATCGCTGCCCGCAGTCAGAGTTACGGATTTGGGAACAAAGTTCAACTCCACTGTCGCGCTGTATTCGCCGTAATCGGAAGAAGTCAGTTCGCCTTCGAGAGTTTCCGTTTCGCCTTTGACGGTGTATTTGATTCCGTCATACTTATTTGCGGAAAGCGGCGTCACCGTAATCTGGCAGAAATCGACTACGTCGGTCGCTTTCCCGTCGGCGATGAACACTTTTTCGCGCCTGCCCTTTTCAATGGATACGGCAAAGGTCTCGCTCTCTCCCGCAAAATACGCGTCGGTTCTACGGGATACGTTATCCTTTGCCTGCGTATCGGGAGTACGGTTGCAGGCGACAAGTATACCCGTAGCGCATACTAAAATGAGAATTGCTGTCAATGCTAATAAAAATTTTCTTTTCATAGCAAAAATATATGCGGAGAATTTGCAAATATTACAACCCATTGTGTATCAAATTCTTGCCGAACGCAATATATTATGTTAAAATAATTAAGTATAATCTATAACTAATAACACATTCGTACGCGCAAGCGCGTGAGGTGTATTGAATGGAAAACATAAAAGACACAATAGAAACCGCCGTTATTGAGGATTCGGAACAGGTTTTTTGCACCGACGCAGCGTCGGGGCTTTCTTCCGCCGAAGTCGAGGAACGCAGACTTGCGGGAAAAATAAACGTCAATACGGACGTAAAAACTAAATCCGTCGCGCAGATTCTGCGTGAAAATCTTATTACGTTTTTCAACCTTGTTTTCGTGATTATGGCTGTACTGCTCTGCTTTTTCGTGGACTGGAACAATGTTCTGGGCACCGCCGGCAGTTTCGGATTTATGATTCTCGTCATATTCAACGCCCTTATCGGAATAGTTCAGGAGTTGCGCGCAAAACGCACAATCGACAAACTTTCCCTCATATCCGCGCCTAAAGCGACGGTTATCAGAGACGGCGAAGAAAAGGAAATAACCGTCTCCGAAATCGTGCTCGACGATATGACGGTGCTCTCTTCGGGAAAACAGATATGCGCAGACGCAGTAATAGCGGAAGGTTCAGTGGAGGTCAACGAAAGTCTTATCACTGGCGAACCTGACGCGATACTCAAAACGAAGGGCAGCAAGGTTATGTCAGGCAGTTTCGTCATCGCGGGAAGCGCGAAAGCGCAGGTAGAGCACGTCGGCGCGGACAACTTCGCTATGAAAATAAGCGCGGGCGCAAAATATTTTAAAAAGCCGAATTCGGAAATCTGGCGTTCGCTTATGCTCATAGTCAAAGTTATGGCATTCATAATCGTCCCGATAGGCATCGCGCTGTTCTGCGTAAAGACCTTTTTACAGCACGCAAACGAGACTCTGAACGAAACCGTTATCGGCACTATAGCGACGGTTATAGGTATGATTCCCAGCGGGCTTGTCGCGCTGTCGTCAACGGTATTCTGCGTAAGCGTAATCAGACTGTCAAAACGCAATATACTGGCACAGGATCTGTACTGCGTAGAAACTCTCGCGCGTGTCGACGTTCTCTGCCTTGACAAAACCGGCACGATAACAGAAGGCTCGATGGAAGTAAAATCCGCAGAACCGCAAACAGATATTTCCGAAGAGGAAATCAAACAGACAATATGCAATCTTATGAGCGCGATTTCAGACGATAACGCCACCGCAAACGCGCTCAGAAACTATGTTTCAGACTGCACCGCGTCTCACTCCGAGCCGCAGGCGGTTATCCCCTTCTCATCCGCGCGCAAGTGGAGCGGAGCAAGATTCGGCGGCGTTTCCTACGTTCTCGGCGCGCCCGAATTTGTATTCAAAGCGCAGGGAGTGCCCGAACATATTGCGCAAAAAACGGAAGAAATGGCAACGCAGGGCTATCGCGTTATGGCGCTCGCCTCTTCGCAGGCGGAGTTCGGCGAAAGCGAACTTCCCGAGGGACTGACAGCCCTAAGTCTCATATTCATCACCGACAAGATACGCGAGGAAGCCCCAGATACTCTTCGCTTTTTCAAGGAACAGGGCGTGACTGTCAAAATCATCTCGGGAGACAATCCCGAAACGGTGCGCGCAGTGGCTAAACGCGCAGGACTCGACGAGTGCGAAAACATCATAGATATGTCAACGCTTTCAACCGATGAAGAAATATACGAAGCGGCGGAAAAATACACGATTTTCGGACGCGTTCTTCCGGACCAGAAACTCGCGCTCATCAAAGCGCTGAAAGCGGAAGGTCACACGGTAGCGATGACTGGCGACGGTGTGAACGACGTTCTCGCGCTCAAAGCATCGGACTGCTCTATAGCAATGGCGTCAGGCTCGGACGCGGCAAAAAACGTCAGTTCGCTGGTGCTTCTGGACAGCAATTTTGCGTCTATGCCGCACGTAGTGGCGGAAGGCAGACGTTCTATCAACAATCTCGAACGCTCCGCCGCGCTCTACCTTATGAAAACCGTTTACAATACCCTGCTTGCGATACTGTTTATGATAGTTTCGCACCCCCTGCCGTTCTCGCCGCAGAACCTAACGCTTATGGGCGCGGTTACAATCGGAATTCCGTCCGTAGTGCTCGCACTCGAACCGAATAACGACCGCGTACAGGGCAAATTCCTGCCGAAAGTGCTTTCGAATGCGCTACCGGGGGGATTGACTGTTCTTTTGGGCGCGATCGCGGTCATCATCTGCCACGAATACTTCCTCACTTCCCTTTCAAACGAACAGGCCCAAACGCTGTTTGTCATAATCATTACTATAGTAGGCTTTATGTTGCTTGCAAAGGTCAGCCTGCCTTTCTCCTGGTTGCATCTTGCGTTGTTCCTGCTTATGATGTTCATATTCGCGGCTTGCTACGCAATCCCGTTCCCCAACGACGTAATTGCAAAATTCTTCAACCTCAACAGAAGTTTCACCTGGGATATGGGCAAAGCGATCATAAGTATTACGGCGGTGCTTGTACCCATATACGCATTGTTCGCTTTCGGAATGCACGTATTAAAAAAGAAACACGGCAAGTTTTGGGAACATAAGTTTGAAAATCTCGACGACAAAGTTCGCGTGAAAATGAAATCGGAATAACTTCCCGCAATAATTAAAAAACAAACTTTGCGTAAAACCGATAAACAGCGATTACAAAATAAGCGTAAAATATTACAAACTCCGAGTAATATCACTTAGAGTAATATCTTAACTCAGAGTATCGTCTTATAAATTTTAAGCAAAATAAATCCACCCCGACGGGGTGGATTTTAGATTTAAGCGGTTTTGTTTCAGAGTAAACGAAACTATTATTACTCGCCCGATTCGGGAGCATCGGTGCTTTCATCGGCTATTTCCTCTGCGCCCACTCCTCTGGACAACGCGTCGACGGGGCTAAGTTCCTCGCTTCCGAGCGAAGTCTCTTCAAACACCTCTGCGCCGCTGTCCGAGCCGTCGCCGTCCGAACTTTCGGAAGTCTCTCCGCCCTGCGCCGCGCGACGCAACGCAAGTTCCTCCCGCATAAGTTTCTTCGTCTTTGCGTCAATCTTATAGAAGAACATCACAAGCGAACTCGCAAGCATACAGAGACCGGGGACAAGGAAGTAAATTGCCCACGCCTTGTTTTGCATTCCGTTTGTAACGTATCCCGCAATCTGCGAGCCTGTGCCGAGCGTCTCGAAATACGTATCCGAACTGTACCCTATCGCGCCTATGAGCAACAAACCGAGAGAAACGGACAAAGCGTTTGAGAGTTTGTTTGACATAGACATAATCGCAAACTGAGTTCCCTCTGTACGTTTTCCCGTTTTCCACTCCTGATAATCCACTATATCCGCAGTCATAACCATAGGCAGATACCCGTTCGGACCGTATGCGAAGCCGAGGAAGAACTGGTATACGAGGATAGCCCACAGAGTACGCAACTGCCACGGACCGAGCACATACATCAAGAAAGAAATCAGGCTGACTCCGAAGCCGTACATACCCGCGACGATAAAGTATTTTTTTTCGCCGAGTTTCTTATTGATAACGGGATTGAGCAGAATCGTAACCATACTCGAAATCGCCGAAGTGATACCTATTACAAAACTGAGTTGGTCGCCGTACCAGATTTCGTTTATGCCGATAAAACTCATATCGATACCTTCGCGAACGAATATGCAGGTTGCCTGAACAGCAAGTCCCATACCGATATTTCTGCCGAAACCGAGGATATAAGTCAAAAAGACGATTAGAATCATCTTATTGCTTTTGAGTTCCACAAACATTTCTTTGAAACTCATACCCGACGAAGCGGTGGATTTATACTGTTCTTTACCCTTGAAATACATCCAGAGTTGGAAAGCAAGTCCCAACACGGACAAAATAATAGCGGTTATCAGATACGTCAATTTGCTGACGCCGTCACCGTCGCCGACCATAAGACCGACAATCATTATAAATACGCCGGGGCAAGCAAGAGAAATGGAACGCAACGTATTCGCCATACCGGCGGCATTGTTTGTGTCGTTGGAATTGTTTGCGACAAACGACAGCATGCCGGATACGGGAATGTCCGCCATAGTCATACTCACGTTCCATAAAATCATTATCAACGTGATATAAACGTATTTACCGACCGTACCGCCCGTAGAATCGCCGAACGGAATCGCCACAAACGACAGCGTAGTCAGAACCGCCAGCGGAAACGCGGACATCAGTATCCAGGGACGCATCTTGCCCGCCTTGAAGTTGGCGCGGTCAATGAGATTTCCTATGACAAAATCCGCAATGATACTTACGAACTTCGCCACAAGAATAATGATAGCAATCGCTATAAGATTTGCGCCGAGGATTTTGTTGAAAAACTCCGCCTGAAAACTGTTAACGAGACCTATTGCAAAGTTGATGCCCATAAGTCCGAGCGCATACAGCCACATATTGCCAGTAAGCCCGATAAACCGTTTTTGCGGCTTTTGTTCCATAAGGTTTGTCATAATTTTCTCCCGTCGTCCCGTTTAAAGACTTTTACATTATATACAACCTATCGGAATAATTCAATATTCTTTTTAATATTTATTTAATTTTTGCAAAGTTCAGTAATAACCGTAAAACACATCGGCGCAATCTTTTAAAGGCTTTTAAATCTTATCTTTCTTCTACTCTCAACATAAATTGCTGTCCGTTGCTGAAATGAAGCATAATAGCGTCGTCGGAGCGTTCGATTTTTGCGATGTAATAGTCGCCCAAAATGTCTTTAAGGTCAAGAAGCAATTCGTTTGCATTGATTGTTCTGTTCATATCAGATGTTTTCATATTTTTTTCCTCCAATTCAGGTATAAACGTTCTTTGGAACGTGTATAAATCATACACCAATAAACACCCTTATACAAGCAAAAAAAGACATTATTAGTAATACTTTTATAGGAGAAATTGTTGAAATTATGCTAAATATGACGATATTTGCCGAAAGGCTTTCCGAGATGATGTTTGACGCAAATTTATCTGCCCAAAAGATGGCGGATATTTTAAGCATCGACCGCACTTCCGTCAACAAATATCTGTGCGCAAAACGTCTGCCGTCAGCAACGGTTTTGATCCGTTTAGCAAATTATTTCAACTGTTCGATAGATTATATTCTCGGCTTAGAAAACGAGTACTATATTTCAGCACGCAAGGAATGCCCTCCTTTCCGCGAAAGACTGACATATCTTTTGCAGAAGAAAAACAAGACAAAAGCCGACTTGCAACGCAAAACGCTGATACGCGAATCAACAATATACAACTGGTTGCGCGGTGATTTCTACCCCGACGCAGACAATCTTTATAAACTTTCCAAATATTTCGATTGTTCTATCGACGCCGTCTTAGGACGCACGGAATCATAACGTCCTCTCATTTCATTCCGAAAGATTTTTTATCTTTTGCCTTAAATCGCTGTCATCCGCGAGAAACATTGCAATATCGCGCAAATGCAACTCCATATCCGTTATTATTTCCAAAATTCTTTTGCCTCTCTTCTGAACAGACACTTCACCGGGCATCCACTTATCGCATTGTAACATTTTATCTACAATTCTCTGCGAAATGCGTAAATTCATTTCACCGCACCCGCAATGCCCGTAGGCGGTTGAATGAAAGCGTCCGTTATTTAACTTAATATAATGCCGATTATAATACCCGCAGTTAAAACAGTTTCTTTCTTCTTCCATAAAATCACCTATTTTAGATTTAACAAAACAATTATATACCCGAGATTCGGGTATGTCAAACATTTTACCCGACTTACTGGTAAAATTACAATATGACAAAATTTGCAGAAAGGATTAAAGAGTTCAGAATAGAAAGAAATATGCAACAAAAAGATTTGGCTGCGGTTTTGTTTGTCAATCAACGCACCATAAGCAACTGGGAAAGAAAAATAAATGTTCCCGATTACGATATGCTAATTAAAATTGCGAAGTACTTTGAAGTTTCCATCGACTATCTATTAGGCAACGACGATTATTCTAATAAAAACAATTAAATTAAAAGCCGAGATATTTGCGGTCAGACAAAGAAAAGAACAGCCTAACGCAATAATCCCCTCATTGTAAAAAATCTCATCATTATGGTGAGGTTTTCAATATATTATATTTTTTAGTAATGTTTTTCATTACTTATATTAACTCTTCAAACTATTTTTGAAGTAATGTATTTCATTACAAATCTATTTGGGGTTGATTATTTCTCTATAAAAGTGAGCGGGTTAGACTTTAAATGAAATAGCCCCATTAGGGATGCTTCTTTCTCTACAAGAGCGAGCGTTTAATACTTTAAATGAAATAGCCCCCTCTTTCCCTTCGGGCTTTTCTCCCACCACTCGTATATGGACGCGTAAGGCATTACGCTTATTCTCTATACTCATTCTCCGTCGCTCGCGGGGGAGACAGTCGGCGCTCGTGAACAGGTTTCGTGCTCTCTTTATTACACTTGTTCGTGGGCGTAAAACAACACCGCCCACTCACTGCGTACTGTACGTCGCACTTCGGCACTCACTTTAGCGCGCGCCTTGCACGCGCCGAACTTTCCCTATCAAAGTGTTCGTCGTGGATACTCTCGCTCGGGATGACGTTATCTAAACTTCGTAATCGCTGTCTGTTGGTTTCGCGCCACTGCACGCGCTGAACTTTCTCTATCAGAGTGTTCGTCGTGTAAACACTCGCTCGGACTGACGTTAACTAAACTTCGTAACCGCTGTCTGTTGGTTTCTCGCCCTTGCACGCGCCAGACTTTCTCTATCAAAGTGTTCGTCGTGCAAACACTCGCTCGGGCTGATATAAAAATCAACCTGCTATTATTTATGCCAAGACAAGAAAAACTATAAAGCCGCAATATTGAGATGAGTGAGTTTTCGCGAACCGCGCCTGCCATTAGTTTAAAACCGCGATATTTGTGTTCAGACAAGGAAAAGACACTTTTGCGAACAATCCAACGTACATATACGTACGTGATTGCGAACAAAAGTGCCTTTGACGCAGTATCAACGCAAATAGCGCGGTTTTACTTTGTGCCGAATAAACGGTCCCCCGCATCCCCCAACCCCGGCACAATATATCCGTTTTCGTTAAGATTGCGGTCAAGCGTAGATATATACACTTTTACGTCGGGATGAGCGTTTGCAACAACTTCGATGCCCTCAGGCGCGCCGATTATGTTCATAAGCCTAATATCTTTACAGCCGCGTTTCTTTAAAAACTCGATTGCCGCAACTGCGCTTCCGCCCGTTGCAAGCATAGGGTCAAGAAGTATCGCTATGCTGTTTTCAATTCCGTCGGGAAGTTTGCAATAGTACTCGTGCGGATCAAGCGTTTCCTCGTCGCGATACATTCCGATATGTCCGACTCTTGCCGTAGGGAAAAGCGTGTGCACGCCGTTCACCATTCCCAGTCCTGCGCGCAAAATAGGCACGATCGAGACCGCATCGTCCTCGACCATAGTCTGCTCTGTCGTTTCCAACGGAGTTTTGACCATAACTTTTTTGGTCGGAACGTCTTTAAACGCCTCGTAAACCATCAGAGTTGTGATTTCTTCCACCAACTCTCTGAACTCTTTCATACTCGTCTTTTCATCGCGCAGTATGGCGACCTTATGTCTGATGAGCGGATGATCGAATATTGTTACGTTTGGATAATTTTTCATACTTTACCTTTTTTATTTAAACATTTTCTGAGCGTTTACACTTATATCGTTAAAACAAAGTACGTCTTCGCTGTCGCCGAAATCGCTTTCGGTATTCCGGACTGATTGAATAATGCCTTGCTCTCACTGAATTTACTAATAGCACGCGCCTCAAACGGCGAATCGGTTTTACTTTGTACCGAACACGCGGTCGCCTGCGTCGCCGAACGCCGTAACAATATAACCGTGCTCGTTGAGAGGAGCGTCGGCGTAATGAGCGACGAACACCTTTATGTCGGGATGCTGCGACACAACTCGTTCGATACCCTCCGGCGCGGCTATAAGACACATAAGTTTTATATTTTTAAAACCGCGTTTCTTTATCATTTCTATAGCCGCCGCCGCGGAGCCGCCTGTTGCGAGCGCGGGGTCCACGACTATACACTGTCCTTCGGTGCAGTCCATAGGAAGTTTGCAATAGTATTCGTGCGGTTCAAGCGTTTCTTCGTCGCGGTAAAGCCCTATGTGTCCGACCTGCGCGTTCGGGAAAAGCGCGGTAAGTCCGTCAACCATTCCCAGTCCTGCGCGAAGTATGGGGACAATAGCGATTTTCTCGTCCACGACAGGCGACATAAATTTGCTTAGCGGCGCCTGTATTTCCACTTGCTTTGTGGGCAAATCACGAAACGCTTCATATCCCATCAACATTGCGATTTCTGAGACTATTTCTCTGAATTCTTTCGTTTTTGTGGTAACGTCGCAAAGGTGTGTAATCTTATGCGCTATGAGCGGATGGTTCATAACAACTACGTTTTTCATAAAGTCTTTCATAATTCCGATTCCTGTGTTTATTTATCACGCAAAGCGAATTTGCGGGACTTCCAACTAAGATGTGGCGAGCCCTATGGCTCGCCACATTGCATCTTTTATATTTTAAACCGATTACTCTGCCTTGTCAACAGCGGTTTCGACGTCGGAAGCGACTTCAGACAAAACGTTATCCTCGGATTCCTGTAAAGCAGAAGTTTCATCCTGCACTTCCGCAGATTCGTCAAACACTTCGTTTTCGCCGTCCGAGGAATCTCCTCCTTCACCGTCGGCAAGTTTCTTTTTTCTGCCCTTCGAATGCGTGAATATATTGATAAGGACACCGACTATAAGAGCGACCGCCAAAGATGTTATCTGAACGGCAGGTCCGCCCGTAAGTTTATTGACGCCGAAATCGAAGGTAATTCCACCGATACCGATTACGAGTATAGCCGCAACGGGATAGAGATTCTTATGGTCATTGAGGTCGACCTCGCGGAGCATATTGAGACCGCTGACCGCAATGAAACCGTAAAGCGCGATGCACGCGCCGCCGATAACGCACTTAGGCAACATATTGATAAGAGCGACGAACGGCGAGAAGAACGATATAACCATACAGCCAACGGACGCTATCAAAATAGTCGACGTCGAAGCGTTTCCTGTGAGCGCGACGCAACCGATTGATTCTCCGTAAGTGGTGTTTGCACAACCGCCGAAGAGGGCGCCAACCGCAGAACCTACGCCGTCGCCGAAAAGCGTTTTGTCAAGACCGGGATCTGTGAGCACGTCTTTGCCGATGATATTAGAAATGTTTTTGTGATCGGAGATGTGCTGAGCAAGTTCGACTATTGCAATAGGAATAAAGAGCAACGCAAGATTTCCGATTGCCGCGCCGTCGAGGATAAAGTTCCTGTGCATCGTCGCGCCTTCAATAATCTGCTTCGTTCCGTCAGGGAGAATGTTATAGCCCTGATATGTAAGTCCATTGCGGAGTATTCCTTCGAGGAAAGTGAATTTCGGATAATCGAGGAAACTCTGGACGCGAATGGGCTCGAAGCATTTTACGATAGGAGTGAAATCAACTATACGAAGGATACTCTGCGCCTTGCTTCCGTCGGGAGCGGCATAACTGAACGCCGTAAAGAATATAGCAACTGCAAGTCCTGCCCCGATACCTATAATAAACGGAATCAATTTCATCGTCTTTTTGCCTTTAACGGACGCAAAGACAATCATAAAGAATGTAAACAGACCTATGATAACAGCAAGAATGTTATAATCACTTCCGCCGTTTGCCATAGTCCAACTGCCGGCAGTACCCGCAAGAGAAAGACCGATAATAGCAAGGATAGGTCCGATTATAACGGGAGGAAGCAGTTTGTGAATCCACTTAGAACCGACAAATTTAATGACAAGCCCGATTGCAACGTATACGAGCGCGGCAAACACAACACCGATGATAAGTCCCCAGTAGCCGTAGTTATTCGCCGCCGTAGCGCACAGCGCCCCGAGGAAAGTAAATGAACTTCCGAGGAACACAGGGCTTTTAAATTTAGTAAAGAGCAAGTATACTATCGTGCCTATGCCCGCGCCGAATAAAGCGGCGGCAGGATCGACAGCCATCTGCGCGAAATACTTGATTCCGTCCTGTTCAAACGAAATGTCGGTTGAACCTACGAGAATCGGGACGAGCAACGTTGCCGCCATAATAGCAATAATCTGCTGCAAGGCGAACACGATGTTCTGTTTGAACGGCGGTCTGTCTTTGACATTGAATACCAGTTGCATAGTTATCCATCTCCTGAATATGATTTCGTCTTCATCCCCAAATGGGATAAGCCGATAAAAAAACCTTGTTTATACAGGATAAAACAAGGTATAACACAACGTATATTCTCTCAGCCGCAATCTTGTCGATATCCCGTATCGCTCTTAAAGATTTATCGCATTTGATAATATCACTTCAACCGACTTTGTGTCAAACGTATTGTGACAATTAACGACAAATTTTTTAATGGAATTTTAATGTTTCCGCAAATTGACAAAAGTGCGGAAAATTGCAATAATACTTCTATCAAGAATCGGCGGAAGACCTATGAAAAAAATTCTTATAAGCGCGTGCCTTTTAGGCTATGATTGCCGTTATAAAGGCGACAACTGCAAAAATCAGAATATCCTCGACCTGTACAAAGACGACATTCTTATCCCCGTATGTCCCGAACAACTAGGCGGGCTTTCCACTCCCCGCCTTCCAGCCGAACGCGTAGAGGATAAAATTATCGCAAAAGGCGGCAAAGACGTCTCGGAAGAATATAACCGCGGAGCGAATATAGCGGTCGAAATCGCAAAACGCAACAACGTCGACTTCTGCATTATGAAAGCCAACAGCCCGTCCTGCGGAAAAGGCGTGATATACGACGGAACTTTTACGGGCGGCAAAAAAGAAGGCAACGGCGTTACCGTTGATAAACTTATTCAGGCCGGATTTACCGTCCTGAACGAAACTGAGTTAATATAGTTTTACGCTATATAATTTATAATCTATTATAAACAACAATCTTTATTCGCACAGTATAACGCAGGTTTCGCCGTCCGTTTCATCGAATTTTACAGAAACGCTTTCCTGCAACGACGTAGGTATATTCTTTCCGACGTAATCGGCTCGTATGGGAAGTTCTCTGTGTCCTCTGTCCACAAGCACGGCGAGTTGAATGCTTTTAGGTCTCCCGAAATGCAAAAGCGCTTCTATACCCGCCCTTGCGGTTCTTCCCGTAAAGAGCACGTCATCGCAAAGTATTACGTTTTTATTCTGTATATCAAAACCTATTTCCGTTCCGTTTACAGACGTAGCCTCGCGGCGGAAAACGTCGTCTCTGTAATGCGTGATATCTATAGAACCGATTTTGACTTCCGCGCCCTCAATCTGTCTGATATTCTCGCCTAAACGCTCCGCCATAGGTACGCCGCGGGTTTTTATTCCCACCAGAACAACGTCCTGAGTCCCCTTGTTTTTTTCAACTATCTCGTGAGACATTCTTACAAGAGCGCGTCCCACAGTAACTTCGTCAAGCAATGCAACTTTTGTTTTCATCTTATGCACCTCGTTTTTCGGATTTTAATTTTAACAGCAATCCTGCAAGTTCGTCAAGGTCGAAATCTGGAACGTATTCCTGAGTTGCGCTATCCAAATCCTGACAAAAGCCGTTTGACAGCCCCTCTTCGAAAAACATTTCCGTTGCGCGGCTGTACTCTTCTTCCGTGAGTCTGCGACCGAGCGTTAAATGATCCGCCACCGCGGCAGTCGGGAAATACTGTCCCATAAGGCTGACGCAGACCGTATCGTCTATCTCCGCTATTTTACGCAAAACGCCTCGCGTATTAGGCAACTGAGCAGGCAAAACAAGATGACGTACTATCACGCCCTTTTGCATCATTCCGTCGCCGTCGAAAACGTCGACGGGACGCTGTCTCCGCATCTCGGCAACCGCTTTTTCAGCGACAAGCGCATAGTTCTTCGCTCCCGAAAACTCGTAGGCGATCGCGTCGTCGGAATATTTGAAATCCGGCAGATATATGTCGACAAGTCCTTCAAGTTTTCTCAGATTCGCAACCGTCTCATAACCGCTGCTATTCCACACAAAAGGCACTTTAACTCTCGATTTTGCTTTTTCAAGTGTTTTATAAAGCAACGGAGTATAATTTGACGGCGTAACAAGATTTATATTGTGAGCGCCGATATCCTGCAAATATTCCATACAGTCAATCAACTCGCTCTCGCTTACCTGCAAGCCTTTTCTGCCGTGAGAAATCTCAAAGTTCTGACAAAATTTACAGCGGAGACTGCACCCCGAAAAAAACACCGTGCCGCTTCCCCTCTCTCCCGAAAGACAGGGCTCTTCAAAATGGTGCAGACCTATCCGCGCAATCTTGTACATTTCAACTCCTTATCTGTCAGTTTATAAATATTGTCGTTTTTTACGTGCGATACATTTGCTCACAATAGCGTTCAACCGCCGATTTCAAAATTCTATATAGGTTTATTGCTTTCTAAGAAATTCCATTGCTTTCTTAGCCTGCGAATACTCGTCTCGGTGTTTTATGCTATACTGTCGTCCGTTATATACGAAATTCGAACCCGTCTGATGAAAATCGAATTTTACTCCGTATTTATCGCAATCTGCCCGCACTTTCTTTATCCATTCGAAATCGCACGGTCTTGCATTGTCATACGACTCGCCGCCTACGCTAACCATATCGATAAAACCGCCGCTCAGATAATTTTCAAGAGGCACGTATTCCAAAATAGGCGAAAGAAACGCGTATCTTTTTTTTGCGGGCAACTCTATTAAATACGGCAATCTGGTTTCCGCCGCCCTCCTGTTTTCACAGGATACCGCAATCGCGACGTTTTCATATCCTCCGTTCCAGTCATCGGGAAGACAGGCTTGCGCTCTTTTTATGCGTTTTGTACAAATAAGGAAATTCAGGTCCTTGCGGCGTTTAATAATATCCCAGGCTTCTCTTCTCCATTCATCCGCCTCTTCTATAAAAAAATCCGAAGTGAAACAAGTCGCAACTTCCGTTCCAGAAACCACTTTATAATTGCCCACCCTATCCTTTTTAAGCGGCAGTTGAAAATTTGTTTTGGATCTCCGCACCGTGTCAGAGTCCACCCCGCGCTTACCGTCCAAATAGAACACGAAACAGTGCGCGCAACCTTCACTGCATCTGTGACATCCGTGCCACGGATTCCAAATTATCCCTTTCATCTCATACTCCGCAAACTCATATCGTATGATATACGGTTCAAGTTTAGCAACGGCAAAAATTACTTTATTTATTTTTAAATTATACAATACACTCCACCGAATTGCAATAATATATATATCTTACAAAACATAACTTTAATCACAGGTGCAAGGCTTTCAGAAAAGCGAACCGGCAGACTGGTTTGCATAAGCGTGCCTCAGTCGCAGCGCGAAGTGTATGCACCGTACACCGCTATATTATAGCGCAAGTACGCTCGACATATAAGAAAAAAGCACAAGCAGGGACTTGTGTTTTTCTGTGTTATTAGTCCGAATATACTGAAAGATTTAGCGCACGCAGTGCGCCATCAAGCAAATGAATATGCGAAACACCTCTCGTTGTTTACAACGATATTCTGTATTGATAGCAAATATTCATTTGCGCGAAGCGACGAGAAAATGCACGCGGCATACTCGTGCTTTTCAAAAAAGAAAAGCACGTTATGTCAACGTGCATTTTCGAGTGGTCGGAGTGGCGAGACTTGAACTCGCGGCCTCATGGTCCCGAACCATGCGCGCTACCAAACTGCGCTACACCCCGATTAATATTTATTTAGTTTTCTATTAAGAGCGCAGGTTGTTGCGCCTTGGTGTAGCGAAGCGTCAGCATACAAAAGCCAAACTGCGCTACACCCCGATTATTCGGCATCTATCAATTAATGCGACGTTAATTATATTAGCAACAATCACTAAAATTGTCAAGGATTGAGAATTTGTTTTTACTATTTGTAAAAAGTATTTGCCAAATTTGTTCGATTGTTATATAATGCATACAGCGATGGAGCTTGGTGTAGTGGTAGCACTTGGGCCTCTGACTCCCACTGTGTAGGTTCGATTCCTATAGCTCCTGCCAACGAAAAAATGTGTGCCATACGGTGCACATTTTTTTATAAAAAATGTGTGACCTATTTGACAACATTTTTTCGTCTCTAACGCACAAATCATTAGACGCTATCAACCTAAGTTGACATTGTAAACTCCTGCCTCGTTTCGCTAATTGATTTGCTTGTTTGCGCGCTTCGCGCTTTTATAGTATTTGATAGAGTTGAATTGACAGGTATACCAAAATATAAGTGTTCAATACGGTGCGCATTTTTTTTGTTAGGAGTCACCGCAAGCGTCCCTGTTTGTGGAGTTATAAAAACGTTTAACTTGTTTCGCAACATTTTTTCGTCTCTAACACGCAAATCATTTGCCGCTGTAAAAGTCTATTCCATTTCTAAATCATCTGTTATAATATAAATAATATAAAAAACGCACGTCGCAAGACGTGCGCATTGTATTTTAGCACATTGTTTAAAATCTATCCTCTTTTGACAATGTTTGCGCTTCCCGAAACATTTTTTTCTACTCTCGCATTCCCCCAATAGGATATATTCGCTACTCCGCTGGCTTTTACATCCAACAACGTGGCAACGTTAAACTCCGCCTCGACGTCGCCGCTTGCTTCGATATGCACAGTATCGGTTACAAAATCCTTAGCCCAAATATTACTCAAACCTGACGCATTGACAGTGAGCGCGTCTCCTCTACCCGAAAGGATTATTTCACCTGTTCCCGAAGTATACACGTAAACCTGCGGACAATCCAGCGTGTCACAGTTCATTTTAACCGCACCAGAAGCATAGACGCGAAGATTATCAGTCTTGCCTGAAAGCCTGAAATTTGCCGCGCCAGAAATATCGAGATCAATTCTTTTTGACGTTATGCCTTCCGCAACGACGTTAGACGCACCGCTGATTACAAAATCCAGTTTGCCGAATTCCCACGACGGAAGAACTATTTCTGACGCGCCGTTGAAACATCCGTCAATATCCAGCGCTACACCGTCGGGAACAGTAATCACTACATCTGTTTGCTGAAATTTGTAAAACAACCGTCTGAGCCAATTTTTCCAATTCCAACGGCTTTCCTCTATAACAAGTTTTCCGTCCGAAACGCGCACCGAGAAATTTGAAACGTCGCTGTCGAAATATCTGACCGAACATTTATCGCCGCGCTCGAAAACAACTTTATGCTGATGTTCGAGACGAATATCCAGCGCATCGACTTTGTCTTCGGTCTCGAAAAATTTCTCTGTATATTCTATCTTATGCATACCTATTTCACTGCTGAAAAATACCGCGCAACCAATGCCCGAAAGCACGATTCCTACCGCAATTATAACAACCATAGCAACGATAAACTTTTTCATTTTGTGCCTCCGTCCGCCGAAATGGCTTTAACAAGTTTCACTGCGCTGCCGAAAATCAAACAACCGCAGGCAAACAACACAAGCCCGACTCCAAACGCGATAAGCCAGACGCCGACGCTAAACGCTATTGTTGCAAACGCTGAAACAATGACTGCAATACCCGCAACTGCAAGAGCGAATCCAACTGCGAAAAACACGATAGCACACAAAATGCAAACAACAATCCGCACTACGCTCATAGCCGGTCTTTCCGACTTCGCCTGAACAGGATTTGCCGACTTTACTCCCGCCGTTTGCGCCACGGTTTGCGCAGAGGGACGGCAATAGCCTTGCGATTCAACGTCATAACTCTCGGGCACATAAGTCACGGTGGGCGCGTCCTCTTTTATTTTGCCATCTCTGCCTTTAAGCGTATCCTCGGACGTACGCGCTTTCTCGTCGTTTTCCCGCACGCTTTGCGCAACGTCTTCGGGGAATCCGAATTCTTTGATAATATCCTCTTCTTCCGCCCCTTCGTCAAGCCTGTCCTGATACATCTCCTCGTAATAATTGAGCACCGTCCTTTTTTCCGTGACGGTCATACCCTCACGGGCGAGAGCGCGTTCCAGTTGAGCCATCCAAGTAACCTTTCTCATCTTACATCTCCTTAGTTTTGCAAAAACTTATAGATTGACATCATCTGATTCATATCTCTGTAAAACTCGTTGAGTTTTTCCCTGCCTTTATCGGTAATACGGTAATACTTGCGCAATCTTCCGTTGTAAAGTCTGTTGTGAACGCTTACCGCACCCGACGCTTCCAGCCTTTTAAGTATAGGATATAGAGTGGATTCCGAAATGCTTACGTACGGAGAAATCTGGCTGATAATCTTATAACCGTAAGACTCCTCATCCTTTATCGTCGCGAGAACGCAACCTTCAAGCAAACCCTTTTTCAATTGTGAATCCATATCTTCACCATACCCTTTATTGCATAATACTATACAATGCATAGTATTGATTGTCAACGATTTCTGTGAAATTTTTTTATAAAGAATTTGAAAAAACGCGCCCTCGCGGGCGCGCATAAACTTTCTCATTTTATAGATATATCTATAATATAAAAGCAATCTTATAACTCGAAAGGAGTCACCTGATATACGTAATAGTTAAGCCAGTTGTAAAAGAGCAGATTTGCGGTGGATTTCCATTTCATATCCACTTTGTCAAGGGTATCGTCGCAGAAATAGTTTTCTGGAGCGGATATATCGAGACCTTTGGACAGATCGCGCAGATACTCGTTTTTAAGCGTGAATCTGTCATATTCGCTGTGTCCCGTAAAGAAGAAGGATTTATTGTCGTGAGTTTTTGCAATTGCTATTCCCGCCTCATCCGACTCTGCGAGAATTTTTATTTCCGCGCATCTTCTGACAGCGTCCTCGTCAACTTTGGTATGTCTGGAATTCGGAATATAAAATACGTCGTCCATACCCTTTAAAAGCATATCGTTTTTGACGGAAGCACGCGCGGGATAGACTCCGAACAACTTTTTGCAAAGCGGAAGTTTCCCTATTCCGAATTTATGGTACAGAGCCGCCTGCGCTCCCCAGCAGATATAGATCGTGCTTGTGACGTTTTCTTGCGCGAAATCCATAATAGAAACGAGTTCTTTCCAGTACTTTACGTCCTCGAACGGAATTGTCTCCACAGGTGCGCCCGTCACGATCATACCGTCGAATTTCATCTCCCTTACCTCCGAAAGGTTTTTGTAAAACCTGTCCATATGTTCGGCGGCAGCGTGTTTCGAGGCATAGGAATCTGTTTTTATAAGCGTAATATTCACCTGTAACGAAGAATTGCCGAGCAACCTCAACAGTTGAGTCTCGGTGGTTTCTTTTGTTGGCATAAGATTGAGTATCGCAATCTCTATCGGGCGTATGTCCTGCCTTATAGCACGCTCTCTGTCCATAACGAAGATTTTTTCTTCGTTGAGACTGGCATAAGCGGGCAAATCTCTGGGAATAACGATAGGCATAGTTTATCCTTTAAATCCTTTGCATAAATGCTGTGTTGTGCGTATTAGACGCTTGCTTCGAGTGCCTGTTTGATATCGTCGATCAGATCCTGCGCGTTTTCGATACCGCAAGAAAGACGTATAAGATCGGGCGATACGCCCGCGGCATAGAGTTCCTCGTCGGTCATCTGCCTGTGCGTCGCACTCGCAGGATGCAGACAGCAACTGCGCGCGTCCGCTACGTGCGTTTCGATTGCGATAAGTTTAAGGCGTTTCATAAACCTTTCCGCCGCGCTTCTTCCGCCGTTTATGCCGAAACTCACAACTCCGCAAGTCCCGTTGGGACAATACTTTTGGGCAAGAGCAAAATTCTCGTCGCCTTCCAGATCGGGATAAACAACCCTGTTTATTCTGCCGTCATCCTTTAAAAATTTAGCGACTTTCAAAGCGTTTTCACAGTGACGCGCCATTCTTACGTGCAGACTTTCCAACCCCAGATTGAGCAGAAATGCGTTTTGAGGACTTTGAATAGATCCGAAATCGCGCATCAACTGCGCAGTGCATTTGGTTATAAACGCACCTGCTTTTCCGAATTTTTCAGCATAGGTCACCCCGTGATAACTCTCGTCGGGAGTGCACAATCCCGAGTATTTTTCCGCGTGCGCAAGCCAGTCGAACTTTCCGCCGTCGACTATCGCTCCGCCGACCGCCGCTCCGTGTCCGTCCATATACTTAGTTGTGGAATGCGTCACTATATCCGCGCCCCACTCTATCGGACGGCAGTTCACGGGAGTGGCGAAAGTATTGTCCACAATCAAAGGTATGCCGTGCGCGTGCGCCGTTTGGGCAAACAACTCTATATCGAACATCGTCAGCGCGGGATTTGCAATCGTCTCGCCGAAAATCGCTTTCGTATTCGGACGGATAGCGCGTTCTATTTCCTCGCGCGTACTGTTTGGAGCAATAAACGTAAAATCTATGCCCATCTTCCGCATAGTGACGTTAAACAGATTGAAAGTTCCGCCGTAAATCGTCGAAGTCGAAACAACGTGATCTCCCGAATTTGCGATGTTGAACACCGCGTAAAAGTTTGCCGCCTGTCCGGAAGAAGTAAGCATAGCGGCGGTTCCGCCTTCGAGTTGAGCAATCTTAGCAGCCACGTAATCGTTTGTAGGATTTTGCAGTCGAGTGTAAAAATATCCGCTCGCTTCGAGGTCGAAGAGTTTTGCCATATCCTCGCTGGTATCGTATTTAAATGTGGTGCTCTGGATTATCGGTATCTGTCTGGGTTCGCCGTTTGCGGGAGCGTATCCGCCCTGCACGCAGGTTGTTTCGATTCTTCTTTTCATACTGTTTTCGTCCTTCCGTTTAAAACTCAAATATAAATATTAGCCGTAAAAAGTTTATCTGGAATTATACTCTTTCATTACGCGCTGTAAATTTCTGTTGTTTTCTTTCTCCTTGATAGAGGCGCGTTTATCGTGCAGTTCCTTACCTTTGCAAAGCCCGATTTCAACTTTCACAAGCGCGTCCTTAAAATAAACTCTCAAAGGAATAAGCGTGTATCCTTTTTGTTCCACCTTGCCCCGAAGTTTGTTTATTTCGGCACGGTTGAGCAACAGTTTGCGTGTACGGCGCGCGTCAACGTTGAAATAACTGCCCATTTTATAAGGCGAGATATGCATACCCAGCACAAAAGCCTCGCCTTTTTTGACAATCACAAAACTGTCGCGCAGATTAAGCGCGCCCTGTCTTATGGATTTTACTTCACTGCCGACAAGAACTATGCCCGCTTCGTAAGTGTCCTCCACAAAATAATCGTGATAAGCCTTTTTATTGTTTGCTACTGTTTTTTCCATATTCCGATTATATCCTATGCGGCGGCTTAAATCAATAGCCGTCGGGAGATAAAAAAACGGCTCGTGTGCACGAGCCGTTCCGATAACGAGTTTTGTGTCAGTCAACTACGCCGATTACAACGCAGATAACAGCACACACAAGAATGAAGACGAACAACGCGAACGTTATCTTTTTGAGAATGCCTTCCCTGTTTCTCTTCTTGTTTTTACCGTAGTAAGTATCGGATGCGCCCGAGATAACGCCGACGTTGTCGTTCGTTCCCTTCTGCATCATAATTACGACTATAATCGCAACGCAGGCAATCGTCATAAGTATTGCAAACGCCATCAATACGTTTTGTCTTACGGTGTAATCCAATCCGAAGTTTGCGGCGAGTAGCGCAAGGTTCATAGTATCAAGCATAAAGCCCTCCAAAAATGTACTTTGTGATTTTATCACACGACAGTGCAATTTGCAAGCGTTTTTAAACAATTATAATTATTTAAGTACACTGTGCATAATATACGCGGATAAATCTGCCGCACAGTGTCAACGGCGCGACCTCCGTCATATAATGTGCAAAAACGAGGAGGCAATATGGAAATAACCAAATTTGCAAGCGATTTGCCATATCCCGAAATCGAAGTCTGCGGCAACGTTGCGCAATCCAAACTGCTGATGCCGAGTTACGGAGGAACCGGTGGAGAACTTACGGCGATCACTACGTACTGCTTTCAAAGTTACGTAACGCCGAAATTCCCCGATATCGCGAATGCTATGCGCGGCGTGGCAAAATGCGAAATGTTGCACCACCGTCTTCTGGGAGAAGCGATTTATAAACTCGGGGGCTATCCTATTATGGGCGCGAGGTCATACTGGAACGGAAGTTTTGTAAACTATACCTTAGATCCCAGAAAATATCTGCAACAAAACATAGCCGCCGAAGAGAGCGCAATCGTAAATTATGAGCGCACCATACTCAATTTACAGGACGAAAGCGTAAAGATGTTGCTTGAACGGATAATTCTTGACGAAGAAGTGCACATCAAAATTTTCAAAGAACTTCTGACAATGTTTTAAGTTTACCGAAAAGGGGCGAAAATTTCATATATACGTGTTTAAAATCCAAATAGGCGTGATAAACGCCTATTTCGATATAAATTCCACAATCAGCGGAAGCAATTTTTCAAACGCCGAAAACGTTTTTTCATATTCTTCTTCCGCGCCGCCGTAGGGGTCTTTTATATCGTTTCCCGCTATGCGCGAAAGAGAAAAAATCTTCCCCTCCCCATACCTGTCGGATAGTTCCCGCTCCTGCGCGCGCGTCATAGTAAATATCGCGTCTGCGCCGCACACGAGTTCGTCTCCGCAGACAACGGACAGTCGTTCTGTATACGGCACGCCGTGTTTTTTCAGAATGCTCTTCGTATATTCGGAAACAGGTTTGCCTCCTCCCGACAGTCCCGCGCTGTCAGACGTTATACCTCTAATGCCGTTTGCGGCAAGATATACGTCAAACATAAATTTCAACATAGGACTGCGGCAGGTGTTGCCCGTACAAACAAAAAGAACTTTCATACAAGTTTACCGCCCGCGGCTTTTTCCACTCTGTTCATCACAGATTCCGCAATGCCTTTGCCCTGCAATTTCTCGATTATAATACAGTCGTATTCTTTTTCAGCGACGCGCAAGGCATTGTATATGTTGCGCGCATAATCCTCTGCCGTAATACCAAGCGAAATAATCGCCCTGTCGCCTACCGTATCCCTGTAAATATCTCTTGCGACAAGCACGGGCTTTCCGCCTCTATCCGCAACCAAATCGTAATACGCTACGGCGCGCACAATATTTTCGGCGCACACGGTTTCCACCGTAGGAGCATAATGCGTGTATTTCATACCCGGAGATTTTGCAACCTTTATAACCTTTCCGCCCACGCATACTTCCCCCAAAATTTCCAACAGCATATCGGAGGTAACCGCACCGGGACGGAGAACGGTAGGCAATTCGGAAGTAAGATCGAGCACGGTGCTTTCGATGCCAACACGGCAGTCGCCGCCGTCAAGAATCAGCGGGATCTCGCCGTTCAGATCTTCATACACGTGCAAAGCAGTGGTCGGCGAAACGTGTTTTGATCGGTTTGCGGAAGGCGCGGCAAGCGGAAAAGATGCCGCTATCAATTCTCTTGCCCACTTATTGTCCGGCATTCTTATACCGACCGTTTCTCCGCCCGCAGTAACCGCATAAGGCACTTTATCGCTTTTTTTGAGGATGACCGTAAGCGGACCGGGCATAAACTTTTCTGCAAGGGAATAAAACTCCGCAGGTATTTCCCGCGCCAACAAGGCGACCTGCCCTATATCGGAAATATGTACAATCAACGGATTGTCCTGCGGTCTGCCCTTCGCTTTGAAAATCTTTTTTACGGCGTTTTCATCAAACGCGTTTGCACCCAGACCATACACGGTTTCCGTAGGGAAAACGACAAGTTCGCCCCGCTTTATAAGCGAGGCGGCTTGCTGTATACTGTCTTTCGCATTTAATATTTGCGTAATCATTTTACAAATATGATCAGATAAGTCTGTAAACCGTATAAGTGACGTTAGAACCGCTTGTTATTTTCTCGAATACGAACACGTCGCTGGGAGAAGTTGACGGAGCATACAACACGCTGCCCGTCGCCATAGTAGCAGACATAACTACATTTTTTTCGACGTTAGGATTGAAGTTTTTAATGCCGAAATATGAAGTCTTTCCGTCCTCGGACTTGACCTGATACATATAGCACCCTATCTTGTAAATCGCCTTACCACGCGAATTTGTTGCCATATCTTTAAGAGGCTCGGAGCCGTCCGACAAAGCGGTAACTTCCTTTCCGTCCACGCCGAGAATATACATAGTTTTGGTATTTTCTTCAAGGCGTTCGCCTATCGTATACGCGCCCCTGTAAGCGGAAAGCGAGGTATAATTGAACGGTATGATTTCCTCTCCGTACACGTTGAATGCGCCGTAGAGTATTTCGTCTTTGTCGTCGGGATTCTCTATGCCAGCAACAATAACGTTGTTTGAAAGTTCCTGCTGTAAGACGTTGGAGCGGTCGTTATGTCCAACAAGATTGCCTTTTGCGTCGTATACATTTACTTCGCTGGGCGCGACGGGAACGTAATACATACCGTCAACCTGCGTCATAACCAAATCGAAAACGCCGACTTTTTCTTTTTTCTGGTCCTTTATGGTTATGCCGTAATTTCCTGTAAGCGACATCACGACGTTCAGATTGCTGTCGAGTATATACTGGTCGTAGAATCCCACTTTATTCTCGATCGACAGTCCGTAACTTGCATAAATAAATCCGTCGTTGAGATAGTCTCTCGTATCTATTCCCGATTTTGAAGAATCGTAGTAGTTGTTAGAAAGATAAGCGAAAACTTTATCCGAGTTTGCGGTGTACGCAGAGAGCACGTCGTTATCGGGAGTATAGATATGACGGGAAAAGACAAAGTAATCGAATCCGTCGTAATAGGTATACTCTTCCGAACTTGCAACGGTCCAGTCCTCGTGGATAAAGAATCTGCCGTTGCCTATATAAGTGATTTCGCTGTAATAGTCGTCCTGACCGTCGCCCGACACCGTGCCGTTAGACGTGCTCGATACGTTTTTCGGATTTCCGTTCGCCGTCTGCGGAATGCGGTAGATTCCGTCTCCCGACTTGTTGCCGACCACCGTAACGTACTTGCCGTCGAAACCTTTGACATGTGAAAGCGCGTTATCGTTGTTTGCAACGCGGCAGACCAGTTCTCCCCTTTCGGAGACGCCGCCGCCGTACGTCGGACGGTAAATAGACGTATATCCCGTATTGCCGAATTTATCATAGGTCGCGTGCACGGCAATAAGTCCTCTGTCGAGAATTCTGATTACGTTGTCAATGTTGGCGTTGCCGATGTTGTTTTTCAGATTCGTTCTGGAAACCACCGTATTCGCTTCGCTGTCGAACACGCCCGCCGTTCCGTCGTTGAATTTACAGGCGATAAGTCCGTCTTTGACGCGCAACGCAGTTATTCCGAGATACTGAGGAAAGAGCATTCCCTCCATTCCGTCCTCGAAGTAAACCGTTTTATTGCCGCATTTCACAATCGAAAGCAGTTTTGTTTCCGTGTGTACGACAACAAACGCGTCGAGCGATTTTACATAGCCCACGTCGCTGTTAGCGGTGTATGCCGTCGAAGTTGACGAGTTGGCGGAAGAAGTATAGACCTCCCAACCTACGGGAAGCGTAAATTCTTTCTTAGAACCCGTAAACTCCGATTCGCTGGTCGAACTCTTGAAAATGTCGCCTATTGTCGCTTTCTGTTTGTTGCAGGCAAAGAGAAAGACCGCGGACGTAAACAAAACTGCCGCGACAGCGGCAACTGCGGTGATTTTTGCAAAAAGTCGTGTGTGTTTCATATTTACTCCGTGAAGTAGCGGGTGTTTATCTTGACGCCCAGCATACTATATACCAGATTTGCAAGCAATATATTTGCCTGTCCCCTGAGTTCGTGCGGCAAATCGGGGTTTTCGCCGTTTATGTACGCTCTGTACGCGCGCTCGATCTTTATATCGGTGACCGCGCGGCAATGTTTACAGACGATTCCGTCCTTCTCGCTGAAAAACGCGTCATCCTCCAAATCGCATTTGCATACGTTGCAATGCGCAAAGTCGAGAGGAGTTCCGTTATATGACATTATTCCTTTGAGATACTCCGTCATAACGTAATCCACGCTTTTATCCTTACCGTATGCAAGTTCTCCCAGACAGGACAGCGCGTGCATAAACGCCGTGGCGTCAGGCTCCCTGCACATCTGTCCAAGCGCGTCAAGCACCGCAAAACCCGCATAATATCTCTCTATGTCCGACGTTATTGCGGAAAAGGATTCTATCTGCGCGCACTCCGTGATAACATACCTGTCGTTTCTGCCATTTAAGACATATTCTCCGAAATTAAACGGCTCCGCCGCGTACCTAAGTTTTGCTTTGGGTTTGAGACATCCTCTTGCAGTAGCGGTAATTCTGCCCAAATCAACGCTGACAAGAGTGACAATCATATCACTCTCTTTATATGGCACCGCTCTTACGACAACGGCTTTCGTCTTTACAGGCTCTGCTTGCATTCATCACGCGCAAGCAAAAAAGAAATCTATTCCTTTTTGCCCGCGTCCTCTCGGTGTTCTTTCATAGCGCGATACATATCGTACCATTCTATATCGCCCGTTTTTGCAAATATCTGCCACAGTTCATATTCCGTCATAACGGTAGCGTGTGCAAAAAATCGGGTTTTATTCTAAAATAATTCAGTCTTTTTTCAGTGCTTTCAAGTCGTATCCCAACTCGCGCATAAGGTATTCGCTGTCACGCCATTCGTCCTTGACTCTGACGTAAAGAGTAAGAAAAACTTTTTCTCCCACCAGTTGTTCCAAATCCTTTCTCGCCTGAGTTGCGATTTTTTTGAGCATTTCTCCGCCTCTGCCGATTACAATCGCCTTGTGAGACTGCTTTTCGCAGATTATATCCGCGTCTATGTCGCATATCTCCTGCCCGTCTCTTTCCTCGAATTTGTTTATCGCGACTCCTATGCCGTAAGGGACTTCCTTATCGAGGAGATACAACGCCTTTTCACGTATAATTTCGGTTGCCATAAAACGCATAGAACTCTGCGTATACTCGTCCTGCGGATACATAGGCGCACCGAACGGCAGCATATCTCTGAGTTGCGATATAAGCGATTGGAGATTGTCGCCTTTCTTTGCAGAAATAGGTATGACCGCTTTTATATCTGCAATATTATTGAGTTTTTCAAGCGACGCGAACAAGGTCTCTCTCGTAACGGCGTCCTCTTTATTCAACGCAACTACGGTTGGAGTTTTCGTCGCATTCTTCTCCAAAAACTCGTAATCCTCTTTTTGAAGTCCGCGTCCCGCGTCTATAACGTAAACCAACCCGTCCACGTCTTTGAGGCCGCTCTCGACTGCCTGCATCATATATTCGCCCAGATGATTCCGCGCCTTATGTATACCCGGCGTATCAATAAGAACCATCTGATAACCTTCTCCGTTGATAATTCCCAGCAACTTATTCCGCGTAGTCTGCGGACGCCAGGAAACAATCGACACCTTTTCGCCCACAAGCGCGTTGGTAAGCGTAGATTTGCCGGCGTTTGCAAGCCCCGCAATGCATATAAATCCGGATTTAAAATTTTCGTACATATTCAATAATTCCCGTGTATTTCAGTTATCTTTTCAGTCCGACGGCGTTCATAATTTCTTTCTGACGCGCCGTCATAATCTCTTCGTCCTCTTTTTCAATATGGTCGTACCCCAGCAGATGCAGCAGTCCGTGACAGGCAAGAAAACCCAGTTCGCGAGCGTAGGAATGTCCGAATTGCTCCGCCTGTTCGAGCGCGCGTTCCCTGCAAATCATAATAGAACCCAGCATCACCCGCGAACCTTCAAAATCCCCGTCGGAAAATTCGTCTATGCCGACAGGCGGTTTCAATCCCTCGAAACAAGGAAAACTCAACACGTCGGTGACTTTGTCGACGCCTCTTGCGCTCCCGTTGAGAGCGCGTATGGTTTCCGAATCGGAAACCGCAAGGTCCGTTATAAAGATATTTTCCTGTCCCAATACTCTCAAACAGCATTTTTCCACTCTGCGTATGAGAATTTTTTCAGACAGTTTTGCTCCGCTTATTCTTATCATCTGCTCTGCCGCGCTCTTCTGTGCTTATCGTAGTCTATGCGGCTGTGATGTATGGACGCAAGCGAATCGATAACAGTCTTCTTAATTATAGCGATATCGCCCAAAGTAATCGGGCATTCGTCAAACTGTTTGAGTTTGATTTTCTCGTCTATGAGCATATCTATACGCGCTTCGTATTCCTCTCTCGTATCAGGCATAAACGAACGTATAGCGGCCTCGACGGTGTCCGCAATCATAATGATAGCGGCGATTTTGGTCTGCGGCTTAGGTCCTGCATATTTATACTTATCAAGAGCAAGGTCGCCGTCTTCTTTGAGCGTAAGCGCTTTGCGATAGAAATATCCGACAGGCGCGGTGCCGTGGTGCTGACGGCAGATATCCACAATTTCGGCGGGCAAACGGTTCTGTTTTGCGAGGATTTCGCCGAACAGCGTATGCGACGTTATCATACTGACGCTGACTTCGGGAATGAGTTCGTCGTGCGGATTGTACGTCGACTGGTTTTCGCTGAAATACAGCGGCGCTTTGAGTTTGCCTATATCGTGATAATACGCGGCGCATCTCGCCATATTAGGATTCTCTCCGATGGCAGACGCGCAAGCCTCGGCAACCGTACCCACAACAAGCGAATGGTTAAACGTACCGGGAGCCTCGCTTGCAAGACGTTTCAACAGCGGGTTGGACAGATTGCACAGTTCGCTGAGTCTGAAATCGTCCGCTATATTGAACACTCCCTCGAACAGCGCAACAGCCGGCATAAATACGAGCGCGGAAATCGCATTTGCGCCGTAGCACCAAAGTATGTTCCAAAGAATATTTATCGTAACTACGTTTGTAGACGCTATTGTAACCATAAGAACAAGCGGCTGCACCGCAAGCGGAACGACAAGCGCGAGCGCGAGAAATTTAAGACGCGAATAATGTCTCTTATAGAAGAAATTTATAATCATCGGACTGAGCGTGTTGACTATAACTGCCGCAACCACACGCGCCATATTGTAATCTTCCGCCTTATTAGAGAAAAGATACGATATTATAATCAATATACTCAAAATCGCGGTTGAAAGGACGGAACTGCGCAAATTCAGAACCTGCAACAAAACCAGTGAAATCAGCGCGATAGGCATCGCATATCTGTTTTCGGTTTTTATAGAGAGCGTAACAACGAGTATAAAATTCACGACGAAAACTATCAGCGTCAGCCAGAAATCTCGCACGGCTTTCGGGTTCTTCGGATTGAAACCGTAAAGACCGAACATCAGTATAAGCATAAACATAAACGTCGTGATTGTTCTTCCGGTAGTAGCCGCCGCGCGGGCTTGTGTAAACGCGCCGTTGAAGTCGCTTATCATATAAATTGCGAAAAGCGTCATCACCACGGTGGATACCAGTACGCCTAAAATACATTTCAGCGTATAAGCCGTAAGCCTTCTTCTTGCAAGCAGTTTTTCCCTTTCAACGGTAGATAAATCTCTAATATCGTCTATCATTTTTTTATAAACCCGAAGGTTCTCCTCCGTTTGATTGCGTATTTCGTTCCGCCCCGTTGTCAAGGCGTTTTTTTTCGTCTCTGCCGTACTTCTCGTACGCTCGGATTATTCTCGTGACGAGTTCGTGACGCACTACGTCCTTCGCACCGAGAGTGACCGTCTCAATTCCTTCGACGTTTCCGAGCACCTTCAAAGCGTGTTTGAGTCCGCTTTCCACCTGACTCGGAAGGTCTATCTGCGTCACGTCGCCGTTGACCACTACCTTGCTGTTATCGCCCATTCGGGTGAGAAACATCTTCATCTGCTCCTTAGTAGTGTTCTGCGCTTCGTCCAAAATAATAAAACTGTTCGACAGCGTTCTGCCCCTCATAAACGCAAGCGGCGCGATTTCGAGTTCTCCTCTCTCCATAAGCCGCAGATGCGCGTCTCCGCCCAGCATATCCTGCAACGCGTCGAACAGCGGTCTGAGATACGGGTCGACTTTCTCATTCATATCCCCCGGCAGGAATCCCAGTTTTTCACCCGCTTCGACCGCAGGTCTTGTGAGTATGATTTTACTGACTCTGCGCTTTTTCAGCGCGTACACCGCAAGAGCCACCGCAAGATACGTCTTTCCCGTTCCCGCGGGACCTACTCCGAAAACAACGCTGTTTTTCTCAATCGCATCGACGTATTTCTTCTGCCCGAAAGTCTTTGGGCAGATAACCTTTCCGCCTGCCGTAATCGCCACAGGGCGTAAAAGTTCGTCCACTTCCAAATCGTATCCCTCGCGCACGCCGTCGATTATCATATCTATCTGCGCGGGAATGACGGACTGTTTCTTTGCGAGTTCGCAAAGCGCGTCGAATGCGCAATACGCGCTCTCGACGGATTTTTCTTCGCCGATGATTCCGACACCTCCGTCCGTTGCAAGTATATCCACTCCAAACGCTTCGGAGATTTTCTTTACGTTGCAATCCAGTTCTCCGAACACCGCGTGTACGTCTTCGAAACTGTCAAACTTTTTTTCCTTTGTCACATTCATATATCACTTCCCCTAAACGCCCGCGGCAGTGCTCCGCCGCGCGTCGGACTTTGCTCCGACCTGCACGTTATGTATACGGGGATTCTTCCCTATATCAGGATATTCTCTCTTCCGCCTCTACCGTGACAGTCACGTACTTTCCGCCGTCCGCCTCTCTGATTTCTTCGTATCTGCCCAGAACTCTGAGCGGCTCGGCGAACCCCGAGACTATTTCGGAATAAACGCTTGCGCACATTTCTTCCTTCGTATACAGGTTATCGTATTCGGTTTCCGCTATTTCGCGGAACTCGTACGTAAAAATCTTAAACGGCAAAAGAAATCCGAGGTCTCGCACCGTCGATTCCAGTTCGTACTGCTCAAACGGACTCTCGGGAGTTTTGGGCGTCTTTCCGAACATCGACAGTTTAGTTATCTTCTTTACGCTTACAACCTGACGCACTTTTATTTTGTCTGCGAAGAATACCGTCTTTCTGTGATAGACCTTTCCGTAAACCGTGCCCTTTGCTTCTACTTCGATTTTATCCTCGCCAAACAGCGTATAGCCGTCTATAAGCGTATCGCCCTCGCGAACTACGTCGCCGTAATCCACAACCGCCGTTCCGCCTTCCACAACTATTCTTGTAACGACGGCAACTTTACGCGAAACCACCTTAGAGCCTGAAACTTCGACAAGAAAATCGTCCGGCTGTTCCTGCTTGATTCGGACGTCGACGTGTGTGCCGTGTCTCTGCACGCTCGCATATGAAACGCCTCTAAGAGCAAGCAATCCCTTTTCGATAGCCGCGCAATCAATGTCGGGCAACCACCTGCCAACGCGCACTCCGTGCGAGGATAGTATGCTTTGTATCTCCGCGTTTAATGCGCCGTCGATATGTTGCACGTACGCGCCGTCAGCCGCGCTCACGCTCACGCGCGTAACGAACTGCGGAAATATTCCGACCCCGACGACAGCCGCGATAAGTCCCACCGCAAATCCCAACCTCGCAAGAGAATTGAAAAACAGCGGAACCGCGCCTTTATTCTTTATTATTTTATAATCATAGCATAAGTTATCTAAAATTGCAATTATTTGACCGCGATGTTTTGACGGCACAGAAAACTGCACTCCTTCGTCAGAAAAGCCTACGTTTTTAACTCTGCAAACTTTTGACAGCGCACCCAGCACGCGAACGCCGTTTCTACCGCTCACAAAAAACACGCACTCTCCGTAGCGCGCTGCGATTTTACGCACTTTCCCCGTATAATCAAACGACGGAATCAACGGCACATCTTTCTTTTCCCGCGCAGGTTTCTTATTCTTTTTATCGACCCGTCTTTCGACAATAAGTCCGTCATTTGCGGCATCTAAACGGTCGTTTTTATTCTTTTTACTCAAACTGCACCCCGCTTATAAATCCCTTTACATAGACGTCGCCGCCGCCTATTTCTACAATCTGCATTTTCTCTCCCACAACTGTAACCGTTCCGTTTGCAAGGCGGAACTTCAACTGCGTATCGTCCGAAAGCATTACGTTTTTGACGCCGCTTATCATCATTTTGGAGCGCGACATCATTGTCAGAGCAAATGGCAGAATTTCGCTTTTAATATCCAACTTTCGTTTCAATTCATCCTTAAACACGCTAAATTCTATGTGACAGTTTTAAAAAATAAAACCTGCCGCGCAAACTGTCGGGCAGGTCTTAATGTTTTTATTGTTATCGCCGCACAGTGTTTTGCGGCAGTTCAACGTCAGAAAGGCAAATCGTCCGGCGGAGCATCGTCGTCATCATAACTGTATTCATCATCCGCCTCGAAATCCTCTGCGTTCATAGATTCGGTTACGTTTTTAAATCCGTCGTCGATATTGTCTGCCGCCGCCAGTTGACTTCCGAAAGGCAGAGTTTCATTGCCGAACGGCAAATCGCCCGCGACTTCTATCATATTGTTGTCGGCGTCGACTGTGCCGCGGATTTTTTCCACAACGGTTTCCTCTTTCTGCGCTTCTTTCTTTTCAGGTTCTGCAGTGTCGAGTTCCCCTATTTCCTTGAACGTCGTGGTTTCGCCCGTCCATTCGAGAACAATCGCGCCTACGGGACCGTTTCTGTTCTTCTGAACGTCAAGGATAACCTGATTCGTCGGAAGCGCGGCATTGTATTTGGAGGGATTGTACAGGAACGTTACAACGTCCGCGTCCTGCTCGATTGAGCCCGATTCACGCAAGTCCGAAAGCAAAGGTCTGTGGTCGTTACGCTGTTCGATTCCGCGCGACATCTGCGAAAGCAGAATAATGGGGCAATCCAGTTCCTTAGCGTATATTTTCATCTTTCTCGACATTTCGCTGACTTCGACCTGTCTGCTTTCAGCCGCTTTTCCCTTTTCGCCCGCTGTCGTCATCAGTTGCAGGTAGTCTATAACTATAAGGTCCAGACCCTTTTCACGTTTGAGCCTGCGGCATTTGGAAAGCACGTCTGACGGACCGTTCATAGAATAGTCGTCTATGTATATTCCGCTGTTGAGGAAGCATCTGTACGCCTGCGTAAGTTTTTCGATATCGCTGTTTCTAAGCCCGCCGCGCATATCCATTTTTGAAAGCGATACGCCCGAAGCATAGGCAAGCATACGCTTTGCAAGCAGACTCGAAGGCATCTCCAAAGAGAATATCGCGACGTTTTTATGCTCGTTCAACGCTATGTTGGATGCAATATTTAATGCGAAAGCCGTCTTACCTACCGAAGGACGGGCGGCTATAAGTATAAGTTCCCCCGGTTTCAAACCTCTCGTCTTTCTGTCGAGGCAGTTGAATCCCGTTTTCAGAATTCTGTCCGAAGTCTTGCCGACCTGCGCGGAGTTGATGTCGTTAAGCGCGGTTGCAAACGCCTCGTCCGCTTTGAGAAGAGCCTTTTCGCTGTTCTCTTCGGCGATTTCGTAAACAAGTTTTTCCGCGTTCGCAAGCGCTTCTTTGCCGTCGGTACTTTCGTATCCGCCCGTAGATATTGCGTTTCCCGCGTGTATCACTCTGCGCAAAAGACTGTCGCGTTTTACGATATCTGCATAGTATTCGCCGTTAGCCGCAGACAAAACACCCTCTGCAAGTTCACTAAGATACGCGACCGAACCTATCTCGTCAAGTTTGCCGTTAAGTTCGAGCCTGTCGGCAACGGTGACTGTATCGATAGGCTTGCTCTCGTTTTGCAATTCCTTCATCGCCGCAAATATTATACGGTTGGGCGCAAGATAAAAATCGCTCGCTTTGAGCATCGGGATAAGCGTATCCCCTGCAAGGTTATCGATAAGAATCGCACCCAAAACAGACGCTTCCGCGTCGACGTTGTTGGGCATACCGCGAGTTACGCGCTTTTCTTCTTTTTCTTTTGCCATACTCCACCTTTTAAGGCAAGCGATACGCCCGTAAGCGCAACCGCAATCGCAATCGCACATCCGATGAGCATCGTATACCAGTTCGCGCTGTTCTGCGTTTTCAGCGCGAGATTATGGGTTTGCGACTCGGCGTCGCCGTCGATATAAAAACTGTGCAGATAATACCTGCCGCTTTTAACCGCTTCTCCGTCGCTTTTAACGGATTTATAGATTGTATCATATCTGAGCGCAACTATCAAGCGGTTATATTCTCCGATTTCTTCCCCGAAATCATAGTCCGCTATGCGGTTTTCAATCTCGGAATACAGTATCGCCGAATCTATTTTCATTTCAACGTCCTGACGGTTATACCAAATATCCTGCGCGTACGAGCGCGTAATCCAGTGCCATTTTGCGCCGAGTCTTTCGTCATCGCTCCCCGTTCGGGTAACCACGGCGTATATCGCGCCGTCGTCCTCGGAATATTTCAGGTCGCTCAGATACAGTTCATAATCACGCTCAACCGTTTCCTCGGAATCCGCCGTTCTATTGCAGGCAGACAGCAAAAATATGCAGAATAAGCCCGTTAGAACAGCGAATACGGTGTTTAAAACTGTTATTGCGCGATTAGCGCGGTGTTTACGCATATTCATTTCACTCCGAGCGTACGCGTCCTGTTTTCGGACGCATGGCGATTCCGAAAGATATAAGGCATACTGACATAAATAAATGACATTAAAGAAATACGCATTATTATGTCAGATTCCGAACGACTTTTCCAACTCGTCGAGCGTCGACTCAAACTCCGCCATAGCGACCTTGTAAGGCTCGTCCGTTTCGAGATCGACGTCGGCAAGACGGATGATGTCAAGCGGCGGCATACTTCCGCCCGCTGACAAAAATTTCCTGTATTTTTCAAAATACGAACTGCCTTTTGTCAGAATATTGTTTGCAATCGAAACCGCAGTAGTTATACCGGTAGCATATTTATACACATAGAAACTCGTATAAAAGTGCGGAATTCTCGCCCATTCGTATTTTATAAGGTCGTTGTGCTCGACTGCTCTTCCGTAATACTTCTTATTGAGTTCGTAATACATATCGCACATATCGTCAGCGGTAAGCGGCTCTCCCTTTTCCACTTTCGAATGAGCAAGACCTTCAAACTCGCTGAACATCGCCTGTCTGAACAGAGTCGTGCGGAACATATCGAGATAATATGCCAGCAAAAACTGTCTGAACTCCCCTGTAGCGGTTTTCAGCAGGTGTTTTAGCAACAGCACCTCGTTGACCGTCGAGGCGATTTCCGCAACAAAGATTTCGTATTCGGCTTTCTGTTCGGGTTGCGTTGTATTTGAAAAATAACTGTGCATCGCGTGTCCCATCTCGTGTGCGATGGTAAACACTTCGTGAACTGTCTCCTGATAATTGAGCAGTACGAACGGATGCACTCCGTAAACTCCCCACGCATACGCGCCGCTGCGTTTGCCCTTGCTCTCGTACGCATCCACCCAGCCGTTCTTAAATGCGTCGGAAAGTATACTGCCGTATTCCTCGCCCATAACTTTGAGCGCGTCTTTAACGGTTCCGACAGCCTGTTCATACGGCATTGCCAGTTCCTGTTCGGGAACCAACGGCATATACAAATCGTACATATTCAAAGTTTTAAGTCCGAGAACGCGTTTGCGCAGAGCAATGTATCTGTGCAGAGGTTTCGTTCCCTCCCCGACCGCTTCGAGCAACTTTTTATAGCAGGTCGAAGGGACGTTTTCACGGTACATAGCATAGTCAAGCGCGCTTTTAAATCCGCGTACTTTTGCAAAGAACCAGTCTTTTTTGACATTGCCGGCATAGTTCGCCGACAAGGTGTTGATATAATTCTTATAGGCGGAAAACATACTCTCAAAAGCGTCTTTTCTCACACGCTGGTCGGGATTGTGCAACAAAAGCCCGTAAGTGCCGTGGCTCATTTCGACCTTTTCGCCCTTATCGTCCGTAACGGAGTCGAAACGCACGTCGGCATTGTCAAACATTCCGAAAACGTCGTGGTTGGTGTCCGAAAACAACCCCACCTCTCCGAGCAGTTTTTCCTCCTGCTTAGAAAGAATGATATGCTTGCTTCTTAGTATCTCTTTGAAGAAAACGTCGTATGCGGCAAAGCGTTCGGATCGTACAAGTCCGTTCAGTTTTTCTTCCGAAAACTCCGAAATTTCGGGGTCTATAAACGACGCGAGCGAAGAGTATCTGACGCTCAGCATTTCCACTCTCGTAGTCATAGCCTGATAATTGCCGTTTGCGGTATTCTCGTCAAGATGCATCCTCGCATACTGATACATTCTGCCTATATTTCCCGACAGTTCCGTAGTAAGTGTCAGGCATTCGAACAGTTTATCTTCGTCAGCGAGTTTATCCGCATAACCCGCAATCGCAGGCATGCGCTCCTCGGTGTTGAAAAAGCACTCTTCCCACGCCTCGTCATCCGAGAAAATATCGTTCAGAGTCCACTGGTATTTGGGGTCAACTTCGTTTCTGTTATATAGCATTTTATACCTCTGCTTCTATTTATTCATTGTTGGTTTTACGGCGGCGCCGTACGGTCGGTTACGCGAGGCAAGCGACCTATTGCAATTATTCGATAAAGAGCGTATCATCCAAAAATTCCGCATCGCAGGTCAGACGCACTCCGAGTTTGCGCAACGGATTCTCATCCGCTTTGCTGAGTATATGCGTAGAATGCGCCTCGCAGTTTTCAAGCGTTGACAACTGCTCTATCGCGCTCGCCGCGTTTGCGTCCGTAGCGGCGCAGATGGACAGCGCAAGCAACGCCTCTTCAAGCGTAAGCGTATTGTTATTCTCTTTGAGTATTTTTGTTTTCAAGTCGAGTATAGGTCCTATAACGTACGGCGAAATGAGTTTTTGTCTGTCGTTCATTCCCGCAAGAGCCTTTACGGAATTGAATATACAAGCCGCCGCCGCGCTCATTCTGTCGCTGTTCTTGCCCGTTACAATCCTTCCGTCCGGCAGTTCGAGTGCGATTGCTCCTCTGCCGCCGTTGAGGTCGCTCTTCTTTCTCGCGGAGTCGACGATATTTCTGTCCGCAAGATTGATTCCCAGACGCGACATCAGAAATTC
This sequence comes from uncultured Christensenella sp., assembly GCA_910578325.1. GTDB lineage: Bacteria > Bacillota > Clostridia > Christensenellales > CAG-917 > CAG-475. The sequence continues at coordinate 82,966 of CAJTQT010000003.1, forward strand.
CAGTCTGCTGACGGTATCGGGATTGCCCGCGCCCAGTTTCAGATCGCACAGCGCCTTGCAATATCTGCGTATGACTTCCTGATTTGACGCCTCCCGACACGCCTCGTCGTCGACGATGCAGTACCCCGCCATATTCACGCCCATATCCGTCGGGGATTTGTATATGCACTCCTTGCCCGTTATCTTTTCGAGTATGCTGTGCACAACGGGGAAAACCTCGATATCTCTGTTGTAATTGACCGTAATCTGTCCGTATGCGTCGAGGTGGAAGTTGTCCACTTTATTCACGTCCTGCAAATCGGCGGTCGCCGCTTCGTACGCAACGTTCACAGGGTGATTGAGAGGAAGATTCCAGATGGGGAAGGTTTCGAATTTTGCATATCCTGCCTCTACTCCCCTTTTGTTTTCGTGATACAGTTGCGAAAGACAGGTCGCGAGTTTGCCGCTTCCCGGACCGGGAGCCGTAAGCACCACAAGCGGACGTTTGGTTTCGATATACGGATTCGCTCCGTATCCCTCGTCGGACACAATCGTATCTATCTCGTGCGGATAGCCTTTCGTAGGACGGTGAATGTACACCTTTACGCCGCGGTTTTCAAGTTTATTCTTGTATGCGACTGCGCCTTGCTGATCGGTGAACATAGTTATAACGACACAGTTGATATAAATCCCCATAGCCGAGATATTGTCTATCATTCGCTCGACTTCGCTTCCGTAGGTTATTCCGTAATCGGCGCGTATTTTATTGCGCTCGATCGCGTTGGCGTTTATACAGATAATAAGTTCCGCCTTGTCGCGCAATTTCTGCAACAGTTTGATTTTCGCGCCTTTATCGAATCCGGGCAACACCCTCGCCGCGTGCAAATCGTCAAACAGTTTTCCGCCGAATTCCAGATACAGTTTGTCGAAGTGGCTGATTCTTTCTATTATCTGCTCCGACTGCTTGCGCATATACATTTCGCTGTCAAAACCTTTCTTGTACATATTTACGTTATCCCCTGTAAGTATCGTTTTAGTTTATTTTATCGATTTAAAGAATCCGCGTCATTCCGTTTTTCCGACGGGAGCAACAGTTTCCACCGCCGTATTTTTGAACATCTGCTTGCCTTTTGTCGTTCTGCCGTCTATGCGGATATCCTCCGTGTTTAAAACGTGTGTGTTTCCGCCCTCGCATATCGCAATGTCATACGGCATTTTGACAAGACCTATATATTTGACTTTCGCCTTGTCGAGTTCGACAATCTTTACGCCCTTATTGTATCTCGAAGTTATATCAAGCGTCGCAAGAATGACGCGCTTCACGTATCCGTTGCCCGTTATGACAACCGCTTCGCCCTCGTCGTCCGCCTGTCCCGCGAAAACGACTTTATCGCCGTCGTTGAGTTTTATTCCCTTGACTCCGCCCGCGGCTCTGCCCTGTACGGGTACTTCTTCAAGTCCGTATCTCAGCACCTGACCTCCCGCGGTTACTTCCATTATGCCCATTTCTTCCGTCAAGGTTTCCGCGCTTATAACCTCGTCGCCGTCCGACATATTTATCGCCTTGAAATAAGTCTTGCTCGAAGAATTGAATTCGCTTACGTCGACGCGCTTTACAACTCCGCCCGAGGTGAACAGTATCAATTCTCCCGACGGCGCGCCTTCAAAGAATAAGAGTTTTACGACCTTCTCTTTGGGACCTGCGTCCTGATCTACGTTCAGCAGTTTAAACGGCTTTTCTCTGAATTTCTTCTCAGGCAAATCCGTCACGTCCAACTTCGCCAGATTGCCCATATCGGTAATCGCAAAAAGCGTGCCCTTGTTGTTTACCGACAGGTACTGAGACGGCAACGCGTCGGCAGGCAGACTTTCAACGTCTTTCATAGCAAGCCCGAACGTCTTCTGCGACATAAACCGCATCATTCCGTCATTATTTAGCGTAAGCACGCCGTCGCGGTACTGTACGGCCTCCGCCTCCGTCGGCGCGGTGTACGCGGTTCCCGTTTCGGTGTCCACAACAACGGACATACGCGACGAATTCTGCGTCTTCTTTATAAGTTGAAGTTCCTTTTTGACAATCGAATACTGCAATCTTTTGGACGCGAGAATCTCTTCGTATTCCGCAATGCGGCTTCTGAGTTGGGCAAGTTCTTCTTCCAGTTTGCCCACTTCCAGTTTTGCCAGACTCTTCAATCTCATATCGAGTATAGCCTGAGCCTGAACGTCGCTCAGCGAAAATCTTTCGCGCAAAGTTTCCTTTGCCTTAGCCGTTGACTCCGACTCCTTGATTATTCTGATAACCTCGTCGATGTTTCTTATCGCTACAAGCAGACCTTCGACGATTTCCGCTCTCGCCTTTGCGGCTTTAAGATCATAGGTGGTTCTCTTAACTATAATGTGCCGCTGATATTCCGTATAATAGCCCAGATACGCTCTCAGGCTCAACTGTTCGGGTTTTCCGTTTGCGATAGCAACCATATTGCAGTTGTAACTCGTCTCCAAATCCGTCTTTTGAAGCATAAGTTCAACTATACGGTTGACGTCCGCGTCGCGGCGGCACTTTATAACTCCGCGCATACCCGTCTTGTCGCTCTCGTCAACGATATCGTATACCCCGCCCATTACGGAATCCTTATTGTTCTCCCTGAGCGTGTTAATCTGGGTGAGCAGTTTTACTTTCGACGTCGCATAAGGTATTTCTGAAATGATTATGTTCTTTTTTCCGTTATCGTCGTTCTCGATATGCAGGCGGGAGCGTATCTTCAATTTGCCCTTGCCCGTATCATAAATGGTTTCGAGGCTGTCGACAGGTATAATAAATCCGCCTGTCGGGAAATCCGGACCGTGGAAAACCGTAAGCAGTTCCTTTGTTGAAATGCGCGGATTGTCGATATACGCAATCGCCGCGTCGATACACTCTCCCATATTGTGAGGAGGAATGTCCGTAGACAATCCGACCGCTATACCCGTCGCGCCGTTTACGAAAAGATTCGGGAATCTCCCCGGCAAAGTCGTAGGCTCTTCCAGACTGTCGTCAAAGTTCGCCGTCCACTGAACGGTATCTTTATCGAGGTCGCGCAGAAGTTCGAGCGCAAGCGCACTCATTCTCGCTTCCGTATAACGCATAGCCGCCGCCGAATCCCCGTCGACCGAGCCGAAATTGCCGTGTCCGTCCACAAGCGGCATACGCATCGCAAAAGGCTGCGCCAGCCTTACCAGCGCGCCGTAAACGGAAGAGTCGCCGTGCGGATGGTATTTACCCAGACAGTCGCCTACGATACGCGCGCATTTTTTATGCGGTTTTTCAGGCGTCAACCCCATCTCGTGCATAGAGTAGAGCACTCTTCTCTGCACGGGTTTGAGTCCGTCCTCCACGCGCGGTATCGCTCTGTCCAGAATGACGCTTTCCGAGTACGGCATCATAGAACTGTGCATCACGTCTTCGAGCACGACGTCCAGCACGTTCTGATTGTAAACTATCTCTCTCTGTAATTTCTTTGCCATAGTGTTTCCTTAAACTGCCGTTATTGCGCCTGATGCTGAACTTTGAAATTGTCAACCTTATTGAAATCGGCGTATTGATAGATGTATTCTTTTCTTACCGCAATATCCTCGCCCATAAGCACGGATATTCTTTTATCCGCCATTTCCGCGTCCTCTATCGTTACGCGGGTAAGCGTGCGTTTAGCGGGGTCCATAGTCGTATCCCACAGTTGTTCGGGATTCATCTCTCCGAGACCTTTAAAACGTTGCAGTAACGCGCTTTTACCCATCTTCTTCTGACCTTCCGCAAGCGCGGCGTCATCGTAGCAGTAAAGCGTTTCGTCCTTTTTCTGCAATCGGTAAAGCGGCGGCATTCCTATATACACGTGCCCTTCGGTTATAAGTTTGGGCATATAGCGGAAGAAGAAGGTCAAAAGCAACGCTCTTATATGCGCGCCGTCCTGATCCGCGTCCGCAAGTATGATTATCTTGTCGTATCTCAGACCGTTCAAATCGAAATTGCTTCCGATATCTGTGCCTAATGCGTTTATAAGCGTTGCGAGTTCCTCATTTTTGAGTATCGCAGCAAGATTCTTTTTCTCTACGTTCAGCGGCTTGCCTTTAAGCGGCAGTATCGCCTGAAAGAACCTGTCTCTCGCCTGCTTCGCGCTTCCTCCCGCAGAATCGCCTTCAACAATAAACAACTCGTTTATGGCATAATTCTTGCCCGAACAACTCGCAAGTTTTCCCACCAGATTCAGTCCGTTCACGACCTTGTTCTGCTGGCGGCTGAGCATTTTGGCGTGCTTGACGGCGTCGCGTGTTTTCATCGCCCCCATAGCCTTGCTCACAATCTTGTCCGCAGTCGCCTTGTAGCCCCTTTGAAGAAGCAGTTCCGAAAGTTTATCGGAAACCAGATTCTCCACTTTCTGTCTGACATCGGGATTGCCGAGTTTTGTTTTTGTCTGTCCCTCGAACTGTACGTTCTGCATTTTGACGATTATAACGCCTGTAAGCCCCTCGCGGAAATCGTCGCCGATCAGGTTTGCCTGCTTGTCTTTGAGTTGTTTGGTCTTGCGGGCATAGTCGTTGAATACCTTTGTAACCGCGCTGCGCAATCCCGCGACGTGCGTTCCGCCTTCGGTAGTTGGAATATTGTTGACGTACGACCTCAGATCATCCGTGTAACCTGTGGTATGCTGCAATGCGACCGCTACTTCGAATTTATCCTCTTTCGCCTCGACGTAAAGAGGTTTGTCATACAAAACCTCTCTCTTCTCGTTGAGATACTGCACGTAATCCGCAATTCCGCCCTTATAGCAGAAAACGTCGTGCTGTCCCGTACCTCCGAAGAGGGGCGTACGGTTGTCGTCAAGCACTACGGTTATGCCTTTGTTGAGATACGCCGATTCGCGTATACGCTCCGCGATCGTCTTGAAATCGAACACTTCTCTTCCGAACACGCGCTCGTCGGGCTTAAACGTAACCGTCGTACCCGTTCCTTTCGTCTTGCCGATTACGGTAAGCGGAGTCTTTGTAATGCCGCTCTTTATGCGGTTTCCTATCTGCGGCGAATGAAATTCAACTTTATACAGATTTCCGTCGCGCTTAACCTCTACGGTGAGCCACTCCGACAAAGCGTTGGTAACCGACGCGCCTACGCCGTGCAAACCGCCCGAGTACGCATACTGACCGTTGTCGAATTTCGCGCCCGCGTGCAACTGTGTATAAACCACTTCCACGCCGCTTATTTTGAGTTTCGGATGTTTGTCTACGGGCACTCCTCTGCCGTTGTCGCTTACACGCGCTACGTTGTCATCGAGAAGTTCGATAGTAACGGTGTTGCCGAATCCGTTTGCCACCTCGTCGATACTGTTGTCGATTATTTCCCAGAGAATGTGGTGCATACCCTGCACGCCCGTCGTGCCTATATACATTCCGGGACGTTTTCTTACGGCGTCGAGCCCTTCCAGCACCCGTATATCGCCTGCATTGTAATCCTTATTTGCCATCTCGTACCTTTAATGCGCAATCTTCTGCATTATAATTTAATATTATAAATTATTTTAACATAAACAAAAAAACTTTTCAATGATTTGGCGTGGTATTTGACAATGATTTTAAAAAATATCGCTCTGCTTAAATTTACCGCATCCGTAAAACAATCTTACATTTTTATTTAAATTATGTCACAAACAACATTATCACCTACAACGGTCACTCCGCCCTTTCGATTCGGACAAAACACAAAAAGCACGCTTAACGCGTGCTTTTTATATTAATAAAACGCTTTTTATCAGGCAATATTATTCCGCAGGCCCTTCGTTGGGAAATACCGAACTCTCGGAATAGCCCCACACGACGGTTATCTCGTCAGCTTCCGAAACGTTGCTTTTCCTGTTCCAATCCATACTCCAGCCCTCCGGACGTCTTTCCGCCTCACAGCCTACGGCTATAATATGACAGTTATAAAACAGGTCCGCGTACACCGTTTGCACGCTTAGCGGAATAATAACCTCGCCTATCATCAGTTCCTCGAACGCCCTTTCGGATATAACCGTCGCATCATTTCTTAATACTACGCTTTCGACATCGAGGTCCTCGCGCTTATACTTGTACGCCACCTTGTTTATGTATATCATTCCGCTCGGTTGCGCCCCGTACCACGGCGTGTCCTGCAACGCGTACATTCCGACATAGTCGATTTTATTCGAAAAGGTTATATCGGCAAGTTGATTGCAACCCATAAAGGCATAATCCCCGATAGACGCAACCTCGTCTCCGAGTATCACCGTATCCAGTCCGCTGAAACCCGAAAACGCGTGCGGTCCTATATCGCCTCCGCGAACAGTCACCTTATGCAGACTTTCGGGTATCTGGTAGACCTTAGTTTCCTTCTTATCTTTTGAATAGATATACTCGTACTTAGTTTGCGTAACGGCAATGCTCCCGCTATAGCGGTCCTCTCCGAACAAATATCCGAAAAGATTTGTTTCATCGGATTGAAGACTGCTTGACAATATAAACGGAAGCGATATTTCCTCCAGTTTTCCCAGTCCGAACAGCGCGCCCTTTTTTATAGAAGATATCTTGTCGGGTATCGTCAACGAGGTTATATTTCTGTCATTTATCCCCACCAACACATATCCGCTGTAATCCTTTTCAATTTCAAATATTTCCGTCTCGGGAATCTTTCTCCATTTGGCAATATAAGTGGTCTCTCTCGTGTCTACGGTAAACGTTAATTGCTCCTCTGCACATACAAGCGTATCCCCGTCATACCAACCGTCAAAAACATAATACGGCGATTCCGTACGTGCGGTTATAGTATCCGTCTCGCCAAAATCCCCATAAAAACTCTTTTCATCCGAACCGTAACTACCTATTGTACCCGCACCCGAACCGTCTGTTTTAAAATAAACATAGTATGCATTTATACGCCATTCCGCGTTTACTTCCACATCTTCATCAAGCAACCACGTATCGACGCTTTCTCCCGTATCGTGCGTAACAATTATAAAAGTTCCGTTGTCTAAAGCCAAATTCCAGCCTAAAAAGGTATGTCCTTCTTTTTCCGGCACCGGGAATTTAAAATTGAGACCGTATTCCACCTCAACCTTTTGTCCGTCGTTTGTGCCGCCGTCGGAATTTAGCGTAACGCTGTATTTGTTACGTTTAATCTTTGCGTCGATGCGGATATACGTTTCGTCTACATACCTACCCTCGCAATCCCATCCGAGAAACTGTATTCCCACCAGATTAACGGGTGTACTGTAATCGTCGAGATATGTGTGAGAAAGCACGCTCTCACTGCCAAACTTAACGCCGTCGACATAGTAGTCGACAGTCGCATAAAAATGCTTCCACACATTCAACGTATAAGTTTTCGATATGCCGCCGTTTTTTACGATGACAAAAAACTCGTTGTCGCCTCTTTTCAGTTTTATCTTTTTATCGGGAACGGCAAGCATTGCTTCTTCGTCCTCGTATACGCCGAAAGTCGCGCCTTTGGACACGGAAATCACAGAAGATAAATCGATGGAGTCCACAGTAATGCCCGCATCGATGCTTATCGCATCGCCCTCTATTTTTCCGTCCTGAACACCGACGATTTCTGCTTTGCCGTTGTTGCTATTATCGCAAGCGACAAATACAAACAACCCCGCAACCACAAGCGCAAGCGCGCAAATTAAATACTTTACTTTTTTCAATATTATCCCTCCCCGCAAACAATATTTTATCAAAAGCGACGATATCTATAATGCGGCGTGAAACTCTCTCCGCCGCATTTATCGGATTTTTCGTAGGCGCGCTCTAATTCATTCAGAGCGCGCCTACGGATATTGTTTTATTTTGCTGTGATCTGATCAAGTCTTGCCAGAACGTCGGCATAAACTTCCTTGTTGTTGATTTCGTTGAGTATCTCGTGACGCGCGTCGGGATAGAGTTTTATACTCACGTCCTTTACGCCCAGATTCTTATACTGTTCATAGAGTTTTTTAACGAGTTTGCCTTTGCCTCCGACTGGGTCCTTATCGCCCGAGAAAATGCCGATGGGTTTAGTCTTATCGATTTTTGCAAGGTTTTCTTTCTTATACGCTGTTTTAAGACCCGTAAGGAACCATTTAAAGAACGCCACAGACATCACCTGTCCACACTGTTCGTCAAGAATATACTTCTTTACCTGCTCTCTGTCGCGAGTAAGCCAGGCGTTGGGAAGTTTTTCCTTCTTAAACGGCTTATTATACGAGCCGAACGTAAGATTATTCGCAAACTTGCCCGTCTTTTCGCCGCCGCAGAGTTTATACTGAGCGCCGATAATCATACAGCCCGTGTTGAGCAACGCTCCTTTCATCATAGCCGAACCGCTCAGAATCGCGCCGCTGTGCTCCTTGCACTCCTGTATGTATCTCTGCCCGACCATACTGCCGTAGCTGTGTCCGAAATAAATAACGGGCAATCCGAATCTCTCCTTAAGGAAAGACGTAATAGCCACCTCGTCGCGCACGGTATCCATATAGATTTCGCCCTTGTGATATCCCTTTACGCCTTTTGCGGACTCTTTCGTGCTCGTCATTCCGTGAGCGCGGTGGTCGTCTGCAAAAACGATATATCCGTTATCGTTCAGGAAACGCGCAAAATCGTCGTAACGTCTTGCGTGCTCCGCCATTCCATGCGAAATCTGCACGACCGCTTTGGGATTTCTCACCTCGTCCCACACATAGCACTGCAACACGGTGCCGTCAAAACTGTCGAATTTTTCGTTCTTCATATAACCCCCAAATCAAAAATATTCGTATGCGTGCGCATACACTTTCAATCTATGAAACAGTTTACCACAGTATAATCCCCTTTTCAAGAGTCATTTTACAGGAAATCGTACATTTGTTATATAACTTTACGCGCCGAACCTGAAAAAAACCGTTCTTCGCGCAAACTTTTCGACTAAAACAAGAATACTATGTGTAGATAAATTTTCGGAGACTGATATGAAAGAAGACAATACTGCAAAAACAACGTCTGACAAAACAACAAGCGGCAAGACGCCCCGCAAACAAACCGTCGTATTTACGGGCGGAGGCACAGGCGGACACATCTACCCTAATCTTGCGCTCATTCCCGAATTCGAAAGACGCGGATTCAAAACTGTTTATATCGGCGGCGAGGGAAATCCTATGGAACGTAAACTCGCGCTCGACAACAAAATAAAGTACTTCGGCGTGCCCGTTATAAAACTTGTACGGTCTTTTTCGCCGTCCGCGCTTTCAAACAATATCAAAATCCCATTCACTCTTTCAAGAGCGATAAACGCCGCGCGCAGCATTCTTCAAGAAGTAAATCCGTCGGCAGTATTTTCAAAAGGCGGCTTCGTATCGCTGCCCGTCGTTATGGCGGCCAAAAAACTCGGGATTCCCGTCTTCGCGCACGAATCCGACCTCACTCTCGGGCTTGCGAACAAAATCGCCGCGCGTTGCGGAGCAACGATTCTCAAAGCAAATCCGCACGCGGAGTTTGACGGAAAAACCGTAGGTATGCCCTTGCGCGACAGCCTGTTCGGAATAAAGAAGGCGGAGGCAAAACAGCGGATCGGCATTTCAACGTCCAAAAAAATTCTGTTGGTACTGGGAGGCTCTTCCGGCGCGCAGTTCATAAACAATGCGGTTAAAGACAGGTTGCAGGAACTTACGGAAAAGTATTTTGTTCTGCACGTCTGCGGACGCGGCGGAATATCGGGCACATATAACGCCGCAGTCACTCTCTCCAACGGCGGCGCGGCAAAAGAAAAATCAGAAGCCGTCGCCTCCGAAAAAATAAAAAAGAATTATATGAAATTCGAATACGCAGACAATATTGCAGACTTCTACGCCGCAAGCGACGTGATTCTCTCCCGAGCGGGCGCAACGGCGGTTTACGAAATATCCGCGCTCAAAAAGCGCGCGCTGTTTGTGCCCCTTCCCAAAGGCGTATCTCGCGGAGACCAGATTTACAACGCAAAACTCGCCGAAGAATTCGGCGCGCATACGCTATGCCAAAACGAGCAGTTTTCGGACAACTTGATAGACGCATTGGAAAAAGTTTTACAAAATCCCCCTATGCGGGCGATTCTGAGCGACGCTAACGGAAAAATTGCGGATATAGTATGTGATAGCATAAGGCGAGGTGAAATATGCAAAAACAAAAAACCATCGCAAAGTGGCTCGCAATAATTCTCCTGCTTACGGTTATAGTTGCCTGCTACATAGGCTTACGCGCAATTTTCAGCAATCGCGATAACGCTGCTCCGCCCGACATTGCGGGCGCGGACGAAAACGGAGGAGACGAAGAAAAGCCTCCCGTCAAACCCGACGGCGAGAACCCCAAACCTGTATACTCCGTTTTCCCGCGGCAATCCGAGACCGTCAACGGAATCACCGTGCGACACGTCGGCGGAGAAGATAACGACGTGATGCTCGACACAGTGTATTACTTCGGAAAACGTCTCGTATTCTTTTACACAGCGTCTGTTCAGCACGACGTAAGAGACATCGGCATACATATAGCGGTATTTTTCGGCGACGCGCTCACCGCAACCGCAAAAGTTGCCGAGGCAAGCGAACAGTACGTGACAGCCAGCACCGTCGCAGGCGGACTTCTGGTCGTCACAAAAACTGCGGGCGAAACCAAACTGCGCCTGTTCGACGACGACTTGCAACTGATTGCTCAGAATTCCTGCCCAGCCTACTCTTCCTACAAACTTTTCGTTACGAGCGCGGCTACTCGCCTTTACGTCACCGATTCGAGTTTTATTCAGGCTCTGTCCATATCCGATACGCTCGAAGTGAAACGCAGCAGTTTCGTATATCCGCTCGATTCCGCAACCGTCGTACACGCGCTTGATATGGGCGTATCAAATGCAATTTTCGTGCAGTCGGAACAGGGATTCGGAGTTCTCACTTTTGACGCAAACACAGGTTTCAGTTATAAATCCGAACTGTTAAACAGCCGTTTTGTGCAACTTCTTCCGACTGTCGTCGGCGGCAAACAGGCGGTTGCCGTGCTTACGCAATCCGATAAAGGAATAACCGTTTCTTACATAAACGATTCGCTTAAAATCGCAGAATCTTATCTTATAGACAACGCGAAAAGCGCGGTCGCGCTAAGACAAGAAAACGGCAATATCAACGTAATCACAAACTCGAAAATTTTCACTTTCTGTTCCCATATCGAACTTCAGAACTCATATCCTCTGACCTTCGACAGCGGCGTACTTTCTGCTCTTGATGTCACCGAAAGCACTTCGGATAATATAGAGTTCGAATATGTTGACAGTGAAACCGACACTTTTATAATCGGCAAAGGCACGTCGCACTGCCTTGTGAAAATCGCGCAGAATAACATAAGTTCAATATTCAACGCGGTTTGCGACAGACTGACCGTAACGCGTGAATTTACTGCCGAATCCGAACTGTCCGTCTTCCTCAGCAGTACCAACGCAAACTCGTTCGGTTATATGTCCTTCGGAAAAACGGACGTCTTTTATCTGACTTTGCCGAACCAAAATTAACGATGCTCGCGTTAAAACCGCGGAAACGTAAAATTTAGTTTCCGCGGTTTTCGCTTGCGCAAATTTTATACGCCGCACGCATTTGTACGGGAGTCAGGATTACCTACTTTTATAAACCTCGCAATAGTTCGTCAAATTTGCGCGGGAAAAATCGGTTTATTCAAAACAAACGGAAGCAGGGATAAGCCGCCGTTGACATAAATTCTTAAATACTGTATACTATAATAAAAGAATTCCCAGTGGAAATCGAGGTTAACGGCAATGGCGCGTTTACAATCGGGAGCAGGACAGCCATACACGAATATGCACGCAAGAAAAGGCGTGCTTATAACTGGTTTCACGTTTTCTATCCTAAGTTTCGCACTTGTGCTTACGGGATGTCTTCTACTCTTCGTGCCGTCACTAAACATTGCGGCGAACGCTTCTCCGTCGATTCTGCTCAAATGGCTTTTGATAATAGGCGTATCCGCCGCGTTTATTGCGACAGTATTCACTGTTTCGGGCGCAAACACATTGAAACCCATTGCGCATCTGAGTATGTTTCTTTCCACCGTTTCGTTCATAACGGGCGCGGCTCTTCTGGTGATAATATTGCTTTTCAGAACAATACTTCCTCTTGACGCACTGGCAAGGCTCGCATAAAAGGCGCGCTCTTCCCTCTCAGCAATAAACACAGCAAACAAAAATCGGTTGTCTCCGCGGCAGTAGTTGTCGGAAGGCAACCGATTCTTAGATTCTTAATTGAATGTTTAATGTTTCCGTTAGATTATTTGGTTGTAAAGATAACGCCGACGGTTCCCGGCCCCGCGTGCACGCCGACCACCGGACCTACCGGCTGACGCCATACTGTTACGTTAGAATCTATCTCTCGTATACGACGCTCTATTTCGTCTGCGGCATCTTTGTTGTCCGCGTCGATAATGGTCACTGCCGAACCGTCAATCTGAGCATACTTCTCCTTGAACTGTTCTAGCATATAATTATATGCCTTTTTAAGTCCGTTCTGCTTAGAGCCTACGTCAAGAGTTCCGTCCTCCTTAACCGTGAGTACGGGCTTGATATTCATAAGGTTTGCAATTTTCGCTTTCGCGGGTGATATTCTGCCGCCGCGCGCGAGATATTTCATATCCTCAACCACAAAGTAGACCGCAACTTTGCTTACTATGCTTTGCAGATAATCGTACGTAGCGTCTATATCGTCGCCGTGCTCGCGGAAATACTTTGCGCCCAGATATACCAGAATACCTGTGCCCATACATATATTCAGCGTGTCGAAGCGGCGGAATTTTACATCGGGATGCTCCCCGTGCAACCTTTCAATCGCCTTATCCAAAGACGTGAACGTACCCGACATCTTTGACGAGAACGCAATGTACAGGATATCTTCCCCTTTTTCGAAATAGGGTTTGAACGTATCATAATATATTTCCTCGTTCAACGCAGAAGTGATCGCCTTCGCGCCCGCTCTCATACGGTCGAAGAACTCTTTTGCATCAAAGTTTTCGCCGAGGTCGGCAAAAGCCTCTTCGCCGTCTACCGCATAGGGCATTCTTATAACTTTTACGTCGTATTCCTCCGCGTGAGTATACCACAGTTCGCTGTCGGTATCACAAAAAATAGTAGCCATATTGACCTCCTAAAAAATATAAGAATACACATATTTTAAATCAAAATGAGTGCCTTGTCAACGGAATGCCAACCCAACCGGCTTTTGTAAAGTTTGACGAATTCTATGAAGATTGTCAAAAATGACAAAAGTATTTAATATTACTTTAATTGTAAGGCAATAATATGCAATTATAAAATTACCGAGGCAATCTATGGATGATTTTAACAATTTTTTCGATGACCAAAGGCAAACCGCTCCTCAGCATACGCCTATTTACCATACTCCCGAACCTAAACAGAAAGGTCCGAAAGCAAACGTAGGCGCAATCGTCTGCATAGTAATAGCAGTCATAATGTGCGTTATGGTGGTTGTAAACGTTATAGTTCTCTCCACCCTCAAAGACTCAATCGCATCGGAATACGCCTCGCAGATGTCCGAACAAATGCGAAAAGAATACGAACAGGCCATAAAAGACGCGCTTGCGGGCACCGACGTAATCACTGACGTAACCGACAACGCCACCCAACAGGTTATTGACGCTCTTGACAAAAGCATAGGTGAAATAGCAAACGGCTATGCTTCGTCCGTCGCGAGACTTTATATGTATGCGTCCTCCACCGCTTCCACCTATGACAAAGCGTCCGGACTCGCAACCGGCTTTCTCATAACAGACACCGACGAAAGCGGTTCTCTGGAAAGATACGTTGTCACAAACGCCCACTGCGTCCGTTATGCAAAAAGCGTAACCGGCGGTTGGTGGGGCAGCGGTACGACACGCTACGAATGGGCGAGTTACGGCAGAATCATCTGCGTATTCGAGGACGATAACACTTACTACGATACCGAAATAATTGCATACGGCTCATATAACGACACAGACCACGGTCTGCGCGCCGAAAACGACCAGCCGGATATTGCGATTCTGCGTATAAAAGGAACACAGCCGAGCAATGAAAGCCATCCGTCTCTGCGCCTCGCCAAATCCGATGAATTCATATCGCGCGGAACTCCCGTCGCGCTTATCGGCAACCCCGAAGGCATAGGCGAAACGAACAGCATAACTTCGGGAACCGTTTCCCAGACAGGAATTTCGATTGCAAGTTGGGGATCGGGCAAATTCATTATGACGGACGCCGCCGTCAACGGCGGAAACTCAGGCGGACCGATGCTCGATTCAAGAGGCGTAGTTATCGGCGTAGTGGAAAGCAAACTCGTAAGCGACGATATCGACAATATGGGATTCGCTCTTTCTGCCGACACCCTGCGCGAATTTATAGCGTGGGCGCAACAGGCTCAAAACAATACACTGAGAACTGCACTGTCGCTCAACTGCACATTTATCTGATTGATATTTATCCGCTATTACGACTAAATAGCGGTTAAATATACGAATCGGTCATCTTTATCCTCCCCACCAAGACCGATTCAAAAAAGGCACTCAATGAGTGCCTTTTTATTATTCATTTATTTGTCAAATGTTTAAAACCGCTTGCGCGTGTTCGAAACTTTCACGCCAACTGTGCGTCGGTGAAAATTTAAAGTCCCTAATCAGTATTGACGCACAATGCTCACCAACTTATAGTGTCCGCAAACTATGACCTCTTCGTGACGGTACACGTTCCAACGGACGAGAGTTTCGGAATTCTCTTCCATATACGACTTGCACGCCTTTTCCACAGCGTCTGCGGAACGTGAATCCTGCGTAAAGAACACATAAACACTTTGGAGCGACTCTACTTCCTCGCCGTCGACGTTATCGACAACCGCAAGTTTTGCAAGCAGAATATCGCCTATCTTATAGCCCGACAGTCCGGCAGTCATAGGCGACGTACGTTCGTAGGACGTCTGCGCTCCCGCTTTAACAAGCCTGTCACGGACGTTCTTTTCCTGCATACCTATTTTCAGACAGGCAGTGAGCGACATCGCGAGCAACGCCGCGACAAGCATAACGCCGACTGCACTGAATATAACTTTTCTTCTACTCATATTTCAATGATAACATCTTACACAGTCGTTGTAAACAATCAATTTCAGCAAAGCCTTCCATTCAGGCAAAGTTGTGGATTATCCGTTGAACTGACTACTCGAACTGACTACTCCGAACCGACTACTGCGACCCAACTACTCCAAACAGACTACTCCAAACTGACTAATACGAACCGACTACCAAAACAGACTACCCCTGTTTACATTTTTTGCCACGAATATCCGCGCGCTACCCGCACACAATAAACTTAGGAGGCGCAAAATGAAAAATTCACTTTTAATCGGCGCAATGCTTGGAATAGTCACTGCTACTGCTCTTTACTGCGGTACCTCAAACCATTCTTTTAAAAAAGCAAAACGCTCACTCGTGAACAAAATAGAAGACGTTTTAATGTAATAGGTCTTTAAGTTCATTCATCCTCTAATAACACTAAACGTGTATCGTTACAAATATTATTGATACACGTTTTGTGTTTTAGAGTTTTAAAAAGCATTTTGAAAAGTCTATTTATTCACTAAAATTAGAAAAGTAAGTACAATTTATACACGTTTCGTGCTTTTTGATTAACAGGCAATAAAAAAGCCGCGTCATAAGACGCGGCGCATTTATTAAGCAAAACTCAGCCGTTCATACGCTTATTGTAATCGTCGATTGCGGCGCGTATAGCGTCTTCGGCGAGAACAGAGCAATGGATTTTTTGCGGGGGAAGACCTTCGAGTTCCGTTATAACCTGCTTGTTTGTGACTTTCAAAGCCTCTTCTACCGTCTTTCCTATTATCATTCCCGTTGCGGTCGAACTCGACGCGACAGCCGCTGCGCAGCCGAAAGTTTTGAATTTCGCGTCTTCGATAATTCCGTTTTCTATACGCATTGTAATCTGCATAATATCTCCGCAGGTTTCATTTCCTACGGTGCCTATTGCATTGTAGTTTTCAACTTCGCCCATATTCTGAGGATTCTTGAACACTTCCATAACTTTTTCGTTGTACATATATTCTCCTCCACGGTCGCCCGTGACACTTAGTTTTATTATTTCTTTTTGTAAAGCGGCGACATCGCGCGCAGTTTTTCTACCGTAGCAACAAGTTGTTCAACCGTATAATCTACGTCTTCGACGGTATTATCCTTTCCGAAAGTAAATCTTATCGAACCGTGGGCGGTGCCGATAGGCACGCCTATGGAAAGCAGAGTCCTCGACGGTTCGAGCGAACCCGACGAACAAGCCGAACCCGACGACGCGCATATTCCCGCCAAATCAAGAGAAAACAAAATCGACTCTCCCTCTATATATCTGAAACTGAAATTTGCATTGTTATAGAGCCGTTTCGAACTGTCTTTTGCTCCGTTATAATAAATCTCGTCTATTTTGTCAAGCACCTGATTTACAAATCTGTCTCGCAAACCTCCGACGTACTTCGCGTTTTCGTCAATGTGGTCTACGGCGTCTTTAAGCGCGGTTGCCATCCCGACCGCACCCGCAGTATTTGTAGTTCCGCCCCTATGCGCTCTTTCCTGTTCGCCTCCGGTAAGCAATTTTTCTATGCGCATTCCGTTGCGAACGTACAGCGCGCCCATGCCTTTGGGTCCGTAAAACTTATGCGCCGACATAGAAAGCAAATCAACTCCCAGTTCTTTAACGTCGTACTTTATCGCGCCCGTTGCCTGTACCGCGTCTGTATGAAACAGAACTCCGTGATTATGCGCGACTTCGCAAAGTTCTCTTATAGGCTGAATGGTGCCTATTTCGTTGTTTGCAAACATAATGCTGACAAGAACAGTATCTTCCCTTATTGCCTTATCCAAATCCGAAGGAGAAACAAATCCCTCTTCGTTGACCGGAAGATATGTCACTTCATAGCCGAATTTTTCAAGTTGCTTACACGTTGTATAAATCGCAGGATGCTCGATAACCGAAGTGACTACATGTCTGCCTTTGTCCTTCAATTGAGCGCATACTCCCTTGACCGCCCAGTTATCCGCTTCCGTACCGCAGGAGGTAAAATAAATTTCGCTTGCTTTTGCGCCTATACATTGCGCGATTGTCTGTCTCGCTTCGCTTACGGCTTTCGCTCCGTCGCGCCCGAATGAGTGCTGTGAGTTGGCGTTACCGAACATATCGGAAAAATACGGCTTCATCGCCTCGAATGCTTTTTCGGAGAGCGGCGTAGTCGCCGCATAGTCGAGATAAATGTTTTTCATTTTATGCCTCCGCGCAAATTTGCGCTTTGCAAATCCTTACTTACGTGATTTGACGCTCCGCAAGTCATTGCAATAACTTGCATGCCTGTAACAATTATAGTATTATTACCAAAATATGGCAATAAAATCAACGTCTGATTTGTCCGTTTCCTAAAATAACATATTTGACAGATGTAAGTTCTCTCAATGCGACGGGACCTCTGACGTGCAATTTCTGCGTACTGATTCCCATTTCCGCGCCCAGACCGAACTCATAGCCGTCCGTAAACCTTGTCGAAGCATTTACATATACCGCCGCCGCGTCAACATACTTTGTAAAATAGCCTGTCGCGCGCTCATCTTCGCCTATTATTGCCTCACTGTGCTTTGTGCCGAATCTGTTTATCACGCTCACCGCTTCTTCGACTCCGTCCACAATGCTCACAGTCATTTTATATCCCAAAAATTCCGTAGCACGGTCTTCATCGGTCATCGGCACAAGATTCGAAACTATTTTTATACATTCTCCGTCGCCGAGCAACTCTACGTTCTGCGCAAACAACGCCGCGCACACTTTCGGCAAAAACTCCGCCGCGATAGTCCTGTCTATCAACAGATGTTCGGCGGCATTACAGGTAGACGGTCTCTGGCATTTGGCATTTACTGCAATCTCTGTCGCAATGTCCTGCCGCGCAGATTTGTCTACGTAAATGTGGCAGTTTCCGCCTGCCGAAGCGATAACAGGCATCCGCGCGTTTTCAAGCACAAAATTTTTCAGTCCCTCTCCGCCTCTGGGTATAACGACGTCGATATACTCCTCGTGCGCAAGCATTTCCTTTGCAGCCTCTCTGGACGCGTCGTCGATAAAGCCTATAACGTCGGCGTTAAACCCGAGTGCAAGAATCGCCGCGCGCATAACGCTGTATATGGCGCGATTTGTATTCAACGCGTCCTTACTGCCTCTGAGTATCACTCCGTTTCCAGATTTGAGACAGAGCGATGCGGCGTCAACCGTTACGTTCGGTCTCGCTTCATATATAATCCCGACAACCCCCAGCGGAGCACGCACGCGACGGATATTCAATCCGTTGTCCAGAGTGCGCTCCTCAACCGTTTCGCCGACAGGGTCAGGCAGATCCGCTACTTTTCTTAGCCCGTCAATCATTCCCGTTACTCTGTCTTCTGTCAGAGTAAGCCTGTCTATAAACGTACCGTCCTTTCCGTTTTTATGAGCCAAAGCGACGTCTTTTCCATTTTCTTTGAGAATAGCATCGATATTTTCTCTTTCGCTCAATGCGGCGGCAACTGCGTTCAGCATTGCGTTTTTGCTGTACGTATCATATCCCGCCAAACCGTATGAGGCATTTTTTACTCGCTTTAAAATTTCGATTACGTCTACCATATACATATACTTTTGCCCCCGAAAATACAATTCGGGGGCTTTTGAACTTTTTGATACAAAATATGAAATTGATTTCATATTTTGCAATTATGTTTTATCACAAACGCCGTCGCCTGTCAACGGTTTAAAACGGAAAACCTACCGCTACAATCGAAGATTATTCCTCTACGGTTAAATTTGCGTTGTGATATACGTTCTGGACGTCGTCCAACTCTTCGAGTCTGTCGATGAGTTTTATTATGCTCGACTGCTGTTCTTCCGTCGGATCTACATAGTTATCGGGAATCATAGACGATTCCGCCGAAAGGATTTTCACTCCCGCGTCTTCGAGATTTTTGCGCACGTCGGCGAGATTTGCGACGTCCGTGTACACTTCGAAGACTTCTTCGTCCTCCGAGTTGATATCCTCTGCTCCTGCGTCGAGCGCGTAAAGCATAAGGTCGTCTTCGGAAACGTCTTCTTTTGAAACAGTGATTACGCCTTTGCGTTTGAACATAAACGAAACGCATCCCGTCGTACCCATTGAACCGCCGAATTTATCGAACAGATGGCGAACGTCGCCCGCGGTACGGTTTTTATTGTCGGTAAGAGCCTCGACGATAAGCGCGGTTCCGCCCATTCCGTAGCCCTCGTAAACCATTTCTTCATAGTTGATGCTGCCCAATTCGCCGCTGGCTTTTTTTATGCTTCGCGTGATATTGTCGTTGGGCATATTGTTATCCTTTGCCTTTGCGATAACCTGCGCGAGTTTGCTGTTTGAGTTAGGATCGGGACCGCCCTCTTTGACGGCAACCGCCAACTCGCGACCTATTTTTGTAAAGATATTCGCCCTTGCGGCATCGGTTTTACCTTTCTTCTGTTGAATATTGTGCCACTTACTGTGTCCGCTCATATTTCACTCCTTCATAGTCTGATACATCGCCACCGCCGTTGCGACCGCGACGTTTAAAGATTCGATATCGTTTTTCATCGGCAGCGAATAAACGCGCTGCGCCTCTTCCTTTATACTTGCGCGTACTCCGTGCGCTTCATTACCGGCGACGAAAAGCACAGGGCTTTCTACTCGCTCGCAGAGAATATTCTCTCCGCCCATATCCAGTATCGCGCTTCGCGTATTGCGGACAAGTTCGAGCGCGCGTTGTTCGTCGATAACGTACACGCGGACTCTGAACAGCGCGCCTAGCGTAGCACGGACTACTTTGGGCGAATAAATATCCGCCGTTTCAAGCGCGTATACGTCGCAGAATCCGCACGCGGCCGCCGTTCGCAGAACCGTACCTAAATTCCCAGGATCCGAAACACCGTCAAGCAACAGCGCGTTGCCTTTCGGCATTGCGAACTCAGTCTCGGAAATCGCGCATACAGCCGCTATTCCGTACGGCGCGGCAGTGTCCGATATGCTTTGCATCACCGCATCAGTCACGCAATAAAACTCCGCGTCCGCGCGCGTGCGAAATATTTCCTTTGCCTGGTCAAGTCTCTCTTTCGTTGCAATGACGTATTCGAGAGCGACAGACTGCGGCATATCCCGCAACAGGTTTACGCCTTCGACCAGGAACAGCCCCGTTTCCGTACGGAATTTGCGCTGTGAAAGCGAACGCGCAAGTTTGACGATTCTGTTTTGAGTCGAAGTTATTATTTCCATTGCCGAAAATATACAAAACGCGCCTGTACGGCGCGTTCCGAAATGCTATGATTATGCAAGCGCCTTTTTAGCGTCTTCACAAAGTGCTGTAAATGCCGCCGGGTCGCTGATTGCAATTTCGCTGAGCACCTTTCTGTTGAGGTCGATGCCCGCAACTTTCAAACCGTGCATAAGCGTGGAATATGTCATACCGTTGATACGCGCCGCCGCATTGATACGCGCAATCCAAAGTTGTCTGAAATCGCGCTTTTTCTGTTTTCTGCCGACGTATGCGTATTGTCCGCTTTTAAGCAACTGCTGCTTTGCGACACGGTAAAGGGAATGCTTTCCTGCATAATATCCCTTTGCTTGCTTCATTATTTTTCTGCGCTTTTTAACTGCGTTTACTGCTCTCTTAATTCTCATAACGCGACCTCCTTATTTATACGGCAGGAGTTTCTTCAACTCGTCTGTTCTTGTTTCGTCAACGTACTCGATAGAACGAAGGTCTCTTTTTCTCTTAGTCGTCTTCTTGGTAAGAAGGTGGCTGTGAGCGGAGTGTCCTCTCTTGTAAAGCCCGTTTGCTGTTACGCGGAAACGCTTCTTTGCGCCGCTATGTGTTTTTTGTTTTGGCATAGGTCTGCCTCCTCTATTTTTTTGCTTTGTTCCCTTGCGGGAACGCTTTGTTTATTTTTTGACCGACGGGGCGAGAATCGTGTAAATGTTTCTGCCTTCCTGCGTGGGTTTCTTTTCGACTACCGCGCAGTCCCCGACAAGAGCAATGTAATCTTCGACGATTTTAACTGCGATTTCCGGATGCGCCTGCTGACGTCCTTTAAGTCTGATAGAAGCCTTGACCTTGTTCCCGTCCGTAAGAAATTTTGCCGACTGCTGAGCAAGCCTCTTCGTATCTCCGACGTCGATTGTGGCTGAAAGACGGATTTCTTTTATTTCGGTGACGTGCTGATTCTTCTTCGCTTCTTTTTCGCGCTTCTGCTGCTCATAGCGGTATTTGCCGTAGTTCATAAGTTTGCAGGTCGGCGGAACGACTCCCGGAGGCGTCACCTTGCAAAGGTCAAGCCCGAGGTTTTCCGCTATGCCGAGCGCGTCGCGTGTGGAAAGCACGCCGTACGCTTTGCCGTCTTCTCCGATGAGACGGACTTCGCGGTCTTTAATCTGTTCGTTGATAAAAAGGTCTTTCAAATGATACTCCTTGCACGCAGTGCCGTTATATTTGGCTTTTAAGCCTTCCCGACAAAAAAAATGTCGGAAAGCAAAGTTTCCGACATTATACAAAACGGTCAAATTGCCGATATGTCTGTCATAACCACATCGCTTGCGCTGATGGTGAAAGGAAAACCTTTGCTTGCGACATATAGAGTATCAGACAAGTATAAAAAAGTCAACTGTTTGAAATCAAATTTTTCACGCGTACAAACATAATACGGCTCCCCAACAGACGCGTAATCCGAAAATTCGAAGCGCCGCATTTATCAACGCGCGATAAACTCTCTCTCAGGACGTAATCCGCCCTGTTTGGGAAACCGCACACCGATTTCCTCAAATGTAAATAGCGCAATATCCGTAGTTTGCACCTCCTTTTCGTATAATTACGAGATTCGAAAAATATTATATCTGCGAAAGCGCTTCCGAAAATATTTACATATTTCAACTTATTTCGACATACAATTCTATTTTCTTCGAAAATTCTTGTTTTTTCGACAAATTTATTAGGAAATTTTCCTAATATTTACATTTTTTAGGAATTATTCCTAAAATATAATTATGAAAGCATTTGCCAAAAACCTACGCGAACTGAGACTGCAACGAAGATTGACTCAACACAATCTCGCCGTACTGCTCAACACGACAAACAGCAGTGTTTGCGACTGGGAGTGCGAGCGCGCCGAACCGAACTACGATACGCTTAAAAAGATTGCCGACATTCTGGACATTTCCATAGACGAACTGTTTGACAGACGCGACGGTTGATTCCGCACTGCCTCTACTCGGTGAATCAAATGCTATCGACTGGGTTATAACCATATTATTTCTTCTGTCTGTTTTAGACAGTATCAGTACATTTTGGACAGTTAATAATACAATCTGTGTATGATTGATTTCTCCGATTTATTGAAACAAGCACGAACCGATAAGGGATACACTCAGAAAAAAGTTGCAGAACTGCTGAATCTTTCTGAAAGCGGGTATGCCCACTGGGAGCAAGGAAGAACGGAACCAAGTATAGATATGTTGCGTAAAATTTGCATTGCTCTCGATGTGTCCTCGGATTATCTGCTAAACCTTGTTGATTGACATTACTTACAGTTTTTTCAAAACTTAACAAAGTTGTTTGCAACTGCCCTGTTGGTTTAGATGATTTTTTATTGAATCTTTTCTGTCTGAATTAAACTTTCCAGTAAATTATAATAACGAATTTCATTATTGTCAAGAATTTCATTACCGACAATGTTAATTTTTTATTATGAGCGAAGCATTTGGAAAACGACTTAGAGAATTAAGAAACGAACAACATCTCACGCAAGCGCAACTTGCGCAGATTTTCAATGTATCGAAAATGACTGTTTCTGCGTGGGAGACTAACAAGCAGGAACCCTGCATCGAGGATATCAAAAAACTTGCGGATGTATTTGATACCTCGACCGATTATCTTTTATGCCATAAAGAAAATATTTAACCTTATCCTCCATATTTAAAAACCGACAGTTTAAATAATCTAACATATTCGAAACATAAAAACACCGCGCAACGTTTTTAAAGCGCGGTGTTTTGTCTATTTCGGATATTATCCGTAATTATTTTATTTGTTTGGCGGCAACTTCCATAAGGCACTTTGCTACGAACTCCTCCACGGTCATAGTTCCGAGGTCGCCTTCGCTGCGATGGCGGACAGAAACTACGCCCTGCTCCGCCTCCTTATCGCCTATAACGAGAATATACGGCACCTTTTCCAGTTGCGCTTCTCTGATTTTTTTGCCCAGTTTTTCGCTTCTTACGTCCGCTTCCGCGCGCAAGCCCGCTCCGGACAGAACCGACGTAATTTCGTTCGCCTTTTCCATAGTGCGGTCTGTAAGCGAAAGCACTCTCACCTGTTCGGGAGCCAGCCACATCGGGAACGCTCCGTTATACTTCTCTATCAACATTCCCAGCGTGCGCTCGTAGCAGCCTATCGAACTTCTGTGAATGATGTAAGGCACCGCTTTTTCGCCGTTCTCGTCGATGTAAATCATATCGAAACGCTTTGCAAGCGAAAAATCGATTTGCACCGTGAAAAGCGTATCCTCTTTTCCGTGTACGTTTCTGCCCTGAACGTCGAGTTTTGGTCCGTAGAAAGCAGCCTCTCCCCAGGCTTCCTCGTATTTGATTCCGAGATCGTCGAGTATGGTTTTCATAGTAGATTCAACTCTTTCCCATTCCTCCGCGCTGCCTACGTATTTATCCGCGTTCTTAGGATCCCAACGCGAGAAACGGTACCAGATATCGTCCGCTATGCCGAATATTGCGGCAAGATACTTTATCAAATCCACACAGCCCGCAAACTCTTTTTCAAGTTGGTCGGGAGTGCATACGATATGACCGTCGGCAAGAGTGAACTGACGTATTCTTGTAAGTCCGTGCATTTCTCCGCTTGCCTCTTTGCGGAATTCGGTAGCGGTCTCCGCGTATCTGACGGGCAAATCGCGATAACTCTTCAATCCGTTTTTATATATTGTGAACTGCAACGGACACGTCATAGGACGCAGACAAAGAATCTCGTCGTCGACGTCTTCTTCGCCTATATAAAACATCTTATCCTTATAGTGATCCCAGTGCCCCGAAGTGATAAATAAATTGTTTTTTGTCATTATCGGAGTCTTTGTAAGGAGATAACCGCGTCTCTGTTCTTCGTCCTCTACAAAGCGTTGCATAATCTGCATTACACGCGCGCCTTTAGGCATAATGAGCGGAAGCCCTTGTCCTATATTCTCATCGGTCATAAAGAAGCCGAGATCTCTGCCGACTTTGTTATGATCGCGGGATTTTGCCTCTTCCAACTTCTGAATATACTCTTCCAGATCCGATTTTTTCTCAAACGCTGTGCCGTAAATACGCGTCAGCATCTTGTTCTTTTCGTTTCCGCGCCAGTACGCACCCGTAAGAGATGTGAGTTTAAAGGCTTTTATCTTGCCTGTAGAAGTCAGATGAGGACCGCTGCACAGGTCAATAAAGTCCCCCTGCTGATAAAACGAAATGTCCTCGCCCTCGGGAATATCCGCAAGAAGTTCGGTTTTATAATTCTGTTTCATCTTGCGTATAAGTTTTTCCGCTTCGTCGCGCGGAAGCACCGTGCGCTTTATGGGAAGATTCGCCTTGATAATACTTTTCATTTCCGCTTCGATTTTCTCGAAGTCGCTTTGAGCAATCGGAGTTTTAAAATCGAAATCATAATAGAATCCGTTCTCAACCGCAGGCCCTATTGCCAACTGTACGGTGGGATACACCGTTTTAACCGCTTGCGCAAGCACGTGTGCGCAGGTGTGGCGATAGACGCGCTTTCCTTCCTCGCTGTCGAATGTGAAAACTTCAAATTCGCAGTCGCGGTCGATTGCCGTATCCATAGAAGCGAGTTGACCGTCAATCTTGCATACGATTGCCGCTCTTGCCAGTCCTTCGCTGATTTGCTTTGCCGCGTCGAATGCGGATATTCCGCTTTCAACGGACAGTTTGCTGCCGTTTTTCAATGTTAGTTCCATAAAACCTCCGCGCAATCAACCTCACAAAGGGTTGTACGCAATTTATTTACTCTTTAAGAGCATTGAATATTATAGTTTCATCTATCCGCAAAGTCAACCGAAATCGCCCTTTCGCCGCAGTGTTCCTGGCCTGCGCTCACTTTCTTATGCTCATCTTGTTGACATCGCTTTTTATATCTGATATATTATGAACGTCGAACTTAACTGCCACCGGGTAGTGCAATGCTCAGCATTCGTCGACACATCGTTAGGTCTTTGAAGATGTGTCATACGGGTGCTTATTTTTTTGGAGAATGCAATGAAAAAAACCTTTATTACAAACCCGTTTAAGAGCCTTGCTCCCCGCGACTATATACTTTGGACGGTTTCCGTAATCATAAACGTCATAGCCTTTGGCGTATCCGGCTGGAAAGACCCGCTGTCATTCGTATCCGCGGTGATAGGCGTAACCGCGCTCATTTTCCACGCAAAAGGACACGTGATAAGCGAAATCATTATGGTTGTTTTCGCAGTGTTTTACAGCATAGTATCTTTTATTCTGCACTATTACAGCGAGTTTATCACCTATGCGTTTATGTCGGGACCGATCGCGCTGTTTTCGGTTTTCTCCTGGTTGAAAAACCCGCACGGCAAAAGCGGACAGGTTAAAGTCGCGTCTCTGACAAAAAAGAAAATCGCGATTATGTTTGTGCTTACGGCGGCCGTTACAACATCTTTCTATTTTATCCTGCGCGCGCTGAATACGCCTAATCTCGCCGTCAGCACCCTTTCGATCGCAACCAGTTTTCTCGCCTGTTATCTCGCCTTTCTGCGCTCTCCGTGGTATGCGATCGCGTACTCTGCAAACGACATAGTTCTTATCGTGCTTTGGGTGCTCGCAACAATAAAAGATATCTCGTATCTGCCTATGGTGACTTGCTTCTCCGTTTTTCTTGTAAACGACGTTTACGGATTTATATGCTGGTGCAAGATGAAGAAATCGCAGGATGTTGAAACAGACGGCGGGAATGAGCGCGAATAAATTAGTTAGCCACTATTGCCTATTGCTTTTATACTTTTCATATTATATAATATTTTTATCATATATCTAACGGTCAATGCCGATATAGGAAGTAGTTATGAAAAAGAAAGTTATATTTATCACAATCATACTTGCCGTTATCATTGCAAGCGTAGCCTTACTTGCAGCGTGCAATCCCACCCAAACCACCGAGGATAAGTCGTTTGCAAACGCCGAATTTGTAGGATTCAGACAGAAAATCGTAAAAGTTTTAAAGGACAACGGAATTTTTGTCAACGACTTAGATGCCAAACATAAGAATACCGCGATGCCGTCAGGCGATAACAAATTCTCTCTGATGTCCGCAAAAGCCGAATTAAGCGACTTTGACAAAATTATGGTTAAACCCGAGTTTGTCGCGAGCAGCGAAGACTATGATTTTGCAATAAAGCAGGTCTTCGGCGTATCAATGAAGATGTCGCTGTGCCTCGGCGACGGCATAAGCAACTATTTCGGAGAAACCTCGTTTTTCGATATACCTGTCAAAATCGGCGATTCGTATATGTCTGTGTCGGAGGACGGCAATGTGAACACCGTGCGCGCTTATTCGCCCTATGAGAGCGGCTACGGAGATATATTCGATAAAATCGTCCTCGAGTTTCAGTCGGACAAGGAATATACGTTCACCTCACTTTCTCTCGGCAACGGCTCTGCGATGTTCGCAAGCGGAAACTCGGATAAACAGTTTATATTAATAAATAAACTCAACGAAAGCGAAAGCGAAATAATATACTCGCCCAACGGCAGAGAGTTTTATTTCTCCAACAAACAGACGGAATTCGAAGCCTGCCTGAACGTAGTAGGCGACGAAGCATTCAGTGTAGACAAGGATAAGTTTTATTCTAATAAAAACCACGTCCGATACGAGTTTTCGGAGGAGCAGAATCAGGCGCTCACGGATAAATATTTCAAGGAAATACAGTCCGATCAGTCCACAGACCAGAGACAAGGCGTCAACACAATAACGAAAGGCGGAATAACTTATGCGGACCGTTATTTTGAATTCCAAAACAATACGGTTGCCGTCATTCCCGACGGAACGGAATATATCAGCAAGGAATTTATTATTGACGATACCACGAACACTATAAACTCGCTATCGATTCCGAGTTCTTTAAAAGGCGTGGTGCAGACGCACGATGAAAAAACAGGAGAGGAACTTGCCGTACCTAAAATCGTTGATGCAACCGAACTCAGAATATAACAGCACTGCGACAATTCCTCGTCATCGTCGATCAAGGCATTAAAAAGCATAACGGTTGCGAACGGCTCCCCTCTGTTCAAATCGGGCACGGGACATCTGCGTAACACCGACGGCATCTACATATATCTTATCGACGCGCCCGTCGACGATTACGATATGTCGCTGTTTAGCGAACAAGCATCATATGCTTTGGCGAGATATGCGTTGTTAGGATATACAAATCTTTGTTTCAGCGCAACTGAGATAGATTACGACTTTGACGGCGAAATGTCGGTCAACTTCCACTCTTCCCTTTTCAAAAATCTTACGACAATCAATTTAAAAGGCACGTATAACGAAAACAACTACAAATACGGATTGTCGATAGGCGTTTATAAAGATTTGACCGTGAATGTAGATATTGCCGATTCCTTTAAATTCCACGGCTTGCCTATAAACTTCGTCTTTGTCTCTATGAATTACAACCGTCATTCTGTCACGGTAAATCTCAAAGGATTGACTTGCATTGACGAAATAACCGCGCAGGACGTTTCGGTGACCGTCAATATGGGTATGCCGAAAATCATATACGAAATATCCGAAGGCGTAAGGCTGCCCAACGAAAGCGACGGTGTAAATTACGTCTACGTTCCCACTTCGCTCACGGAGGAACAGGCTCAGAATTTCAATTTTGCAATTCATACAAGGTCGGGACAAATGGAGTTGGAAGTATCCCCCAACTCAGCCGATGAAACGTTCGTTATGCCCGAGGAAGCGGGCTTCGACGTGACCGCTATCGAAATAAAGGATTCTTATTTTACGAAGCAAATCACTTTCAACAGCAAAGTCAAGTACGTAATATGTAACGAAATTATAAATAACGACCTTGAACTCGTATATAACGGAACAGTTGCAGAGTTCGAGAAAAAAGTACAGATTATCTGCTACGGTAAGAAATATGAATTCAAGGTACGCTGCTCCGACGGAACTAAAACTTACAGCGGAACAACGACGATTCCCGAAAACGAACTCTGTCATGTAACGCTCTTGATTTACAATGCGCAAAACCGCCTGTTATCCATAGAAGTTCCCGCGGCAAAGGGCAAACCGTTCTACTACGACTGGTGGATCGACTTCTCAGAGGATATCCCCGACGGCGAATATATCGCGCTCGCACACGGCGGCGGCAATATCCTCGCACAGGTACAATACCACTATGAGATCCGCGAAAGTTACGAAACACCGTTTATGCACCTCGCAAGCATTGCCTACGACAAAAAGTTGACGGGCGATATGACGTTTACCATCGTGCCATTCACAAAAATATATGAACCTGAAAGAGTAACCGTTCAAGTTCCGGACTTTGAGTGCGAACTTGACATATACTGGTCTAATTCTGTTGTAAATCTTGTAGAAGGCTCTGCCAAATATAAAGGCAAAGTGCTCCGCCCCGATTGCAACGGTTCGTTTACAATGCCGGAGGAATGTCATTTCACATTCTATACGGAAGACTACAAAACTATGATCGAGGTGTATATCGAATATCATCTCTCGTTGGAAAACATTATTAACGGCGAGGTTTGCTTTGGTTATTCGGCTATAGAAACTCATATAAGAAATATGGATAATAAATAGTTTAATACAATGCATATTTAAAATATACAAAAAGCGCGGTCAAACCGCGCTTTTTGTATATCTGTAAATATCGTTTCGCCTTTGAAGGCGTAACACACTTCCTTTTATTTAATTATAAACTCAAACTCGTGCGATTTGTTTGGCAATATTTTGTAACGTTTTTTAGTGCATGCCAGAGCGGGAATATCGCCGCCTACTCCGCGTTGCATTCCGTCTATAAACACTTCCAAGCACTCGCCGTGTCTGAGTTCGTGAGCGTGCGTAGCGTCGTCGAGCGCCTCCTGCGTGTAGTCGTGCACACTGAATTCAAACGGTTTTTCGAGAGCCTCGAAAATCAACCCTCCGTTGCCGACCGTCAGATAGCGCGTATCGCAATGGTTGCCGTTTTCCTGCGGCACAAGATAATCGTGCTCGAAATCGGCGACAGTGCCTTCATACACGCCCAGTTTAGCCGCCGCTTTTCTGTCGCAATAGTTCTCGTGCGGACCTCTTCCGAAAAATTCTACTCTGTCATCGGCAGCAAGTCCCGCTCTGAATCCGTAACGGGGCAAACTGAAAATATTGTTGCGCACGCGCATATACACTCTCAATCCGTCCTCACCCGCTTCGTAAACTGTTTTAAGCACGGACAGTTGCGGGAAACAGCCCCAGTCAATTTCAACGCGTTTATCGCTGATGACCATATTTGATTTTACAAGCCTTTCGTCGCATACTTTGAAATACTTCTTGCCCAGTATGCTCTGCGCAAACTCCGGCAGTTGCGGCGACTTGTCGTTGTCAATTCTCGCGCGCCAGAAATTCGGGCGTAAAGGAGTTGTGAGTTGCTCTGTTCCGTTTTTGACTATGGACGTGATATATCCGCTGTTTTTGTTTACTTCGCATTTGAGGTTTCCGCATTCAATCAGAATTCTGCTATCCTCGAAGAATACCGTCTTCCCCTGCGCCTCCGTAAACCGCTTCGGAACATATCCCGTAAAATCTATTTGATTTTCGGCAATTACGTCTCCCTTGACAAACACCCCCGAATCTTCTTTGACAACCGCATAGCAGTTAAGTGAAATTTCGCCTTCTTCGCTCGGAATTTCAATCGGAAGCGGCATTTCTCCGACGCTTAAAGGCTGTACGTCAGGCAAATCGCATTCTATGCTCTTAACCGCTTTGCCGTTTATAAGCAACTCGAACTTCGCACCGTACGCGGATAAAGGCGTAAACATAAATTCGTTTTTGAGAATCAGTCTGTCGCCGTCTCTTTCAAACCAAATCTGCTGATAAACCTTACGCACCTCGTAAAAAGCGGGATTCGGACTTCTGTCCGCCCTTACTATGCCGTTGAACGCAAAAGTTCCGTCGTTGGGCTTATCGCCCCAGTCGCCGCCGTATGTATATTCGACGGTTCCGTCCGCCGCCGTACGTTTTATGGACTGGTCTGCAAAATCCCATATATATCCGCCGCAAAGCCTGTCGTGAGCGCGGAAGTGCTTCCAGTAGTCTTCGAAGTTGCCGAGACTGTTGCCCATACAGTGAGCGTATTCGCACTGTATGTACGGCTTATCCTTATACATAGAAGGAGTTAGCAGATGCCCGAACGGAGCCCACAGAGCCTGACTGTGCTTATGACAGCGGTTTTGGGCAATACGCTCCATAGTTTCCTCTTTGGTATACATCTCGCTGACCATATCCGATACCTTTACGTGCGCGTCGGGTTCGTAATGTATCGGACGGGTGCTGTCAAGCGCAAGCGCGGCTTTTTTCATTTCCGCAAAAGCCTTTCCGTTGCCGCTCTCGTTGCCGAGAGACCAGAAAAGAATACACGCGTGATTGCGATACGTGCGCACCATACTGCGCATTCTGTGACAGCATTGCTTTATCCAACGCTTATTGGAACGCGGCACGCGCGTGGCAAGTCCGTGCGTTTCGAGATTGTTCTCGCTCATCACCATAATGCCGTATTTGTCGCACAGTTCGTAAAAATCTCTGCTGTTGGGATAATGCGAAGTCCTTATACTGTTTACGTTGTTGCGTTTGAGCAAGATTATATCCGCTTCGGTATACTCTCTGGGCACGGCGTGACCGAAATCCGGATGAAATTCGTGACGGTTGACGCCGCGGATTTTGAGTTTTCTGCCGTTGAGAGCAATATAAGGCTCTTTCCCATCTTTCATAGGCACTATTTCGATCTTTCTGAAACCGAAATCAATCTCGCGCCTATCTGCGAAAGTTTCATTTCCGTTAACGGCGGTCACCAAAGTAAACCTCAGTTTATATAGATACGGATTCTCAGAGTTCCAAAGTTGCGGAGCGGCAACGTCTTCGACTATTTTTACGGGAAGAGTCTCTCCGCCGTCAGGTCCTACGAGCACGAATTTTGCGCTGCTGACCGCGTTCCCCTCCGCATCTAAAAGTTCCGCCAAAAATTCCGCGTCGTCGATTTCTACACCGTTACCGATATGTACGCTTGCGTCTATCAGAAGTTTTGCTTCCGAGAAGTCATTACCGAATTCCGCGCGGGCATAGACGTCGGCAATTCTGACAGCGGGAAGAAATATCAATGTTACGTCTCTGAACAGTCCCGATATTCTCCACATATCCTGATCTTCGAGATAACTTCCCGTAGTATAGCGGTAGACCACTATTTTTATTTCGTTTTCACCCGCTTTTACGAACGGCGTGATATTGTATTCCTGATAATCGAACGAATCCTCGCTGTAACCGACAAAACTGCCGTTTACATACAGTTCCGCTCCGCTGTTTGCGCAGAAATTGATATGAATATCTCCGTCTGTTTTATCAAGATTGAACTTGCGCATATATAATCCGCACGGGTTTTCATCAGCATTTATATGCGGTTTTCCCGCGGTAGATATCGGTTTCGGATACCTTATATTCGAATATATGGGTTTGCCGTATCCTTTGAGTTGCCAGTTCGACGGGACGGATATGACGTCCCACGTATCGGGATTCAGATCAAGCAGCGTCGCGGCGACAAAATATCTGAAATTCCACTCGCCGTTGAGAAGTTGTATTCTCTTTTCACCGTTGATGTCAATAGGAAACCCCGCGCTGTGTTTCTGACAGACGTTGTAACTGTACACGTCGGGATTGTTAAACAAATTTTTCATCTCTTCTCCGTTAGTTTCGGGTATCTGTCTAAGTCGATATTCTTATGAACAGAAGCCGTTAAACGCGTTTATCTTTCAAATTTATCTGATAAACCGCCCTTTCAGTTCTCAGGCACGAAAAGTATGCCGCGGCAGTTCGGGCACTCGGCATAGTCGCCGGCATTTCTAAGTTTGGAACAGGTGTCGTTCGGCACCTCCATATAGCACCGTCCGCACATCTTTTTATTAGAATCGTATTCTACGATAGCGGGCATCTTTTTGGTTGCGCGCAAAGATAAATATGCTTTCATCAGAGATTCTGAAATTTCGCCTTTGAGCGATTCAAGTTCCTTTTTGATTTCGAGTACGCGAGGCTGACGCTCTCCCACGAAAGCATTGTATTCCGTTCTTGCGGCATTGTAATTTTCCGTCGCTTTTACGCCCTGATCCCACGTTTTCTTATACAAATCGTTAACCTGATCTATTTTGGACGCGGCAACGTGCGATTCCTTCTCCAACGCGCCGATTTTGTCTGCTATGCCGGAAACTATTTTGAGATAATGCTCCGCCTCTCCTACGTCCTGAACGTCGTCGAGAATGCCGTCGAACTCGTCGAGTTCTGCTTTAAGTGCGTCTATTTTCTCTTTCATTGCGGTATATCCAGCAAGCAGTTCGCTTGCTTCCGCTTTCAGTTTATTTATCGTGGTTCCCGCGCCGTCGAGTTTGCTCTTTGCCAACACGTATTTCTGTCTTGCTTCGCTCTTTGCAACTTCCGCTTCAAGAGCAAGCAACTCCTGATCTACTTTCTGATATTGCAGAATTTTATCAAATTTCATATTTCCTCCAACAGCCTGAACGGTCTGCTCTGTTTTGCTTTTATTATTTTCACGCCGCACTGTTTCAGCACGTTCGCTAATATGTCCTGCATAATTATTTCGCTTGCGAAATGCGAATACTCCACAATCCCGAATCCGTCGTCGCAAGCGTCGATATAGTTGTGGTGTTTAAGGTCGCCCGTCAGCAACGCGTCGGCGCATTCGAGCGCGCGGCCGTATTCGCTTCCGCCGCTTCCGCTTACGATATAAACGGTCTCTATTCTTTTATTCGGATTTCCTACTATACGCACGCTGTTGTCTTTAAGTGTCATTGCGACCGTTTTTGCAAAATCTGCAAGCGTAGTCGGCTTTATTTTCATTATCGCGCCCGCGCCGTCAAGTTTCGACTCGCTGTAACCGAATAAGTCGGTAAGCGTATCGTTCAATCCGCCGACGCACTTATCCAGATTCGTATGCATCGAATAAACCGCTATATCCTTTTTTATCAGATTTTCTATCGCGCGACCTTTCGAGCGGCCTAAATCGATTCTGTCCAACGCTTTAAATATAAACGGATGATGCGTCACTATCAGATTGCAACCGTCTTGTTCTGCCTGCTCAATAACGCTGTGCGTAAGATCGAGCGCAAGCATAACGCCCGTGCATTCTCTGTCTGCGTCTCCGAGCATAAGACCCACGTTATCCCACTCCTCGGCAAGCGTAGGCGACGCGAAACGTTCAAGACACTCAATTACGTCATATATTTTCATCACTGTTCACCTCCGCGTTGGCGAGTGCCGATTTAAGCAGCGCAACTCTTCCTGCAAGCGTTTCGGAATTCGGATTCGAATCGAGTATCGCCTTTTTGTAGTCCAACTCCTTTTTCGCATTAATCACGAAATCCGCGCTATGTTTATAGAATTTTCCGAACATAATCTCGTATTCGTCCAAACTCTCCCCGCCTCTTTCCGTCTTTATAACGGTATAGCGTTTGCCGAGACACTCCACCGTAAAATCCTTTATAATCCGATGTCCCTGCGAAACTATCTCTCTGCGCACCTTTTCGGGATGCGTATTCGGGGAAAGCAGAAAGTGACTGAACGATTTGCCGTCGCTCCGCGCACGCGCGAGAATTTCCGATATTACGTCTCCGCCTAACCCCGCTATAATCACGGTATCGGCCTCTCCGTCCGCTACGGGAACAAGCCCGTCGCCGAGTCTTGTGCACATCAGGTCCCCGACTCCGTTCTCCAGTGAGAGTTCTTCCGCCTTTTTCAAACTGCTTTCGCTTATGTCGGTTGCAATAACTTTGCTTGCTCTGTCGGTCGCGACCAGATAATATCCCAACTTTCCGTGGTCGCACCCCACGTCGGCAACTGCTCCGAAATCGACGCAGTTTGCTATTGCGGTCAGTCTTTCGTCAAGACGAATGGGCATCAGTCGAAGTCTTTGAGTTTTTTGAGTCTGTTGGGATGACGCAATTTTCTGAGCGCTTTCGCCTCTATCTGGCGGATACGCTCTCTCGTGACGTTGAATTCTCTTCCCACCTCTTCCAGCGTACGCGGATGGCTGTCGTCAAGTCCGTAACGCAGTCTCAGAACTTTTTCCTCGCGGGGTGTCAGCGTATTGAGCACCTGTATAAGTTGCTCTTTGAGCATATTGCTTTCCGCAACGTCGCTCGGAGACGGAGCAGTGCCGTCCTCTATGAAATCGCCGAGATGGCTGTCTTCCTCTTCGCCGATAGGCGTTTCGAGCGATACGGGATCCTGCGCTATTTTCTGAATCTCGCGCACGCGCTCTTCCGAACAACCGAGATACTCCGCTATTTCTTCCGGCGACGGTTCTCTGCCCAGTCTTTGCAAAAGTTGACGCGTTGCCCGCACCTGCTTGTTTATAGTCTCCACCATATGTACAGGGATACGTATCGTTCTCGCCTGATCCGCAATAGCGCGGGTAATTGCCTGTCTTATCCACCAGGTCGCATAAGTTGAGAACTTGAATCCTTTGGTATAATCGAACTTCTCAACCGCTTTCATAAGTCCCAGATTTCCTTCCTGTATAAGGTCCAGAAACTGCATTCCGCGCCCGACGTATCTCTTTGCAATGGATACGACAAGGCGCAGGTTTGCTTCGCTGAGTTTGTGTTTAGCGTCCTCGTCCCCCGATTCCATACGCCGCGCAAGTTCTATCTCCTGTTCGGCGTTAAGAAGTTGAACAGTACCGATTTCTTTAAGATATATCTTTACGGAATCGTCCACCGCACTGTCGATAATCTTGTCGAGTTCGATTGTCTCTTCCTCTCTCGGCTCCTCAACTTTGATGTTTTCCGCGTTCAAAGCGTTAAACACCAACTCCATATCTTCCGCTGTCGCGTTGAGATGTTCGAGTTTTGCCATTATCTCATCTTCGGTAACGGTGCCTTTCTCCTTCCCGATAGTGATGATCTTTTCTATTTCTAATTTAAGAAGTTGCTCTCTGTCCACAATACTCCTCCCGAATCAAAGTTTTTCCTGTATGGTTTTTGATTTCAATTTTTTCTGCAACGCCGTGATTTCATTCAGGGCATTTCTTTTTTCTTCCGCGTCGGACAATGCGCCGTACTGTGTTTTCAATTCTGCAAGACGCGCCGATATAAATTCGTTAGCAAGGGTAGACACACAGTCGATATAATACTCTTCTTCTTTGGCAAGCGTAGCAAAATGCAGATGCACATCAAGTATTTTGCCTATCTCTTCGTCGTCGATAACACCGTACATCTGACCGACGTTTACGCTTTTTACAGATTGTGCATAGTCATAAACTGACTGATGTATCGGGTGCGCAAGCCATTCTTTTTTTATATTTTCAGTCTTAGCATAAGAGGCGTTTTCCATTATCCTGCTCATCACGAACCGTGAAGCGCGAAGATTTTTAGCCGTCTTATCCACCGTCGGAATTTCCGCTTTTTTCTCGGGCGCGGCAACGGACGCAGATCCGAGTTCCTCGTGCAAAGTTTCAACGGAAACACGGCTTAATCCCGACACAATTCCGAGATAAACTTCCCTTTCGGATTTACTGTCTATAGTTTTGAGAACGCGCAACGCGCTTTGCACATATTTAGCCCTGCCGTCGACCGAGTTCAAATCGTACGCGTCCTTGCACAGTTTCAACTTATATTCAATAACGGGCAACGCTTCGCGTATGCGTTTTATAAAAGCCTCGTAGCCGTCCTGCCGTACGGTTTCGTCAGGGTCTTTTCCGTCGTCCAAAAGCACAACTCTCGTATCCACTCCGCATCTGAGCAACGGTTCCACGTTTTTCACGGTGGCCTTTCTTCCTGCTCCGTCGCCGTCATAGCATACGTACACCTTAGGCGCAAGGCGTTTAAGTTCGTGCGCCTGTCCGTCCGTGAGTGCGGTTCCCATTCCCGCTACGGCGTTTCTTATTCCCGCCGCCCCCAACGATATAACGTCCATATATCCTTCGACAAGTATAAGTTCCTTATATGTCTCGCCTTTGGTGCGTTTATCCTGCTTTATATAGTTCACTCCGTAAATCGTCCTGCCCTTATCAAACAGCGCTGTGTTGGTGGAATTCTTGTATTTTGCGACGTCTTTCTCTCCGTGATAAACACGCCCGCCGAAAGCCACAACCTCGTTCATAGAGTTGATAATAGGCACAATGATTCTGTTCGCAAAAGCGTCAGACGGCCGATCGGTATTTGAAATCAGACCGCAATCGAGCAAGTCCTTCGGCGTGTATTCCTTTCTGCGCAGATATGCCACCATACTGTCATAATCGAGAGACAGACCGAGCCCGTATCTCTTTGACGTTTCGTCGTCTATGCCGCGGCTTGCGAGATATTCGCGCGCATCTCTGCCCTTTTTCTCGTCTGTCAGATTGTTGCGGTAATAGCGCGCGGCGTCGCGCATAAGTTGTTTAAGCACGTCCTTGCGCTCTTTCTTTTCCTGATAGTGTTCGTCGAATTTCAGTTCAGGCAAAGCCATTCCCGCGCGCTCAGCGAGGTACTTGACCGCGTCGAAAAAACTCATCGACTCCATTTCCATAATGAATTTAATGACGCTTCCGCTCGCTCCGCAACCGAAACAGTGATAATATGCGCTATCCTGATTGACACAGAACGACGGTGTCTTTTCATTATGAAACGGACAGCACCCAAAATAACGTCCGCCTTTTTTCTGCAACGGCACGTACTGAGAAATTATCTCCACTATATCATTCTTATAGGTGAGTTCTTCTAAAAATTCGGGTGTAAATCCTTGGCTCATAAACCTTTTCCAGACTTTTACTAATTATATATACGAAATAATAAGTACGTTTTCCTAAAAAAAACGATAATTTTTTTACAAAAACATAAAAATAACCGCAAAAGCGGTTACAAATCGGAAATTCTCAGCATATACTGTACGCACACATACGAATTTGTGTCCCAAAACATTTATCTAAGACAACAAACAGATTTTACTCCAAATAGTTGAATCGCTTATATAATGTAAGTTCATTTTTAAATTTTGATATATAATATTTAGCCATTTCAAGATTCTGTTCCGAATAATTCCCGCATTCCGCAGGACTGGCGCCGGGAATCTCACCCTCAAAACCTATTACAAAATCGCACATATCTACTGTCAAATCATATATATCCTCAGGTTCCAAATCGCCGAACATAACTATATAACACCCCGTTCTGCAACCCATAGGTCCGAAATATACGATTTCATCTTTTCGTTTACAGTTGCGCAGATAAGTCGCGCACAGATGTTCTATGGTATGCAAAGCAGGCATATCCACGACAGGCTCGCGGTTGGGCGCGGTTATACGCATATCGAAAGTCGTAAGCGTAATTCCGTCGCGTTCGTCACGGCGGGAAACGTAAAGTCCGGGCAAAAGATTCATATGATTGATTTTAAAACTCGCTATCCTTTCCATAAATATATTTTAACACTACGGGCAATTTCTTGCAACAATGCAAAACTCTTTCTCCGTTTTCTGTAAATTGCTCACAATATCAAGCAATTCATTTCCTTGTTGTTCGACAATAGTCAGTTTACGACGATTTGGGAATTCACTTTGACGATTCTTAAAAACAAAATTAGTAGCCATTATTCTTCTCCTTAGAATATAAATTTATGAGACGTTCATTTAATCTAAAATAATATTCTAAAAGGTTATTTTTCTAATGCCTTCTAACTTTTGCTAATCTATGGAAATATTTAAATAAAAAGAGAGGAATTGATCCTCTCTTTTTAATAATTTTTGAACCATCTTATACAAATGTTATTGCCTTTTGATAATGTTTATCATCATTTTTTAACTCTCAAAAGATAAATCAAACGGGGTATTAAATACCCCGTTTGTTTATAATTTATTAGCACGTATTAATAACGATTTCTCTGAAAAATCATAATCTTTCATATAATACATTGTTTTGTATTTCTCATCAATATTTGAGATATCTAGCAATATAAGTTTTTTTTGATACACAATAACTTTGCGTATTTGATCACATAATTTATCATCTAAAATCTTGCCTGCTAAATCTTTCAGTTGCTCGCAATAAAGCAATTTGGTGAAAGAGTCTTGATTTTTTTGCAACACTTCTATTAAAATCGAAGCACTTTCTTCATTACTTAAAGATAAACATAAATTTGTAACTAATTCATGTTGTTCTTGTCCATATGAATTATCTATTTGGTCTAATAGCCTACATCTAATATCCTCTAACCACTTCTTTTCTAGTTCTTTCGGCACTTTATATTTTCTATACTCTTTGCCATATTCTCTATCAATACAAAATTTAGAGCCATAACAACTATAATACATTTTTTTTGCACAATCATAATTCATAAATATTTCCTCATTATAAAAACATATATATAGCATGCTTAATAATATATGCAACCTCTTTGGCATAGTAGTAGCCACTAGGTGGCGCAGACAAGACAAAATGTGCTCCCGCCTTAATTTGTTGTTTCAAAAAAGCCTTATTTATTTTCCACATACCTTTATCACCTACTCCTTTTAGAGCTCTCGTTGCCTCCCAATTTGAAGAATGAAAATAAGTTGCCCCTCTATTTTTAGCGATTTCAATATATTGAGGATTACGACCTAATACAACCTCTTTTGATCCGTATTGTGTAAATTCCAATGCTTTAGCATTGTACCATCCATTTGCCCCAGCTGCACCACCAATTATTGCACCAACAACCGCACCTATTCCAAAGCCCATTAAGAATCCGGATAATATACTATTGCCCATATCTGCTCCAGTTGCTGCAGAATAAATTGCACCTCCTGCTACTCCAACTACGGACCCAACTGCAGCGCCTATCAAAGCACCTTTTGCAGCGCCTACGGCTATCGCTCCAATTAAACCCGTAGCAGCACCTGCAGATGCAACTGTTAGCACGACTGCTGCCGCTACAACTAGTGCAACACCAATGCCAAACAGTAGCCATTGCCACCATTTAGGCTTATTGCCGTTGTCGTCTACTAACATCACAGGATTATTCAAGCAATAGGCATACAGATTCAGTCCGTCTATATCTTCAGGTTCAACTTCGCTGATATCATCCGCGTTTATAAACCTGCCTACTTCCGGGTCATAATAACGCGTATTGAGATAATAAAGCTTTGTCTCAATATCATAATAGTATCCGCGATATCTATATGGATTGAGTTGAGCAATAGCTACATGCTCGTTGCTTGTTACTTTGGAAATGTCAAGCTACGAATTATTATCAAAAAGAACATATGTATTATGATTTCCCCACGCATCATAGACATATTGCACAATCTCTGTGCCATTCTCATCCATTATCGCAAGGATATCACCTTGAATGTTCTTTCTATAATAATACTCTTTACTATTATAAGTGAAGCCATCTATTCCATCTATACCATAGTTGAAAAAAATCATTTGGTTTCCGCTCTTCTGAGCAAGTACCGTCGTGCCGTCCAAATAATACTCTGTCCTTACGGTACCAATCTGTTTAGATATACGAATACCATCTGCATTATATGCAAACTTTGCGGTTTGTTTGTTTACGCCGCCTATCTGATCCAGCTGTCTGCAATGACTCCAAGTGAGAACGGAACCTCTATATACTCTTGGATTACCCAACGGGTCGTAATTACTACACTCAGAACCATCATAAAAACTTAACTGATCCGCCCATCCATTCGTATTATATTCATAGATAAATTCCCTGCCGTTTGTAAGCTTCTCAGTATTCGCAAGTGTATAAGCATACTCTGTTCTGCTTAAAATATTTCCTCCCATATCATAAGCAAATATAGTAGTTTTGTCAAGGTTTAAGTTTGCTTTATAATTCTGCTATTCAATGTAATGATTTTATAATAAAAAACCACCAGTTTGACTGGTGGTTTTTTATTTATCATTTCAACCCTATTAGTTTCTCGGATTCTTGATATTCGCTTGTGGTGATGTATGACAAATTGGGTCAATAAAAGTCTTCCCGTAATGCTTCTCATTACAATCTGCCATACGGTCGTTGTATTAGATGTGTTCATTGTTGTATCAAATTATTTCAAAACTTTTTGTAATTGTGTTATATATTCATGTAACTGTTTCCCTATGGAAGAAAAGTTACCAGTTTTATACAAATCAATCTTTAAAGCATTTTCAAAAAATTTTATAATTTCACTTATTCTATCTTTATTAAAATTCATCTTTCCCTTAAAAGTAAGAATATTTTTAGAAATTTCAATATAATAAAGCAAGTCAACAAGTGTTTTCAAATTTATATTGTCATTATTAAAATATTCGTCTGATAAGTACGATATATGTGATACAAAATTCGGCAACACGCCATTACTATCTATAATTGCTTGATTTTCATAAGTATTTAGATAACAGTAATCAAAATAGTCAAATAAATCATATACACTACTATAAGTCAAAGCCACACTTCTTTGTTTATCATCTAAAGGTAATAAGAATAATTCACTCGCCACTGCTGTAAAAGCATTTTGGTAAAAATAATTATTTTTCTGCTTTCCTAAAATTCTATTATCATAGAAATCATCAAGCACATTACGCATATACCCATCTTCAAAAACTTTTTTTATTCCTTTCGTATAAATTAATTCAAGTATAGGTTTCGTCTTTTGATCACCTAGATAATACTGGCAATAATTATATATATGCTTATAATAACCATAAACAATAAGATGTTCTTGGGAAGAAATGCTCGTATTCTTAAAATAACCATCCAAAATTCTAATCAATTTTTTACAGTAATCCTTAATAGTATTGCATTTCGGTGAATGTTTAGAATTACTTTTACGTCTAAATTTTAAAGAAGTTATTGCCTGTTGAACCAAACTACACAATGTAAATAGCGACAATTCATATCTTTCAATTTCTTTCCAAACAATATTATTTAATCGATAAATTTGTTGATAAACTGTATGATAAATTTGCACATCCGTTTTGTCTTCAAGCGATTCTCTATCGCCATAATAAAACAAATCAAACTTTCTATTCAACTCACGTTGTGAAGTGTTATTAATTAATTCGCATATGAATGAATAGACATCTTTAAATTTATGCTGAGACAATTTTGTTATTCTTAAAACTCTCTTAATAATTAAATCTTGCGACTCACTATCACTTTTTTTCTCTTTAATACTTCCTTCTAAGTCATTGATGAAAGATAATACATTATTATTTTTGTAAAATTTATTATTTCTTAATATATATAAAAACTGTGCAAGTGAAATTTTGTTAAAGTCTTCATATGATTTATAAGAAATATTTTTTAACTGGCTAATAATATTATTTGAAATACTCTTATGTTTAGGATGATTTAATATTAAATTAACAAAATAATTGATCTGCTTATTAAAATAACGAGGCAAGTAACCATCATAATTCTGCTGCTTTAATAAATATTTACTCAAATTATTAGTAATTTCTAATTGATTTAAATAACCTAGAGCATAAGCATATTCTATTTCTGTCTGACTAGTTAATTTCTTATATTCATCTATAGATAATAAGTTACCTTCGAGATACTTTTTTGCGATATCAACGAGGTTACCATCATTAAATAACTTGTCAATTTTTATATCTTCCATCTTTTGCGATATGTCACTAGTAATATTTTTAACAAATTGATGCATTAATTGACAATCATAAACAAAAACACCATTCTCCTTTAAATTTTGCAAAATACTTATTATATTCCCGTTGGCATTCCCGCTAGCATTTCCATTAGCAAGGGACAAATAACGTTTTGCTGAAAGATCAATTTTCTCATTATCTTCAGTAAATGATAAACGATAAAAATATAAAATATATTTCGAGTCTGTAAAATCATATAAATATGAATTTTTGTCCCTACTTTGATTTTCACCTTCCCCTGGCTCTAACAAACTAGAAAAATGTCTATTAACACAAAAAATATAAAAATCATTTGAAGTGCTTTTTAATATATTACTATTTTTATCAGATAGCGAATTAACTAGTTGATCCAAATTTTCATTTACTTTGAAATTATCAAAACCATCTATTAAATAAATAATTTTTTTATTTAATACAAATTTCAAATTATCAATCTCTGTTATATGATTTTCAAGTTGTTGTTTATTTACATTAATATCTTTATCCTCAATGTAATTATTTAAATTTATATAAACTGGACAATAGTTTACATATTTATCCGAGAGCAATATATACCAATATAGTAAATTCAAAAAAGTACTTTTCCCTGTACCCAAACCTCCTTTAATTGTTATCGGAACTATTGGTTTACTATCTAGTGAGTGTTCTTTCTTAAAACTAATGGAATCATTTATTATTTTTTCAAATATATCCCTAATATCTTTTAATGATATATTTTTTTTGTAACACTTATCTGAATCATCTTTAACTTGTCGATAATTAGTTATATATCTATAAAATTCAGAAAGTTCAAAAATATTAAAGCTTTGTTCTCCAATAATAATATTGTTGCCATCAATTTTAGATTTATTTATTATGTCTTGTGCGTTAAGATTAATATCTCTCGCAAATAATTCCGTTTTCAATTCTCTTTTACTTAGCCCAAAAATCTTATATTTTTCATCATTTCCTACTACAAATTTAAAATTTTTATTTTGCATATCATAAATGATTCGCATCTCAGAACATGAAGTCTCTTTACACTCTTTAGATTTAAATAGGTACAAATTACACTCGGTCTCATCTATATACAATCTCGTATCAACTACTTTTAACTTACCATTGTCGTTTCTATATAAATCAGTTGTATGACAATGTCCCGCTAAATTATAATTAAAAAAACTCTCTTCATTTGCACTTATTAAACTATTAATATCTATCGCACCTTCAATACCATAACTATTTTGGGTAACATTTTCACATACATTAATTAAAGGATTATGAGAAATAGCAATATGAATGTCATCCTTATTACCCTCAGACTTTATTAAAGCATTTAGAAAATTACAGTCAATACAAAGAGGTTCTTTGGCATCTTTATTATAGTTATATACTGAATTGATTAAATAAAAACCAATGTCATTAATTCTTATATATCTGTGATTTGCATTTATAGTATATTCAATATTGATATTGTCTTTACCAATTTTATAATCGTTTAATTCTCTTATAAAAATATTTATAAATTCTTCTTGAAAATCTCTAAAATATAGATTATCTGTAGCATATTTATTATCAATAATACTACAGCTATTTTTATTACCGTAATTAATAAAATTTGTTTTACTACTAGTCACATCATGATTACCTGGAACAATTAATAAATTTTTAAATATTTTTTCATCAATTATTTTTTTAAAAAATTTTAATGCATTTCCCCATTTTTGTCGAGAAGTATATTTCTGATTGTTTTCACTCAACTCTTCTTGGGCATCAATTATATCACCTGTAATTACACAAGCATCAATATATTTCAAATCATTAATATTTAAATAATTTTTAACACACCGAATAAGGG
This sequence comes from uncultured Christensenella sp., assembly GCA_910578325.1. Lineage (GTDB taxonomy): Bacteria > Bacillota > Clostridia > Christensenellales > CAG-917 > CAG-475. Next base: position 126,802 of record CAJTQT010000003.1, read on the forward strand.
ACTCAAATTTACTCATTTCCTGTTCATATGAATTAATATGTAAATGCAAATCACTTAAATGCAATACAGTAGTGTCCATCAAGCATCACTCCTTTGTAAAATACTTTTAATATTATAAGCATCTAATAATATTATTTCAAGTAATTTTGTAAAATTTTATGTATTAACTATTTAGATATTATCTATTTTTTATAAGATTTTCAATACACCTTTTTATCAAATATCATATTTTTATATAACTATAATTTTTTTCTAATATAAAAGCAGAGTTATCATAGTAATTAGTTAGCTATGCTTTGCACTAAACATTAACAAAAAATTATAAAAACAATCATTTTCAAATGTATATTTTTACTATCAAATTGTTCCATTGATTTGGACGTAGCATTTCACCGCGCATTTTGCGATAGGCTTTTGCATCCTCAAATTCGATAGTAAACTCTCCTATACATTGATAGTCATCGTCGTTAGTATGTGGCATCAAATTCAAGTACCATTTAAAATCCACACTATTATTGGGAACTACTTTGTTTATTAACGCATCTATAATGGCTACGCTTATTTTAGGTTGCGAAAAGTCTAATTTTTCTTCAATGATTTTTTCAAATTCATCGATAGATATCTTTTGCGATATCCCCCTCTTTTCTACACGGAATTGCTTTTGTAATTCGTCGATTCTCTGCTCCAAATGTAATATATTGCTGTTGATTTTGTATTTATGTTCTTGATATTCTTCTTTTGTTATCTCTCCGCCGAGACGCATTTCGGTAAGATTGTTTAATTTAACTTTTTCTTTTCCCAACTTATCACTTAAAACATCAAGTTCTTCTCTTTCCGAATTCTTACTTGACTGATAGCTTTTTTCATAAATTTTGTATGATTTATCAACTATCGACTTAATAGAAAAGCGAAGCTGTTTAAGTAAATGCCAAGCCATCATATCCATTTTCCAATCGGCAATCGTCCCCATATCGCAATAACCGTCAGTATCTAAACCCGCATCTATTCTCGATTGCTTTGACCCATTATTCAGCACATTGTAACATTTATAACCATAAGTTATACCTGTCTTATTTATGTGCCACTTATCCATTCTAAAATGTTTACCACAATTGCAAAGCAATTTCTTAACCCAAATATTTTGACTTTTTCGCTCTCCTTTCTCAACGATATTCCCCTTTGCATCAACGATTTTCTGAGTTTTACTCTCTCGTATTTCTTTACATGTATCCCATATTTCTTCGGATACAATAGGTTCGAAATCTCCCTTAACATATAAATATGTATCTTCGTCACGATTTACTATGATTTTTTGATCGAGATAATTATTTCGCCAAGATTTGAGATATCCCATATAACCTTTGTATGTTGCATTGCGCAAAATCCGCAAAATCATCGTGCTATCCCATTTTACTAACCCCGACGCATTTTTTCGTTTTAGATGCATTAACTCTTTGGCAATTCGTGAGCTTCCGTTACCTTTTAAGTACAAATCATAAATAAGTCGTACCGTTTCCGCCTGTTCCTCATTTATGATATATGTGTCTCCGACTCTGTCATATCCTAAGATGTTACCGCTTCCATATAGCACACCTTTATCACGGCTAATTTTTTGACCTGCTCTCACACGTTCAGAAGTTTTGCGACTTTCCTCTTGAGCAAGCGTTGCCATAATAGTAAGTCTGAGTTCGCCGTCGCCATCCATTGTCCAAATATTATCTTCGACAAAATAGACTTCTACGCCATATCTTTTAAGTTCTCTCGTTACAACAAGCGTATCTACTGTATTTCGTGCGAAACGGCAGACCTCCCTTGTGACAATAAGATCAAAATTCCCTTCTTTTGCATCTTCTATCATTTCCAAAAAAGCGGGACGCTTTTTTGCTTGTGTTCCCGTTATACCCTCGTCCACATACTTGCGAAGAACATTCCAATTAGAATGATACTTTGCTTGGTCATCATACCACTGTAATTGATTTTCAAGAGCCGAAAGTTGCGCCTCTTGTTCAGTGGATACACGTCCGTAAAACACTACATTACGAGGTCTATTTCTATCATTTACGAAAATATCGGTAGGCAAAACGATTCTGTTTTGCGTTAAATTAGACATTGTCGTGTTATGCATTTTTCGTTTTGCCCTCCTTCTTCTTTGTTTGTTTTCGATTTTTTGCGAGATATTCCGATTTTAACTTTAAAACATTTCCGTAGGTTTTATCATCGATCTCGCCATCTTTATACATTGCTTCTAATAAAAGAAAAGCAACATAATCATCGTCGATTTTTGTATTTACCGTAATTTGCTCCTTTTATGATAAAGGGGCGTATTTGACATAGATACGAACACGCCCCAATTCAATGGTTTGTACTCCGTTATCTATGCCGTTAGGCATCACGGTGGATTGCAGTTTCCTGCTACTTATTTTTTATCTCGTGGCTCATACTGTTGCTTCAAGGCTTCATAACCTGCAACAATGACAGCAACTTTTGTAATGTTATGCCTTGCCAAGAACTCGTCCATTTCGTCCGCATAACTGCGTTCTATGCTTGTTCCCCAAACTTTGTTTTTGGCTTTGCGTTCTTCCTTGTGAACATCCTCATACTTTCTGCGAATTTCTCTCATAGGTGTGCTTTCTTTGCGTTCCATATTGTTCTCCTTATTCTTTGGTTATCGCACACAATAGTGCGCCGATACAGCTCAACGCTATATGACCTACAATCATCGCTCCGCCTACCACTATGCGTCCGACGTTGCCGACAGTTCTTGCTACTTTCTTTGCGGTGTTCTTGGTGTTGTTGCTTGCCATAGTTTCAGCCTCCTTACACATACACGATTTCATTTAAGATTTCTTCTTCGATGCGGTGTTGTATTTCCGTTTCAATCTGCAAATTCCTCATAAAGTCATTTGTTTTCTTGTACTCGGGCAATGCGGACAGTTTGGCATACATAACGTCGTACATCTGCTCTGCTTGTCTATCCACCCCGTGTAGGTATTCGGGCAGATTTGCTATTGTCCAATCTATGCCCTTTTCCTCAAGATACTGCTTTGCAAGAGTTCCGTACTTTCCGTACACATGCTTCACGGGCTTTACCATCTTTTGATAAGCCTTGATTTCCGCTACCGTTAGTCCCTCGTCGTTTTGCACTTTTCTTAACAATTCTGCTTTGTTCATACTAACCTCCTTAATGGTTACGCATCATCGTATCAATACGATAGCGTGTGATTTACGATTTGTCAATACCTTTTTTCAAAAATTTTTAATTTGCAATCAACGACGCAATTCCTCGCACTAAATACGGACACGCTACTACAATTACCGCAATTACAACCATACCTATAAGATAATTGACAAGCATTTTCTTTGCTTTGTACTTGTCTTCGTGCTTGTGCGCGACTATTATTGCAATACCCATTGCTATTGACCACACACCTGCAACCGCAAGGAACACCCACCACATATAAGGCGCATACTGTTGAAATAGATATTCAACATAGTTAGATACTTCCTCATATTGATCGCCTAAATCTTGAACATAAGAATAACCGCAAACAGAACATGAATAAGTCCTCGCTGTTATGCCGCCGTCCGACTGTATATCCGTGATTTCATAGTTATGTCCGAATGCAGGTATTGGCGTGTCGTACTGTTCTCCACATCTCGAACATATATGATGACGGTTGCCGTCTTCCGTGCAGTTTGCTGTCATTGTAACTTCGGACACATACTTATGTCCAAGTGCTTTCGTTACATTGGTTTCATACTCATAGCCGCAACGAGTACAGGTATGCAAAATACAGCCGTTCTGCGTACAACTTACCTCTTGCGTTCTTTCCGTATAGGAATGACCGAGTGCAAAAGTTTCGTCCGTTTTATACTCGTCCTCGCACGCCGAACATTTATGTAACTTATATCCCCTATCTGTACAAGTAGGCACAACTTCCGTTATCTCATAACTGTGTCCTTTCGCCGCCGTGTAGTCCGATACATATTCATAGTCGCAACGCTTACACTCGAATGTAGAATGTCCGCCCTCTAAACAAGTGGGTTCTAAAACCGTGATTTTGAAATTATGTCCAAGCGCCGCCGTATATTCATCACGGAAAGTATAAGCACAAACAGTACAAGTTTTTATCGTATATCCTCTTTCCGTGCAAGTTGCGACAACAACCTTCTTATCGTATTTGTGTCCACCTGCCGTAAGATATTCAGATTTATATTGATGCTTACAAACACTGCAAGTATATAAATAGTGCGCGCCCTCTTGACAATTCTCGCCTATGAGTTCCTGCGTATATGTGTGTCCATTTGCATTAACGTAATCAGAATTATATGTAACATCACAAGTCAAGCACTTATATATGGAATATCCCTTATCCGTACAAGTAGGCTTTATCACCTGAGTCACTACAAAACTATGGGCGATAGTAAAACGATAAGTATTTGAACGCTTGCTCGAATTAGTGATAACGAAAGTATATTCGCCCTCTTTCGTAATCCAAGTGCCTTTTGTGTAAGGCGCATCATTCAATCTTCCTGTGGACGAATCTTCCCAAGTTATACGGTAATGATTTTTACTTGTGTCTTGCTCAACCGTAGCCGTCGGCACGGCAACTTTTAATTCAATCCACTTTGTTTCCGAGCGATTGCCGAGTACATCTTCCGCATAAAAATAATACTTACCGTCCGAATTGATAGTGGTTACGCTATAACTCCCATTGCTCGCTTTCGCAAACTCCGTCATTAACGGCGTTTTATAATATAAGGATAAAGTGCTATGGGCATCCGTAGCCTTAACCGTAAAATCATTTGCGGTAATATTATAAAAGTTCGTTTGCGCACACGACAGTATAGGTGCTGTGTTATCCAAGATTGCAGTATAAGTCACCGACTTATTTCCTGCATTATCCGAACAATAAAACGAATATGTGCCGTTTGTAGTAAACTGTGTGCCTTGTGTGTATGCGATATACGAACTTTCATTAGGCTTTTTTACAAATATACTCTTTACACCCGATACAGTATCCGTAGCCTGAAACCTTATATATTGCGCCTTTGTTCTGCCGCCCGTTGCAACCGCCGTATTCTCGCCGTATATAGTGCCTGTCGGCTTTTCGGTATCCTTTGTAATAAATTTAACTGCCGAAACATTTCCTGCTTTATCTATCGCACGAAAATGATAACTCCCGTTTGCGGAAGTTGTAGGAATCGATGTTCCAGATGTATAAGTAGTCCAAACGCTGTTAGTCGGAGTTGTGTATTGTATATAGTTTATACCGCTCCCCGTATCGCTTGCCGTACAACTGAACGCCGTATTTATATACGCACTCGTAACCGCCGCCCCGCTTGCATTTTTGAATGCAAGCGTAGGCAATGTCGTGTCATAATAAACATAGTATGTAGCAGAGGTGTTCCCTGCATTGTCTTTTGCATAAAAGCTATATAAGCCGTTTGCAAATGTTGATGTAATAGTTTTAGATGTTCCGACTGCCGTATATGAACTACCTTGCGGTGTTTTCATATATAAATTTTCCACACCGCTACCCGCATCGGTTGCACTTACGGTAAACTCCGTATTCGTAAATTTTCCCGTCGTTGATGTGGACGCTCCGCTTATTGACGGTGCTGTCGTATCCACAATGAATGTGGAATATGCCGACATACTGTAAGAAGCAAAAGAACGCGGATCGGGATTCCAACCGCCGCCTTGCATAGAGCAAGACATTGTATATGTATCATCTGCAAGATTGCTAAGCGTTAAAGTCCCGTTTTTTGTCGAGCCGACCGAGCCGCTTGCTTTTCCCGATACCGAAAAACTTTTAGACCAACTGCCTTCCGATTTTATAGTTATGTTTCTTTCGGTTATTGTGCCGTTCATAGGCAGTACCGCATCTCCCGATGATGTACTGCTAAACAAAGAAAAAGATACTGTTGTATAGTACCCTTTCGTTGTTGCAACATAAGCCGATGTCGTTCCTTGCGACGAACCGTCTACCGTCGTACCAGTGTTATATCGATAATAGTGCGTATAGGCGAATGTCATTTTGTATCTCGGCATAGTTGCCGCCGAAGCGGTGTTCGTTTCGCCTTTTCCGAATATTGACCAACCTACCGCAAATGCTAACAGCAAAACCGCAACTATTATCGTAAGATATTTTACCCAAGATTTAGTTTTCAATTTGTTCTTCCTCCTTTTTATTTTCCTCCGCAAACAGTTCTTGCACATACTCTCCTGCCGTTATGCGTATACACGCCCTGAGTTCAGTCGAGCCGATAAAAAACGCTTGTCCCGTTATCGCAGAGATTATCATTCTTTGTTCTTCTGTATTAAAACTGTCACCTGCCGAATAGACATCGAGGACATCTTTCATATCGGGTGCAGACAGTTTGAAGATGAACATGTATTGCGAGTTCTTTATGATTGCACTCGTTTTACTGCGCAACTCTTCGTTTGCATTCCAATCCGCAATATTCTGTGTGGCTGGTATAAAACTGCCGCCGTACTTTCTTATGCGTTTACTCATCGAATAGAAAAAGTCGAGCGCAATCGGGAATTTCGCATCGATAAACAAATGTGCCTCGTCGCACACTATCATTGTCCTCAAATTTTTTCCATTTTTGTTCGCTTCTCTTGCGTTTATAACTTCCTGCTCTATAAAGCGGAACACTAATAGCATTTGAGCGTTTGCAACTACATTGTTCTTGTTTGCAAACAACGACTGAAAGTTGAAATCTATAAAACTCGCTTGCGTAGAGAGTGTACTCGGCGCATTCCATATATCCGAATATCTGCCAGTAACAAACTTTTGCAAGTACAGTTCCGCCGTCCTCATATCTCGCAAAGTAAGTGCGTCCAATCCATCTTTATCTTTCTCTTTTAATGTGTCGAGCAAATCTGAAAACAACGGGAAATAATCTGCCGGGAAGTTCGAGCAATCCGTGTTCTCCGTTATACCCATTTTCTCGTAGGTTTCGACTGTCAAGTTATTGATAAGCTCTATTACATCCGTAGGTGCGTCCGCAAGTACAATTTTGAAAAAACTCTCCAATGTCTTTAAGTGCGTATTGAAAGTAACCGTCGGATCGGCGACAGTTCCGTCCTCTGTCAATACCTTATATATATGGAATGGATTGATACGCCCTTCTTTCGCATTGCCGACATCGATTATGTTTCCGTAGATATTTCTCGCAAGCGATATGTATTCCGCTTCGGGATCTAACACGATAACCCTTGTGCCGTTGCCCCATTCGTTTAGGATTAGGTTTTTCAAAAAGTATGATTTACCGCTACCCGACTTACCTATTATCATCGCATTGCTGTTTTGATATAGATTGCCTCGTTTCCAAAGATTGAATATGAACGGATAGCCGTTAGTCCTATTCTCGCCGAGCAATATTCCGCCATCGTCCATTACGCATGTACGTACAAACGGAAACACTGCTGCAAGCGACGAGCTGTTTATGCCTCTTTCAAATTTGGACAATACGGATACGGGAGAAATGTTTGCAGACTTGAATCCCTCAATTTGCAAACCATAAAGCATTGACGGCTTGAAATTGCCCGTAAGCATTGAGCGGCGCACGGTCTTTTTATAGTTCTCATCATTTAGATAGTTATACGCCGTAACCGTAAGTGTGACATCGAATAGGCTCTCGTTTTCTGTCTGCAACCTATCTAATAGCGTGTTCATTGTTTCTCTATGCGTTTCGGCTCTGTTGCTTTCGCTTGCCTTTTCAGACAACAACTGCTTTGTTTCCATCTCGCCGATGCACTTGTCTATTCTCTTGATTGCCTTAAACTTGTCTACGGGTTTTATGTGCATTACAACTTTAGTATTTGGAATATTGAACAGTTCTGCACCCCAAGCGTTTTTGACTTTTAGAGGATAATCCGCAACCGTAAGCACGCTTGCTTCGATACCGTCTATCATGTACTTGTTAGCCTTAAATTCAATCTCTTTCGGCTTTACCCATTCTGTTAGTTTATCGCTCTCGATTTCGTTCACTTCACGCTCGTCGAAATTGTGCGAATTGCTGTATCTCATAAATACCGCAGTTTCTCTGCTCTCAAGCATTTTCGTACTAAGTCCGCATTTGTTTATTTCTGCCGAAATATTGATTGCCGTGTTTTCAAGGTCAAGTTCGTTCTTTCCGTAGACCACGATGAAATAATCCGATATATACTGCTTGCGAATATTGTTCATTTTGTCTATGCGGTCTATGCGCTCCTGCAAAATATTAGATTTAATATCCTTTACAGCGTTATCCTCAATTCCGTTTTGCACTTCGGATAATCTACAAAACAACTCGCTTGAAAATGCGTCGAGCGTTACAGGACGGTCTATCTTTACGATGTCTGCGCTTTGCGTTCCGTCCAACAATTTGAGTGCGTTTGCAAGATAGTTGATATCTATATTTTGCTCCGCAACATCTTCTATCCCAAAGTTCTTTTGTCCTACTTTAATAACTCTGCCGTAAGTGCCGCCACTATAAACAAGCAATCCGCTTTCTTTAATCTCTTTAAGTCCTATAAGAGTATCTACATTCTCCTTTGGATTTTTAGCCGTTAGCGTATAACGCTTCTTTGCAAATAAAAACTTGATATTCTCGAAAATACATGTGTAGAAAATGCCGTCTTGCGTGGGCATAAACATAACAACTGCGACTACTCCCATAATCGCCGCAAACGCCCAATTTTTTGTCGTAATTGCGACGAATATTATCGCAAGCACCGCAAGCGCAACGATAATATCTACAATCGAATAGCACTTCCACACCGTGTTTTTTACCTTTATTTTTTTAGGGATAATCCTCATTCACTTCCTCCCGTTTCGTCTGACGAGCTTACATCTTCGCTATACTTTTCCTCGTCCTTTTCTTTGTTCTCCGACTTGTGTTTTTTAGAGTGTATAACTCCTCGAATAATCTTTGATGCAGTGCCAATAGTAAGCGCACCTGCTATTCTTCCGCCATAAAATGCGCTTCTTAGGAAACTTCCGCCTGCGTGCATATCGTCCGCTTGCCCGAATAATCTCGCAAATAAATTCTGCCCTGCGGGTATAAGTAACGCTCCGCCTATAATCATTACGATTTTGAAGATACCATTCCCAAAATTGCCCATATTTGGAATACTTATATTCGTGATAATAGGCAAAAGCAGAATAAATACGTTTACAGAGAAGATTGTTCCGTATGCAATGATTATTTTGGTTATAAATGTTTCTCGCCAAATTTTGAATCTTGCGCCGTCATCCATAGACAAAGTTGCCATTGAAATCGGCATTGTGATATACAGCAAAACTATCTCGTAAACACGCTTTGCAAGGTTGAGCGCCGCAACAAGCATTGCAAGCACTACACCGATTGATGCGATAAGACTCGGTATGTACATAAATGTGTTTGGATTTACCATTCCGTCCATTTCCCACGACATCGGCCATATACCGAACATAGCCGTTTGGTATGTGCCGAAAATGTCGTGTACCGAAAGCGAAGTTATATCAACTTCCGCCATAGAATAGCCGTTTAGCCAATCCCCTACACAAGCATTAAATAGTGCATTTGAAAGTTTTGTAGTATTCTCTATTTGGAAAATTCGAGCAACGAGTTCCAATACCGCATTTGAAATGAGAATGCCAAGTATTACAACGATTAGCATCGCCATAGTACCGAGCAACGCCAAGAAGAATTTGCCTACAATACTTGTGATGTTGCGGTTATTTGAAATCATATTCTTTACAAGCGCTACAATTGTGAATATACAGCCAAGTCCTACAGCCAATATGAACACGCACCAAAATATAGAACTTACGCCCGTTGAGTTTACAAGGTACTCAATCAAGTTCACTTTCTGCCCGTGATATATAACATCCGTTATCCCCGTCATCGCCGAGAATATATCCATTAACCCATCTACCATTCTGAGTAGCCAAAGAAAGAGTTGGAGTACAAACTCCTGTAAAAAAATTATCATTACGCTACCTCTTAAAAGTAAGGCGACAGATAACTGCCGCCTTACTCATCTATTGATTAGTTGTTATCAACCTACCCAAGCGGACAAGCCGTTGATAAGCAAAGGTGCGCCCATTGCGACGACGAATATTATGACAATGCCGATAATAAGGTTTTTAACCATGTCTCTTGCGTTTATCTTTTCCTCGTTCTTATGCGCAACCGCTATTCTTATGCCTACATATGCGCCCCAAAGCACAACCGCTGCCGCAAGCGCGATTACTATGTACACCCAAAAGCTGTCCATAAGACTTTTGAGTTTTTCTACTATCTGCGCAAGGTTTTCATTGAGTGTTGTTTCTGCCAATATATTTACCATATCTTATTTATCTCCTTTCTTATTCTTCTTTTTCTTGATAATAACTGCCGTTACGATACCGCCAGCCGCAAGTAAAATGAGTGCAACAAGCGTACCTATAAACAGCGCAGGACTTCCGCCCTTCTTCTCTCCACCGTCCTCTACATTAGGTTCATCGGGATTATCGGGAGTTGTTGGCTCTGTCGGCTCGGTTGGTTCATCGGGTGTGGTTGGTTCGCTCGGTTCAATAGGAGTTATAGGTTCTTCCTCTTTCTCAATCTCAAGCTCGTACCACATAACCGTATCGCCGTTTTCATCAAGCATTTCTACTTCATACTTTCCGCTTTCAACCTCTGCAAAATTCACATTGCCGTTATCGTCTATTACAAAGTCATAGCGATTACCTTTTTCTTCCGTAAAAGTAACCGTTATTACGGAATTGTTTTCCTCGCCGCACTCGCAAATATAAGAAATATGGATATTCTTATTTTCCTTATCCAACTCTGCCGTAACGCTGTACTTATGCTCGTGTTCGCTCGGCTCATCGGGCGTAGTCGGCTCTGTGGGCGTATCGGGATTTTCGGGAGTTATAGGTTCGGAAGGTTCAACGGGCGTTTCGGGTTTTGTAGGTTCTTTTGCATCCGTCGGCTGTTCTCCGCTTCTCACAAAATCCGAAAGATAACTGTACTCGCACTCCGTGCAAGTATGCTTTGTATATCCGATTTCCGTAGGCGTTGCTTCTACAACGGTATCCTCAAACTTATGTCCGAGCGGATTAACATAATCCGTGACATATTGCGACTCGCAATCTTCGCACTTATGAAGTACATATCCGTAAGCCGTGCAAGTTGCGTCAACCGTTTCTGCGCCGTAACTATGTCCCGTCGCTTCCGTTTCGCTGTCCGTGTAACTATCCTCGCAATTCTCGCATGTATGCGTTGTAAAACCTTTTTCAAGGCAAGTAGGCTCGGTGACTATCGCTTTATAATCGTGTCCGAAAGCAAGCACTACGCTATCCGTATAGGCATAATCACAAGCACTGCAAGTATGTACGGTATATCCGTCTGTAATGCAGGTTGCAACCGTAACTTCATCTACAAACGAATGTCCAAGCGGATTAAGATACGAGTCTGTAAACTCATACCCACAATTAACGCAAAAGTGCGTTGTATAACCGCTGTTTGTGCAAGTCGGCTCAACTACAATATCTTTGAAACTGTGTTCCAAAACATCTGTGAACCCGTCCTTATAACTGTCTGTGCATTTCTCGCAAGTATAGAGTGTATATCCCTTTTCTTTGCAAGTTGCTCCGATAACTTCCGCTTTATAATCATGTTCGCATATCTCGCTTGCACCGTCATAAGCAGAAGCTGTTTTATTTGTTGTAACTCCAAAGAGCATTACGAAAAGCGATAGTGCGAGCAGTATTATGCCGCACACCGCCAAAATCTTATATCTTTTTTTGACCATTATTTCCTCCAAAAATTATTTAACTGCTTGCTGTTGCAGTTCCAAAAGTTTAGGCAAATCGCCTTTAATTAACGCCGCTATATCTCGGATTTTAATCAGTCTACTTCCTTTGTAGTTTTCCTCGATCATAAACAGTAACGGTACAATGCTATCCAATTCGGCTTTTTGCACTGCGTCCCTATCTTGCTCGTTGAGAAAGCCATACAGCGGTTGCAATTTGTCTTTAATTCCTTTCGCTATGCTTTCCCACTGTTCATCGAGTGCTTTTAGTTTCTTTTGTCGCTCGATTTGTTCGGCATACTCTTTGCGTTCTTCTTCCTCTATCTGCGCAAGTTTGCTCTCTTCCTCACTCTTTCCGCCTTGTCCCGTTATATCGAACACGTAATCCTCTTTCTTAAACAACACTGCCTCTCGCTTACTCATAGGCGCTTTGCCTTCTTTAAAATAGACGTGTGCCAATTCGTATGACGGAGTAAACACCGTCCATATCGGCTCGTATCCTCTCACGCTTACAATCGCATCGCCTTTCTCATTGCCGTTTAGCCTCTCCAACATACCTACTGTTATTAGCGGTTGGTTTATTGCGCCCGTATTGCTCGATGCAGGATTTTCTGCATTTGTATTCACGGAAAAGTTTTTGACTTTCTTTTGTCCGCATAACTCCGAGAACTCACGCCTTGTATCAGGATCGTCCGAGCCTATAAATATCTTGACATTGCAGTTGGTCTTGATTATATCGCCCACATCCTTGCCGTATTTAGCAGTAAGTTGCGAGTACGATTGCAACACAAACAAAAACCTTATGCCTCTTGAACGGGCAACCGTAACCATACCCTCGATGTTGTCAAACTTCGGCAAATTAGCAAACTCGTCCAAAATAAAGTAAGTATTGCGTTTCAATACCGCCGTATCCGTTTCTTCTCTGCGCAAGTTCAGGTTCGCTTTCTCTACCAACTCTTTGTACAGTTGCGTTATAAACAGCGTTACAAATCTGTGTCTTGTAAATCTTTCGTCCGGGACTATTATGAATACCGCTTCAGGCTGTTCATCTATGTTCACAATATCCAAATCGTTCTCGCTTGTAAGCGACAGTATTCCGTCGTCCGCAAGCTGTTGCATATAACGGTTTACTTCCGAAAGATAACTTGTAAGCGTTTTGTCCGATGTGATAAGAACCGTATTTACAAGTCCTCTAACCTTTGAAAACTTATCTCTGCCTTCAAGCAAATATTCTCTTAATGCCGTTGTATCTTCCGAGCAGTATTTCGTTATATTGTGATAAATGTTGAACAACAATAACTGCTTTTCCTCTATCTTGCCTTTTATGCAGTCCTCGCAAAACGCAAGCACAAGTCCGAATATCAAGTTTCTTGCTCCTTCCTCCCATGTAGGTTGGTCTTTATTGGAAACGGGACAGATTGTGTAAACAAGGTCTTGTGCGTTTTCGTAGATCTCGTCCTTTAACTCCTGCATTCGGGTTCGTGCGTCCTTGTAAGATAAGAATGTCTCACCTGCGCCGTAATACTTTCCGTCTTTGTTTTGCAAATTGTTTTCAAGTTCCTTTACCAATCGGATACGGCGTAAAAGCACATTCATAGGATTCCATCTCTGAGACGAGTACGGCTCTCTTAAATCGAGTACCGAAATTTTGTATCCCTCTTTTTCAAGGTGCTTTGCGTGTTTCTCATACAGTTCCTTTTTAGGATCTGAAATGATTAAGCTCGGCTTGCCTTTGCTTTTAGACAGCACGGATATATTTTGGTCTACAAAACCAGTCGTCTTACCGCTTCCCGTTGTTCCAACAATCAATGCGTGCAGTTGGCTCGTCGTTATTACCTCAACTCCGCTTCCTTTCTTCTCCGCACCTATTACAATTCCGTCGCTCTTGTCTTTAACGCCGTTCCAATTAGTAACCGTAAATTCTTTCAGTTGCTTTAAGCGTTTTGCATTAAGCCACTCGGTATCTTCGAGGTCGTTCTCGTGCATTGCAATATTCTGTGCGTCTATGCGATACATCATCAAAAATCCCACAAGCAGCAGTCCGTCTACTACGCCGTTCGTCAGCCAATAGTTGCGATTTTTCAATATATCCGCCAAACTGTTCGCTCCGCCCAATGTGAATAAGAACAGAATCAGCGCCGCAACGAATGCGAAAACGATAATCCATAATAGAATGCCAAGTCTATGTGACTTGTGTTTTTTATGTTTTTGAGCTTCTTCTCTATTCAATTTTGTTGTTTTCCTCCTTTATAGATTGTTGCGCTTCCGCTTGCTCCTCTTTGCGCTCATTCTCTATTTCCTTTTCTATGTCCTGCAAACGATGAGAAAAATCTCTTTCCAACAGTTCGCATTCTTTACCGAAAGTTAGAAAGAAACTATCCAAACGCCTACCTACGCTTCTTTGCGACATTACGAGTCTGCGTTTTAGTTTTGTATCATTTGCTTTGTAACGGACTTTCGGATTTCGCTCGAAATATTCGGGTTTAATAAACTTACATAGATTGAGAACGAGATTGCCTTGTCTGCGCTTGTAGTCCGCCTCGATGTCCTCTATAATTTTGATTTTGCTTATGTCAATCTTTTGATGATACTTTGGCGACTCGCTATCCGTTTCATCATTCTTTCCGCAGATGTTTTCTATTACACGCCGCTTTTCTTCAAGTGATTTATAAAACCGCAAATCTGCTTGCCTTGCCGTCTTGTCATAATCGAGCATCATTCGGACGATATTATCTACTCGCTCCCTATACGCTTCCATATCCCGACTGTTGTAGGACAGTCGCCCTGTCTTTGGCAAATCCTTTGCAAGCGACAGTATTTCCTTTCTTATCTCATCACTACTGCACATTGCAACTTTGACTGCTGTCAGACTTCGCAGTTTTTCCAATCCCTCATCTCTCGCTTCGTGCAAATTGTTTCGCTCATCGTCCGCAAATAATGCAAGCCTAACGTGCATATTATCAATCGCTTGATTTTTTAATCTTCCTCTTTTTCTATAACCAAGCGTTCCGTCATCGTTTTTATACTTTGCTTCTTTTTCCCAAAACACAAAATGAATATGTAAGTGGTGCGGTCTGTCCAAATGCAGTGCACACATCAAGTCGATATTATCCGTTTTAAGTCCTGCTTCTCGAAAGAATGTTGGAAATACATTTTTAACAAGCCGTATACACTTTTCGGGCGTATCGATCTTTTCGGAATTTTGCGCATTGAAAGATATAAATCCGTGCCATATATTGCCTTTATTCTTTTTGGCTCTTGCTTTCATCTCATTTACTTCTTCCTGCACTATCATCCCGTTTTGATTGAATACGCCAGTATTCTTCTTCAAATAATCAAGCGCAGTAAACTTGTTCCCTGTTCGTTTACCCTCTGTCGTTATATAGTTGTATACATTCTTTTCGCCTGACATATCATAGAAGGCTCGCTCTGTCGCATTCTTATTTCGCTCATAATCATTCGCATTTCTGCTTAACGAATAAGGCGTATACCTTATATCGAAAATTACAGGTTGACTGTTTTCCATTAGTCCACCTCGTCCATTGCGTTTAATGCTTCGATTTCATATTTGATTAGATATTCGGGCGTATCTCTAAATCCGCCTCGCTTGAATTTGTCTGACACCTTTGTGCCTTTTAACTCCTCCGCTTTAATATTGAATAACGAGCAAATCAAAGACTTATCTATATTCGTATTAAGCACGATTTCTTGAAGCAAAACTATAATTTGGTCTATGCGCTTATCCGACACACTTTCTGACACCGTAGGAACAACCGACTTTGCAGTCGGTTGTTCGTCAGGTTCATCGTATATTTTCTTTTGTCCAAACTCCTCGTCAATCAATATCGGCAATCCATAAGCCAGTGCATTATTGATAAGACTTGTTCGGCTTTTCATATACTTGGGATGCGCCATTAGTTTGTCTATCATTTGCCATAAATCCTCATCGCATAGGCGAAAATAAATCCTTGCGCTATGGTCTGTTTGTTTTAATTTTCTACCCATAAAACTTCCAAAAGAAAAGTGGGTTTCCCACTTGTTCGTGAGCCGCACGGCGAACTTCCGTTTTGCTCAATCGTAAGATTGTGGCAAAATCCTTAACCTGCTTGCAAACCGCTTCATTTTGCCACTACTTTTACCCACCTTTCGTCCTTTAAACTTTTTGCCTTTTATTTTGAAAACGGCTTGCCGCCGCCCGAATACTTCACTCCGCAACCGCAATGATTTTGATTAGACTTTTTCTCTTTCTCGATTTCCTCGTTTGCCATAAGAATGACTTGTGATACAAAATTGCTCTCGCTTACGCACTGCACTCTTACACTCTCTTTCTTGCGTTTCTTCTCGGCAATGATTGCTCCGCCGAGCTTGCCGTTCTCTCTATTCTGCACGTCCACATCGATGATGCTTTGCGCATAAAGGAATACGCCTTTAAGGTACTCGTCCTTGCTTTCCATAGGCTTGCCGTTAAACACATATCCGCTCAACGCTTTGATAAATTCGCCCGCTTGTTTATCTGTCATATTCTCGACCACTTTGCCGAATTGTTCTCTAAACTTAAAATTCTTCTCTTTCATAATTTCTCCTGTTATTTTTTCTTTTACACTTTTGCGTTCTTAAAACGTGATTTATTGACACCGCTGTGTAACGGCGCTGTCTGTTGCTTATTTAATTTAGCCACATGTTCGATTGCTTGCTTTGCCATTCTGTCATAGAAAGCATTAGGCTTTTCATCGTGATATTGCCCCGACGAATTAAACACTCTTAGCAGTTGCTCTTTATCGCCATTGCAAAATACGGCGATTCGCAACATCAAGGCTTTCTCGTTCTTTTCCTCATCGCCGAACATTGACTTGCCTTCATATAGCGAATTAAACATTTCTCCGCCCGTCCTTTTGGCTCGCTCTACCAAATCTATATCTGACATTTTCGTTAAACTATCTATGCCACGCTCCGCCATATTCACAGGCTTACTCACCGCTATCGCTTTTGCCGCTACTGTGGACGGCAATTCGTATATAGGCTTATCCGCTCTATCCGATTTTCTTTCCGCAAGCTCCGCTCGCTTTATGCTCAATTCTTGCAATGTTTCGTTATCAACCTCGTAAAAAGTCTTATCTTTCCACACCGGCAATTCTTTAATCTTGTCAAACTCGGCAAGTAATTCTTTTTTATCCTTAAAAATGCAAGGCAGCATATAAGAGGTTTGTCCATGTGCGCTTATCATATTTATTCCGTAAACGGCATCACCGAGTTCGTCTTCATCCTCGACTATCGCATAAGGTTCAGAGTTTTCCCACGCCGAATATTCGTCCTCTTTTGCCATTACAAATCTCGATATTTTGTCCGCATCCGCAATAGCCGCAATTAAGGTGTTAGGATCGTCCTTTATCAGTTCGTACCAAGATTTGATATAACGGCTGTTGTTTTCGATGTGCTTTTCACTTACGGCGATTTCCATATCTTGCTCCAAAAACATCGCAGAGAGTTCCGCTCGCAATTCTTCGAGCGCATAACTCTTTGAACCGAAGCCGTCAGTTTTCGCACGGTTAAGTCTGCCCTCATGTCCCGTGCTGTGCCCTATCTCGTGCAACACCGTTCCATAAAACTCGTGCAAATTCTTGAAACTTTCGGGCGTTGGAGCTTTGATAATATCCATAGATTTTATATAACAAGCTTTGTCGCCGCCGTATTCTATTTTCGCTTCGTAGTCGCTCCAAAACTGCAACAAATCATCTGCTCGCTCCACTCTTTCGCGCGGCTTGATTTCTCGCTTTTCCTGTGCAGGTATACCCTCAATGACATCACCGTTAAACACTCTGTAATATTTGCGTAGCGGATATACATTCTCATCTATGTACTCTTGCTGTTCCTCTTTCGTCATTCCGTCAAGTACGCTCTTGTCAAACGGCTTTTTTGTTTCTTTATCACGAAGTTCATAAAATTCGATTGGGACACCCGCATTTTTACCGAGATTCTTACCGTTCTCGTCCTGCTTAAAATGCCAACCTCTTTCTTCCATTTGGTGAAACGTTGCCCATCGAGTATCCGTATAACCTTTTGCTATTGCTATAAGCGATAATGTAAGATTGTTTATTCCGTGATAGCGCTTGCCCGTACTCGCCGATACAGGCACGCCCAAGCCTATCCAACCTTGTTGCCAAATCCCCGTACCGTTTTCAAGATTTTGAAGCACCATATCTACAAGCGCTTTCCTTTGCGGCGTCAGTTTTTCATACGCTTCATTCTGTGTCGTTTTCTCGCTCAAATTCTATCTTCACCTCCTGTAACATTATCGGTTCGCCGAAATCGTAACCTTTATCGTCTGTATCAATTACATCGAATAAATCGTTACCTTTCGGCACTGTGATAACGGGCGTATTTGTTCGTTTTTTCTTTTTCAAAATTACCTCCTTAAAACTTTTTTTGATTTAATTAGACATTTTATTGCACTATCAGACTTGACAATATAACATTACAATGTTATAGTTTACGCATAGGAGACTAATTGACTATGGCTAATCTGAATGAATTGATTATTTATCACGGTTCGACTGATGTTATCGAAAATCCCGTATTCGGCAAAGGAAAACCTTATAACGATTATGGGCTTGGATTTTATTGCACTGAATCCCTCGACCTTGCCAAAGAATGGGCGGTAGATGAAAATCGCAACGGATATGCAAATAAATATGCTCTTGATTTAAACGATTTGCACATTCTTGATTTATCACAAAAAAGTTACACCACACTACATTGGATTACCATCCTTTTGCAAAACCGTGTTTTCACTTTGAAAAATGACATTTCTAAACTCGGAAGGGATTATCTTTTGCAGAACTTTTCTCTACCGACTGGAGACTATGATATTATTAAAGGCTATCGTGCCGACGATTCATATTTTGCTTACGCCGAGAGTTTTCTTAGTAACACAATTTCTATTGGACGTTTGTCCGAAGCGTTGCGTTTTGGCAATCTTGGTGAACAGATAGTACTCATATCAAAAAAATCATTTGAACATATCCGTTTCTTAGGATATGAAATCGCAGATTCAAGCACATATTATCCTTTAAGAAAAGACCGTAATGAACGAGCAAGATTAGAGTTTCTTTCAAATCGTCAAGGCACACCTTCGCCGTATGACCTTTATCTAAATGACATAATTAGAGGAGTTCCTGCCGATGATCCACGCCTACAATAAACAGTTTCTGCCAACTGCACAAGAAAAACTTGCCGCAATGTTTGAACTTGCCGTATTATATGAAAAAACGGATATAAACAAATTTGCGAGTCAGTTTCTTTCATCCCCCATTTGTCACGCATTCGAAACTGCAAATCCGATTTATGTTCTCGGCAAATCCGCAAACGAGCTTGTAGGCATTGTTCTAAACACAGAACCTCTGAATATCAACGTAAGCTGCTTCGCTTCTCCCGAATATTGGGTTGGTTATGTACTCGCTTATGCGCAGTGGTATTTTAATAAACCCTTTTCTGTCCTATTAAAGGCACTGCCGTGTGACACGTTGTTAAATCATTATTTCCCATACCACGAAATGGATATCTCGCATAGTATTGACTTGTTTCGTTCTCACCTGCCAGAACAATGTACGTTAAAAACGTTGCGTATAGCTAAAAACCTCAGTCAATCACAACTCTCATTATTAAGCGATGTACCCTTGCGCACAATTAAAGCATATGAACAAGGTAGTGTTGATATTGCAAAAGCACAATCCGAAACACTATATGCCCTCGCTAAAACTCTTAACTGCACTATTGAGGATTTACTACAATAAGTTTTTCGTGGCTGTCTATGTTTAGACAGCCACTTCTTTATCTTTATTTTCCGCCTTTATTTGAGTTGCTGTTATTTACGGGCGTTGTCGGTTTTACCTGCGCTTTCGGTTGAAACCTGCTTACGGTGTCTCGAATTGCCTTGATAACCGTACACTCGTAATAGTTGTCAGATTTTTCGGGACGGTATAAGCCGCTTGTCGCAAAGATACGAAGCATTTGCTCTTTGTCACCGTTGCACCAAAATGCGAGCATATTCATAAGACTCATGTCGGACCTGCTGTGGTCGTTATGTATGTCTTGTCCGCTGTACAGTGCCTTAAATCTATCGCCGTCTTTTCCGTTCTCCGCGCGTTCAACAACATCCCTATCGCTCATACGGGACAAGCCCTCGACTCCTGCTCTTTCGCCAACAACCTTTGTGCGTTTTGCGCACTTGCTTTCAATCGTATTCTTGATTTGAGGTTCGTCGAAAGATTTCAATTCCGTTCCGCCGAAGTCGTCACCTGTCATTGCAATAAAATGTGCGTTGCGATAAAACTCCATTTCGCCGTCTTGCGAGAATGAGCGAACGTCCATACCCTGAGTTTTTCCGAATATATGCAAGCCTTTTCCGCTCACTGACTTTTCACAGTAGAAGCCGTCACACTTGTTGTAGAGGTCTGCCGCAAACGATTTCATATCGCCGTTTTCCTCGAAACAATCGTCGAGGTCTATGCAAGCGATTCCGTCCTTGCCGTCGAGCGCATATGCCAGCGCTACTCCGCCGTTATTCTTTGCATACTCGATAGCCTCGTCAAAACTTGCCCACGTTGACGGCTCGTCGCTCTTTGCCATTTTACCCGTGTGTATGTCGATAAGGAATTTATCCAATCTGCCTCGCACCTCATTCGGTTTTGTTCGCACAATAACCCAATTAGGTTTGTTCTTCATTTCTTCGGGAACACGCTCTCGCAACTGTCGTTCTGTTTCGGCAAATTGTTCGGATTTGCTCGCACTCGGTCTTGAATATACCGTATAGTCATCCGCTGTTTTACCTTTAACCTGTGCGATAAAATCGTCTGCTTTTACAGCGATTTCTTTCGCTTTCTCGCTCTCCGCTTGATTGTTTAGGAGTTTTACGATAAACCCTTGCGGCAAGCCGATATTGACAGTCTTTTTCTCCTCATTAGTCCTTACCAAATTGTTCGGAATATAGTAACAATATCCGTCGTACTCGCCTTTCGGCATTCTGAACAATGTACTCTTATCGTACATAGCGATTTTTGCTTTTTCATCGACATTGACGCTCTTAAAATTACCTTCCTCTTTTGATTGCGTTTGCGCCGTCTGCTGTGTTTCTCTTGTCCCTTGCGGATAATCTTCTATGCTTGTGTCGTTCATCATCCTGAACAATTGATAAACAGACACTTTCACCGTATCGCCGTCTTTATTCCTTACTGCAAGCGGGAAATCATCAGGTACTCGGATATTCATTCTATCTCCGTCGCTTTCGTTGTCCTCTGTGACAAATCCATTCGGCATCGAGAAACTGCCACCTGCGAACCCCGACGATTTTGGCATTGCGAATATCGTGGCTTTTTCTCGCTCATTGCGAATTGCCTCTCTTGGCACGTTTATCGTTGTCCATCTCGCTTTGTTTTGTTCGTCCTTACGGATATAGTCCTTATCAAGCGTGCCGTGTACAAGTTTCTTAAACTCGCTTGCCGACAGTTTTACCGACTTTTCCAAATCCCTGTTGCGTATCTCAACTTCTTCGCTTTCTTTCAGACGAATAGTAAACGCAAGTTCACGGCTATCGCTTTGCAAGTCTGCAATCTGCGTAGAATTCTTTAAGCGGTCATTATAGATAAAGTATGTATATCCATCATACTCGCCGCTTGTCGGCATTCTCATAAAACTGCTCTTTTCGTATTTTTTGATAAAGGCATCTCTTGATACCGTAATTTCAATCATCTTTTCTGCCATATTTAACCATTCCTTGTTTTCATAGATTTTGGGACTGTCACCGTATTTATCCGCCCTGAACATTTCGGCTTCTTCAAGCGACTTCACATAGTACCCTTGCGCCCACTCGCCGTCGTCCGTGTCATAATTTGCCGCTACAATGAAGTCATCTACGGTATGCCGATAAATAATTGCGATATTCCTCTCGTTTTGGTCTTTTGTAATGTTTACGACGCTGTATCCCGATTTCGTTTGACTTAAATGCTTGCCGCTCAAAGTTTTATTGACATTGGCTTTGCGAATTTCCTCGCTCATTTTATCGAGTTCATCGGGCGACTTATATACAAGCACATAGTCCCTTTTTACATCTGTATCGGTATTCACTCTGTTTATGAGTTCATCAATCTCTTGTTGTGTATCGAAAGACCTCTTGAACAAAGTGCCGATTTCACCGCTTTCCTCGTCGAGATAAACGGGCGTGAACACATCTTCACCGTATGAGCCTTGCTCGAAGTACACAGTGTAATAACGACTTGATTTTGTAGTCTGCATTTCCTTTTGCTTGCTTCTTATGACATTTATAAATCCGTCCACAACGGCAGGATGCTCCTCAACTACAAACTGTCTGCGCTGTTCCTCGTTTTCGCCGATTGCAATACCTTTTGCCCAATCCTTATTTGCATTTGAAAAACGCCCGTCATAGTCTTTGCTCTGCACTGTATTTGCGAGCACATAATTTATCTCGTCTATGCCGTATTTCTCTATGAGTTCGTCTTCAAATCCATCTTTTAAGCGCATTCCGTCAAAGTTATTTTTGATTGCGTTTTCAATCGCTGTTTTGCACTCTTTATGTATCCGCATACTGTCTTCCTCTTGTTTAACTTTCTGTACATCATCTGCATCCCACTCGTATCTGTCTTTTACAATATCGGCATGATTATCTTGGTTATACCACTCAATAAGAAATTTATCGCCCTCGAAAGTGTTTATACTCGCATTTTCCGTAAAAAGATAATACTCATACAAACATTCCAAAATGTGCGGTGAATCTTCCAACAGTGCTTGTTTATCTCTATCGCTTAATTCTTCTGCTTTTTCTTCGTCAAAATAAGCAGAGAATTCATTAAAAACCTGAATTCGACAACCCTCTGTATTTAATAGTTGTTCAGGTGTTTTCTTCACTGCGTCCGCATAAAACTTGGTGTACTCAGACTTTACGCTTTCCCTTAATGTTTGTAATAATAATGCAGAATTTGACATAGGCTCGATAACCTTTGTTTCCAAGTTGGGAATATTCTTTGCTGTTTCTTCCTGCATATCGTTCGCATCCCACTCATATCGGTCCTTAACTATTTCAGCGTGATTTTCATTGTTATATGTTACTATCAATTCCATGTCGTCATCGTATCCGTTTATACTTGCATGGTCGGCAGTTAAATATTGCCAATATAGACTGTCCAAAATCTCAGGTGCATCCATCAATAGTGCTTGAATATCCCTATGGCTCAAATCATCGCCACCTTCTTCACATAAGAACTCTAACATCTCATTGTAAAATCTAATTTTGTAGCTGTCTTGATTTATGAGTTCTTCGGGCGTTTTCTTTATTTCTTCGGCATAAAACTTTGCGTATTCTTTCTCTACACTTTCGATTAGTTGCTTACGCAATAAATCCGACATTTTTGCTCCTGCCTTATTTTTTGCAATCAAATCGGCATATTCCTTAATACTCTCATTAGGAATATTATCTGCTATCGCATTTCTCACATCGCTTATATCCCAACCGTATTCTTCGAGCGGAAACGCCGCAAATCTATTTGTGAAATCGTCAAGCAACCTACTCGTTTGAGGTTTCATTTGTATGAAATCGGATTCTCCGTTTTTGGCAAAGTATTCTTGCAATGCTTCTCGCTCCTCAAAAAGATTGTTGCTCAACGCATCCACATACTTTGCATCAACATTGTTCATCTCTGTATTGACAACTTGGCTCGCAGATTTGCAGAAAAGCAACCTTGCATTCAAATATGCCTTGCCTTTATCAGACTCTATAAACTTGTTCCATTCAGGCTTTTCTATACCAAATATACCGTCGTGCGTTTCCGTTTCGGGCAGTATGATTTTACGATCGGTATCATCGCTGTTGAGTACAGATACGGGCAATCCTATATCAATCAACAGCCTTGCCACTCTCTTTCTTAACGGCAACATCCCGTCCCAACTGTACCCTGCCTCATGCATTTGCTCTGATGTAATCGTGTAGTCGGGCAAAACCGACACTTCCATTGTTGCTATTTTATCTTCTCTGTCTATCAAATTATCCTCCTTGATTTCAGGTAACTGTTCAATTATCACAGTTTGTTTATCTCTACTTTTCAAATCCCCTAACATGCGCCCGAATGTTTCGGTATCTACGGACAATACGCTCTGTTCTTGCTCGTTTAACTTATCTTGTATGATTGCAAGTCCGTGCAGTTCGGCAAGTTCTTCAGCCTTATCGCCGTAAATCTCGTAGTTATCGCCGTTGCTTATAAACACATAAGCATTGGAATTTTTGCATTGCTGTCGCTTGTACTGATTTACGTTTGCAGAATCGAGCGTCTTGCGTGGCTGCTTCTTGCGAACAGTCTGCGCTACTGCACTCGGCAACGCCATTTGATTTTCATCATCGGATACAATACTTTCTTCTTTACCATCGTCGATAACTACTTCCTCGTTTTTGTTCACGCCAAGTTCAGTATTGAGTTCGCCTTGCTCTTTGATTAGGTCTTTCAACTGCTCCGCATACTCAAATGGTTTTTCCACCTCGACCTTTGCAACCTCTAAATCGTGTTGCAATTCAATAAGACGGTTTTCGGCACGCTGTTCTCGCTCTGGAAACTCTTTGCAGAAATTGTCCAACCTCGTTATCAAGCCTATTGCGCTGTCACCTATGTTCATCTCATAACGCCCTGCTCCTGCAAGCGTGATAGACCTTTCGCCTATCAGCATTATCATCGGATTAAGGCTAATTTTAAGTCCTGCATATTCGGCTACAATCACATCGGTATTGTGCGTATTCAATGCGCTTTGCAATGCCAACGCTCCCTCTTTCTTATCGGTGTACAATTTTCCGAGTACGCTTATAGAAAACAAATCGGGATCAGTATTGTGATTTGCTCGCACCGTCTTTATATCCTCACACAAATACTCCAAATACTTTGTCTGTCTTTGGATACTTTCGGGATAGGTCTTGCGGATTTTGTCTTGCAGCATATATAAGTTTCTTTTATACTGTCCCTCAAGCACTCGTAGTCTTGCCACTTCCGTATCAACTTCCATTTTGCGTTTTATTTTTGGATTTGCCGCCGTGATTGCTTTTATTTCCGCATAAGTCAAAGTCGTTTCATCGATATCGTCCGCCTCACGCACAGTTAAGTCCCCACGATTTATCTGAGAAATAAATCGCTGTTTGTTTTCAAGGATTTGATACGAGTAACTGTCAAATGTTCGCTCCTTAACATAGGTAAATATCTTGACTTCTTTATTTGTGTTACCCTGTCGGATTATTCGCCCCTCACGCTGTTCCATATCGCTTGGACGGTACGGCGTATCGAGATGGTGTAATGCTATAAGTCGCTCTTGCACGTTCGTACCTGCGCCGCACTTCTCCGTGCTCCCTATAAGCACTCTAACCGCACCCGAATTTACTTTATCGAACAGCGCTTGCTTTTGTTGGTCGGTGTTGGCGTCGTGTATGAACGCTATCTCGTCTTTCGGAACACCTCGCTCAACGAGCTTGTATTTCAAATCGTTATAGACATCGAAATCCATACCATACACATAGTCCTCAAATGCTTTCTTCGGCGTGGACAAGTCGCAAAACACAATCTGTGTGGACTTTGTTTCTTGAGTATCGTTCCATATCTCGACAATATTATCCGCACAGACATTAAGTTTGCTTCCGCTTTCGTCCGCCGAGCTTCGCTCGTAACAGCGTGGATCGAGCGCAAGTTTTTTGCCGTCCGAAGTCACCTTTAACATATTGTCAATTTCGGGCGCAACATTGCCGTCGCTTATTTGTTCGGCTCTCTCCGCAATCTCGTCTGCAAGTTTCAAAACCTCGTCGCTCGGCTTTAATGTCACCACCTTTCTATCTACGTTAGGTACGTCGAGTTTAACCATATCAGACGTTTGTACGTCCGCAAACGAACGATAAAGTGTCAATAGTTCGGGCAAGTTGGTAAATCGAGCAAATCTCGTCTTTGGCTTATACCCTTGCCCAGACGGAGTCATCTCAAGACTCATAACTGTTTCGCCGAAGTCTGCCGCCCAAGCATCGAAGTAGTTTATGCCAAGTTTTTGAAGCGTTCTCGACTGCAAGTAACTCTGCATTGTGTACATCTCCGTCATACTGTTTGAGATAGGCGTACCCGTTGCAAATACAACGCCTTTGTCGCCGCCGTTGATTTCGTTGATATACTCGCATTTCATTTCGAGGTCGCTTGCTCGCTGACTTGCCGTAGTGGATATGCCTGCGACGTTGTTCATTTTGGTGAACAAGAATTTGTTTTTATAGTAGTGCGCCTCGTCGATAAAAAGATAGTCTACGCCCAATTTTTCAAAGATAAGCACATTGTCTTTCTTTTCATCGTCAAGCAATTTCTTTAATTGCGCCGTGCGATTTTTTTTGATTTTTTCCAAATTTTTAACTGCGCCGCGCGGCATTCCATTTTCTTCCCATGTACGCTCGATAGTTTCCTCGATACGGGCAATTTCTTCGCTTATTTTTGCTATCTGCCTTTCTGTTGAGATAGGTATTTTTGCAAAGCTCGACTGCGCAATAATCACGGCATCCCAATCACCCATTGCCACTCTGCTCACAAACTTTTGACGGTTATGCTTTTCTAAATCCTCTTTACTTGCAATCAACAAGTTTGCTTTGGGATAGAGTTTTCTAAACTCACTCGCCCACTGCCCGACCAAGTGATTAGGCACGGCTATCATAGGCTTCTTTGCCAATCCGTATTGACGGAGTTTCATAATCGCCGCACAAACCGTAAACGTCTTTCCGCTTCCGACCACATGATGAAGCAGTGTGTTTCCGCTTGTTATAATTCTATGCACGGCATTCTTTTGGTGCGGTTTAAGTTCTATTGCAGGATTCATTTCGGGAAATTTGAGATAACTGCCGTCATAGGTCGGGAGCTTAATCGCATTGAATTTGCGATTGTATTCTTTCTCCAATGCTTCTCGCCTTTCGGGTACTTTGTATATCCAATCCTTAAACGCTTCCTTGATTTGATTTTGCTTCTCTCTCGCCGCAATGGTTTCCGCCTTGTTTAGCACACGCCTTGTTCCATCGCTGTCTTGTATCGTGTCATAGATTGTAGTCGCCTTTAAGTTAAGGCAGTCCGCTATAAGTCTATATGCGTCCGCTCGCTCTGTGCCGTACACCTTATTGACGTTCATATATCCGAAGTTGCCTATATACCGTGCTCTATCTATGCGCCAACTCGAATCGTGTTCGTTATAGTAAAGTTGTATTCCGTCCTTAAAATGCAACGGCAGTTCCAACAACTCACAAATAAATTGCTGATAATACCTCATGTCAACCCAACTTGCACCAAGTCTAACAGAAATATCCGCCGCTTTGATAGGTTCGGGTTTCACCTCTTGCAAGGCTTTTACATTCCTGTCATAACCCATATCGGGATAAACATTTGCGTAGTTTTCTGCAATGCTCAACTTATCTATGACGTTGCCCGACAAATACTCCTCTGCTGTTTCAAAGCCAGTGTATTTGTCATCGATATTGACCTCTATGGGATTGCGGAATATCTTACCTTCGAGTTCCGCAAGTACGGTATCGTAGTCTTTGCGGGTTAGTTCTTCTATGTAAGAAATATCCACCCTACCGCGCTCGTTCTTGCAAATTTGTAATGCCTCGTGACAATCGTCCGTGCTTACTGCCGCAACATACGGTCTTATCGTTCGCTTGCTGAATATGTCCGCTTTGGTTGCGGTTTTCTTATCGTCATCCAAGTTTTCACAGGCGAACAACAACGCACTGTCCGCATCGTCCCTAAACAACTTTGTATTTGTTTGGCTGTTTAACAGTCCGTATTTCTTTACAAACCTATCGTAGTTGGCGTTGAGCTTACTCTGCTCCTCTGTCAATTTCTCGTCCGAACAACCGTCAATTTGTATATCGAGTATGTATCGCAGTTCATTGCGCAGGTTTATCATTTCGCATATTCGAGTGTATGCGTCCGACGGTCTTGACGGTATCTCCTGTTCTTCCATTCGCTCGCCGACACGCATATACAACTTTCCGCCTTGAGCTTTAAAGCAAAACGGCTTTATGTTGTAATCTACATCGATTTCGCTATCCACATCCTCATCTATGGTAGGTGTTTCGTAAAAGTTTTCGGGTAAACGATTTATTGCTTCATCTAATGCTTCGGCGAGGTCACGTCCGTCTGACTTGACTGTCACATCCAACGCCCCGTACATACCGTGTTCCTTTACCATTTCACCGAGTACCATTTCGGGATGCTGTATGAAATAGTTGTTTATCTCATATCCCTGCTCGGTAGTGCCTGTGGACAACCATTCGGTATTTTCGGTATCTACATACGCTTTCTGCTCTCTTTTCTTAAAGAACAGTATATCCGAAACGACTTGCGTTCCTGCCGTCTTTTGAAATGCGTTATTCGACAGTCTTATAGCTCCTATAAGCTCGGCGCGCTCGGCAAAGTATTTCCTTACAGACGGATTGAGTTTGTCCAACGTACCCGTACTTGTTATCACTGCCATAACGCCGTTAGGCTTTAACTTGTCTATGCTTTTAGCAATAAAGTAGTCATGGATATAAAAGTTCTGCCTTGCATATTCGCTATCGTAAACGCTATATGCTCCAAAAGGAACGTTGCCAACTACAACATCAAAGTGATCGTTCGGGAACGTCGTCTGCTCAAAACCTTTGATTTGTATATTCGCTTTTGGATACAACTTTGTAGCAATTCTGCCCGTTATATCGTCCAGCTCAACGCCGTACTGTCTTGCGTTTTCCTGCATTTCTTTTGGCATAAATCCGAAGAAATTACCCGTTCCCATTGCAGGTTCTAATATACGATTATTGCCTTTTACACCAAACCTCGCAAGTGCCTTATAAATGCCGTCTATAACGGTTTTGCTTGTGTAGTGCGCATTGAGCACACTGCCTTTCGCTTTTTCATAATCTTCGGCGTTAAGTAATGATTTAAGTTCGCTATATTCGGTGCTCCACTTCTCATCCCTTTCATCAAACGCTTGTGCAAGTCCGCCCCAACCTACATATTTTGCGAGTGTTTTCTGCTCCTCTGCTGTGGGATTGCGCTTTTCTTTGTCAAGTCTGAATAGCAAGCGGATTGCTTCTACATTGCCCTTAAACCTTGACTTCGCTCCGCCCAATTCGTTTTGGTCAAAACCTACCGCATTTAAGTCTGTGTTTTCAATGGACGGTTCTGCCTCGACAAACTCAACTTTGTTTGATTTAATCTCATTGAGCTGTTCTAAATTGCCTATTCGTTTTGCCTTATATGCTTCTCTTTCCTGCTCGGTTAGATAATCGTCATCATCAATCAAATCAGCGATACGGTTGGCGACCTCGTTCCACTTAATTGCATAATCAAAATTATTTTGCGGATTGTCTTTATCCCTAAACTTTACGCTTATGCCCTTACTGTCGTGGAACTCATTGCCGCCGCTTCGTAGTGAATGTCCGCCAATGCCGTATTCCTTTTTTAGCATAGCAATGAAATCTGCTTGTGACGAATTAGACTCGTAGAAATTAACTATTCGGAATTTACCGTGTTCAACGCCACTGCCATATTTGATAACATCTTTGAGTATTGCTTCTCTGCGCTGTTCATCCTCGTCAATATCCTCAGGCTGTTCGCCAAGCATATCGAAAATTGACATCTGCGGTGTTTCTTTGCTTTTCCTCTTTGTACGGCGTTTTCTTTCCTCATGTGGACGAACTTCGATTTCAGTTTCGATAATCTCATCTTGTTCAAATTCACTGTCAAAACTATCTTCTTCGACTTCGTCCTGTTCTTCACCGCTCTGCTCTTTTAACTGCGGTTGAGATAATATGTATTTTGGCTCTTGTCCGTCCTCTAAAAGCACTACGGGATGCTTTTCCAAAAGTCTATCTACAAACCTATCCAATGCGTGATAAGGTACTCCGCACATCGGCGCTCGTTCCGGCAATCCTACATTTCTGCCCGTAAGCGTTAGGTCAAGCTCGTCAGATGCTATCCTTGCGCTCTCATCGAACATTTCGTAAAAATCGCCGAGTCTTTTCATAATTACCGCATTCGGATATTCTTTCTGTGCGTCGGAATACTCCTTATAAAACGGCAATACTTGCGGCTCATCCTCTGTCTGTTCGACAGCGGTGGTAGTAGTTACGATAGGCTCGTCCGAAACGGTTTCCTCGTCCACGTCGGCTATGACATCTACTGCGTTTTGTTTCTGCAAATACGCTTCCTCAACTTCGTTGAACAGAAACTTTGAAAAAGCCGTTATCTCTTTGAATAATTGTGAATTATCCGTAAGATTGCCCGTCATTCCGCTTATTGTCACACTTGCTTTGGGAAAACCCGTCTTGCTGTATAGATAATGCGTTGTACCCTCTATAATCAACCTACTGCGGTATTCGTCATCGGTAAGATAACCGTTTTCCCTCAAATATGTTGCTACGCCGTCGTGTATCTTGCGGTAGTCGCTTCGCATATCCTCGTAGAGTGTTGTGCCGTTCAGTTCGTCAAGTCCTTGTAGTAAGCGTTTGATAGGATAAATAAGCCTTTGATACCTGTCCTCTCCGTATGTATCCGTAGCATCGAATACATGGTGCTTGCTCCCGTCCGAGTCGTAATACGGTATGCCTTTTCGTCCTCGTGATATGTGTCTATCCATTGCATTCCATTCGTCAAACGAATAGCACACTCCTGCGTTCGGGCGGCTTATTAGTATTTGGCAAGCATCGTGCAAACAGATATGCGGATTTTGCGCGACAAACCTATAAAAAGTCTTTAACTTTTCGCCGTCTGTAAGCATTTCCTGTATCGCCGCATTACGGCTGCTCAATCTCGCCGTTTCACTCATTTACGTCACCTTTCTTTCTGTATTTTCCGAATACTTCCCACCGAACCTTTTTGCGAAACCTTTTTGACGGAAAGTAAATCACATTAAAAGCGTTCTCTGCGCCGAGCAAGTTTATAAGTTTTTTCAACTGCTCTCTGTCGAATTTCTCATGTTCTCGCAGTTTTCGCTTGAACTCGTCCGCAGTTAATTCCAACACCCTTGCAACGGACGGTTGCGTTTGGTTGTTGGCATATATCCACTGCTTCAACCGAGTTTTCTTTAACGAGTATCCCTCAGCAAAGATTTGATTAAATTCATTAGCACAGCTTGTCGCCGACGAGTATGTATTTACTTTTGAATCCATCTAAACTTTCCTCCTCCATAATCACAAATTGTGTGAACAGTTCTTCGCCGAAAGTGTTGTAAATGTCACGGGCGAGTTCGTAGCCGAGCGGACAACGTCTTTTCAACTTTCTGTAAGCTCCGTCCCCTGCGCCCAATCTCGTAAGCAAAACTCTTGGGCTTACTCTGTTTTGTTTTGCAAATTTGCTGAATTCCTTGATGTTTAATCTCATACGGTTCTCCTTTTATTGTTCGGGATTTATTTACCCCTTCACTTTCCCAAGTACACTTTTTTGAAAAAGTTGACGGTCTAAACAAAAATTTTTTATTTTTTTTCTAAAACTCTTCGCAAAGCACCATAAATACGCTCCAATGAGTGCGAAATAGCACTTTTAGTGACACCTAACATCGCACTGACTTTTTCTTGCGAAATTCCCTCAAAATAAACCATTTTTACGATTGCTTGTTGTCTGGGCGTAAGTTTAGAAATAGCAGAATACAACTTTTGTTTTTCTTCTTCGTCTATATACTTCTGCTCAATATCCAACCTATGATCAACTATATCTACTCCGCTTTCCTCGAACGATTCTAACGACAGCACATTACCTTTTGCATTGTTTCCAGCCAACGCATACGGACACTTATCACAATCATTTTGACAACGCACAAGATTGCCTTTCTTACCTTTAACTTGACAACGCCACTCTCGTTTTTTTCGTTGATGTTCCAATCTAACGGGACGAATATATGCTCTATATACTTCCTCGCTAACCGCTACTTTTTGTCCATTGACAACAACATAAAATTTTTTGTTTTGCTCTTTCACTGTTTATACCTCCGACTAGTGAATTTTTTAATTTCAGCAATCGGAGTAATTTAGCCGTGAAAATCCGCATTTACAGCGAAAAGTCTGTGTTAAAAAAGCCCGATTGCGTGGTAGATAAATCCACACAATCGGGCAAAATAGGCGTCAAAAAAGAGCCTGACAAACAGATTCCACCCTTTGCAGGAATTATCTGTCTGTCAGACTCCTTTCAACATTCTCATTGAATCCAGTCTCATAACAAGACGTTAGTAGCGACATTCAACGGAACTCGCTACCCAAATTATTAAGTTGTTAGTTTTTTACTTTTTAGGCGTGTTGCTTTATCGGCTTACTGTCTAAAATAGGCTTACGAATTATGCGCAATTCGTCGTCGTTAATGACAACTGCGACAAACTCACCGCATTTCGGACATTCGATTTCCACCTTAGTTCCAGGCTCGCCTTTGCATAGGCGCTTTCCGCACTTTGGACACATAACGAAATTCATACGACACCTCCTTCTCCCATAAACACACACCTTGTATTTGAATACTGCTCTGTTACGGTTGGGAACTCCAATAACGCAGACATTCAAGTGAATGTTACCAATATCAATAATTGCGATTGCAATTTAATATTTCTTTATACAACCTACCAATACGCCCTGTATTTGGCAGTTATCGACGATTATATCGTCCATAGTCTTATTTTCGGGATGCAATACAACTTTGCCGTTTCTATGGTAAAAACGCTTTAAAGTATTGTTGTTGTTTGTAAGTGCAACAACTATATCCCCGTCCTCTGCATCTTCTTGTTGTCTTACAACAATCAGATCACCGTCATTTATGCCTATATCGATCATACTGTCGCCACTTGCGTGTAACATAAACAATTTGCCGTTGCCAAACAGCGAGCGAGGCAATTCAAAACTGTCCTCGATATGCTCAACTTCAAATCTCGGTTCTCCGCAAGCGATGTCACCAAGCAACGGCACTAATGTCGTTTCGCCTGTATCAAGTTGCGTAGGTGTTTCTATATTTCCAAAAGGCGTTCTTGAAATACTCCCCTCACGCTCCAATGCCAATACATAACGATGCACACGACTTGGCGAGCCCATACATAATGTATTCATTATATTTCTATAACTCGGTGACTTTCCGTTTTCAGATTGATACTCAGTTATATATTGTTTCATTCGGTTCAATATATCTTTATTAAGCGTTCTCATTTGTCCCTCATTTCTAAAATGAACGGGGTGTTCTTTTTAGAATATGAATGCATTATATATTATAAAAATAGACGTGTCAAGTTTTATTTATCAATAAAATATAATAAAAAAATAAGCACCATTATCGGTACTTATTTTTTTGTTTTAAGAGAAAAAATTTGACTTTTGATAATCGACTTGTCGAGAGGTTACTTTTTCTTCTATCGTATCAGAAGCGACCTCATCTGTACTTAAATCTGCAACATTTTCTTTTGTCAAATTATGCATTTCAGATATCAGTTGCGTAAGTATGTCCTCGCCTAAACCTTTCGCAATTCTTATAGATTCTTCTTTACTTATTGTTTTAGAAAATACAGCCGATTGCAACTTATGTAGCATATTTTTAATAGGATTAAATAACAATTTTTTTAGTAATGCCCTAATCCCTGTATTTTCATAAAGAGCGTATAGTGCCATAGTATATGCGATTATAAATACAACAGTAACACCCCAATCCGCCCATACAAAAGCATTAGTTACACATAGATAAATGGTGCATGAAATTATGCTTACTATACAAGCTGTTATAAAATAAATATATTTTTTTGCACTTGCTTTCAGTTTTGAAAACAATCCTATCGCTTTTAGACATCCGACAAAAACTATTCCGCTTGTCGCCAACAATGTCATAATCCAGCCATACGTTTGAAAAAACTTAATAATCATATCCGCTGTCATTTGTTCCTCCTATATTAGATATCTTGTATGTCCTTTGACATCTTGTTCTTGAGCTTTTTATACAAATAGTCACAAGTAAGCGATTCTCCATTGTATCTTCCACAATTCACTATCCTCTTTGTTACAATTCTAATTGGACAAGACAACCAACTTGGATCATATCCACAAGATACAAGCAAATTATATATATCTTCAGTAAATGCAACATCTTTTGTTGTTGCCGTAAGATATCTGTTACGCTGTACTTGATTGACAGCCCAATTTAGGTACTCTGCACGCTCCATTTGATTTTGTGATGATAATCTTTCTATCATATGTTGCGCATTAGTATCAAACATCTTAAACGCTTCTTCTCTCTCTTTTTCTCTCTGACGATCCATAGAGGTTGCATAAATTGTATGCGCTACAAAAATCATATTGTTTTGTATAAAAGACTTTTTTTCATCAACTTTTATATAGTTGTTTGTATTTCTTTCAATAACTGCCATATTTATTCCCTCTCTCAATAATAAAGGTTAATAAAACCTTCTCCGCCATCTCCACCATTAGAAGTAGTAAACACCTTGAAACCTGCTCCGGCGCCTCCTGCTCCATATTCGGCTGGAGATGGAGTTGTATTTGTATCGCCATTTGCACCATTACTGAACGCAGAAGCTCCGCCACCACCTCCATAGCTTGTACCTTTACTTGTTCCGCCGCTTGTTGAACCTCGTTCCCATTCCGTGTGTTCCGGCTTATCCAACTCAACGAAAAATTGTCCAACGCCATAGCCGTTAGTATCCTTTTTACCACCTGCGCCGCCATTTACATTTACGAAACCGCCATTAGCAATTCCGCCTAATCCAGCAGCATCACCGTTTGTACTTCCGCCCAAACCGCCGCAAGCTCTGCATATTTCATTGCCGTATTGATCTAAGATATAACTATCTCCACCATTGTGCCCTTCTATTTTTGCTTCCCCACCAAGTCCTTTTTCTCCAACAACAAGCTCAATATAACCTCCATCGGGGATTTCAATAGTAGCATAGCAATATCCTCCGCCGCCGCCTCCGGCAGAAGCATATGTAGAACCTGAACCAGCTCCACCACCACCTCCGCCAAGTACTTCAACATGCAAGCATTTAGGATCATATTCGAGTCTTATACCGTCAGTCGAATTTGGATATGAAGATAACCAAGTTTGATTATCTATTCTATTTAAATAGTGTTCACCCGCACCTAATCTCGTCAAAGGTATACCTATCGGTCTGCACCCTTTCAACGCAACATCTATTGGACTTCCATTTATTCTATAAGCATTACACTCATTATATCCGCCAATATGGTCACCCGCAGATGTAGGAAAAACTACACCTAAATAATCCCTCATTGTTTGTCCGTTGATTTGAAATCGATTCTCTTCAGTCGATAGAATACTTAGAGATACTCCATATTGTTCCGCTACTTCAATAGGAAAACTTTCAAAAGTTTCATCTAAATCCCTATTATTTATTAGATATCCTGTGCTCATAAATTCTCCTTTAAACAATAATTTCATATGCGTATAAAAGCACTTTACGTTTTGTATTTGCTACCCAAAGTCTGTTATATTTGCTTAATGTGACAGTAATCTTTGATTTGTCCTCTGATATCGTATAACTTCCAGCTAATACATTATTTATTTTCCCGAGCGTAGAGGTGATACAAGAATAAGAAAATGGCGACGGAATATCTACATATTCATTTCGCTTGAATTCATCTTCGAAAATATCAGTAGAATATCGTTTGCTATAAAAAACTAATTTTAAAGAATTGACATAATAGTTTTCTTTTCCCATATCTTTTACAGGAACTACGCTATAACATCCATGTTCGTATTGATCCGAATATGTCTTTTTTTCATCCATTTCAAATAATGGACTTGACGGGGAAAATTCTGTCGTTGTAATCCTTTCGGCTCCTTGTTCTAGTAACACACATATTTTTTTATCACTTGATAAAATTTTATACTCAACCGTCGAAGTAAAAGTAATAGGAACAAGCACAATCTCACCATTACTTAATCCTACACCTGGTTTTCTATGAGTGAATGTGCCAACTCTATTCGCCGCGTCCAGTTCGATTCTAATAGTATCATTAACATAAATTTTAGGATATCTTTCACGATAATATATCTTATCTTGGTATTCTGATTCAACTTTTATGTATACATATTCTCCCGAACTTAGAGGATTATTTTCTAAAATTACTGGAATACCTTTTTCCCCGGAAGAAACAACTATTTCAGTATTGTCGTCTTCTAAAACAATCTCTTTACTACGAACATTGTTCGATATATCTCCGCTTTTTCCTATTATTGGAAGCTTATATCCATCAAGTCTTTCTGCGCTTATCTTTATTACATCTCCTTCATACAGCATTAGAGTGAATTCTCGATTACTATTATCACGATAAGTTCTACTATTAATTACATTTACATTTGAACTACCCTCATAAATAATCTCAGTAGTATTTAGTTTTCTACTATATTCACTGCTAACCATAGTTATATTATAAGAAACAACTCCAGTTGTCAGCGAAGGACATATAACAGATACTACCTTACCCTTTAACGAATTTATTGTAACTTGAGATTGATTGTCATAAGTTAATACACCAACATATGAAGTATTAATAGCAGATTGTTTATAGCCTTCATTGTATAATGCACTAAATGCATTGTCATATATCTTACTACCATATTCCACTTCAAAATAATCTGTACCAGTCTGTTTAGACCTACTATTGGAATAACTAAATGATTTGTTCGAAGAAAATTCTTCTGTTAAGGGGCTGCTCTTATAATTAATATTAACTAAATGCACTCCTTCATCTTTTATTATTGGAATAATAATTTTCTTTACTGGCTCAGCGTCTTTTATTTCTAATATACAATTAGACATTGCGTTGAAAGTATACACTGTTGCTCTTTCAACTGAAATATCATTTCCAAGATCTATAGAGAATTTATCGCCAATAATTTCTCCTGAAGTTCCTTTAACTATTGACTTCGGATTCATATAATTAGCACGAGCATATGTTCTTATTATAACTTTATCACCTTCAACTACACCAAGTCTTCCATTTTCAGTAGGATTATCAACAAGCTTTTTACCATTAACTGAAATAAAAAATTTTGCCCCTTCCGGTGTGGCTGGATAATCAATAGTATACATAGTTAAGTTTTCACCTAACACACATTTATTACCCAGCATAACCGACCTAATTGGAATATTCCCCAACGTTACTTTTATATTTTTATTATTTACTTTTATAGCCATAATGTCCTCTATTGAATGTCAACATATTCTGTATTGAATACAATACCTTGTCCATCATAATTCGCAATTTTTGCTAGCTGAATCAAATTTTCCAATTCATATAAATTTAAACCAAGAACTTGTGCAATTAAACTCTTATCAATTATTGGAATAGTCGGCTTATCTGTCAAACTGTTGTATGATTTTTCAGAGAGTCCTGCCAAAGTAAATGATGCATTGGTAGGTATTGTAGGTTTATCTGTCAAACTGTTGTAAGATTTTTCGCTTAA
Organism: uncultured Christensenella sp.; assembly: GCA_910578325.1. Lineage (GTDB taxonomy): Bacteria > Bacillota > Clostridia > Christensenellales > CAG-917 > CAG-475. The sequence continues at coordinate 164,080 of CAJTQT010000003.1, forward strand.
CCTATCTAATCTAAAGGATTCATTACTTGGGATAATAGGTTTATCTGTCAAGCTATTGTAAGATCTCTCACTCAACCCATCTAACCTAAATGATTGATTCGTCGGAATAGTCGGTTTATCTGTCAAACTGTTATAAGATTTTTCAGAAAGTCCTGCCAAAGTAAATGATGCATTGGTAGGTATTGTAGGTTTGTTATTTAAGTCAAGATAAGATTTGCTAAATTCTCTTCTCTTCAACTCATCAATAGCGGATTGCATTGTTGTTGCAGTTAAGCCACTATTACTATTAGAATATTTTACAGAAGATGCTTCAACAGTGACGATTAATTTATTATCTGCCACACCTTCAATAAAATAGATTTGTTCAGGATTTACCTCCCCATCTAATACTAATTGCGCATACTCAGTAGCATTTATACTTTTTGCGCCCCACATTCTTGACCATGAATAATCCTCAACATTATTCGATGGCGTTGCTCCATAACAAAAGCCTATATACATAGTTTCTTCAGTTGGTTGTTCTGTCATAGAGGTTTTATCAAATGAATACCTTACAAAAACATTATCGCCCTTGTCACCTTTTAAGTTTTTAAATGAAAACTTTTTCGTTCCGTCTGAATTTGTCACAAAACTAACACTTGGAACACCATTGCCGTCAATTTGGCTAATATCAACGTCCCTAACCAATGCGTTGACTTGATTCAATGCAGATGCTGCAGAATTTTTTGCGGCAGTAGAATTTGATTCGGCTGTTGTCGCCTTGCTTAAAGCATTATCGGATTTCGTGTTTGCTTGATTTGCTGTGTTTACAGCATTTGTAGATCTGCTTTCCGATTCATCTACCGAGCGATTCCATTGATTAAGAACATCGGCATTTAACGGCGTTCCCTCTTCAGTTACGTTTGTGTCTGCACGCGACATATCAACAAGCATCTCATTTCCTTGCTGTTCAATGATAGTCAGCCTACGACGATTTGGATTTGTGCTTTGGCGATTTCTAAATACAAAATTTGTTGGCATTGTTTTTCTCCTTAGAATATAAATTTATGAGATTTACTTTATTCTCAAATAATATTCTAAACGGATATTTTTCTAATGCCTTCTAACTTTTGCTAATTTAGGGAAATGTTTAATAAGATAAATAAAAAATGTCTCCCCATTTTATTTACAGGGAGACATCTCATGCATTTGACTTGGTTATTCAGCAATTTCTTTTATGAAAACTACTTCGTCGTAAGTTGGAGAATAGAATATAGGAACTCTTTGTCCAATTAATTTAGAAGCTTTGGTTACTCCAAACCTATCGCATAAAGTACCTCCTTTTATTATATGTTCTTGCTTGTCATATCGAAATTTATATACTACCACAAAATTCAATCCTTCTACAATCTTATCATCGCCGTATCCTGTTTCGACTTTAGCATATAGTTTAACAAAATCTTTTTCCCATAACTTAATCTTATATTCAAATACATATTGGCGTATAAGAAAATATGACCATATGATGTCTGCAAATATAGCAACTATTAATAAAGTGGCATATATACCTATAACTGATTCTGTCACCCCATCACCTATGGCATCTATGCTTATACCAACAATAGTGCCAATTAGCATTAATGTGGCTATTGATACTGCAAATATAAGCAAAATTTTACAAGTCTTGTTCATGTACCAGCCATATTTGGGTGATGATTCTATCTTATCCATAATAACCTCTTATATATAGATAATTTTGTTATAATTCTAATATTAACCAAATAGCCACCGTAGTATATTGACTATCCACATAGGCAATTCATCTTCTGCACTCTTTTTAGTATATTCATCAGGACTATAAGAATTTCCCGTTGCAATATTTACAATATAGTTTCCTAACGTGCTTCCCAACAATCCACCTGCAATTCCTCCTGCAAATCCAAAAGATTTCATCAATGTAGTTGTGCTAATAATTTTACCGACCTTTACACCTGAAGCGATATGTGTCATATTTCCTAAATTAAATCCGAAAAGAGAACCCATAGCTTGACCGCTTAAAGACATAATACCAGAAAATAAACCAATAATTCCACCAGCAATCATAGCCGAGCCACCAGATTCTAAAACTCGTCCTGGGTCTGCCGTACTAAATCCCCCTTGTTCTTCAATACTGGTTCCTATTCCCACTATTCCACCAATACCCATTCCTACTGAAACTGATGCAACAACAGTAAGCGTTGTGGCAGTAGCCGCAACTGTTGTGGCGGCCGCTGCAAACGCAGCCCCTACTCCTGTAGCTATTAAAGCAACAGATAGCACTGCTAATGCAGCTACTCCTAACCATTTTAACCATTTGGGCACATTTCCGTTGTCATCGGTTAGCATTACAGGATTATCCAAGCAGTATGCATACAGGTTAAGTCCGTTTATTTCTTCCGCTTCAACGTTGCTTACGTCATCTGCATTGATAAATCTACCTACTTCGCTATCATAATAACGAGTGTTTAGATAGTACAACCCTGTTTCAACATCGTAATAATAACTGCGATATCTATAAGGGTTGAAATTTGCTATCCTTAAATATGCTTGCGATATTTCCGTTGTCGGAGTTGCAGTATATGCGCCGTTTTCTAACACCAAAGTCTTATGGTTGCCCCAAGCGTCATAAACATACTGCACTATTTCAGCGCCGGTATTGTCCATTATAGCAAGCACGTCGCCTTGTATGTTCTTCTTGTAATAGAACTCTGTGCCGTTCAAGTTAAAGCCGTTTAAGCCGTCTATGCCTCTTGTAAACAAAACCGTATCATTTCCGCACTCTTGCGCAACTATTGTTGTCCCGTCCACAAAGAACTTCGTTTCTACGCCATTAATCGTCTTTGATATACGTATGCCTTGCGCATTATACTTGTACGATACGCTTCCTATGCTGTCCAACTGTCTGCCGTGACTCCAACTCAAAGTCTTGCCACGATAAATTCCCGGATTGCCAAGATTATCATATCTTCCGCAAATTTGTCCATTGTATGAAAGCAGTTGATCTCGCCATCCTTTGGACGCATATTCGTAATAGAAGGTATTGCCGTTTTCAAGGTTCTCGGTATCTTTAAGTGTGTACGAATACTCCGTTCTGCTTAAAATATTACCTCCATTATCGTACTCAAAAATAGTGGTTTTGTCAAGATTTTTATTATCTTCACGGACTATTCTCGATAACGAGTCATAGGCATAACGCACGATAGTCACATTATTTGCTTTTATCGCTATTATATTGCCTTTTTCGTCATAACTATATGAAAGACGTTCTTTTCTTTTGCCATTCTTCTCAAACCATTCGCTTGCCACAAGTTCGCTTGTATGGTCGCCAACTTGTTTATAAAAGATATCTTTGCCAAAAGAGCTTGCCCCTTTCTTTTGATCAATTCCGCTCATTCTGCCGAGTTTATCATAAATAGGCGTCTGCTCTATTCCATTTGGCAAGTTTATACGGGAAAGTCTTCTATCAGGAGTATTTTCGTATGAGTACGCAGTTAAACGTGTATGCGAGCCTATATTCAGTTTGCTTTCAAGAATATTACCTTGACTGTCATAATTATTCTCTACAGCCAATATTCTTTCGTCTCGGTTAAGATATTCTCGTTTGCATTCGTTGCCTTGCGCATCATAGTCAATCATCTGCTTAATATTAGTTGTTAAATCATTGGTCATAATGAGCCTATCAGAAGTGTCATATCCATATCTAAGTATTGTCGCTTTCCCTGAAGAAGTGCCTCTCTCGAATTGTTGATAATTAATTTCCGATATTTTGCCATTCAAATCCGCTATACTTTCATAATCATAATATGAACCATTACTGCTATTGGCTTTCATATATCTTTTAGTAGTTACTATACGCTTGTTGACTTTATCATTACTTATTTGTTTGCGCATATATGGCTTTTCTGCCACTGCAACCTCCGTTACATCGCCATAATTATCATATGCGTATTCTATTTCTGTACCGTTATGACTAAGTTTAGTGAGTAAACCTAAGGTGTATTCCATTACGTTTGCATTTTGCTGCCCGTCAACACTTGCAGATACACTCAGTAAAGTGTCGTCGTTATGGTCATAGCCATATGCAACCTGCTCCCCGTTCTTATCAGTAGACACACTTACAATATCTGTATTTGGAATATTCGTATAGTCACATACCTTTTCGCCAAACTCATTTACAGCTCCGATTTCAGTACCCTTGTCATCTAATATGCTTTCCTCATAATATTTGCTTGAAGGCTCGTCTTGATTATATGTTATATTCTTTAATACAATGCCTTTATCATTATATTCAGTCTCATTAACTATACCATTATAATCTACGGTGCGAATAAGCGCTCCTATTGCATTATAGTCATATGTAGTTATATATTCTTTGCTGGAATCATCTCTTCTCAATATAACTTTGACAAGTTTCTTATCGTCATCATATTCATATTCGGTGAAATACTTAGATTTACTATTTTCTTCGTAAGTTTTTGCGCCATCAGAATTGTATTCGCTATAATTCCACTCTCCTTCCTTTAATTGCATATTTTTTATCTGTGCAAAATTCGTATTTAATGAATAATCCATATATACAAATAAACTCTCCAATATATACGATTTATTTTCACTCAAAACAATAGGCACTGAACAGTACTGCCAGTCTTGTTGTTGCCAATCAAAACTTGCATAAACATTATCAGTAACAGATACATTATTTTTAGTATCTCTATATGTGATTACTGCGCCGATTTCAAATCTCCTTCCTCTTTGTGTACTATCGGCAAATTGTAAAAATTCTTTTTCTAACTCATCATAAGTTTCATCACTGCCGATCCTATCTCCAAAACAAGTGCATCTTCTTCTTGCATATGCCGAATCAGCCATTGCCCATGCTGATAAAACAAAATCCTTTTTGCCACTGTTAATAATTTTCGTCACATCAACATTTTTTCCGATCCTTTCATCTGTTGGATTAATTATTACAGTATTAGAACTCTCCGCTTCAAACGAAGAAAGTGTTTCCCCGTCAATACCGTCCACATCTCCCATATTGAAGTTATTCCCTAAATAGTTTTCCGCAACGATTTCATGTTCGCATACAGAGTCACCATTTCTATTAATGAAGCAAGTATTTTGCAAATAATCTTCTCCGTATATTTTTGGAGTTGATGAATAAGCAATTTTTCCATTTGAATAATCAAATGATTTTGCTAAACATCCATCTAATCCATTTTTCTTCTCATAAATGGTGATCGGTCTGCAATCATTATCAAATAAGTAAACTATCTCCTTCCCGTTCTCTTCCGTAATAGTTGTACGGCGACAATCATTGTAAGCTATATTTATTTCTGATTTTTTAACTAGTCCTGTAAAATTTTTCTTGCTATTATGTCTTATTTTCCTTTGTTTTGCAATTTCGGCAACACTGTTTATCCTATTATTAGAATATGAAAGTTGAATACCTAAACCATTGGGAGCAACCATTTCTTTTAATAGTTCATCATCATATGTATAAGTAGATTCTGTTTCATCATTATAAATAACTTTCGTTAATCTTTCATTTGTGTCATAAACATATTGTGTTTCTCGTCCCCTACCATCAGTAATAGAAATAAGCATACCATTGTTAGAGTCATACTTTAAACCTAATTCATTTTTATCTCCGACTATTCTTTCTATTTGATTCTCATCATTAAATTCAAAATATATTGCATTTTCCCATTTATCAGCGATCATTACCAATCGATAGACCTCTCCTATTGGATAATCTGTATTTTCATTATTCAAAAACATATCTGTTTTGTTAGGTAAATCGATTCTATTTTGTATCGCAAAATAGTTATCATTGACTTCTGTGTCTAAACGAGAAAAACCAAATGTTGTACCCTCCTCATTACTTATATAATGTACAGGCACTCGTCGTTGTAGTTTTTTTAATTCATTTTTTGATTTTACTACTTCATCTTCATATTCATGTATTAATTTTTCACATGACTTGCAATCTCTATAAACTTGGTTAATATCCAAATCGAGTTGACTTATTTGAATTTCGCTTAATGACATATTGGTATGCAAATCATTTGTTTCAAAAAACAGTTTATAGCCCAAATCTTCAAATAAATAATTCGCATCCGCTACACTTAAATCTAACGATTCTCTAATCAACTGTTCTAATTTGGATTGTGAACATTTATTGGTTAATTCATCAGACTTAACAGACAATTGATTTTGATAATCTTTTAAACTGTCTGTCACAGGTTCATCTGGATTTGCATTTTCAGATACACCCCATGTTGCCTTATCCTGTTCATTTTGAATATACATACTCACGGCAGAACTTTTAATACTAGTTGAAGAAAGTAGTGTACCTTCACTCTCGCTATTAATATCTAAATAAATTGTATTAGGATCTTCTTCCGGATTATTTCCACACTGAAAATCGTCTGCTGTTGAAATTTTTACATTGATATCTGGGTTTTTGATAATGTCACCAACTCTATTATAAACCGTATCAAAAGCATCTTTATTAATTGCGTCTTTAATAGTCGAATCATTATTATTTGAGTTTGTATCATCAGTATTTTTAATCAAATTTATAAATTCACCATATTTTTCTAATTTCTTTATGGCTTGTTGAGCATCGTATAATTCTTTTTCTAAATTAGCTCTTTTCTTTGAATCTTTTGAACTTAATTTTTGTATTTGATTTTGAATATCTAACGATTTTTTACTCAATGCAAACAAGCAGATCTTTTGCTTATTAATTGCAATATTATATTTTAAATCATCTATATTGCCGTTCAATTGCTTAATATTCTCTTTCACCTGAACAATTTCGTCAATTTCTGTTTGAATATACTTAATTCCTTTAAAGCCTTCTAATTGGGTAACTAATGTCATACCAGAAGATGTGACAAGTTCTTTTTCCACTTTATATTTTCTATTACCTACAAAATATAGATTTTCATTTTCGTCTATATTGACTTCGCTATAATTTAAATAATGTTTAACCTTATTATTATCTAAATAATAATATTTTTCTTTGAATATATGTTTATTACCTTTGCCATCTAAAAATGTGAAAATTTTAGAAATCTTGTCAGCGTCTATTGCTGGAATACTTTCTCTTATGAGATATTGTTGCATGTTCAATTTCCAATTTTTCCCAAATCCAGCAGTCAATCTATTTTCTGAAATAGTATGAGTTCTATCCATAAATGGATCATAAATATGCGAAAGACCTACTGATAAAGAACCTGACCTTATAGAGGCATCCAAATGCGTAAATTTTAAATCTCCTGTTGCTAAATTAATACGCCCTTGCCCTGCTCTACCTGCATCAATCTCTTTATAGGCATTGTTTTCCAATAAAAGATTTTTTGGAATATAATCTATAATTACTGCGCTTCTTAGCTTATTAAAAGTAATTATATTAATATCGTCCTTGCTAAAAGTAAGGTTTAGAATTTCATCATTATTTATCGCATCTGTTAATTCTTCAGTAATATTAATGCATATATACCGTTGGGCAATAGTAGGAGTGATATAATCTATAATTTTGTCCTTACAGCTCACTGTACCATTATATGAATTATTCATATTTTGAACATATAATTTAATTACAGCGTTTTTTATTTTGTTATCATTTGTCAATGAAGATTTATATGACACTTTGAAAAAATCAGAAGTGGCACTAAATCTAAGATTATTACTCCCATCAATTTTTTTAAACATAATTTGCTCCTTTGGTAAAAGTTTATATTTTATATTCTAAACGGATATTTTTCTAATGCCTTCTAATTTTTGCTAATTTACACTAATCTTTACGCTTGTTCGTCTGCCAAATATAAATCAATGAACTTTTCGAGAGCTATTGTATGCAACTGATAAATTCTTTTTGAAGAATAATGCATCTTATCTGCAATTTGGTCATAGGTATAAAACCTTATATATTTGAGATAAATTATGTTTCTATAAGGCTGTTCTAATTTTTTGATAATCGTTTCAATTTTTTGTTTTTTATTTAGGATTTCTATTAGCGATTCTTCTTCGCGCATTTCTCTTTCAACAACATTATTTAATTGCACTCCTACCGCATCTGCTTCATTCGGTGTATGTTCACTAAGTGATTTTATTCTTAATATTGAATTTTCAATATCGGTTTTATATTTTTCTCTTTCTTTTGACTTTTCTAAAAAATAATCAACATCGAGAGCGCAGTTCTCTAATTCTTTTTTAACATCATCTTTGGTCATAGTTTTTCCTCTTCGAAATTTTGCTTTTATATACATAACGAAATTAAAAATGCTTTTGTTCCAAAAATTGTAAAAAAAATGAACCGACTAAATGTCGGTTCTAAATTTGACTATTAATTATTTAATAAATCCTATCTAACAAATCACAAATACTTAATTCTTCATATGTAATAACACTTATATAATAATTATATTGTCCATAACTTAAAAATATATAATTATTATATTGGAAATCAATTACACTACTTACAGTTTCAAAATTTACATTGCAATTACGCCATACATATGAATTTAATAAATCATCATAATGATATAATAAATTATACTTGTATTCTTTCTTTAACAATATAGTTGTTATATTTTCTATATACTCATCATAAACATCAATGACTTGCTCCGCTCCTATAGCCTTATTATTCTCTTTTAAAAGCCACAATGAAGTTTCGCTATATACAGATTCTATAGATGGTATCAATAAAGATTGACAATTATCCAATTGGTCTATACTGCTATCATCGGAATCTATTATGTCATTACTTGTAATTTGATAAATTATTGGTCCCGTTGGCACATTTTGATTAATAGCAAGTGGCACTGTAACTGTTATTACTAATACAATTGCCACTATTGTAGCAACCATAAACCAAAGTCGGTTCTTGTTAAATTTACTTTTATTATTATGCGGATGTTGAATTTCAGCTTCCTTCAATTTTTTTAGGTCATCCTTTGCTGAACTCTTAGTAGTTTCAACATACTGTTGCATAATTTCATCGAAATCTTTATCAGTCATATCTCTCCTTAATATACATTGACTGCTTCTGCATCATCCATAACCCCATTATTATCTAAAAGATAATAAAAAACCACACCTGTACTAACAACCATACGAATACCCGATGCAACCTCTATATACACTTTTGAGTTTATTATAGCTCCATCATTATTATAATAGTCTACTATTTGATACCCATATGCTATAGCAATGTGTGTATCATTATCATAGATACTCTTATTTAAGATGTCAACATTCTCATGATAGTTAACTGATGTTAGATTAAATCCACTTAAATATAATACCACGGGATGTCCCATTTGTATTTGAGTAATAAACTTATCTATATCAAATTTTTTATTGCTAAAGACATTGTTATATGTAATACTTTTTCCTTTCTCATTTATATATTGCGTTAGCCCTTGCTTAAACATCGCTTGTGTAGTTCCATTATAATCTAATCCCGTCCGCATATATGAATAAAGCGTATTAATTACTGCTTGCTTTTTACTTTGGTTCATTCGCATTGGATAATACACATATTGATTCTTTACAATTCTTCCCGAAGTATAATCAGGAATAAAATCGTCATAAAAACGATCGTAATAATTTATAATATTAGCACCGGCAACATTAGCACATGCATTTTCTAAATTATTATCTGTATTATAACAGTCTGGAAATGTAACATTAACTCTGTCATATTTTCTTATATTTTTGGTAGCATATTCTATTCTTTCCGTTTCCGACTTGCCTATGGTTGTTTCAGAATACGCTATACTTCCATAGTATTTTTCACTTGGCTCATATGCGAAAGCACAATTAGTAACTTCTTTAATAGAAACTAATGTCAATATACAAACAATAAAATATGTAACTGCTATTATTCTTATAAAACTAAATTTTTTCTTTGTCATTTTCTTCTCCTATTATTCAAGATGTTCTTTAAGTATCATTATAGCATTCTGTTTTTGCCTACATACTTCAGTTGATGACATTTTCAGTTCTTTAGCTATTTCTCTAATAGTACATTTTTCAAAATATACCGCCTGTATTATTATAGCTTGCAATTTAGTTAATCTTTTAAATGCTTGTTCCATCATTAAGTGTAATTCAATCCTCTCTATACTTAAATTTTGATAATTCGTTAAACTCCCGTAATCAACATAATCGATATATACTTCTTGATGCTTATGTAATTTCCTATATCTGTCAATAGCCTTATTTCTAATGACTTTACATAAATATCCATAAGCATTTTTATTAAAGCGATATAATTTTAAAATTTTATAAATCTCTGCCCAAAAATCTTGCACTAAGTCTTCCGCATCTAATTTATCATGTAAATATTTATAAGCAATATGTCTAATAGGAACAGAAATTAAGCTATGTAGTTCATTTATTAAATTATATTCACCTAAATTTATTTGCTTAACGAGTTTTTCAATTTTATCTCTTTCTTCTCCTTCCATTTAAGATTTAATATCCTTAGTTTATTCTATATTTTTATCTATTAATAATCTTTCTATAAATAAATTAATCATTTCTAAATCATCCTCTGATAATTCTAAAAGTTTATTTGCAATCTCAGTTTGTTTTACTGACATTTCTTCAGATTTATTTTCTGAAAAGAAAACAGCTAATGAAACACCCAAATAATCACAAATTTTTTCAATAGAACGTAGAGATGGTCTACATGCCGCATCTCGTTTTGGATTCTTTTTCCACTGATAAATCGTTGATGATATATTTGTATTTTCTCTTAACTTATAATACGTGATACCTTTTTCCGACATCAACTGCTCAATTCTGGCAATAACAATTTTTTTATCCATATCAACCTCGATGTAATATACAACCATTTTAAAGTAGTTATTTCACCTTTATAAAGTGACTACTACATCATAAATAAGTTGATTTTTCAACTCAAATTATAAAATCCTAATAACAGAATAACTATTATAACTCTTTTAATCCTTTCCAAACTGGCTGACGCATTCCCCCACTCTCTGTTTCGTGCATAAAGTGTGCAGTCCCTATAAGCTCAGGCTTTATCCACACTGCGTTTTTGTATTTGTCAAACCAAGGATTTCTAACCGTATTCTTTTTAGCAAACTCATAAATAATTCTGCGTTCTTCTTCGGATATTCCTAGATATACTTTACCTCTACATTGCAATACGCCGTTCTCGTCATAGTATCCAAGTATTAAATCTTTAACTTTCCCATTATTATCAGGTTGATATCCGCATATCAATAAATCCTCATCTTGCATTACCTTTATCTTGATCCATTCTATTGAGCGCTTCCCTATATGGTATAATCCGTCTTTTCTCTTTGCTACGATACCCTCTAACTCTTGTGCCTTTGCGAGTTCAAAAAATGCAATGCCATTCTTTTCTATATATCTTGAAATACCTAAGTTATGCCCTTCCGCAACTGCATTTGCAAGTGCAGATTTGCGTTCCATTTGAGTTTTGTCTGTTAAATCTTTTCCGTCTAAATATAAAATATCATAAGCTACAAACTGAACGGGATTGGCTTTTGCCGCCAAACTTATCTTAAACTTATCCCCCATAAGACTGCGTTTTTGTAAGGCATAGAAATCGGGCTTACCGTCTGTTAGTACGACAAGCTCACCGTCGAGTATAACTCGCTTTTTAACGCATTTGCACATATCGGATAATTCGGGGTAAATATCCGTAACGTCTTTATATCTCTTATTTTGCAATGTAATCGAATTGCAGTCCAAATAAGCAATGCACCGTATGCCGTCTAATTTCAATTCATAGATATAATCATCGTCATCAAACGGCTCGTGTTCTTCATACAAAAGCATTGGCGATATATTCTTTTCTTCAAATAAATCTACCATTACGCTTCTTTCTTCTTTGCAGTCTTTCTTACAGGTGCTTTATTAACGATTTTAGATTTCTGCGCAAGTTCAAGGCTCTTTGTCAATGCTTCCATAAGATTGGTTATAGAACTACCGCCCTTTTCTTTCGGAGCAACAATTTCCTTACCCGCTATTTTCCTTTCTATAGCTTCTTGAACTTTCTCCCTATACTCATCTTTATATTCTTCGGGAGTAAACTCTCCGCTCATTCCCTCTATAATCGCCTTTGCTATTTTGAGCTCGGATGCGTTAGGCTTTTCTGTAATGTCCTTTGCTGGATTTTTAGTAACTTCCTCTGCAAAGAATAATGTATTCAACAATAACTGTCCATCTTTCGCGCGTATCAATATAAGTGTTTCTTTATTGCCCATAACGGTTTTAGCAATAGCCGCCTTACCTTCTTCTTCCATTGCCGTTAAAAGCACTGCAACCGCTTTCTCTGCGCCCGTAGGCACAATGTAATACGGTTTATCAAAATACAACGGGTCAACCTCTGAGAGGCTCACAAACTTTTCTATCGTTATATTCTTATCTTTCTTTGATTTAATCTTTTCAAAATCTTTATCATCAAATATAACATACTTGCCTTCCTCGTACTCAAAGCCCTTAACAATATCTTCTTGCTTAACTTCACGCCCGTCACAATCTGCACAGGTCTTTTTATACTTGACACGACTCATAGTCTTTTTATCTATCATGTTAAAGCCAATGTCATTGTTCTTAATTGTATTATGCAAAGTTATTGGAATGTAAACAAATCCGAAACTTATACTACCTTTATACGAATAACTCATATAAATAGTATTAACAATAACAATAAAAATAGTCCATATAAAAGTATGGCTTTTTAACTACTCACAAAAGATTTTCAAAAAATTTTCCGTGGTTCAAGTCGCAACTTTTTGCACCAACCGATAGCATCCGCTTTCACATGTTCAAAAGCAATGCTATTTTCGCCAAATTGACCTAATATTAACTTACCTGCAATTTCATATGCACGTATTTGCTCTAAATGCTCGCTAACTTTTGCTTTTAACGAACTCGTGAGTGGCGAAAAGAAATTGTGTATCAACTCATAAAACCTTGATTTCTTATAGGCTTTTAGCCCTTTTCTGTGTGCTACACGGCAATATTTCTGCCAAGCACGATACTTTGTATAATTTCTTTTAATTCTATCGTGATCTAATTCGTTGAAATCGGGATAGTAATAGCCTTCTTTTCTACCCTTATTCGGACAAAACATCAAAAATAGTTCCTCATCGCTTACAGACTTGGACACGGGAATGGCTAAATTAAGTTCTTTTGCCCTTTTAATAGTTTTTATCACTGTAGTACGAGAGCATTCGCAAATTTTAGCTATCTGCGTATTGGTATTGCCTTTATGATAATATAGCAAAATAGCTCGATAATTCGTCATAACACCCTCCTATTTGTTTTAAATTCTATCAAATTTTTTTGATTAAATCAAGTGTTCAAGTAGAATGGAAAAATATTTTTTTAATTATATTTTTAGTGTTTTTGAACATAAAAATAGGACTTATTTCGCATTGAAATAAGTCCTAAATTACAATATATTGTGTTTACTTTATAGCCGCACCACTATCACTTGGACCTTGGATGACGGATATTAGCCTGCGCCGCCGCAAGTCTTGCAATCGGGACACGGAAAGGCGAGCAGGACACGTAATCAAGTCCGATTGCGTGGCAGAACTCGATTGATGACGGATCACCGCCGTGTTCGCCGCAAATTCCGCAGTGGATATTCTTGCGCACGGAATGTCCCATCTCAACAGCCAACTTCATCAATTTACCTACGCCGATGGTGTCAAGTCTTGCAAACGGGTCGGATTCGTAAATCTTCGCCTGATAGTAACTCGGCAGGAACTTGCTTGCGTCGTCACGGCTGAATCCGAACGTCATCTGAGTAAGGTCGTTGGTACCGAAGCAGAAGAACTCGGCTTCGATTGCGATTTCGTCCGCGGTAAGAGCCGCTCTGGGGATTTCAATCATCGTACCGACTTCATATTCAAGTTCAATGCCGGATTCTTTTATAACCGCGTCGGCTGTTTCGACAACAGTCTTCTTGCAGAACTTCAATTCTTTTACTTCGCCGATAAGCGGAATCATAATTTCGGGAACGACTTTCCAGTCGGGGTGACGTTTCTGAACGTTGATAGCCGCTTTGATGATAGCCTTTGTCTGCATAACCGCGATTTCGGGATACGTGACCGCAAGACGGCATCCGCGATGTCCCATCATCGGGTTGAATTCGTGCAGGCTGTCGCAGAGCATCTTAATTTCTTCGACGGTCTTGCCTTTTGCATTTGCAAGGAGTTCGATATCCTTTTCGTCGGTGGGAACAAACTCATGAAGCGGCGGGTCGAGGAAACGGATTGTAACAGGCATACCTTTCAATGCTTCCATAAGACCTTCGAAGTCTTTTTGTTGCATCGGCTCGATAGCGTCGAGTGCTTTCTTGCGCTCTTCAACGGTATCGGAGCAGATCATCTCGCGGAATTTATCGATTCTGCCGGGTCCGAAGAACATGTGTTCGGTACGGGTAAGACCGATACCCTGTGCGCCGAGTTCTGCAGCGCGCTGAGCATCTTCGGGCGTATCCGCATTTGTACGCACGCCGAGTGCTTTATACTTATCGGCAAGTTTCATAATTCTGCCGAAGTAGCCGCTGTTGGGATCTGCGGGAACGGTTTTGATGCTGATATCGTAAATATTACCGGTGGAGCCGTCCAAAGAAAGTTCGTCACCCTCGTGGAACACCTTGCCGCCGAGTTCGAAGAACTTCTCTTCTTCGTGCATCTTGATGTCGCCGCAACCGGAAACGCAACAGGTTCCCATTCCGCGGGCGACAACCGCCGCGTGAGAGGTCTGACCGCCGCGAACGGTAAGGATACCCTGAGCATATTTCATACCCTCGATATCTTCGGGAGAAGTTTCGAGTCTGACAAGAATGACCTTCTTGCCCGCTTTGCCGAGTTCGACAGCGTCTTCAGGGGTGAATACAATCGTACCCGCCGCCGCACCGGGAGATGCCGCGATACCTTTGCCGACAACGTTTTCTTTATCCGCTTTTTTGAGCGCAGCGGTATCGAAAGTCGGGTGCAGGAGCATATCGAGCGTCTTAGCGTCGATTTGGAGAAGAGCCTCTTTTTCGGTTATCATACCCTCGTCGATGAGGTCGCAGGCAATGCGGATAGCCGCCGCCGCAGTACGCTTACCGTTTCTGGTTTGGAGCATATAAAGTTTGCCTTTTTCAATGGTAAACTCCATATCCTGCATATCTCTGTAATGGTTTTCGAGAGTCTTGCAAACGCCGAGGAACTGCTCGTAAACTTCGGGGAGAACTTCCGCCATCGTGGAAATGGGCATAGGAGTACGAACACCCGCAACGACGTCTTCGCCCTGCGCGTTCATAAGGAACTCACCCATAAGACCGGGTTCGCCGGTAGCGGGATTTCTGGTAAACGCAACGCCGGTGCCGCAGTCGTCGCCCATATTGCCGAACGCCATCATCTGAACGTTTACGGCAGTACCCCAACTGTAAGGAATATCGTGGTCCATACGGTAGATATTCGCACGCGGGTTATCCCAACTGCGGAAGACCGCTTTGACCGCCTCGAAAAGTTGTTCTTTGGGGTCGGAGGGGAAATCCTTGCCGAGTTGGTTTTTGTACTCTGCTTTAAACTGGTTTGCAAGTTCTTTCAGATCGCCTGCGGTAAGGTCGACGTCGAACTGAACACCCTTTTTCTCTTTCATCTCGTCGATGAGTTTCTCGAAATATTTCTTTCCGACTTCCATAACGACGTCGGAGAACATCTGTATAAAGCGGCGGTAGCAGTCCCAAGCCCATCTGGGGTTGTTGGATTTTGTCGCGAGCACTTCGACAACTTCGTCGTTAAGACCGAGGTTGAGAATGGTGTCCATCATACCGGGCATAGACGCTCTTGCGCCCGAACGGACGGAAACGAGAAGCGGATTTTCCTTATCGCCGAATTTTTTACCCGCAATTGCTTCGAGTTTTGCAATGTTTTCGATGATTTCGGCGCAAATGGAATCGTTGATTTGTCTGCCGTCCTCGTAATACTGAGTGCACGCCTCCGTCGAAATCGTGAATCCCTGCGGAACAGGAAGACCGATGTTGGTCATTTCGGCGAGGTTTGCGCCCTTGCCACCGAGCAATTCGCGCATAGTCGCATTGCCTTCGGTGAACAGATATACATATTTCTTCTGCATTTAGAAGTCCTCCTAAAAGAATTCTTTTAATAAACTAATAATAACAAAATACAATAGAGTTGGCAAGAGGATAACTGTAAAAATACATAAAATTCAACGCCGAATTTTCCATAATTTTCTATGCAACCGAAAATAATATCGATGTACTCAAAATTGTTGCTTTGCGGCATTTTTTTTGATAGAATGTTTATATCAATTTTTTATGAGGTGCAAATATTATGGATGCTGACCCTCGAAGTAGTCAACAAGTCCAGTAATCGCGCACACGTCTGAGGGAATCCGCGGCGTGACGCGTGTCATAAGCCGTAGGAGGACCTAATGTTTCAAGTCTACAAGAAAGTAAACAAGGCAATCGTCGAAGTCGAAAAAGACCTCATAACCGAGGGCTACGATTTTTCCGACCAGTGGATACATATGTCGAACCCGACAGATAAAGAAATCGAGTTCGTGTCTTTGGCTACTTCTATTCCCGAAGAATATCTCAAAGCCGCACTCGACTCCGAGGAGCGCGCTCACATTGAAAAAGAGGACGGCGTGCTTATGTCCGTAACCGACATTCCGATAACCGAAGAGGACGACGACAAATACACCTACGCCACTCTGCCTTTCGGCTGTATCTTTTCCGACAAAACGCTGGTGACGGTTTGCCTGAACGAAACTTCAATCGTTTACGACTTGCTTGCCGGCAGATACGTGCGGGATTTCAATATCCACAAACGCACGCGTTTTTTCTTGCAACTGCAATACGTAATCGCAAAAAAGTATCTGCAATACCTTAAACAAATCGACCGCGCGAGCCAACGAGTCCAGAGCGAACTCGAAAAGGCGATGAAAAACGAAGGTCTCAGCGAAATGCTTTCGCTTGAAAAAGCACTTGTCTATTTCAGCACTTCTTTACGCGCAAACAACGCCGTACTCGAAAAAGTTCCGCGCCTTGTCAAATTTTACGAGGAAGACGAGGATTTGTGGGACGACGTGTTGATAGAAAACCGACAGGCTATCGAAATGTCAAATATCTACCGCGAAATTCTCAGCGGCACTATGGATACCTATGCCTCAATAATATCAAACAACCTCAACGTCGTTATGAAAACATTGACCGCACTTACACTGCTTGTCGACACCCCTGCAATGATAGCGTCGATATGGGGTATGAACACCGGTGTTCCGTTTGAAGGCAAGCAATGGGGTTTCTGGGTTGTAATCGGATTCAATATAGTTGTTTCCATAATAATGTTCATCATTCTGGCAAAAAAGAAAATGCTGAAATAAGTTCCTGTCAATACCCAGTCGAATGAACGCGGATAGTTCCTGTAAAAATAAAATATCCACAAAAAATCCCCGTATAAAATTACGGGGATTTTAGTTATTTTAAGTAAGTTTTCGGCAATCTAAACCGTTGTTTAACCGTTTGCCCAACTTATGAATTCATAAGTGCGTACATAATCTTTTTCATACATCCGATAAGAATTTCTTTCTCTTTTGGGATGTCTTTATACTTCGCGTAAGCGCCCAAAAGCAACGTAGCGACGTTCATCTTCATACGCTTAGACATATTGAGCGAAAGCATATAATCCACAAGGTTGGGCAGTTTTACAAGTTTTGCGGGTTTTACGATTTCGTCGTCCTCAACTGGACCGTCCACGATATATCTGACTTCGGGTTGCGGTTCAGGCTTAGGCTCTTCCTTAACCTCGGGAGTCTTATAGATTTCTCTGACGATCTCCTTCGGCTCCTGACTCGGCATAACGACGTTGGTTGTAACATAAAAGTTGTTGTTCGGATTCTGCTCTTTCACAACCGTGGTTTCGATATGCTTGTCGTCTTTGCCGTTTTCTTCGATGACGTTCGCCTTATACTCTTCTCTGACAGGCTGTTCGACAGGAGGTTGCTGTACGTTCTGAACAGGAGTGATTATTATCGGCTGCTGATAATCGTATGTCCGATTCTCCGCATTTTGCTTAGCCTGTAAAGTATCCTTATCGAGAATAAGTTCGATTTCAACAAGTTCATCATCATCCTCATCCCTGATAATCTCGCTCTCGTAGAAGATTTTCTGCTCAGGCTGCAAATACACGGGAGGCGGCGCCGCGACGTTGGGATTCACGGTCCTGTTTACATTTTGCACTTGCGTTGCATTTTGTTTTTTGTCTTTTTTTCCGAACATAATCCAATCCTGCCCTCAATTTAATTGCTCTTTATAAATGTATGCGCCAAACTTGCTCATTTGCGTAGAAGCGCATTCATTACCTTTTTCATACAACCGACAACTATCTTTTTGTCCTCTTCACTGTTCTCGAATTTCTTATACGCTGACAGCAATATGGTTGCGATATTCATCATCACCCGACGAGACGGATTATGCGAAAGCATATAATCCACCAGATTCGGCATTTTGACGAGTTTCGCGGCTTTGACGTTTTCATCGTCCTCCGCATACTCGTCTACAACAAGCACTTTAACGTTATCGTTTGCGTTTACGTCGCCGGCGGCTTCCTCGTCGGACAACGTTTCGTCCGCGTCCTCCGCGAGTTGCGCTTCGCCATCGATATCGTCTTCTTCTGTGCTACCTTCGATTTCCGTCTCAACCTGCGATTCGTCTTCTTCGACACAAACGGCTTCTTCGGTTATATCTTCTTCGACAAGTTGCGTACCGTTCGCGACGGCAGATTCTTCATCGGCGTCTTCGTCAATACCTTCGACCGCCTCTTCGATTTCATCTTCTTCTACAACGACCTCTGCTTCCTCTTGCTCATAATCTTTTTGCAACAGGTCGGCTTCTTCGTTTTGTTCCGTCTCCTCGGTTTCGGCATCGTACTCTGAATCCGAGATTTCTTCAACGGGAGCGTCTTCCGTCAATTCGCCGTCGATGCCGTCCGACATTTCCGTCCCGACAGTCTCCGCAATATCCGTTTCGCTTTCCGTCTCGGCAGCCTCTTCGAACTCTGACGGTTCTTCATCCGCAACTTCCGCGTTCGCTATTTCTACAGCAGACTCTTCCGAATCAGTTACACCTGTAAGTCCGTCTGCGTCGCTCTCCTGCTCCGAATCGTTTACAGCCTCGACGTTAATCTCGTCCTGTACGTCGCTGTTCTGTACGTCGCTATTCTGCGCATCGTTTTGCGGTTGCGCTTCCGCAAACATATCGGACTGAGCGATCAACAATTCGATAGGCGTTTCGCTCTCGCCGAAATCGAAACCTATATCTTTTGCGGTATTTCGGGCAACGATTTCGTCCACTATCGCCGACAATTCGGCAAGCGGCGAAGAGTCCGTTGCAAAACTCTTTTCGACTTGCAGTATTACCTTCGCGTCCAAATCCTCTTGCATCGCACTCAGAGTATCGAGGCAAACTTTGCTCAGCGACCTGTTTATGATGACAAGAACGAGATAGATTATGCCGGCAAGCGCAAGACTTGCGCAGAAGATAACACCCATATCGCGGCCTTCGAGGGTGCCGTATCCCCAGAACGAAAACACCGCTATAATCAGCAATGCGATTGCGATAAACACGTTGGCGCGAATTTCGCGAACGCGTTTTACTTCCTTATCGTACACGTTATGCTCGGACACGATATCGCTGGGATAACCGAATCTTACGCCGAGGTACTGAACCCAGCAATCGCGCAAGATCGACGGCGCTTTCGCCGAAAAACACTGCGATGTAAAGTCGCTCACGTTATCGTCGTCTATAAATTCGACGTCGGAAAGATAGCGTATGATTTTTTTGCAGGCAGCGGTCAGTTTAAACCTGTATGACCCGAAAAAAGTGAGCGCAGTAATAACACCGATGCCTATCAACAACGAGATAACGACGATAAAATACGTCTTAAAATCAATCTTCGGCAACTTGGCTGAAATATCCGCAAGCCACGTGAACGCCTTGGAAAAAAAATCCGTTGCTGACAGTGTTACCAACGCTCTACCTCCCGACAGTGTATAAAAACATAAGTAGATTATACCGACAACGCAAAAAAAAATCAATAGGTTTTATACTAAAACTTTTATTCTTTCTTAGAATTTTATCGCGTGTGGACATACACGCGCGTACAACCGAAAGTTTTCTATGCGTCGGTTCTGCCGGTTACAAGCCTCGGCAGCGGCAGTAATTGCAGTTTCAGTATGTGCAAAGATTGCGTTTATACTCTGTCGAAAGCAACGTCGATAACAGAACCGCTCCTGAAAGAATAAACCACTGTTCTGTCAATTTCGGCAGTTATCGCGCTTTCAATCGCCGTTTTGTACAGATAAAGTTGGTTTTTGTATTTTTCTGCCAGTTTTGCGTCATCCAAACGCGAATACTTGAAATCTACAAGCACCTTTTTGCCTCCGTCGATAAATAAATCCACGACGCCCTGAACAAGCACTTTGTCCGACGACGTAAACTTTTCGTGCACTTCGTTTGCGGGCTTATACATCATAAACGACCGTTCGCGCAGGCACTTGCCTGCAAGCGCCGCTTCTCTGGCAAGTTTTATAACTTCGC
Organism: uncultured Christensenella sp.; assembly: GCA_910578325.1. Classification (GTDB taxonomy): domain Bacteria; phylum Bacillota; class Clostridia; order Christensenellales; family CAG-917; genus CAG-475. The sequence goes on from CAJTQT010000003.1 coordinate 184,742, forward strand.
TCGACATACATTTTTCGATTACTTCCGCATCTACGCAAGCGCGCTCCTCTTCGGTCAGAATATTTTCGCCGACCATTCGGGACAGTTCGCACTCCACCGCCTGCCGACCTTCAGCAAACAAATCTATAAACTGCATCACTTTATGATACGCCGTGCCTTCGTTGGCGGCTTCCTCGTATACCCGAATCGCCGCGTCGTCCTGTCCGTCAATGGAAGATACGCTGTATTTCATCGCAAGCGACGTGGCTTCCCCGTATTGATAAACGTGTTCCCTGCCGCGCATAATTGCCTCTACCATACGCGGCTCGGACGGCAATACTCTCCTCGATTTGTCCGCAACCGTTTCTTCAAAATCCTCCGCTCCGTGTTTTATGACAGGCACGTCCGCACTGCCGTCGCAAACCGCAGCGGATATAAAATCGAGGTCGCAGGAGGCTCCGCCTATTCTGCGTACAGTTCCGAACTCCGCGCTCTTTTTCGCGGATACGGATGCGGTGACGTACATCAACTGCTTTGCGCGCGTCAATGCAACGTAAAACAAACGCATTTCCTCTTTTATGCACTGCACCTTTCCGAGTTTAGCAACCGCGAGCCTCGAAAGTGTACCGTACTTGAACTTGTTCTGAAAATCGAAATATTTTAAGCCGATATATCCCTTTCCAAAAGCCGTCATATCCCCCGAATCGTAATTAAACCCGTATGCCGCGTCCGCAACGAAAACCACGGGAATCTCCAACCCTTTGAAAGAATGGAACGTGGAAACGCGCACTCGGTTCCCTCCGCCCGATACCGCTTTACTTTCCGCGCCGTCGCCGTAATCCTGCAAAAATTTTCCGAGCGAAATACCGTCTCTCGCCGCCGCGCATGCTATAAACGCTTTCAGTCCGAACACGTCCGTCTCTCCCGATTTCGCGATATATGCGTCGTAACAGTAGTCGGAAAGTATTCCGCTCATAAGATCAGCGGTGCTTTTAAAACTGGCTTTTATACGGTATCCGTCAAGTTCGACAAGAGTGCGTCGTATCTTCTCGGCAAGCGCGCCGCCCTCCTCTGCACATTCTAAAACCTTGTCGTAAAGGCAGTCGCCGTCGCGTGCGGCAATCACCGCAAGTTCCGCTTCCGAATATCCCCCGAAAAAAGAAAGCAAATATCCCGCAAGCGGAATGTCCTGTCGGGGATTGTCTATTGTCTGCAACATACAGACAAGTTCGCGTTCCGGACGCGTATCGCTCTTTCCGAATACGCCCTCGTCAACGGGAATCCCCGCCGATTTCAACTGTTCAACTATAAGCGACGCTCCTTTGGAACGGCTTCTGAACAGCACCGCGATATCGCCGTATTCCATTTTCCTGTCGCCGACCACCGCGTGTCCGACAAGAGTCTTTATCTCGTTTGCTATAAACCTCCCCTCATACCGAGAAGCGCTTATTCCGTCGTCTCCGCCGTCGTGAGCAGTGATATCGTACAATCCGCCCGCGGTCTTCTTTTCGGATTTTTTATCGGTAAAAATATGCACGCGCACATACCCGTCCGCAGGCGTTCCGTCGAGTTCGAATGCGGACGTGTTCTTATAATCCACGTCCGCGGACTCCTGCGTCATAACCACGTTAAAAACGCTGTTTACAAAATGAAGTATGGCTCGCGCGCTTCTGAAATTTCTGTTGAAATCTATCGCAGTGCCTCCTCCGTTTTTATATGTTTCCAGACGCGAGAGGAATATTGTAGGATCAGCGAGACGGAACCCGTAAATGCTCTGTTTTACGTCTCCGACCATAAAGCATTCGCCTTTTACGAGACTTGAAATTATAAACTCCTGCGTCGGATTAACGTCCTGATATTCGTCTACGAAAACCGCGCCATACGCATTTCCCAGTTGCGGATACTCTTTGAGAAGATCAACGGTACATTTCTGTAAATCTTCAAACGAGAGCACGTTGTCCTGACGCTTAGCCTTTTTCAGTTCTTCGTCAAAACGGCGGGTTAATTCTATGATTTTGCGCACATAAACTGCGTTTTGTTTATGATACTGTTCAAATTTACAAAAGTCTTCCGCAACCTGAGCCAGTTCTTCCGCCGCTTCGCGCACCTCGTCGAGATACACTTTCGCCTCGTCGGAAACACGTTTTTCGAAGTCCTGAATTTTTACACGTTTGCCGAGGTCGGGTTTTTCGTATCCGCAGGCAAGAGCGCACATTTCTCTGAAAGTCTCCGCGGCTGTTATTTCCTTGCACAGCACCGCGGCAACCGCAACCGCGGACTTATACTTTTCCAAAGAAGTGTCGCAAAGTCTTTCGGAGATTTCACCGAGTCTGCGCTCCGCTTCACTGAAAAATCCGCAGTAGTACGCTTTGAGCACACTCATAAACTCGCTGTTACCGAAATCGGAAAAACAGGCTTCCACTTTTTTTTCAAAGTCGTTCCGGTCAGGCTGAATTTCGATAAGCGAATGTAATTTTATTATGTTGGCGCGCAGATTTTCTTCCTTGCGCGCCTGAGAAAACATTTCGACAATATCGCCGAACTGTTCGTCGCCGTCCTTTGAATATTCATCGAAAACACTGTCCAGCGCGGCGTTTTTGTACGCGTTATGGGCTTGCTCGTCAAGCACTTCGAATGTCGGAGAAAGTCCCGTCTTTTCAAAGTTCTCTCTGATAAAGTTATTGCAAAAAGCGTGTATCGTACAAATGCGGCAAAACGGAAGTTCGTCAAGTTCACCCCTATATCTTTCCCGCATTTCACCCCTCGAAGAGCAGGCTCTGTCAAACAGTTCGTGATGCAGCCGTTCTCGCAGTTCGTCCGCGGCGGAGGTGTTGTAGACAAGTATCAGCATATCGCGCATCGGTATCCCCTCGGCAACCATAAGCATAATGCGCTGTACCATAGTAGAGGTTTTTCCGCTACCCGCCGCCGCCGATACGAGAACTTTACCTTTTGCGAGAACCGCCGATTTCTGGTCGTCGGTCAGCAGAAGTTTTCCGTCCTTTTTTAAAACTTCCAGCCTCGCGTCCGAACTCGGCTCAATGTTCGTTGCTTCCCTTTTATCAGTAACGATCGAAGTATTCTCAGTCATTATCCTTTTCCGCCTCCTGCGTATCGGAAACAAAAGACTCCGCCGTTGCCTTAGAAGTCTTGCGCTCGCAACAGTCTTTATACGCGCATATCTGAGCGTATCTGCATTTTTTACAGGCGTCTTTAAGCGGCGACGGCTTGATGTATCCGTTTATGATTTCTTCCGCGCCTTTCGCCGCAAGCCGAACCGCATAGTCTCCGAGCGTATCGAATCCTTTTTTTGAAAGATGCACCTCCGGATTGAGTTCTCCTCTGGCGTTTACTTTATACGGGATTACCGCCGACTGCGGCTCGTCAACCACCGCGCTGTCCAACCGCGCCAGAGTTTCCAGACTGTCCGTCGCCTGTCCCTTGTACTTATACCTGCCCGTGCTTTCTTCCGTGAATCCCGCGAATATCGGCAGATAAAACACCCCCGCGGGTTCCGCATTCAGGCTGTTTTCAACTGCCCGCATATAGATGTATAACTGGATTTTCTGCCCGTAGTAAAGTTCTTTCAACGTCAGATCCGCACTTTTGTATGTCTTATAATCGATAATGGCAAATTTACCGTCGCAAGTATCGATTCTGTCAATCGTACCTTTGAGCGCGATTTTCCTATCTCCGACCGTCAGAGACATAGGTTTTATCCCCTTTTCGCCTATCTTCGCTTCAAGCAACGCAGGCTTGAATTCGGAACGCATACTAATGTCGTACAGGTCTTCACATACTCTTGCGCCCTCTTCTTTCACACGCAACAACTGCCTTCCCGAGTCCGCTTTTTCAAGCAGAACTTCAAAGCCGTTTTCCTTTATCGCACTTTCAAAATAGGCATATGCCTTTTGGCGTATCACGCCCCTGTCAGAAATCCTGCCGTCTCTCATATCCGTAAAAAACTTTTCGAGAACATAGTGCAAAACCGTGCCGTTTTCCGTCCCCTCCGCGCGTCCGTCTTTTCTTTTGCGCAAGGAAAGAATATAGTTGAAATAATGCGAATAAGGACAGTTAAAAAACGTTTCGAGTCGGCTTACGCTCGTACTCTCTGCAAAATATGCGTCGGCAGGAAGCGGAATCCTCTCGGGTTCGTCGTACAGTGATTCGAGTTTATTTCTGTCCGTTTCCGCCATACAGGCAAAAGCCGAGCCGTACACCGCGTTCTCGGTAAGCGGAGCGCGCCCCGACACCGCGTTTCGGAGCACTTCGGCATAACAACTCTTCTCGGTTGCGAAAAGTTTGGACGCGATATCGTACTTTCCATCGCCGAGTTCGGACAGATTTCCGAAATCCACGCGCTTGATTTCGATAGGTTTTCCGTTTTCGTTGAGCATACCTCTGAGTTCGGACACAACAGTAGACGGCCGCAGATTCCCGCCCCCGCCGGTTTCAGGAAAACTCACCGTCAGTTTGCCGTGAGTCTTCTTCATAAGGTCGCAGATAAAATACTTCTCTGTCATAGATTTCTGACGTTCGTTCGGGGTAATCTCGATGCCGAGTTTTGCAAAATATTCCTCGTCCTTCGGAGATACGACAACGCCCCCGCCCGTCTGTTTCGGAAGTTTATCGTTAGTAGCGCCGATAACGTAGACATCGCCCAGTCCCATAAATCTGCTGTCGCCGTCGCCGACAAAAACGCAATCCAGATAAGTGGGTACAAGCGCGATTTTCAGAGTTTTCAACATTGACTTGAACACGCTTTCAAACCCCGCAAGGTCAGTTTCGTAATCGAGCACTTCGTCTATTTCCGAAAGTACGGAATCGAGTTTGCTGTCGACCTGTTCGGCGCATTTGCGATAGTACGCGCTGAGTGCGGAGAGTTTCTCGACGTGCTGTCGCCACGCTTCCTCCGCTCCGTCCAGAAATTTTCTCGCGGCTTTGACAAATGACGAGATATTGCACTCCTGCGCACTGTTGAAACAGGAAAGCGCAAAAAGCAAGGATTTGCGTACCTTTTCCGGAACGTCATTTTCACGAATATCCGTTTTATCGGGTTTATTTATACTTTTAAAACTGCCTTTTCGCAAACTGTTATCTTGACAAAGAGTAAATTCCGAGAAGAAACGCGACCTGTCTATATTGTATTTGAGAATATAGTTTTCAAACAGAAACACATCGTTTTCTCCGCCTTCGAGAATATACGAAAAAAGCGGATTCTTTACAAAATCCAACGCTTCTCTTCGCCTGAATCCGCTGCGTACGCAGGCAATCGCGTCTAAAATATAACGCACTTTCGTCTGCTCGGAAAGCAGTTCCTTTTTATCTATAAAAAACGGAATGCCGTAACGGGTAAAAACCGATTTTATCTCCGATTCGTAGTCTGCAACGTCGCTGGCATATATTTCAAAATCTCTGTATCTTCTGCCCTCTCTCACTTTCCCGACAATGTCAACGGCAAGCGCAAGCACTTCCTTAAATCGGTCGCCGCTTTTACGAAGTTCAACTTTGCCTCCATTTTCTACAGGTTCGTATCCGTATGAGAAAAGTCCTTTGGAAATCGCCTCCGTCGCAGGTTCGAGACGCTCGTCGTTGCGCTCTATTTCAACCTTATCAGCACAAATATTTTTAAGTTTGGCAATAACTCTGTCGGGATATATTCGGCGGTTTGGATTGTCATAACCGCTTGTAAGACCTATAGTCAGCGACATAGCGTTGTCCGCCAACCTCGCCAGTATTTCGAGTTCGGGAGCGGAAAACTCATATATGTCCGTACAGTAAAAATGCGTAGTCGCAACGCTTTGAGGATTCGTTTTTATATACTCTGCCAGTGCGTAGAGCCGTGTGGAGGAATCGCTGTGTCTGCCTTCGAGAGCGGCGGAATAGCCGTCGTATATGAGCGCGATATCGTGAGTTTTTGCGCGTAAAGACGGAGTGAGTTTATCGCTGTTCTCTTTGAGCGTTTGGGTGGATATGCCGCTGTTCCTCAACGCCGTCAGCGCGGCATAGAGTTCGCTGGCAAATCCCTCCGTCATACACGCATTGCCGTAGTATTCGAGTTTGTCGCGGTTGTCTGCGATAACTTTGCCTATCAGCATAACCGAACCCTCGGGTGTAAGACACTTCTTTATATCTTTTCCGACAAGTCTGTCGGCAAGTCTTGTAAACGACATAACTTCTATGCCGAAAGTGCTCTCGATTTCAAGCGAAGATATGAGTCCTCTTTCCACCGACGCGGTAAATCTGTCGGGAGCAATGACTATATTGTTCTCGCCCAACCTATTTTTCAGATGTTTTAGAACTCCCCTGTACGCATAACGGGAGGTATTTGAAACGACTATTTTCATACTTCGATTATAACAGCACCGACGTACCATTTCAATCCCATAGCGGAAATAAATAAAAATTAACAATTTTTATTTATTTAAAGTTATATTATGGATATAAATCATACAAAAGCCACAGTTTTAACCGCGAAATTGCGGGCTTATCTGACAAAAACGCATTTCATATAAACAATTGACCGCGATTTAATTGCGGATATCTTTTTTTATGTTATAATTACAGATATGAAAAAGACTGTACTGATTATATTCGTAGTGGCAATGGTCGCCGTGCTCGGCGTCGGGCTGACTGCGTGCAACAACGCGACTCCGCAAGGGCAACTTGCAAACCTGCTCACCGACCACAATCACGAGACCTTTGTCTATGACGTTGTAAACACCAAAGACAATTCGACTGGCGTTTACACCGTAAATCTCGACGCGTTCAATAAGGACGCAACCGTTGAATTCGGCAACCGCACTCTCGAAAACGTACAAAAAGGCATCCGCGTTCAAGGCGAACTCGTTTTCGGAAATACTAAGTATGTTATGGGTTGCTATTACAACCTCGTAAGCGGCACAAGTTTTATGACGCCTGCTTATTCTTTCCGTACCGTTACTGTTGACGGAACGCAGACGTTCTCTATGCAAGGCAGATATGTCGGAGGCTCGTTCGAATGCGAACGCTATATCGGCGAAGACACTCTTCTCAACTCCGTAAAAGCAAGCGGCACCGTTTTCGACAATAACCAGTTTCAACAGGTTCTGCGCTCGGTAACCACTTTCGGCTCGGGACTTACACTGTCATTCACGACGCCGATAGCGTCCGCTACCACCGTGACCACGGCGTCGCTTACGGCAAATTGCTCTTCTACGGCTAAAATCAAGGATACTGGATATACCGATTCCGTCGAGGATTTGAAAGAAGAAGGCATCGACTGCTACGTGGTTTATATCTCCCGCGCGACCGAAGTCAAAGGAATGTCTCAAACTCTTTACTATGCCGTAGACAATATCAAAGTACAAGGCTGGTCGATGAAAAACGTACTCGTCAGAATCGTCGAGCCGTTTACTTCCGACGGCAAAAGATACGATATGGTCTATTCCCTGAAAACCGCAACTCTCTCATAATATAAGGCGCGCCGCAGCGCGCCTTTTTAATAAATAAATTTATGTCGTTATAATTCTAATATTTAAATATAACCGTAAGCATCTATAACCCAGATTTATATAACTCATATTATTATTTAGTATCTATATTATATAGCATATAATTATTATGTATTATATATATAACATATTACTAACCTAAAACTAACCTATAAATCAGTAGCATAAAGGTTATTTTTTCTTTTTCTTAGGCTCGGGCAAATCATCCGCAATTGCCGCTAATAAATTCCCTAAAAAATCTTTATCGCAAATGTTTTCCACCAACAGCGCAGGTTTAGCACCCTCGTAAGGCAATCCGTACTCTGCATTCGGCAATAAGCCCAGTGCGGCAGGAGTAGGTTTTACCAACAACCTTTCGTTATAAACTCCGCCTATCACTTTCCCCTTGCAATATACAACGTATTCCCCCATCATAGCCCTGCACGACACCTCGCGCTCAACAAGTCCGCTCATTAGACTTTCCATATACTCTTTCGAAGTAGCCACTAATCGCCTCCCGCTTATATTACTGACGATATTTTAACATAAAAGTTTTTCGAGTTCAATAAATAGTTTTTTTAGCCGCATATTTATGTTATAATAGCAAAAACATCAATAGAGAGGTGTTTATGACGACAGACGAAAAATTTATGTTGCACGCTATCGAACTTTCAAAACTCGCAGTCGAGCACGGCAACGAGCCATTCGGCGCGCTACTTGTAAAAGACGGAGAGATAGTTTTCACAAACGAAAATCAAATCTACTCTGCAAACGACCCCACGTTTCACGCAGAAGCAGGACTGCTCAGAAGATTTTGCGCCCAGACGTCAATCGTTGATTTGAGCGAATATACACTGTATTCCAGTTGCGAACCTTGCTTTATGTGCTCAGGCGCAATGGTATGGATGAAACTGGGCAGACTCGTATACGGAGCAAGCAATGTAGATTTGAGCCAAATACTCAATGAAGAAGGTTGCGAGTGCAGCGAGATGGTTTTCAAAAATTCGCCTTATCATCAACCGAGTGTTACCGCGGGAGTGTTGCGAGATAAAGCGGTGGATGTTCTGAAAAACTATTTCTCTCAAAACGGAAAAGGCTGAAAATATAACAAATTAAGCAAATATACAAAAAACTGTGTTCAACAATAAAAAAATTGTTGCAATTTTGTCGTAAATTTGGTATAGTATCAATGCTCGCGGGAGTGACTCAGTGGTAGAGTGTCACCTTGCCAAGGTGAAAGTCGCGGGTCCGAATCCCGTCTCCCGCTCCACTTGCTGTGGCATATTGCCACAGCAAATTGATATCTGACAGCGACGATGACCGCAAGTTGCGTATTTGTCGCAGAAGATTGCATCCTTAGCTCAGTTGGTAGAGCAACTGACTCTTAATCAGTGGGTCCAGGGTTCGAGTCCCTGAGGATGCACCAAAAGAAGCCTCTGTTCGGTTGCCTTTTGAGGCGCAAAACGGGGGCTTTTTACTTGCAGATGTGGTGGAATTGGCAGACACGCTGGATTTAGGTTCCAGTGCGCAAGCGTATGAGTTCGAGTCTCTTCATCTGCACCACTCGAAAATGCACGTTGACATAACGTGCTTTTCTTTTTAAAAAGCACGAGTATGCCGCGTGCATTTTCTCGTCGCTTCGCGCAAATGAATATTTGCTATCAATACAGTGTATCGTTGTAAACAACAAGAAGTGTTCCGCATATTCATTTGCTTGATGGCGCACTGCGGGCGCTTAAATCAATTCAGAGTTTTCGTACTAATAACACATTCGAAAAAGCCACGTTGTTATAATGTGTTTTTCTTTTTAAAAAGCACGAGTATGCCGCGTGCATTTTCTCGTCTCTGCCGCGCAAACGAATGTTCGCTATCATTCGTTGAGCCGCTGTAAACTCCCGCCTCGTTTCGCGCATTCGTTTGCTTGCTCGGCATACTTCACTTTCTAACGGTCAAGTTTTTTAGTTGACAATATGTATAAATGAATATTACTATTAGTAATAAGGAAAGCAAAATGGAAAACATAATTTTAGGCTTATTGTTGTTGCAGGCGCGAACAATATATCAATTACGGAAGCGCATAAATGACGGACTGAATTTAATGTACAGTTGCAGTATGGGCAGCATACAGTCCGCTATTAAAAAATTATTGCACAACGGATATATCACTGTCAGCGAGATAACAGAGCACGGAAAACTGAAAAAAATTTACATCATAACCGATAGCGGCAAAAACTGCTTTAATACGTGGATAAGCAGTCCTATCGATAACGGCGCGGCTAAAAATCCCGAACTGTCAAAAATATATTTTTTAGGATTCGCCGAAAGAGAAATCAGAATAAAACTAATAGAAAATTATATTGCCGATTTAAAAAAAACATATTCGGATTTAGAGAAAATATGTAACGAAGGCGAGACGCTGTCAATTGAGAATCAAAATAACGATATATTCTGTTATCAACTGCAAACGGCAATATACGGTCGCGATTTAATGAAGTTCAATATTGAATGGTACAAACGTTTATTAAAACAGATAAGGAGAAAATAAAATGGAAACTTTATATCTCGACAATTCCCCTATTGCCTATTATATAGACGACACTGCGAATAAGGAATGGCTTGTTTTTATACACGCCGCGTTTGTTGACCGCAGAATGTTTGAAAAGCAATTCGATTACTTTTCGGGCAAATATAATTTGCTGGCAGTCGATATTTTAGGGCACGGCAATTCCATTCACACGCGAAAAGGCGATAGCATTGATAAAATGTCCGACTGGTTAAACCGAATTTTTCAAAAGCATAATATCCCCGCCGCGCATTTTGTAGGCGTATCTTTGGGCTCGGTTTTTATACAGGATTTTGCAAACAAATATGAAAATAAAGTGCTGTCGCTTTCTTGCTTCGGCGGATATGACATAAACAACTTTGATATAAAAAGACAAAATGCAAATTCAAAGGCGCAAATGAAAATGATGATAAAAGCATTGTTTTCTATAAAATCGTTTGCAAAGTCAAATAAAAAAATTTCGGCATACACCGACGAAGCGCAAACTGCTTTCTACAATTTGAATATAGAATTCCCAAAAAAATCATTTATGTATATGTCCGGACTGCAAAAACTTGTTAATAAATATCCGAAAAGACAACGGCAATATGAATTGTTAGTCGGCTGCGGAGAACACGATATACCTATGGAAATAGAAATCGTGAACGAATGGGCAGAATATGAAAATTGCGATAAAATAATTTTTAAAGGCGCAGGACACTGTGTAAATATGGATACCCCGCAGGATTTTAATACAAGTTTGGAAAAGTTCCTGCAAAAATGCAATAAATAAAAACGGCGAGCGCTTATTCTGTATTCGCCGACAGCGAATATCAAGTGTTCAACGTCGCCGTACGACCGCGGAAATCCATAGACAGGAAGAAAACATAGAATATTCGGGAGGACGGAATTTGACATATACGTTAAAGACATCTATGAAACAGTAAAAGACTGATAATTTTCAGAAAAAAATCTCGGTTTAGTTAAAAGGGTTCTCAGTTTTATTAATTTACAAAAATTTTTCTTAAAAACCTTATCATAACGGCTTTGCCGTGCTTATAGTTGGAGGCTTTCTATATGCCAGTTATAATCTATAAATTTGTAGACGGCACGACGAACGCCGTTGAGGTTGCGGACGAAATTTATTTGATACACTTAGAGTTATTACAGCAAGAAAAAAATAATTATCGTCGCGAAACAAGGCGGCACACATCCTTATATTACTTTACCGATATGGGCATAGAATTTGAGGACAAGCGCGTCGATATACTTGCGGAGATTATACGGAAAGAAAATATAGAGCGCGTACGTAAAGAAATTATGACGTTAACGGATAGACGGCGAGACTTAGTACATAAAGCCTTTTACGATGAAATGAAATATAGAGCGATAGCAGAACAAGCAGGAGTATCTCCCTCTGCAATATCAGAAAGAATGTCGAGGCTGCGCAATCAATTACAAAAGAAATTATCTGATTGGTCGTTTTAATTCTCTTTTCCGATACACAATAGCGTGATGCGTATTTTCAAATGTACAACTTAGTTTATATTTAGTATTCTCTTGTATCAACATCGTATCGTCAAGAAATCTATTCGATAAGCAAAAACCGCTTTGACAATGTACGATACTTGTTGAATATAAGTTAAAACATTTGACAGGAAGACATATTCAAACAAAAATACTCTGTTTCCCCGCGCAAACATCATTATACATTGATTTTCTGTTGCAAAAGCCAAAGTTTCATTACAAGAGATTGAGGTAGAATTTTGGAGGCTACGTGTGTAAACTTGGTATAAAGCCCATACACTGACATACTTTTACCCGCATCCGCGTCCTTCACCGCCTTTTGCGCAACTACGTCGGGCTCGTGCATATCCACAAACTTATTTGTACCGCGTTTTGCGCCTATGCAGGCGCGTTCGTACAGCCCCGTGCTCATCCAACCGGGGCAAACGGCGATTGCCGTTATTCCTCTGTCTTCGAGTTCTACGTTCAAAGCACGCGTGTAATGTCTCAAAAAGACTTTCGTCGCCCCGTATATATTCTGGAACGGCAACGGCTGAAAAGAGGCTTGCGATGATATGTTTATAATTCTGTCTCCCCTTTCCATAAACGGAAGGCAGACTAAACACAGTGCAACCGCCGCGCCTACGTTCAGATCTATCATATTCAGCGATACGTCGGTATCTATGTCCCCGTACGCGCAGAATTTGGCAAATCCCGCGCAGTTTATCAGATACCTTACCCTGACGTTGTTTTCTTTAAGCATATCCGCGATAATTTTATAATTGTTTCTGTCCGTCAAATCCATAGGAATGACTTTGATAATATCGCCGAACTCATCTCTCAATCTATTGAGATTTTCTTCTCCGCGCGCGATAGTCCAAATTTCGTCCAAACCGTCCTTTGCCGCCAACAACCGGACAAACTCTTTTCCAAAGCCTCCGCTCGCGCCTGTAACAATTGCTATTTTTCTTTTTGTATCCATAAAAACCGCCCCTTGTCTATCACAGTATGATTTGCAATTCGGGCGGTTTTATGCTTTGAAAGTATAAGTTATAGCCTATCCTAAATGGAAATTAAAGCGATTTAAGTCCGAGCGACTTGCAAATTTCCGCAAGACTTTCGGTGGGATTGAGCGCGTCTTCGAGCGAGAACGCCACCGACGACTGAGCTTTTTTTCTGTTTTCAGCGTCTTTGATTTTCTCTTTCAGTTCCGCGACGGCGGACGTAGGTTGAACTTTTTCTGTTTTCTGCAAAGACAACTGTTGCTGTGTAAGTCTTTCGACTTCGCTTCTGAAATAATCCTCCATATCCGTAGTCGTTCCTCCCTTGTTAAGAGAAAAATCCTGCATAAGAAATTTTTGAAGGTCCAACTGGGTAGACACCGCCACGCTTTCCATATTGAGAGCGTCTTTATCAAAATGATATCTGTCTTTCAACTGTTCGTACGCGCCAACCCATTTCGCTCTGAAAAGACGCAGACGTTCAAGTTCGGAAGCATATCTGGCTTTTATGTCGGCAGTCATCTTATCCGCATTTTCGGTAGCGGTGATGAACGCGGATTTTATCTGTTCCTCTCTGCTTCTGAGAACGGATAATTCCTCCGAAAGCCGTTTGCACTCATCCGTCAGTTCGGCTATACGCTCGCGCTGACCGAGTTGCACTTCATCCGCTCTTTCACGCTCTGACGAGATATAGTTTTCAACTGCCGCTATATCGTAACCTCTGTGTTTAACTGCAAATCTTGCGGTTTGTTTTCTGTTTCTTTTCATACGCACCTCGTACTCATATATAGGGAATTATGACATACTTCCGCCTGCGAAAATTGAAAACATTTCCATATATTACGCGAATAATGTAATATAAAAACCCCTCGGCAACACACTGTACCGAGGGGCGAATTTGCGGCATATCTACCCGCTAAATCTGTCATTTTGCATTGCTGTTGAGAAGCGTCTGTTTGAGATTCCAAAGTTTTTCCGAAAGGTCTACTTTGTACGTCTGAGTGTTTACAACTCTGCGGTACTCAGGGAAGAATTCTTTCACAGATTCATCCTCTGTCTTAGCAATATCTTTGAGCGTAGGAATCTCATAAACCAGTTTTCCGTTCTTAAATATCGGTTGCATAAGTTCTTTGACCTCGAAATCGGTGTAGCTCGTCTTTTTGTACGTCAACTCCGGATGGAAAATCGTAAGCGGCTTAGACGTGTCGATAACCTCGTCTTCGAGGCAAATCAAATCCGCCTGCGCCATACCGTTCCGGTATATTCTCACAATCTTTTTCACGCCCGGATTCGTTGTCTTTTCGTGGCTGTTGGACACCTTAATTTTAGGTATAAGCGTTCCGTTTTCTTCGAGAGCGCAAAGTTTATAGACGCCTCCTAAGGACGCATTGTTATAACTGGTTATAAGTTTCGTGCCTATGCCGTAGACATCGATTTTTGCGTCCTGATTGTTGAGCGCAAGCAGAATATCTTCGTCTAAGTCGTTTGTTGCGAAAATAAGACAGTCTTTGTGTCCCGCTTCGTCAAGCATAGCGCGCGCTTTTCTGCTCAGATATGCAAGGTCGCCGCTGTCGAGGCGTATTCCCAGCGGTTTATAACCCTTCGCTTTGAGTTTATCGAAAACTTTAATTGCGTTGGGAACGCCGCTTTTGAGCGTATCGTAAGTATCGACAAGCAAGAGGCATTTTTCAGGATAGATTTCCGCGTATTTTTCAAACGCTTCGAGTTCGCTGTCAAACGACATAACCCAACTGTGCGAATGCGTTCCCGTCACGGGAATACCGTACAGTTTTCCCGCAACCACGTTGGACGTAGTGCGTACTCCTCCTATATAGGCGGCGCGCGCTCCGTATATTCCTGCGTCCGCGCCCTGCGCACGGCGCAGTCCGAACTCGCTTATCTTCTTATCGGTACATTCCGTAAGCCTCATCGCCTTAGTTGCAATAAGCGTCTGATGATTGATAAACGTCAGCAGCGCGGTTTCTATGAGTTGCGCTTCCCAGAGCGGAGCGGAAACCGTTACAATCGGCTCGTATGGAAACACTATCGTTCCCTCGGGAACCGCCTTTATATCTCCCGTAAAACGGAAATTCTTCAACGCGTCAAAAAATTTCTCGTCGAAAATGCCCAAAGAACGCAGATACTCGATATCGCCGTCCTCGAAACGCAGATTCAGAATGTAATCGATAGCCTGTTCAAGTCCGCCTGCTACCGCATACGAAAAACCGCCTGCCCCGCGGTAAAATACGTCGAATACGGCCCTGCGGCTGTCCATATCGCAAATGCGGTATCCATTCATCATAGTGAGTTGATAGAGGTCTGTGAGCAAAGTAAGGTTGTTTGTTTTTACTCTCTCGGTAGTGTAGGAGTTGTTCTGTTCCATAATCATCGTCCTCTGCGCGTCTAATATGTCTGCGCGCAATCTGTATAACAAGCGAACGGCATTACGCCGTCCGCAAGTGTTTAACGCCCGTATACTTCCGTTTTGGCAAGTTGCTTAAACCTGCTTCTGTATTTCTTCGGCACTCGGTAATAGTCTGTATTCTCGAAATCGACAGTGACATATTCGCCTTTTGTGTATATAAGTCTAAGCGGATTCTTTGCATTTTTAAGCACTTTACCGACGAAAACATAGTTGTTAACTTCATATTCCGTCAAAGCAACGTCTTTAAAGTCTCCCATCAACGCGAGGGCGCGCACCTTTTTATATGCCGCCGTACTGTCGCAGGCAAGAACGTACAAAACTCCGGCAATTGCCGACAGCGGTACGACCACTCCGCAAAGAACTTTCGTGACAGGCACCGCGTCCATACGCAGGAATTCAAGCCAAAGACGTCCCAGCATATACCAGAAAAGATAGAATATCAGCATAAGCCCGGGATATTTTTTATTCTTGCCCTTTTCCCAGAAGGCAAGACAGATTGCAAGTCCTATCGAATTCCACACCATTTCATAAAAAAACGTAGCGCAGAACCATCCGGGAACATTAGCGTGTACTTTGTCATAAAATTCGGATTCAACACCGCTCGGCCGCGTGATATAAACACCGAACGGAAACGACATAAATCTCTCGTCGGTGATAGGCAGTCCGAACGCCTCCTGATTGACGAAATTGCCCAGTCTGCCGATTATCTGTCCCGTGAGCAACGGCACCACAACAAGGTCGGCAACGTTGCCGAAATTGCACTGTTTTCTGTGACGGATCGTAAAAAATACACCGCCTAATACGCCGCCGACAAGTCCTCCGATTATGGTAATTCCTCCGTCCCAAATCGCGATAAATTCCACAAAATCATCAAAACTGTTCCACGGGAAAAACTCGTCTACTCGTCCGGGAATGATATACAAAATGCGTGCAAAAACTATCGCTAACGGAATAACCCAAAGAAAAAGTTCTATTGCGTCGTCGACTTTGAGATTGATTTTTTTACATTCCACGCAAACGTACACAAGACCTATCAGCATTGCGAAAACTATTATAAGTCCATACCATTTCACGGTAAGCGAGCCTATCTCGAATGCGGTCGTAGGGTCGTTTGCAGTTGCTAAAACGGATAAAAACATAACTCAAATCTCCAACGCAAGTCTTGTCGCCCCGTCCTCTCGGATTGCAAGTTTAAAGACGTTTTCACTGCCGAACATATCTTTCAGCGCACAGTCAACTGACTCGGCCGATTTTTCCGCTAACACGAGAATCGTTCCGGCAAAACCGCCGCCGTGAACTCTGCTTGCGACAACGCCGTCGATTTTAACCACTTTGTCCAGCGCGTTTTCGAGATTGCGGTTGCGTCCCGTCGGAGAATAAGTGTTTTGAAGTTTATATCTCGAACTCAGCCCCGACGCGTTGACTATATCGATAAACGTTTTTTCATCGCGACTGTCAATTGCCCCGATCGCTTTTTCGACACGCTCGTTCTCTTCGAAAAAATGCTCCGCTCTCGAATATGCCCTGCCGCTCACTTTATTCTTTATATCCAACTTAGATTTCTC
Source organism: uncultured Christensenella sp. (assembly GCA_910578325.1). Lineage (GTDB taxonomy): Bacteria > Bacillota > Clostridia > Christensenellales > CAG-917 > CAG-475. Next base: position 201,232 of record CAJTQT010000003.1, read on the forward strand.
CCATTCATCGCGTCCGATTTCGCAAAGCAGGCGTTTGCCGAAGCAAGACGCAACCGCTTTCATTTCTGCGGGAATTGCGGAATAATCGTCCGTAAGATTGCTGTGGTCGCCGCCTGTGGATACCACGAATATATCCAAACCGTCAAATGCCCAGTCCGCCTTTTCGACGACAGGATTTTCAAGGTCGCAAAAGTCGATCAGATTGACGCCGCCGAGCGCGATTGCGCTCTGGTCCATCAATCCGCTCGGTTTGCCGAAATACGCGTTTTCGGCATACTGCGAAGCCTTTGCTTTGAAAATTGCGTCAAGTTTTCCGCCGTTGTATAAAACGTTGAGGATTTCCGCTATGACAAGTTCGAACGAACTGGAAGAAGATACTCCCGAGCCCTTAGGAACGTTGGCGGTCATACTGGCGCAGAACCCGCCTACGCTTTTGCCCGAACGGATAAAATAGTCGGTTACGCCCTTTACAAGAGCGAGAGACGTCCCGATTTCAGAAACGGAAAACGTCGGATTTTTTACGTCTACGCGAAGCATAGGATATCCCGCGGATTTAACTTCAATAATTCCGTCGTCGCGCGGTGAAACGCACGCGAGAGTATCGAAATTTATAGCCGCGCAAAGCACCTTGCCTCCGTTGTGGTCGGTGTGGTTTCCTATGATTTCGATACGTCCGGGAGATGAGTAAAATTCCTTTGCGTCCACGCCGAAACATTCTCGGTGCGCTTTGAGCAAAGAACAAAATCTGTCCGCCTGCTCCGCTCCGTCGGTATGAAACACCCTGCGGCATACGCCGTCGAATTTCGGATTAGAATTGAAATATTCCTCGGATAACGCCATCATAACTACTCCGCAATTATCATATAATAATTATGCTATATTGTAACATAGCGTATTTCCATTTGCAAGAACATTCGCAAGGTCGCTGAAATTTGAAACACAATTTCACAAAATGTTTCAACCGCTTGCTATATTATTGCAATGATGTTACAATTCGATGTGTCCGATAGAGTTTAAACGGACGCTTAAAGACAAATTTAATTTGCCAATACGGCGGAATTCACACTTTTGGAGTTAATATGGCAAGGATTTCATTTGAGAATCAAGCGAAACAGAATGTCAGAAATCTTATCGATTATGCGGTAAAGCACCTATATCTCGACGAAAACGACATCGATTACACGCACAACGCGCTTCTGGATTTATTTAAACTCGACGAGCCATTCGACGGTGAAATCAAGTCCTACGAAATTTATCAGGTTTTAAACCATCTATGCGATTATGCGATACGCATAAAACTAATAGAGGAAAACGAAAAACCGCTGTTTGAAACAAAACTTCTCGGTCTGATAATGCCGCGTCCTTCCCGTACGGTAGAACTGTTTGACGATACTGCGCGGTTCAAAGGCGTTGAACAGGCGTGCAATATGCTTTACAAACTCGGCGAAGACAGCGCGTATCTGCGCCGCCCCGACCTCGACAAAAATATAGTCTGGGAACATAACTGCGACAGAGGAAACATAGTGGTTACGATAAATCTCGCCAAACCCGAGAAAACTCCCGAGCAGGTCCGTCTTGCCAAACTGGCAAAAGGCGGATATCCCAAATGTATGCTCTGCCGCGAAAACGTCGGTTGGGCAGGCAATCAGGCGAAGCCCGCAAGACAAACTCTGCGCACAATTCCGTTCGAACTTGACGGCGAAAACTGGTTTATGCAATTTTCACCTTATCAATATTTCGAGCAACATGTGATCGCAGTGTGCGAAGAACACCGCCCTATGTGCGTAACCGACTCAACTTTCAGGCGTATGCTTGATTTTGTCGACCTTTTCCCTCACTATTTCATAGGTTCTAACGCGGCGCTCCCCATAGTCGGCGGCTCTATACTCGCGCACGACCATTATCAGGGCGGCAAAAAAGTACTTCCCGTTTTTACCCGTCCATCCCGTAAGCACTATATGGCGAACTCTCTGCCCGACGTAAACGTATCCGTCGTAGACTGGTACAATTCCGTCATTCGTATTGAAAGCAAAAACCGGGAACAGTTACTTTGCGCGGTAAACAAATTCCGCAGCGCGTGGGATGCGTACTCCGACGAGAGCGTAAACATAATCTGTTCTTCTCAAAAAGACGGAGAATGCGTTCAGCACAACGCAATTACGCCCATAGCGTCCATAAACGAATCCGGCGAGTATCAGTTCAACCTGATACTTAGAAATAACCGCACCGACGAAGCGCATCCTTTCGGGATTTTCCATCCTGCCGAAGACCTGCACAATATCAAACAGGAATCCATAGGCATAATCGAAGTAATGGGTCTGTTTATACTTCCGGGCAGACTGGAATCGGAGGCAAACTCGATTCGCGATATACTTACGGGCAAAACTCCGCTCGATTTCAAATCTCTGTCCGAGGACAGCCACCCTCTACACAAACATCTGGGTATGATAGCGCAACTCGCCTCCGACTACAATACGAACTGCTCCGAAAAAAAGGCAAGCGACGCTATAACCGAATACATCAACCGCGCCTGCGAACGCATACTCGACACCACCGCCGTGTTTAAAAACGACAGTCAGGGACAAGCCGCGTTCGATAGATTTATAACAAGCGTAATAGGTTAATCTTATCTTAAATTGTAAATATACAAATTGAAAAAGCGCACTTTACGGTGCGCTTTTAAAATTCAGTTTTCGGCAATCTAACCGTTCGGAATTAATATTACAGCGTAATTCTCGACGATAACGCTCTTGATAGAGTGCTCTCGTCCGCATACTCGATAACGCTTCCCTCGGGCAGACCTCTGGCAATACGCGTGCATTTGATTCCCATAGGCTTGATGAGCCTTGCAAGATACATTGCCGTCGCTTCGCCTTCAACATCCGGATTAGTCGCCAGAATAACCTCTTCCACGCCGTCAAGACGTGAAATGAGTTCCCTTATTCGCAAATCGTCGGGACCGATATGTTCAAGCGGAGAAATTACGCCGCCCAGCACGTGATACACGCCTTTGAAATCTTTCACCTTTTCAAGCGCAACGATATCGCGAGGTTCTTTGACCACGCAAATCACGCTTTTGTCGCGCGAAGAACAAATTTCACATACATCGTTTTCGGTATAATTTCCGCACACACTGCAAAAATGCACCTCTCGTTTGACAGTAGAAATCGCGTCAATCAGCGAGTCCACGTCCTCCTGAGAGGAGTTAAGAATATGATACGCATATCTTGCCGCAGTCTTTTCGCCTACGGACGGAAGTTTGCCTAATTGCGCTATAAGATTCGCAAGCGGTTCTATATATCTCATAAACTCAGATTAAAACAGTCCGCCCGCTCCGCCGAGAGGTCCCATAAGTTCCTTTGCTACGTCGTCCGCCTGTTTGATCGCGTCGTTCATCGCGGCAAGAACCAAATCTTCGAGCATTTCCACATCGTCGGGGTCCACCGCTTCGGGCTTGATGCTTACGCTTACGGGAGATTTGTCCGCAGTCATCGTGACTTCGACCATTCCTCCGCCCGCTACGCCCGTAACTTCCGTTTCCGCTATCTGAGCCTGCGCCTCCTGCATTTTTTTCTGCATCTGTTGCGCCTGTCGCATAAGTTGTTGCATATTTCCGCCGCCGAATCCGCCGTATGCCATTTTCTATTCCTCCGAAATTTCCAAATATATTTTAGCGTTATACAACGCGTTTTTCACTTCCGTCATTATATGTGACCGATAAACCCGATGTCCGTAATTATCTTATTTCGACCAACTCGCCGAACATCTCTTTGATATAAGGCAACGCCTTATCTTCGTCTATATGCTTTATCTCGTTTATAACCAGTTTAAGCCCCTGCGTCACAGGTTCTGCCTCGAACACCGCATTGAGCACGTCTCGGTTGGATTTTTCACAAACCATATTATACGTCGCGCGGTCGGCTATCCTGATATAGAATTCGCCTTCCGTCAATTCAAACTGCGCGTCCTGCATCGCAAGTGCGAGCACGTTGTATTTGCGGTTTTTGAGTTCGGATGCCAAATGTAGCCACACCTGCTTCGCATCCTTTATAGCAGGTGCCGACTTAAAACCCGAGGTTCTGAGCCTCTCAACGATTTTTTCAAGCCGCGCCACTTTCGCTTGCAACTCCTCCGTCTTTGCTCCGTCTTCCGCATTCAGACAGGCGGACACGAGCGCACCTTCGAAGAGGATGCGGTGCTGAGAGGAATATCTGAGTTCTCCTTCAAGCCCGCTCATCGTTTTCATAACGCTCATAAGCCTGCCCGACGAATACTTCTCCGCCATTTTGGCAAGCGCAATGAATATGCTTTCGGGAAGAGCAAGCAAGTCCTTTGCTCCCGAGCACGTTTTTATAAACAGAATATTTCTGAACAGAGTGGCAAGGTCGTTTGCAAGAACGGGAATGCTTTTCCCCAAATCGCAAAGCACGGCAGCCGCTTTCAAAGCCCTGTCCGTATCACCGTCGGCTATCGCCTCTCCGAGTTCTCTCAACCGTTGCGGGTCTGACGCTCCCAAAACTTCAAGAACCCCGCCATACGTCACGCGACCGTCGCAGTAACTCACGCACATATCCGCAACCGACAGCATATCGCGTACGCTTCCCGCTCCCGCCGCCGCAATAAGATCCAGTGCTTCCTTTTCGTATGAAACGCCTATATCGTCGAATACTCTTTTTGCATGCGCCGATAACATAGCGTTTGAAACAAGTCTGAAATCGAACCTTAAACAACGCGAAAGTATCGTTGCGGGAATCTGATGTATCTCAGTGGTTGCAAGAATAAATATCGCGTGTTCGGGCGGCTCTTCCAGCGTTTTGAGCAATGCGTTGAACGCCGCTTTGGAAAGCATATGAACTTCGTCGACGATATAAACTTTATATCTGCCTATCGTCGGCGGAAAATTTATTTTGTCTGTGAGATCGCGAATCTGGTCTACGGAATTGTTTGACGCCGCGTCAATTTCGAGAATATCGAAATTGCCCGCATCCGCAAGTCCGAGACAGTGCTCGCAAATTCCGCAGGGCGAACCGTCGACAGGTTGCAGACAGTTGACAGCCCGCGCGAATATTTTGGCGACGGAAGTTTTTCCCGTGCCGCGCGTACCCGTGAATATATACGCGTGCCCGACGTTGCCGTTTGCGATCTGATTTTTGAGCGTCCTTACAATGTGGTCCTGTCCGATGACTTTATCGAACGTATCGGGACGGTATTTTCTGTAAAGCGAAGTGTATGCCATACGACATATTATATACTATTATCTCTTATATGGCAATAAAGTTTTCAAAAGATTATCAGCGATTCGCCCTTTGAAAATAATTTACAAAAATTTCAAAAAACCGTTGTATTTGGTGACGTCGCGCAGTCGGTATTTATATCGCTCTCGCTGATCCCGTAAACTCGGATTACCGAATCACCGAGCGCAAAACCCTACTCAGATGGCGTTCATCAACGCCTGTCTGCACATAACGAGTTGCACCTGCGCATATCTCAAAGACGATACGAATGCGGCAACCGTTCCGGTGGTTTTGACGTTTTCAAGAAGCGCGAGAGATGTTACGAGCGCAAGTTTTATTTCAGTGATTTGTTTACTCTCATTCCCTTCCGTTTCTTTATAAAAAACCGACTTTATCTCCTCGATTTGAGACTTTAACACCCTAATCTGCGTATTTGCGCCTTGAACGTCTATGCTCCCGTCATAAAGCGAGTTAGCCGTTGAATAGAGTTTGTCAAATATAATTTTGTAATATGTCAGCGCATCGACCACCGCGTTTTTGGTATCGCCGCTTGCCCATTTGAGTTTACTGGCGGGAATTTCAACTGTTTTAACGTACGCGCTTCCCTCGCCGAGCGCGGACAACACTTTTCTTGCGGTCTCTTCATCGGGATAAACCGCATAAACGATTTCAATCGTATCGCCTTTTATTACGTAACCCGCTCCGCCGCGCTTTTTGATCAGATCGGAAGTCGTACGCGCAAGCGTAATATCCGTATAGCCTCCCACCGCTACGGCATAGGCGTTCTCTGCCCCGCTTTTGCTTACGGAAAGCGCGCCGAGTATCCCGTCGCCCGAATAAAAAGTGCACAGCCCTATCGTCACCATAAAGCACAGTACGACTGTGCAAACTACTATTACGTTCTCTTTTGCCGCCTTACGCATAGTTAAGTTTACGACAGGTTTTGCGATTTAATGACAAATGCTCCGCGACAGGCTTATGCGGCAATCCGCGGAAATATCTCAAATTTGTTAAAAACCGTATTTCGCGCCGTCATTCCCGACCGTGAAAACAATATTTGAGACCGAGGAACTTATAAACACGTACTTATAAGCAAAAAAAGAGAGGGCGAACCCTCTCTTTTTCAAAACCGTATGTCGGCATAAAATCAATACATATCGCCCATACCGCCGCCTGCGGGCATTGCGGGAACGGGTTCTTTGATATCCGTGACAAGCGCTTCGGTGGTGAGCAACGTGCTCGCAACGGATACCGCGTTCTGCAATGCGCTACGCGTGACTTTCGTCGGATCGAGGATACCTGTTTTTACCATATCGCAATAGACTTCCTTAGCGGCGTCAAAACCGTAGTTGGGAGTGTCGTTGTTTATGATCGTATGCACCACTACGCCGCCGTCGATGCCTGCGTTTTCCGCGATCTGTCTGACGGGCGCTTCCAGAGCGCGGAGTACGATTTTCGCACCCGTCGCTTCGTCGCCGTCAAGTTTTGCGCAAGCCTTCTTAACCGCGGGAATTATGGAAAGCAACGCCGTTCCGCCGCCGGGAACGATACCCTCTTCCACTGCCGCGCGTGTTGCGTTGAGCGCGTCCTCTATGCGCAGTTTCTTCTCTTTCATTTCAACTTCGGTCGCCGCGCCTACTCCGATAACAGCAACTCCGCCCGCGAGTTTGGCAACGCGTTCCTGAAGTTTTTCTTTGTCATAATCGGACGTCGTTTCCGCCATCTGCGAACGAATGGACGAAACTCTCGCGGCAATGTCGTTACGGTTGCCCGCACCGCCTACGATTGTGGTATTGTCCTTGTCGACTCTGACGGATTTTGCTCTTCCGAGCATACTCAGATCCACGTCTTTGAGTTCGTAACCGAGGTCGCTCGAAATAAACGTTCCGCCGGTAAGAATCGCGATATCTTCCAGATACGCCTTTCTTCTGTCGCCGAATCCGGGGGCTTTGACCGCTACGCAATTAAACACGCCTTTGAGTTTGTTTACGATTATAGTCGTAAGCGCCTCGCCTTCAATATCATCGGAGATAATGAGCAATTTCAAGCCGTTTTTGAGAACCTGTTCGAGTACAGGCAGAATCTCCTGAACGTTGCTGATTTTCTTATCTGTAATAAGAATGACTGGATTGTCGAGTTCGGCAACCATCTTATCCGTATTTGTAACAAGATAAGGCGAAACGTAGCCGCGGTCGAACTGCATACCTTCCACAACGCTGAGTTCGGTGGTCATCGCCTTACCTTCCTCGATTGTGATTACGCCGTCCTTACCCACTTTTGACATAGCGTCGGAGATGAGTTTGCCAACGCCTGCATCGCCCGCGGAAATTGCCGCAACCTGCGCGATAGCCTTCTTATCCTCGACGTCCTGGCTTATCTTTTTAAGTTCGTCCACCGCCTTTTCGGAAGCAAACATAATGCCGCGTTTGAGTACCATCGGATTTGCGCCTGCGGCAACGTTTTTAAGCCCTTCTTTTACGATTGCCTGAGCAAGTACGCTCGCGGTGGTCGTACCGTCGCCAGCGATATCGTTTGTCTTTGTCGCGACTTCGCGGATAATCTGCGCGCCCATATTTTCGAACGCGTCTTCAAGAATAATATCTTTTGCGATTGTTACACCGTCGTTAGTGACAAGCGGAATACCGTAAGACTTATCGAGCACAACGTTTCTGCCCTTAGGACCGAGTGTGATTTTAACCGTATTTGCCAACGCGTCGACGCCCGCTTCGAGAGCCTTTCTTGCGTCGTCGCCGTATTTGAATTGTTTTGCCATAACCGTAACCTCCTTACTCTATAACCGCGAGAATATCCGCCTGTCTTACGATGACGACTTCCTCTCCGTCGATTTTGAATTCACTGCCCGCATATCTGCTGTAAAGAACGGTATCCCCTACTTTAACCTGCATAACGGTGTCCTTGCCGTCGACGTTACCGCCCGGGCCAACCGCTACTACCGTTGCGAGTTGGGGTTTTTCCTTAGCCGCACCCGGAAGTACGATTCCGCTTGCGGTCTTTTCGTCAGTTTCGATAGCCTTTATGACTACCTTGTCAAATAAAGGTTTGATTGCCATATATTTGCCTCCGTTATAGTATTTAAAATTTGTTAGCACTCGAAGTGCTTGATTGCTAACAGTTTATTACAACGGTTGCCAAATGTCAATATATTATGCAATATTTTTTTGAAAAATTTGGAAGCAAATTCAAAGTCCGTGTTGAATATTATATAAAAATGTGATAGTATCCTAATATAAACGAAAAAAAGGCGGCGCAACGCCGCAAAAGGTGAACTATGGATAAGTGGGATAAGCGGTTTATGGATATGGCGCAATTTGTATCGACCTGGACGAGTTGCGCAAGAGAGGGACGTGCAATCGGAGCGATTATCGTCAAGGACAAGCGAATACTTACGACAGGCTATAACGGCGCGCCTGCGGGAATAACGACCTGCCGCGAAAAAGGATACTGTATGCGCGACAAACTCGGCATTGCAAGCGGCACCTGCGCGGAAAAATGCTATGCCGTGCACGCAGAGCAAAACGCAATATGTCAGGCTGCAAAACTCGGAGTATCCGTGGAAGGCGCAACCCTGTACTGTACGCACCAACCCTGCACAATCTGCACCCGGCTCATTATCAACAGCGGCATAAAACGCGTCGTGTACAAATTTCCTTATCCGGACGAGTTTTCTATGCAACTGTTCAACGAAGCGAACATTCTCGTGGAAAAATTCGAGGATTAACCTTTATTACTGCAAAATCTTAAAACAACCGCAGACAATTGCGGTTGTTTTTTGTTCGGATAATTTTCAAACAGAAATTTAAAATCAAACTCTCGCGAGTTTCATATCTCCGGCGCGATAAACTATTCTGTACAGAGCATCGTCCTCAACGGCGTCTTCAAACAGCACTCCGTACTTATCCGCAAATCCGTCCCAAACGTCGTGGAGATATACGTGGGAATATGCGGACATTTCCTTGACGGTATCTTCGAAAGTCGCGCCCGAAGAAAACGGATTGCCCGTCCACCAAATGTTTACGTCCCTGCCCTCCGAATAATTTCCGCCTTCCAGATATCCCGAAGTCTGAATCGGAGTCGCCATAAACCTCATAGACAGATATTCGACAACGTGATTCGCCGCGCCGTCGCTGTCGTTTATAACGATATATACGCTGTCGCCTCTGCTAAGAGTTTGAAGCGTTTGCGCCCATACGGCATATTGCGCATCTTCCGATTGCACTTTTTTAATGCAAGACATATAACCGCCGACCGACGTCGCTACGGTGAATACACCCAGTGCGGCGGCGAACAACGGATATGAAAGAGGTTTGAGTTTCGCACTCACGGTTGCAGGCAGAATGCTTTTTTCTGTTTTCATTTCCGCAAGCATATCTATAAAGCGATAAATATAAATCAATGCGAGCATAAGCCAGACCGAAGACATATATCTGCAATAAGACGCAAGACCCAGCCCTTCGGCATACGCGAAACTGAACAGATAAAGCAACATAAGGTATATCGCATATCCGACCGCGATAACCACAGTCACTACTCCCTGCGTAATCGCAAACGCTTTATGCCTTGTTTTAAAGTATAAAACGACGCACGCGCCTACTGTCAGCAGCAAACCCAGAATCTCGGGAATCTGCACGCCGTAGCCGTTGCCGAGGAAGAACGTCTTTAAGAAAAGCGATGTGACCTGCGACTGATAGGGATTCGGATTTTTCAACCACTGCAAAATATTAGGCAAAGTCATTTCACTCGAATTCCATCCCGCGCCGACGCCGTAGTAGTCGACATACCAGTTCCAGGACAGATTCGCAAACGCTATCAGTACAATCGGCAGCAACACGAACGCAAAATTGCGCTTATCGGCAAAAAACTCCTTTGTGCGCGCTTTGCCGAGAGTAAACATATCGATAATTATAAATATAATCGCAAACAGAACAAGCGGCAGTCCCGAAGATTTCGTGAGCGTAAGTACAAAACACCCCAGCCCCACGTTGACGATAGTAAACCCGTCCGCTCTCTTCCTGTCCTGAAAATACGCGAGGAATATTCCCGCCGCCATCATCGCTATCGGCACGTCTACAAGAACGCTGTGAAAGAGTTCCACGTTGAAGAGAAAACATTCAAGAATCACAGCCGCAAAACAGACGACGCTCTTCAACGTCGGTTTATTGCCGAACATATCTACGACAGGCAAAGCCAACGAAATTATCAACAAATCCATTGCGCTGTATATCGCGCCGTTTCTGAATCCGTTTTCGAAAATCTGAAAGGCATACATAAAAATGCCCGTTGCAGGGACATACCTGTCAAACATTGTAGTTGCATTGCCGAAATTTCCGAAATTGTCGTATGCAACCATATTTTTCACAACCAAAGCCCAGTGCGTCATCTCATCGCCGATTGCGTTTGCCGTCGTAGTGTAATTCAGAAACACAAAGCCGAAAGTAAATCCCGCAACAGCATAAATATAAAAAGCGGGATTCTTTAAAACCGTTTTCACTCCCGCTAAGTCGCGCGTATGCACCGCTTTAAACGCCGTAAAGCCCGTAAGCAGAATAACCGCGGTCAGAAATACGTACATGGCCGTTCGCATATCTGCAAACAGTCCTCCGAGATAGAGCATAAATATCAGTACGAAATTCGAAAATACAGCCGTCTGTCCGAACCCGCGTTTAAACAGATATGCAAAATCGAAACCGAGAATCAACAAGAATATCAGCACAACAAAATAACTCATAAGCGTATTATAGTATTCCTTTAATCCACTGTCAATTTCAACCGAAAATTAAATTGATGAAATTTGTCGAGAAAATAATTATCAATATAGTTGACACGCGTATGCGCACGCGTATATAATGCAGTCACTTAATGATTTAGTTTAGTTTTACTAAACTTTTTGATTAAAATAGCGATACCCTTTAAACCGACGGTCAGTTTTGCCTAAACCGCCCCGAAAGTTTAGAACAGGTAAACAAAAAACACCGTATGTGTTTCGGAGCGGGAGTATGGAATTAGGAATCAAAATCAAAAGGTTGCGTCTGCGCAACAATCTCACGCAGGAAGAACTTGCCGACAGATGCGAACTGACAAAAGGATATATCTCGCAACTCGAAAACGAACTTACCTCCCCGTCAATCGCGACGCTTGAAGACATACTGAATGCGCTCGGAACGACGCCTGCGGAATTTTTCAGCGACGAAAAAGACGAAAAGACGGTTTTTACAGAAAGCGAATTTATTGAAAAAATCGCGGGCGGATACAAAATCGAATGGCTTGTTCCCAACGCGCAGAAGAATGAAATGGAGCCTATACGCGTTACAATCGAGCCGCACTCTTCTCTTGAAGAGGACGTCCCGCACGAAGGAGACGAATTCGGCTACGTTTTAAAAGGTTCCGTTTGGCTGCACATAGGCAAAGCCGCGTACAGCGTAAAAAAAGGCGAAGTGTTTTATTTCTCATCCAGCAAGGTGCACCGCTTGGAAAACCGCACGGGAGAAAAAGCGGTTGTGCTTTGGATCGCGTCGCCCCCTACTTTCTGATTCGGTAAGAGAGTAAACGCAACAACATAGTTGTAAAACAATAGGTACCCGCGCGGAACCGTCCGCGCAGTCAATAGAAAAATAAACGGCACAAAGTGCAGAGGTCGGTATATGAATAAAAGAGCATCTGTCGATAACATTATCGAACTGAAAAACATCTACAAAACGTACGACGACAAAACCGTCGTAAAAAACGCCAGCCTTACGATAAAGCGCGGCGAATTCGTCACTTTGCTCGGTCCGAGCGGTTGCGGCAAAACGACTACCCTGCGAATGATTGCAGGCTTCGAAATGCCGACGAGCGGCCAGATAATTTTCGACGGACAGGATATTACGAATCTTCCTCCGCACCTGAGACGCGTAAACACGGTATTCCAGAAATACGCTCTTTTTCCGCATCTCAACGTTTACAACAATATCGCGTTCGGACTCAAACTCAAAGTTATTCCCAACGGCACTAAGACAAACCGTAAAGGCGAAACCGTACAACTTTTCAGAAAGTACACCAAAACGGAAATCAAAGAAAAAGTCGACAACGCGCTGAAAATGGTTGACCTCGAAGATTACGGCCACCGCAACGTATCCTCGCTTTCGGGCGGACAGCAGCAACGCGTTGCCATAGCGCGCGCTCTCGTCAACGAGCCCGAAGTGCTGCTTCTGGACGAACCGCTCGGCGCGCTCGACCTCAAAATGCGCAAGGATATGCAACTCGAACTTATGGATATGCACAACAGACTGGGCATAACCTTCATATACGTAACTCACGATCAGGAAGAAGCGCTTACGATGTCAGATAAAATCGTGGTTATGCGTCTTGGCGAAATACAGCAGATAGCCACTCCCGAAAAAGTTTACGACGAACCTGCAAACGCTTTTGTCGCAGACTTCATAGGCGAAAGCACCATTCTCTCGGGAACTATGTTAGACGACTATAAAGTCGAATTTTGCGACACCGTCTTCGAATGCGTCGACAAAGGCTTCAAAAAGAACGAGCCTATCGACGTCATAATTCGCCCCGAAGACCTGAAAATTCTGGATAAAGACGACAAAAAATCGCTGATATCCGCAACAGTGCTCTCCTCTGTATTTAAAGGCGATCACTATCAGGTCACTCTGCTCGCAGGAGGAAACGAACTCGTTGCACACGACACCGAAACATACGGCATAAACGACACTGTTGGGCTTTACATCAAGCCGTTCGACCTGCACATTATGCACAAGACGCGCATTATCAACGAAATCAACACATATATCACAGGCGAAAACCTCGTTGAAATTTGCGGCGCGGATTTCGAATGCAAGACCGATTTACCCGAAGGCACTCCGGTCAAGGTTTCGATAGACTTTGACGACGTCGAGATTACAGACGACGAAGAAGACGGAACGATCGGCGCGAACGTGCTTTCCTCTATTTACAAGGGAAGTTACTATCAGGCGATACTTTCCACCGACGACCACTACAACTTCTTCGCCGACACCGATTACGAATGGCTCAAAGGCGACCGCGTCGGCATAAAAATCGCGCCTGACAAGATTCTGATAGAGCAACGTCAGGAAGACGCGCCCGAGGGCGCGGAGAACTCCACGGCGGCGGATAACAGCGAAGATACGGAAGAGACAGAGAGCACCGATTCTTTTGCCGAAATCGCACAACTCGAGGGTAACGATAACATAGTAGGCGCATTAACCTACGATAGTGTCGATTCCTCGGATAACGGAGAGGAGGTAGAAGAGTGAAAGCAAAAAGCGCGCGCAGACCTTTCCGTCTGACAAAAAAAGCATTCGGCATACCGTATATGCTCTTCCTTATGCTGTTTGTTGTGATTCCGCTCGTATTGATACTCGTCAACGCCTTTCTTGACAGCGACAACAATCTGACGTTTGGCAATTTCAAGATTTTCTTCTCGTCTGCGTCGAGCCTGATCGTACTCGGAAATTCCCTGCTTGTAGGTGTGATCACCACTCTGCTGTGTCTGGTAATCGGCTATCCCGTGGCGTATATACTTTCCAAAATGAGCAGCGGAAAAATCATCGTCCTTTTGTACATCATACCTATGGGCGTAAACTTCCTTATAAGAACGCTCGCGACAAAAGCGATATTTATCGCGCTCGGCGTGGAACTCGGTATGGGTACCGTTATATTCGGAATGGTATACAACTACCTGCCGTTTATGATTCTCCCGCTTCACACCACACTGTCGGGTATAGATAAGAGTTACGCCGAAGCCGCGCAGGACCTCGGCGCGGACAAAGCGACCGTATTTTTCAAAACTACTCTGCCGCTGTCGGTAAGCGGAATAATGAGCGGAATTACTATGGTATTCATTCCCACGATTTCCACTTACGCAATTTCACAGTTGCTGTCAAACGGCAAAATCTTCCTTTTCGGCGACTCAATACAACTGAGTTTCGAACAGGGCATGTACGGCGTCGGCTCGATAATGAGTATAGTAATGCTTGTGTTTGTCCTGTTATCAAATTTCATTATGAACAGATTCAACAAAGGCGGCAACGCTGCAAGGAGGTCGTTATGGTAAAGGTAAAGAGTTTCTTCGAAAGATTTTATCTGCTTGTCATACTCGCCATTCTGTATGCGCCGATAATACTGCTGATAATATATTCGTTCTCCAACAGTTCGAACTTCAACTTCGACCAGGGCTTCAATTTCGAGGCGTATATTTCGATATTCACATCCGACAAATCCCCCGACCTCTGGGCGGCAATCGGAAACACTCTGCTTATCGCGTCCGTTTCATCGGTCATCGCGACGGTTATGGGCACTTTCGCATCTATCGGAATTTTCCACCTCGGAAAGCGTATGCGCCGCGTTGTGGAAAACGTCAACCAGTTTCCCATCATCAACAGCGAAATCGTTATGGCAGTTTCGCTGATGGTATTCTTCGTCACTTTCGCTTTCCCCGAGGGATATCTGCGCCTAATAATCGCGCATATTGCGTTCTGCACTCCCTACGTCGTGCTCAACGTACTTCCTAAGTTGGAGGCAATGGACCCCAACATCTACGAAGCCGCTCTCGACTTAGGCGCAAATCCGTTCAAAGCGCTGACAAAGGTTATGTTCCCCATTATAACCCCAGGCATAATCAGCGGATTCGTTATGGCATTTATAATGTCGATGGACGATTTCATCATCACTCAGATAAACAAAGGCGCGGCGACCGGCATCAATACTCTGTCTACGTACATCTACTCCGACGCGAGAGTTCAGGGCCTCGAACCGTTCTGGTATGCCATATTCAGCATTATTTTCGTAGCGGTGCTCGCGCTTGTTCTGTCCATAAATCTCGTAAAGATAAGCAAGCAGAAAAAAAAGAATAAGGAGACGGGCGTACAATGAAAAAATCCGTATATCTGATACTGACAGCCGCTGTGATCGCCTGCGTGCTTCTACCCGTACTTACCGCCTGCAACAACTCCGTCGCGGGAACGGGCGGACGGGACAGACTCGTCGTCTACAACTGGGAAGACTATATAGACCTCGATATGTGCGACGATTTTGCGGCATACTATAAGGAAGTTACGGGACGCTCGCTCGAAGTCACGTACACCACCTTCGACACCAACGAAACGATGATGACCAAAGTGCTCAAAGGCGACGCAAACGTCGACCTTATCTGCCCTTCCGAGTATTCTATCGAAAAACTTCTGCTCGCGGGATGCCTGCTCAACCACAAAGACGTTCTTGCCGACATTGCTCCGCAAGCGGAACAACTCGGTCTTACGTTCGACGGTATGAGCAGTCTCGGCAACGGGGACGGGAACGTGGAGCCCGATATAATGAACGTCATACGTCCTATGTTCGGCGCGCTTGAAGGCAGCGACGGAAAAACGTACGATATGACGGAGTATATGGTTCCCTACTTCTGGGGAACGCTCGGAATCCTCTACAATACTAACGTCATATCCGAGGAAGAACTCGACGAGTACGGCTGGGGCGTACTCTGGAACGTACAGAAGAATCCTCTCCTCGAAAATAAGATTCTTATGAAAGACAGCGTGCGCGACAGTTACGCTGCGGCAGTGTTCTATATGTATGAATACGGTCTGCTTCCCGAGGGCTACGAAGACTATTCCGTCCAGCAACTCATCAACTGCACCGACGAACCCATACTCAGAACCGCTGAACGTATTCTCACCGAACAGCGCGCGCATATATCGGGATACGAAGTCGATTTCGGAAAAGACGATATGATAAATGAAATCGTCTACGCCGACCTCGCTTGGAGCGGCGACGCTATGTACGCAATAGAAGAAGGCGACTACGACGAGGAAACCGACACCTATCAACTCGGCTATTACGTGCCCTCTTCCGCAAGCAATATCTGGTACGACGGCTGGGTGATTCCCACAACCGTAAACAATAAACTTGCGGCGATGATGTTTATAGACTATATGTGCCGCCCGATGAACGGAATACGCAATTCTATGGAAGTTTGCTACACCTCCGCAGTGGCGAAAGATAAACTCAGACAGGACGAGGACGTATGCGCTTTCATCGAAGAGAACGAATACGACATAGACGAATATTTCGACGACGAAGTCCGCTATCCCGTCATCAACGAAACGCTGGGCGTTATGCGCGACTTCGGCGCAAGAAACGACGACCTCGTGAATATGTGGCAACGCGCAAAATCGGGCGCGGGAATCGACTCTTCCCTCTGGTGGATACTATTTGTCATAATTCTCGGAATCGGGCTTGTAGTCGGAGCATACTTTGCAATGCAGGCGTTAAAAATGCGTCCGCGCAAAACCCCGAGTAAATCCGAGGATTCTAAGGAACTGTAATCCATCTGATCGCACTCACACAGACGGCTCTTTCAAGAGCCGTCTTTTTTGTTAATTAGACGCAATCGGAGACAAACGCTTGCTAAGTGCTTAAAATGACAATATAATGTCTTTATATGAAATTCGCGCGAAGGCTGCTTGTCAAAAATTACAGGAATACCGACGATCCGCAGGTCAGAACACGCTACGGTTTATCCGCAGGTATTTTCGGCATAATTTCCAACACCCTACTCTGCGCGTTTAAACTCGTCGTCGGCATTCTCGGCCACAGCGTAACTCTCATTGCGGACGCAGTCAACAACCTGTCCGACGCGGGAAGCAGCGTGGTCACTCTTATCGGCTTTAAGTTGGCGGCGATTCCGCCCGACAAAAAGCATCCTTTCGGACACGCAAGATACGAATATATCACCGGTCTAATTGTGTCTATGGTCATACTGTTCATCGGCATTTTACTTTTGAAATCGTCGATCGAAAAGTGCATAACTCCCGAACAAGTTACGGTCTCGGTTTACACATACGTAGTTCTCGGAGTTGCCATACTGATAAAACTGTTTCAAATGTTTCTGTATCTCGACTTTTCAAAGGCGATAAACAGCGGCGCGCTCAAAGCGTCGGCAGCGGACAGCCGCAACGACGTCATTGCTACCTCCGTCGTGCTTGTGTCCGCAATCGTAATAGACGTCGCAGGTATAAATATTGACGGATACGCCGGCATTGCGGTTTCGCTGTTCATAATAATATCAAGCGTGTTTATGCTCAAAGAGTCTATGAGTCCGATTCTCGGAGAAAAGCCTGACGAAGAACTCGTCGAAAAAATCAGGAATAAAATTCTGTCCTACGACGGCGTGATAGGAATACACGACCTTGTCGTACACAATTACGGCGCAAAACAGTTGTTCGTAATAGCGCACGTAGAAGTGCCCGATGACATAGACCTTAATAAAACCCACGATTTGATTGACAACATCGAACACGATTTCCGCGAGGAAATGAACGTGCGTCTAAACCTGCACCCCGATCCGGTAGACGTCAATAACGCCCTGCTTTCCGAACTTAAACTGAAAGCCGAAACTACGCTAAAAAAACTGAACGAAAATATTTCGATACACGATTTCAGAATGGTAAGCGGACCGACGCATACAAATCTCGTATTCGACGCGGTTTTGCCGTTTGAAAGCAAACTCTCGATCTCGGATATCCAAACCGCCCTCGAAGAGGACTTCGAAAACGAGGACGTAAAATATTATTTTGTTATAGATATAGACAGACAAATGACCTGACTGTACGGAGGTAAACAATGATAAACAGCGGACAACGCGCAAAACTGCGTTCGATGGCGCAAAACCTGAATCCTATTTTCCACATAGGCAAAAACGGAATAAACGAGAACTTTATAAGCGACATCGACACCGCTCTCGAAGCGCACGAACTTATAAAAATTTCCGTCCTGCGCAACTCGGATATGAGCGCCAAAGAAAGTATGGAAATACTCTCGCAGGCAACCGCCGCGGAACCTGTGACGGCAATCGGAAGTAAATTCGTAATTTACAGACGCAGTACGCGCGATAATGTAGAACATATTCAAATCTGATATATAATCGCGGTAAAGACAATACTACACTTGCCGCAAATCGCGATTAGGTGTATAATATAAGTTATGGATTACGAAAAAGCAAAACTCTCCCCTATCACCGAGAGCGGCGAAGACACCAAAACCGCCGCCCAAAAAGAAGCGAGAGAACAACTAAACCGCAATCGCGCGCAGACTCAACGCTATAAACAGCGTTATTTCGAGTACTACGACGACGTAAAAATCAACCACAGAGAAGACTGGTAAAGATATTGACGGATTCATCCGCCGATAAATATATACACGAGGATTTATGGATATTATAATTTCGGGGCTCGGCTCCGTCGGAACAACAATTATGCAGGAACTCGCAAAAGAGGGACATAACATAGTTGTTATCGACAGCAACAGCGCAAAGGTCGAAGACGCTATAAACGCCTACGACGTAAAAGGAGTAATAGGCAACTGCGCAAGCAGCGAAGTGCTTGAAGAGGCGAACGTAAGTTCCGCCGAACTTCTGATTGCCTGTACTTCACACGACGAACTCAATATTCTGTGCTGTATAATAGCAAACAAACTCGGCGTAAAAAAGACTATCGCGCGCGCTTCTAAGCCCGAATATCTGGAACTGTTCAAAAACGAAGGCGACCTCGGGCTAAGTCTTATGGTCAACCCCCAGTACGAGTCCGCTATGGAAATCAGCAGAATGCTGCGCTTCCCTTCCGCAATCAAAGTGAATCATTTCAGCGGCGGAAAAGTAGAACTTGTGGAATTCCGTGTTACGCAGGGTTCGACGCTTATCGGGACTTCTCTTAAAACTCTGAACAAAAATTTCAAGGCAAAAGTGCTTATCTGCGCCGCACAGCGCGACGGAAAGGCGATTATTCCTACCGGCGACTTCACCATACAGGCGGAAGACAGGCTGTTCCTCACCGCAACCACAAAAAATATATCGCTGTTTTTCAAACAACTCGGCTGGAACAAACAAGCCAAAAACGTCATTATCGTCGGAGGTTCGCGCACGGCGTTTTATCTTTGCGAGGAACTCGAACGCGTCGGCATACGAGCCAAAATCATAGAGAAAAACAAAAAGAAATGCACTATGCTCTCCGACACATTCAGTAAAACGGAAGTAGTGTGCGGAGACGGCACCGATCAGGAACTTCTTTTGGAAGAAGGGCTCGAATATACGGACGCGTTCGTCGCGCTCGGCAATCAGGACGAGCAGAATATAATAATGAGTATGTTCGCCTCTTCCCGCGACGTCCCGAAAGTCATCACCAAAATAGACCAACTGAGTTATTACGATATGCTGCAAAAAAGCGGCATTTACAGCGCGGTTTCAACAAAGAACTCCACTGCGGATCAGATTGTGCGTTTCGTACGTATTTTGGGCAATAAGGACAGCGCGGACGTTCAACGCATCTTCCACATAATCGACAACACCACGGAGGTTCTGGAATTCAGGGCCGCGGACAATTTCAAAAAATTCAGCGTACCGATTCAGAATCTGAATCTAAGGCGGCATTTGCTCGTAGCGGGCATAATTCGAAGCGGCATTCTCATCACCCCATCCGGTCAGGACACCATAGAAAAAGGCGACAGCGTAATTATTGTCGCCAAAGACGCGACTCTTTCGAGTCTGAACGATATTTTGGATTTCTAAGCCTATGAATTACAGATTGATTGCTTTCGTACTCGGAGAAATTGCGCTGATAATGGGTGCCATATTGTGCATCCCTATGTTTATGGCGCTCGGATTTCACGAGAACCACACTCTCGCGGCGTACGGTATCGCCATCGGCGTATGCGTCCTGCTCGGAGGAATAGGGCTTGCCCTGCGCCCTCCGAAAGATAAACGCGATTTGCGTCCTTCAAGCGGATTTGCCATCTGCGGAATGCTTTGGATCGTCATCGCGCTCATAGGCGCGCTTCCCTACTGCATTTCGGGTTATATTCCCAACTACGCGGACGCTCTGTTCGAAACCGTGTCGGGATTCACGACCACAGGCGCAAGCATTCTCAGCGACGTGGAAGCGTTGCCTAAATCCCTGCTTTTCTGGCGCGCGCTCACTCAGTGGCTGGGAGGAATGGGAGTTCTTGTTCTCGCCATAGCGATTTTGCCGCACAACGACAAAATGTCTACTGCGCTTGCAAAGGCGGAAATACCGGGGCCGCAGTTCGGAAAACTGGTCAGCAAACTGCGTTTTACTTCGCGCATACTCTACGCCATATACATCGTAATGACGCTGGTTCTTATAGGTATACTTTGCGCTTGCAAAATGCCCGTATTCGACAGTTTCTGTCACGCGTTTTCAACGGCTTCCACCGGCGGATTTTCTGTAAAAAACGCGAGCATTGCGGCATATAATTCAGTTTCTATTGAAGTTGTCATCACAATATTTATGGTGTTGTTCTCCGTCAATTTCAATATCTATTTTATGATTATAATCGGGCATTTTTTCAAAGCCATCCGAAGCGAGGAACTCATCTGTATGTTTATCATCTTCTTCGTTGCGGTTGCCGCGATAACCGTTGACCTCTGCACAAGGCACACATTCGGAAGCGTAGGAGAAGCGCTCAGATACAGCAGTTTTAACGTCGCGTCGGTAATGTCCACAACAGGTTTCGGAACGGCTGATTTTACGGGTTGGTCCACCATATCGCAAATGATGCTTTTGGGAATTATGTGCATAGGCGGCTCGGCAGGCTCCACCGCCGGCGGAATGAAAGTATCGCGTTTTATCATCCTATCAAAATCATCGCTGATAAACCTGCGCAAAACTCTCTCCCCTCGCTCCGTCTATTCCCTTAAAATCGACGGAAAGCCGGTCGGCGAGGACACCGTTGTAAACGTACAGAATTTCTTCGTACTGTACGTATTGATTATTATCGTTTCCACACTGCTCATTTCCATTCCGTCTGCAAAAATGGAAGGAAATATGTTTGAGACGAATTTTACCGCAGTCATATCCTGTTTCAACAACATAGGACCGGGGCTCGGTGCCGTCGGCCCCGCAGGCAACTACGGAGGATACAGCGTTTTCTCTAAACTGATACTGAGTATGGATATGCTTTTAGGCAGACTCGAAATACTGCCAATACTGCTTATGTTCTCATTTAAATCATGGAAACGCGTTTAATTCAGTTTAAATATCCGCAAATAAAAATCCACCAGTCGAACTGGTGGTTTTTAATTTGAGGGTAAAACCCTCTGTTATTAGCATAGCGAAATCGCTTACCCGTAGTCCGCCTTTTGCGTTCGCTAACTTAAACTTTTGCATCTACTCTTTTTTTCATTGTTAGCGTGTTATGCTCAACACATACTGCCATTATTTAATTGTTTTGTGTTGGCATTATCCTGTTTCTCTGCTAATATTATGCTGTCATTATTTTTAATAACAATTCCTCCTTGCTAAATATGTTATAGTTTTGCGGACTACTTCCACATTCTAACATAGGAGGATTATTTTTGTTCACCGGTAAACCTCTACTGAACCACCGGACTATCCGGTGGTTTTGTGTAACAAAAAAAGGACGCTCATACGAGCGTCCTTTTTTTATAGACAGATTATCAGCCCATTACATAAGCGAAAGAGGCGGCGGTATTTGCACAGGTAACTATCGTAAACAGCATAGTGTTTATAAATGCTCCCAGCCACATATTGCCGGTCTTTGCCGTCATTCTTCTTGAAATAACGGTGGATATCGCAAGAATCGGAACCATAGGTATCAAAACTATGTATCCCAATGCCATATCAGACTGCCACATAACGCCCGAAGACCTAAACTGACCGTATTGAATCGATATTGCGAGAATCACGCCGAACACATTGAAGAATACGTTAATAAGAGTGCTTGCCCATTCGGGAAGATTCTTCGCGCGGTAGTTCTCGTTGAATATCGCACTGATGATAAAGAAAATACCGAAGAACACGGCGTAACGCACCATAGTGGGCAACATAACGCCGACATCGAAGACTTTAACAGCAAACGTCCAGATTCGGAAGTCAACAGTCCATATCGACCAGTTCACAAAAGTGACGAAATAGAGGGAGAATACCACAATCGCCGCAAGCAGGAAAGATTTGGCTATACCTGCAATACCTGTGCTTATTTTTGCGGAAGCAAACGGATTCTCGATATACGTTCCAGCATTTTCACGGTATTTAGCGCGATAAACGATTGTATTTACAAGCCAGAAGAACAGAATTACCGCTAACGAGAACAGCGCGACTACAACTGCCCATATTGCAACCCAGTTCGTCGTATCCTGCGGGAACAACTGCGTATTCGGGAAGACCTTACGTCCGTATTCGGTTGCAACGTCGTGAATGATAAATCCACTGAAAAACATTATTCCCAATGCACCGAGCCAATAGGTTATATTTTTCAATACGCCCTTCAAAGGTTTTGGCTCGACCGGCACGTTCGCGCCGACAAACACGAGTTCGCCTGCTTCGTTGGTTTGTTTCTTACCCACTGCAAGCGAACGGAACAGCGGCGTAGTAAGCAACAGGCTCACCAACGGGAATATCATTGCAAACAGCGCAATCATACCGATGAACGAGAACAAATCTTTTACCCACCAGGACTGACTGCCCTTTGCAATATACTTCGCCCCCGCGGGAGTTCCGAATGAGTTATAGAAGAAATCGATTACCGCTTCCGCGCCGTCAACAGAGTAGTGAACCTGCGGATGTACTCCGGGTATTTCGTAAATTACTCTTATAGCGCCCTCGACTTCTTTGCCTGCCTCGGGTGTCACAAGTTGACCGCCTACATATATGCCGCCGTTAACGACGTCTCCTTCCATAGAGGCGTTTCCTACGTATTTTTTTGCTTCGGAAGTCGACAGCCAATCTCTCGAAAGCGTGCCGCCGTCTTCTTTGGTAGTGTAAAAGAACTCATCGTCTTTCGACTTCAAAAATCCGACGTCAACCCCGGGTCCCGCCATTAAAAAGGTGCTCCACGACTGCATAAGCCCCGCAGAAACTATACCAAGACCGCCGGTAAGCGTACTGTCGCTCATAAGCGTCATAGCAGTGGTATATCCGCCCATCGAGTGTCCGGAAATACCGATTTTCGCTTTGTCGACATAATCGAGATTGTACAGATATTTTGCGCTGTCATACAATCCGTTTGTAGCCATCATAGCGTTCTGGTTGCCGGAGTTCTTATAATTTCCGTGGCCTTCTCTGTCAACGGCAAGAACCACAAAACCGCGACGCGCAAGTTCAATAGCATTTTGAAGTTGCATTTCGCGGTTGTTCAGATATCCGTGCGTAAGTACAACGGCAGGCACAGGATTTTCGGAAGTAGCGGTTTTCGGCTTGAAAAGAAGACCGCTGACGACTTTTCCGTCTACGTTCTTCGTTTCCACGACAAGTTCGCCCGTCTCTTTGTTTATAGACTGAACTTCCTTTGTTCCCTTGTTGGTTTCATTTCTCAAATCCGAAACCGAAACGGACCAACCGTCCGTCTGTACTGCGGATTGCACAAAACTCGTCACTAATATTACTGCAAGACATATTACGAGAAAAAGAACAGCGACTTTATGCTTTTTGCAATACGCAATAAAATTGTCTTTTAAATAACCCATTACTTTCTCCTATATTATAAATTTCAGATAATGACGGCAGACTGTAATTTCACCTCCTCATATGTCCACCGACAGCCGAGATATCTCCTATCGCGGCCGCAACGAACGCAGCACTGTTTTTGCGCCCGATTTCATATTCTATTTTTATGTTAGACGATTGAAAAAATCTTTTCAATTGACAAAAATGTCCGATTATTGTACTATTTTGTTGTACTTTCTTGTTGCACTTTCTTGTCATCTCAAAATTACCACGTATAGTAATGCGCCTGAAGGTAAAATTTAGGAGGTTCTATGCCCAAACACAGTCTGGAAGAAGTTATATCAGTCGATAAACTTAAAGAGGCGTTGCACTCAATTGCCAGAGCAACGGAAGTAAACCTATGCGTAATAGATTTAATAGGCAACGTCATAATCTGGCCCGTTAACGACTCCCCTTTTTGTGCTGAGGCAAGAAAAAACTCTGACATCCGCGAAAACTGTCTCAGATGTGCGACGCACGCCGCACTGGAAGCCGCAAGACAGAAACGTCCTATGTTTTATAAGTGTCCGTACGGACTTGTTGATTTCACTCTGCCTATTTACTACAAAGAAGAGGTTTTGGGCGCAATCTGCGGCGGACAAATTAAAACAGATTCCCATACAGATTTTTTGGACTATGTATACAATCAGATTTCTTTAGGCAACAATGATGAACTCAAAAAACGCTTTGAGAATTTGCCTACCGTCAAATCCGAAAAACTAATAGACATTTCGGATATACTTTTAAAGATGACGGAAAGACTTACGAAATTCGGAATCTATATGGATCTGGAACCGCATCAGAATGCTCGGACTTACAATCGTTATAAGTTGCAACCCGCGCTCAACTATATAGACCTTAACTATAATAAAAATATAACGCTTACCGAACTTTCCGCGCTATGTTGCATTACAGAAAGTTATTTTTCCAGACTTTTCAGCGCAACTATGAACATCAGTCTGTCGCAGTATATCACAAATTTACGCATCGATAATGCGAAAGAACTTCTTCTTGATCCGACGAAAAAAATACTTGCGATAGCCTACGAAGTCGGTTATAACGATTCGGCATATTTCATAAGAAAATTTAAAGAAGTCACACAAATGACTCCGCTTGAATACCGAATCGGAGCGCTTAAATAGCGCGCATTCGCAAATAAAAAAATCCCGATGGCAATTGTCATCGGGATTTTTTTATCATTATTCAAATTTTTACGCTTCACTTCGCCGAACCTCTCCGAATACTCTATGGACTTCGTATTTATTCGAGTTCGAAAGCGCCGGTGTACAACTGATAATACTTACCCTTTTTCGCAATCAATTCCTCGTGGTTGCCGCGCTCGATAATCTCACCGTGCTCGAGTACGCAAATCAAATCCGAATTACGTACGGTGGACAGTCTGTGCGCAATGACGAAAACCGTTCTGCCCTGCATAAGCCTGTCCATACCCTTTTCTATGAGACGCTCTGTACGGGTATCGATTGAAGACGTCGCCTCGTCCAGAATGAGTACGGGCGGATTTGCAACCGCCGCCCTTGCAATAGCGAGCAATTGACGCTGTCCCTGAGAGAGATTCTCGCCGTCGCCCGTAAGCAAAGTATCGTATCCATCGGGCAGATGTCGGATAAAGTAATCCGCATTTGCGAGTTTTGCCGCCGCTACGACTTCCTCGTCGGTTGCGTCGAGTTTGCCGAACCGTATATTGTCGCTGACAGTCCCCGTAAACATATGCGTATCCTGCAAAACCATCGCCATAGAGTGCCTTAGATCGGCTTTGTTAATCTTTGTGATGTTGATATTGTCGTAGCGTATTTTACCGTCGTTTATGTCATAAAACCGATTGATAAGATTGATAATCGTAGTCTTACCCGCGCCTGTAGAACCGACGAACGCGATTTTCTGTCCGGGTTTCGCCACCAGCGAGATATCTTTGAGAACGGTTTTTTCAGGCACGTAACCGAAAGTCACGTTTTCGAATTCCACTTCGCCCGTCCACTTGACATAGGTAGTGGTTCCGTCCGCCCTATGGAAATGTTTCCACGCCCACATACCCGTATACTCTTCTGTTTCAACGAGTTTTCCTGCTTCGTCCTCTCTTGCGTTGACAAGGGTTACATAGCCGTCGTCTTCTTCGGGCTGTTGGTCTATGAGATCGAAGATACGTTCCGCACCTGCGAGAGCCATAAGCACGCCGTTTAGTTGCTGTGCCATCTGTGCAAGAGGATTGCTGAACTGACGCGAGTACATCATAAACGAAACAAGTCCTCCCCAATTCATTCCGCCGAAGCCGCTGATTGCAAGCAGAGTTCCTGCGATTGCCGTTACGGCATACGTTACGTAAGACAGATTTCCCATTATAGGCATAAGCACGTTGGCGTAAGTATGCGCTTGCCTCGAAGCCTCTTTGAGATTGCCGTTAAACACGTCGAACTCCGCCTTTTCCGCGCTTTCGTGGCAGAATACCTTAACGACTTTAAGTCCGTCGAGGTGCTCTTCGATATATCCGTTGAGCGCACCTATCTGACGTTGCTGTCCTACAAAGTGCTTTCCGCTTCTGCTTGCAATAAACTTTACTATAAACAGCATAATCACAAGCATTGCTATAGATATAAGCGTAAGCAGCGGTGAGATTACCAGCATAGCGATAAACATACCTATCAGCGTAAGCACATTGGTGATCATATTAGGCAGACCGCCCGACAGCAACTCGCGAAGAGTATCCGTATCGTTTGTATACAGACTCATTATGTCGCCGTGCGTATGCGTGTCGAAATACTTTATGGGAAGTTTTTGCATCTTCTCGAACATTTCGTTACGCACATTTTGCAACACTCGGGTTGTAATCCGAATAATTAAATAATTATAAACATAGTGCAACGACGCTCCGACGATGTAAATAGACGCCATAATGCCTACAATGCCGCCAAGCGCGCCCAGTCCAGAAAGCGATCCGAGCGTAACCGTTTCTCCCGCAGCGAGAGGCAGAACTAACTGTTGAAGAATCACGCCTATCATAAATGTACCGCCGACGTTGCAAAGAACGTTGGCAAACATACACGCAAGAGCGACAGCAATTTGCACCTTGTAACCTTTAAGGTAACCGAGAATACGCTTGAAAGTTTTTGCAGGGCTCTTAACTTTGAAATTGCCCATATTCGATTTCTTATTCTTAGGCATTCGCGTTCACCTCCCCGTCATCCGCACTTCCCTTTTGCTGGGATTGATATACGTCGCGGTATATATCGTTTGTTTCGAGCAACTCTTCGTGAGTGCCGATTGCGTCAATCTTTCCGTCGTTCATAACGATAATCCTGTCCGCGTCCTCAACCGACGAAATTCGCTGAGCGATAATGATAACGGTCGTATCGCCGAACTCCTTTTTGAGTCCCGCTCTGATCGACGCGTCGGTCGCGGTATCGACAGCGCTCGTGGAATCGTCGAGAATCATAATCTTCGGATGTTTGAGCAATGCTCTTGCAATACAAAGACGCTGTTTCTGACCGCCAGACACGTTTACGCCGCCCTGTCCCAAATCCGTTTCATAACCTTTGGGAAAGGACATAACGAAATCGTGCGCCTGCGCCGCCTGCGCCGCGTGATACATTTCTTCGTCGGTAGCGTCGGGATTGCCCCAAAGCAGATTCTGCTTGATTGTACCAGAAAACAGTACGTTCTTTTGAAGAACCACGCCTATTGCCGAACGCAGGCTGTCTATCTTGTAATCTCTTACGTCAACTCCGCCGACTTTAACGCTTCCGTCAAATACGTCGTAAAGTCTGGGAATGAGTTGTACCAACGTTG
This sequence comes from uncultured Christensenella sp., assembly GCA_910578325.1. Lineage (GTDB taxonomy): Bacteria > Bacillota > Clostridia > Christensenellales > CAG-917 > CAG-475. The sequence continues at coordinate 228,809 of CAJTQT010000003.1, forward strand.
TTTTAGCAGAACCTGTTCCGCCGATAATACCTATCGTCTCACCGCTTGCAATATGCAGGTCGATGTTTTCGAGATTGAGTACGCTGCTATCGTTCTTGTAGGAGAAATCCACGTTATCGAAATCTATACTGCCGTCGGCAGGAACGGCGTCGGTTGCGTTTTCGCCGTCTTCGATATCTATCTTCTCGTCCAGCACTTCCACGATACGGTCAACGGACGCGCGCGACATAACGATGGTCATAAACACCATCGCCACCATTATAAGCGACATCAATATCTGCATAACGTAGTTCAAAAACGCAGTCAAATCTCCGACAGTCATTCCGTTGGCGGCAATGTTTCCGCTTTCAATGATGTCGCGACCGCCGAAAAGTATGATACAGATAATACACGCATACACCAGAATCTGCATAAACGGGAAGACGATAACGATAATCTTCTCCGCGCTGAATTGAAGTTTCTGAACCGTCTCGCTAACCTTTTTGAACTTCTTGATTTCGTTGTCTTCTCTGACGTATGCCTTGACCGCGCGGATTCCTATAAGGTTTTCCTGCGTCGACTCGTTCATATCGTCATATTTGTTGAGCATCTTCTCGAATCTGGGAAAAACCACTTTCGTTCCCACCGCAAGACCTATGAGAAGCAAAGGAAGCACCACTGCAAATATAATCGACAGTTTCGGGCTTATCGTTACCGACATTACAAGCGACAAAATCAGCATAAACGGCGAACGTACGAATATGCGAATAATCATCATATACGAATTCTGCATATTTGTTACGTCCGTCGTAAGCCTCGTCACGAGGTTGGCAGTGTTGAAACGGTCGAGGTTCTTAAAACTGAAATTTTCGACTTTGTAAAAGAGTTTCTTTCTCAGATTGCCCGCGAATCCCGTTGAAGCGGTTGCCGCAAGTTTTGCCGACAGCGCTCCGCACAGCAGGGATATAAATGCCATAGCCACCATAAGCGCGCCGCAAGTGGCAATAAACGCGGTGCGGTTCGTCATCTCGAAAACGGGGATGTTGAGACTTCCGAATTTCAGAATAAACGGAAATACGGAAGCGGTGTCGTCCATTCCCACATCCACAATCTGCGCCATTATCAACGGAATAAATACCTCAAACAGCACCTCGACCGCAACGAGTACCGCCGTCCAGACGGACGCCGCCTTATACTCGCCTATACAGGACGCCATCTTACGGACTCCGCCTTTGGCTCTTGGAGTTTTAATTTCTTTTTCTTTCATATTCACCTGAACTGCGCTATTGCGCATAAGTCCGATTTAGACTTTAATAATCTATTTAACGATTATTTAAAAAAATGTCAACCGATTTTTCGAAAAATTACGATAATTCCTTATATATTAAAATATTTTTAATAAAACGGGTACAACTAAATTGAGAATCGTCGCCACTTTTACAGATTCGCGCTTAACACGCATACAGCCATATTGACAATGCTGTGATATTATGCCAAAATGAATCGAGGTGTTTTATGGCGGTTAAAGAAGATATCCGTATAGTGCGCACGCGCAAATTGCTTTGCGACGCTCTTCTCGATATGATGCAGACAGATTCCATCGAGCACATAAGCGTCATAGATATCTGCAACAAATCGCTGATAAACCGCGCGACGTTCTATAAGCATTTCGAAGACAAATACGACCTGCTCGCTTACGCGCTCGAAGAGATCAAGCGCGAAATAAACCGAGGCTTTATCATAAATAAGTCGGATTTGAATACGCCTCAGGATGCTTTGCGAGCACTGTTTACAACCACCACGGCATATTTTTTTGACAACAGAAGCCGCGTTTCAAATCTCATTAAACACAATATGCACACAAAAGTTATCTCCTGCGTAAAGGATTCGATTGCGGATTCGATTGAATCCCTCGTATCAGACTATACCTATACTTATGCATTGCGCGTTCCTCTTCCCGTACTTGCGACGTTCCTCGCAGGAGGGCTCGTCTCGACGTTGATTTGGTGTTTACAGCAACCCGGGAAATATACCTTCCAGGAGTTTGTCACTTGTATTGATGTAGGTTGCATAGACTCGTTGTTCGAAAAGGTTTAAAATCCAAATGCCGTCAACTTTACTTTAATATAGCGGAATTCCATAGAATTTCAATTAATGGTAAAACGGCACGTTATGTTCCGTTTTTTATTACGCAAACTTTTAAGAACATATCGATGAGTCAAAAATACTTCGAATATTAGCATTCCACAACGCGTTATCAAAAATATAATTTATTTTTTCATAAAAAGTTGACTTTTGGCAATCTCTGTAATACACTGTTAGCAGTCAAACAATTAGATTGCTAAATAATTTCAACTCTAATTGGCAACAATCTTAGGAGGTTGCGATATGGAAACTGAAAAATACACAAAAAAAGCATTAGAAACAGTCAACCGCGCGCAAACGCTCGCGCTTGAAAGGAACAATCAACAGTTGAGCGTTGAGCATCTGACTTACGCGCTTCTGTCGGACGAAGACGGGCTTATCCCCAAACTGCTTACAAAATGCGGCGCGGACGCGCAGGCGTTGCTTAGAGAAACGGACAAAATAATATCCTCTTTCCCCGCTGTTACGGGAACGGGTTCGCCACAGGTTTATATGTCAAGCGAAACCGCCCTGATACTGTCTGCGGCGGATAAGATTCGCGCCAAAGCAGGCGACGATTTTATCAGCGTAGAGCATATATTCGAGGCGGTTTTAGACAAACCCACCCCTGCGCTCAAAACAGCGTTTAGTCGAGTTAATCTCACAAAAAAGCAGTTTATGTCCGCGCTTTTACAGGTTAAAACCTCGAAAGTGACAAACGACAGTCCTGAAGATACCTACGACGTATTGAATAAATACGGGTTCGACCTTGTCGAGCGAGCAAGCACAGGTAAACTGGATCCGGTTATCGGACGCGACGACGAAATACGGAATGTGATTAGAATTCTGTCGCGTAAGACGAAAAACAACCCCGTGCTCATAGGCGAACCGGGAGTAGGAAAAACGGCGATTGCAGAAGGTCTTGCCCAGCGCATCGTGCGCGGCGACGTTCCCGAGGGACTGAAAGACAAGCACGTGTTCGCACTCGATATGGGCGCGCTGATTGCGGGCGCAAAATACCGCGGCGAGTTTGAGGAACGTCTTAAAGCCGTTCTCAACGAAATAAAAAAGCAAAACGGACGCACACTGCTCTTTATCGACGAACTTCATACAATCGTCGGCGCAGGAAAATCCGAAGGCAGTATGGACGCGGGCAATCTTTTAAAACCGATGCTTGCAAGAGGCGAACTGCATTGCATAGGCGCAACCACGCTTGACGAATATCGTAAATATATAGAAAAAGACCCTGCACTCGAAAGGCGTTTCCAACCCGTTCAGGTTGACGAGCCGACGGTTGAAGATACGATCGCTATTCTGCGCGGGCTCAAAGAGAGATATGAAATTTTCCACGGCGTTCGTATTCACGACCGCGCGCTCGTCTGCGCCGCCACGCTTTCGGACAGATACATTACAGACCGTTTTCTGCCAGATAAAGCGATAGACCTTGTTGACGAAGCCTGCGCTATGATTCGCACAGAAATTGACAGTATGCCCACCGAAATGGACGAAATCAGCCGCAAAATGATGCAACTCGAAATCGAGGAAGCCGCGCTCGCCAAAGAGACCGACACTCTGTCCGTAGACCGTCGCAACGCCATAAAAAAGGAACTTGCCGAACTTCACGATACATTTAACGGCATGAAAGCGCAATGGGAAAACGAGAAGCGCGAGATTTCTTCAGTTCAGGATACGAAAGCGGAAATAGACCGAGTCAATTCCGAAATCGAAGAGGCGCAGCGCAAAAGCGATTACGGCAAAGCGGCGGAACTTCAATACGGCGTTCTGCCCTCCCTTATAGAAAGACTTAAAAAGGCGGAGAAAAAAAACAACGAGGGCAATCAACTCCTGCGCGACGAAGTTACAGAGGACGAGATTTCCAAAATCGTTGCCAAATGGACGGGTATTCCCGTGTCCAAACTTATGGCAAGCGAAAAGGAAAAACTGCTCGGACTCGCCGACGAACTGCACAAACGCGTTATCGGTCAGGACGAGGCTGTTCAGACGGTAAGCGAAGCGATACTGCGTTCAAGAGCGGGGATTGCCGACGAAAACAGACCTATCGGTTCGTTTATGTTTTTGGGACCGACGGGAGTCGGAAAAACCGAACTTGCAAAGACGCTCGCGTCTTACCTGTTCGACGACGAGCGAAATATCGTGCGCATCGATATGACGGAATATATGGAAAAATACAGCGTGTCGCGTCTTATAGGCGCGCCTCCCGGATACGTAGGCTACGACGAGGGCGGGCAACTTACCGAAGCCGTACGCAGAAAACCGTATTCGGTGGTGCTGTTTGACGAAATAGAAAAGGCGCATCCCGACGTTTTCAATATTCTGCTGCAAGTGCTGGACGACGGAAGAATTACAGACAGCCAAGGTAGGACGGTCAACTTCAAAAATACTATAATCATAATGACGTCCAACCTCGGAAGCGGCATAATTCTTGACAATATAGACAATGACGGCAATATCACAGAGGAAGCCAAACAACAGGTAAACGCGCTTCTTAAAGGCACATTCCGTCCGGAGTTCCTCAACAGGCTGGACGACACCGTACTCTTCACTCCTCTCGCGCGCAGTCAGGTATACTCCATAATCGACATCATTCTTGCCAAACTTGCCGAAAGACTTGCGCGGCAGGAACTGGAACTGCAAGTTACGGACAAAGCAAAAGACGCTATCGTAGACGGAGGATACGACGCGGCATTCGGCGCAAGACCGCTCAAACGTTTTATCGAAAGCCGAGTTGAAACCGAGGTTGCAAGAACGATACTCGCAGGAAATCTGCATCAGGGTTCTGAAATAGTTGTGGATGCGGACAACGGCGCAATAACCGTAAACGTATCGCGGTAACTCCGACTGATTTTGCCGCATATAAATAGTCTGCCGAAATTTATCCCCGCTTTGCGAATTTATTACGCTTTGCGGGGATAATTCTGCGATTATGGCAAACAATAACAAAAAAAGCGAGGCAAAATATGGCAAATACAACGAACAACAATTTATCGTCGGTTTTAAACTCCCCTCTCATTATGGGCATCGCGCTCATAATCATAGGCGTACTTTTCTGCGCTTTGCAAGCGGGATTCGTCAGCATACTGCTTACTGTTGTAGGCGTGGTCCTGATTATTTTAGGCGCGCTTGCGCTCGTAGGCAGAAACTGGGCTCTCGGCTTAATCGAAATCGCAATCGGAGTAATTATTATTGCGTGCGGTTGGACTATCGTAGATATCACTCTGCTCATACTCGGAATAGTTTTTATAGCATACGCAATATATCAGATTATCATATCCGTACCGTTGCTGAAAAACAAAAAACCGTCTCAGATTGCAATCGCTCTGCTTAACCCCATCTTCACGCTCGCGCTCGGAATTATACTCGTAGTCGCCAAATGGCAAATGATTGACGTAATCTTTATCGTCATAGGCGCACTCGCGATAGTGGCGGGAATAATGATGATCGTGCGCAGTTTTGCCGCTCCCGAAAAATCATCTAACTGAAATAATATACAGAACCCCGACGGGTGTGCCGTCGGGGTTCAGAAGTAATCTTACATATTAAATTTTAAATTTCCGCATCTGTTTGAATAAATCCGAAAGACCAACTGCCTACTCTTTGATTTTTACGTTAAACTATTTGCCGTTTTGGCTGCCGTCTTGTTCCGCGTCGAACTTTGCGTACGATTCGGCAAGCAATTCCACGCATCTATCCACTCCGAATGCCGCGCTGTTGACGCAAAGATGATAATTAGACGCACCTCCCCATTCGGCGTCCGTATAGTATTTGTAATGACGCGCTCGCGATTTATCGGCGTCTTTAATGATTTTCTGCGCCTTTTTCTTGTCTTTGGCGTCGCCGTAAACTTCTATAATCCTCTTTATCCTGCTTTCGGTATCAGAATGAATAAACACGTTGAGACATCTGTATTTGCCTTTAAGAACATAATCGGCGCACCTGCCTACTATTACGCAAGGGCCCTGTTTTGCAAACTTCTCGATTGCCTCCGCCTCCGACGCATAGATTCGCGCTTCGAGATTGTCAAAGTTGCTCCACGCGCCTCCCCAAGCGGACGTGGGAATGGCATACGATGAAATCCCCTTGCGCTTTTGCTCGTTCTCTTTTATGAACTCCTGCGCCAGCCCGCTCTTTTCAGACGCTTGCTCTATAATTTCCTTATCGTAAAAAGGAATGCCAAGTTTCCGAGCCAGCATTTTGCCTATTAGTCTGCCGCCGCTGCCGAACTGTCTGGATATCGTGATAACCGTGTTCATAAGACCTCCTCGTATGCTATCCGATTAGTCGGATACGAGCAAAACAGCGCGCCCGTATGCCGCATAACCGCCCATACTGTTCTCTATATTATATTATCCTACTTTTGATAGAAGCAGTCAATAGCGATTTTCAAACTTGCAAACAATGGCACAGTCTGCTCCGACGTATGAACAAATATATCATTCAGATTACAAGAACGCCCCGACGTACACAATTCAGACATACAAAATCTGTAATTATTATTTGCGTTCAGACTTTGTGTTCAGATAAGGAAAGTCTAATAAAACCGCGCTATTTGGATGCAGTGCGCGAAAACGCCCATTTTCAGAACCGCCA
>CAJTQT010000004.1 GCA_910578325.1 uncultured Christensenella sp.
ATTATCAACCCTTTCTTCTTCATAATTTTCTCCTTTTATAAAACACCTTGTTTTTTTGGTGGTATTTTATCCCTTCAATTTACTCTTTTTCCGAGCCTTTCCGCGTTTTGTTTTTCGGCTGTCCCGATATTTTCGCAAAAGGTCCATTTTACGTAAAGTTCCGCGTCATACTTCTCTCACCTAAAGCGGTCCAGAGAACCTCACTGCTTTCAAACTGTCGAAATCCTGTCGACACTATTATATGCGTGCGCAAGCGCACATTGCACACTTATGTAATAATTGTACAACTTGTATTTTACAATGTCAATACCCTTTTTCGCTACAAGTGTACGAAAACGCAACTAAACAGCGACACTTCAGGCATATTTCCAAAATTTGTCAGTACGCAACGAAGTTTATTCCGAGTTTGACGTAGCCACCGAGCGCGTCGTTTACGCAATCGAAATCACTGCCTTCGAGCCAGATGCAAACATAGCAATACATAATATCATCCTTGTCAAGCACTGTTTCGCGCTGGAAGACGTATTCGTTGCTGTAAAAAGGCGTTGTTGCAAAGTATCCGTTCTTCACCGCTTCGTTATACTTTGCGGGGTCTTTAAAGGTCAACTCGTAGTCGCGCAAATCGTAGTCCGGCTTATTTGTTTCGGGAGGATATGCGACGTATTCTATATACCCTGTATCAGGGGTGGAATTCACGTTGATATTCGTGTTTGCAAGGCGCGGATTGTTACTGCGCGAGGCATAGACTTCCACCGAAGTTTCATCGATAGGATTTGTCAGTTCGTCGCTCTTGAAACTCTGTCCCCACATAACCCGCACTGCGTTCTGCAAGCCGCGATTGTCGTAATCAAGAGTCATTTCATACGAAATGTTTGCGCCGTACTTTCCTGTGTTTTTGACCATAAACAGAAAACGTATAAAGTTTTTGCCGTTCATCTCGCCGACGGGCACAGTGGATGCATTGAGCATTTCTTTGACGTCGTCCACCGTGTCGAGAACCTCTCTGCCGTATACGGGGCTGTAACTCACGTCCCAGATTTCGTCGGGGCCGTTTGCATTGAGATACGGCGTCCACATACTGTTGTCTATGGAAAGCGAGATCACCTTATCCTGATCCTTTGAACTTGCAGTGATACGCACGTTGTTTTCCTGCACAAACAGAAGCATAATGTATACGACAGAAGTGACGATAAGCGCGAAAACAAGCATAATAACCGTAGCCTGCTTAACCTTACGCCGTACTTCTTCCCGCTTAACGCGTTTTGACGCAACGATAGAATCCTCCCACTCTTTTTTTAAGCGGGATTTTTCCTTTGCGTCGGCGCGTTTTGCCGATTTATCCGCTTTATCCGACTTTGCCTTTTTACCCCCCCCCGATTTTTTCGGCGAGTCTTTTGCAGGCGAAGCCTTTACGTCCTCGTCGGACGCAGTTTTCGGCACAGACGTTTCCTCTGCCGAAGCGGATTCCGCTGTCGTTTTGTTCTCTTCCATTCTCTCCTATATATCTCCGTTTTTATAAAAGATATGCTTTTTTCGGTCGCCGTATAATATCTTTATATTTCGCAAGTATCCGTATATTACTTCCCGTCAAAAACGGTGATAACCGCCGTCTTCGTCGAAGTAGCCGAAAGGCACCCACTTCTTTATCTTATCGTCGAAGTAGCCGTTGTCGACAATCTCTCCGTTTTCATCGGTATATGCATAATCTATCCATCTGCCGCTTTCGTCGAAGTAGCCGTCGTAGACAACTCCGTCTTTATCCACCCATTGAGCATATTCGTTATAACTTCCTTCGGTTGCTACTTCAAACTTTTCGTACTCTATCCACTTTCCGTTCGCGTCAAAGTATCCGTCGAATACGTTTCCGTCCTCGTCAACCCACTGGCACTTCTCGTTATAACTGCCCACAATCGGAGGCGTGCTCTTATCTTCTTTTTCTATTCGTATTTTTACGCCGATTCCACCTAGTCCGTCGGAAGATTTAAGTCCGCCGAACATCCCGTCAGCACGGTATTCTTCAAGCAGTCTGTCGTGCGCTTCCATATCCGCTTCGACTTTCTTTTTGGGGGCTTCTTCCCTGAACTCCGGACGAACGGGCGCGGAAACTCCGCTTTCTTCTCCCGTTACGAACGCTCTTCCCTCTTCATCTTTGCGCACTTCGTCCGCTAGATTAGTTTCCGAGACGTATTGCGCTTTATTTTCATAGGCGAACGTCAGCGCGAGCGCGCTTTGTACGTCGCCCTGATAGCGCATTGCCGCCATATCGCTTATAATCCTGTTTTTTTCCTCGTTTTCATTTTGAACGATCAACTGCGCCGCAATTCTTGCTTCCGCGGATTTACGCGCCGTATTGCGTTGCTGTTCAAGCCTTATCCAGTACGGAGATTTGGCAAGTTCGGGACGCGGCGCGGACGGCATAACGCCCTCGCCTTTTCCGGATTTAACTTTCTCTTCCGCCGCCTTGCGCAACTCTGCGAGTTCCGACGCTTCCGCGCGTTGCTTTGCGTCGAGTTCTTTTTTAAGTTTTGCAATATAAGCGTCCTTCTTCTCCGCCTGCGGAGACGGCAGATACAAAAACTCGTTTGTAACCCATCTCGACAATTCGGACAGAGCCCTGCCCGTAGCGAATTTTACGCCCGCTCTTTTGAATCTTGCAAGTTGTCCGGAAGTATCTACGCCTTCCATAACGAGACCTATTTTATTTGCATTGCAAAATCTTACGAGCATAGCAAGCAATTTCTTTTTATTCGGCGTAGCGTCGAAATACCGCGCCTCGCATCTGAGATAATCGAAAGTGAATCCCGCAAAAACGTCAATTGAATTGAAATCTTCGCCGAACTGCGCAACAGCGGTTTTATACCCCGCTCTGCGTAAACGGGTATACCTTTTTCTCGCGGCGTCGTTCAGCCTTTCGAGCGTAACGCCGTAAAATGCAAGAATGATACTGCCTTTTTTGTAACCGTTCTTTTTTAACGTCGAAAGTAAAATTTCAAAATCCTGCTCGTTATCGAGGAAACGCGTTGTTACGGGAATAGAGTAAACGAGATTTTCGGGAATGTTATAGTTCTCTTTCATCACGAGATGATAGTTTTTCAACTCTTCCAGCGCAATGATATTGAGTTCGTTCACACGCACGGAATTTTCCGCCACAGCAAAATAATTGCAGACGTTCATACGTCCCAAATACCTGTCGTTAAGTATCTGGAACGCGTCGACGAACGCAACCTTCTTAGTTTTGGATTTAATATCCAACACTCCGCGGAAAAGGATATCGACGGGCTTATGCTCCGTCATTTTCGCATACGTAGTGGAATTCATAACTTTCCCCGAATCTCCATTACAATTTATGAGCGCAGTCTCCGTCGGCACTCATACGCATATAATTATATCAAACAATTTGTATTATGGCAACAGTCAATTTTCAAACATCCCTATTTGATTTGAAAAGTTTTATAAAACAAAAGACGCCCTTTCGGACGTCCTTTGCAATACTTGTTTAAGGATACATAAATTCACGTTATGCCGTTTGAGTGGTGATTTTCATAGTGCCGTTATCGAGATATCCGTAATAAGTCACCCCGTTAACCGTGAATTTTATGGCAGTGTATTCCGCGTCATTTACGGTGACAGTCACAAAATCGGTTGCGCCGCCGTGCAATGTACAGTCAACATATCCATCGTGTCCTTTATCGGAAGTGCTTCCGCCATACGTGACTTGCAGACACATCCACGCCGAAGACGAATACAGTCCCACAAGGAGTTCTTTCTCATCATCGCCGCTTCCGACCGTCCATTTTCCTAACAACGCATACTCTTCGGCAGTAAGATATGCAGTATAACTGCCGTGCATCAATGCGTAAGAAGTATGTCCGTTAATATTGACTATCAGCGCGGTGTCGATATAAAGCGACGCATCGAAGTCTGTCACAATATCAACGCTGGTCACAACATACTCGCCGTACATCCATCCGATAGAGACCTCTCCTACGGCGTTAAGCACAACGCTGGGAGCGAGTGCGGTTTTTGAAGTATAGTAAGGTTCGTTATTCTTATTCAGCAATTTTACGTTGTAACTGCTTGACGACATCATTGCCTGTTGCTCTGCGGTCAGTTCCGTAAGAACAAAAGCGTTGCCGTCTTCGGTATTGCGGGAAAGTATATACATTTTTCCGCCGCTCGTAAACTGAATGTATCCGTATTCGCCGCTTGTCTTATAGGTTCCGTTGACTGCGGACGCGCCGTCTATGCTTACCTGATATTTGTTTGAAGAAGACGCCGTGGCAGTCACTTCTACCGTATGTCCGTTTATCGATATCGAAGGCGTATACCACCTGTATTCCGATTCGAGCACGATGTAAGGCGAAGAGCCCAACGTAACAACGTAGTAAGTCTTTCCTTGCGTAGTTTCGCCGGTAGACTTAAAGGAGTAACCGAAACCGTCTATCATCGTCATTTCCGCGATTGCGCTGTCTTCAAAGTTGAGTCCGAGCGTAAACGTACCGTCTTCTGCAAACACGATATTCGATTTAAGATATTTATTTCCGTTTTCGTCAACATAAGTGTTGACGCCGAACATACCGCTCTGCTGCGCGGAAAGTTCGTGCAGAACCGCGCTCTGACCTGCCATTATCACATAGAACAGATAAGTTTTGGAATCGCACTTAAACTGCACGTACGATTTGGGCGTGTCACCGTTGTCCGTAAGCATTTTTACGTCGGCGGCAGATGTTCCGTTGAGTTTTAGATTATATCCTACGTTATATTTATAACTGCCTTTATTCAGGGTAGCAGTACAGTTCGGGATAAGCACAACGGAGTCGTCTCCGACCGTATACTCGCCGAACATAGCCGCCTCGCTTGCGGTAAACTCTTTGAGTCCTTTTGTGCTGCCCGTGCAAACGCCGTAGTATTTTGCATCCGCGCCCTCGCCCAACGTGAGTATAAGCGTGTTTTCGTCTATCGAGTAAACGACCGCTTCGCCGTTTCTCAACACAGTATAACTTGCAACTACGCTGTCTTTACCGTTGATGTTCTTAATCTCGACTGCAAACGAGATTTCCACGTTTCTGTCCTCATACTTGCCCATCAAAGCATATTCAAGAGCGTCTGTATCGAGGATATTCTCGCTCAGATACATTTTTCCGTCTTTGAGTTGCACGCCGTAATAGAAATCGCCGAGTCTGAAAGTCATCACGCTGTCGGACTGCAACACCACGTCGGCTACCTGCTGACCGTCAAATGCAGCGGCAAACGACGATTTCAGCCAACCCGTCGAAACGGATACCTGCAACTTGTTTCCGCTGTCCAGATCCCACGTTCCGAGGAAGTTATACTGTTTGTCCGTTACAACCGCTCCCCTGTTGTAGTCATAACTCTGGGTAGCGTCTACAATGATGATATAGTATTTCTGACCGTCCTGTGTGAACGAAAGAGTCATACTTTCGGCATCGTACACGACGTTCTCGGTTTCCTTATAAGCAAACTTAACCGAGAATCCGTCTATTCCGTATGATACGCTCGAATTCTTTCCGTCGGAATTAGCAAGGTAGAAACTGTACGACGATGTGACAAAGACTTTCATATTCGCATCCAGAACGTTGACCTTAATGTCCTCGTTCTCGTCAAGTCCGAAATAGAGCGTGACGTTTTCACCGTCGACAACCGTATTTACCGTCCAGTATCCGCCTGCGGCAACGTACGTTGCCCCGACGGGGTCCGAACCGTCGTAAGAGATAAGTACGCTCGCCCTTTCTCCGCCGTAAGGCGTAGCGCCTATTCCTGCGCTGAAAATAACGCGCTTGCCGTTGAGAGCAATTTTATCAATTCCGACAAAAGCCGCTTCTTCATCTGTAAGCAGTCTCATAACCGCACTGCTGTCATAGCAAGGAGCCATTATAATACAGGCTGTATACGAATTGCCTTCTGTCTTCTGGTCGGCATACGTCACGGTATAAAGATTCGCCTTTCCGTCCACGGGCAGGAGCGTAACCTCAACGTGCACGCCGACTGACGCCGTATTGTGTTTGACGGTATACTTGATCATAGCGTTCCCGTTCACGTCCTTGCCGAGCGTGGCAAACAGTTTGTGATCGCCGAGAAGATTGTTGTTTTCGCTGAACGCAAGATTGACGTATTCTTCGGACGCTATAAGATTTCCGTTACCGCCGATATGGTCTCTGGTTATGAAATACTGTTTGCCGTCGGCTTTATAACCGATGTGCATCTCGCTTCTGGAATTGTTAGTGACAAGCGAATAGTACATTCTGCTGTCACACTTCGCGTCGGTAACCGTAGCGTTTCCGTGCGAGATTTCGATTCTCGGTTCTTCCCCGTCGAAAGCGAGGGACGCGACTACCGCCTGTCCGTCAACGTTATAGGTGCCCAAAAGGCTCAGCATCTCGACATAAATTACGAATTTCTTTCCGTCTTCGGTTTTGAGTATGGCATACTTATCACCGTTCGGAATCGAGAAATAGATGACGTCGTATCCGTTCCATTTGCCGAAAGTATAGTTCTTTATCTCTTTTCTCATATACTCGCCGCCGTCCGGCTCGAAAATAATCATTTCCTCGGTAACGGTGACGTGTCTTACAAGCGACTGTCCGAATACGATTTGATTTTCCAGCACGTAATCGGAAAGCGGAGGCAGTTGTACGTTGGATTCCATTTCAACGCCGTTAAGCGTCACGGTTATCTGTCCGTCGGCCATTGCAAACGTGATAACGTTGCCGTCTTCCAGAACAACTTTCAGTGCGTCGTTTTCAAAGGACATCGCATAATCGTTGTAGCCGTACTGGTCGTCGTTTATGGATATTATGAACGGGATGAAACCGTCCGAATAATCTGCCTGCGTAACTGTCACAAAGGTATCGTCAACAGCGTACAGCGTTGCGTCGAGAAGAATCTCGGGAACAAACCATCTTTGCAGCCAGTCCGTTCCATTGCTATACGTGTAGTTCGGGAAGAACTGCATTCCGAACGTCGCGATTCCGTTGACAGAGCCGCTTGTTTCGAGTTTCCATTCTATATCGGTTTCAACGCCTTCGACTAAGTCTTTGACTGTAAATCTGAGCACGTCGTTGCTTCTGGGGAACTCTTTCCATACGACCTTTTCATTGTCAAAGAAGAAGCCGTCGGAAGTTAGAATCAGCGTATGCTGTCTGTCCGCAGTCGCGTCTCCGCGTTTGAAACTTACTAGTTTAATACCCGCAAGGTGCGCTACTCTCGCGTCGTACAGAACTTCGCCGCCGCAGTCTGCAATTTCGGGAATATTCCCGTCAATGACATAATCCACTCCGTCAACCGTGAACGTATCGGTTTTGCCCTCGCGCTTTAACGTATACGCCTTGTTTTCGCCGTTTATCCACAGCGTAGCGTCGGATCTGACCTCGAAAGTGCTGTTGTTGTTTTTATACGAACATACTATCGCGTCGATATACTTTGTGCTATATACGGTTATAGGCTCGCTGTCGCCGAACGCGACTTGAAGTTTGGAGAAATCTTCTCCGTAAGGATAAGATACCTCAAACGAAGCCTTTTCGCCGCTTGCGCCTATCGCGTTCACCGTGATGGTAACCTGTCCGTCGGTTTTATTCCACAAATATGATTCTGAAATATACTCTTTTCCGTCGGCGTCCGTATAGCGGAATCCGTAGAGCGGATAAACGGGAGCGACCCATTGCGTTTCGCCGTCTTCGTCGTCAACAACCTCGTAAGAGCCGAGTTTTCCCGCCGCCACACGGAATTTGGGTGCGCCGTCAAGTGCTCCTATCTGATAATAATCAACGGAGGCGCGGTCTCCCGTAGCAAGGTCGTACGCCGTAGGAATTACACGGTCGTAATTGAAATAGGTCGTTCCGTTGTACAGCAGCGTCTTGTTTGAATTGAATGTAACCGTGTTTCTATTCGTTTTGACGGTTATCACGAATTTGGTACCGCTCTTTGTCAAGGTGTACTCGTCCTCGGAGTACGTATTTCCGTTTAAAGTCAGCACGGCTTCCGTACTGAATCCGATAACGGCAGGGCCTTTGGCGCCTTCCTGCGAAGAACCCACCAAAAATTCATAGTAATTGCCGACCGAGTCCGCAAGACCTTCCGGCATAAACTTCCCTACGCCGAGTCCGCTCGTGTTCAGGAATCCGTTTTCAGAGACAGAAAGTATGAGAGTTCTGTCCTCGTTTTCATACGAACAGGCAGCGTAAAGATACACAGTTCCGTCGACGAGTCTGAACTCATAATCTGTCACGTTTCCGTCAAGTTTCAAAGTTTGATTTGTGAAATTCATCGGCAGATAATGATATCCGACTCCTCCCACGGCAGGCGCAAGCCAATCTCCTGACAGCGAGGCGTACGTCTCGGCAAGTTCGGACGCGGTAAACAGAGTCAGAACATCGTTTTTATCCGCAAAGTCGGTTTTGTATCCCGTTAACGTCATTTTACCGCCGCTCTTTACGAATTTCATATCGTCAGAACTAAACGATATCACGTCGTCCGAATATACGATAGAAAGATTGCTTGATTTCGACGCGCCGTTCTTTATCACGGACACTTTCGCGCCGCTGATCTCAAAACGGGTCGTACCTAAAATGTAAGTTCCATAAAGTTCTCTTACGATGTTTGCGGCATAAAAATCACAAACGCCGTTATCGTCTTTGAGAGTTACACCGCCGTAGGAAAGCGTATAGTCCTCTCCGCCGTGCGTGAAACTGATTTTCGACGTACCGAGTTCGATTCCTATGACAGCCTCTATTTCCGTCTGCGAATTGTCGACGCGCACTTTTCTGCCGACTATATTGAGTGTACGGACCGCGCCGTTTTTAAACGCAATCCACTCGCCCGAAAAATCCTTGCCGAACGCAACCACGTTTCCGCCTTTGATAGAATTCACTCCGTTGACCGTCGCTATATAGAACGTATCCGTGCTGTCGTCGTAAAGTCCCGTTCCGTTTTCGCAGGACACGACTTTCAGTGTCTTTTCGCCGATTTTTCCGTCGACGATGACAAGGTCGGAGTCCTCTCCTATCCAGCCGGCGTTGTAATAATCGACGGATATACCGTAAGACTCGTTGCCTTTTACGAGCGCGGGCGTACCCTCATTACTCAACTTGTATCCGTCTACAATAGGCACAAGTCCGCTTTCGGTTATATTGAGACAGGTCTTATATGTTCCCAGCGCAACTCCGACCGTAAGACTGCGATATCCGTTATCTTTATCGGAGGCAACTCTGTCGGCAGAATAAACGACGCATTTTCCGTCGATATCCCACGCGCCGACCGCCGCTTTGGGAAGAGGCATAAAGAACTCCGCTTCCGCATAACCCGCGCCTTCGGATTTTTCAAGCGCAAGCAATGCCGCCCCGTTTACGGATGCATATCCGAGAGCCGTCTTCTGCTCCGATGTCAACTGTTTGACGCAAAGACGGAAAAGCCCGTCCGCGTTTTCAAAATACAGCACGGGTAAGCCGTTTTCCACCGCGGCATATCTGCGCGTCATATTCTCTCCGCCTGTCGTGAGAGCCTGCGCAACGGTTATATCCGATGTTTGTGCGTTAAGTGCAATCCACTCGCCCGCTAACGCAGAATAATCCACCTTCACGGAAGTGAGCGTAAGTCCGTTGACAACGGGAAGCGCGTCATAATATGCATCTCCCGAGCTTTCATACCCTACTACCGCGACAGAGTCCACGTCCGTTTCGGGTTTCAGCGAAGACGGGAGGCACTCGCCGTATACGGCTGTAACCGCTTTTTCGTCCACTGTAACGGCAGGATTCGTATGTTCTTTTTCAAGTTCTGTTTTGAGTGACGGAACCGCTTCGGAAGTGTTCCAGTCAATCGGATTCCAACCCATATCGGATGCCGACGCGCCTACTTTACAGGCATATACATACGACGGCATAATATCCGATTTCTCTTCTTGTCCGACAATTTTTCCACTGCTTGCCAATGCGAAAGCAACCGCGCTGTCGGCGACTTTTTTACCTACTATTTCCGCTTTGACCGCCGCGGTAGGTTCAACTTTGGCCGCGCTGTACGCGTTTACTACCATAGCCTTGCCGTTAAGCGCGCCAATAACTCCGCCTGCAAGCGCTCCGTCGCCCTCGACGGTAGCGGTAGACTTGACGTTTATAAACGTGGAATTTGCGGCTTTACCTGCAATACCTCCCGCAACCGAGCGTTTGCCTCCCAGATCAATTTTACCGCTTACGGTGACAAAGGAAACTTTTGCGTTTTCAACCGCACCCGCAAGGATTCCGACCGTCGCGTCGGGATTGCTGTTTGAAACCGAAGTCGCCACAAGATTGAGGTTCTTAACAGTCGCGCCGTTCAGTGTGGAAAACAGTCCCACGTGCGCGCCGTCAGACGCTATGTCCAATCCGCTTATAGTATGAAACTGACCGTCGAAAACGCCTTTGAAATTATCAATCGGCGCAAATGTCTTCGTAAGTTCTATATCCGCGGTAACTTTAAAAGTTTTGGATGCATAACCTTCCTCGTTCCCCGCTATTTTCGCGGCAGCGTCAATCAAGTCTGCCTCCGACGCTATTTCTATATACGTCTTCTGGGGCGGATCAGGTTGATCTGGCTGAGGGGGCTGGGCTTTGGGATTACAGGCAACAAGGCCGACAACAACCAACGCCAGAACCAAACACAGCAATAAAATTTTACGTATAGACTTGTTCATTTCTCTCCTCCGAAATTTATTTATCCCCAAAAGATGCGCCGTAACGCCGCAACTCCCCGCTATAA
The DNA here is from genome assembly GCA_910578325.1 of uncultured Christensenella sp. Taxonomy (GTDB): domain Bacteria; phylum Bacillota; class Clostridia; order Christensenellales; family CAG-917; genus CAG-475. Next base: position 10,747 of record CAJTQT010000004.1, read on the forward strand.
GCCGAAGACTATGCGTCGGACGAATCATCGTTCAGAAACTGTTTAACTGTGCGCAATACGCGCATTTGCTTTTTACTCCGCTTCCGTCAGATAATCGACGTCGGGGTAAATTTTTGTATCTACGGGCTTTCTTATCACAATCTCGCCCTCGTATTCGTAAATCCAGTCTTCGTTTTCGTTCAGCGAAATTCTGAACAGATAATTATCCGCCAAATCGTATGCGACAACGTATGCAAGCGAGCCTGATGCCGTAGTATACGCAACCGCCTTGATTCCGGCAGTCAGTTCTTCGTTTTTAACGCTTACGAACTCTCCGTTTTCAAAGACCGTATCATATATCGTAAGAGTCGCAACGCCGAAAGGACTTACGTTCAAATCAGCAAATTTCTGTCCGCTTTCGTCAAACACCTCGAAAGAACGGCTCTCGGTGGTCATAGTTACCGAAAGAAGATTTCCGCTGTACGTATATCCGCCGTCTTCATCCTCGTCGTCATATACGATAGAATCGGTGACGTAATATGCCTTAAATGTCTTTCCGTTCGGGATAATACGTCCGCTCTTGTCGCATTCGACGCCCTCGAAATAATACACGTCGTAACTTCCGTTTGCGTCTCCCCCGATGCTCTCGCCGGTGTTGTAATAGGTTCCCTTATACCAGTCGTCGAAATCGTCGTCGTGTCCGTCATAGAACATAGCGTTGCCGTAGCCGTCCATTTTAACGATATAATACGTAAGCACGGTGCCGAGGAAGTTTTCCTCCATATAGAAGTTAGCATTCTCCCAGTCTTCGTAAGCAAGGAATTTTTTATCATCGCCCAACTTTTGGCTTATGTGGAAAGAGCCTCTGACGTCATCGATATAACCCTTGACAGGATTTGAATTCGGCATAAGAATTGTGATTTCGTCGCCGTCGATGCTATAAGTTCCGTTGGAAGTTATGCCGTTCTTATAAGACTGTACGAAATTCGCCGTATTCTCCCCGTCGCTGTAACCGTAGAACAGATAATACTCCGTTTCGTCCTCCGAGTAACAGAGTTTTGTCGTTTCGAGGTCGTAAGACACGTAGAGGGTTTTATCTATAAAATCGTTTTCGGAAGAAACTCTCAGAGTACATTTGTGATACATTTCTCCGAAGAAGCCTTCCAGTTTCAAAGTTCCGTTATAAGTCGCGCCAACGCCTTTGAGATTCACAAGCGAGATATCGAGCACCGCATCGCCGAATTTCTGTCCTTCCGCAATGGTGTACGAGCCTATATACTCGCTGTTGTCCTTAGATACGAACGCGGATAAAAGAACGCTTCCGTTTCCGTCAAGGATAATCTGAGTGGGATAGTCCGTATAGCACACCGTAAGTTCGTCGTTGTTTTGAATGGGATACAGACAGTCGTTCGCTACAAAGAATTTTTTGTTTTCGAGGAACACTCCGTTCCCGTCATACCAGTCAATACCAACCATTTTTTCGGTATAACCGAGTATATAATAAAGATTATATTCGCTGTACACCGCGCCAACTGGAGCATATTCGCTGAAATCCGACGATGAGTCATTGCGCTGATAAAGCGTGAAATGACCGTAATCGTCGCGCTCTATTTTAGCAAGCGAATCGCCGCCCTTGCCCAACGTCGGGAAATAATAATCCGCCTGTTCGAATACAGGTACGAAATAAACCGTGCCGTCTATCTCGATTCTCACGGGACGTACGCAGATTCTGAACGTCTGCTTTGCGCCCAACGCGTCAACGATATTCGGATTTGAAATAATGAAAAACCTCTCCTCTCCGCGCGCAACGCCCTGCGGCACTTCTTCCTCCTGTATGAACATCGTATATTTATCGTCCTTGATTCCCGCGCGGAAACTATTGTAAAACTCGCTGAACATATCGATGGTATTCAAAAATTCAAGCGCGGTATCCGTTACGTATGCGATTTTTCCGCCGCGGACCTCGAATTTAGTTGCAAAACTGCCGTCGCTGTTTTCTCCCCAGTAAAATACCTGCGTATCTCCTTTGGTATCGACAAAACGCGCATAATCGCCCCACGCAGATTTATAATCCGCAACCGCTGTTTCATTTACGTAAAGCACAAGTCCGACGCTTTCATCGAATACAGGTGCGAAATCCGTAATCAGCCCTTGGTCGTTAAACGTATAATCTACACCGTGGCTGAAAGGTATTCTCGACACGCCTGCGGGAATATCTCCGTTAAACGTAATTTCCGCAAGCGCTTTACAGCCCGCAAAAGCAAAATCGCCGATCGTCTGCACCTCTCTGCCTATCTCCGCCTGCGTAAGTCCGCCGCACCCGTAAAACGCCCTATCGCCTATAACCGTAGTCGAATCGGGAATTTTTACAGACGTCAAACTCGAACAGTTGACAAACGCAAACGCGCCTATACTTTGCAGACTGTCGCCAAACTCGACGTTATTAAGATATACGCAACCGTAAAACGCCTCGTCCTCGATTCTCACGATATTTTCGAGCGCGGGCAGTCTGAAAAGTCTGGAAAATATATAACTGGAACCTTCGTCGTTCTCCTCTGAAATATAAGCGGAAAACGCCTTATTTCCTATATTTTCAACGCTTTCAAGCCAGTTAAGAGGATTCTCAATATCCAAAACACTGTCATACCCTAAATTTATACAACCCTCGAATGCCGAATCGCCCACCTGATACAGTTCATCCGCTTGCAGGATTACGACCTTTTCGAGAGAATACGCAAAGTAAAATGCACCTTCGGGTATGGCATATACTGGTTCCGTTACAACCACTTTTTTTAGCGTGCGCGGAATCACAAGTTTGCTGTAATCGGGATTTACTTCCACCAAGGAATAAAGCGATATCTCAGCCTGAAAAGAGAATACGTTGTCCGTATATTTCTCCGCGCCGAAAACGTACGCCAAAAACGAATTGCTTTCTGCAGAACCGCCTATAAACGGAACTTTTAGTTCCGCAAGCGACGTTAGCGATTTAAACGCGCCATTCTCTATACGCGTATAGCAGGACGGAACTTCCAGTTTCTTTATTTCCGATGCGGCGGCGCAATTTTCAAACAATCCGGCAGAGACAACCGTGGCTGTCTGTGGCAGACGTACGTTTTCCGAACTTCCGTTATACGCTACCGCTACACCGTTTTCCACAACGAAATTCTGCGAATCATAGTTGTCGAAAATCGCTTTTAAAACAATAACCGCGCCGTCCTCCTCTGAAAGATTGCGCACAGTAGCCTTATCGGCAACGGAAACCTGTTTGCCGTCGGAAGACTGATACTGCCACTCCTCGAACGACTCTCCCCTGAGCACAAATGAATTTTCAGGCAACTTTATTTTTTCGTCATAAGCAACGGAAATGTCGCTCATACTTCCGTATGCGCGGTCGCCGTCAAATCTTATCGTATACCTGTTTGCAATCCATTTGGTGTATAACACCGTATCGGAACTGCCGACAACTCCCGAAAAATCCACCGACGACGAAAGACTGTCGTCGGAATAATATCCTCCGAATTTATATCCCGTACGTTCGGGAGCAAATTCTACAGAAGTTCCGGTTTTTCCCTCCGTTTTATGCAACTGCGTTCCGTCGGCGTCCAGAATCGTGACGCTGTAAACCGCGTCGGGATTATTATTCTGAGTACCGTCGCATGCGGCAACAAATACGGCAGTAAATGCCGCAATCAATGAAACGCATAAAATAACAGTCAATCGTTTTAAATTTTTCATAATGTCATCTTCCTTGTTTACAGACATACCGTAAACCGAACGTATATGTCCGAAGCGTTTTATAATAAGCGTATACTTTTGTATATTATAACCGTAAGTTCGCGTAAGCACTGCGCTTCACGAAACAACGTAATTGTGATATTAGATTTTCTGACAACTCTATTCTGAACTTAGTCAGCACACAAACCGACCGAATAAGCGAGATAAACGAGTAATACAATCTCCCCGAAATAATTTCTTCGGTGCCGAAATACTGTCGTTTATACAGACATAATTGCAACATATTTATAAATATAAAAAATATTCATATTTATGCAATATATTATGCACCCAATTGACTATTATGTCAATAATTATACATTAAAAATTTATTAAAAAGTACACACGTATATACATATGTACGAATTTATATCCGATGCGCAAGTACTTCCCTGCCTGCTTAACCGCATTTGGCAGAAATATACTGTAAAACAAGAGCGGCAAAATTTGCCGCTCTTGTAAATCTGTTTCAACTGACGTTATCTTTTGCCGTTCTGGTCATAAGTTCCGTCGTTTTCACCCATACCGGTTATCTTAACCTGAACGTTAACAGGTCTGTGCGGATCGGGAGCAGGCTGCGCGTTTACGGGCATCTGCTGAATGGGCACTTGCTGTACGTACTGTATCGGCTGCATAGGAACAGGCTGAATGGGCATCTGCTGCATCGGCATCGGCTGGATTATTTGCTGAACGGGTTGCTGTTGAACAACGGGTTGAGGAACGGGTTCCGGATCCGGTGCCTGCACGATATTTACGATAGGAGCCTGAGGAGGCTGATTGTTCTTCTCTTTCTTCTTCTTTGCGATTACGATTGCAAGAATGATTATAATAATCAGTTCGAGAATCACAAGCGCAAGGAGTATCCAGAAGAATATCATCCACAGGTCGTTGCTGGGCGCTTCGCGGTTTACAAACAGTGTAATTGTCTTTACAGGATCCATACCCGCTGCCGTGCGTCCGTTTACGAGGCTGAGATCATACAGATTTATACGAATTTCATTGACGCCGACTTTAAGGTCTTTTTCGTTTTCGATATCGTATGTAAGACCTTCTTCCATCGTAATGTCAAACGTAAGTCCCGTGATGCCGTTGGAAATCGAATAGTAGTAGGTGTCTACGTCGGAGGAATAATCGCGCGAGAAGTCGCCTATTTCCGCGATATTGACCGATGTCATCGAAATATCCTCGCGTACAACCACTACGCCAACAGTTCTCTTTGTGATGTTGTCACTCGCAATGATATCGATAGATATAATGTTCACACCGTATTCGAGTTGAACGTCGCTCACCTGCTGACCGTTATCGTTTTTGAGAATGCGGTTGTAGAAAATCTTATAAGTCGCGGGAGCAGTCCACTCGTTGACAATTTCGGGACGAACGTGAATGTTCAGTTCTTTGAAAGTATGCACAACGAAGTACTCGCCGTAAATATAGTATTCATCTTTCAATTCCGCATATTCAGGGTTGAACGAATCCGCCAACTCGTCGATTTCGATTTCAGCATTCGTGTTGCTGGAAGGAGCGGGATCGCGTTTAAGGTGTACGATATAAACCGAGTCTTCACCGACAAGAGGACGGATAACGATATTGATCGTTACAACCAACTTGTTTCCGAAGAGAGCGTCAACGTTGAAGTCCGCTTCGCTTTCGCCTACGCCTTCATAACTTGCAATACGCATAACTGCCGTACCGTCGCTGGATCTTGCGATAATGGGCAGGCTGTACATACTGTTGCCGAATGCAACCCAGTACTCGCCTTCTGCAAGACCTTCGGGGTCGGGATTGCTTGAATCAACGAGATTGCCTTCCTCGAATCCGCCGTCGTAAATATCCAGTCCGGAAACATTAAGATATGTAAGAATCGGTTTAGCCGTCGCTTTGTTCAATCTGACCGTATAAGGTTTGTTCGTTCCGTCGATAGCGACGTTGAGCGTAACCGTAACGGTGATATCCGCGTCGCTGAGGTCAATATCCGCTTCAACGAAATGTGCGGCTTCTTTGATTTTCTGACCTCCCTTGAAGATCGAGATAACTGCCGACGGATCTTCCGCTTCTACACGGAGAGTCGCGGTGTTCACGCCGAAAGGCAAGCGTACGGAATAATCGGTCTTCTCTCTGTCAAATCCGTCAACCGTCTTTCCGTTTACGGAAATGTCTTTGAGGTATGCATTATTGTTTGCTTCAGCACGTTCAACCGTAAAGATGTATTTTTTCAAAACACCGTTTGCGTTTGTCGTACCGTCCTGAGCAACCGCCCACACTTCGATAGTATTGATTCCGACCGCAAGGTCTTTACCTCCGTCGCCGTGAACCATTGCAGTTTTGACAGCCTCGACATAAGTGATTATTCTGTTGATAGCATTAGGAACCTGTACCGTATAAGCAGTGATATCGGGGTCGAAAGCGAGATCCGCCGTCGGGAAATAATCCTTTCCGTCGATACCTTCGAGTCTGATGCTTGAAATATCATACTTATCGTCAAGAGTAATAGGTTTATTTGCAATGTAAATGCGGTAAGTTTTCTTATCGCCGTTCTGCGCCGTTACAACGATGTTTGCAGTTATAACGTTGGAAGTACCCGTACCCGCAAGCGACGAGAGGTCGATTGCACCGGTACCAGTTACGGTCGCGTCCGCATCGTTTGCAACCGCGTTGATGGTAGCGCTTGTAGCATTTCCGTCACTGAATACGTAATAAGTATCGGTGTTGGGATCGAACGTGACCGTATTTTCGTTCTTGTTGTCTTTAAAGTCTACAACAGTACCGCCGATAGTCACCGACAAAGATTTGAGTTTATTATCGGAACTTGCCGCTTTTCTCGTAACCGTAATGGTATATACCGTACCGTCTTCACCAAGACCGTTGCCGCTCGCGCCGCCCACGTCGCCGTTGGAAACAGCGTGAATCTTAAATACGTTGTCTCCGTCTACAAGCGTACGCGTCACGTTGTGAACCTTGGTACCTGCAATGTTTGTAAGAATACCTTCTCTTTCGGTACGGACTTTGGTATAAATACCGTCAACCGTAACGTCGAAGGTGAGCGAAGTAACTGTGTTGGGAACTTCGAGCGTATAATTCGTCTGTCCCTTAGAGAACGTAAACTTGCTGCTGTCGATCGGAGTATTCTTGTTGTCTTTTATTGCTATATTTTCGATTGTATTCTTGTCTTCGACAAGGTTTACCACAAAGGAATAAACGGTTGAACCGCCTTCCGTTTTAGCGGTAAGTTTAAATGTATTGACGCCGAAATCGAGCGGAGCACTCCACACTCCTCCGTTATTCGTCAACTTGCCAGCGCTTTCCTGCGTAACGTCGGTAGAAGAAGCGGTACCTTTGACGTAAATTCTATCGCCAACCGCCATCTCGGTGAGGTTGATGTTAGTAGTATATTCAAGATTGGTTACGTTATAGTCACCGGACGTAAATACGTCGATCCAGGTTGTGCCGTCTTTGGAGAATTCAAGTTTAGTGAACTTACCTGCGCCGATATTTTCCTTGACAAGACCGACGGTGTAAGTCTTCGTATTTCCCGCTGGAGCCTCTACGACAACCGTATGGTTTGACGGAGCGGAATACTGAGTAGAAGTGCTGTATGCCGCGTTGTCCACCGTGATTTTCGCATTGGATTCATTTGCCGTAATGTGGAAAGTTCCCTTATATTGACTCTTAGAAGGCATTTCGAAAGCAAAGTGTGTGTCTGTAGAGTCCTTAATCACTTTGTCATAACGGTTGCCCTGCCCTACTCCGATAACGTAGAAATCCGTAATAGAAGTATCGACGCTGAGAACTTTGAATTTAATGGTATATCTATAAGTAGTAGTACCGTCGGCGGCAGTTGTTGTAAGAGTAACCGTACTGTTCTCCGTAACGTTGGAGATTTTAAACGTATTGCCGTTTGCGCCGTCCGCTCCTGTGAGAGAGTTTGTAGAGATTGAGCAACCGGAGGCAGTAACGCCGACAGTGCTTGCAATTCCGAGATTAGGCTTCGTGCGAACGCGGAAAGTCAATTCGGTAGCGTCGCTCGGCACGTTGTAAATCTGTTCGGCGTTAGTATTGTCGTTAAACTTTTTACCGTTCGCCGTAAATCCGGCGTTCTTTGTGCCGGTAGTAGACGAATTTGTGGATATATCCGTAACGTTGCCGTCCAGACGCGCATAGGTGTTCTTTACCGCAACAGAATATGTCTTTGTGGTGGTGCCGTCTTCCGCGGTGACTTTTATGTAAACCGTGCCCTGTCCGTTTGTAAGGGAAATGGGACTCGAATTACCGCCGCTGGTAACGGAAGCGGTGGGATTGGCAGTCGTACCGACCGTAATTTTCGCATTTGCGTCATTCGCGGTAGGCGAAACGATTACCGAACCCTGGGCAAGTTCACCCTTCCAGTTCATACTGTCCGCAATAGCAGAAACCGCGCTGAGCGTACCTGCGGTACCGCCCAACTTCAACGCTTGAAGAGTTGCGTCATTGCCTGCTTCTTTGACGGAAGTCGAAGCATTGTTCTCAATGGAAAGCGTTCCCTGTACCGCTGTGGCACCTGCGGCGACGTCAGCGATTTGCTGTCCGTCCTGAACCATTGTGGTAACTTTATTAGTCTTTGCGACTCGGCTTCCGATATTAATAGTTGTAATATCGCTTGGTAAGTCTTCCGAAACTTTCAACTTTAATTTTAAAACAATCGGCTTTGTTACGGGAACAAGCGTGTCAATGTAGATACTTTGAGCAGACACCGAGATATTCAAATATCCCGCACCCTGTCCGCTCGAGACTTTAAACTTGTCAACCGCAGAAAATTTGTAATTCTTTTCTACAAATTCATTATCATATCCGGTTGCAGTACCTTCCAATGAAAGATATTGATTCAATGTCGTATCCAACACGCCGCTCGCATTCAACGGACCTACGAACAACGTTGCAGTTGCCCAGACAGCACCTGCTCGTGTGGACGTAAACGTAATAGTAAGGTCTATTGTTCCGCCTTTAGAAACGCTGGTCTTATCCGCTGTAATAGTTACGTTAGACTCGCCGCCGGCTGCTTCTGCCGTCAACGGAGCGTTAACGTCGGGTATGATATTGTTTGCAAACAATGCCAACCCAAGACAAAGCGAACAAACCAATGCTAATACAACAAGCATCAAAAGTCTGTTTCTTTTTGTTAATCTCTCTCTCATTTCTATAAATTCCCTTAAATTATTTGCTATAATTATACAATATTATATGTATACATACAAGATAATACCATATTATGCAAGACTATACAACTATAAGGAAGAAGAATATTTTGGAAATTCCAAATATTCTTCTTCCATTATTCTATGCTTATGACTGTTCAGGATAGTACAAGTGACTTTCAATTGTTGAAAGGTCGTCCAGTATGGTCAGAATTTCAACCGAGTCCGAACTGCTTATCATACCGTCGTTCATTATGTACGCCGCAAGACGGAACTCGATTTTATCGAGAGGATACAGGTCGTCGAGGTAAGAAAGAATTGCAACGCTGTCCGGGCTGAGCAACATTCCGTCGCCGTCTACGTCTCCCGCTACGCAAAGATAAACTTGCTCTGTGGGAGTATCTCCCTTGCCGAAGTCAATTCGCCAACCTGTACCGACCGTATACATTTCTTCGTCGTCGAGGTCGGATTCGGATAATCCGGGACCGGGTTGTCCTTTATCATAAATCAAAGTATCATAACCGTCGTACAGTTTGATCATCGGATATTGAGACGAATCGAAGTTATCGAGGAACTTTTTAATAGTTGTACTAGGCAGAATTTGTCCCAAGACTATTCTTTCAAGGTCCTTATCGTCAACTCCGTGTTTCCATCCAAGTTCGGCATACGTTCTGCGATAGTACATAAGTTCGCCCCACTCCTCTGCTTCGACTTCGGTAATAAACTGATACTTAGAAGTCAGAGAAAGTTCGATTACAAGCGGACCGGAGAGTTTAAACTGATACGTCTTTTTATTTCCCGCTTCCGCAGTGACCTCTATCGTATAAGTGCCAAGCGCGTATTGTGTCGTTTCGCTGTAATCAACGTTTTCGACCTTTGCGGTGGCATTTTGATTATTGAGCGTCAAAGTGAGAGTCGCCTTCGGATCACCGTTCTCTGCGTTTAGAATAAAGAAATAATCAAGACTGTTCTCCGTCGCCTTTTCGCTGTCGTTGTTGTAAACGGTACTCGATTCGACGCCGGTTGCCGTAAGCGAATCAATTGAAGTATCTACGCTCACTTTCACCAGATTGACTGTATACACCTTAGTTGTCGAGCCGTCGCTTGCGGTTGCCGTAAGCGTTACGGAAGCGTTTTCGCCGATACTGTAAACAGACATTCTACCGCCGCTGGTCAACGAAGAACTTGCAATACAGTTATTGTATCTTACGCTTATCGTAGTATTTATTCCGTAATTCGCCTCAACAGTTGCACTTATATTCGTTACGGTCGCGTCACTCGGAACGTAGGCGTCATAAGTATACGTATCTTTGGCAAACGCATCTTTAAGCCCGTTTTTGGTAACGCCGGTCGACGGAGTTGTAGAAGTCACCGACAGTGCCGAAAGCGCAACGTAACCTACTTTGACCGTAATGGTATAAGTCTTTTTGGTAACGCCGTCTTCCGCAACAGTCTCTATATAAAGTGTATTGTTGCCGGGTTTCAACGTAACTTTCTGCATTTCGCCGCTCTTTACCTCGGTGGTTGCTGGAGACGTGAGACCGACTTTAATGCTTGCGCCGTCCGTAGACGTGGGCTGAATTGCAAAATCGGTGAGATCGCTGCCGGTATATGTATATGTCATACCGGTATCCTGCAAGGTAATGGGTTGCAAATCATCGCTCGGTCCGACTTTGATTTCGGAAAGCGAGGGGTCATCGCTCGGCGTCTTGATATTTAACGTAACCCTGTTCAGATTGATTGCGTTCTGCGCAATGTCGACTACTCTGTTATCCGCGCCGCCGCTGTTGATGTTAAACTCTATTTTCGTACTTGCGCCCGCGACGATTCCGAAAGTAATAGAAGTCAAACCGCTATCGGTAAAATCACTGGATATTTTAAGCGGAAGATCTATAACGATAGGAGTAGACGTGGACAACAGATCGGAAATGCTTTTTACAGCAAAACCGACAGTAACACGCGATGTATCTTTGTTCAGTTCGTTGGTAACGGTAGGATTGTTATATTTGCTTGATACCAACGCCGCGTCGTCTCCGACATATTTGGCGGGAGCGGACGCTCTGTCGTATGTCAGATACTGTCCGAGAGACGTATCGGCAATTCCGCTTTCATTCATTGTTACTATTCTAATCGCTCCCGATGACCAGGACTTATCGGCACGGACTGACGTAACTTTCATTCTAAGATTAAAAGTACCGCCTGCGATAACCTTATCAGGGTCCAATGACAACTCTATCGTTGTCGGCAACGGGGAATCCGCCGATACCGATTTAACTGTCGGAACGCACAGTATGCACGCTGTGAAGAGCAATATTGTCAACACAGCCATTAGCACCGGTGCGATTCCGTTCTTTGCTAATACTCTTTTCATAAATTTATCTCCTTTTACTAATAAGCACTGTTTATGCCGTATAGTAATGTGATTCTATTGTAGACAACATATCCAATATCGTAAGGATTTCTACGTTGTCCATCGAGTCTATCATACCGCTGTTCATAACGTAAGCGGCAAGGCGGAACTCGAGGATATCGAAATCCATCAGACCGTCGAGGTAGGACAGGATTGCAACCGCGTCACTACCCATAATCAGACCGTCGCCGTCAATATCTCCGAGCACCGAGATGTAGATGGTTTCGACAACCGTATCTACGTTCATCAATTCCATATACCAACCCGTACCTACGCAGTACATTTCGGAATCGTCCATATCGGATTCGCTAAATCCGCTTGCCGGTTTTCCTCTGTCGTAAACAAGAGTTCCGTAACCGTCATAGAGACGGATGATATCTCTCTGCGACTCGTCTATACATTTCAGGAATTTCATAACCGTCGATTCGGGCATAATCTGACCGAGTACGATGCGGTCGAGGTCTATATCGTCAATGCCGTGAGTCCAGCCGAGTTCGGCGTATGTTCTGCGATAGTACAGATATTCGCCCCACGCTTCCTCCGCATTTTCCGTGATGAACTGAGCCACTGTATCCTCTGAGAGTTTGAGCGACTGCGGTGCGCCAATCGTCAGCACGCCGTAATCTTCGGAGATTTCGACTTTAACACTATAATTGCCGTTTCCGCTTACACCGCCGCCAAGGAGAATCGGTTCAATATCGTAATCGCCGTTTTCCTGCGCCTTGACAGTTGTGCCGTTCTGCCAGAATCTCGGATTGAGCACAAGGTCGATAGTCTCAAACAGTTCCTCGATAGTCTTTTGCGCGTCATCGCCTTCGAGACCGTCGGTTGTGAGCGTATACCAGTTTTTGAGTTCGGTTATCTCTTCGCCAGTGTACACGACATAAACATCGTTAGACTTGATCGTAACCGTAATCTCTTTCGCCGTTATTTCATAGCGTACGCCGAGATCAGTACTCTTTATAGTATAGTTCGCGCTGTCGTCACCCGCAAGCGTGAGAGCCGCAGTATACCAACCAACGTCTTTGCCCGCTCCGATGAACTCGATTCTGACGTCGTCGGAGTTTTTGATGTTGGTAATCGTATAACTCGGAGCCTGCGTCTGACCGTTATAAGTCAACGTAAGGCTGTCCCACGTGAACTCGATCTCCAACGGAACAATCGTGAACTGTGTCTCACAGTTCTCGGGCAACTGATAGTTGTCGTTGCCGAGTCCGGTGAGAACCGCCACGTAGAAGGCTTCGCCCGTCACAGCATTGACATACGTCTGCGCACCCGTATACGTCATCTCAAACACGTCGCCTTCGATTGCGTTTCTGACAACTGCTTCGGGAGTTTGCGCTTTGCCGTTATAGACAAGAGCAAGGTTCGCCCAGTCTATTTCCGCTACGAGAGGTTTGATTTCAAATTCCTCGCTCTTATTCTCGCATCCTTCAAGCGTATAGTTGGTGTTGCTGAGCAAGATAGCGTTTGCCTTAAGCGGATTGCCTGCGTTTGTAGCGCCCATAACGGTAACTTCGCATTCGTCTCCCTCATAGAGATTGCTGACGGTCGCTTTGGGCTTTTGCTCTCTTCCGTTGTAAATAAATTCGCCGGTTTCCCATTCGAGAATCGCCACGCAGGGTTTAATCTCGTACGTTGTCTCAATAAACTCGCCGTTCTCCAACGTATAGTTGGGATTCGAAAGTGCGGTAGCCGTCGCTTTGACGCTCTTGCCTGCATTCATACCGCCCTGAACAGTGACGATGCACTCGTCAGTCGGGAATGCGAGGTTGTCAACGGTTGCGGTAGGAGCCTGAATAGTCTTGTTGTAAACAAACTCTTCCTGCGACCATTTCAGTTTTACGGGACGTGGCGCAATCTGGAAAGTCTGCGAGAGCACCGCTCCGTCATAGTGGTTGGTTGCCGCAACCGTAGCGGTGACGGTAATCGTACCGACCTGAGTCGGCGTGATGTTTGTGCCGTCAACCGTTGCGGTACCCGTACCGGGAACTACCGTAAACGTAACTTTTGCGTTTTCTTCGATACCCGTTATGGCGTTCATCAAATCGAATACGTTGCCGTAAATCAAATCTGCCGCATTGAATTCGATTCCGCTTGTCATCTTGCTTATCGTAACTACCGCCGACACCGTTGCCGAACCGTAGTTATTCGACGCTGCAACAGTTGCAGTGACGTAAACCTGTCCGACGTTCGTAGGCGTAAGCACGTTTCCGTTAACCGTTGCGGAACCTGTAATGTTCTCAACCGTCCAGGTAACCGCTCCGCCGCCGTCGTTACCGCTGAGCAGCAGTTCGAGGTCAGTGCCGTAAACTGCTTCCGTCGTAATAATTTCGATAACGAGTTCATTCTGTACAATGAGGAAGTCCTGAGTACGGTTGACGCAACCTTCAAGCGTATAATCGCTGTTGGAAAGCGTCGCCGCTTCCGCGGTATGCGTACCTGCATTGATTTGTCCGCCGTTGATGAACACTTCACACGTATCGCCGTTGATGAGAATGCCATCTTTTATTTTCGCCGAAGGCTTATGCTCATTTCCGTCAAAGAGGAATTCAAGCGTATCGGGATCCCATTCGAGTTCGACTACAATCGGTTTGATAGTGATCTCTATTTCAAGCGTTGTCGCCTGATAATCGGCAGTTTCGCTGGACGTGATAAGCAGTTTAACCGTGCCTGCGTGTATCGGTATAAGCGTGGTTCCGAGTATTCTGGCCGCGCCGGTACCGGGTTGTACGTCGTAAACTATCGACGAACCTGAGGGAACCGAATTGCTGTCAAGCACGATTTCAAGATCCTGACCGTAAATAGTCTCGAGAGCGCCCGTGTAAGACAGCGGAGCATATCTCTTGCCGATATCCACGATTTCTTCTACTGTACGCGCCGCATAGTTCTGGCTCTGCTCAACGGATATAGTTACGCGAACTTTACCTATTTGCAGCGGCGACAGGATATCGCCGTCAACAGTAGCGTCACCAGTATCTCTCGAAACGGTGTAAGTAACCGCTCCGCCGCCGTGGTTATTGAGCAGTTCGAGCAACAAATCCTTGTCGATTGTCGTTTCCTTATTCTTCAAGGTTATGTCCGAAAGCACCGCTCTGCCTATGATGAACTTATTCGCCACGTTTACGCCGGACAGTGTATAGTTGCCGGACGCTTTGTTATTCATCTTGTAAATACCTGCAGTCACGTCGTAGATACCTGCGTCGATAACGCCCGGGTACAGACTTGCACGGAGCGTGACCGAATCTCCCGGAACTACGTTAGTAGCCCACACGTTAGGATACTGCCTCTGACCGTTGTACGTGACTTCAAGATTGCCCCAGGTAATTTCCAGTACGCGCGGTCTGACCGTAATCTGTTTGGTTATTGTGGTTTCAATGTAGTTTGCGGTTTCGGGTACGGTTACCGTTACGCAAATCGTACCTGCCATAGTGCCTGTAATATCGCCGTCCTGATTTATCGTCGCTTTTCCATAGTGATAAATCGTATTGCCGTTGTGATCGTGATATCCGGAAATAACGCCGAATTGCAACGTTGCATATTCCACATTGTTTTCGATAATCAACTTTTCGGTTGTGCCGTATTCGATACTGCTGGTAACAATATTTATCGGAGCAGGTGCTTTGATTATACTTACTTCGGTGTCTTCCGAAGTTGCCGCCGTAGAGTTCGGAGTTTCCGCAACAAACGCTTTGATGTTGACAGTTCCCGTTGCAGTCGGAATCAGATAATAACAGTTCTCTTCCGCGTTGTATTCGATATATGCCGAACCGGTACCGCCGCCGAGCATCTCGTAGGTCTCTTCGCCCTTGCCGATATTTCCGCTGACTTCGAGTTTGAGAGGTACGCCCATAAGCGTCTCAACGGTGATAATCTCGATTTCGATAACAGCAATCGTTATTTCAAAACCTATTTCGAGATTGTTGCCGCCTTCAACCGTATAGTTGGGGTTGGATACGCCGATGACCTTTGCAACGTAGTTATTTCCTACGTTCAGTTCTTTACCTTCGATAACCAGTTCGCATTCGTCGCCATCGATTAAACCGTTAATCGTCGCTTCGGGAGCCTGTTCCTCTCCGCTGAACGTCAACGTTGTGTCGCCCCATTCGATAGTCACGGGACGCGGCTTGATGATGTATTTTGTCGTGATGTTTACACCCTTTTCAACGGTGTAGTTCTCATTAATCGTTCCGTCCGCATTTCTGATTTCGATTGCTTCCGCTTCGAGATCGGTGCCTGCGTTGACCTGTCCCTGTACGAACACAATGCACTCGTCGTCGCCGACCTTATTCGTCACTTCCGCGGTGGGAACCTGTTCCTGACCGTTGTACGTGAATTCGGGATACGTCCAGTCGAGCACTACGGGACGGGGTACGATTGTGAATTCAATATCGAAGTCAACCTCGTCATAGTAGTCCGACGCCGCGATTTTCACGTTAATCAGAACCGTTCCGACTTTGGTGGGCATAAGTTGGAACACCGTATCGTGCGCAACAAGTTCTCCGTCGTGAGAAAGCGTCGCTTCACCCGTGCCGCCCTCTTTGAGGGTAAGCGTAATATACTGTTTTTCAACGTTTCCGTTGACGACAAAGTTCAACTCTGTTCCGTAAACCGCCTTGTTTGCAGAAGCCTTGATAGGCAGTTTGCCTTTATGGACGTTGATAACGAATTCCGTTTCGTCCGTATGATCCGCAGTCGTGGGATACGGGTTGGGATATGAATAGGTGTTTTCGGTTTCCTCAACTCTGACTATAACCTTGACAAATCCTCTGTCGACATCCGCCTTAGTCGGGGTGTAAACGCCGTCTTTGAGTTCTACGGGGTTACCGTCTTCGTCCACCTTGATATTGCCGTTTTCGTCAAGCAGATAGTAGTGGACCGTTCCTTTTCCGATATTGCCGCTTATTTCAAGTTCGAGGTCTTCGCCGTAATAAGCGTCTGTAGTAGTCAGGTCGGGCGTAATATGCGCCACTATGATCTTGAACAGAGTCGTCAGATTAGTAAGACCTTCGAGCGTGTAGTTGGAATTCGTCAACTCATACGCCACCGCCTCATATGGATCGGGCGACGCGTCAACCTGTCCGCCTTTAACTACGACTTCACACTCGTCTCCGTCAAATATGCATCCCTCGTCGATTATCGCCTTAGGCGCAATTTCTTCGGACGTGAAGTAATACACGCGGTCGCCGACTTCGCCTTCGATACGGTGAGTTTCCCACGTAAAGGTTATCGGCGCGGGCAGAATTACATAATCCGCTTCGAGATTCTCCGCCTCCTCGATGGTATAGTTAGGATTCGTCGTTCCCGTAATGGTAGCGGTCTTGTCGCCTGCGTCTTTGGTCGCGTCGATAATGAGTTCCACATCGTCGCCTTCAACCGCGTTGACAAGCGTGACTTCGGGACGCTGAATCGTTCCGTTATAGGTATACGGCTGTTCGGGCATAGTCCATTCAACCTGAATGACTCTAGGCAGAATGGTGACTATTTCCGTCTTTTCTCCGCCCTGATAATCATCGGACGGCGCAACCGTAATTTTGATGTACACTTTACCTACGCCGAGCGCGGTCAAAACGTTGCCGTCAAGCGTAGCGTTGCCGTCGCCGTACTCTGTCAATTCGTAAGTGACGGTTCTGTTTTCACCGTAACCAGTAATGTCGAGTTCGAGAGTATCGCCGTAAACAACTTCTTTTTCAACGAGTTCGAAGTCTTCGGTGTTCTTAGTAATCTCGATTTCTTTCTCAATCTCGTATGCTTCGTAGTTCTTTTCTTTGATAATCGCTTTTACGATAATCTTACCTGCGGAAGCGGGCGTAAGTTCGCCGTCCGCGGATATCGTTGCGGAACCGGTGCCGTTGACTACCGAATAAATGATTTCTTCTGGGTCGATAAGACCGTTGAACTCGATAAACTCGGGGAATCCGTAAGTTATCGTTTCATTCAGTATGACAGCCTTATCAAATCCGTCGTCTTCAAGTTTGATCTTATTGATGACGAATTCGTGCGCGGGATATTCCGCAATCGGGAATACCAGACCGTTTGTGCCGCCGTACGAAGTGCCGTTAAGCCAGTTATCGTATTCGCGCTCGGGATCGACAAGGCAGTAATTCTCATTGTCGAGACCGATTGCGTGAGCGTTGTACGTACCTGCGTTGGTTTGCGCTCCGTCTACCGTTACGTTGACTTGATCCAAAGAACCGTCCACCATCGCGGGATTTGTAACTTCCGCCGTCGGACAATGTTCCTCTCCGTCATAATCGTAAGAATCACCGTCCCAGTCGAGCGTCACTAAACGCGGCAGAATATCGAGTTCGATTTTGATTTCTTCGTTGCCGTTGAAGTGCGTCGTCTCGTTGGTTCTGATATAGATAGCAATCTTGCCGATGTGAGTGGGCATAATCTTGCCGCCGCCCAAATCGTCCGCAGAGCCTGCCGAACCGAGAATTCCCTCGATGCGGTAGGACAGAATCTGCACGTGCTCGCCGGAGATATCCACCAAATCGTTGATGCTTATTGCATATTCCGTTCCGTAATACGCGTACTTGTCTTTGAGTTCGATAGGCGCAAAACCTTTTTTAACGTGGACATAGCAATTCTGCTCTCCGCCGGGCACAAGGTCTCCGTTGCCTTCCACTTTAACCTTGACGGTAACCGTCTGGAATACGAGCGGAGTAAGCACGTTGCCGTTTTCAAGCGTTGCCATAGACGACGGGGACACCAATTCGAAGGTAATCTCGCCGACGTCGGTTATGATATCGCCCTTACCGTTTTTGACAACCGCTTCGAGTTCAAGCGAATGGCCGAAGTCAACGGTGTCCTCTTTGAGCGTGATTTCGATAGTCGGACGCGAAATTACGAAGTTGACCGTCGCAGTCTGTCCCGTTACAAATTCATACTCGTAGTTGGGATTCGACATTTCGAGGAATTCCGCAACGTATTTGGGAACGTCCGTCGGGTTGGGCAGTTTCTGTGCGCCGCTGATGATAGGCGTGCAGATATCGTTCGGGCAAATTCCGTTGATATTGAGTCTCGGAGTCTGCTCTTCGCCCGTATATTCGAGTTCTATCGGCTTATCCGCGCTTATAAAGTCTCTCCAACTGAGTGTGAGTTTCTTCTTCTTGATAACGTAATCAACGGTTATATCCTGATCGACCATAACTCCGTCGATTTCGATTTGCGGATATTTCAGCACATAGTTACCCGCTTGCGCGCCTTTGAGTCCGAGTACAATCGCCTTATAATCGTTTACTTCGATAGACGGAATATAATCTCCGTTCTGATCGATAGCCTTCATATCGAGTTTGACGTCGTCCGTACCGAACAGGTCCAAAGTATAATTAGGCATCTGTTCAGCCGCATTGTAAATCAATTCTACGTCGCCCCACGTGATTTCCAGCGTCTTTGGCACTATCTCGACGTCGAACGTAAGCGTCTGCGGCACGTTGAAGTTATCCGAAGCCGTAAGTTCCGCAACAACCGTAACCCAACCGAGTTTGGTTCCGAGCAGTTTGCTGTTGCCGACTACGATCGCGCCGCCCTTCTTATATTCGGGATGTTCGGGATCAGAGAACTCGCGCACGCTGAACGTAATCTTTGTCGTATTGTCGAGTCCTTTGAGCACAAGACCTGTCTCTGTGCCGTACTCGTACTGATATTTTTCGAGTTCGAGATCCGCGTCGCCCTTGCTGACGTGCAAGATTGCGGTAGACCACTGATTGTTTCCGAGTTTATCGGAAGCATAGAAGTTGTCGGTTCTGTGCACTCTTGCGCGCAATGCGTACCAGCCTGCCGCAGGAGGAGTGAGAATGACGCCGTCGATAGGTTGGAACGCCTCGTCTGGAATCATATCCGGACTCTGTTCGATATTTTCGATCTTTGCAATCATAAACTCCATATCTTCGGGCTTGAACATATCGGTTACGTCATAATTCGCGTCGCCGAGCATATTCGCCGTGATTTTGAGTTTAAGTTCCTTATCAACGCCGTAAACCGCGCCGACATAGCCTGTGGGCTGATTGAATTTATCTACTTCGTCCTTGACTATTTCGATTTTGATATCCGCGCGTTCGATTTCGAAATCGTGCGTAGCGGAATCGTCAATAGAACCTACGAGAGTGTAGTTGGGGTTGCTGAGCATAACCGCTTTTGCAGTATGCGTGCCCGCATTGATCTGACCGCCGCTGACGGTTACGGTAACCGAATCGCCGTCAACAAGGTAATCGGAATTGATCGTCGCGCTGGGAACGTGCACGTATCCGTCATATACGAATTCGAGATTGTTCCAGTCGAGTTTAACAACTTTCTGTTTAACCGTGACCGTGACGGTTACGGTAGTAGCCTTGTAATACGTCGTTTCTTCAACTGAAATCTCAATTTTTACTGTACCCGCTCTCTTTGCAATCGCATAAGTACCCGCGAGTTCAAGCATACCCGTGCCGCCGACAATTGTAAATACGGGGTTGATTTCTCCTGCGTTGAGGTAATCTTTGAGTTGCAGAGTGAAACTGTCGCCGTAGATTACGGTATCCTCTTCGAGTTCGAGAGGCGCAGAACCCTTATTGACAACAATATCGGTAATGGGAGTCTCACCCTCGAAAGTGTTGTCTGTGGCGTCGATGACAGCCTTGACTTTAATCATTCCCGCATCCACATCCGCTGTCGTAGGCGTATAAATGCCGTCGGTGAACTCTTCTATGATATTTCCCGATTCGTCGACGCGATAGAAATGCACCGTTCCCTTCCCGAGGTTTCCGCTTACTTTAAGTTGCAAATCCTTGCCGAATTCCGCTTCAAGAGTGGTGATTTCGGGAGTAATGCTCGCTTTTACAATCTCAAAATCGTGTTTGGGTTGCATCTCGGGAGACGCGCCTGGCAAATCTGCATCATAAAGCGCATAGTTGCTGTTGGAAAGTAACGAAGCAACAGCCGTATGCGTACCGACGTTAATCGCACCGCCCGCAACCGTAACGCCGCAAACGTCGCCGGGGAACAGATTCGTAACCGTAGCCGTCGGCGTATGCATCTCGCCGTCGTAAGTATACTCGTCGCCTTCCCATTCGATATCGACGACGAAAGGTTTGATATCGACAAATATCTGCAAATCTTCGTTAGAGCCGTTGGACCAGCAATAACCGTCTTTGAGTTTAAACACAACCGAGTACGAACCCGCGTTGATTGCGCTGATGTCCGAACCGTCGAGGAATGTACCCGTAGGCAGGTCAACTGTCATATACTTAGAGTTATAACCCGTAATTACGATCTGTTGCTGACTGTTATATGTGACTTTGATCGTCTCCGTAACATCGACGGGAGCCGCAATAGGCGTACCGATCGTGGCTTCTATAGTGGTTGAACCGTCTTCATTCTGAATATTCGCAACCGCCACCGCATACTGGGGTTTATCGGACACAAACACGCTCATCGGAAGAATCGTGTTAGTCGCGCCGTAACCCGAAGTAAATACGCCTGCGGAATCTCTTGTAACCTGAATTCTCGCGTTGTTTTCTTCGAATTCGGAAACGATATTGATTTTTCTGGACGGTATGGAGAGATAGACGTTGCAGAGTTCGCCTTTTGCGTTTGTATTTGCGTAGACTTTCGCGCTGCCGCCCATATTGAGGATAGCAGACGAGTACGCGCGCACGCCGTTCATACCGACATTGCCGCTGACTTCACCGCCGAGCATAGTAAACGTGCCCGTGCCGAGAATGTACACGCCGCTACCGCCGCCGGTCGTCTTGGATGTACCTGTTGCCTTGTTGGCATTGATAATACCGCCCGTCATCTCGAAAATACCCGCGTCGAACACGCCGCCCGCCGCGATACCTTCGTTAGTACTAATTTCGCCGCCTTCCATATAGAATTTGGAATTCGCGCTGTTATAAATGTACACGCCGCCCGTATTAGTACCGTTGTTCTGCGATATCGAACCGTTGCGCAGTGTAAACGTACCGTTGGAAACGTACACGCCGCCCGCAAGACCGCTGTTCTGCTGGATATGCCCGTACGTGCTCGAATTCGGCGCGCTTTCCATAATGAAATCACCGCTGTTATATACGCCGCCGACGGTAGTACCGTTATTCTCCTGAATGAAACCGCTGTTCATATTGAACACAGCGCCGGTAT
The DNA here is from genome assembly GCA_910578325.1 of uncultured Christensenella sp. GTDB lineage: Bacteria > Bacillota > Clostridia > Christensenellales > CAG-917 > CAG-475. The sequence continues at coordinate 32,200 of CAJTQT010000004.1, forward strand.
TTACATACACGCCGCCTGCGGTAGTACTGCTGTTGCTCAGAATCGAACCGCCAGCGAGCGTAAACGTACCGTTGACCTGAACTGCGCCTGCGGTAGATCCCTGATTGCGCTGCAACGTACCGCTTTCGAATACTACCGAGCCTGTCTTTGCAATAACGATTGCGCCTGCGCCCGAACTGTTTCTTCCGCCGTTGATATATCCGAGTTTTGCGTCGGTAAGGTCGGTTATGGTAAGCGTACCTTCAACGAGAATGACATAACCGTTCTGACGTTTAGCCGAGAGAGCGCGGTTGAGCGCGCGACCGTTGAGGTCGAGCACGATATTCGCGCCTGCGGGAACGTACAGTGCGCCATAATAATACGCGCCTGCCGCAGTACCGAACGCCGTCGTATAAGACTTATGGCTTGTAGCCGTCCAACCGTCGAGTCTGAGGTCGAAGATTTCCTGACTTCCGCCCTTAGAGAGACTCGTATTGATAGCGTGCTCCCATCTCATAGCGTTGTCGTCGGTATCCATAATACCTTCGTACACGTTGTCGACTATTGCGCCTTTAACAGTATAAAGCGGATGGTCGGAAACGAAGCAGTTCGTCGGCGAAATTGCGCCTGGGGAGCCTGCCGAGCCGTTTATTGCACCGTAACCGAGTGTAAACGCACCCAGACCTGCGCGTGTAAGACCGATAGGCTGAGTTGGCGTAAACTGCGCGCCGTGCTCATCGGTGATGATATTGATTTTTTTGGTAGCGGAATCGATATAGAGGTTGGAATTGTCGCCTTCTTCGACTTCGCTGTTGATAATCTTGTTTCCGTAGATATCAGACTGACCGCCGAGGTTGAATTCAACACTGGGCCCGATATAAACGCCGCCGAATCCTGCGGAACCGCCCCAGTTTCCAGTGACTTTGCCGCCGACCATAGTAAACATACCGCTGCTGACCAAAACGCCGCCTACGCTACCGTTGCCGTGGGACTCGTTTCCTTCTATGGAGCCGCCTGAGAGTTTGAAGTTGCCGCCGTTGACCTGAACGCCGCCGGCGCGTGCGGGAGAGGTGTTTCTACCGCCCGTAACTATACCGCCGCCGACACTGTCTCTGATTTCAAACGTACCTTCGACGTTAAACACGTATCCGTACGTACGGAAATATTTGCCTTCGTCCGTATCGAGTGCCGCGAAATTGCGGTCCACCTTATGACCGTTGAGGTCGAGCACGATATTCGCTCCGTCGGGAACGTATAATGCGCCGCGCTCAAAGCCGGGTTTGCTGTCGGGACCGAACGACTTGAAGTAAGCGTTGGGATCGTCATCTGCAAACCAGTCTTTATTGAGAGTTACAACCTGACGCGTACCGCCCTGTTCGAGGCTCGTCTTGACCGCATACGACCAGTTGAGAGAGTTGTCATCGGTGAGCATAACGCCTTCCGTCATACCGCCCGAGCCGATCTGACCGACATAGTACTTGCCGCCGTCAGCCGCCGAAGGCTCCGCAACGAAGTAATCGGTTACGATAGCGGTCGGCATATTTATACCGAAGCCCGTCGTAAACTCGCCGAGATTTTCTCTCTGAATACCGTATTTATGAGTATTAGTCAAAGGACTTACGATATTGATCTTCGCATATTCATCCGAAAGGAGAATATTGCTGTCTTTAAGATCCGTACCCGTGCCGTCCTTATCGATTTTATTGTTATAGACTTCGGAGGGAGTCAAGGGGCAGTCCGCAAACTGTCTGTCTCCGCCGAAATTGACAACGCCTTCGTTCTCAACGTAAATACCGCCGTTACCCACACCGACGTTATCGGTGACTGAACCGCCTTTGAGGTTGAGCGTACCCGCAACGTTGATACCCGCGCCGTTTTCAGCCGCAGTGGACTTGTTGCCGAACACCGTACCGCCCTCGAAGTTGAGCGTACCGCCCGCGCTGATAAAGATACCGCCCGTACCGTCGCTGTTACCGCCGGTAATCTTACCGCCGCCAACGCTGTCGATAATGGTGAGCGTACCCGCGATGTACATAACGCTGCCGTTTGAAATTGTGTCGAGCAGATGTCTGTCAACGGTGTGTCCCGCGAGATCGAGCACGATATTCGCGCCCGACGGCACGTACAGACGTCCGCTGGAATAACCCGTATCGTCGCCGAACGAACCGTCCGTCGCAATCCAGTCCTCATATAGAGTGACTTTCTTCTGCGCGCCGTTTTCGGCAAGACTCGTCTTAACGGCGTGCGCCCAGTTGAGCGTACCGTCTTTACAGATAAACGAAGCCTCGTTGATTCCGTCGACTTCCTCGTCCTCAACGAAGTAGGACTTGGAATCCGCCTTAAACACGCTGCCCGCAAGCGTACCCGCATTGTGCGTGCCGAAGTCTTTTGTAAATACGCCGACGTCGCCGCGCGAGATATAGATTTCCGCGTCCGCTGTAAACGGAGCGACAACCTGAATCATATTTTCATTGCCGGGCTGAATCCAGACGTTGCACGGTTGGTCACCGTAATTGAGGTTGTTTTTGACGACAAGATTACCGCCGACGTTGAGCGTCTTTGAATACTTCGCATAATCGTCGGGAGCCGCAACGAAAATACCGCCTGAGCCGATAGTTTTTGTAGACTTATTGTTTATTATGCTTCCGCCCGTAATCGTAGCGGTGGGGCAATCAAACCACAAACCGCCTGCGTCGAAGCCGGTATTTCCGTCGATTTCACCGCCCGTCATCTCGAACGAAGTGTCCTTGCCGGCATAAACGCCGCCGACGCCGTTTATACCTGAGGAAGAGTTACCCTTAATAGAACCGCCTTCTATACGCAGATGACCGTTCAAATCTACGGTTACACCGGCCGCGCCGTCATATTGACCGTTGTTTTTACCGCCCGTAATCTCGCCTATACGTCTTGTGGACGGAACAATTCCGGGAGGACATTCTGCGGGATCGAACGCGCCGCTGTCTCTGATGATAAGTTCGCCCTCTACCCAGATTACGTAACCGTGATTACGCGCCGCCGAGAGGTTTCTGTTGAGTTGGTATCCCCTGAGGTCGAGGATAACGCTGGCACCCGCAGGCACGTAGAGCGCGCCGTAGCGATAGCCTACAATGTCGCCGAAAGAGGTGCCGTTTGTGGTGTCGGGCTCTGCCTCCCAGTCGGTGAACATAGTGAATACTTTGGTATTTCCGTTATCGGCAAGCGAGGACGAAACCGCGTTAGACCAGTTTTTCTTGTTGTCGAAACTGAAAATCTGCGCTTCCATATCCTGACCGTCGGAATACTTGATAATAGTCGTATTCGGGCTGTCCGCAGTAAAGTATGCGGTAGGATCGACCGTAGCCGCACCCGCATAGTTATACTGACCGTAGCCTTCGGTAAACACGTTTATAGCAGTACGCGTGACGCCTATGCTTGCGCCCGTAAGGAACTGTCCGACAACTTTTATTTTCAATGAGTCGTTTGCAAGACCGACGTTGGCTTTTTTGTCGGAACCGTTGACGTTTTCCTGAATATAAGCGACGTTGGACAGTTCAAGTATGCCGTCGGAGGTTCCCGTACTGCCGATGAAAATGCCGCCGAACATAGTGCCTTTGTTGTTTTTGATCTGCGCGTTGGACACACTCAGCGTGGTCGACATAACGTTTTGGGCTTTGTTCGGATAAATCCAGATTCCGCCAACGCCTGCGGTCGGCGACGTACCCGTGTTTCCGCTGATAATCGCGCCGTTGTCGATTACAGCTCTTGCGGCGTTCTGCAAGAATATTGCGCCCGCCCAAAAACCTGTGTTGTCCGTAAACTCGCCGCCGTGGATTTCAAGCGTGTCATAGCAGGTTATCGCGCCCGATTCTCCGTCTGTCTGCGTCGTCGAGAAGTTGTTGCGCATAATCGTGTTGTTGAGTATCAATCTCGCGTTACCCACGTTATTGACCGTGCCCCAAACATTGACAACGCCTGCATAACCGGAGTTTCCGATAAATTCCGTGCCGTCAACAGTCACCACTGCGTGGACAAGTGCGATAAGTATCGCGCCGCCGCTCGCCTCTGTGGCTGCCGAATTGTTTTCAAATTTACCGCCCGTAATATTGACCGTGATCAATTCACCCGTATAGGTGATTCCCGACATCTGGCTTTCGTTAATGAGAATTCCGCCCGCATCTCTGCCCGTATTGTTTGTAAACGTGCAGTTGACAACGTCCAGATTGATGGCAACGTTATATTGCGTATCTGCAATAACGGTTCCGTTCGCGTCACCTGAGGTGACACTCTGGTTATTGTCAAAAGTTACTCCTGTCAGCGTAGCGTTGCCGCAACCGTGCCAGAAGACACCGCCTATGTTTGTATTGCCGGACACAGTTCCGCCCGTCCAGGTGAACTCTGATCCGTAGTTGCCCATCAAAGACCATTTGTTATGGGAACTGTTGTCAATGACGTCAACATTCTCGAACACCGTGGTACTGCTCATCGGCGGAACATTACTGCCGCTGAAATTGTTGGTGGTTATAATCGAGTTTGCAGTATTATTTCTGAAAACGGTATTCTTTACAACAAGATCGACGTTACTCCAGGTTTCGAGAATATAGTTGTTTCCTGTCGTTTTTGTGAGCGTATTGTTTTCAAAGATACAGTCTTCAATCGTAACCTCTATGCCCTTTTCATTGCCTGTGGCATTGCCGTCAATCGACATCAGATCCCACACGGTGGCAACGTTCTCGGAGAAAGTAACTTTTTTGAAACTTGCAACGCACTTTGCATCCTGACTATCAATATAGATATCATTACGTCCGTTATTCCCTTGAAAACTTCCGCCAAAGACCTCGCCTCTCTCAATATGAGTATCCCACTCAAAGTTAGAGTCGGTAATCCAAATTCCAGCAACACCTACAGTGTTTTTGTTACCGCTGATACTGCCGCCGTGTATTTTTACAGTCGCGCCATTAAGCGCTCTGAGTCCGCCGACTGAATTGCCTTGAGATGCAGTATTGTTATCAATATATATGCCGTCTACTTCTAAGACTCCGCCGTCCACATATATTCCGCCCGCGGAATTCTGGTTAGTACATTTATTGCCGTGTACGCCGGCCCACCAGACTTTGTTGGAGCCGTCATTAGACTCGTATTGATGTATAACAACTTTTCCCGTCGACATAACCGTGATAGCGCCCAAATACTGTGTGTTGTTCCAGGCGCCTGTAATGGAACCGCCGATTAACTCGTTGTTCCATTCTTCGTCGGTGATATCGTCTCTGCCCTTATTGCGGATTTCGAGAATACCTTCGACATAGAAAATACCGCCGTTTGCTGTTGCTTTTGTAAGTTTACGGTCGACGTTATAGCCGTTCATCTCAAGGATGACGTGCGCGTTTTGGGGGACGTACATCATTCCGCTCGTATAGCAGTTTGTCACCGAACCGAACGACGTGCCCGAAGAGGGCGTCATATCCTTGAACAGTTCGCAGGTATAAGGCGTGACCACGCCCGTTTTTTCGTATGCTTCGAGGCTGCTGGACACCGCATACACCCAGTTTGCGGACGGATCGCTTGAAAGCGTGGCAGCCTCCATCGAGTTTCCTTCGCCGTCCTTGATGACTTTTGAGATATTCTCATTATCTGTATAGAATATCGTTGTGGGATCTGCGGTGTTGTAAACGCCGTAACCGTCGGTTATCTTGCCGGTATATTCGCACCAGACGCCCATTTTGCTTCCCGCAAGCGAGGAAAGCACTTTAAGTCTCTTAGGCTCGGTGTCATCATTATCGATATACCAGTCAAGGTCGCACTCTTCATATTTACCGTTTGTATAGTCATTCTTATACAGGTTGTGCTGAATGATATTCTTTCCGCCTATGGCAAATTCGACCATCGACGAATAAACGACGATCCAGCCTATATTATCGGTGATTTCAACGTCTTTAAGCGTAACGGAACCATATGAGGCGATAAGTCCATTTTGACCCTCGTTAGCCCTCTGACCTGTGCCGTTGTTGCCTTTTATAACGGTCTTCTCGATTTCGAATGCGCTGTCAGCAGTATCTGTTCCGAAAACAGCGAAATTACCAAATGAAGCGTTGTTCTGGATGTCGCTGTTTTTGATGATGATTTTGCCGTAGTTAATCCAGGCAACGCCGACTGCCTGGCGGTTTCCCGTGACAACACAGTTATCAACTGTTATAACCGAATTGGTTACGTCAGTCCTGTCCACTCCTGTGGACATATTTGTTTCAAAGACGCTTCCCGCCGTTGCATGTTCATAGAAGTTATTTACGAAATACGAGTTTTTGACTTCAATTCTGCCGTCATATGTATGGATCAAATAAGCGATTTCGTTATCGTGAACGTTGATATTGTCGATTACGCTGTCCGGCTGCCACGTTCCGCTGGAATTCGTTGTGTTGAGGATAAGACCGTGAGCGAAATTCCCCGTGAACTCGGTGTTTCTGATCTCGAGATGCCCTTCTGCCGAGATCATCCAGGTATCGACTTTCCATGGAATCGTATTGTTTGTAAACGTGCAGTCCTCAATAGTGAGATTCGCTTCACAGTTAGCATCGCACGCAATAAGATAATCGGTGGTGTGATTGCCCTCAAACGTACAGTTGCGCACAATAACTCCGTTCACCGATTCCAGAAGACCTTGCATAGTCGTGCTGTTTTCCTTGAAAGTAACGTTTTCGATTACAGTCAGGTTTCCGTCATTGTAATCGGAGTGAGGCAAGTTTATCAGATGATTCTGTCCGCTGTTTCCCTGTATCAGGACGTTTGATATTTGCGGAACTTTTGCATTGTATACCCACAGTATGCCATTGCCGCACGTATTGTCGGTGATAGAACCGCCCGTTATATTTACAACCGCATTTTCGTTGTAAGTCTGTATAAGGCTTCCCTTCAGGTTCGCATTTACGGACAGAGTGTTATTTGCGATTTGTCCGCCTTCCATATTGAAAGTGCCTTCGACGTGAATCGTAGAGCCGCCCTTATATGAACTGCTATAGTATACGCTCTTGTTGCCGTTGATCCAGCCGCTTTTCAGCGTAACTTCGCCCGACACATCTACATACATTGCCGAAGGATAATTTGTAGTACGGTTAAAGCCGCCTGTAACCGAACCCTGAAGAGCAGGATCGGTGCTAGAAGAATCCTGTATGATCAATTCTCCCGCGACTTCTATAACATAACCGTATACGGCGTGCGCAGTCAGACCTCTGTTGACGTTGTGCCCGTTCATATCGAGTATGACTTTTGCGCCTTCAGGCACAAGCAGCGCGCCGCCGTAAGCATTATTTGTACCCGCAGTCACATAGCACTGCGAATCTGTGCCGAACTTTCCGTTTTTAGCGTTCCAGTCGCTTTCGAGTTTGCAGGTATAGAAAATCCCGTCCCTGAGAGAGGACTTAATTGCAAATTCCCACATACTGGCGGGGTCGAGACTGCGCTCCGCCGCTTCGTAAGTCTTTGCGGAACCTACCGTGGTATTCTCAACAACGTTCTCGCCTTTCGACTCATACCAATCTTTCAGGTCGTTGAAAAAGAACGTAGCCCACGGGTCTTGATTGTGGAACTGACCGTAACCGCTTGTAAGCGCGCCGTTTCCGCCTCTCCATACGCCGATTTTGCTTCCCGACGCGAGCGCGGAATGGATATAGATGAGTCCCGCCGTGTTTTCAAGATACAGATTCGCTTCGCCGTTTTCCAGATCCGCTTCGGTGTTTATGTTATTATTCGCGATTATAATCTTTCCGCCGATGCTGATAGAACCTGATGTTTCATTTACGGTAAGAATATCCCCGGGTCCTACGGTTGTATTGTTTGAAATTTCTACGTTTGTGAGTTTCAGCGTTCCCCAAACATACATCAGAGGGGTAGACCCTTGTTCATATCCGGTAGAGGGTCTGGACGCTGTAGTGTTGCCGTTTATATTAGTGTCGATAAGTTCAACGGTGCCCTCCCAGACATTAAACAACTGACCGACATACTTTTGCGTGGATAAAGTGCCTTCGATTCCGTGGTTGTTTACAATCTCGCAGTTTCTGAAAGTGCTGACTGTGTTAGGACCAGCAACACTGACAACTGAGCCGTAAGCATAGTTATCGGCAATCGTACAGTCGCTGACATCTGCAACGGTGATATCCAAAATTGAGCCGGATTTTCTTGTTATGGTGTTGGAGGAGTTTCCTCTGAACTCACAGCCCGAAATGGTCAGAGTTCCCGGATATTCGTTATGGCCGATGTAGGACATAATGGCAACACCGTTATAACCTGTATTCTCGATAAAATGGCTGTTGCTTATAGTGGAATGTCCTTCTCTGCTGCTTGTCTCGCTTTCAAAGCCTATCACACCGTAATTGATAGACTCATTTCTTTCAAAAGTGCAGTTGTCTACAACCAGATTTCCGGCTTGCTCGTTGATTATTGCACTATTGGCATGGTTTTCCGTAAACGTACAGTTTGTAAGCGTTAAGGGTGTTGCGCTGTGGCTGTATATGATATGACTGCCAGCAACCGTGGTTGCAACGTTGGCTCTGAATGTGACGTGATCCATCGTCAGCGTGCCGTAACTGGCGATTATATCCGTTTTGTTACTTTCATTTTCGTATATTTCGATGTTACGGACATTAGCCGTGCCGCCTTCCTCTATAGCAAACACTCGTCCTAATGTATTAGATTGATTGTAATTATTGTGAATGCTACCGCCCGAAATATCTGCAACCGCGCCGTTTCCGACCCAAATCAAACAGTCTGACAAAGTATTGTTGTCAATGCTGCCGCCCGTCATAGTAAACTTTGCACCCGGTGCATTTGCGGTTGCCGCAGCAAGATCGATTGTCGCTTTTTGATATACTGCACGCGCGTCGTTAAAGCCGATATTGTGGTCGATGCCGCCGCCCGTCATAACAAATTCTGCGCCAGCGCTCACCTGTACAGCGCTTGCTCCGCCGTATGCGCTGCCATATCCTTGCGTTCTGTTTTTATCTATATAACCGCTTTCAAGCGTAAGTTTGCCGTTGACGTGTACGCCCGCTCCGACGTCTGTGGTCTGGTTCCAGCCGCCGCGGACGCTTCCCATCTTCTCTTTTCCGCCGGTATCGCGTATGGTCAATTCGCCGTCTACAAGTATGACGAGGCCGTTTGTTCTGCGCGCCGTGAGTTTACGGTCGACGTTAAAGCCGTTCATTTCCAGAATGACGTTCGCGCCTTCGGGCACGTAAAGCGCGCCCTGCCAGTAATAGTTCGTGTTTGTGCCGAACGAGAAGGATGAATTCGGATTCCACTCCTCATACAGCGTCGCGGTATAAGCCGCTCCGTCATGCGCGAGGCTCTGTTCTATTGCATACTCCCACTGTGAAGCGGGGTCGTGCGGAATAATCACCGCTTCGAGGTGTTTTGTTCCGTCGGATTCTACAATGATTTCCTTGTCGATTTCCGAATACGCGACCTCATAATAGGCCTCGTTTTCGTCCGTAAAGACCGTAAGAGGGTCGGTGTTTCCGTTGTATTGCTGCCAGCCCGACGTAAGAGGCCCGCCGCCCATTCGGCGTACGCCTATCTTACTTCCGTTTGAAATTGCGCCGTTTATTGTGAGGTATCTATTCTCCGTAGACCTGTACAGCCAAATGTTAGCCTGCTTTCCGTCGCTGTTGACGTTGTCGTATATGTAGCAGTAACCGCTTAAACTGACATCGCCCGCGTCAACTCTGACGCCGAATGCCGTAGCAACGCCGCCACCGTCGCCGGTTTCCAACTCGGGAATTTCGTTTCCGCTTATAGTGCAGTCTTTCAGATTAAGATTTCCGCTTTTCTCAACGTAAACGGTCAATCCCACCTTTGACGTGGCGGGCAACTGATAATCCATCACCTTATTTCCGGTGACGGAACATCCTTCCATATTCAGCGTAGCATAGCCCGTTACAAAAACGTTGCTCTGGCGCGGGTCGCACACTTTATTGTTCGTAATTGTACAGTCTACAAGCGTAACAACGCCGCTTTTTCCGAGTGTCGAATCGGCGTATACTCCTGCGCCCCCCGCCACATTTCCGGAAATCTGTGTATTTTCCATCCGCAAATTAGAACTGTTTTCGTAAACTATGATTCCTGCGGTGGAGTTATTTTCTGTAGATATATTTACATCAGTTATTGTGTTGTTAAGCACCTCGCTGTTTTTGAGAACAACTTCTTTCTCGCTGATACACGTAAATCCTATATTTACGTTATTAACGTCGCCTATATTTCCGTTTATCTTGATGTTATCTCCTGTAAACGAACCGCCGTCAAGATAAATTCCGGCAGCAGGATAAGAATTGCTCGCTTTATTTGCCGAGGTAACGCTGTTGTTGGAAACCGAAATGTTTGAAACTGTGATTCTGGTATCGGTCGGATCCGTTGGAGTTCCGCCTTGAAACATCAACAATCCGCTTCTGAAATTTGAATCGTTGCCTGTAATTGAGCCGCCTGCAGCATTGAATTTACCCCAAATGACTACACCAGCCACGGAGAAACCTGTCGCATGGTTTCCCGAAACAACCGCTCCGTCGTGCATTGTCAGCGTCGCGGTATCCCAAATGCTTATACCTGCAGTAGAACGGATGTCGGTCGTACTCGCGCTGTAATTGCCCGAAACCGTGCCGCTTTGGAAGTCCAAAGACGATTCTACTGTGCTGTCAAAAACCGTAATTGCGCCGTGGTCGGTTCCGTTTGTATACGCGCCCGTTACCATACCCAGTTTGGACGTTGAAGTATCTTTTATGGTGAGTTTTCCGTAAACTGCGATAACAAATCCGTTTGCGCGCGCCGCTGTCAGGTTTCTTGAAAGCGTGTGTCCGTTGAGGTCGAGCACTATATTCGCTCCTGCAGGCACCAGAAGCGCGCCGTACTGAAATCCCGTTCCCGTTCCGAACGACGTTGTATAGGTGCCGTCGGACGCCGCGCCCCAGTCCGCTGTAAGTTTGACTGTACGTTGTCTGTCGTCGGTGTCCGCAAGGCTCTGCGTAACCGCCGCCTGCCAGTCTGCGGAAGCGGTATCGTTTGCTTCGACTATATTAAATACAAAATCATTTCCCGTATAGTTGTTGGTTTCAAAAGGAACTATTCCCAGCGTAACCACAACGGCAAGGCAAACCGCAAGCGCGGCTATACCGGCAATCTGCCAGAAACCTTTCTTTTTCATTCTGCCCTTCGCGCGCGTTTTGACGCTTGACGCGCCGTTTGCGGATTCGGTTGCGGAATTATTAATATTCTTCCTGTCTTTCCCTGTTGCCGATTGTTTGTTTTGAACGTTCAAATCGGCGTTTTCAACCTTGTTGAACGCCGTTTCTTGCACGTCAACCAACGCCTCCTGCTCGGGAGCGTTGATTTTGATGTCTTTTTTATTTCTCATAGTCTCCTTCAAATTCATATTTAAATCTTCCATAGAACACCTCTATTTGGATATAAATAATCCTTCTCCTCCTGCCTCTCGGCAGTTTTCCTCTGATGAGTTTTATTTTCAATTAGAGTTTTGCGCATCGGCGTTTCCGCCTTTCAAACCCCGTTTATTCTATGCGACTGACAGGTTTTATGATTCCTCATAACTTTTTGAACTGTCTTTCTCTGCCCTTTCTAATATGATCTTTCAAACCGTTTACGGATATCTTCGTCCTTCAATCAGTTTAAAACTCATATTTGAATTGCATTGAACTTAGTCGACTTCTTGTGCCTTTCGGCATAGGGTTAACTGCGCTCTTTTGGCTGACGATACCGTATTCAAACCTTATGTATCGCAATTTGCTTCAATATTCTGCCGCTGCAAGTTGTCACGCTGCTTTGGATTTTATAGACATTTCTATAATAGTGTATAGTTTTTGCAGCCTACAAAATATCAATGTAATTTTACAACTTGTAGTGAAACTTTGCCTTGTTACACGATTTTGTGTAAGACATTCACCCGATATCGCGTAGCCAATTACTGGATATTTGTCAAAATGCTACTAAACAGTAGGGTTTTTGAAAATATTAAACTTGTAAAATAATGCTTAAATTCTTTTAATAATTTAAGAAATTTACTCAAAACGACATTTTTATGCATTATTATTATCAATACAACGTCAAATTCTGACGGTTTTTATCCGATTTGACAGTTTTTACGCGCACTGCGCGGAAGATCTTCCGAAATTCAAACACGCAAATCGGTATTTTGCTTACTGGCGTTCAAACGCTAATTTGTATTTTGTTTACTGACATTTAATGCCAATCTGTATTTTCGTTCTGAAAAACATACGCCGCGTCGGGTCCGACGCGGCGTAATTACGTATGCTTTTTGAGGATGCATATTATTGATAATATATTACTATAACAAACTTATAGAATATTATATGAGGCAGACGCTATCCGTCACAATCAGATAGTGCCGTCATCGTCGTACTGCGGAGGCACGTCGTTTGCATAGTCGTCCACTCCGTTTACATAGCCGTCTTTTGCAGGTTCTTCCGCTTCTTCGACATCGGCATCGTCGTCATAGTCCTCGGAATCCTGTACAGCCGTTGCTTTTGCCGCGCGTTTACGTTGCAAAACGATTACCGTGACCGCAACCGCGCCTGCTATCGCAAGCAGTGCGAATATCACCAGACCTGCCGTAAGTCCCTTGACGTTTGAGTCGTCTCTCTTAGGAGAATTCTCAACTATTCTGTCATACGCAAGTTTAACCGCTTCTATAGACGTGGCGTCATTGATGTCGTAGATATACTGTTCGTCAAACTCGATGCCTTTACCCTTAAAGTACGATTTCAGGCTTTCTATTGCGGCGGTTTTTGCTTTTTTCAACGTATCTGCCTTCAAATCTATGTCGGCAAGAGCCTCTGCGAGGATACTGTGTGCATTCTCGTAAGAGGTTGCCGCCGCCAGTCTGTCCTTAATTACGGGATCGCAAAGCATTCCCTTTTCGGCTTCATATTGCGCCACGCGTGCAGCGCATACCTCTCTTGCCGAAAGCATTGCTTTCCAGTCCACGTTTTGCAACGCCAAACTTTTTGCGGTAACCAGATTATTTCCCGTAACCGCCGCTTCTATGTTCTCTCTATACTTATCATCACACTTAATGCCGTATTTGGCTTCGTATTCCGCCAGTTCCGCAAGAGCCGCCTGTTTTTCGAGCACAAACGCCGCCGCGTCTACCGCAGCCATACCCTCGCTGAGCGCGTCGTTGATCTCATCGAGCGTGCGAGCCTCGGAAATTCTTCTTTCATAGGACGCGTCGATCATTACGCCATACATAGAGACGTACAGCCGCAACGATTCAAGCGCGTTGGTCTTAGCGATATTAAACACTTCAGTATCAGGTTCGAACACTCTGAAATTCAGCGTCGTGCTGTTGAGCCCGGTATAGTTTCCTCTCGTGTCCGCATCGACGTTCGCCACCATCTTATACCATCCCGCAGGTACGTACGCAAGATCGTTTACACTCAGCGCATTGTCATAAACAACACCTGTTTCCGCTCCGTTTTCGTCCAGAGAATAGATGATATAATGCGGCGTTCCGTATCTCGATTCGCCTGTCGGATCGTGCGGAGTTTCGACGACCGCTATCCAGCGCGCGATATTCGGCGTCTGAATCCAGTAGTTCGTCGCTTGCATTACGTTAAACGCAACTTCCGCCCTTAAAGTATCGAATCCTGTAGTATCAAGTTCGGCTTTGAGTATATACTCGCCCGCATCAAGCCCGCCAAGCGCGATGCTTACGCGGTCGTCAACGGTTCTGAATCCCGTAAGTCCCGCTTTCGGCTGTCCGTTCTGCCAGATGCTGAACACCACGTCTTCCGCATTTCCGAACGCGGGTTCTGCCGATATGACGTTCTTCGCAGTCTGATACTCGCCCCACGTCCAACGTATAATGTTAGGAGTCTGTTTCCAGTAATTCGTGGAAGCAAGCACGTTAAAATGCATTGTCGTATTGAGTTCGGTATAGTTTCCTTCGACGTCCTCTTCAACGTATGCGACAAGATCGTACGTTCCGGCTTTCATACCCGCAAGTATATCCGTAACGGCGGAAGTGTTTGCTTCGTCAAGCGTAAACGATCCGAGTCCGGCAATGGCTATTCCGTCCTGCATTATGCTGAATATAACTGAACCGTGCAACGGTTCCGCCGAAATCACGTTGACAGTGCTGTTGAAAAGCCCCTGAGACCAACGGATAATATTCGGAGTCTGCACCCAGCGGTTTGTCGCTTGCAGAATATTGAATACCGTATCCGTCGCGTCTATACCGGAATATCCGCTCTTATTATCGGCATCGACGAATGCTCTGAGCACATATTCTCCGCTCGGCAGATTGTTCAATGTGTTCGCTACGCTCTGAGAGGACGTAAATGCGCTCGTTACGGGCGTGCCGTCTCTGTAAATTCTGAATCTGGGCGTACCTTTGAGCGATTTTGCGGTTATTACGTTGTATTCCGCCTCGTAAGAGCCCCAAACCCAGCGTATTACGTTTGGCATTTCAATCCATCTGTTTGTAAGCGTTTGGACATCAAATCTGCAATATGTAGGCTCTATCGAGGAATAATTATCGGTTTCATCCACCTGCGCCCATAAATAATAGGTGCCTACGGAAAGTTTGTTAAACGCTTCGGCTACTGGTTTAGATACGAATCCGTTCTGCAAAGTGAATTCTCCGAGTCCGTCAAGCGGTATCTGCGAATTCATAGAATCCGTCACGAAGAATCTGACCGTTCCGTCCATCGGAACCGCCGTCAACAAATTTGTGCGTGTGTCGAACATTCCCGTCTCCCACTCTACTACGTACGGAGCGACCGCCCAGTTGTTCCACGCTCTTTGAATCGTGAAAACAACCTGTATTTCACCCGTATCGTCGGGATCGCCGCTTTCCCACACATAATTGGCTGAATCCTTGATTTTAAGATCTATATAATGGTCACCAACTTCGGTGAAATACAGACTTTCATATCTCCTGCCATAGTCAACGTCGTATATCTCGTTCCCGTCCAAATCCGTAAGCACGGGAATTTCGACAAAAATCGCCTCTCCTGAATAATACGCCTCCGGCAGTACGGGTACGGGCACCACTGCACGTACAATTTCATACGGCAGCAACAGATTGCCGTCCTCGTCAAAACTGTAATCTTTTCCGGTCGAATCTTTCTGAACCCAGCGGTAATGTTTCTTGTCGCCGAGAGTAAACTTTGCATTATATTTTCCGCAGTTTCTCTCAACGTTGCCCGAGATAATGTACAAATATCCGTCGGAAGGAACGTGGCTCGTATAATTTACGGTCAGAGTTCTTCCCGTAAACGTAAACTCCGTTCTTCCGAGCGTCGGCGCATTGATTTCCGCAAAAACGGAAATTGTATAATATCTCTCAAAACGGTCGCCGTTGATTTCGGGCACGCCCGCGTAATTCTTCATTGTCGCCATATAATACACTCTGTAATCGCCGGGAGTGTTTATATATTTGTTCCAGTCCGCATCGTTCGCCGCAAGATATGTGCGGTTGTACATTCTGGCAAGGTTGTATTTCATAACAGGCTCGTCGTCAAAATAGTTCGAAGTGACGTTCGCCCAGTGAGTGCCGCTGCTTCTGACCTCATCGGCACTGATATAACCCGTCGTATTTATTCCGTTGAATCCGAAACCGCCCTCCGCATAAGCGAAAAACGCGCCGAATCCGTTTTTCAAATCCGCAATATTGACTTCGCCCGCGTCACCGCCTGCAATAACATCTATACCAGGTATCGTAGAGCCGTAGCCGTCAAGCAGTTTGAACGTTCCTTCGTGAACCTGAAAATACAGCGAGCACATAAACTCCTTGAAGTCGTATATTACGTCTCCCGATCCGTGCGTTTCGTCGTTCCACCAGTGGGTATGCGAACCCATACTCTTTGCCCCTACGCGGACCGTAATGGTATAAACGCCCGCAGGCATATATTTATTGATATAAAAATTCCATCTATTGCTTGCTTCGCCTAAGCAAATCGTGTATACTTCATCGCCCTGTTTGAGCGTTATATCAAACGTATAGCCGTAACCGCCGGTAGAAGGATTGTCGTGTTGCAATCTGGGTTTGGCAAGCGTTTCATTGCTTATATCGTCGCCGAAAGTCCAGGACGGCATAACAAATTCAACTTCCGTTTTAGCGGCGATGCTCTTCTTCTCATCGAGCAGGGATTTGTCATTTTTGACAATGTACCAGGTTTTGGTCATAGTAGCCGTGCCCGTGATACTGCTAAGACTTACTGTCATTCCGCGATTCGCGAAATTCGAATTCGCGCCGCTTGGAATAGTAAATTTGTAATTTTCCGTGGGAGTTACAACAGCCCTTGACGTATGTTTGCCTAAATCCGTTTTTACGTTGTCGGTGTATTTTACGGTAAAAGCGTCGGGATACTTACCTGTAATCTCAACCGTAACCGTATCGTTGTCGCCGCGCTGATATACAATCGCGCTCTGAGCGGATACAAAGGTTTTAAGAGTCCAGTCCGTCCACTCGGGATTCGGAGCAATGTCCAACTTAACCACAGAATAGTACGTCTGGGACGCACCCGAAACCTTATATGTATACTCGTAAAGAGTTCCGTCGCCGAAATTGACGTTGTAATCAGAAACCCACCAACGCAAATTGTCGAACAGCGAGATATCTACGGTCAATTTTTCCACAGAAATCTCAACCTTCTGATTTTCAAGCCAACTTCCGTACTTTTCGGGCTCGGCAAGGTTTAATTCGATGCTGTAATCGCCTGCGCCGTAAAGTTCGTCGACAGGCTCCCCGTCCTTAACCGCTTTTACAACAGCATATCTGGTCATATCGGAAGCCGCGCCCGTCGCTCCTTCCGCAGAAATCAATTTTCCGAGGTGAGTTGCAAAAGGATAATGACTTCCGTCAAAAACAAATTCTTTTAAGGGCGCAAATGCGGCGACTTCTCTGTATATCGCCGTAAGTCTGAAATCGTCGGCGTCCGCGGCGGCAAGTTTATCGTTGATATCCCGCTCCGTCACCGCGCTGCCGAAATCGGAAACGTCCTGATACCAAACCGTATTCGCGTAACCCTCCTGCAAAGGAAGTTCAACCGCTTCGTCGACAATCCAGTTTCCGTCTTTGTCGTATACTTTTTCAAATTTATCGCCTTGCAGACGCGTTATTATTTCATAAGTATCGTCGCCATACTGGAAATCTATGTCGATAAGGTATGTTTTTCTCAAAGTGTTGCTATGTAACGGATGCGATTCCTGCAAAGTTGCGGCATATGCGCTTCTGTTTTCGAAAACCACTCTCGTTACAAATCCGAAGTAAAGCATATTGCCGTTATCAGTTGTATCCGTGTCACCGTCTACCGTCGTTCTGCTGTCGAAAGTAACTCCGCCGGGCAGATACGCATAATCGACGTTGGAACAGTCGGCAAACGCGGCATATCCTATTTTGGCAAGACGTTTGGGAAATTTTATGTTTCCGAGATTAGCGCACATCGCAAAACTCTTTTGACCGATGCTCAGCGTTCTCAGTTCAGGAGTGTCGTTCTCTCCCATCTCAGGAGCAATCACTTCGCCCTCGAATTCAAGAACGGACAACTGCGAACAGCCGTAAAAAGCGTTTGCCCCTATTTCTTTGATTTCGGAGCCCACGGTCAGTTTTACGAGTTTAAGGTCTTCGTCAAACGCAAACGGAGCAATCGACTTCACGCTTTGAGGAGTTTTTATCGCATAAAAAGCATTGTTTTCTCTTGCAAGCAATCCCTCTGCGCTTAAACCGATCAGCACGCCGTCCGCCGATATCTCGAAATAATTTTCGAAATCCATCAAAAATGACTCGTCTCCGATATCGTCGGTAACCGCAAATGCCGTATCGGAATTATAACCGACAAAGATCAACGCAGCCGCCAAAACCGCGACCGCTACAATTGCTATAATTATCGATGCAAATTTTTTTTGTAGTTTCATCATCTGCAACACTACCTCGTACTATTAAAATAATACTATATAAATAATTATATATTGACATTATATCTGCTTTGCGCTCTGTATGTCAAGTATTTGAGGATTTTTCCAGATAATCCCTCTACCCTTAAACAGGATATTCAAAACTTTGAATTTTCGGTCACTGCGCACTGAAAAGACAAGTCATAATATAATTCCGAAAATGCTTTAATATATGCTTTCCGCCTGCCACAATCAACTGTTTCTTACGCGCGGATTCTACGTCAAAACACAATCTATCGGAAAGTTTCATTTAAATTTTGCGGAATCTAAACGCTTTAAATATTAAAAAGTATGAAAACGGGCGGGGCTATTGACAAAAATGCGTTGCGAGTTTAATATTTACTAAACAATCAAGCAAAAATGTAAGGAACATTTCTGATGTTGCATTTGTGGTTCGACACCATTCTCGGATGGTTATCATTTGCATTATGCATAGTATTACTCGCAAAATTTATCGGAAGAGTGTCAAAATTCAAAAATTTTAACCTGATACTGCGGAAAACCCACAAACCTATGGGGTTTGCCGTAATTATAACAGGCTTAATGCATGGCATATTTTTGATAATCAAACATCCACAGGCAATAATAGGCAATGTAACAGGCGGAATTTTATTAGCAGTAATTATTCTTTTGGCGATTACATATTTTTTAAGAAAAAAACTGAAATCAA
Source organism: uncultured Christensenella sp. (assembly GCA_910578325.1). Taxonomy (GTDB): domain Bacteria; phylum Bacillota; class Clostridia; order Christensenellales; family CAG-917; genus CAG-475. Next base: position 50,798 of record CAJTQT010000004.1, read on the forward strand.
AATGGTTTCTGTCGCACCGCATACTATCTATATTACTTATAGCATTATTGATAGTGCATATAGTAACAGTCTACGTATGCGGGCATAGGCCGAATAAAAGTCGCGGACATAACAGAATAGAAAATTTCTCACAAAGCACTTTTAATAATTTGGAATTCGATATTTCCACGACGGAACAAAACGCGTAAATTTGCACAAAACAACGAGAAAACTCACACACGGCATACTTGTGCTTTTTCGAGTGTGTTTTTAGTAAGAATATACTGAAAGATTTAGTGCACGCAGTGCGCAACCAAACAAAAAATTGTGCGAAACATTGTTTGTTGTTACAACGTTTGCGCGTACTGATAGCATACAATTTTTTGTGCGGAGTGACGAGAAAACGCGCATAAACAGGTCGCGCTTTTTCAAAAGAAAAAGCGCACCGCTTAGTGCGCGTTTTCGAGTGGTGCCGATGGCCGGACTCGAACCGGCACGGTGTTTCCACCTGTGGATTTTAAGTCCACTATGTCTGCCATTTCATCACATCGGCGTATGGATTTTCATTAAAAGAACGAAAGCGGCACTTACGTACCGCTCTCGTTTGGAGGCACCACCCAGATTTGAACTGGGGAGTGAAGGTTTTGCAGACCTTTGCCTTACCACTTGGCTATGGTGCCGACAACGGTATGGAGCGGGAGACGGGATTCGGACCCGCGACTTTCACCTTGGCAAGGTGACACTCTACCACTGAGTCACTCCCGCATACGATTGCTTTAATACTATATCAAAGGCGAACGCATTTTGCAACAACTTTTTTCATCTTTAAGGCATTTTTGCCGTTTCACGTCCGCCCTTTCATTCAACTTATGCAAATAATCGAAAATATGTCACTGTTTTACGCCGATTTTATTATCGCGAATACAGATTTAAGCCTGTCTGTGCCAGAGTTCGGTTGCAAACGCGACCAGTTCGTCAGCACATTCCAGTCTTTTGGCGTATTCTACCGCTTTTTGCGAATGCATATCCAAAAGGTTTTGTGTTTCCTCTCTGCCTATTACAGAAATTACAGACTTATCCTCGTCCAACAAATCATCCGCAAGTTGATACGCAAGCCCCAGATGTTCGGCGAACTTAGTAATCATGTTCAAAACTCGCTTTCCGTTATCCGATGTATCGGTTCCGTTGGCCTCGCCGAGAGTTTCGCCACCGATGCACTCCGTAAATTTTGCAATCAACTGTTGCAACTCGTCGCCCTCTACCGCGCACAGCGCACCGACTCTGAATGCTCCTCTTATCAGCGCGCCTGTTTTTTTAGAATACATTGCAATATACTCGTCAAGCGTCTCGCATCCCGACAATTCGTCTGCCTGACCGAAAACCATTTCCATAGCCGCATTAGATATTTCCGACGAAAGCCGCTCTTCCGCCTTGATTACCTGCGACATTGCAAGAGTAAGCAACGCGTCGCCTGTAAGCAACGCGGTTGCCTCGCCGAAACGCTTATGTACGGAGGGCTTTCCCCTGCGCATTTCGTCGTTGTCCATTTCGGGCATATCGTCGTGTACAAGCGAATAACTGTGTATAAGTTCAAATGCGGCGGCAAGCGGAAGCACATCCTTGATATCCGCATTGCCTCCGACGCATTTCGCGCCGTAATATACGCACAGAGGACGCACGCGTTTACCGCCGTCCAAAACCGCATAACGCATAGCGTCGCCGAGGTCGCCTTCACGGTTTTTAAGAAGATTTGAAATATATTCCTCAAACGCCGTTAAAAAGTCTTTTCTGCTTAAATCCGAAACTCTCATAGTCTGTTTCCCCGCTGAACTTTCAGTTTAATCTAAATTAAATTGCTCGGTTAGATTATCGATATCATTGACCAAAAGGCTAAGTTTACCCTTTTCTGCTTTAAGCGTATCGATACAAATCTTACTCAGTTCGATTCCGCGTTCAAACGCCTTTACCGCCGCATCGAGAGGCATATCTCCCTCTAATTTTTTGACGATACTTTCAAGTTCGCCGATTGCGTCTTCGAATTTTTTCATATCTGCCATAAAATTCTCCTTGCCGATTAAAACCGACTTATAGTCCTTATTTGTTTAAATGCACGTCGGTGACAGTCGCTCTTAACGTCCCGTCGCTGCCCGTCGCGGTTATCTCGTCGCCCGCTTTGACGCCTGATATCTTGCCGATAGTTTCGCCGCCCGACTGCAACCTGAAATAACCGCGTTGAAGTGTTTTGAGCGGACTCAGTTTATCGAGCGCGTCAGTCGCCTTTTCCGCACGCGAAGCGGCGGCGTCGAATTTCCGCTCCGCCTGAGTTCTCGCAGTATTCAAAAGCCTCTCGACTTTTCTCGCGCGTCCAGAATAAAACGTTGTTGCCGCGCTCTTAAGACGTCCGAAACAGAGTTGCGCCTTTGCGCTTGCGACTTTGTACGCGCGTATTGCGCCTCCGCTGAGTCTGCGCAGATGCGCCTTAACGTCTTCCACCATCGCATAATAGTCGTATGCAACAAGTTCGCCCGCCGCGGTAGGAGTAGGCGCGCGCCTGTCGGACACGAAATCGCACAGCGAAAAGTCCGTTTCGTGGCCTACCGCAGATATCACCGGCGTATTCATCGCGAAAACCGCTCGTACCAGTTCCTCATCGTAAAACGGCGCAAGATCTTCAAGAGACCCGCCGCCGCGCGCGATAATCACCGCGTCGTATCCCAGCGTATCCACTCTTTTGAGCACGCCCGCAATTTCGTGCGCCGCGCCCTCGCCCTGTACGCGCACGTCGCGCACTGTGATATTTATGACAGGATTCTTTTTCCTGACTGTTGTAACGATGTCGCGTATAACCGCCCCTGTTTTCGACGTTACGACAAGCATGTTGTGCGCATATTTTGGAATCGGCTTTTTATGTACCTGCAAAAACAGTCCTTCGCTTTCGAGTTTGGCTTTCAGTCTTGCAAATTCGAGAAACAAAAGCCCTTGACCGACAGGTTTGATATCCGTAACCTGCAAGGATAGACGCCCGCCTTTAATCCAGTAATCCAGACTGCCTCTGACAATAACGCTTTCGCCGTCTTTCGGATTATATGTTTTTGCCGCATAGAAACATACGCATTGAAGTTGTGAGTTTTTGTCTTTTAAAGTAAAATACGCGTGCGGTCCGCTGAACTTGAATCCCGAAATTTCACCGAACACCTCCAACCCCTTGAAAGTGGGCGCGTCAATACACGCCCGAATTGTGGCGCTGACTTCCGAAACAGATATGGCGTTTTCCGAAATCAAAGGATAATCTGTCATTTGCGACCGTTTAAACGCGGTTTAAGAAAACCGTACGTTTATAAAATTGGTTTTATTATATAAAAAACGTCGTTTAAGCGACGTCTTTTGCAATCTTTGCGAGTACACCGTTTATAAACGAACCCGATTTTTCCGTGCCGAATTTTTTACCCAAAGCAACCGCTTCGTTTATAACGACAGGAGTAGGCGCGGTCTTTTGAAGCAACTCGTACGTTGCAACTAAAAGCACGGCATAGTCCGGTCTGTACACTCTTTCCAGACGGTAACCGGAAAGGTGCGCGCTTATAATCGAGTTGAGTTCCTCTACGCGCGCAAGCACTCCTCTGTACGTGGATTCTATATATTCCCTGTCGTCGTCGTCGAGGGAGCCGTCAAGCAACAGCAGTTCTTTCGTCCCGTCGTTCGGCACGTTGTAAAATGTAAATTCAAACACCAGTTTAAATACGTCTTCTCTTGCGATTCTTCTCATAATTATTGCTCTATGCTGACGTTCATTACGTGCACGTTTACGGCGTGTACCTTATACTTTGTTGCGCGTTCGATCTGCGATTTGACGTTCTCTTGCAAAGATGACACCGTCTGCGGTATGGCGTATCCCTGCAAAATATTGACAAAAATCTCTACCGTAACTTTCTCGTTCGGAAGAAAGTACGCCGAAACCGCGCCTCTTGATTTTTTTGAGTCGGGCAGACTTATGCCTTCCACTTCCGAAACCGCGTCCGTTGCAAGCGACGTGATAACTTTACCGAAGGCGGCAAGGTTTTTGGAATAAGTTTGCTTTGACATATTTCCTCCGCATAAACCGCAACTCAGTCGCGATTTTTAAGCATTATAACATAATGACGCATTTATTACAACAAAAAAGGCGGATATGTCCGCCTTTTTATTCTCCCCGCTATTATTTTGCAACACTTTTGCGTCTACTATACCGATTATCAGACGTATGAAATGATTTTGACGGTATTAGGGTCGCATTTCAATTCTGCAACGACCGTAGCAAGAACCTGATTCGCCTCTATATCGGTGAGGTCCGCCTTGCCTACCACCACGTTGACTCCGCCGTCGCCGATCGTCACGATTGCATCGGGGAAACCTTTGCCTTTAATACCGGTTTCGAGAGAAAGTTCCTGTTCCATACGCTTGACGAGAAGCATTTTCTGTTTTTCCGCTTCCGCTTTTGCGCTCGAAGAACTGCTTTCGGAATTCATTATTGCGTCGAGATACAGGAATTCCGATTCTCTGGTCGTCTCTCTGTCGCTGCGCGCCGCAACGAAGAACGTTTGCGTCACCGTATTGTCGCCGTTGCCCGTGTTGTCGACCGCGCCCGTCAATTTATCGTTGAGCACGAAATTCAGCACGCCCGTAGCCACCAGCAAAACTATCATTACTGACAATACGAGAATCTTTTTTGTTTTTGACTTCATCTTTGCTTTCATATATTCCTCCTATATGGTCCATTATTTGCGGCTGTATACGTTTACAAGACTCTTATCCACTCCCAGAGCGGTCACGGTCGCGTCCATCAGCCTTAAACGCACCGTTATGCTGTCGGCACCTTCCGCTATGACAAGCACCCCGACGATTTTGCCGTCCTGCTGGGTTATCATAGTTTCCACTCTGCCTGCCCCGTCTATATTGCTGAGTATCGAACTCAGTCTCTGTTCTTCGGAAGTCATCACCGCATTTGCGGATGTTTTGACGTCGTTCTTGTTCTTCGCCGTCATCACGGTAGAATATATGATAAGCGCAACCGCGATTATGAATACAACAGAAATAATTTGCAGATTTTTTATTCCTTTTAATTTTTTAAGCAGTCCGCCGCCTTCCTGTTTCGAAGCGGTTTTCCTTTCATCGGTAACTTCCATACGCGCACCCCCGAGCATAAAATGTAAGTTTATACTGTATCCCGTAAATCATATTCGCAACATATCCGCTCTATGACGATGTGGATACAGTCACGATAACTCTCGATTGCGAACACTTGATTTTGTCTGCTACAAGCGTTTTTACCTCCGTTATCACCGTAGGAGCGACGGATTCCTTGAAATTGCGCACACAGACTTCTATTCGCTCTATCAGCGCGGGCGCGCCTTCCTTTGAAACGACTTCCACGTCGCATTGATATCCGTTTTCCGCCAAATACTTTTTTACCGTTCCCGCTACGCTCTCAGAATACATAGCGTGAGTTGAGTCAATAAAATCCTTATCCACCTCGAATGCCGAGCCGTCAAATTCAAGTTTCCAGTCCTTGCCCAGCAAATTAGGCAGAGGCATAGCGATCACGAACACCACAAGCAATGAAAACGCGCCTTTGACGTATTTTGCCGTCTGTCCCTCCGGCAAAACTATTTCAAGCAATATTCCCAGACATATCACGCCTACTATCGACATTATCCAAACGCCCATATCTCACCTCTATAACCCCATATTGCAACTGCCTATCAGGAGCATCAACAGTATGTAAAACAAAAACGCAACGCCCGCAAGCGCGGTTATAAGCAGATTCATATTCCCTGCGACGTTATGCAGAACGCCGGACATACGCGTATCGCCTATCGGTTCTACTATAGCGGAAGTCAGCCTGAGCGTCAGAGTGAATATGACAACCTTGACAAGCGGAAACAGAACTATACACACCAGCACAAGCGCGCCGCAATAACCTATCGCGTTTTTTACAAGCACGAGCGACGTACTAAGCAAATCGAATCCGTCCGAAAGATAACCGCCCAGTATCGGAATATAACTCGACAGCGCGAATTTAGCCACGTTAAAACCAAATTTATCGACTACTCCGCCCGTAATCCCCTGTACCGTAAGAAAAGTGGCAAACAGTCCGAACACGATCCCTATAAGCCAGGACGACGCCGATTTTATGACCTTTGTCAATTTGTCCAGTTTGACGTTTTTGGATATGTTTCCGACCACCGAGAAAACGATTGTGGCAATAAACGCCGGCACTATAACCACCGTTATAAGTTTCATAATAAAACCGCTCAGCACCGCCATAAGAGGCGTATAAGTGGCAACGGTCGTTGCGCCTCCGAGCATCGACAGCAAAGTAAGCAGCACAGGAAAAATCGCTCTTGCAAAGCCCATAAGCAATGTCAGAGTGTCCGTGACAGTGCCGATAACTCCCCCGATTCCGGTAATCAGAACAATGATAACCGCGCAATAACATACGATATGCACCACTTCGGATGTTGAGTTGTTCGCAAAGCCGCTCGTAAGATTTCCCAGCATATTTTTGAGCAGACAAATCACTATGATAGTTATAAAACTGGGCAGAAATCCTGCAAAATACTTTCCTAACGTCTGCGCAAGCAGATTTACGAGATTCCCGAAAAAATCCTTAGACTGACCGTTTACAAGCGCGCGCAAAGTCTCTTTCGCGTCCTTTATATCCAACGCCTGTTTCTGATTCGGATCCAGAGAATCTATAAACTTTTGAAGTTCGGACAAATCGAGTCTGTCAATAACGTCGTTTACCGCCTCGGAAAGTTCTTTGCGCACCTCCTCCTCGCTCTTAGAACCTTCTTCCGCCCTTGCAACCGCTATTTCGGAACTTATTCCGACAAGCAACAACGACAGCACGAACAGCAACGCAATCAACGCAAATATGAATTTTAACTTGCTCTTCTTTTTCGGAAAAGCAAAAAGCATAGGATTGTAAAGTCTGATCTTTTTCATACGTTCACCAATGCGGACACAACGTCGACAAGCGCGGCAACTATGGAAATGCTCATAAGGAAAATGACAATTTTCCCTCCGAACTGCAACTTCTGCGCAATAGAGCCGCAGCCCGCGTCGTTGGCAACGGACGCAGAGTATTCCGTCAGGTATCCCACTCCTATAATTTTGAGCACAGCGGTAAAAATTCCGTCATCTATCCCGCTCTTTTGCACGATATCGTCAAAAGCAAGAATCACGTTCTGCAATGCCGAAAGCATAGTTACAACCATAACTACGCCTGTTGCTATCGTTGCGAAAACGGCAAACTCGGGCTTTGCGGATTTAAGCAAAGACACCACGATTACACCTATTATCGCTATTCCGACAAGTTTGAAAATCATACCGATTCGCCTTTAATACAGCGACAGAATGGATTTAAGCGTATCGAAAAGTCCGCCCAGCATATCTATCACAAGCACCGCGACGATTATAAGCCCCGCAAGCGTGGCAAACGTCGCAATCTCGTCGCGGTCGCTTTTTTTGAGTATCACGCAGACAATCGCAGTAAGCAAACCTATTCCCGCTATTTTAAGAATTATATCTATATTCATCGTTACCTCACGCCAGAATCAGCATTATCGCTATTCCCAACAAAACGCAGAGTTTAAAAAACATACCTCCGAGTTTTTTGCTGTCATCTTCGCACTTTTTGCGTCTTTGCTCAAACTTTTCCCTGTAATGCGCTACCTGTGAAAGTTGGTCGTTAAGCGCGCTCTTGCCGCTGCCGCACAGAAAGGACAAAATCTCCTTTTTTTCCTCGGCTTTAAGCCGCGGGACGCTGACTTTCTGTGAAATCTCGTCAAGCGGCTTTCCCTCCTTAGCAAGTTCTACACATTCTGAAAGCACTCTCTCGAAATCGCCCTTCCTTCCCTGTCCGAACTTTTGCGCGATTACGGGAATAGGCGTTTTATTCAGCGTCAGTTCGCTCGTCATTGTCTGGGCATACTCGCACGCGGATTTATAAAACAATGCTCTGTCGCGGTATCTCCGTTTAATAAGCAACCCCGCATAACAGCATATAAGAGCAAGCAATCCGCCCGCAATAAGTCTCAGAATATCACTCATAGCCTTATTATGTCCTTTACACAACCTATCGGCGTTCGCCCCAACACGACGGCGAGGTCGAATTTTTCAATCAACACCGCATAGTCAGAAGAGCCTGCAAGCGAGTTCAAATCGTTTCCGTGCACAGACGCTATAACTTTCACTCCGCTTCTCAAAACGTCGCAAATTGCGTTTACTTCGGTCTGACGGAACAGTTCGTCGGTAACAATGACGTCGGGATTCATTGCGCGGATACAGTTTTCGTACGCGACTGCCTTAGGCACTCCGCTTACTACGTCCGAGTCGCCTACGTCAAGCGTAGGAATCCCGTCCGCAACCGAAGCGAGTTCGTATCTTTCATCAATCACAACGACGTTTTTATGCACGGATAAAATCCTTGCAAGTTCTCTCAAAACCGTCGTTTTTCCGCATCCGGGCGGCGAAACAATAAGTGTATTCAATACAGTCTTTCCACCGTTTCCGCGCGCAACCTCGCCGTCCTCTCGGCACATCTGCGCATTCTCCCCGCACTCCGTCCCGCCGTCACAGCAATAAACGCTTCCGATTATTCCGTCTGCGGCAGATTTTATCTGATGCGGCACTCGGATTACGAGATAGGACACGTTTTTGACGTTAAGCAGTCTTCCGCCGTCAGAAACCCCCTCTCCCGCGATTCCTATACGCAGTTTTTTGCTCGGTATATATCCTTTTATCATCTCGTCGCTCACCGAGTAAGGCGACAAATCCGTAGCACGCGCAATTATCGAGTCGATTTCCTCCTGCGAAACCACATAATCTCCGCCCGCGATTCTCGGATAAACCCGTCCGTTTGCCGACGAAGTAAGAAGCAACAGCCGCCTGCCTGCGCGCAATCGTATTTCCGTCAGGTTTTCGGGTTTAACGCTATCGGCAATTACTCTGGCAAGCCCTCCGACAATCAGTCCATCAAACATACTGAACTATATGAAAATGCCCCTCTGCATATAGCAAAGAGGCAAAACAAGACAAAAATCGCCCGCTCTTTTGGTGTAAACACCTAAATCTAATAACTGTCAATCAAAAATCATCCGTTAATTCGAAACGGATATTTATGGGCAGAATATTAGACCGCTCATTTCACAAGGATATGGATGCAAACACACGTTATTAACTAAATAAACAAGAATATTTTTCACTTTTCTGTACTTGAAGATTATTGAAAATTAGATGTAAAACGCAAAAACCGCTTATTTCACAACTTGACTAATACGGACAAACTTTATATATATGTTGCACTTTCTGAGGTTGATATTTAGATGCATAACGCGAAAACGCTCATTTCATAAGTCGCCTAACGTACAAAAGGTACGTGGCGGCGCAAGAAATGAGCGTTGACAAAGTTATGCGCTAAATAGCAATCTCAGACTCTGGACATATATTCGCCTGTACGGGTATCGATACGAATTGTATCGCCCTCGTTTACGAACATCGGGACCTGCAACTCGTAACCGGTTTCAACCGTAGCGGGTTTAGTAGAGTTGGTCGCAGTGTTGCCGGCAACCGCAGGCTCGCAGATGGTTATGAGCAATTCTACAAAGTTCGGCGGTTCAACGGAGAACGCGTCGCCCTGGAAGAATTTAACCGTTACAGGCATATTTTCCTTGACAAAGTTGAGAGCGTCCTCGACCTGATTCTTGTTGAGCGGAATCTGTTCGTAGGTCTCGGCGTCCATAAAATAATAGAATTCGCCGTCAGTGTAAAGGTATTCCATCGTTTTGGTTTCGATATGAGCAAGTTCAAACTTTTCGGTAGGGTTAAAAGTCTGTTCAAGAACCGCGCCCGTAACAACATTTTTCATTTTCGTACGTACAAACGCCGCGCCCTTTCCGGGTTTAACGTGCAAGAAATCGACGATCGTCATAATCTTGTTGTCGTAGAGGAAGGTGATGCCCTTTCTCAAATCGCCTGCCATAATTTGTGCCATAATTCTATTCTCCTAAAAATGTTTGTATTGTATGTCATACAAAGCCGTTACGGTATTATTCTAACACCGTATTCCGCGCTTTGCAAGCACTTCATCTGTCGATAACGATAAGTTCGGTCGGATGACGGCTTACGACGCCTTTTTTGCCGACGATTACCATATCTTCGATACGAACGCCCATCTCGTCCTTGATATAAATACCGGGCTCGATAGTCACAACCATATTGTCGGCCAGCACCTCTTCGCTACCTCTTCCGAGACGCGGCGATTCGTGCACAACTTTCCCCACGCCGTGACCTGTCGTATGAATAAAGTTCTCTCCGTATCCGTATTTTTCAATACAGTCACGGCAGACCTTATCTACGTCGTCGCAACGCATACCGCGCATCGTAACCTCTACGCCGAGTTTCTGCGACTCATAAACCGCGTCGTATATCTCGCGCTGTTTGTCGCTAATCTTTCCGAACGCGAACGTACGCGTGAAATCCGAGCAGTAGCCTTGATAGACCGCGCCCATATCGATAGTGACAAGCATACCCTTTTCGAGTTTGCAATCGGTGGGAACGTGATGCGGTTCCGCTCCGCCTTTTCCGAATGCGACTATAGTATCGAAAGAAAGTCCGCTTGCGCCCTGCATAAGCACGAATTCCTCGATAAAGTCCGCTATTTCCTTTTCGGTGTCGCCTTCTTTTATTACGTCCAGCACGGCATCGTAGGTATCATCGATAATCTGCGCCGCGCGCTCGATTGCGCGCAATTCATAACCTTTTTTGATAATTCCGTTGTCCATAATTCCTCTTAACGCGGTTGACTAACAGCCTTATTTGGCATATTCCACACTGCGAACTTCACGTATAACGTTGACCTTGATCTGTCCGGGATACTCTAATTCGTTTTCGAGTTTCTCGGCTATTTCTTTTGCAAGGAAAACCGTATTCGCGTCGTTTACTCTCTCGGGTTTTACCATAACGCGGATTTCCCTGCCCGCCTGCACTGCAAACGTCTGATCCACTCCGTCAAAAGATTTTGCAATCTCTTCGAGTTTCTCGATTCGTTTAACGTAATTTTCAAGCGATTCGCGTCTTGCACCGGGACGCGCGCTCGATATAGCGTCCGCCGCCTGTACGATAACCGCGTCGATAGTAGTAGGTTCGATATCGTTGTGGTGCGCCGCTATAGCGTGTATGACGTCGCCGTTCTCGCGGTATTTCTTTGCGATTTCAACACCGAGTTGAATATGCGTGCCTTCCAGTTCGTGGTCGACGGCCTTTCCTATATCGTGGAGAAGTCCCGCTCTGCGCGCGATTCTGGGGTCGATACCCATTTCAGAAGCCATAATCGACGCAAGCGACGCAACCTCTATGGAATGCTTCAATACATTCTGGCCGTAACTCGTACGGTATTTAAGTCTGCCGAGAATCTTGATAATTTCGGGATGCAAGCCGTGAACGCCAACTTCGAAAGCCGCCTCTTCGCCCGCTTCTTTTATGCCCGCTTCCACTTCGCGGCGAACCTTGTCGACCATCTCCTCGATTCTCGCGGGATGGATACGTCCGTCGGTTATAAGTTTTTCGAGAGTGAGTCTTGCAACTTCGCGTCTTACGGGATCGAAACTCGAAAGAGTGATAACGTCGGGAGTATCGTCAATTATAAGGTCCACGCCCGTCGCGCTTTCGAGAGCGCGGATGTTTCTTCCCATACGTCCTATAATTCTGCCCTTCATCTCGTCGTTGGGAAGAGCAACGACCGATACGGTGTTCTCCGTCGCGTGGTCGGCGGCGCAACGCTGTATTGCCTGCGAGATTATGTTTCTCGCCTCTTTCTGCGCGTTCTCCTTAGACTCCGCAATTATCGCTTTCGCATCCTGCGCGGCGTCTTTTTTAACTCCTTCCAGCAAAGCGGATTTGAGTTCCGCCGCGGCGTCTTCCTTTGTCATTCCCGAAACTCTTTCGAGTTCCTTTTGCATAATCTCTTTGGAATGGCTCAGTTCGTCCTCTATGCCTTTAAGCCTTTCTTTCGTTTCTTCGTTCTGCTTCTGAACACGTTCCGCATCTTCGATTTTTCTATCGAGAGTCGCGCTCTTCTTGTCAATCAAATCCTCTTTTTTGTCAAGAGCGGATTCTTTCTGCGCGAGTCTGTTTTCGGTACGTTGCCAATCCTGTTTGCGCTCCTTAGTTTCCTTTTCAAAGTCGTCGCGCATCCTGTTCATCTGTTCTTTCGCTTCGATAAGACCGTCTTTACGTATGGTCTTTGCTTCCAAATTTGCTTCTTCGATAATCCTCGCCGCCTCACGCTTTGCGTTGCCGATTTTGTTCATCGAGTAGGATTTAAAAACAAAAAAGCCTATCAATGCACCGACTACCGCCGTGGCTATCGCTATACCCGCGATGCCGCCCGCGTCGATTGCGGAATTCAATAATCCGAATATGGTCATTTGAGACCTCCATTTATATAATCAAAACCATACGCGAAAACACAAAAATATTTCCAAATCCGAAAAGAGAATCTATATGTTCGGCAACAAAAACTATGCGTGCCGTAAAACTTAAACAATCTATCTATACGGTTGTTGTTTTCGTAAATATGATTTTGTCTTAAATAGTATATACTATTTTAAATATTTAGTCAACGGATTAAGGCTATACGCGCATAAAATCAAACGGTGCGGCAGGCAAATTCGACCTGTCATAACAAAAAGCCGCAAATATCGCCGAAAACGCAGTTTATCCGCCCAAAACAGGCGGATAAACTGCTTAATAAACTAATTGTGCTTTTTAACTGTCAGTTCAAACTGTATTTTTCACGCACTTTTGCGTCAAGTTCCGCAAGAATGTCGGGATGATTTTCGAGATACTCAACTGTTTTATCTCTGCCCTGACCGATTTTTTCGTCGTTATAACTGTACCAACTTCCGCCTTTCTGAACAAAGCCGTTTGCGACCGCAACGTCAAGAATACACGCCGTCAGAGATACGCCTTTTCCGTACATAATATCAAATTCCGCCGTTCTGAAAGGAGGTGCGACTTTGTTTTTTACAATCTTTGCAAGCACGTGGTTTCCTATGACGTCCGAACCGTCTTTAATCGCGTCTTTTCTGCGTACGTCTATACGCACCGAAGCATAAAACTTCAATGCCTTGCCGCCCGTTGTAGTTTCCGCGCTGCCGTACATAACTCCAACTTTCTCGCGCAACTGATTGATGAAAATTATCGTGCACTTGCTTTTCGAGGCAACCGAAGTAAGTTTACGCAACGCCTGCGACATAAGTCTTGCCTGCAATCCGACGTGGCTGTCCCCCATATCGCCCTCTATTTCCGCCTGCGGAGTAAGAGCGGCAACCGAGTCTACTACAATTATATCAACCGCATTGCTTCGCACCAGAGTTTCCACAATGTCCAGAGCCTGCTCTCCGTTGTCGGGTTGCGCAATATAAAGTTTTTCTATCTGCACGCCGAGTTTAGACGCATATACGGGGTCGAGCGCGTGTTCCGCGTCGATAAACGCCGCGGTGCCTCCCGTCTTCTGCATTTCCGCAACGCAATGCAACGCGACCGTTGTCTTACCCGATGACTCGGGTCCGTATATTTCGATGATTCTGCCTTTCGGAATACCGCCTATGCCCAACGCGATATCGAGCGTCAGACATCCTGTCGATACGGCTTCGACTTTCTGTCCCGTATCATCCCCCAGCAACATAATCGAACCTTTTCCGAAATGCTTTTCTATTTGCGCGAGAGCGTCTTGAAGGCTCTCGGCTTTGGTTTTCGGTTTTTCGTTTTTTTCCGCCATAGTGTATTTCTCCTTTATCTAACGCCGCTAAGACGTATTGACAGTTTATATTTTATTGCAACATACGCACCGTTTTCGGTACATTGCGAATAATTTCCGTTATAAGTGCCAGATATCGCCTTTGAGATATCTGACAAGATAGAACAAAGCGACGTTTGCCGCGCATCCGCGGATATGGTTGCGGTCGCCTTCGAATCTGCGTTCGAACACAGGTATAAAATCACCGCCGCCTACCGCAATATACACAAGACCGACAGGCTTTCCCTCATCTCCGCGAGGTCCCGCAAGTCCTGTTGTCGCAAGTCCTATATCGACGGGCTCCCGCACCAGTCCCCTGACCATTTCATACGCGGTTTGTCTGCTTATCGCGCCCTGCCTCGCGAGCGTACCGTTGCTTACGCCGAGCCGCGAAATTTTCGACGACTTATTGTAACAGACTATTCCTTCGTAAAAGTTTTCGCTTATTCCCGAAATCTCCGTCAGGCGCGAACAGATTTCGCCGCCCGTAAGGCTTTCGGCAACCGCGAGCACGCGAGAGTTCATTTTGAGAAGTTTTGCGGCAATCTCCTGCAAGGATGCGTCGCCTGCAAAATACACCTCGTCTGAGAACACGTTATAAACTTCGCTCTTTATCTGCTCGAATTTGAGTCTTCCCAGCGATTTCGGCGCGCTCATAACTATTTTTGCGTCGAGACAATCTTCCGTTACGCAGAAATTCACCCCGCTATCGGAAAACCTTTCAAGACGTTTCAGAATTTCGTCTTGTGTCAATCCGCATAATTTTACCGATTCGTTTATCATATATACGCCTGCATTGAAACTCAGTTCTCTGCCCTGTCGCTTACGCCGTCCGCCTGTTTTGCCGCCGACGTATCGGGACTTTCAGCGATCGGTTGCAGAACGTGCCTGTTCTTATAGATATATCTCGCGCCGCTGAACACCGCAAACGCCGCGCCGATATAGAACAGCACCGTTCCCATCCAACCGATTACGACGTGCAGTCCCGCAAGCATAAGCGTGGTTACCGACACGTCCAGAAACACTGTTTTGATTTTGCCGAATATATCCGCCGCAAGCACCAGATTCTTTTTGGCGGCGATTGAGCGGAATACGCTTATAAGCAACTCGCGCGACAGTATTAACCCGCTTAGAAGCGCGATTACAACGCCGTTGTGCATAAACTTGTCGCCCATTGTAAGTCCGTCCTGATACAGCACGATGAGGAAAAGCATAATAACTATAACGACCTTATCCGCAAGCGGATCCAAAAGTTTGCCAAGGTCTGAAACGGTTCCCGTTTTCCTCGCGATATAGCCGTCGAGGAAATCCGTCGAACAGCAAATCGAAAACAGAACGGCGGAGACTATCAGAGAGGCGAGATAACCTGTCTGCGTTTGCAGAGAATGCGCGAGAATAAACGCTATTATCGTCGGGATTATCAGAAAAATACGCGCTACGGTTATCTTAGTTGCCAAAGTCAATTTCATTGAATTACTACCCCCAAAAGGTCTACGCCGTCGGTGCCGACTATTTCTACTTCGTAAAAGTTGCCTATGAGCGCTTCGCTGTCGGACGTGAAGTACACAGTATTATCGATTTCCGGAGCCTGTACAGACGTTCTACCCACGAAAGCCTGCTTCTCGTAATCTATGCCGTCGTACAACACGCGTACGCGCTTGCCGATGACCGACTTGTTACGCTCGCACATAATCTCGGTCTGCAAACGCGTCAGTTCGTCTGCTCTCGCCTGCTTGATCTCTTCCGGCAGATGTCCGTCCAGCCTGTCGGCGGGCGTGCCTTCTTCTCTCGAATATGCAAAGAATCCCGCATAATCGATTTCAGCGCATTTTATAAAATCGCGGAGTTTTTCAAACGCTTCCTCGCTCTCACCCGGAAATCCGCAAATAAACGTAGTTCTGAGGGTTATACCTGCCGCTTTTACCTTTTTTATCAACTCACGCGTATAACGCTCGTCGGTATGCCTGTTCATACGTTTCAAAACGCCGCTGTCAATATGCTGGAAAGGTATATCCATATACTTTGCGACCTTAGGTTCCGTCGCAATGAATTCAATCAGCGCGTCGTCTACCATTTCGGGTTCGAGATACAGCAAACGTATAAGGTCGAAATCCAACTTTTCGAGTTCTTTCACAAGTTCCGTCAAATGCGGCTTTCCGTCAAAATCAATTCCGTACCTTGTCACGTCCTGCGCCACGAGAATAAGTTCCCTAACGCCGTCGTCGGAAAGAGTTTTCGCCTCTCTCAGCAAATCCTCCGTCTTTTCCGATCTGTATTTTCCGCGTATTGACGGGATAGCGCAATATGTACAGTGATTATTGCATCCTTCCGCAATTTTAAGATAGGCGTAGTGATATGGAGTCGTCAGCACTCTCTTTCCGTAAAAAGCGTCTTTGCACTCCGTACGGCTAACTCTGTTTTTTCCGTCTATCTCTTTCAGCACGTTTAAGATTTCATCGTAAGCGGCGATTCCGAGAAAGGCGTCGACCTCCGGAAATTCCGCTTTAAGTTCATCAACATATCTCTGCGAAAGACATCCGGTAACAACGACGTATTTTACTTTTGCCGTTTTCTTGCACTCAACAGCCCAAAGCACTTCGTCTATGGATTCCTCTTTCGCCTTATCTATAAACGCGCAGGTGTTGACGATAAGCGCGTCCGCCTCTTCCGCGTCCGATACAACCGTGTGCCCGCCTTCCACAAGTCTTGCAAGCATCTTTTCGGTGTCGACTCTGTTTTTATCGCATCCGAGCGATATCGCGCCTATTCTCATCTTTTGCCTGTCGGTTCCTTTTATCAGTCATTGAAACGCCGCATCGGATATACTCCGAGCAGTCGGTTTTCGGTTATTCTTCATCTTCTCTGTCTTCGCTTCCCGCGCGCAAAGCGTCGAGTTGCTCATACGAAATATTAACCGCTTTTTTCTTTTTATCCGAGGGATCTACGGGGGTAAGGAAGCCCATATCGTCCATCATATCGTAGATTTTCGCCGCCTTCGGCCATCCGAGCCCGAGTTTGCGCTGAATGTAGGAAATGGCTATCGGCGAATTGTTGTCCTCTCTGAGTTCGATACCCAGTTCGAGAGCCTTGAAAAGTTCGGGAGGCATAGAATCCTTCGCCTTTGCGTGGTCTTTTGCCGAGAACTCCGGTCTGTCCTCTTCCGCTTCCTTGAATATAGCGTCCTTGATATTGTTGTCAAAGTAACTGTCGTTATGCTGTTTGATAAAGTCCACGACCTTTTTAACTTCATCGTTGGATATAAACGCGCCCTGCATACGTTCGAGTTCAGACGCGCCCGTGGACATAAACAGCAGATCGCCGTAACCCAGCAGTTTATCCGCGCCTACGCTGTCGAGGATAGTCTTACTGTCGAAACTCGACGTAACTTTAAACGCAACGCGGCTAGGGAAGTTATTTTTGATCGTACCGCTGATGACGTCAACCGAGGGACGTTGAGTTGCAAGCACGAGATGAATACCCGTCGCTCTTGCCAAACGCGCAATGCGGTTTACAGTGTCTTCAACCGCTTTTTTGCCCGTCGACATCAGATCGGCAAATTCGTCTACAACTATTACTATGCGCGCCATTTTCTCGTATCCGTGTACGTGTACGTCCGCATTGTAACCCTCTATATCCCTGTAACCGACTTCCGCAAAATACTTCATACGGCGTTCCATCTCCTGTATAGCCCAGTTGAGCGCGCGGATTGCCTTGTCGGTATCGCAAATAATCTCGTCCATAAGCAGATGGGGTATGCCCGCATATATAGACATCTCTACGCGTTTCGGGTCAACGAGAATGAGACGCACGTCGTCGGGAGACGCCTTGTACAGCAAACTCACAATTAGCGAGTTGATACAGCAACTCTTACCTGCGCCCGTCGCGCCCGCAATAAGCACGTGCGGGAGTTTTCTCACTTCGACCACTCTGCTCACGCCGTACAGATTTTTGCCGAGAGCAAACGACGCGGGATCTTTTGCGCGGTTGAACTCGGGAGATTCTATAATCTCGCTGAGGTTGACGTTGCGGCGTTTCTTGTTCGGCACTTCTATGCCGACGGCGTCCTCTCCGGGAATAGGCGCAATGATACGCACGCTGCCTGCTTCCATCTTCATAGCGATATCGCTTTCAAGAGAGGAAATATAGTTTATCGTTCTGCCTCTCGGCATCTCGACTTTGAGTTTATACATCGTAAACGTGGGTCCGACTTTGATTTCCACAACCTCGCCTTTGATATTGAAGAAATCCAGCGTTTTGACGATTCTGTCTTTTTTCTGTTCGTAATCCTCGTTCTGATCCACTTCGGGCGCGGGCGGTTCGAGCAAACTCACGGGAGGCGCGGCGTAAGGACGGCGAGGTATGCTCTTTGCAATTTCCTGCTCGATATTGTTCTGAACGACGCGTTCCGCTTTCTTAGTCTGTTCCGAAACGGATTTTCTGACAGGCTCTCCCGCCGTCAGACCTCTGTTCTGCGAAGATTTGACCTTTTCTTCCCTAAGCGCTTCTCTTTCATACTGACCTATGTTGGGAGTTTCCTTGATAGCCTGTTTGATATTCTGAATGCGCGATTGCATTTCCGCGCTTTCTTTATCCTTTGCGGACTGCTTCGCTATATCCGTCGTACTCTGTATCGCTGCGCGGGACATTTTATCGCCTGTAACTTTCTGACGTACAGGCGCGGGTTCGCTGGGAACTTCGCCTCCGACGGTGGGATTTTCGTCCTTATAAGCAGGTCTCAGGTTGTCGAGACTCGGTTTTAAAGGCTCATACTTCTTTATCACAGGTTTTTGCTGAACGCCGTTGCCGAAATAATTAGGCTCGGTGTTCTGTTCGGCTTCTTTTTCCACGGAAGTGGCCGCAAAAGCGCGCGGGATTTTCTTTTCTCCCGATACAGGCGTATATCCCGCTCTTTCCACATCGGAAATCGAAGCGGGCTGACCGTTACGCATAACGGTATCGTCCTTTGACGTCGTTTTACTGTCCGTTACGGTAACCGTAGCGGGAGCAATGCCCTGCGACGGACGCGCCTGCGGCTTTTCGTATGCCTCGGCGACAATTTCCTCCGTCTTTGAGTTCGAAGTATCTTCTCCGCTGATCGCCCTGTTGAGCGCGCCGAGCATTCCCACGTTTACGTTTGCGTTCACAGCGTTTTCCGCTTTGCGAATAGTGCTGTTTATTGTGTCTCCGCTGTCGGGATGCGACATAATTCTCGTCGGTTTAACGACTTCTTTCTTTACTTCTTCCGCCTCCGACACGACGCCGCCGACGGTATAATCCCTCGCCTCCGCCTCGAACTCCGCGATGGTCGGAGATTTTGCGAAAGATTTCACTCGCTCCTCTTTCAAAGAGTAATAATCGGGCTTAATACCGCCGTTGTAATCCGAGGTATTCTCGGACGTAAATCTGTCCGAGTCAGTTTTCTTGAAATCGTAATCCGCACCCTGAATCGTCTGCTCTTCCGAGCCGTTCTGAGCACGGTATCTGCGCATAAAATCCTCGCGCAGCGCGTCTCTGTCGGAATCTACGCCCAACTTATTGCGCATTTCCACTCGTCTGACCGCGCCGTACGACGGAGAAACGTCTGACAACGCTTTGTTGCGAGGATTGCTTGCCGTTTCGTATCGCGACAGCACTTCCTCCGTGGGATTCTGCCCGAACAGTATGTCTCTGGCAAGTCCCTGCGGCGTATACGCGTTCACCGAACCGGTTCTCACCTGCGGCGTAAGCAATTCGTCCTCATAACCGCCGTTCCTGTTCGGATAAAGCGGGTCGAATGAGCCGATAGGCTTATATCCCGCTGCGCCTTTTGCCTTTCTGAAACCGCGCTTCTGCGGCATAGTATCTCCCGCGACGTCGACTACGTAAAGCGAATCGCCGCCCTCCTGCGCTTGCGAAAAGTCTGTAATAACGGGCATATCCGTCTGCTCGATAGGATGAGCGGCGCGTTCTCTTTTCGCTCTGCGGGAAGATTCGGGACGGTCGTAATAATCGTTGCGTTCGCGCTTTGACGGCTTGCGTCCGACCTTACGCGAAGGAGCGGTATACGTGACGTTTCTGCGAATGGAAGGAAGTATGGCAAAAAACGCGAGCACCAAAAAAGCGACGCAGGCTATTACAAGCGCGCCGACTGCGGTGGTCGCTTTCATAAGCGGATATGCTATAACTCCGTACAGCATTCCGCCCGCGGTATTCGTATTCTCGTAACAGGAAAAAAGATATTCGCCGTAACTTGCGCCGACAATGTGCACGCTCGACGTATAAACCTGCAAAGCGAGTATGCCCAGTACAAGCATACCCGTATAAAACAAAGCGCGTGAAAAGCGCATTCTCAGCCTGATGCCGAAAGTGAGCGCGATTCCGAGAATCACGCCGCCCAGAGCATATCCGTAAAACGCCAGTCCGAAAAATCCTATCAAAAAGCCGCTAACCGTTTTCCCTATTTCGCCGAACGCCCCTACGGCGCACAAAAAGCAGAAAAGCGAAACTGCGATAAGTATGATGCCCATCGCTATCTTGCCGCCGGTATGCGCTCTTGCTTGACGAGTATTTGCCAAAACCCACCTTCCGTAAATATTCAATATTTGAAATTATAACATAGACTATATTATATTTCAAGCATAATATATCCAAAAAGCGAGCGATTTTATAACCTCGGATTCTACTCAGGCTTTAAATATTTTTACGATATCCTCGCCTTCTACGGGGGAAACGACGCTTCCGAACATTCTGTCGAAATCAAAAACGTACTTAGCCGCAGCGAGAACGTCTTCTTTCGCAGTCCCGTCGATAGCGGCTATGCGCGCGTCGAAATCGTACAGCATACCCGTCTGAATCGCGTGCGTGCCGAAAGTACGCATCATAGCGGAGGTGCTTTCCTGTCCGAGTACGAGAGAGGTTTTGAGTTGTTCTTTTCCCTTTGCAAGTTCTTCGTCGGTTACGCCTTTTTCAAGCAACAAATCGACTTCTGCCCGAATCGCCCTGACCGCCTTTTCTACGCTTTCGGGATTCGTCGCCGTATAGATGATATACGCACCGTTATTCTCATAAGTGGACGGATATCCCATAATCGTATAGCAAAGCCCGAGTTTTTCGCGAATGCTTTGAAACAGCCTCGACGACATCTCCATACTGAAAATCACGCTCATCAACTGCACCGAAACCGCGTTACGGTCGTTATAAGGAAACGACGGAAACGCAAACGCAACATGCGCCTGTTCTATCTGCTTTTTAGTCTTCACGTATCCGGTGTTGTCGCCCACCCTCGCTGCCTGTCGGCGCAAGTCTGGCACAGCCTTAGTAAACTTGCTTTCAAAATGCCGTTTTACGAGTTCTATCGCACTGTTTTCGGAAATATTCCCCGCAATAGATATAACCGTATTTGACGGCGTATAATACATTTTATGATAGTTGTCAAGCGTTTTAGAAGTCATCGAAAGCAACGTTTCCTTGCTTCCGAGAATGGGTTTTTCAAGCGGATTTCCCTTGAAAAATCCTGTCAGCAAACTCTCCAGACAAACGTCGTCGGGAGAATCCTCGCTCTCGTTTATCTCCTCCATAACGACGCGGCGCTCGCGTTCCAGTTCTTCCTCCCCGAAAAGCGGATTAAGATAAATATCGCTCAAAACGTCCGCGCATTTATCCGCGTTCGTATCAAGAGATACGGTATAAAAACAGGTATAACTCTTAGACGTAAACGCGTTTATCTGCGCGCCTATGCTGTCGATTTCGTTTACGATATCGAAACTGCTGCGCGATTTTGTGCCTTTGAACACCATATGTTCGATAAAATGAGAAATTCCCGACAGTTCGGGAGTCTCTTTAACCACTCCCGCGCCGACAAATACACCGAGCGCGACAGAGCGTACAGCGGTGTTTTGCACCAGAACAAGTTTAAGTCCGCTTTCAAATTCAATCAATTTCTGCATATCAATATTGTAACACATAGTTTCGCTTCTGCAAACATATTTTGTACTATGAAAGAGAGACGATTCCGTGCCTTTTGGGCTAATTTTGTCATAGCGGCGGTTCTTGCGTGCACGTTCGGCATAGCGTTCACCGCCGCGCTTCCCGTAAGTGAAACTACCCAGCCCGTCAACAACGCGATTTACGAGGGCAATCAGAACGGCGGTAAAGTAGCCCTGATGTTCAATGTCTACGAAAACGCGCCCAACGTAGAAAGTATTGCGGCTATTCTGGAAGAATACGGCTTCAACGCAACGTTTTTCGTCGGAGGAAGTTGGGTTGCCAAACACCCTAATACGCTTCTTAAAGTCGCGTCCTGCGGTTTCGAAATAGGCAATCACGGATATCTTCACCGCGACCACGCCAAATTGACTATGCAACAGAATAAGGAAGAAATCCTGCTGACAGAAAGGCTTATCGACAGCGTTCTTGAAGACCTTCCCGATTACTACAACTGCAAGTTATTCGCACCGCCCAGCGGAAGTATAGGCACAGTTATGTTCGAAGCGTGCAAGCAACTCGAATACAAGGTCATAATGTGGTCGAGAGATACCATAGACTGGCGCGACCACGACGCCGACATAATATACGAACGCGCGATAAAAGATATCAAAGCGGGGGATTTGATTCTTATGCACCCCACCGATTGCACAGTCGACGCTCTGCCCCGCATACTCGAATATATCAAGTCCGCAAATCTCAGCGCCGACACCGTAAGCAACGTCATAGACTAATTGATTATTAACTTTACGCAGGCATTTAAAACATAATCGTAAACAAATGGAAACGCGCCGTAAGAGCGCGTTTTTAATTGCATATATGAAAACCCCCGTCTGAAATCTGCGAGCGAGCATATTGCTCGCGGCAGTAAATAGACAGGGGCTTGATTCAATCGCTAAAATCGTTCTTACGCTTTGCGGACGACCTCTTTAAGGCGAAGGTCAACTCTGTGCTTTTCGTCAATCTTGATAACTTTTACGATTACGATATCGCCTACGTTGACGACGTCGGTCACTCTCTCGACGCGCTCGGTAGAAAGTTTGGAGATATGAATCATTCCATCCTTACCGGGAGCAAAATTTACGCTTGCGCCGAACTGCCCCTTGTCGTTTTCCATAATCTTTGTAACGATACCTTCGTACACGTCGCCGATTTCGACGTCGCGCACAATCGTCTCGATAATGGAGCGCGCTTTCTTTATTGCGCTGTCGTCGTTTGACGCAACAAATACGGTCCCTTCGTCGTTGATATCGATTTTGACGCCCGTATCTTCGATAATCTTATTGATTGTCTTTCCGCCTTTACCTATTATATCGCCGAGTTTATCGGGATCAACCGAGAAAGAAACGATTTTGGGCGCCCACTTGCTCAGTTCGGGACGCGCTTCGGGAAGCGTGGCAAGCATCTTATCGAGTATTTCCAATCTGCCGATTCTCGCCTGTTCAAGGGCCTTCGTGAGGATATTTTCATCAATGCCTTTGATTTTGATGTCCATCTGAATTGCGGTGATACCTTTGGTTGTACCCGCAACCTTGAAATCCATATCGCCGAGGAAGTCTTCAAGTCCCTGTATATCGGAAAGGACCGCCACTTTGCCTTGCTCCTCGTTTTTGATAAGTCCCATTGCGATACCTGCGACGGGAGCCTTGATCGGAACGCCTGCGTCCATAAGAGCGAGCGTACTGCCGCATACGGAAGCCTGAGAAGTGGAACCGTTTGAACTGAGAATATCGGATACAGTACGGATTGCGTACGGGAATTCCTCTTCGCTGGGAAGCACGGGTTCGAGAGCGCGTTCCGCAAGTGCGCCGTGACCGATTTCACGTCTGCCGGGGCTCTTCAAGGATTTCGCCTCGCCTGTCGAATAACCGGGCATATTGTACTGATGCATATATCTCTTGTAGAAGTCGTCGTCAAGACCTTCGAGTCTCTGCGCTTCGGAAATCGTACCGAGCGTGCAGGTTGTCATTGCCTGCGTCTGACCTCTTGTAAAGATTGCACTGCCGTGAACACGGGGAAGCATACCGACTTCGCACCAAATGGGGCGGATTTCGGTGAGACTTCTGCCGTCGGGACGAACGCCGTCGACAAGTATCTTTGCGCGGACTTTTTCCTTTTTGAGATAGTAGAGGCTGTCCAGAATAAACTTGACTTTTTTGGGAACGTCGTTAAACTCGTCTACGAAATGCGCAAGCACGTCTTCGTTAAGAGCGTCTTCTCTCTCTTCGCGCTCGTAACGGTCAAACGCTTCGAGAACGTAGTCCATCTTCTTATCCGCATAAGCGCGGACTGCCGCATCGATGTCCTCGGGAATATGTTCGAGTTCGATATCGAGTTTAGCCTTGCCGACTTCCGCCTGAATGCCTTCGATAAACGCTACTATTCTCTTTATTTCCTCGTGTCCGAACATAATCGCGCCGAGCATTTCCTGTTCGGTGATTTCGTTCGAGCCTGCCTCAACCATCATTATAGCGTCTTTCGTGCCGCTGAGGTTGAGCGTAAGTCTGGATTTTGCGCGCTGTTCGGTATCGGGGTTGATGACGTACTGTCCGTCAACCAAACCGACTACGACGGAGCCGGTAGGACCTGCCCACGGTATATCGGATATCGAAAGCGCAACGGACGAACCTATCATTCCGAAAACTTCGGGAGGCGTGTTCGTGTCAACCGAAAGCACGGTTGCGATAACCGTTACGTCGTTGTAAATGCCCTTCGGAAACAAAGGACGTATGGGACGGTCTATAAGACGCGAGGTGAGTATCGCTTTGTCGCTTGCTCTGCCCTCTCTCTTTTTAAATCCTCCGGGGATTTTTCCGATAGCATACATTTTTTCTTCATAGTCCACGCTGAGGGGGAAGAAATCCATTCCGTCGCGGGGCGTTTTGGACATAGTCGCGTTGACCATAACCACCGTATCGCCGCAACGTACTATGCACGAGCCGTTTGCCTGACCGCAGTATGCGCCGGTTTCAACGACGAGTTCCTTTCCGCCGACTGTTGTCTTGAAAATTTTTCTTTCCATAATTTACTCCTGTTCTGGGAATTCCGTCATTCCCTATTTTATTTTTATATTATCTGCTGTCGCAGTAATTTCTATAATCCGTGAATAGTGCGGATTTCAAAAACAATAAATTTTGTTTTTGCGTCAGACGCCAATCATAACGGTACGCAAAATCGCATAGTGCGGGATTTGTTTTGAGCGCAAACCACGCAAGGCGCAGAACCTAAGCGTGAATTGCCGCATTTTGCGAAATGCAATTATGATATACGCATCAGCGTCAAAAGAGTGCGGAAAAGAATTCCGCATTCTTTTTGTTTGTTTTATTTTCTCAAACCGAGCGAACTGACGATTGCGCGGTATCTCTCGATGTCGGTATCCTTCAAGTAGTTGAGCAAACTTCTTCTGTGACCGACCATCATCAGCAAGCCTCTGCGGCTGTGGTGATCTTTGTGGTGCACTTTAAGGTGCTCGGTGAGTTCCGAAATACGCTTTGTGAGAAGCGCGATTTGCACTTCGGGAGAACCGGTGTCGCCCTCGCTGCGCGCATAGGTTGCTATAATCTGTTGTTTTGTTTCCTTATCCATTGATTTAACCTCCTTCGTTGGATAAATAATTCGCTTCCAACCAAGTAAGAACTCAGAGACTGTCCGAACCTCGTCGAAAGTACGATAGTTATATTATCACATTTGAATTACAAAGTAAAACATTTTTAAATACATTTATTACATTAATTAAGTGTGCTTTAATCTGTGTGAACACTCAAAAATTCATTCTATCAATTCGACTTATTTGTCCATTCAAGCGTAAAATATTGCGACGTTGTCAAAATCATCGTTCCGTCAAAATCACCGCTTTCATCGTCAATAATATGTACCGTAGCGCTGTCATCATCATAATCTTCTATAATGCCGCGTGCTAATTCCGTCTCGTCATAATCATAAAAAGCGACCACTGAAGAGTTATTCTTTAAAAACTCAAAGACATCCTGAATACACTCCCATTCACTAAAATTCATATTCTCATCTATCGATACGTCAGGAATATTCAGATTCTTTATATACTCCGTCCCGTATGAAACCGAACAGATAAAATCTATCGGAATCATAGCATACTTGCTGAAAGCCCCGTCTTTCCCAAAACATATTACAAAAATGCTATGTGCATTCGTATGAAAAATAACACCCACGTCAAACGTTTGCAAATCATTGTCGGAACGTATTTCACATACAGTTTTATCATCTATTAATTTTTTAAAATCCATATTCTATTCCCCCCTTATTTCCAGAACTCACGCTGCCTCTCGAGCATCATATCTATATTTTTGATATATTCAAGCGGCTCTTTGTAGTTTGCACACCGCGTAATCAAATTTATCTTTCTGTCTATTTTCTTTGAAATTCCGTTCGCGCCGTTGGCAATTATAGGCGTGTCCTCTTCCATTATGTCAATGTTATACAGACACTCCTTGCCAACCTTTGCATAACCTACGTTTTCAAGATTGCCGCTCGTGTATTTCTGTCTGTACATATAATACGGGACGTACCCCGCCTCAGTCAACTTCTTATATGCGTAGTCCACCATTCTTGATGCGGTAGCGCAGTCGGTGTTGTCATACCCGTCGAGTTTGAGCGCGGAACCCTTTTTGAGATAGAGAGTATGTACGGTTATGTTTTCCGGCGAAAGCGCGACGGCGGTGTCCAGACTGTATTTGAAATCCTCAAACGTTTCATCAGGAAGCATCGCAATCAAATCCATATTTACGTCAAGTCTTCCCCTTGCGCAGGCAAAGGCGTTGACGGTGTCGCCTACCTTATGCTGTCTGCCGATTTTTTCAAGCGTGCGCGCGTTGAACGTCTGCGGATTGACGGAGATTCTTGTTACTCCGTGCTTTAACAGCATTTTCACGGTTTCGTCGTCGATAGTGTCGGGACGCCCGGCCTCCACCGTAAACTCCTTTGCGCCGAAATGACAGTGTTCAAGAATCCTGTCAAGCATCTGCGGACCTATCGATGTAGGCGTCCCGCCTCCTATATACACCGCTCTGACTTTCCATTTTTTTTGCTTTATAAGTTGCCTTGTCTGTTCGAGTTCGCGTATAAGACAGTCCACGTACGGCTCAACAAGTTTTTTCTGTCTGCTCAGCGGCAGACTGACGAACGAGCAATACGCGCATTTCGTAGGACAAAACGGAATAAACACAAACACGTCGTATTCGTTTGCCGACTTCTTTCGCAAAGGCGTCTGTACGGCTACGGTCTTTTCTATCAGAGCAACTTTCTCCTCGCTTACGCCGTAGTCGTTTAAAAACACCTCTCTTGCGGATTTTCCGTAACTCTCTCGGTCATTCTGTATTTCGGTAAACAGTTTAGTGGGACGTATACCCGTAAGACATCCGTAAGGAAGTTCCACTCCCGTAAGGAAGCAGAGCGTGCGGTAAACAGCGATTTTCAGATACCTCTTTTCAACGCGTTTGCGAACAAGATTATCACATTCCTTAATCGGGTAATAGAAATTTTTCTTAAAACCGTCGTATCTGTCCGAACTCACCGTAACTCTGAAAACGCCGTCGCGAACGGCGTAATCCAGATTCAGAGAAATATCCTCGCCGTACGCGCTTTCGAACAGTCGGATAAGTTCCGCCAAATCGTTGAGATATTCTGTGTTGCTTACTGAAAAATTTATCATCGGAATCCTTGTGCTCCCTTCATTCGGTCATAACGAAGTCGGAGCCTTTTTCGTACAGCACGGGGTTATGCGCGCGTTCGGTTTCGAGCGAAGTCTTTGCGCCGTGCCCCGAAAGCACGGTATAGTCGCCGTGAAGGTTGAACAGTTTGTTTACAATCGAATTCTTTATTTCGGCAAAACTTCCGTCATAAAAATCCGTCCTGCCGTATCCCCCTGCAAACAGTGTATCGCCGCAGAAAACAGTATCTTCCGCAACGTAGCAAACGCCGCCTCTCGTATGTCCGGGAGTATGCAAAACTTTCAACATTACGCCCGCAACCGTCAGACTTTCGCCGCCTTTAAGAAGAACGTCGGGAATAAACGGTTCCACCTTTGCGCCGACGGCAAAACCCATATTTTTATAAGAAGAAATTTTATCTCTGTCTTCGCTATGCAGAAACACCGTTACGTTTCCGTTGCCGCGCGCTTGCGAAAGTTCCTGAAGAGCGGCGACCGCGCCTATATGATCGAAGTGTGCGTGCGTGAGCAAAACTGCTTCTATAACTGTGTTTTGTTCCTCTGCAAGCGCATAAATCATTTCGGCATTTCCGCCGGGGTCCACAACAAAAGCCCTTCCGCCGTTAACCGCGACGTATGTGTTTGTCTGCATCTGAGAGGTAATTAATGTGTATATCCTCATAAATTTCTGCTTTTTGCCGCCTTTTAGAATAGTTTTACAAGTTTTGCACTTTTTTAGAATACTATGAGCATGTCTATCTTCTGATATCGATGATTCCGTTGATACTTCGCAATTTTTTTGAAAGATTTTCAAGTTCGTCAACTTTTCTGATCTGTACGGTTATAACAATTTCGCCGAGGTTTTCCTTCTCGTCGACCACCCTCGCGCTCACTGCCGCGATTTCCAGTTTCGCTCCTGCAATATAGGAAGTTATAGTTGCAAGCAGTCCGCTCTTATTCTCGCAGGAAATAGTTAGCGTAGCGTTGAAATAGTCGTTCCCGCTGTTATCCCAACTCACCGTTATAAGCCTTTCGTCTTCCATTCCCTTGACGTTGGGACAGTCTTTTCTATGCACCGAAACACCGCGCCCGCGTGAGATATAACCGATTATCGGATCCCCCGGAACAGGCGAGCAGCACTGTGCCATTCTGACAGTAAAATTGGCGTTGCCGTTGACGAGAACGCCGCTCTTCGAATGCCCGACGGATTGCGTTTTCTGCTCGCTCTTAGCAGGCGATATCTCTGCCGGCAAAGGCATCGGGACTTCTTTTTTAAACGCTTCGATAATTTTGGACAGCACCTGATTAGTCGTCAGTCCGCCGTATCCTACTTCCGCATACAGATCCTCTTCTCGTTCAAGTCCGTGCCGTTGAAGAAAGCGCAGCATCATATCGTGAGTCATCACGTCGCTGAGAGAATATCCTCTGCGTTTCGCCTCTCTTTCAAGCATATCTTTTCCGCGGGCGATATTCTCGTCGCGTTTCTCTTTTTTGAAAAAGTTGCGCATCTTCGCGCGCGCAGAAGCGGTACGTACAAATTTGAGCCAGTCGAGACTGGGGCCCTTAGAAGAAGACGAAGTCAAAATCTCAACTATATCGCCGTTTGCAAGTTTTGTAGACAAAGGCACTATCTTTTTATTTACTTTTGCTCCGACGCATTTATTGCCTATCTGCGAGTGTATCTTATACGCTAAATCAACGGGAGTAGACCCTATCGGCAATCCGTGAACGTCGCCCTTTGGAGTAAACACAAAAACCTCGTCGTCGAAGACGTTGATTTTTATTGCGTCCATAAACTCCTTTGCGCCGTCGATGTCTTTCTGGGCATCCATAACTTCTCTTAGCCAGCGGACTTTATTGTCCAACTCGCTGTCCGAGCCCGTCGTACCCTCTTTATACTTCCAGTGCGCCGCTATGCCGTACTCTGCGATTCTGTGCATTTCGTAAGTACGGATCTGTATCTCGAACGTCTCGTTGAAAGGCGTGATAACCGTAGTATGCAATGACTGATAGTTGTTTGCCTTCGGCATTGCGATATAGTCTTTAAACCGTCCGGGAATAGGTTTCCACATTGTGTGAATCTCGCCGAGCATCGTATAACAGTCCTTGACGGAGTCCACGATAATTCTCACCGCAAGCAAATCGTAAATCTGGTCTATATCTATATGAAGATTGTTCATCTTCTTATATACCGAATAAAAATGCTTAGGACGACCGTTCACTTCGCCCTTGATATCCATTTCTTTGAGTTTCTGTTCGATCTGCTTGCAGACCGCGTCCAAAAAGCCCTGACGCTCCGTACGTTTGGTGTTGACGGATTCGGTTATATACTTGTATTCGTCGGGCAAAAGATACTTCATAGACAGATCTTCCAGTTCGCATTTGAAAAACGAAATACCAAGTCTTCCCGCAAGAGGGGCGTAAATATCAAGCGTTTCTCTCGCAATCCGTCTCTGTCTCTCGGGCGAGAGATATTGCAGAGAGCGCATATTGTGGAGTCTGTCTGCGAGTTTGATTATAACAACGCGCAAATCCTTTGCCATAGCGACGAAAATCTTTCGGAAATTTTCCGCCTGTGCCTCTTCCCTATTGACAAATTGCAATTTATCGAGTTTCGTAACTCCCTCGACAAGTTCGAGAATCTCATCTCCGAAATGCTCGCGCATCTCGTCGGGCGTGACCGCCGTATCTTCCAGAACGTCGTGTAAGAACGCCGCAATCACTGTTGAACTGTCAAATCCGAATCCGGAAAGGATTTCCACCACCGCGCAGGGATGCGTAAAATAATCCGCGCCGGAACTTCTTTTCTGTCCTGCGTGCGCGGCTTTTGCGAAATCGTATGCGCGTTTAATATCTGCATACTTATCGGGATAGGTCTTTCTGAGTTTTACAAGCAGTTCTTCCATTTTACGCAAATCCTCAAACGCGCGCCCTATAAGTTTCGGCGCGCCCGATTATCCTTTTTGAATCCTCAAATTGAAAATCTAACGGATTATTAGTTAAATTATATATCAATTATACTATATAATCAATGCGTTTTTCACATAGAATCGTACAATTTCAAAGCGGAAAATATTGTCAACCGTGCAAAATTTTCCGATAAACGGGAGAATCGTCGAGATCAACAGATTTTCTGGATATATTCAACGCTCCCTTTTCGCCTATGCGTACAAGCCCCAGTTGCGCGAAAATTTTTGTTGCAAGCAAAAATCTGCTCTTTTCGATTTTTACTCTTTCATTTATAAGTAAATACAGAGAATGCAAATTAGCCGCTTTCAACTTACTCATTGCAACTTGCACAAAAGCCTTATAAACCGCCCGCAGTTCCGCATCGGATGCCGTCATATTGCTCTCCCCCGTATCCGCTACCGCAATACAACGCTTTACCCGCGCCGCAATATGAGATAAATATCCTCCGTAAAGCGGAGCGCCCGCTATAACGGCATTTTCATAAAATGCGTATTCGAAATCCGCGCTCGGACACACCACTACGCAGTTCTGCGGATTGAGTTCGGGTTTATTCCCGATAAATACCGGAAGTCCTCTTATTTCGTCGCTGAGCGCGCATATATTATCATAATCCTTTTGCGAAAAACAAACTATAATCGTCCCGAAAGGCGAACGCCCGATAATATCTATCACCTCAGAAATATCCGACTTAGTAACGTACGCTCCGCCGTCGTAATTATAATGGTGCAAGTTCAGACACGCGGCGTCATCCTCTTCGATTCTCACTTCGTCGAAAGACAGCGAACGAATTATGCCCTGTGCCCTGACTATATTTCGGAAACAGTTGATATCGAGCGCAACTTCCAACTCCACCTTCCCCGTACGTGCCGAAAGGACATCGGCATAAGTATTGAAGCCCAACAAATCCACGTTTTTTTCACAGCATTTTACGTGTCTGGAATATCCGATAGTGTCGAATTTAAGCGCGTCCGCTTTAATGAGAAAATCGGGGCGCGAGTTTCCGTATCCCGTCGGCTCCATTTTTTCCAACTCCCGCGCAAACGACAGATAATCGAAATCGAGAGGAAGTTCCATTTCACAACGAACTTGCGGAATAAATTCCTGCGGACTGTGCGTACTCAGCACCAGTTTATCCGCATCGCGTTTAAACGCCTCGAAATTACTTAAATCGAGACTTACGCCTGCCGCCTGCGAATGCCCGCCAAACGACGTGAAATAACCGCTTAGGCTGCTGAACACGTCAAAAATATTCACAGAATAAATACTTCTTGCCGAACCCTTTAACGCATCCCCTTTTTTCGCGAATAATACCGTAGGACGTTTGAACTCCTCAACCAGTTTAGCAGCCGCAATTCCGAGCACTCCCGCCTCCCACTTTTCGCTGTACAGCGCGATTATGCCTTCGTGCGTAAAATCCCTGCCTTTCAGCATATCCTTTGCTTCTTTTGCCGTCTGTTCGCAGAGTTCCTGTCTCAAAGCATTGTCCCTGCACAGTTCTTCCGCAAGCGTTTTGAGCATAAAATAGTCGCTTTCGAGAAACAGTCCGACAACTTTTGAAGCGGAGTTCAGACGGCCTGCGGCATTCATTCTCGGCGCAAGCCTGTACATTATGTTCTGCGACGAAATTTCGTCCTCTCCGAGAAGTAACTTAATTCCCTTTCGGGGTGACCGTTTAATCTGTTCTATTCCGAAATATGCGATTATACGGTTATCTTCCTTAAGCGGCACAACGTCCGCAATAGTCGCTATTGCCGCAATATCGAGATACTTGCAAGCCTCGCTTCTGTCTGATAAGGCTTCAACAAGTTTGAGTGCGACGCCTGCTCCGCAGAGTTCGTAAAATCCCCGTTTTGCGATCTTGGGATTTATCACAATGCAATCGGGTATTTCTTTCTGCGGCTCGTGATGGTCGGTCACAATAAGGTCGACGCCATGCGATTTGAGATACTCCGCTTCTTTTACGGCAGTGATGCCGCAGTCGACGGATATTATCAGATTCGGTTTGAAATCGGTCAAAACTCTGTCCAGCGAAGATACGGACATTCCGTAACCGTCGCGCGCGCGGTCGGGAATAAAATAGTTTATATCCGCCTTATCGCGCAAAAACAACATAAGTATCGAGACGGCGCAGATTCCGTCGCAGTCATAATCCCCGTAAACAAGTATCCTTTCCCTTCCGTCTATCGCACTTTGAATACGTTCGACTGCGATCTGCATTCCGTAAATATCCTGCGGCGAAGAAAGATTCCCGACAGACGGATTCAGATAATCGTATATATCCTCTTCCGAAAATCCGCGTCCGAGCAGCAGGCTCAAAAAGCGGTCCGAAATACCCAAATTCGCCGCCGTTTTTTTCTGTGCGTCCGTAAGATAGACCGTCTCTGTTTTAACCGTATATCTATTTCCCATAACAGTATGCCGCGCCGCCGACCGCTGTACGGCAGAATATAATAACGCCCTTACCTTCGGGTAAGGGCGCAAGTGTTATTTTTTCTTGAACGTCGTGTTTTTCTTCGAATACTTGTACACCTTGTTCTGTTGCTGTTTCTGCGTAGACGGCTTTACGTTCTTAGGTTCGCCGCCTGCAAGCGCGGGTTGACCTTGACGCACTGCGGGGATAATCTCCTCTTCGTCTTCCTTGACGTCGTAGGTGACCGAATTGCGTTTGAAGTACTTCGCCTTAGTCTTATCGAAAGACGCGCTCATTGCCGCCCACAGCGGAGTTGCAAGGAATACGGACGAATACATACCTGCCACAAGTCCGAGAATGATAGGCACGCAGAACTCGCGTATTGAATCGCTTCCGAGGATAGCGAGGAAGATGACCGTAATCATTGTCGTAAACGTCGTATACACAGAACGCGTAAACGTACTTCTGACCGCCGCGTCGCCGATACCGGCATAGTCGATGTTCTTCTGACCTTTGAGAGGTTTGATCGACTCGCGGCAACGGTCGAAGATAATAATCGTGTTGTTGATCGAATACGCGATTATGGTAATCATAGCCGCTACGTACGAACTGTTTATCTGCACTCTGCAAATAACCGTGAGCGCAAACATAATCACAACGTCGTGGATAAGCGCGATAATCGCGGCGAATCCGCTCATCAGCGTGAATCTGATGATAATATAAATCAATATAATGACAACCGATACCGCAAGCGCTATACCCGCTTTTGAGAGAAGATCACGCGCCGCGGTTGCACCGATTGACTCGTATGTGACGTTGCCGACTCTTTCGGGATAAAGATTGTCGACAGCATCCCTGATTTTTACGTTGAGTTCGTTTATTTCCGTATCGTTGTTGGATATGTTTTTATATCTGAACGATATAGAAGAATTATTTACATTGCTTGCAA
Organism: uncultured Christensenella sp.; assembly: GCA_910578325.1. GTDB lineage: Bacteria > Bacillota > Clostridia > Christensenellales > CAG-917 > CAG-475. Next base: position 84,591 of record CAJTQT010000004.1, read on the forward strand.
CCTGCTGTTGGGAATAAGACACCGTCACTCCGAAACTCTGAATAGTCTCGGTAATTTTGGCTCTGTTTTCCTCATAGTTGTCTATTGCTTCGTTTCCGAGCGTAACCGTGAGAACGGTACCGCCTTCAAAGTCGATGCCAATACCGACTGCGTCAGTGTAACTTCCGCCCGTCGCGCCAAACGCGACGATGACAACCAACGCGATTATCAGAACCAAAAACGGCACCATAGCAAACCATCTTGAATGCTTGTTTACGCTGAACGTGTTGCAAAGATTACGAAAGCCTTTCATCTTAGTCATAATTAAGCCTCCTCCTTTGCAGTAGTCAGTTTAGAAGGCACGGGAGTTTCTTCCTCGTCTTCTTTTTTACGTTTAAGTCCGTAGAATTTTTCGCTCGTGCTGTTGAGAGGAATGAAACATTTCAGAATCAGTCTGGTTATAACGAGCGACGTGAACATTGAAAGAATGATACCTATAAACAGCGTAACCGCAAATCCGACGATAGATGCCGAACCGAGCACCCAAAGTACGACGGCACCGATGATTGTGGTGACGTTTCCGTCGATAATTGCGCCGATAGAGCGTTTGAAGCCGTCTTTGATTGAAGTCTGTATGGGCTTATTACTGCGTCTGTATTCGTCCTTGACTCTCTCGAAGATGATTACGTTGGCGTCGACTGCCATACCTATCGAGAGCAATATACCCGCGATACCGGGCAACGTGAGTTGTACCCACGGAAGCACTGCGCAGAACCAGATCAACAAAACGATATATACGCAAAGAGCAAGGTCGGCGGCAAGTCCGAGACCGCGATAAACGATAAGCAGGAAGATGAATATAATCGCAATACCCACTATACCCGCGATAATCGCGATATTTATCGAATTTTCTCCGAGCGTTGCGGAAATGTTTCTGACCTCGGTCTGTTTGAGGCTGACTCCGAATGTACCCGACTGCAAACGGGTTGCGAAATCGAGTGCTTCCTGATAGGTGTATCCGTTGTTTCCGCTCGTAATGATCGCCGAACCGTTTGAAATCTGCGAGTTGACGTTGACCTGAGTGTATCTCTCGCCGTCGATATAAATATAAATCGCTTTGTTGAGATACTCTTTGGTCACTTCCGCGAACTTCTCCGTACCCGCTTTGTTAAATTTCAGACCGACGGCGAAATTGTTGCTTTCGTCCATCGTAACATAAGCGGATTCGAGGTGATCGCGTCCTACGATAAGATTTTCCGCAGAAGATTTGTCTTCGCCTTTGAATTCCAAAGTTGCGGGACGTCCGATGAGTTTGAGAACTCTTTCGGGATCCTGTACGTCGGGAACTTCAACGCGAATCGTAATATTGCCGTTGCTGTTGGTGCCTTTTGTCACCGTTGATTCCGTGTATCCTTTGGACACCAGCAGACTTTGAAGAGAACTGATAGTGCCGTCGACACGCGTGTCCAAATCGCCATATTGGTCGGGTTGGACCTCGAACACTGCGGATATACCTCCCGACATATCAAGTCCCAACTTGATTGTCTTAGCATAGCCCGTGTAGTCATAAACAGTGTTCGCAATCGGGAAAGACACAAGCGCGAAAACCGCCATCAATATGATGAAGATGCCTATGACGGATAGGACGACGATTGATTTCTTTTTGTTCACAGGATGAACCTCCATATAGTAAAACAAAAATATTATAACTATTATAGACTGTTAAGTCAACAAATAACTTGCCTTATATAGTAAATTTTAACCAAATTTTACCTCTTGTAGGCATACGGCAACGCCATAGTACATAATCTTTGGTATGGAAAAATCGATAAACTTTAAAACAAATCTGCTCGACGTATTGAAATCGGTGTTGTTTTCGACACTTATTTCGCTCGGCTTAGTGCTCATCTTTGCGATAATTATAAAGTTCGCCTCCCTGCCGAACAACGTAATTATGCCCGTCAACATAGCAATAAAAATACTTTCCGTTCTCGTCGGAACGATAATCGGATTCAAACAACCCGACAACGGACTGATTAAAGGCGCATTCTCAGGGCTCATCTATATGCTCTTTACGTTTTTCATATTTGCCGCGCTCAGCGGATTCAAGGACGTAAAGTTCAGTTGGATAGACCTCATCACCCTGCCCGTGGCAGGCGCGATTGCGGGAATAATTGCGGTCAACATCAAAGCGCGCAGACAAAACCGCAGATAACGGCTCCAACGTCTTCAATGCGATAAATTGTTGAAACTCATAGATATTTCGGCAATCTATCCGCTCCGATTGACTTGCGCAAAAAGGGTTCGCTTTTTCAAGCGAACCCTTTTAAAATCAGTGGTTTATTTCAAAATTACTTTTCTTCGACGGTTTCAACTTCCTCAACCGCTTCTTCGCTTACGACTACTTCGGGAGTCTCTTCGACGGTTTCGGTTTTCTGCGCTTCGTCCTTACTCTCCTCTACGAAAGGCTCTTCCGAGGGAGTTTCTTCCACAGCAGTTTCTGCAACGGCTGGAGCAGCGACGTTTTCAAGTACGTATCCGACAGCCTTTCTGTCAATTACGATAAGCGTAGGATTGCTTTCCGTGCCGACGTTTAAGATAATTGTATTGTCGGTGTTTACCTGAGTAATTCTTCCGACCATACCTCCGACTGTCATAATCTTTGTACCGACAGCGAGGGAACTCATCATTTTTTGTTGTTCCTTCTGACGTTTTTTCTGAGGAACGATTGTAAGGACGATCATCAATACAAGCACTACGCCGATGATGACCCACATAACCCAGCCTTTATCGGAACCGGCTTTGTCGCCTGCTTCTTCGGCTGCGAGAATAGCATTAAATAACATATTTGCTCCTTTATATAACAATTATTGAATCTGCTTGCGCGATTACCAAGTAATCATACACGATGACAGAAATTTTTGCAACCGAATTTATTATTTTTACAATATTAAATAAGATTTAATCATTTTAGTTTGTCGAAAATGCAAATAATTCGGCAAATGCAAGGGCGCGCAAACAATTATTTACGCGCCCCTACAAATATTGACCGCTTTGCGGATTTTTATTCTGAAACTTTAAGTACTGACAGAAAGTTTACTTTTTCCCGACTGACTTTCTGGTTTTAATGAGCAATACGCTAAGTACGCAAGCCGCCGCAAAACCTAAACACGCTATTACAAGTGCGGCAGTCACAAGCGCGCTGTCGGCGTCCTTGCCGTTTATTCCGTCAATACCGTCTTTTCCGTCGGAACCGTCAGAACCGTCTGCGCCGTTCAAGCCTTTAAGACTTTCGAGCCATTCTTCCAAAGTGCCTTCAAAACCGTTTTCGACGGCTATATCGTATGCCGACTTTCCGTCGCTGCCGTCAATTCCGTCTATTCCGTCAATACCCTTGATGTTTGCGACTTTTGTCCAGGATTCCGTCTTTCCTTCGTATTTGTACAAATCCGAGGTTGCCGTATCCAGATACAGGTCGCCGTCCTGAACGAACATCTGCGGCGCGCCCTCTCCCGTAAACCAAAGGGTAGCGACGTTACGTTCGCCGAGATAGGCTTCTCCGTTATCGCCGATAACCACGCTGTAATATCCGTCCGCGCAGAAAACGTTTTCGGGACTTGCGGTATTTCCGCTTTTCGTATAGTCATACGTAAAGCGCGTGCCGTTTGAACTCTCTATCGGGTCCGGAGAGCCTACCGCGCTTATACCTATAACCGTACCCTGCCCGAACACGCCTGCAACCTGAGCGGCTATGCCGTTCAGAACAAGATTCCGTTTGTCGCCGGCAGGGCTGTTGTTGCCGATAATCTTAGGCGTCCCGTACAGCACGACAGTACCCGACAATGCGTTTACCCCCGTCTGGTTGCCTGAAACCGTTCCTCCCCCGATTTCGATATTCCCCAAAGAAGAAATACCGGTGACGTTGCCAGATATTTCACCGCCAATAACCGTAAAAAGGCTCTTATTATGGGCATAATCCACCGTTACACCGACGTTGCACTTTTCTATTTTTCCGCTCTTTAACTCAAACTCGGACGCCGCAAATATGCCGACCGCGCACTCGCGCACGGTGCCTCCGCGCAATTCCGCCCTTTTTGCGGACTCCGCTTCATATATGCCGTACTCGGAGTTTCCGCAAATCAATCCGCCGTAAACGTAAACTTCCGCTTTTTCGGAGATGTATATACCCCTGTTCGCGCCCGCTATCGCGCCGCCGTACACTTTAAGCGTTCCGCCCGAAACGGACACTGCGTATTCTCCGCCGCAAACGACGCCGCCGTTTATAGCCTTTTCATCGGAAACGTTACCGAATATATACTTACCGTTCTGCACTATGTAATTATGTTTACCGCCCGATTTATTGCAATCGCAAATGGTAAGAGCGCCTCCGTCGCGAACTTCGATTGCGATTGCGGCAACTTCGGCGTCCGCGCCGACGTATTCGAGTTTATGTCCGTTCAGACAAAGCACCGTTTCCGCTGAAACGGTCAAGGTACGGGAAAGCGAAACGTCCAAGTTCAGAAAATAATTTCCCGCAGAAAGCGTATACTTACTGTCTTCCGAAAAGTAATCCGAGTCTATCGCGGTACCGGATTCGTGAACGCTCTCATCTCCGCATACGGGATAATCTGCGCCCGCGTCTGCGGCAAAAGCCACGCCGTGATTCAACGTAAGCAACGCCGCTATACATACTACTATCAGCGCGGCGATAATAAACGTCAGAAAAACACTTTGAATTTTCGATTTCATATCAACCTCGATTTTCTTTGTATAATAATTGTCGCATAAAGATTCTATATGCAATTCTCTCTGCGGTCAACGGATTTAGGTTGGGATATTTATGGAAATTAGCCTCTCAACGGACATTATGTATCCGTAAAGTCCTCTTTCGGTAAAATATCCGCGGCAGAACTAAGGATGCGTAATATCGATTCCTTTCACGCTTATCCCTTATACTGCGCCATAAATTCGTCGCGGAATTCCGAATATCTGTCCTCTAAAATCGCCTGTCTTATATCTGCGGCAAGTCTTTCGAGGAATCGTATATTGTGAATGGACAACAGTCTTCCGCCCATAATTTCGTCCGCCTTTATCAGATGACGCACGTACGCGCGGGTATAATTTTTGCAAGCATAGCAGTCGCAATCGGGATCCAACGGAGTAAAATCCTCGGCATAAGGCGCGTTTCTTACAGTCAAAAAGCCTTCTTTCACCATAGCCGTTCCGTTTCTGGCAATACGCGTAGGAAGCACGCAATCGAACATATCAACGCCTCTTGCCACTCCCTCGACTATATAATCCGCAGTGCCTACTCCCATCAGATAATGCGGTTGGTCTTTGGGAAGAATCGGTTGGAGAACGTCCAGCATTTCATACATCGTTTCCGCGCTTTCGCCGACGGAAAGACCGCCTATGGCGACGCCGCATTTACAGTACGGAACCGTGCGTTCCGCACTTTCCTTACGCAAGTCCGCAAATACGTTGCCCTGTATAATCGGAAACAGCGTCTGATGCGGTTTCAACTCGTATTTAGCACATCTGTCCAACCATTTCAACGTGCGTTCCATAGCGTCGCGCGCTTTGTCGTGCGAAATATCGGGAGGCGTGCATTCGTCGAAAGCCATAACTATATCCGAACCCAGAGCGCGTTGGACTTCCATTGATTTCTCGGGCGAGAAAAAGTGTTTGCTGCCGTCGAGAAAACTGTTGAATTCCACTCCGTCGTCGGTGACTTTGCGCAGCGACGAAAGCGAGAATACCTGAAATCCGCCGCTGTCTGTCAGAATCGCTCCGTCCCAGTTCATAAACCGGTGCAGACCGCCCGCTTTTTCAATGAGGTCGTGTCCCGGACGCAAATACAGATGATAGGTGTTTGACAGCAGAATCTGCGCGCCCGTTTGTCGAACCTCTTCCGGCGCAAGTCCTTTAACCGTCGCTTTTGTGCCTACGGGCATAAAGCAAGGGGTGTCTATCACTCCGTGCTCGGTGTACAAACGTCCCACTCTCGCACCCGTTTTTTTGTCTTCGTGAATAAGTTCAAATCTCATATATGTTCACCTTAAAAATTTTTTTCTCTTTAAACTCAAACGAAGAACGAACTGTCTCCGAACGAGAAAAATCTGTATTTCTCCCCGACAGCCTCTTCGTACACACGCAACGTATTTTCTCTGCCGGCAAATGCCGACACCAGCATAATGAGCGTACTCTCGGGCAAGTGGAAGTTGGTGATCAGACCTTTGACGCATTTAAAACGATATCCGGGATATATGAAGATATCCGTCTCGCCTTTGCTCGGTTTTACGTAACCGTTCTCGTCTGCGACGGATTCCAGAGTTCGTACGCTTGTCGTGCCCACGCAAATAACCCGCCTGCCCTCCGATATCGCGCTGTTGATTTTTCGCGCCGCGTCGTCATCGATCTCATAATACTCTGTGTGCATCTTGTGATCGAGTATATTCTCTTCTTTTACAGGACGGAACGTGCCCAGTCCTATATGCAGCAAAACCGTTGCAAATTCCACGCCGAGTTCTTTAAGTTGCGTCATAAGTTCGGGAGTAAAGTGCAATCCGGCGGTTGGAGCGGCGGCAGAGCCGTCCACTTTGCTGTACACCGTCTGATATCTTTCCTTATCCTGCAACCGCTCTTTGATATAAGGCGGCAGAGGCATATTCCCCACCTTATCGAGAATATCTTCAAAAACCCCGTCAAATTGAAATTCAACCGTTCTTGCGCCGTATTCGCCTATACCTGTCACAACCGCTCTCAACCCCTCTGCATAATGAATCACACTTCCCAGACGCGCTTTGCGGGCGGGTTTCATTATAGTCTCCCAGCGGGTATAGTCGAGACGTTTTAGAAGAAGAGTTTCGAGCACGCTTTCTCGGTTTTCTATATGCCCGAAAATTCGCGCGGGGATAACCCTCGTGTTGTTTATTACAAGCAAATCGCCTTTTTTCAAAAAGGAAGGCAAATCGTAAAAATGTCTGTGTAAAATCTCGTCTTTCGCTCTGTCGTAAACAAGCAGGCGCGAACTGTCGCGAGGCTCCGCGGGAGTCTGCGCTATAAGTTCTTCCGGCAATTCGTAAAAGAAATCGTGCGTCGATAGCGATTTCGCGTTTTTGTCTTCGTTCTGCATAATCCGTATATTTATCTTTTCGTTCTATTTCATAAACCGCTTATTTTGCGATATAAGTCTTAGAAGTTCATTCCGTTTGATACTTTTTCCCCAGATGTTCGTACGCATTCGCCGTACAGGTTCTCCCCCTCGGCGTACGGGTAATAAATCCCAGTTGTATGAGGAACGGTTCAACCACGTCCTCTATCGTCGAAGCCTCTTCCCCCGTTGCGGCTGCAAGCGTATCAAGCCCGACGGGACCGCCGCCGAATTTTTCGATAATCGCTTCGAGCACAGTCCTGTCCGTAACGTCGAGTCCCAGATCGTCCACGTCCATAAGCGTAAGGGCTTTTCTGGTTATCGAAAAATTGATGCGGTCGAGTTTTTCATACTGCGCAAAGTCGCGCACTCTTCTTAAAAGTCTGTTCGCAATTCGCGGCGTGCCCCGGCTGCGCTTTGCCAGTTCGAGCGCGGCGTCGGCGTCAATAGGGATCCCGAGTATCCTCGCCGAGCGCGTAATAATGCTCATAAGTTCCTCCGGACTGTACATTTCAAGTCTGAGCATCATACCGAAACGGTCGCGCAACGGACTCGAAAGCATACCTGCACGGGTTGTCGCTCCTATGAGCGTAAATCTTTTCAGCGGCAGTCTTATGCTCCGCGCCATCGGACCTTTCCCCGAAACGAAATCCAAAGAGAAATCCTCCATAGCGGGATAAAGCACTTCTTCTATATTTCTGTTGAGCCTGTGTATTTCGTCGATAAAGAGAATATCGCCTTTTTCAAGGTTCGTCAAAATTGCCGCAAGGTCGGCGGCGCGCTCGATAGCAGGTCCGCTGGTCACGCGGATCTGCGAGCCGAGTTCGCAGGCTATGACATGCGCAAGAGTGGTTTTTCCTAGACCGGGAGGACCGTAAAGCAGAACGTGGTCAAGCGCGTCCTTTCTCTCTTTTGCGGCGGTGATATATACGTCGAGATTCTTTTTGATTTTAGACTGTCCCACGTATTCCGACATAGTATGCGGCCGAAGGGAATTTTCAGCCTCGTCGTCCTCTATCGTCAGACTGCTTACAAGTCTGTTATCGAGATCGCCGCTATCGGCGCTATTCTCTTTTGAAAACTGTGATTTTATCATATAATCCTCATTTATAAGGTTTGACTTTGAGCAAAAGCGTTATCCGAGTTTCTTTAAGCAATACGCTATTATATTCTCCGCTCCGCTGACTTCCTTTTTCGCTTCGCTTACTGCGCGTACGGCGTCGGTTTTGGAAATTCCCAAAGATTCGAGCGCAAACACCGCGTCCGCAACGTCGTCTCCCGCAATCGCGCCGCCGCCCGAAGCGTCCGTTCCCGCAACGTCTTCCGCCGCCGCGTCGCGGAGATTGAGCACAATAAGTTCGGCTGTCTTTTTGCCCAGTCCCTTTATCTTGCATAACGTCTTTACGTCGCCGCTCGCAATTGCGACCGTCAACGTTCTGAGGTCGTAACCTCCCAGTATCTGCATCGCCATTTTAGGTCCTATTCCGCTTATATCGATAAGTCTGAGAAAAAGCCTTTTTTCCTCTTCGCGGGAAAACCCGTACAGCGACATCTCGTCTTCCCGCACGTAGAGATAGGTATATATTTTTACAATCTCGCCCGCGTCAACGTCAAAAAGCGTATTTCCGCTTACGCCGAGTTCATATCCTATTCCGTTGTTTTCTACCACAAGTCCGTTCGACGTTTTTCCGACGACCTTGCCGATAATATAATTGTACATATCTCACCTTTATGTTTTTGTTCAGTTTATTTTGAAAGACGTGGACATTCTGCTGGTCTGCGCGTGGCACAGCGCAACCGCAAGCGCGTCCGCCGCGTCGTCCGGACGGGGTACGCTTCTCAGCCTGAGCAATGCCTGCACCATATGCTGCATCTGCATTTTATCCGCCGCGCCGTAGCCTGTTATCGCCTGCTTTATCTGATTAGGAGTATACTCGTACACCTCGTCTTTAAGGCTTTTGACCGCCGTCAGAAGAATAACGCCTCTCGCTTCTGCCACGGGTATGCCCGTAGTGATGTTCTTGCTGAAAAACAGTTCCTCTATGGCGATATTTTCGGGTTTGAAAGTTTCAATCAACTCCTTTACGCCATCTTCGAGTTGGCACAGCCTCTGCGGTAACGTACACTCTTTCGGAGTCGTAACAACGCCGTAATCGACAACTTTAAAGTTGCCGTGCACCGCGTCTATAACACCGTAGCCCATAGTGGCAAGTCCGGGATCTATGCCTAAGATTATCATAAGCGCGAATCACCTCAGTATACTGTTCTCGCTTGCGAAATCGTAAAGATTCGCATATCGCAGGTCGGGCAACGTACAGACTTTATCGGCCTTTCCGTCTTTTCTGACCCTCGCGCCGCTTTCCGTATGCAAAACGTATTTTTCGCCGTCGCGCAAAGCGTATATCACGTTTTCGGTTCTTTCTCCGTGCTCGGCGAATTTATCCGAATTCCATCCTACGAATATATCCTTATCCTCATATCCGTACGCGAGTCTGTCAGCGAATATTTCAGCGTCTATAACGAACTCTCTCGCTTCTTCCGTCGGAGTCTCGACACCGAGCACAAGAGTCAGTCTTCCGTTTCGGCGTTCCAGACGCGCCCTTTCGAATCTGTAATCCGAGTCCAACGCCTGCGCCGCCCATATATTCGAAGGCTCCCTGCGGATATCTTCTAATGTTCCTATCTGCTTTATCTCGCCGTAGTGCATCACCGCGATTCTGTCGGCGACGGACAACGCCTCGTCCGCATATTCGGTGGCGTACACCACGCTCACGCCCGCCTTTGCCTTCTCGACAAAAACAGGAGCGATTTCCCGCCAGAGCAGTTCCGCCTCATCTCGCGCGAGTCCGCTTGTTATGTCGTCCGCAAGCAGAACCGAATATTCTCTCACAAACAACCTTGCCGCGCTCAAACGCTTTACGTCTATAAGCGGCATTTTACTGACTTTTTCATACAGGCACGCCGTTATGCCCATTCTCTGCGCGGCATATTTTACACGCCTGTCTATCTCAGGCTTCTCCATTCCTCTCACTCTGAGCGGATAAGCCAGATTATAATAAAAACTTCTGTTTTTGAATACCGCCGAATCGTCAAACAGCATAATAACGTTGTCGGGGCGTTTTTCAATCGGCTCGCCGTCTATGAGGATTACGCCGTCGAAATCGGTTATGCCTGCAATCGCCTTTAACAACGTAGTCTTGCCGCTCCCTTTATCGCCGAGAAGAGCGACGGTTTCTCCGTCGCCTACCCTCATATCGAAAGTGCCTATCGCCCTCGCCCCGTACAGATACTGTTTGGAAACGCCAGTAAGTTCTATCATAGTTACAGAATATCCAGCGACGAGTTGAACCCGTCCATAAAGTTGTCGAGGAAATAACCCAGTTCGGGATAATTCACCCGCGTTTCGTCAAGCACTTTTTGCAGACGGTTGAACGCCTTATCGAACTCGCGGTTTCCAAGTAGCCTTTCTTCAGAACACTTGACGTAAGCGGACAGTTTGTCCGCGATTTTCATAATTTTGTATTCTTCGCTGTTCTCGTCGGGTTCAATATACTCTCTGTACACACCTTGCAGTTGGACGGGAAGCGAATCGAGCAGTCTCTCGTTGATCGCGTCTTCGATTTCCGCATACGCGCCTTTTATGCTGGAATTATAGTACTTGACGGGAGTAGGCAAATCTCCGCTTACCACTTCCGCCGTATCGTGATAAAGCGCAAGCGACGCGATTTTGTCCACGTTGACGTTTCCGCCGTACAGCGTATTGCGGATTATCCCGAGCGCCTGTCCGAATATCGCGACGGACGCAGAATGCTGCATCAGGTCCTCTTTGATATTCGAGCGCATCAGATTCCAACGCTGTATGAGTTTCATTCTGTTCATAAATGCATAAAAAGCGTACATATTTCACCTCTGTTTTCCGAAGAACCCCTCTTCCGCGCGCCCGCCTCAGAAAGGCAAACGCACGGACAAAAGTATCTTTTTCGGATTTTACAATGCAATTATGCCATTTGCGCCGTCCCGTTTTCGGGACAGACAACAACAGTTACTTCAAATTCAGATTATATACTTTTCGTTCTTTTTCGGCGCGCTTTCCAGTTCCGCCTTTTTAGCCTCGTAGCCTTTGCGGTCAAACATAGCGTAAGTGGCGTTTTTGCCTTCTTCTACGCCGGGTTGATTGAAAGTATCGATATTCAGCATCTTTCCGCAATATGCGGTTTCGAGTTGGAAGAACATCAGAAGTTGTCCGATCGAGCGCGCGTTGACTTCGTCGAGAAGTATTGTTCTGTTCATATGTTTGGAGCGCGTAAGCGCGTATTCGGTAGCCCTGCGTTCGGTGTTTATAAGTTCGCCCATAGTATGTCCGCAGAGGAAGTTGACGTCCGCGAACTGCTCCGCGCCGTTTGCAATCTGCACGTCTTTTCTGAACTTCTCTACGCCTATGATCGTAATAACCTTGTCGAACGGACCTTCCGTATAAAGTTGAACCTGTGAATGCTGATCCGTTACGCCGAGTGCTTTGACGGGAGTCTGTCCCTTGTGCACGGTATTCCCGTCAAAGTCCACCGCCTTGCCAAGACTCTCGCCCCAGAGTTGACAGTACCAGTCCGCCATAAGTTTGAGGGAGTCGGCATACGGCATCATAACGGACACGTTCTTGCCCATTTCTTCCATTGCGATATACTGTAAAACCGCCGCCATAAGCGCGGGATTTTTATACGGGTCGGAACCGTTGCACTTTTTATCCATTTCCGCCGCGCCGACGAGAAGTCCGATGATATCGATGCCTAAAACCGCCGCGGGAAGAAGTCCCACCGGGCACAGTTCGCTGAATCTTCCGCCAACTCCGTCTGGTATGTAATATGTCTTGAATCCCTCTTCCTTTGCAAGTTTGATGAGATTGCCTTTGCTTTCAGACGTAGTTGCGATAATGTGCTTAGCCCAGTCCTTTCCGCATTTCTTTTTGAGAATATCGGTGATTATAAGATACTGGCTCATAGTTTCGGAAGTCGCGCCGCTCTTTGTAACGACGTTGAACATCGTCTCAGCAGGGTCGATAACGTCGAGCAAGGCTATCATTCTTTCGGGGTCCACGTTGTCCTCTACGTAGAATTTCACCCCGCGCTTGCTTTCGTCGAGTTCGTTGTATCTCAAATGGCAGAGCGCGTTGAAAACCGCCATAGGACCGAGCGCGCTTCCGCCTATGCCCAGAACTACGAAATTCTTGAATTTGGCGCGAACCTCCGCCGCCGTAACAATTATGTCGCGGACGGTATCTTCCTGATTGTACGGAAGTTCCGACCAGCCCATCCAACCCGTGCCGCGGTTTTTCTCGAAATAAGTATACGCGTCCTCTGTCTTTGCACGCACCGCTTCGATCTGCTTTTCGGTTATGCCCTGCTCGCCGATATAAGCGTCCATCATATTGTTGAAATCGAATTTTATCATAAATTGCCTCCGATAAGATTTTTAAGATATTCCACCGACTGCGCCACTTCGCCGTAGCCGTCGTAGTTTTTTGCATACTGTTCGATTATCAAAGGTCCGTCGTAACCGACGTCTGTTAACCGTTCTATCAGTTCGCCAAAAGGGAACACGCCTCTGCCAACCATAGTTATCTCGCCGTTTTCGTCCACGTCGCTAAGATGCACGTTTTTGAGCGTACCCGCCATTACGTCGAGGTATTCGCGCCAGTCGTAGCCGGACTGTCTCGCCTGTTTTATATCGAGCACGCAGCCGCAACCCTCCGAATACTTTTTCATTTCCGCATAAAACGACGGAGTATTGAACGTCGCCCAGTGTACGTTTTCAAGGCAAAGCGAAATGCCGTACTCCCTCGCCGTTTCACCGAGTTCCCGCATTCGCATTCCCACCGTTTCAGGATTGAAATACGCATTTCTTTTAAGGCGGGAAAGCCCGTGAAAAGTGTAAACCTGCGCGCCGAGTTTCTGCCCGACAGCAAGCACCTTGCGAAACATACCTTCCGCCTCGCTTCGAGTACGCGGCGCAAGATTGAACAACTGCGGTTCAAACTGGGTGTTGAGAGAATGTACCGAATATACATCAACATTCCCCTTTCTTTCAACCAGCAAATCGGCAAAATCGGGTTCGTACTCGCTGTAAGTAGTCAGAAATACCTCGCAGGTTTCCCCTCCACAACGCTGAATGACCGAGAACGTGTTCTCGGTCAATTCTTTCAGAAAAAATGTTGCGGTCGATATTCCGACTTTCACCTTTTATCCCTCGCTTTCGTCATAAACATTAGCGGTGCCTTTTTTGTTTCTGCCCCAGATGTCCTTTTGTTTTCTCATCTGTCCGAGAAGGCGCGGAATCACGACGTCTACGTTATCGAACGGAGAATCGGACTGCGCCTCGGCGCGATAAGTCTGTCCGCGGGTCACGACCGTCAGATCAGTCGAATACACTCCGTTTTCAAAAGTGACGGTAAATTTCACCTGTGCGTCCCCGTCTTTCGAAACGCGACGTCTGAGTTTTGCGCATTTCTTTTCGGTGACCGCTTTGAGTGAGTCGCTGGGATTGTAGTTCTTGCCGTAAATTTCAAGTTTCATAATTCAGCCTCCTCGCTTTTGTTTACATTATTATATCAAATAAACTTAATATATTCAATAGAATTTGAAAATTCGCAGAAATTCTTATTTCCTATATTAAAATTCCGTCTATGCGCATAATTTTCCGCGTCCCGCCCCTGTCTACTCCGGACAGTCCGAAAATAAAATTCCTAATTAAAACTCATATCAAAAAGCGGCGGAAATTCCGCCGCCTTACAATTATCTTTTCTCGAACGACAATCCCTCCGAAGACGCGCCGATCAGTATTTTGTCGCCGTCGCCGAATTCGCCCAGAATGAGTTTCTCGCTCAGTTTGTCTTCCACCAGTCGCTGTAACGTGCGTCTCAGCGGACGCGCTCCGTATTCGGGGTCATAACCCGCATTGACGATATAATTCTTTGCATCGGAAGTTATTTCCAGCCCCATACCCCTGTCATCGAGCCGTTTTGCAAGCGAAGCGAACAGCAAGTCGGAAATTTTGACAAGGCTTTCCTTGCTCAACTTTTCGAATACGACGATTTCGTCTATGCGGTTGATTATTTCCGGTTTCATATAGTTTTTCAGAGTCTGTATATGGCTTTCGCGCACTCTTTCCTCGTCGTTTTCCGCGCCGCTCTCGCCGCTGAATCCGACGCTTATGTGAACTTCGGAAGCCTCTTTGACGCCTATATTCGACGTAAGAATCACCACCGTATTTTTAAAACTGACTGTTCTTCCGTGGCTGTCGGTCAGTATTCCGTCTTCAAGTATCTGCAAAAGAAGATTGAATATATCGGGATGTCCCTTTTCTATTTCGTCGAACAATACCACCGAATACGGTTTTCTGCGCACCTTTTCGGTGAGTTGACCGCCCTCTTCGAAGCCTACAAGCCCCGGAGCGGAACCTATGAGACGGGACACGCTTTCTTTTTCCATATATTCGGACATATCCACTCTAATAAGCATATCGTCATCGCCGAACAGCGCTCCCGCAAGTGCCTTTGCCAGTTCCGTTTTACCTACTCCGGTAGGACCTAGGAAAATAAACGAGCCTATGGGGCGTTTTGGGTCTTTCAGCCCCGCTCTTGCGCGTTTAACCGCTCTTGCAACCGCTCCGCAAGCCGCGTCCTGTCCTATTACGCGAGATCTAAGAGTCTGTTCGAGCATAGCCAGTTTTTCACTTTCGCCGCCCGATATCTTGCTCACGGGAATGCCCGTCCAGTCTCCTACGACCTCCGCAATCTCGTCCTCTCCGACTGATAAAGTAAAGTTTGCGCGTCTTTCGTTCCATTCCTTTTCAGCGCGGTCTTTCTGCTCGGCATACTCGTCGCGCAGGGCTTTGAGTTTGGCGCATTTTTCGAAATTCTCTTTGCGTGTCGCCTCGCCCAGTTCGAACTCCACCTGTTTGACTTTCGATTCCAGATCGCGCAACTCCTGCGGGGTCGTGAAGGTAAACATCTTCTTTCTCGACGCCGCTTCGTCTATCAGGTCCACCGCTTTATCGGGCAGGAATCTGTCCGTAATGTATCTGTCGGACAAAATTACCGCTGCGGAAATCGCCTCGTCGGTTATGGTTACTCCATGATGGGCTTCATATTTTTTGCGAAGTCCCTGCAATATTTCGATTGCTTCGCTCGGTAGCGGTTCCTCGACAAGAACAGGCTGAAATCGGCGTTCTAACGCGCTATCCTGCTCAAACTGTTTTCTGAATTCTTCCAAAGTTGTCGCGCCTATCGTCTGCAATTCGCCTCTTGCAAGCATAGGTTTGAGTATATTCGCAACGTCGAGACCGCCCTCGCTCGAACCCGCTTTGAGAATCGTGTGGATTTCATCAATAAACAGTATTACGTTCCCTCTCTGCTTTATTCCGTTGAGCGTTGCTTTAAGTCTTTCCTCGAAATCGCCGCGATATCTCGTTCCTGCTACAAGCGACGTCAAATCAAGGGAAAATACAATTTTGTCTTTGAGTTCCAGAGGCACGTCTCCCGCAGATATCGCCTGCGCGAGTCCCTCTATAACCGCTGATTTACCAACACCCGGCTCCCCTATTAGAACAGGATTGTTTTTGGTTCTGCGACAGAGAACCTGTATAACCCTTTCCGTCTCCTTTCCTCTGCCTATAACGGGATCAAGTTTTCCGTCCTTAGCCTTTTGAGTCAGATCCACCCCGTATTTAAACAAATCGAAATCGCTCTCTTCTTTGCGGGATTGAACAGACGTTTGCTGTTCGGCCGACGGCTGTACGTTCGGTCGTCCATAGGATATGCCGCCGAGCATATCGCGTGATGCGCCTATGCTTCGGCTCGCCGCGGGAATGTAACCGCTACTCTGCTCTTCCGCGCCCGCAGCGCACATAACCGGACGGTTTCCGCTTCCGCTTATAATAGCATTGTACGTCAATCTTTGTAAGTGTTCGGGGTCGACGCCCACTTCTCTGATTATATCGCAGGCGACCGACGTCATTTCATCTAAAACGGTATATAGAATATGTTCGGGTTCAACCGTCAGCATTCCGAGCCTGAATGCAACGTCTTTTGCATTTTCAAACGCTCTGCCCGCTCTGGGCGACATCTGTACGTTAGTGCAAAGAGGTCTTCCCTCGAACAACGAGAGCATATTGTCCTCGTACAGCCCGCATTTGCCCAGCAACCTTTGGGCTACGGAACCGTCGGCGCAGACAAGCCCGTACAACAGATGTTCGGTGCAAATCAGACCTCCCGTTCTCATAGCGAGGTTGCTTGCAATATTCAGCACACCTTTTGACATTTCCGAATATACCATTATTTTGCCTCCGCGAGAGTATCCCGTACGATTTGAGCGCGCTGTCTGTTACGCTCGTCTTCGGACGAACCCTCGTTTATAATCTCTATCGACGACGAGCACTGTTCTATAATGCTGTTCAGCAAAGCCGTGCTCTTTACGGGCAATACGCCCAGAATTACGCCTATTTTGACGTCTACAAGTAGTTTCATAAGTTCCTGAGCGGTGAGCGCATACGCGCTTGTGAGCACTCCGTAACTTCGGAATATTCCGTCTATAAGCGAGGTTTTACGTTCACGCACCAACTTTTCGAGCGCAATGCGCTCGAAATAACAAAGCCTTACGGCGGCTTCTTCCACACTCCGCACAGTTTCCGTTTCGTTTACGCCGAAAGTGCGAGAATTAGATATCTGATACATATCGTACGCATACTCGCTGCCCTCTCCGAAAAACCCCCTGACCGTCAAACCGTACGCGTTCTTAAAAGTTCTGAGCGCGTCGTCTATCGCTCCCGTTCTCCGCAAAGCGGGAAGAAAAAGCATCTCCGAAGCCCGCATTCCCGTCCCGACGTTGGTAGGACACGCCGTCAGAAATCCGAATTGCGAATCATACGCGACGGGCAATCTTTCGCACAGTCTTACGTCGTAGGCGTGCAAACGCACATATGCTTCCGGCAGGCTGTGACCGTCGGCGACGCACTGCTCTCTTATATGGTCCTCTTCGTTTACCATTACAGACATCTGCGGTCGGTTGCCTTTTTCGAGAATCAACGCGCCGTTTTCGCCGTTATTTGCCAGTGACAGTGAAATAAAATGCCTTTCGACAAGCACTTTCTTCTGATTTTTAGACAACCCCGACATCGGAAACACCTGCCCGTCGAATACGCCCTTACAGGCATCTGTCGCGCCGTTTATAATTTCCACCGTTCGGGAATCCACGCCTCTCATAAGATGCGGAAATACAGTTGCTTCGACGTTGCGCGCAAGCCTTATTCTCGACGAAACTACGTTGTCGCGCACCAAATCGTCTACTCCGCATATATCCGCGCTTTTGAAACCGACTGCTCCGTCGCTTTCTTTTTTTATGCCGAATTTGCCGTCTTCCGCAATGCGAACCGCGGAATTTCCCTGAGCGCGCGCCGTAACGTCCAGCGCGACGCGTCTCATCTCCCGATAGCAGTCGGGACATCCAAACAGAAAACTCTCTTTAAAAGCCTCTTCCGTATATCCGCAACTTCCGCATTCTCTTCCCCTGCGGGCAAGGTGCTTTTCCGCCAGTTCCCGAGGTTCGGTTCCGCTTTTGAGCGCGCGTTTATAACACGCCTCGCAGTAGGCGTATTCCACCGTTCTCCCGTTTTCCACAATACGGTCGACAAGCGTTCCTGCACGCCTGCCGCAGATATCGCACGTCTTTTGCATATCGAAAATTTCCGTTTACGAGCGGCAAATCAAAAATCAGATTCGACCGTCATTTGATATTATCCAAATATTTTCTGAAACCGTCTCCCAACTTTCCGTCGCGGAGCGAATATTCTACGACCGCTTCGAGATAACCTTCCTTATTCCCTACGTCGTATCTTCTGCCCTCGAACTCGCAGGCGTAAACGTCGCCGCGCTCTGCCAGAATACAGATTGCGTCCGTCAGATACACCTCTCCGTCGGTGACTTTTGCGCGGTCTATGGCGTCGAATATTTCAGGCGCAAGTATAAACCGTCCCAGCGATACGAGATTGCTCGGCAGTTCGCCTTTCGGTTTTTCCTCTATTCCGCTTATTCTTGTAAGTTTATCGCAGGTCTTCTCGCTCGCGATCATAACGCCGCACCTGCGGGCTATATCTTCGGAAGTACGCTGACAGCCGACAATACTCGCGCCGCCCGTAGCCTTATAAGCGTTTATAAGTTGCTTTGTGACGGGACTGTCCTCTCCCGTATATACGACGTCGTCTCCGAACATAACCGCGACGGGCTCTCCGCCGGCAAATCTCTTGCCAAGCCTTACAGCCATACCGTTGCCGTTCATCTTGCGCTGAACGGCAAAACTGACGCTTACGCCGTACTGCTCGTTTGCAAGCGCGAAAGATTCCCTGTCTCCGCGTTTGAGCAACAACGAATTGAGCGATCTGTTGGGTTTAAAAAGTTTTTTTATCTGTTTCTTTTGCGGCGAAATTATTACGAGAACTTCCTCTATACCCGAATCCGCCGCCTCTTTGATGATATGTGAAAGCGCGGGAACGTCGGCAATAGGCAACAATTCTTTGGGCATAACCTTAGTAATAGGCAAAAATCTCGTGCCGAATCCGGCGCACGGAATAATCGCTTTTCTTACAGTCATTCTTCCTCCCTGGTGCAACTCGGAATACCGTAGCCGCCGTATATTTTATGCAAGATGCGGCAGTTTCGGTACGTGTTTTCGTTTACAGTGTTATAAAAGACGGAATTCAGTCTTTATCATAACCGTTCTTGTGAGAGGAATGCCACTTCCACGCAGACGAAATTATGCTTTCGAGGCTGTCGTACTGCGGCTTCCAGCCCAATTCCCTCTTTATCTTCTCGCTGGACGCGACAAGCGTAGCGGGATCCCCCGCGCGGCGCGGCTCGATTGCACGCTTAATACTAAGTCCCGTGACCTTCTCCGTCATATCTATGACTTCTTTAACGCTGAATCCGTTGCCGTTGCCGAGGTTGTAATGCGTGGACTTTCCGCCCTGTTTAAGATAATCAAGCGCGCGGATGTGCGCGTCGGCAAGGTCGGTTATATGAATATAATCTCTCACGCAGGTGCCGTCGGGAGTAGGATAATCTTCGCCGAATATGCCTATATGGTCGCGCTTTCCGTTTGCCACTTGCAGGATAATCGGAATCAGATGCGATTCGGGATTGTGCGCCTCTCCTATCTCTCCGCTACGGTGTGCTCCCGCCGCATTGAAATACCTGAGCGCAACGTATTTGAGACCGTACGCTTTGTCGTAATCCTGCATAAACTGCTCCATCATAAGTTTGGTCTGTCCGTATACGCTCGTAGGGTTCTGAGGGCTGTCCTCGGTGATAAGACCGTTTCCGCAGTCGCCGTAAGTTGCGGCGGAAGAGGAAAACACGAGATAGCCGACCTTTTCGGCAATCATAGCGTCAAGCAACGCGAGCGTACCCGCAACGTTGTTGTGATAGTACTTTGCGGGATTCGACATACTCTCGCCGACAAGCGAATACGCGGCGAAATGTATGACGGAATCCACTCCGTACTTCCTGAACGTCTGCCTGAGAAGTTCGACGTCGAATATATCGCCTTTTACAAAAGGAACTCCGTTCGGCACGGATTCTATGTGTCCCGTTACGAGATTGTCGTAGACGACCACATCCATACCGCGTTCCTGAAGTTCTCTGACACAATGCGAGCCTATATAACCCGCTCCGCCCGTGACCAAAATCATAATATACTCCTCGCGCAAGATTCCGCATACCTATGCCGAAAACCGTAAGTCTTCACGCATACGCACGCCGCGCTTGCGCACATAATTAAACTCTATGAAACATTATATACTTGAACCCGTTGTTTTGCAAGCCAAAAATGTGTATACTATATGCGTGGACAAAACAATTTTACATTGCGACCTGAACAACTTCTACGCCTCAGTAGAACAGAAACTGCATCCCGAATACGACGGGCTGCCGCTTGCCGTTTGCGGAAATCCGCAAATGCGCCACGGAATCGTTCTCGCAAAAAATCAACTCGCAAAACAGGCGGGCGTTCAGACAGGCGAAGCAATCTGGATATCCAAACAGAAATGTCCGAATATAGTCTTCGTGCCTCCGCACTACAATGAGTATGTCCGAATTTCCAAACAAGTATTTTCAATATATCAGTCTTTTACGGACAGAGTGGAAAGTTTCGGAATAGACGAATGCTGGCTTGACGTTACGGAATCGAAAAACCTATTCGGCGACGGCAAAACCATAGCGGACGAACTGCGCGAACGCGTCAAAAGAGAAACGGGGCTTACTATATCCGTGGGAGTGTCGTTCACAAAGACGCTTGCAAAACTCGGAAGCGACCTCAAAAAACCTGACGCAACCACCGTGCTCGACAGACAAACGTATATGGACAGGATAGGAGATATGTCTCCCGCCGAACTCATTATGATAGGAGGCAGAACCGCTAAAAAACTCGAATCTCTGAATATACGCACTATACGTCAACTTGCTTCCGCCGACAGACAACTGCTGAAATACCACTTCGGCATTATAGCCGACAATATGGTAAACGCAGCCGCGGGCATAGAGACCGACACGGTGAAAAAGTACTATGAAACCCGCATACCCAAAAGCGTGTCAAACGGAACAACGACTCCCCGCGATATTAAGGACGAGGACGAGGCAAAAATAGTCGTATACGCGCTTTCGGAATTAGTTGCAACCAGATTGCGGCAGTTCGACCTTATGGCGCAAGGCATATCCCTGTCAATAAAAGACCCCGAACTTCGATGGGTATCAAGACAGACTACCCTCGATTTTGCTACTTCAAACGCTACCGATATAGCCGAAAAAGCAATGTCGTTACTGAAAAAAATACACAGATTCGACCAACCCCTGCGCGCAATAACCGTGGGCGCGATAAGGCTATGCCAAAAGGCGGAAATTCAATTGAGCCTCTTCGACAGCCCGGACGATAAAGAAACGAAACTTGAAGAAAGCATTGACAGGATAAGAGAAAAGTACGGCTATAACGCCGTCAAGCGCGGGCTTCTTTTAGACGATACGCTTACGGGAAGTCTTCACGAAGACGACGATTTCCGCCCCTTCCATCAGTCCAAAACTACCTGAATTCCCCTAACAGATTTTTACTTGCAATTTCGATGCGAAAGCCAAAACACGTTTAATATACCGCTCAAAAACGGCAAAGGCCGTCAAAAATGCGGTTTTGGAACACGTATAGTGTTTGCACAATTCGTGTTTCAATATACTTCCCGTGTTAAAACGCATATAACTCTCAGATTTTCCACTATATATGTGCCATCATGTATCAAACCGACACTAAACGCCAAAAACTCGGAGAATTGTAAAACACCGTTCGTGTTTTAGGCAGATAGATCCTTATTTGTACACCTTTACACATTCTCGCCTTATCCGACAATCGCTACGTAATAATTGTATTCTTGTTTACATAATATAAATTATTTGATATTCTTAAAATATAAGAGCGGAACAACAACTCCGCAAGCAGTAAAAACGAAAAACAAAGCGCGCAAAGACGCAGGATAACATAAAGATTTATGGCATATTCAATACTATCGGCTCAAAGTGTAAACGCGACTATGATAGCCACTTCCATTCTCACCCTGATTGCAGGTATCGGCGTATTTCTCATTGCCTGCAAAATGATGAGCAGCAATCTTGAATCCCTCAGTTCGAATAAACTTAAAGCCCTTTTCGCAAAGACTTCAAAAAGCAAACTTATAGGCGTCGGCATAGGCACAGTAGCAACTGCGGCGATTCAGAGTTCGGGCGCAACGACCGTTATGGTCATAGGCTTTGTAAACGCGGGCATTATGTCGCTTATGCAGGCGGCGACGATTATCTTCGGCGCAAACATAGGAACTACGGTGACGGGACAGATTGTCGCGCTGGGACTTTTCGGCTCCAACTCAATATCGGCAACGGTCATATTCTCCGCATTTGCGGGCATAGGCGCATGCATAATGCTTTTCGGCAAAAAGGACATCCTGCAAAAGACGGGAGGCATACTTGCGGGCTTCGGTATGCTTTTCGTCGCGCTGAATCTTATGAGCGGCGCAATGGAAGAGTTTGCAATGCTTGACGGCGTTAAACATTTCTTAGCCTCGATTTCAAATCCGTTGCTGCTTGTATTGATAGGCGCGTTGCTGACGGCGGTTATACAGAGTTCGTCGGTTATGACTTCACTTGCAATCACAATGGTATTCACAGGACTCATAAACCTCGATCAAGGTATATATCTTACGCTCGGTTCAAACATAGGTTCCTGCGTTGTCGCGCTCATCGCGGGCATAGGAAGCAGTACGAACGCAAAGCGTACCGCAATCATACACCTTATATTCAATATTTCCGGCGTAGTTGTATTTATGATTGTGGGACTGATTATGAGGCTCGCGTCAAAAGGCGCAATTACGTTCGGATATCTGTTTGAGAAGATGTTCCCCAACGCGTTGAACACACAGATGGCAATGTTCCACACTATTTTCAACGTATTTACGGTCATACTCATTCTTCCTCTCACAAACGCGCTTGTTAAACTCGTTACTAAAATAATTCCCGAGAAGAAGACGGAAGATGATAAAAACGCGCCACGCATGCACTATATAGACGAACATTTGCTCTCCACCCCGCCTATCGCGGTTCAGCAGACCAAAAACGAAATCGTGAATATGGCAGAAACCGCAATGAGCAACTTTACTCTGTCCTGCGACATAGTCTGCACAATGGATTTTTCCGAAATAGAAACCTTCCGACGTAACGAAAACCAACTGGATTATCTGAATAAAGACCTTGTCAGATTCATTATCAAACTTTCAAAACTCGAAATGAGCGACGACGACCGTATGTATCTCACGTCCGCCCTGCATACCATAACCGACCTTGAACGCATCGGCGATTATGCGGAGAATATCATCGAATACGCCGAGAAACTCAGCGCGGCGGGCGAAAAGTTTTCCGACGACGCAATCGAAGAAATTCGCCATATGCAGTCGTTGATAGAGGAACTCTACCGTAAAGTTATGAAAGCATACGTAAACAGGGATATGGCGTCTTTCAGAGAAGCGAACGCCATAGAAGAAAAAATCGACGACTACACCGATATTATGGCAGAAAACCACATTCGCAGAATAGACGAAGGGATTTGCACGTCGGAAACAGGAGCGCAGTATATGTCGCTCGCGTCGAACGCGGAACGAGTCGCGGACCACTTTATAAACGTAGCCAAAACCATACGCGACTACCGTTATAACAGACGCTCGGCAAACACGCGTGCAAACGCAAATACAAAACGCAATAAAAATGAAAACAAGGACAAAAGGTAAACACTATGAAACTCGCAATCGCAACCAACAATAAACACAAACTTACCGAAATCCGCGCAATCCTCGACGGATGCTTTGACGAACTTCTATCACTCGGAGATTTAGGCATAGATGTTGACATCGAAGAAACAGGCGCCACACTGGAAGAAAACGCGCTTATCAAAGCAAGAGAGATCGTCAGACTTACAAATATGCCCGCTCTCGCGGACGATACCGGACTTATGGTAAACGCACTGCACGGCGCACCGGGGGTGTATTCGGCGCGTTATGCGGGAATAGAACACGACGACAAAGCCAACCGCGACCTGCTTTTGAAAAATCTCAGCGGCGAGTCCGACCGCTCCGCCTACTTCGGCACCTGCATAGCAGTATGCTATCCCGACGGCAAATATCTGATTGCACAGGGCAAGGTCGAGGGCGAAATCACCCGTGAAGAGCGCGGCGAAGGCGGATTCGGCTACGACTGCCTGTTCTATTCGCCCGAACTCGGCAAGACGCTTGCTCAGGCTACTCCCGAAGAAAAAAACTCCGTAAGCCACAGAGGCCGCGCACTGCGCGCTATGCTCAAAATACTTCAAGAACAGGACTGATATGAAAACCATACTGGCATTTTCGGACAGTCACAACTCGCCTTTGCCGCAAAAACTGAAAGATGTTGCGGCGGAATCGGACTTTCTGTTCTTTTTAGGCGACGGCAGCAGCGGTCTTAAAGACTTGCTGTTGCACAAAAACTTCCACGCCGTGGACGGAAACTGCGACAAACCCGCTTTCGGCAAAGAAGAAATTATCGAAACGGAAGGACTGCGGATATTAATAACCCACGGTCACGTATATTCAGTAAAACGCAGTCTGCTGCCTCTGACGCTACGCGCAAAAGAACTGCAATGCGACGTCGTTTTTTACGGACATACGCATATAGCCGCAGTCGACGAATGCGACGGAATCACGATGATATGCCCCGGTTCGGTCGCATATTCGTTCAATAAACCGCCGTCTTACGCCTATGCGGTGGCTCATAATGGAAAAATTACAATCAAAATTGTAAACATAAGTTAAATTTGTTGACATCAATATCCGAATATGCTAATATTTTCAAGCATCGAATTGCTCTGATTGTATTCATTGCTTCGGGCGGCGACTCAAATTTGATGCGGGTGTAGTTCAATGGTAGAATCTCAGCCTTCCAAGCTGATTGCGTGGGTCCGATTCCCATCACCCGCTCCATACACTCTCTGAGTGACGCCACAAACTTAAAAGTTTGTTTGAGCCTGTAGCTCAGCAGGATAGAGCAACGGCCTTCTAAGCCGTGTGTCGGGGGTTCGAATCCCTTCAGGCTCGCCAAACGGTGGATATAGCGCAGTTGGTTAGCGCGCCAGGTTGTGGCCCTGGAGGCCGTGGGTTCGAATCCCACTATTCACCCCACAGGCTCAACCCATTGCATCAGCAATGGGTTGGGCACAAAAATTCGAACCTCTGTAAAGGGATTCGAACGGGCGGAAAAGCAAATAATCCAGTGAATTGTTTGCCCGCCCCGGCGTGATAGCGATGACAGCGTCGAGATATGCAAAACAGATGTTATCCTGTGCCGTATGGGGAATTGCAATAGTCAAGCGGAGCGAATCCCACTATTCACCCCACAGGCTCAACTCATTGCATCAGCGATGGGTTAGGCACAAAAATCAAAAAAAATGCAGTTTGAAAATCTTGCCTTTTTGCACTGCAAGTGATATTATAACTGCGAAAGTTATAGGGGTATCGCCAAGCGGTAAGGCATCAGATTTTGATTCTGACATTCGTTGGTTCAAATCCAGCTACCCCTGCCAATGACTCACTAGCTCAGCCGGTAGAGCACCGCACTTTTAATGCGATGGTCCGGAGTTCGAATCTCCGGTGGGTCACCAAATACGCCGCAACATTGCGGCGTATTTTGTTTTCGGAGATTGCGCGATATCTCGCGCGCACTCTTCGAGTGAGATATACTAATACTAAAAAATGCGTTTATTCGCAAGCATACACCGTGCCGCTATTATGCAAACGCGTGATATATTCAAAATAACAAGAGGTGTCGAAATGATAATTCTTTCTTGCTAAATTTTAATCGCGAAAGTCAATGCTGCCGTATTTAGGCATTTCTTCGACTTTTGCAATTGCAGGAAAGGAAATCGATAATTCAATTATAAAAGCAGACACGTTTAAAAACGAGTTATGAGATGACTTTCTCATAACTTTTTTAATTTAAGGAGGTAATACTATGGCAATGATAAAAGTAGAAAACTTAACTTTTTCCTATCCGTCGCAAGACGACCTCATTTTCGACAATGTAAATTTTGCGATAGATACAAACTGGAAACTCGGCTTCGTAGGCAGAAACGGAAGAGGCAAAACAACATTTTTAAATCTGTTGCAAGGAAAATACGAATACAGCGGCAAAATCACGTCCTCGATACAATTCGACTATTTTCCGTATCAGGTGAACGACAAATCTAAATTTACATATGAAATATTGCAAGAAGTATGCCCCACCGCCGACGACTGGGAGTTTATTCGCGAATTTTCACGTCTGGATCTGGACTGTGAAGTTTTATACCGCTCTTTCGACACACTTTCTAACGGCGAACAAACTAAAGCATTACTCTCTGCACTGTTTTTAAACGACGGGCACTTTCTTCTTATCGACGAACCTACAAATCATCTGGATTCAAATGCAAGAAAGTCCGTCGCCGGGTATCTCGACAAAAAGAAAGGATTTATTCTCGTATCCCACGACAGAAGTTTTTTAGACGGATGCGTAGACCATATACTGTCTATAAATAAGGCGGATATAGAAGTTCAAAGCGGGAATTTTTCATCGTATATGACCAACTTCGAAAGACAGCAGAATTTCGAATGCAAACAAAAAGAAAAACTTTCTTCCGACATAAAGCGGTTGCAAAACGCGTCCCGACAGGCATCCGACTGGGCAAACAGCGTAGAGGCTACGAAATTCGGAACAAGCAATTCCGGCTCTAAGCCGGACAGAGGTTATATCGGACACAAATCCGCCAAAATGATGAAACGGGCAAAGGCAGTAGAGGCACGGCAACAAAGCGCGATCGAACAAAAATCTGCCTTGCTTAAAAACTTCGAAAACACAGAATCTTTAAAAATAAGTCCGCTTGCATATCGAT
Source organism: uncultured Christensenella sp. (assembly GCA_910578325.1). Taxonomy (GTDB): domain Bacteria; phylum Bacillota; class Clostridia; order Christensenellales; family CAG-917; genus CAG-475. The sequence goes on from CAJTQT010000004.1 coordinate 111,246, forward strand.
CCGAAACGCTTGTGCGATTCTCTTCCGCGGCACCGAGTTATAACGGCAACGCCGTATGCGAACCTGTCACTTTCGAAATTAAACGCGGGGACAGAATCGCGCTCGACGGTAAAAACGGAAGCGGAAAAAGCAGTATACTAAAATTGATTTGCGGGTTATACAATGAACATTTCGGTCAAATCCGTATAGGCTCGAATCTCTCGGTCTCATACGTTCCGCAGGATACGTCGCATCTTAAAGGAAATCTAAACGGTTTTGCGGCATTACGCGGGATAGACGTAAGCCTGTTTAAAACTATAATTCATAAAATGGGACTGGACAAAAAGCAATTTGACAAGGATATATCCGCTTTTTCGGAAGGACAAAAGAAAAAAATTCTTATAGCAGGAAGTCTTTGCGAAAATGCGCATCTTTACGTCTGGGACGAACCTCTTAATTTTATCGACGTGTATTCGAGAATCCAAATCGAAAATCTGCTTAATGAATTCAAACCTACTATGATTTTCGTAGAACACGACAAAGCGTTCAGAGACATTATCGCCACTCATACGATTACGGTATAAATGCGAACGGAACGCGCATTAACTACCCTATCTTAAACTGGTTGGGGCAAACCTGCACATATGAAATAACAATCAGACTTTATAAAATTATTTTATAATGTCTGCAATGGAAATAACGTTTCTTCCGTCAAAGTTCAGTTTAAAAAAAGAGTGTATATTTGCAGAGATTATCATTGTTGCCTGCTTGCAAAGATTTCTCTGTTCTTCCGTAAGAGATTGAATTGCCTCGTGCGGCGATTTAAGCAGGATTTCTACATTATTGCTTTCTAAAGCGTTAACCAAAACTCTGCCCGCCGCATCATTGCATTTCAAAACAACAACTTTACTATGCTGTACTTTGCAGTTTTCGATGAAATGTATAAATCGTTTATTCGAAATCATATCATTGCACAGTTTTTCGGTAAAATTTAATGCATTCGAAAACTGTTTCAATCTTGTATTTAATTTACCTATGCGTGTCATCAACTCAAACTTGTCTGAAAATTGTTTCCTTAGATTTTCAAGTCTGATTTTCTCTTCAAATAAATCATAATTCTTTGAAATTATTCTAAGCGCCTCTGCGCCATATTCATAAAACTCTTTTTGATAATGCAAAAAATGCAATCCCCATATATTTCCGGCATCTGCGGTAACGTATTCCGGGAAATCAATAATATGACAACCGCTTAATTTGTTTTCACATATAGCAAATAAATCAGACACCAGATTATTACACTTCTTACAATATTTAAGTGTACTAGTAAAAGAGCATAGTCCACCGTTTTTGTCAAAGTATTGCTCGGCGCCGAAATGCTTAAACAATATTATTCTTTTACTATCATAATGATAGAGAAGCATGTCACACATACGTTCTATGACCGATGTCCAAGTTTCCTTATCTATGTCATCAAACGGCGAAATTTCTTTGTATTTATCCTTTCTGAATTTTTGATTCAGAGTCGGAAACAACTTTTTAGTATAGTTATTCAAGGTTATAAAATGATTGTCTTTTTTCAAAAGCGAAATCCGAGCATCTAAAATATCAAAAATCAAATAATCTGCTTTATTTGAAAAAACATAATCCAAACATTGCTTGTTAAAATCAAATTTGGAACACCGTTTTACGAAATTATTTCCTTGTATAATCAAATCTTCATCTTCAATTTCGATTTCAGGCTTTGCCGATAACATAGAAATAGGACTTGAAAATGAACTATACTGTAAAACCTTAGCCTCATTATTCTCTATCAGAGGCGTAACTATATCCCTTGATACGCAATCGCCAAGAATATTATAAAAAATCATTGTATCGCCTCCCAACAGATAAAATAAAAATAGCATAAATCCGTTTATTTGACAAGTTAAAAATACCTACACTTATTGCTCAACTCAATGTTTAACATTTGATATAATGTAATTTATTATACCTGCAATTTTTACTGACGAAACGCTACTTGACATAGGTTTATATACTTCGATATTGACGGGCGCATAAGTTTAAACTATAATTATTCCAATAGGCAAATATTGTTTCGGAGTGCGGTATGACGAAATACAGAATGTATATGACTAAGAAAAATCAAAACTGGACTATGGGAGAACGCGAAGCGTTGCTCGTATACCTCGACGGCGAAGACGACGAAATTCTGGAATTCGCAGTTGCGGACAAGGATTTTGCCGTCATACTCAAAAACGATTTGACTTACGACGTCAAAGACACAAGACAGGAAGCACTAGATTATATCTCGCATATATACCGCAATTACGTAATCTGCCGCAACACCGACAGTCGCTGTTACATTGACAGAAACGATACCGAGCGTCGATATCTTACAGCCGCAGAGGCGCAACGCGACGGCGTATACGATTACGTTTATGTGCCTAAGGATAAATATTATATCGCTAAATTCGGAAAGATATTCGCCGTCGGAAACGATGAGAACGAAATGCACGAAAAGATGTACGAGCATTACCGCGCAAAATATACTTTCGCATACTGAACGGTCTAAGTTCAAAACGGCAGTTAAGTCCTAAATCCTACGAAAATCCGATAACGTTCAAATCAAAACAATCCGAAATTTCAAAGCGGAAGCAAAAAATCACGCCCGTCATATGACGGGCGTTTATCGCAGTTCGGCGACGCATCTTCTGCAAACGGTGGTTGAAATTTATCAGAGCAATATACAGATAACTCCGCCCTTACCCTCGTTGACGATTCTTCCAAGCGTACGGCGCAATTTCTGTTCCGCATCGCCGGGCACGGTGTGAAGTTTATTGTTAATGCCGTCCGCTACAAGCGAACTGAGCGTTCTTCCGAATATATTTGTGTCGAGTATAGCCTGTTTGTCATTCTCGAAATCCGCCATCATCGTATCCACGAAGTCTTTACTCTGCTGCTCGCTCCCGATAAGGGGACTGACTTCGGTTTCAACGTCTACGCGCATAATGTGCAACGACGGCGCGTGCGCTTTGAGTTGAACTCCGTATTGCTGTCCCTGCCTGAGCAAGGTAGGCTCCTGCAATTCGATTTCGTCCATAGTGGGCAACACGATACCATATCCGAATGCGTCCACCTGCTCCATAGCCGATTGAATCTTCTCGATCTTATCTCTTCCGCGGCAAAGTTTTTTAAGTTGAGCGAGCAAATCGAACTCATCGCAAACGTCCACTCCGCATTCCTGACTCGCCACTTTGTAGAACACTCCGTCCTTAGGCGCGAGTTCAACCTGCACCCTTCCCTTGCCAGCGTCGAGATTGATTGCGGACGGCTCGTTCCAGAACTCGGCCGACTTAAAGAAAGTGTCGATATGCTCGTAATCTTTCATCTTGCTTACGTCACCGCCGACCTCTCTGACTATATCCGTAAGTTCCTTAACGATTCCGCTGTCAACAGGAAGCGCGCGCACCCAACGCGGCAAATCGAAGTCGATTATCGTAACCGCAAATTCGAGAAGTATGGTTTCGAGGATTTCGGTTATATCCTTGTCTTCGAGCGAAACGGCACTCTTTACAAGCACGGGCGCGTCATACTTTGCCGAGAGTTCGTCTTTAAGTCGCAGTGCGCTTTCAGCATTTACGTCAGCAACGTTGAGCACGATTGCAAAGGGCTTTCCGCATTCTTTGAGTTCGCGTATGACGCGTTCTTCTGCCTCCACGTATTGTTCGCGCGGAATGTCCGTAAAACTGCCGTCCGTAGTCACTGCAAGAGCGATTGTGCTGTGTTCTTTTATAACCTTTTGAGTACCTATCTCCGCAGCCTTAGAAAACGGAATCTGTTCCTCCGACCATGGCGTGGATACCATACGTTCCTTGCCCTCTTCCTCTGCGCCGAGCGCACCCGCGACGAGATAACCAACGCAATCGATTAAGCGCATATTGACCGCAAGGTTCTCACTCACGGGCACTTTAACCGCTTCATTGGGAACGAAACGGGGTTGCGTCGTCATAATTGTCTTGCCGTCCGCAGATTGCGGAATTTCATCGATAGCCCTGTTTCTTTCATCGGGGTTTTCGATGCCGTCCACCACCAGCCTTTGCATCACCTGCTTTATAAGCGTGGACTTGCCCGTGCGCACAGGTCCGACGACTCCCACGTAAATGTCGCCGCCAGTACGCGATGCTATGTCGCGATAAAGGTCAAATTTATCCATAAACTCCTCCAACTTGGTTTGTAAAATCTATGTGCGCAAAAATGAGGTTATGACAAACTTGAAATAAAAATCGCAAAAATCGCCTTATTGTTAAAAGGGCTTTAGTCTACTTATATATTTATTACTTATAAAAATATCCACTGTACAGTGGACAAACAAAGCATTTAACAAATTTTATAAACTCAATATGTATTATAAAAAACGCGTATTTTGATAATACTTTTAAAAATATTAAACGGTCGATTTAGACAAATCGACCGTTTTTTGAGTTTGATTTTAAAAACACACGTGGTTTTAACGATTTTCGGATATTATGATTTTTTAGCGAGCGCGCTTTCCAGCAACGCGATATTTATACTCGTCACAAGCACATCGACTGCAAAATCCATTTCTTCGACGGACGGCACCGACGGCGCAATACGGATATTTGTATTGTCCTTATCCGTCATATGCGGATACGTCGCTCCCGCCGCCGTAAACTTGACTCCCGCCTCCGACGCAAGCGCGACAACGCGTTTTGCCACCCCGCGAACGTCGAGCGAAATAAAGTATCCCCCTCTCGGTCTGCTCCATTTTACGTCGTCGCAATCGCCGAATGCGTCTGCGAGTTTACGTTCGAAAAGTTCGAACTTCGGACGCAGTATCCGCGCGTGCTTTGCCATTACGGTCTTTATATTTTCAACGTCTCTGAGAAACGCTACGTGCATAACCTGATTTACTTTGTTTGGATTGATTTGCTTGAAAAACATCTTTTTAAGCAAGTCTTCCACATTGCGTCTGCTCGCCGCTATCGCAGATACTCCGCTGCCCGCAAACGTGATTTTGGAAGTGGACGCCAACTCGTAAACCATATCCTCTTTTCCTGCCGCCTTAGCGACGTCGAAGATGTTTTTAAGATTGTTTTCTTCCTCGTACAACCCATGGACAATATACGCGTTGTCCCAGAAAATTCTGAAATCGCGCGCAAGCGGATTGAGTCTTCCCATTCTCTCCACTGTTTCGTCGCTATAAACAATTCCCGTAGGATTCGAATACTTCGGCACGCACCAGATTCCCTTTATGCTTTCATCTCCCGCAACGAGTTTTTCTACCTCGTCCATATCGGGACCGCTTTCAAGCATCGGCACGGTTATCATCTCTATACCGAAGTTGGCGCAGATAGAAAAATGCCTGTCATAACCGGGTGAAGGGCACAGAAATTTGACTTTATCGAGTTTATTCCACGGCTTGCCGTCAAGCACGCCGAACTGCATTGCAAACTGTACGAGATTGTACATAATATCAAGCGAACTGCCGTCGCATACGATGACCTCGTCAGATTGAACCTCAAACAAATCCGCGAACAACTTTCTTGCGGATTTTATTCCGGCAGGTTCACCGTAATTTCTTGCGTCGCCCATATCGGTGGTATAATCGTACGTCGCCGCGTTTTTCAGCATCGGCATAGCGATTTCAAGTTGTTCTTTAGACGGTCTGCCGCGCGTCATATCGACGTTTACGTCCTTGCCGCGCAACTCCACGTATTTTTCAGTTTCGAGGCGCAACGCCTCTTGTAATTGCGGTACGGATAAATTTTCGTATCTGTTCATAAACTGCCTCGTATCTTTTTGTGCTTATACTTTATTATAGTGTTTTTCTCCCGTCGGTGTCCGCGCTTTATTCGTTATTCGCTCTGATTGCAAGCCTTATAGGCGTACCTGAAAAATCAAAACTCTTTCTCAACGCGTTTTCCAGATATCTCTTGTAACTGAAATGCATAATAGACGGCTCGTTGACTTTGACGACGAAAGTAGGCGGGGTTACGCTGACCTGCGTGACAAAATATATTTTGAGCCGCTTGCCGAGATAAGACGGCGGCTCGCTTATTCTTATAGCCTCCCCCACAACCTCATTGAGCAGTCCGGTGGGTATTCTGCGCCTGCTGTTTGCCACGACTTCGTCGCAAAGCGGAAGCAGATTGTCAAGCCGCTTCCCGCTCTTTGCCGAAACATACGCCGACTTGAAATAATTCATATATTTCAAATCCTCTTTGAGTTTATTCTCAAAAAAGTTTATAGTGTGGGTATCCTTTTCAACCAGATCCCATTTATTCATTACGATAATAGACGGTTTGCCTTCTTCGTGGATAAATCCTGCGATTTTAACGTCCTGCTCCGTGAAACCCTCGTTAGCATCGCAAACCATCAGCACGACGTCCGCGCGCCTTATTGCAAGCAGCGAACGCATCACCGAATAACGCTCCAAATCTTTATCCACCGCTTTTTTCTTACGCATACCCGCGGTGTCGATTATGAGATACTTTTTGTCGCCTATATTGAGTTCGGTATCTATCGCGTCCCTCGTAGTCCCCGCAATATCGCTTACGATACAGCGATCATACCCTAAAAGGCGGTTTGTAATCGAACTCTTTCCCGCGTTCGGTTTCCCGACTATCGCGATTTTTATACGTTCCGAATCCTCTTTAGCTACACTGACGGGAATGACCTCCATCAATGCGTCGAGAAGGTCGCCTATGCCCTTACCCTGCTCCGCGCTAACCGCATACGGTTCGCCGAAGCCCAGCGCATAGAAATCATATACGCTATCCATAAAATTGTTGTCGATTTTGTTTACCGCAAGCACTATGGGCAATCCCGACTTACGCAGAAACGAACACACAAGATTATCGTCCGTAGTCAATCCCGTCTTTCCGTCAACGACGTAAAGTATCGCGTCGGCAGTTTCCACGGCGATTTCCGCCTGCGTGCGTATATGCGTCCACATCTCGTCTTCGCTTTTGAGTTCGAGTCCGCCGGTATCTATCAGCGTAAATGCCCTGCCGCACCACTCGCAATCGGCATAAATACGGTCGCGAGTGACTCCGGGCGTATCCTCTACTATGGCAATTCTGTTGCCTGCAATTCTGTTAAACAGCGTAGACTTGCCCACGTTCGGGCGTCCTACGACCGCTATCAAAGGTTTCATATATCTCTTCTCCGTTTCCCGAAACGTTCTTTCTGTCGCTTCGGTATATAGTATAAAAGCCCGTCAGGCTTCGGTTTTGAAATGTTCCGCTATAACAGCCGCAAATCCGTTGCCGCTGTGAGGCACGACTATTATCGGTGCGCCGAGCGCGTCTTCCACGTCTTTTACCGTTTTGTTGTCCAAAAACGTATCCGTAAATTCCCTGAGCATATTGTCGGGTATAACATAAGCGTCAGCACCCCTCTCCGTCTGCGCCACTATATCCGTCGCGGTAAGCAACCCCGCAACGGTTACGCTGTGACCGAAATAATCGTTTACGACAGCATTGACCTTGCATCTTATGCCCAGTTTGTCTTCCAACGCAGGCAGATACTCTTCCAGAATAGTCGCAAACGATACACCCGTAATCATATCCACTCGCTTGTCGAGTTTTACGGCAGACGTCTCTTCCAGCGAGTACAGAAAATTCTCCTTGAACTCCGCAAGCATACCGACGCCGTTCTCTATCTGGTTAAATGCGCCGTAATATCCATATTCGCCAACAGGTATATTCGCCTTCACGTAATACTCGTCGCTGCACCAGCAGAATCCGTCCAACTCGGCGTGGAGTTTCTCCACCATAGCGACCGTTTGCCGCGCGTTATTCTCGTCAACGGGCGTAAGTTCGGCAAGTTCGGCGCGGTGCCGCGTCATCCCGACAGGCACTACCGCCACCGACAGTACTCCCTCCATCGCCTTTAATCCGCGAATGCTGTCTTCGAGCACTTTCCCGTCGTTGATATTCGGAACTACGACGAGTTGGGTATGCATTTTTATTCCGTTTTCGCCCAGCCGTTTCATATAATCGCGGAGTTTGAGCGTATTAGGATTTTTCAGCATAAACTTCCGCACTTCGTCATCAAGCGCGTGCACGGATATGTACAGCGGACTGAGTCTGAGTCGGATTATCCTATCTATATCCGCGTCCGTTACGTTTGTAAGCGTAACGTAACTTCCGCTTATAAAACTGAATCTGTAATCGTCGTCCTTTACGTAAAGGCTTTCGCGCATACCTCTCGGCAACTGGTCGACAAAGCAGAAAATGCAATGATTTTTGCAAACGGCGGGTTTGATTTCCCAGTCGAATTCCAGACCGAGAGGTTCGGTTTTATTGACCTTTACGGTTTTGATTTTTTTTCCGCGTGAAAGCACTACGTCAAATTCGCTTTCATTGTCGTAAAAAAGATAGTCGAGTTCGTCCACAACGTCGTATCCGCCCATTTTCAGGACGTCGTCGCCAACTTTGAAACCGAGCCTCTTTGCTGTTTTGGATAAACCGGTAATCTTCGGCATAACATCCCCCGTCACATCGCTATATACGACACGAGAAAGTTCGCGATATTTTCGATAGAATTCATCTGAACCCATTCCCGTCCGTTAGCACCTATTTCGGAAGCGAGAGGAGTCTGCAAAAGTTTGTATTCTAGCGCGATGATATCGATATCCTCTTTCGCTCTTGCGCACAGCCCGTGCCCGACAAGGAACTGAACCTCGTTTGCTGAGTGTTCATCCTGCGTATACACTATAGGCGGAATGCCCAGTTTAAAACACTTGTATATCACAGAAACGTCGAAATCGGTTATCGCAAGTTCGCATACGGAAAGGTATTCGTCCACCTTGTCCTGCGTCTGAACGAATATGACGGTAACGTCGGGAACGCGCAACGACATTGCGCTCAGCCCCTGCATAACTTTCTGATTGTTGCAATACACGACAAGACTGGCTATATTTCCTTGGTCGAGCAAAAGCGAAAACACGTTTTCAAGCGTCTTTCCGCTCGTGATATTTACGTATACGGTCTTTGTTCTGGGCAAGCCGAGTTCCTGTTTCGCATAAGCGATATCCTCTTCGCTAAGCCTCACGATATCGTATGGGAATCCCATCGTCATAACATCTTTAGACCTTATTCCCGTACGTACCAAATCGGCTTTCATATCCGCGTTTTCCACAATGAATACACTTGTGATGTCGTCGAGTTTGCGTTTAGGAACGGTGAAAGTCGGCACCATATAAACTATGTGAGTATCAAATTTGAGTCTGCGTTTGGCATCTACCGCGCAATGGTGCGCATAAGGCGTAAGACACAGAATATACTCGGGATGAAAACGTCTGAGCATATTCTTTATGCGGTTTACTCTCTTCGAAAACTTGCGCGGCATAAGCCTGTCGCGAATAACGCCTCTGTCCTTGCGTTCAAGCAGATACTGATATTCGCTGCCGCTGTCCATAAGTCTGTCAAGCGCGGAGCGTCTTGTAACCGCCCCATATTTGTCGTCGCTCATAACAACCGCGTTATGAGTTCCCACCTTTTTTATAGCGTCGGCTAACCGCGCGGACATATTGCCCGCCTCGTCTTTGGACGTCATTATCAAAATTATCGGCTTTCTTTTCATATTCTCTCCGCCCCCGTGCGACGTCAGTCTTTAACTATCACGGGTATGATTATCGGGAACTGCCTGTCGCGGTAAAAGAGTTTTCGCACGCTCTTTTTGACGTTGCGAGCATACTCGTCAATATTCGCCTTGTCCATATCCGCATTGCCTATTCCCTCGAACACCGCGTTTTTAATGGATTTTTCCACGTCGTCCGTAAGGTTGAAACCTCTTGCTACAATATCCACGTCTCCGACGACTTTACCGCTTTCGAGATTGACCGCGGCAAGCACTATAAGCATACCGTACTCGGCAAGCGACCGTCTGTCGTTGACAACGCTCTGACCGTCTTCGAGCACCACTCCGTCCACGTAGATATTTCCCGCCGACACGTTGCAGTGCTTACGTATACCTTTTGAAGTCACGCCATAACTTTCGCCCAGATTCGGAATAACGATATTTTTGGAACAGACGCCTATGGCTTTTGCTATTTCCGCGTGCTTGTACTGATGTCTGTACTCTCCGTGCACGGGCATAAAAAACTGCGGATGCACAAGAGAAAGCATAAGTTTAAGTTCCTCTTCATAAGCGTGTCCCGAAACGTGAATATCGTTCATACTGTCATAAATAACGTCCGCGCCTTTTCTGAACAAATCGTTGATGACGTCGTAAACCGATTTTTCGTTGCCGGGAATCGGGCAGGAACTTAGCACCACCAAATCGTCAGGACCTACGTTAATTTTGTTAAACTCGCCCTTCGACATCTTTTTAAGCGCAGAAAGCGGCTCGCCCTGCGAACCCGTCGCAAGCACCAGCGTTTCGGACGGAAGCAGTTTGCCTACGCCGTCAACGATAACGCCTTTGGGGACGTGCAGTTCCCCGCAAGAAGACGCAACTTCTACAATAGCCTTCATACTCTTGCCTGCGAGCACCACTTTTCTGTTGTACTTGTGTGCCAGCGTAAGAATCTGCTGGACGCGGTAGTTCGAAGACGCGAAACAGGCTATTATAAGCCTCTTTTGCGTGTTTGCAAGAAATATGTTTTCCAGACTCTGTCCCACGACCTTTTCCGACGTGGAACTTCCCTTTCGCTCTACGTTTGTAGATTCCCCGAGCATAAGCAAAACACCCTTGGCTCCTATCTCGGCTATGCGTTGCACGTCCGTCTTTTTGCCGTCGATGGGAGTGTTGTCCATCTTAAAGTCTCCCGTCACGAACACCGTGCCCGCCGCCGTCGTAATCGCCAGAGCGCACGCTCCTCCCATAGAATGAACAACCTTTATAAACTCCGCCTTCATATCTCCCAGCGTCACGGTGTCTCCCGCAGAAACCACGTTGAGTTTGCACTTTTTAGCGTTTTTTTCCAACTTGCGTTTGAGCAGTCCGATTGTGAGCGACGTGCCGTAAATAGGAGTGTCCTTAAAGAGTTCCGCATAATAAGGAATCGCCCCGATATGGTCCTCGTGACCATGCGTAAGCAGGATTCCTCTAAGTTTTTTCATATTCTGTTTGATGTAAGTCACGTCAGGAATGATTGCGTCTATTCCGGGGCTTGCCTCGTCGCCGAACGCGACTCCGCAGTCAACGATGACAATATCGTTGCCGCACTCGATTGCCGTCATATTTTTGCCGATTTCTCCGACTCCGCCGAGAAACGTGACGGTTGCTTTTTGCTGTCCTTTAGCCATAATATCTCCACGCGCAGCGCGTGCGCTTGCGCTTTATTACTAATAATCAATTTAGTATACACTATTTTTATCCGACAGGCAAGGATTTAAACTATATACAAATCGCCAGTATCTATCGCAAAATAATTGCAGATTTCGCAACAAATTGCACATATTTCAGGAGTTCGGGACAAAATTACAACATTTTTCTACATTATTCGCTTTACAAACTCAAAAAGCGTATATATACTGTGTTAAAAAAATTTTATCGACAGAGATTTTTTTACGCAAGGAGGTGCAAAATGAGAGTTTACAATTTTGCCGCCGGTCCGTCTATGCTCCCCGAGGAAGTGCTCATAGAAGCGGGTAAAAGCATAACCGACTATCTGGGCAGCGGAATGAGCGTAATGGAGATGAGCCACCGTTCCAAATGGTATGAGGACATCAACGAAGAGTGCCGCAGTCTGGTTTGCGAACTTATGAACGTTCCCGACGGATACGAGGTTATTTTCGTACAGGGCGGAGCGTCGACTCAATTCGAAGCGGTTCCCTTGAATCTGATGCACACGGGCAAAGCCGATTATATCGTCACGGGCAACTTCGCAAAAAAAGCGTATAAAGAGGCGCAAAAATACGGAGACGTTAAACTCGTCGCTTCTTCCGAAGATAAAAACTTTACGTATATCCCCAAAACCACCGCGTTAGATTTCAGAAAAGACGCAAGTTACGTGCATATCACCCAAAACAATACAATCTTCGGACTCAAATACGAAAAACTTCCCGACACCGGAGAAATTCCGATTGTTTCGGATATGTCAAGTTGCATAATGAGCGAGGTGACAGACGTCCGTAACTACGGGCTCATATATGCGGGAGCGCAAAAAAATCTCGCGCCTGCGGGAGTCACGCTCGTAATTGTGCGCAAAGATTTGCTCGGACGCGAATCGGCGCTGTGCCCGACAATGCTCAAATACCGCACACAAACGGAAGCGCGCAGTCTTTACAACACTCCGCCCTGCTGGTCCGTATATATGATGATGCTCAACCTACGCCACCTCAAATCGCGCGGAGGAATTGCCGAGATAGAAAAAGTAAACAGGCGCAAAGCGGTTTTACTGTACGACTTTATCGACGGTTCGGATTTTTACAGCAACAAGGTTGAAAAAGAGAGCCGTTCTATTATGAACGTACCTTTCACAACTCCGAACGCGCAACTCGACGCCAAATTCGTAAAAGAAGCGGAACAAGACGGGCTTGTTTCCCTCAAAGGGCACAGACTCGTCGGAGGTATGCGCGCTTCGATTTATAACGCAATGCCTGAAGAAGGCGTAAAATCGCTGATTGAATTTATGAAAGCATTCGAGAGGGAAAACAGATGAACGAAAAACAAATATTGACTCTCAATCCGATTTCCGATATTGCACAGGAAGTCCTCAACGGCTACGGTCTGTCGACTGAATGCAACCAACCGCTTGCTATACTGGTACGCAGTTTCAATATGCACAAATTCGACCTGCCTGCTTCCGTACTTGCGGTTGCACGCGCAGGAGCGGGATACAACAACATCCCTTATTCCGATTATGCGCTTAAAGGCATATGCGTATTTAACACCCCAGGAGCAAACGCCAACGGCGTAAAGGAACTTGTGCTTGCAAGCCTGTTGCTTGCATCAAGAAATATAATCCCTGCAACCGAATGGACGAAAACTTTGCATAACAACGTTGCCAAACAGGTTGAAAAAGGCAAAAACGCGTTTGCTGGCACGGAAATAGCAGGCAAACGCATCTGCGTAATAGGACTGGGCGCAATAGGAAAGTCCGTAGCAAAAGCCGCTTATGCGTTGGGAATGACCGTTACCGGTTATGACAAGTACATAAGCGACAGCGCAAAAGTCAAACTGAATTTTGTCACAGTATTCGACGACATTATATCCGCCTGTCACGAAGCGGATTACGTCACATTGCATATTCCTTGCACGGACGACACAGCAAATACCGTAAACGATACGCTGATAGACGCAATGAAAGACGGAGTGATTCTCATCAATACAGCCAGAGCCGAACTTGCGGACATAAACGCCGTCAAACTCGGACTTAAAAACAATAAAATCCGCGCTTACGTCACGGACTTCCCCACAGAAGATACTGCGGACACAGAAGGCATTATCGCAATTCCGCATCTGGGCGCGTCAACGCTCGAATCGGAGGACAACTGCGCAAGAATGGCAGCGGCGCAACTCAAAGACTATATAGAAAACGGAAATATAAAAAACTCCGTAAATATGCCCGACGTCTCTTCCCCCAGACGGGCGGCTCACAGAGTTTGCATAATCTCTCGGGACAGCGGGGAAAACCCTTACGGCGGAATCAGCGCAACACGTGCTGGAATCCGTTATACCATAGTAGATACCGACCTCACCCCCGACGTCAGAAACTACTCAGGCGACGGAATTATAAAAGTCCGCGTAGTGTACTGACGATTTGCCATTGAACACGCATATTCAGATTTAAAACACCTTTCGAATTTCTCATCTGTGCATTTGAGAATACGAGAGGTGTTTTATTTAACTGTAAATAACACTAAAAACGACATTATATGCCGTTTTTATAATATATTAACGCTTGATAAAACACAAATGGTGTTTTACTTTTCTATCACCCGCACGATTTTCTTTAACGTCGCACTCATAGGAGCGGTAAAATTGCAATCCTCCAAAAGTATCTCGGAGGGCTTTTCTCTGATAATCGCGCTGAGCATATTGTACTCCTGTGAATCAAACAGATCTACAACCTCTACGCTTTTATGACAGGTCAGATTCCGCAGGCTGTTGTGATGCAGTACAAGTTGATTCAGTTTCCCTTCGCTGCCGGTAATAAAAGTCGCGATTTCATATATGTCCGTTTCACTGTTGCATCCGTCGAGAAGTCGGTTTGCAAGGTCGGCAAGTTCCTGCCAGCCTTCGCTTAACGAACGCAGTCTGAAATTCATAATCCCGTCGATGTTGTAGTCGAGCGAACCGGATATAACTTTTGACACCACGTTGCTTTCGAATTCTCTGTCGAAATGGACTATGGAACAAATCAACGCGCATTTGGCGTGAGACATCTTCCTGATACGGAGTTTATCAAGAAAAAAACGCAACTTCAAAAATGAAAGAAAGATCACTTCGAATATACCCTGCAACTTTTCTTCCACCTCGTCCTGCTTTTCGCACACGCTTGCAAGATATATCCACATTCTTCCCTGCGACTCCTCTATTGCGTAAGACAATTCCTTAGTACTTTGCAATCTTTTGAGTATATAGCCAATCTCCCTATCATACGACTTGTCGATACTGATTACATTAGACCACATAAACACCTCGTCAATATTGTATGCAGTCGATTGTTAAAAATTAGTGGAATATTTTTCATAATTGCATTTATTTTTAAACTTGCAACGCTCGACGCGTCGGGACAGCGTCCAACTGCTTTCAAAATCTTTCAATCTGCGCAGACAAATGTTTGCCTAAATGAACTCAACGGTCGCGACCGGTTCACCTCCGCAATCGGTTCAACGCCTCAAAACCTGCGGCAGCCTGGGCTTTAATCTTAACTCCGAAGATATATGCAATGCACATATAATTTGAATATATGCAAAAAATATGCAACACTATAAAGAATATTATTATATTTATAAATAATTATACGGAGATAATCACAATGACAAAGAAATTACGGCTTACGGCGATTGTCCTGTGCTTTTGCCTTGTATTCTCTATGTGCGTACTGACAGCCTGCGACAAAACCGTTTACTTTGAAGTTACGGCGCAGTTTGACGCGAGTAAAGGCGAGGTAACAATCGTATCGGATTCCAACGACGGAAGCGGCGGAAGCGCAAAATTCGTCAAAGGCGAAAGCGTCACCGTCACCGTCACTCCTAAGGATAACTTCGAAATCAAAAAATTTACCGTAAACGGAAAAGATGAAAATCTGAGCGACGGAACGTTTGTATTCACCGTTGCGGAAAACGTTTCAATTGAGGTTGTATTTCTGCCCGCGCGCACAGGGGTTTATCTCGATTTCGACGAAACGAAAGGAAGCGTTACGCTAAGCCCCGCGCCCGCCAACGGCGAATTCTACGTTGACGGCGAACAGGTCAACGTAAAAGTTGAACCCAAAGAAAATTATCTCGTAAAAAGCGCGACGCTCAACGGTGCCGCTCAGGGTCTTACAAACGGCGGATTTTCTCTTACAGTCACAGGGCCTATGGAAATAACAGTAACGTTTGCAGGAAAGCCGCTCCCCGCGCAACACTACGCGTCGCTCGAAGGCAGAATAAAACTGACAGGCGAATATTTTTACGACGCTACGAATGACGAAGAAGATTTTCGCCATACGCTTATTGCCATTTACGGACAGGACGATTTTATTTACAATTTCGAATGCGACGCCGAGACCGGAGAAGTTTATTACGATAATATCTATCTGCGCAATCCCGATGACATAAGCAAGATAGCAATGCAGATTATCGGATTGGACAACACTGTTTCCGTAATTCCCTCCTCCGACTTTTATAATAATTACGCAAACCCGTTCAAGAGCACCGTTATCGCAAGCGATTTCGAATATGCGGGCACGCGCGACGGCAAAGAGGTTTATAAAGCGTCCAACCCCGCGTCTGCGGATATACGCGCCGCGGCAAGCGCAATTACGGGCTGGAATGAAACCATTAAGGAATTTACGGTACTCTTCGAAGACGGCAAAGCCGACGGCATAAAAATCGTCACCGAAGAAATTGACATCCAAAACGTGGATTTCACCTATCACTCCACTTATGAGTTCACCGTAACCGAACACGGCACGGCAAATGTCCCGACGCTCAAACCGTTCGAGCGCGTCGCGGAGCACGATATTTTAGTCGCGGCGCTCCGTCAGGCTCAGGAAGCGGCGCGTTATACCGTACGCCATCGCTCGCACGAACTCAACTACAATCCCGACGACGGCGACGATCACAAAGACCTCGACTATAATAAATACGTCACCGAAGACACGGTATTTTTCAACCACCTCAACTGGGAATACGGTTACACCGTGATAAACGGACACGTTTATCCGTTTAAATACTTCCCCGAACAGCGCGACGAAAACGGAAACGTAACCGTGCAAGCGCACGTCACCACCGACGACGCGGTCAACGTAAGCGGCATAGAAGCGGTTCAGGCAACCTTCGCGCTAGCCTGTGCTCCGGAACTTTTTAAATATGTCGGAGACAACAGGTTTGTTCTGCGCGACGGCCCGACTTATGCGCCCTACGTACTCCCCGCTTTCGGAGAAGGCACGGACGAACCGCGCTATTTCCAGTACGGAACCTCGCTTACCGTTACGGTGGGTGAAGACGGCAGACTTGCCGAACTCGAATTTTCTTACGCCACCTACGGCATCACGGAAGAAGTAACGCTGACCTACGATTTCGACACTGAGATTGACCTCTCTTATCTTGACTTCGAAAATGCCGACCACCACAGCGTTCTCGACCCGTTTATCGGAGAATACGCCGACGATATGGGGAATACCGCGATAGTCGATATTTACGGATTCGTCATAAACGGCACCGCTGCCGAAATCATAGGTTACAATGCCGACAACGCCGAGTTTACGGCAAAATGGGAAAACCAGACTATCTATATCGGCAAACTGAGCCAGCGTCAGTTGCTCATCGTCAACGAAAGCAACACTATATTCTGGACTCTCAACTCTGTAAACAACACCGCAGTCACCATTCCGGATACGTTCAAGGGGCACTGGTACCGTTACGATGTGGACTACGACGAGCACTTTGATTTCGTCATACAGTCGCACGCAGTCCGTTACAACGGAACTCTGCTCGAATTGCTGTCCTATACTATGAGCGAAGGCGTGGTTGCTACGGACGGAACATATACCTATAACCTTTCTCTCGTGAGAGACGAAGACGGCATCTTGCTTCTCGAAGTTCTGATAATCGATAAAGAAGGTATGGCGACGCATCTTTACGCCGAATACGTAGACGCGGAAATAGGCATCGAAATACCCGAAAAATTTGTCGGAACGTATTACAGTTACAGCGTCTCGGACGGCGAAAACCGCGTTGACATAACTTATGCTTCTATCACGATAAACGGCAAGCCTTTCATTCCCACCTCTTACACCGAAAAGGACGGATTCATCGGCACGTACGGAGATATCACCGATTACAGTGTTATGTTCGGCTTCTCAAACGACCAACTGGTCATAGGAACCGAAGCGTTAAACTATTCGCTCAAACGCGTTCAGACAATAGAGTCGAAATATGTAGGAATCTGGAAGCCTCGGTTCAACGACGTAAACGCGCAGATTGTCATAACGGATATGAGCATCGAAATACGCTATAACGGCAACGTCGATTATTTCGGAAGCGGCGACTTCCGTCTTACCGAATACGGATACACCGTAACAACATCCTGGAACGCTTTCAACGTAAATCTGCTGTACTTTATCGACAGACAAACGGGCTTGCCTACTCTCTCTATGTATGACAACAACGAAGAGAATCCCCTTCTGATATCCTTTAACAAGGCTTCGGGAGATTCGGAAGATCCGGAAGACGTCAAAATTCCCGCAGAATGGGAAGGCGCTTATTCGGGAGTATTCGAAGTTATGGATAAAAAAGGCGAAACGGTGGAAAAAACGCTCAATATCCGCCTTAAATTCGAAAACGGAAAAGCGTATCTCGATATCGGAAACGGCGAATTGAAGGAAACCGTTCTTGTCGACTTCGATGACGAATGGGTGCCTATGCTGATCGTTGAACTCGACGGCATAGAGTATTATATAATGCTTATGAACTACGGCGAACACGACGGACAGTTCTACGTTGCGGAAGAAAACCACGACAATATAGAAAAACGCCTGCTTCTGGACGTATACCTCACTCCCGAGGCATAAAACAAGATAAACCCTTAAAATGAAATCCCCCGTACAATGGGGGATTTTCTTTTATAGCAAGGAGAGAAACCGCTCTTGCAACTTATATATTTCTGTTATATAATGTAAATATATTAAATAAATATTACACGGCAGGCGGGTATGAAAAACAAAATCACTCCAACGGATCTTCAAAGAATGATCGACGGCAAACTGTACAACTGTACGGACTCCGAAATTATGCGCAAACATATCCGCGCGCTGTGGCTGACCGACAAATTTAACCGTTCGCATTTTCTGAACGTTTTCAAACGGAACAGGATCATAAAAAAACTCATCCCTAATCACGGAAAAAATTTCTGTTTTATGCAGACGTTCCGTTGCGAATACGGATTCAACATAACTTTCGGCGACGATTTCTTTATGAACTTCGACTGTATTCTTATGGACGTCGCTCCGATAAAAATCGGCAACGGAGTTATGTTCGGACCGCGCGTAACCGTTGCAACGCCTATGCATCCCCTGCTCGCGGAGGAGCGCGTGATCCAGGATTATCCCGACGGCAGGCACGACCTCGAATACGCCAAACCCGTCACGATCGGAGACGGCGTATGGATAGCGTCCAACGTCACCGTATGCGGCGGAGTGACAATCGGCGACGGCGCCGTGATATCGGCAGGCAGCGTCGTCACCAAAGATATTCCAAAAAACTGCCTTGCGAGCGGTGTACCCTGCAAAGTGATAAGGTATTTGGACGAAGAGGACAGAATCAACGTACGTCAGACGTATTTTGAAAACGAAATTCCGCTTTCTCAAAGAGTTAAGCGCAAACTGCAATAACTTAAAATGCGGCTTGTGAAAACAGATTAAAAATGTTAAAATATAAAAAGTAAATACTGCGGCTTTTGCCGTCGGAGGAAATTATGACAGAAACAGATTACAGATCCATTCTCGATTCCCTTACGCTCGAAGAAAAAGCGTCGCTGTGCTCGGGTATGACAAACTGGCTCACGCAGGAAATCGAACACGCGGGCATTCCGTCGGTCTGGGTATCGGACGGTCCGAGCGGTTTACGCAAGGAAAAAATCAAAGCGAACGGCACCAACGTTATGGGCGAAGCCGAAAAAGCAACCTGCTTCCCTGGGGCGGCTACCCTCGCGTGCAGTTGGGATCCGTCGCTTGCAGAAGAGGTCGGAACGGCAATAGCCAAAGAGTGTAAGGCTTTAAAAGTCAGCACAGTTCTGGGCCCCGGCGTAAATATCAAGCGCAGTCCTCTCTGCGGCAGAAACTTCGAGTACTATTCGGAGGACCCTTTCCTCGCCGGACGTATGGGCGCGGGCTGGGTGCACGGCGTACAGAAAGAAGGCGTGGGGACTTCCTTGAAACATTTTCTTGCAAACAATCAGGAACATATAAGAATGACCATAAGTTCGGTCGTTGACGAACGCGCGTTGCGAGAAATATATATGCCCGCATTCGAGCACATCGTAAAAGAAGAACAGCCCACCACGGTAATGTGCTCATACAACCGTCTTGACGGAACCTATCTGAGCGAGAACAAGCGTATGCTCACCGACGTTCTTCGCAACGAATGGGGATTTAAAGGAATAGTTGTCAGCGACTGGGGCGCGGTCAATGACAGAATCGAAGGCGTAAAAGCGGGACTCGATCTCGAAATGCCGGGAAATAAAGGCATAAACGACAGGCATCTTGTAGAAGCCGTCAAGGAAGGCAGACTCAGCGAAGAAGACCTCGATAGAGTCGCTCTGAGAATGATAAAGTTTGCAATCGAGAATAATGAAAAAATCGTCGACGATTATAAAGTCGATCTCGAAGCAAATCATCAAATAGCAAGAAAAGCGGCGGCAAACAGCGCGGTATTGCTCAAAAACGACGCAAAAACACTGCCGCTCTCAACTTCCCAAAACATAGCGGTCATAGGCAGACTGGCAAAACAACCGCGCTTCCAAGGCGGAGGTTCCAGCCATATAAATACAACCAAAGTAACTTCTTTCACAGACGCGCTCGACGCTGCCGGACAGAAATACGAGTACGCCGACGGATATACTATGAAAGGCGACGGGTACAGAGTCAGCCTGCTTGAAAAGGCTATCAAAGTCGCGCAGGGCAAGGATGCCGTTGTCGTGTTTGTAGGACTGACAGACGCTTTCGAATCGGAAGGCTACGACCGCACGCATCTCAGAATGCCCGAATCGCACGACGTGCTGGTGGAAGAACTCTGCAAGGTAAACGACAACGTCATCGTCGTGTTCTCCTGCGGCGCGCCCGTAAGGCTGGGCAAATGGGCAACGGACGTAAAATCAATCCTGAATCTCTACATCGGCGGACAGGCAACGGGAGAAGCGGCATACGATGTGATTTTCGGCGCAGTCAATCCGTCAGGTAAACTTGCCGAGACTTTCCCGAAACTCAACAAGCATAACGTCGTTTCCAAATACTTCCCCGCAGGTCCGCGCACGGTGGAATACCGCGAAAGCATTTACGTAGGCTACCGTTATTTCGATAAGACAGGCAAGGATGTCCGCTTCCCCTTCGGATACGGGCTGAGTTATACCGAGTTCGAATATTCCGACCTCAAACTCTCTGCTAAGTCAATCAACGAAGGCACAGACCTCGAAGTTACGTTCACTGTAAAGAACGTCGGCGACGTTGACGGCGCGGAAGTCGCGCAAGTATACGTAAGCGATACTGAAAGCACCCTCTTCCGTCCCGTAAAAGAACTCAAAGGATTTACCAAAGTTTTCCTGAAAGCAGGCGAATCGAAGACGGTTTCCGTCACACTGGACAGCAGAGCGTTCTCATATTACAATGTACTCATAAAAGACTGGCATATCGAAAGCGGCGATTTCGAAATCCTCGTAGGCGCGTCTTCCCGCGACATACGTCTCAAAGACAAAGTCTTCGTCGCTTCCGCAAACCCCGAAGCACAGATACCCGATTACCGCCAGAGCGCGCCCTACTATTACGCACCGTCCAACGACGAAAACGGCATACCCAAAGAGCAGTTCGAGGCATTGTACGGCGCATCTATGCCCGACAATTCACCGTTCAAGAAAGGCGAACTCACCGCTTGCAACAGCGTCGCCCAGTGCGCGGTTTCGCCTTGTGGAAAATTCCTGTACGGAGCGGCTATGATAGGTGCAAAAATCATTTCCAAATCGGCGGAAAATCCGGAAATGATAACAGAATCCGTAAAAGATATGCCTTTGCGCGCCGCTACTGCAATGACGGGAGGACTCGTGCCGGAAATGTCCCTTAACGGACTCGTAGATATGGTTAACGGAAGAAAAGGCGGTTTACGTAAATTTTTAAAGGGATTCTCTAAGAAAAACAAAAATCAAAGCGATCCCGCAACAAAATAAAGCCGCGGCAAACGCAACAAATGCCGCAAAGTTTAGCACTAACGTTACATCCGAATACTGAAACTATAAAACGCTCCCACCGGGAGCGTTTTATAGTTTGATAATTATTAAGCGGCGACCTCTTTGAGTTCGCCGCTCATTTTAAAGAGATTTACTCCGCCATTTCGGTCATAATATCGTACATAAGTTTCGGGTTGTCGGTCATTATTGCGTCCGCTCTGTTGTTGATAAGTTTTACTATATCGTCCGAATCGTTGATAGTCCAATACTGAACAGCAATACCCAGACTGTGCGCATAATCGATAAACTGCGGCGTCGCCATATCGAAGAATCCGTTGAAGCCCATAGGTATCTGCAAAACGTCATAGCCGAGTTTGTCGGGATTCTGTTTCACTCCCCAAAGGAATGCGTAATAAAAATTAAGCACTTCCAATATACCTGCCGAACGCTTTACTTTGCCGCCGTACACGTCGTCAATATATTTTGTTATATCGCCCTGAAAAGTTCCTACAATTGTGCGATCGGTAATGCCGAAACGCTCCATCGCCTCAAAGAGTTTGTCCATCGCCTTTTTGCCGACTTTGCCTTTATCCTTGATTTCGATTATATAATTAAGGTCGCCGTCGGGACGTTGTTCGGCAAGGTAAGTCAGGATTTCGTCAAGCGTAAGAATACGCACGTCATCGGGAATAACTTCGATGTCGCGATAAGGATAACTTCCGTCGGGAGCCTGAAAATTATATCCGAAGTTCAACGTTTTGAGTTCCGCAAGCGTCTTGTCCTGAACTTTGACGTCTTTTTTGCCGAATACAGCAGGTCCGTCCGACGTACGGTCTACTTCGTGGTCGTGCATCAGTACGAGATGTCCGTCTTTCGTGAGGTGCAAATCAAACTCCACTATATCGACTCTGTAATCGGATTCCATACAAAGTTTAAACGCCGACAGTGTTTCTTCCGGAGCAAGATCTCCGCCCGCGCGGTGCGCAGAAAGCATAGTGTTCTCACCGCCCAGCGTAATATACTGGTTGTCTCCATTGTACTCTACAACCGCCCCGACGCGCGCGTGCGCACCCGTCAGCGGCAAAATCAAAATGTTCAACACAAATACGAACAGCAATGCGAATACTATGGGCAAAACTATCCGTTTTGCAAGTTTCTTGCGCCGTTTCTTTTCTGCGGCTTTCTGTTCGCGTCTGATTTCGAACTCCGTCAGGATTCCGTCCCCGTCGACAACACTCTTTTCAACGTCATTCGTAACGTCTGAAATTCCCGTCTCTTCCGCACCGTCTAACGTCTGCATTTCGTTTTCCATAATTTCACCCTTATTCTATAAGATTTAATATTTATTTAATTGTAGCATATATTTTACGGTTAGTAAATAACAAAAAATCACTATTTCAATAATCTATTGCATCACTTTAAACGCATTTCTTAAATGCAAAAATCCTCAAACGAGGTATCCTTACCTTGATATATGCGCATATCCGCATATTGAAAAACTCCCCCGCTACTGCACAAGTATCGCGCAAAAAAACATAAAAGATTCTCATTAAATAAATGCGCGTTTAAAATGCCTCACTAAATAAAATCCGTAAAACTACAACGATAGAACTAGAAAATGCGCACCGACAAGTCACGCTTTTCATATGAAAAAGCAATGGCAAATCACCAAATCGACAATTAGTCGCAGTTTACCCGAATTTTTACTTATTATTAAAAATTCAACACCTATTAAATAAAGCGCGAAGCGCGCCAACAAGCAAACAAATATGCGAAACGCTGCCTGATGTTTACAACGACAATTTGAACTGATAGCAAATATATGTTTGCGCATTAGAAACGAGAAAATGCGCATAAACAGGTCACGCTTTTTCAAATGAAAAAGCGCACCGCTTAGTGCGCATTTTCGAGTGGAGCTGCTAACCGGACTTGAACCGGTGACCTCATCCTTACCAAGGATGTGCTCTACCTGCTGAGCCATAGCAGCAGATGTTTCAGCGATAGATTGGCGGAAGCGGAGGGATTCGAACCCCCGTGGGCTTGCACCCAAACGGTTTTCAAGACCGCCTCGTTATGACCGCTTCGATACGCTTCCAGACTGCCTGTCGTAGATGCTTTAACAGTATATCAATTCTTTTACGTCGTGTCAAATACTGAAACGATATTTAGGGCAATTTATTTTATATCCTATCATAAATATGCCTTACACCTCTCTGCGACAGATAAATATTGGGATTTTTCAGTCGGCTCAACATATTTATGCCGACACAGACAAATCGCCCGCGCAGTTTACGAATGCCGTGCTACCGCTTGCAAGAGCGGCTCCGCTTTCATCTGTTATACTGCGTCCGTTTGCAACAACCGACGAAAGATTCGGACAGGATGCAAAAGTAAAGTTTTCCACAACGCAGTTTTCCCCCGCGCCGTTCTCGTCCACGCCGAATACAACTTTTTTAAGGTTTGGCAAGTTTGCAAAAGTCATTGCATTGACTTTTTTGACATAAGGCGAAATATACACCGTCACAGGAAGTTGTTTGAAGGTCACATCCGCAAATATGCTGTTTGAAAGTTCGACAACCTTACAGGACTTGCCATCAACAGTAATGTACGAAGGAATAATCACGGTTTCAAGATTCAGCGCGTATTCATCACCGTGAAAACCCGTTACGACAGCCTCGACGGTAATATCGTTTGTAATTATACCTTCAAAGTATTTTGCCCACGGATTCCAGTCCTCCGGACTGTCGACCGCAGGCGCGACCGTATTCTCTCCCGATCCGGCACCGCCCGAAGTCCAGATTGCGGCGGTAAATCCTATACTCAGTACGAATACGGAGAGCATTACAACGGAAAGAAGCAATACTGATATTTTAAATTTTTTAGTCATTTGCCTCACCTCCGTCTGTCTTATACTGTCCTTCGCGGATGAAACGTCCGTCATCGAGCGCATTGAGTTTAAAGTTGAATTTTATTACGGTGTCCAGCAAATCCAAATTGCATTCCTCGTCTATTTTATTGAAATACAACTGAACCTTAACGTAGTACGTGATTCCGGGCTGCACAAGCAAATATAGGTCGTAATTCTGCAAGCAATAGAATATGTTTCCGCCTGTAAGCGGCTCGTAATCCTGAGTTGTGGTCAGAACGCCTTTCTCGCTTTCGAATTTTCCCTCCTCGTTTAGTTGCGCTTCTACAAGGCACATTATAACGTCGAATTCGTCGATGTAGTCGAACGGAGTTTCCGACTCGTCGTCGGACAGATTTGCCGAAACCAGACTCAGCGCAAGAGATTTTCGGTTTTCTTTTTCATAACCGCTGTCGGGAGTACCTATAAACTGTATAGGCAAATACATAGTTGCAGCAACAGGCGCCTCCGTCACGCCTGCGGGAAGCGTTTCAGCCCGCAAGGCCGCGCCGACAGGCGGTATCGCTCCGTTTTTCAGGAAATATCCTCTTTCGGCAACGGCAGGATAAATGCTCTCGCCGCTCATACCCTTTACCGAATTGATATCGATAGACGCAACGTCCTGCAAAGTGTCGGATTCGATAATAAATCCGCCTTCTCTGGCCGACTTCATATCGCCGAACCACGCCGCCGATACGCCGACAACGGCAACCACAAATGCGAGTGCCATTATACAGGACGATATGATGAGTGTGCGTTTTGTCTTGTTCATATTTGTGTCTGCCTCTTATGAATCATTGAGTCTGCGAATCTTCGTTTTTGTATATCTCGGAAACCTTTATAGTCGCGCCGAATTCGAACGTCGCGCCGAAATATGCCATATTCGAAAAATACATCTGATTGTTGCTTGCCTCGCCGAAGATTTTTTTAAGTTCTTCCGCGGAGTACAGATCTGTCACCGTTTTATCCCTGTCCGCAACGCAGAACTGCGCCCAGAAAAGTTTTTCGGGAGCGAATACGATATAAAAATCGAATCCCGTATTCTCGGCGTGCAACAAAATGTCTTTGTAACCGCCGCCGAGTATGGAATAAGAAGCGTCCACCTCTTCTTCCCCCACATTTTTAATCAGGTGGTTTTCATCGAAAGTCAACTTTCCGTACGGAGTATACCACACCTCGCCGTCTGACGGAAGACGGTAATTCATCACGCTGTTTTCGTCGGTTACGCTGTCCCCTATAAAATTCACGTCGGGATTCTGAGCGTTATGCGGCTTGAAATACCAAGTAAACGCATAAGGAATATCGCTTGCGGCAAAACCGCCTGCGCCGCTGTCATAGGAATTGAGCACTCCGCCGCTTTTACTTTCGATTTTAGCGGTATCCAGCGCCATACTCATATCGATATCCGCGTCTTCGGTATCGAGCACGATTGTCGTAATAAAATAGTACGGAGAGTCCAGCATATACTGCTGCAATCTGCTCGCGCTGCTGCCGAAACCGCCGTAGGTCTGACCGTTGTATTCCGTGCGCAATCGGCCGTTGGAATCGATTGCCGTCTGCCCTTTGTATTTTATATTGCGAGTCGTAGAATCCATAGCCGACGTAAACGAAAGCATAAACGATTTCTGCACGTTCAGGGTTATGGACTGAACGGTCGAAGTATTATCCTGTGAAAACCAGGCAAAGGACACACTCACCATAATAACGGTGATAAATATGACCAGAATCGGGATTGCAAGTCCCGCAATCATTTTAAATCTTTTACCTTTTGCAGTTTTGTTCTCTTCCATTATTATTCCCCGAGACGGTATTGCCGCCTCCTTAGATAATTCTCATTTACGGCATCTAACCGATTATTCCGACTTCAACAGTTGCGACGGCGCGACGTAAACGCCTGCACAGGCGGTTTCAATCTCAAACATCTTTGCAGCGCCGTCCCACGTACGGATATAAATCGAGAATCCGTTTGCTATCACCTGTCCGAAGAACGCGCCGCGAGCGGTGCTCAGAACGTATGTGGAATACATATATACGTCATTCCTCAACTCAAACGTGGCAAATCTCAACTCTCGCATAAGCGCGATTCCCTGCTGATTTGCTATCACGATTGCGTCGCCGTCGTCGTCCGTGCCGTGTCTGTCTCCGACAAGCATACTAGTTGCGCCGATTGAATACACCGCAACGGGTTTGCCATCCACCGACGTCGTTGCGTCTGTCTTATGATACATAAGTATATAAATATCGATAATATCCGCAAGACGCATACTTTCGTGAGGATATGTTTTGCTGAGTTCGTCGCCGTCGAGGGCTGTCAGTCTGACATCGTCGAGCACGTCGTACTCGCCTGCGGCATTCGGAGTTTCATCCGTATAGTAGTATGGATTCGCCGCCGAATATCCGCTCAGCGAACCGCGGTACAACTCGCTGTAAGAAACGCCGCCGCTTACTGCCGTGCCGTTTTCCCAAACAGCATTGTTCATAAACGCCGCCGTGCCGCCGACTGCGGAACCGTCTCCCGTAAGTCCGCCTGCTCGCACGCCGGAGCCTTTCGTCCAAATCTGCATAAGCGATACAGCGTCCGAAACCGCGCCGCCTGCGGAAAGTCTGCCGATTATGCCGCCGACGTTTGCCGTAACGGCGTTTACGTCGATATTGCCCAAAGCCACCGCTCCTTCGATATTCGAGGACGCCGTGCCGAATATGCCGCCTACGTACGCGCTTCCGTTTACAGCAACGGTTATAGAACCGTGCACGCTGACGTTGCGCACGCTATCCTGTACGCTCTCGCCCGCGATACCGCCTACGTACGCATTTCCGCTTCCTCCGACGGTTATATTGACATTGCGCAGATGCACGTTTCCGACCTCTCCGACAATTCCGTCGGCGGACGCGATACGTCCGAACATTCCGTAATAGTTATCGCCGCCGTTTGCGTTGCCGATAATATTAAGACCGTCTATAACGTATCCGTTGCCGTCATACACGCCGTCGAAATCGCCGATGAACACTCCGCCTATCGCGACGACCTGATTGCCCACGCCAGACTTGACGAAGTTGGTCAGATACTGACCGCCCGCGCCCCAGTCGTAACTCTCTTCCTCAACGACGTTTCCGTCGCCGTCGTAAGTGGTCTTTAAGAACATTCCGTCGAGTATTGCTATATCCTGAGCCGTAAGAATGCCCGAGATGTTGGATACCTGTCTGAACTTGTCATAGGACGTCGGCATACTGTTTTCATCAACGTAGTAATAACCCCAGCCGCTGTTTTCGCCTTCGCTCTGATTGAGAAATACGTATCTTCCGCCGCCCGCTTCGCTTTCGAGATAGGCGAAATACTCGTCCCAACTGCCTATGACGATTTCGTTACCTTCGGCGTCGAGGAAGGGGTAGCCGTTTTCATCTGCGGTCGGATAACCTACGCCGCTTTCATAGTCCGCGTTGGAGGCGACAAGTCTCCAGTTCGCCTGCGAGATGATTGTGCCGAACTCATCGTTTCCGCTCTTTCCGACAGAATAGTAATAAGTCGCTATCATAAGTCCCGCGATAGAACCGATTTCAAACTCGTCCTTGTCGATGAAGTATCCTATCGTAAGAACGGGCTGGTTGCTGAGTTGATAGTTGATATGCGCGCCGCCCGTCGACGTGAGTTTCGCCGAGAGAATATTGCTTCCGACCGAACCGCGTATAACCGTATACGACTTATAAATCGCGGGAATCTCATTTCCGTTCGCGTTGTTGTTTTCGTACTTCCAGTTATTTATGACTGCGACCGTCAGTTTATCCTCTTCCCTGACACCTGCGGCGGAACCTATGATGTCTTTCCAGTCCTGATTATAGGTGTTGTCCGCGTTGGCGTAACTCTGCGCGGTATGCTGATAATTCGCTTTAAGCGTATAAGGCGTGATTTCTATTCTCAAACCGCCCACGCCGCCGTTTTTAGCGTCGTTTACAGTAACCGCACCGCCCGAAGAGGAATTGCCCGTCTTGTCACCCACGTTTGTGGAATTGCCTATGAGCACTATAAAGTTATAGTTCGATGCCGCGGAGCCGCTCATAGTGAACACAAGTTTCTTATATTTGTATTCGCCTTCGCCGTATAAATCGGAACCGATTGCGAGGTCTGTTCCCGAACCCGTCACGTTGTTTACGTAAGAGTCGAACTGCATTCTTCCCGCAGTCGCTTCTGCAAACTGCGCGGTTATGATAACCGAGCCGCTCAAATCCGCGGTTGCGAAGTTGGAAACCGTAAATCCTTCTCCCGAACGGCTTACCGCGCTCACCGCAGTTCCGCTTCCGCCTACGTTGACAGCGCCTGCCGCACCGCCGTACCATTGATATCCGTCATATACGCGCGTAGCCGCTCCGTTGCGGAGTCTGTCCAGCCGCACCACCAGTTGACGCGCGTTTATGACGCCGTTGCCTACCATGAACGTCATTCTGTCGGTGCCGGTAGTAAAGTCGAAATTGTTTGCGTCCGCTCCGGTTATGGTAACTGTGTAAGTGATGACTTTGTTTGTACCCACCTGAGCGTTGTTGTACTGCGCGCTTACTGTGCAGGATGACACGGACGGCGCGATGGTATCGTTGAACATCGGCGTTCCTACGCTTGACGCGGCGACGTTTGCGGTGGCGTCGTATATCTTCGTCACTATGTTTCCTCTCATTCCGGAAACTCTGATCTGACGCTGTTTGATTCTGTACGTCCCGTTCTCGGCGGTCTGTCCCGCGACAAAAGAAATCTCATAGTTGGCAAGTTGCGCCGAACTTACGGAGCCTGCGGCGTTGCTGCCGCTGATTGCAATGCTATCCGTCTTGGCATTCGCCGTATAATTGCCTGCGTTTATAGCGTAGGGAGTTCCTCCCAGCGAAATTTTCAGAGTCTCTGTATTCGACGACGCGTTCCGGATTGAAATCGTAGTCTGAGCGTTGCCCATCACGTAGTTGGAAGTCAGCGACATTCCGTCAATCGGATTTGTCAGACTGCCGCTAAGGGATATACCGTGCGCGGCGGTGTCATAAGTCCATTCTCTGGTGTTTCCCCACATAAGAGTTATATGCGCGGGCGTGATCACAACCGAGCCGCTGCCCTTTTCATAAGTGACATTGAAGTTCTTAGAACCCGTAACGGTGTCTATTTCCGCGCCGTATTCTCCGACGTTTACCGCAAGTTTGCTCTTAGTTCCGTCCGAAGCGGCGTATACAAGAGTAATCCTCACCTGATTGTCCGCCGGGGTCTGGTTTGCGGAAAGCATTCCGCCGAACATTGACAGCGTATACACTCCCGTTCCGTTGTTGAAAGTCGTCTGCGGATTCGCGTCGGGATTATCCGCGTTTGCCATTATGCCGCCCTGAATCTCGTGGAATCCGCCGTTGTAAACCGCGCTGGTAGTTCCCGACAGCCCGACAGTAACGTCAAGCGGCAGAATTGTGCACTTGCCGGAGAGCGTAGTTCCCTGAGCAAACGCGCAGTTGTCAGATTCGCTTCTGGGCACGCCCACAGCGTATCCTCCGTCCTTGACGTTCGGACCGACCTCAAATGTAACTTTTGCCGTGCTTTCGTCTATCGTTTCGACAGTGTAAGCAAATTCAAAGTTTATACCCGCGAATATAGTTTCTATTTCTTCTTTCAGAACCGTAAGATTGTCAAACGGATCTTTTGCCGTAAGAGTAACCGCGTAATCGTGCGGACGCGAGTTATACGTTCCCATCGGATCATCTTCCCAGTCGAGCGTAAACTCGTTGGGCACAATCTTGCAGAACTCGTAAATATAACTGTCCGCATAAGCGTCCGAGCCTTTAACGACGCTTTCCGCGCTTATATAATAGTTTCTGTCTTCCGTAGCGGGCAGACCGTTAAAATAGGTCTGAGTATCGAAATGAATTTCATAGGTACCCAGATCTCGCAGATTGTCCGCGCGGACGATGCTGCCGTTCGGAATCCAGTTTATAACATATTTATCCGAAGAAACGGGTGTAAGCATAGTCTTGTTTGCAGAGCCAGAATACATCACGTTTTCTACGTTTGCGCCGCTGACGGGGATATAAACCACCGACGGAAGGAACTGAGCGACAAACTCCGAAGAATTCTTTCCGTCCTCGTCAACCCAGCCCTCGAAATTGAACTGCATATCGTGCATACCGCCGTTGAACGCGTATACGTTGCTCGGATACGACGTGCGGTTGACGACGATTTTCAATTCCTGCGGTTCAACCTTAATGGGCGTTTCCCTGTCCTCGGATTTATAGTTGTGCGAACTCTCTCCCTCGTTGGAAACAAGGCTTGTCTTTACGGAGCCTTCGAAACTGTCCGTAAATTTGAACGTTATCGTAATTCTCCAACCTTTTTCAAGATAGGATTCCTCGTTTATGTTTTTAAGTTCGAGGTCTTTACCCGCTTCCTGCGAAATACCGGCAAGATACATTCTTGACGAACCGAGCGGATACAGCGTTCTCGAAGCGGAGGCCTCTTCGTAGGAGTACGACGTTTTCTCTGCGTTGAGCAATTCGGAAATATTCAACTTTCCTTCGATTTTGTACAGTTCGTCGAGCAAGGTATCGCTTTCGCCGTTTCCGAGAGCGAATATAACCGCGCGTCTCAAATCCTTGTCCAGAGGCGCGATACCGTCGATAGTAAGCACGACTTCGGCGTTTGTATTTTTACCGTTGTACTTCTCGTCCTTATTCACAATGCTCACGCCGAGTTCGAATTTGTTTATGCGCAGTTTATCGTCGTCCGACGTGCTGTCGGGATCGGAACTTATTCCGCCTATCTTTGCAGGTTTGCCGAATGCGTCATAATAGTAGATGCTGACTTCGACGAGATAAGTGCCCTCTTCGTACAGTCCGTTTGCGGATATCGGCGTACCGTCTTTCTTTCTGACGCTGTCCATTGTGTATACGTAGTTGCCGCTTGTTCCGACCGCCTCTTTGTCAAAATCGGAAACGTACTCGATATACCGCGTTTCGGTCGTTCCGTTCTCATCGGTCACGCGGCTTACTTCGTCGGTTATGGGCACGTAACGCTCGTAACCGTTGTAAGTCAGAGTTCCGCCGATACCTACCGCGCGGTAGTAGACAACCACGTTGTTTGCAGTGTGCGTATTTGCGGTTATAAAGAACGGGGCGTCGGCATTTGCGGTGCCGTCGGGATTTGTACCGTGCCAGATGGTCGGTTTTTCTCCCGTAGCGTCCATATACAGATAATAGCCGCTGACCGTGCTCGCGAGCGCGGACGCATATATTGAACCGCTCTTAGGCGCATATATATTCTGTTCATCGGGAACGACTATATAATCTCCGTTTTCATCCTTACCTTCCTGCGGAGGTTCGGGGCTGCCCGTTACCGTCGTACCCTCGACCTTTGCAACTATACCTGAAATCAACAGAGTTTTATCTCTTTGCGAAGCGAGTTCCTGCGCAGTATATGCATTGGCAATACGTTTCCAGTACGCAAGTTCGCTTTCTCTCGAAGCCGCGTCGCCGAGTATGCTCGGGAAATCGGAATCGGGAGCGACGGTGTGCGTCGCGTCGAGACCTTTACGGTTGTTGGCGTATACGTAGTACCAGCCCGTATGACCGCCTTCCGCGCCCGTCGTATAAACCGCGGTGCTGCCCTTGTCGTACGCCCACACTCCGTTTATGAGTTGGACGGGATGTCCTGTTACGTCGTTGAGATACTGGCTCCAACTGCGCTCGTCATTCTCGTCGCCAAGGAAGTTTGCAACAGTGCCGTAGTCGTCGGTGAGTTCCTTTGTAAACACCGTGTTTCCGAGTTTTGCGACTTCGTATTTACCGAGATTATTTACAATATCGTAAATATTGAGCGCCATCAGTTCTTCGTTTGTATAACCCTTTACCCAGTACGAAGTGCTTGCGTCCGTATCTCCTTCTATCGACGCGCCGATTATGCCGCCCGCGGTGATACCGTCCACGTTACCTTCTATGTTAAAGGAATCCAGCACCCTTACGCCGTGTCCCGTAACCGCGCCGACGATGCCGCCTACGTTGCGTTTGCCGTTGACAGAAGTGTAGAATGCAAGCATATTGCTTATAAGTATGTTGTCCGCTTCAATCAAGCCTATCGCTCCGCCGACGTTGCACACTCCCGCCGCATTCACGCCGTTTGCGGTGTACAGCGTAACGTTTTGCCATTTCGCGCCGTTTGTATTATTGAAACCGTTATCCGCGCCCGCAATCACGCCGACCGCTCCGCCGACGCCTCCGCCGGATTCGTCCGAACTGCCGCTCGCTTCGACGTTGTTCTCTCCCGTAAAGTCAAAATGCACATCGGAAACCGAAATGTCCTTATGCGCCGCCGTAACGCCGTCCGCAATGCCTATAAATCCGACAGAACCGCCTATTGCGTCGCTTCCGTCAGATACGACTTTGCCGCTGTTTGCGAATTCCGCAAAACAGACGGTTCCTGCCAGCATACCTATATTGCCGCCTAAATAATCGGCTCCGTTCACTCCCGTGACGTTGCCGCTATTGAAGAACTTGACCGTATAGTCGGACGTGCCTTGGATTGTTCCGAATATGGCTCCGATGGAACCGCCGACAAACTTCTCTCCGCTGACGTTGCCCTGCTCTCCGTTTGCCGAATCCGCCGCTACAAGAGCCTCGTCGCTATCGTGAGTATTGCGTACGCTGGCCTCTTCCCCGTTGAAGAAATAGGTATTTGTCGCGCCGACAGTCAGCGTAGCCTCCGCGTCAACGCGTCCGACGGAGCCGCCGACGTACTGCTTGCCCTCGACGTTGCCTATGTTTGCGAACGTACCCGCAATGGAGCCGAGTTGCAGATACCCAACCGTGCCCCCGACGTGATTGCGTCCGTTGACCTTTCCGCCGTTGACAACCGTGAGCACTGCGTTTTCAAACTCGCTGCCGCCCATTTCGATGTCGCCTTCGTTGTTTCCCACAACGCCGCCTATATTGTCGTTTCCGACCACATTGGCAAAGTTGTAAATTATTCCTTTTCTTATCAGCAGACCGCGCAAATCCGCGTCCGCGCTACGCGCGATATTGCTTCCGACAATGCCGCCGACGTTATTCTCCGCCGCGGTTATGGACGTCGCGCATACGTTGTCCGAACCGAGGACGATATCGAACATATCCGCCGCCGTAGAACCTCCCGTCGCGCCGTCGCCTTTATACTTTCCGCCTATTGCGATGATGACCTTTCCGCTGTAAACCGTTCCGTTGTATGAATCCGCGCCTATACGCAGATAACCCGCGGCGATTCCGTCCGAATATACATATCCGTTTATACCCACCAGTCCGCCGACTTCCGACTTTCCGCTGATATTGCCGTTGATGTTTATTACGGTACCCGTATAAGTCACTCCGTCAACCGTAACCGACGTGTTGCTTGCAAGTATATTAGCCGTGCCGAAGTTACGTCCTATAAATCCGCCTACGTTCGTCGCATTCGAGGAGTTTATAGTAGGATGAATATCGAAATAGCCGTCGAACGCGCCGTCTATGGTCGCGCCGACAACGCCGCCTATATTACGCGCGCTGTTTACGTACAGCGCCGAACCCGATTTCGAATCCGTGGTTATAATTCCGCCAACCGTAACGATACTGCCGCCGAGGAATGACGTACCCGCGCCCATAGAACCGATTATTCCGCCGATATTTGCTACGGGATTCGCGGTCGGATTTGCGCTTTCACCGTCGGTTGCAACCGTTATAACAATATTTCCGTTGAAAGCGATCATATTGCGCAGAGTGTTGGAATATCCAGAAACCGTACGCCCTATCACGCCGCCTATGGACGTGAAATACAATCCCTCCGCCGACGGAACGTTTTGCGCCGCCCCGTACGCGGCTCTTGATATGTTTACTTTTTGAGTAATCTCGACGTTGCTTATTTCAGAGTTGCCGCGCGCTGTGCCGATTATTCCTCCTACGGAATTTTCACCCGACACCGAAACCGTATACCCGGAATCGAGTTTGCCCAGATATGCGCCCTCGATCCTGAAAATTACGTTTCCGTCGTTTGTGCCCGCGATACCGCCGATATCAGTACCCGTTTCGACATTGCCCGTCATTGCGTAACTCGAATATACGCCTATCGCCGACCTGTCGACATACACGTCTTTAAGAGTTACCGTGTTTTTATCGAGATTCGAATTGCTCCACGGATCGCCCGCGAAGCCGATTATTCCGCCCGAGTTGCTCTTTGCGGTATAAATGTTTGCACGAACGGATTTACAATTCTCAATAACCGTATTTCTCGGCACCGTATCGGTAAACGCAGAATTCCTTTTCGGTCCCGCCGCGCCGACGATGCCGCCTACATAAAGATTTCCGCTAAACGATTTTACGTCCGTAGACTTAGCAAGCGCATTCAGAGTAAGCAACGCGCCGTCTCTGCCTGCATTGCAGTTTCTGACTACGCTGTCGCCGCCTACATAACCGGCAATTCCGCCTACAAACGAGCGGCCGCTAACCGTCGTGTTCGTATACGCTCTGACGGTGCCGTCTACGGTTATATTTGAAATCTCGGCGTTATATATACTTCCGAAAAGTCCCGCATAAGAGTCAGTCGCATTATAATTTGAAATTTTGAGATTATGTATTTCCGTATTAGAACCGTCGGTCTGTTCTCCGCTCATACTGCCCGTAAACGCGCCTGTGCCTCCGTTTCTGCCTATCGGATAGAAGTTTGCATAATCGTTGTAATATGCGCCGGTCGTATATGTCCCGTTTGTTGCATAATAATTATTTTTGTTTGTATACCAGTTTGTGCGCAGAGTACCCGCCGATACAGGAGACGCGCCGTATCTTATGGCGGTTCTGCCGCTGACCGCGCTTTGGTCGAACAGGAAATAATTCTTTCCGTTCTGATTATACGAAGTTGAACCGTCTTTTGCGCTTTTAAGAGCAGACGCGCTATTGTTTAGATTCATATTGACGGATCTAGCCGTCAATTTTTCGATATTGTTGACTCCGTCAGCAAACTCTATATATTTGTCTTTAAAAGTGAAATAACCGATTGAAGAACCAGATCCTGAATTGCTTTTCGCTCCCGTAAGCGCGGACATAGCCAGCAAACCTACGCCGTCCTTTATTACGTACGGACTTTCCTTACTTCCCGCAATCGAACCGACGAATTCGTCATAATCGTTTCTACCGTAGGATACGGAAAGCATCGACAGTCCCTCTTTCGTATCCAGTGCAAACACCGCAAGTTGAGGCAGGCATCCGTATATGTACAGATATCCGTAAGCCGTACCCGCTCTGAACGCTGACGAATATGTGACGGACTGTGTATTCTCATTGTATTTAGCAAGATATTCCCCGCTTCTGTCGACAAGTGAAGACGCCTGATAACCTAACTGCGAGGCGGCACCTATCGGCTGTCCTACATTGATTTCGCCGTTGCTGCCCATATACGCGGTAAGTTCCTCAACGCTTGATACGGTTGTACCTTCTACGTAACGCTGTCTGTCATCGCCTTCCATCGTACCGTTGCTCCAACGTACGTCGTCTTTATACGTGATGTCCATGTGCAGACAGTTCTGAATGGAATAGCAATAGTTGGACTGCAACCTTTTTATAAGAGCATCGTCCGTTTTGTCAAGATAACCGCAAATACCTGCGCCCCAGTTGACCTTTGTAAGTCCGCTTGTTCCCGCGCCGCCGACGAAATCGGTGTCGACCGCAACGTAAAGTTCGCCGAGATTGTAGCAGTAATTGAAGTGCGCCTTATAAGTTGAACCCGACGGCTGCACCTGTCCCGCAATTCCGCCTATACGCGCCTGCCATGACACCGCGTAACCGATTATTCTGAAAGTGCTTATTTTGCCTGTGTTGTAGCAGTAATTTACAACGCCGTTTGCAATAAATCCGACAATGCCGCCGACGATTGAGCCGCTCAGTTCCTCTCTGCCCGCAGACCAACTGACGGATTTGTGATGATAAGACGCCGCCGTTCCGCCCGAATTTACCGCGCCCGTATTGTAGCAATATGCAATCAGCGATTCGCCGCCGGCGATACCTTCGTCCGCGCCTGTCATTTTCAGATAGCCTATACTTCCCGCAAGGCCGCCGACGATAGGTCCTAATCCCGTAACCGTTCCGCTGTTGTAACACGCGAGCATTTCGATCCAGCCGTGCTGTCCGACTTTGCCGATAATGCCGCCCGCATAAACCATTCGGTACGTTCCGCCGCCCTTTTTCGATGCGTACACGCTTTCGCTTTCCCAGTACGCGTCGCCGTATACGGTTCCTGTATTCGCACAGTTGTAAATATGAGTTTCCGCATCGTTCTGACCAATTATTCCGCCTACGTTATATCCGGCAGTAATGCTTCCTTCGTTTTTGCAACTCTCGATCGTTATCGTGTTGGTCGCATAGCCGATGATACCGCCCGTTCCGTAGGTATAGTTCGTAAAGTCGGGAAGCGATTTATCGTCTTTCGGCTTTTCACCCTCAACGTTATCGGCGGTAGTCTCGACGGGGTCCGTCGTTTCGATATTGCCTTTATTGACGCAGGTTACGAGTTTTACGGTATAACCGTTGGTAAATCCGACAATTCCGCCCGCAGTACGTTTTGCGTTTATGTTCGTTTCGTTTGTACAGTTGTAGAACTGCAAACTTCCCGAAGGTTTGGCGACAAAGCCCGCGGCGTTTTCCGCGCCCGTGGAAATAGTACCCTTGACAGTCAGGTTTCTGAAAGTCGCGCCGCCGGCGTACGGGAATACGCTCAGTCCCGCCGTATTGCTTCCCGAAACGTTTATCGTAAGAGTATGCCCGTTTCCGTCAAACGTGCCGTTGAAATAGCGGCTCGAATCCTTGCCCATAAACGGATTGTTTGCACCGCCTGTCACAACTACGCTGTCCGTCGCCAGTTTGACAAACTTAATGTCGCCTATATCCTTGCCGTTGCGGATTATACGCTGCGTGCCGTTGACGTGATTTGCAATCGTATTCCAGTCCGTCTGGTTTGAAATTATATACGGTGTTTCCGAAGTGCCGATATCTATATTTTCATTGAGATAGGAACCTACTATCTGCGGAACGCCGTTGCCGTTTTTATATTTGATATTCGCGCCGAGCGAAATGAGGTTGTGCGTGTTTGCGTCGTACTCTGCAAACACGACTTCCGCCGTATAGCGGTCGTCCTGCGACGCGGGTTTCTGATACTTATCCTGCGCGTTCTTTTTCTTCACCGATTCTACGGTAGAACTGCAAGTAGGCACGTTTTTGAACTCTATGGGAACCACGCATATAAGGAAACTGTCCGCTTCTTTCATATCGTAGCGGTAATACATCTGTCCGTTCTGCGCAATCAGTTCGTTGAAAGTTACGTCTCCCGACATCGTATCGAATTCGTTGTCGGTATTCTTATCCGCGCCGCTGACGTTGTAGAACACCAACTGCATATTTTTGAGTCCTACGTTTGAAGCGGGAATATTTGTCTTTATGGAAAGATAACCTTCTTTCGCGTCGTTTACGCCCTTTTCGGTAGCCTGCATCGTAAGGGACACTCCGTCTCCGACAAACAGCCCCACCATCTTCGCGTACTCCGAGAAAGACGGCACCATATTCGCTTGAAGAAGTCGGCTGTCAACAACTACGTATTTGCCGTTAGCGTTTTTCGACACCGATGAGTAATTCGGAGAAATGTTGTTTTTCGTCAGTCCGCTTCCCGAAACTATATAGAACGTCCAACTCGCGCTTATCGTAGTAGCCGTTCCGACGCGTCCCACAACACCGCCGCGGGTGCTGTCAACGTTTGCAAACGAGAAACCTCTCGATACGCTGTTGATAACAGAACCGCCTGCAAGCATTCCGACAAGTCCGCCGACGTTCTCTCCGCCCTGAAAAGCGTTGACGCCGTTACCCGATGTCGTAAATCCGCTTGTTGCGATACATCCGTCCAGCGTTCCGCCGCCCATATATCCGACAATGCCGCCGACGTTGCTGCCGCTGTATCCCGAAGATGACGCCGCCCCTGTGCCGAGTATGCGCATCAGGCTGACGATATGTATAAATTCGTGTGAGTTGGACGACACCCAGCCTGCGATTCCGCCGACATAGTTTGCACCGCTGATGTTCGCGGTATTTCCGCTTGCAGGGTTATCGTCGTTGCCGTTATAAACGTTGAGATAGGTCTTTGCGTCGCTGATATTGAAATCCGCTGCGGTGCCGTCGGCTTCCGAGTTGACAAGCGAGAATAAGGCGCCGTCTCCCACGTATCCGATTATGCCGCCGACATAATTTCCCGTCCCCGTAATCGCCTGATAGTTGAACAACTTGCCCAGTCCGCCCGATACCGCTCCGTAAGCGTCCGCTGGCGCGTAGCGCAACGTGTTGTTAACAACTCTGTCGGTGGAAAGGTCGTATCTTCCGTATTGCAGAAGTCTGCTCAGTTTTTCGTCTCCGGAAACCTGATACGCGTCTCCGGGCACTCTGCCCGCCGCCCCGAACAGACCGCCTACAAACGAGTTTGCAGTTATCCTGCTTCTGTTGAACAGTTGCACGGTATTGCCCATAAAAGTGGTATCCGACGTCAGATACGTGCCTGCCGTAGATGCGACGTATCCCGCTATCGAACCCACGAAATCGCCGCCGATATTTATCGCCGACGAACTGCTCGTGTCGCGGTACTGAATGATATGCGACTGCGTAAGTATAGTATAATCGCCGTTTGCGGAGAGTTGTTCCGCGCTGCCTATCGTCGCGTTTTCTCCGAGAACTCCTACAATGCCGCCGAAGAAATCTGTGTCGGGTGTGCCGTGGAAACTGAAAGGCGTGTGTTTCAGCCCTGTCCAGTTGCCGAGGAAGAATATGCCCGTGCCGCTCGCGTAACCGATGAGACCTCCCGCAACTTTACCTCCCGACATCAACGTCATTCTGACGTAAATCTGCGGGTTGGAAGTGCCGGGAGCGTTTTCGTTTGTCAGATAAATTGCGGTATCGTCCTTTGATTCGTTCTGGGAAGCGCGCTTGTAGCCGTACCCCTCGAATCCGCCGTATAGCGCGCCTACGTACGACCTGCCTATGACATCTATCGGCGTTGTAGTACCGTTGGTAATATACGGAGCAAGCACGAGACCGACGCAGTCGCTTGCGTCAAGCCAGCCGACAAGTCCGCCGACGTAACTTTCTCCGCCTATGACGATATTGTTCTGCACCTTGCGCTGTCTTGTCATCTGCGCGCTTTGATGCACAACCCATTTGCCCGCAACGCCGCCGACGTATTTACCCATCGTATAGCCCGACGAAGTTATAAAATTCGCCGCCGTAACGGTGTTGCCCGTATACTCGAATCCGCCGGTAACGTTGGCGTTTATTATGCAGTCTTCGTCAATTACGACGTTGTTTGCATAACCTACGATGCCGCCGACATAATTGCCGCCGAGCACGTTTCCGCTGCTCACCGTGGTTGACGACGCACCGACTGCCTCTCCGAGGATTTCTATACTGTACGCGTCTACGCTCGCATAACCGACGATGCCGCCGACCGCG
Organism: uncultured Christensenella sp.; assembly: GCA_910578325.1. GTDB lineage: Bacteria > Bacillota > Clostridia > Christensenellales > CAG-917 > CAG-475. The sequence continues at coordinate 151,171 of CAJTQT010000004.1, forward strand.
CTCGCATATACCGCGTATATTCTGCCGTTATTTCTGCTGTCTGAAACGGTAACCATCGTATTGATAAGCCCGACGATGCCGCCGACCGCATTTATTCCGCCCGATTCGCCCAGAACGTCAAATACAGTCCCTCCGACCGCAAACGGCGAGGGATCCGTCCTGAGATGTATTATTTCCGCTTCGTTCAGCGCATTCGTAATCGACGCGCCTTTAAAGCAGCCTACGATGCCGCCGACCGCTCTTCTTCCCGACACCGTTTTACCTTTGCCGTTCGTAGCGTTGCTCAGCGAAACGTCTACGCGTCCGCCGATTCCGCCGACGAAGTTTCTTCCGACAACGTCCGCTCCGCCGCTGAATCTGCCCGTAAACGTACAGTTACCGTCCGCATATCCCGCTATTGCGCCGACGTAATCTCTGCCGTTTATTGCGCCCGATACGCTTATATTTGCGATTGTCGCGCCTTTGAGATATCCGAATAAACCTACATAATCTTCCGCGCTCTCGTCTATATCGAGTTCGACTGTGCTTGCATTGCCGTTATATTCGGCGTCCATAGTCGCGCCGAAAGCATAATCCGCGCTCTTGCCTATCGACCTGAATCCTCCTCCCGTCGAGGTTTTTATATCCCTCGTCACGAAGAAGTACGTGTTTTTATAGGTGCGGTCGGTTGCTTTTGCATAGTTATTCGCTACGTAAGCGTACGAAGAATTGTTGATGCTGTTCCATGCCTTGTCGGAGCCGTTTACTATCTGACTCAAACGCACGAGATGCGCCGCGTGCTCTATAAGATATGGGTTTGCCTGACTTCCCCAGTCCGCCTGTCCGAAATTGCCGCCGAAGTCGCTTTCCATAAGCGTGAAACGTATGATACGTTCGCCGCCGAAGTTGCCTATGCCCGTGAATGTAAGCGTAACGTCCACAACCTGTTCGGAAACGAACGACAGCGTATCTCCCGATATGCCGCCGCCGACGGTCATTTCAACGGTGTATTCCGTTCCGCGTACGAGCGTATGATCTCCGCCGTCGGAAACAAGCAGCAGATTATATGAATTGAGATTATTATAAACAGAATTATTATCCCTATAAATAAGCGAGTAGGGATAATCGCTTTCGGAGAAGAACGAACCGAACGCTTTCATATCCAGCGCAAACAGATTCCCGCCGCCTGAAGTAAAGCCGTAACTGCCCGAAACTATTCCGTTCGGACCGTATCCGAAGAACACGTCGTATTCGTCCTCGATAAACGTCGCAGGATTCGATATTGATTTTTTCTCGATTTCCCAAGACCAGGACTTAGTGCCGTTATAAGAATAATTCTTATTTTTGAGAGTTATGGCAAGAGTATACGTGCCCACGTTTATCGTGTCCTCGTTGACAGCGATATTGTCCGAATTAAAAAGGTAAGCAACGCTTGTAGCAGACGTTATTTCAAACAAATCGGAAAACGTATGAACAGAAATCTTACCGCTTGCCGCAATGCCGCTAACGGAAGTAACCGATACAAAGTTCAATCCTTGCGGATTTGCATTGTACACATAGGGTTTGGAATTATTAACTCCGTTCAACCAAGTTGCAACAAGCCCGACGGGACGCGGGTTTATAGTTAACGCGCCTGATAATATTCGGATTCCTACAACTTTACCCGTTCCGTTATAGAATGTTATTTTTACGTCGTAGGCTTTTATGGAATTACCGTTGTATAGCACATCTTTGACGGCAGTGTTGGACACCCAGGTTTTCCCACTATCTGCAGAATATTGCATAGATAGGCTGGTTGTATACTGATTCTTAACAGTACCGCTTGTAGACCTTATCGCCCAGTTGCCGCAATCGGGCGCGCTAAGATTGTCATAAGTTTTACTGTCCGTAGTTTTTTCCAATGTGACCGTTGCTCTTGCGACCGCCAGACGATTTACAGAAGTCGAGGCGGCAAACGCTACGTTATATTTCCAAGGCGTCACTGTAGAAGAAGTCGGAGATACAAGCGGAGTATTGCTTGAACCTGCATTATAGATTCGTAAATAATAACCGTTTGATATGTCCCCCGTAGCGCGGAAATTTTCAATGTCTATTGAAGTTATATTCTCCCATTTATCATATTCGGTATCTGCGTTATCCGCATTACCGTCAGACGGAAGAATTCGCGTTCCGGTAAGTGCAACCGCAAAAAAATTGCCTTTTGAATTTGAATTATTTATTCCTACGAATCGCGACGCGGCAAAACTCGCCGTCGAATCCGCAGTTGTAGTCTGAGCGGAAAACGACCAACAATTCTCTACCGTATTAGTTCCGTCGCCAACAATTGCGTTGGTTGTCGCCGCCGTACCCGTAATTGCAGTAGTATTGTTATAGCAATTGCGCAAAACGACGTTTGCGTCTTTTCCGTTACTGCCGACAGTCGCCTTTCCTACAATGCCGCCGGCATTGTTTCCTCCGGATTTGACTGTGCCTGAATTGTAAGCATATTGAAGCACCAGCGCGGCATTTTCCGTTGCCACCCCGTTGTAATAAAAATATCCTGCTATTCCGCCAACCGTGTATGAAGATGCTCTTGCTTCAACGCCGGCAGAGTTGTATACGTTTGAAATTATAATCGAATTAGCGTTTATCTTCGTGCCTTCGACTCGACCGGCAATGCCTCCTACATTCAACTGTCCGACAATTGTTCCCGATGCCGAGCAACCTTTAACTGACATCGTAGTCTTGCTTGTCGCCGAAGTATCGGAATCGCTCTTCATATATCCTATTATGCCGCCGACGCCGTTATTTCCATAAATATTCGCCGTCACTGTACCCGTAGAATTTTCAAGTTTATAAGTTACAGTCGAACCGCCCGAATAAGTACAATCGGATACACTTGATATGTTAGTTCCGGCCTCAACGTAGCCGAGGATTCCGCCGACGCCGTTAAAAGTTGCGTTTATTTCATTCTGAGTATTGAATGTCGCACCGAGAATATTTGCTTCTACTGCACAATTCCTTATATTCTTAGCCCCGCGCGATACTGCATATCCCGCAATGCCGCCGACCTTACCGTTTAAAGAGGTGATATTCCCTACAACTTTTATATATTCAATAGTGCCGTAGGTAAAACAACCGAAAAGTCCCGTTCCTTTTTCGTCGTCTTCTCCATACTCGGTCTTAATATCGACATTTAACGTACGCTGTACTTTTTGATCGGTATATTTCCCTATTCCGCCGTAAATCGTACCTCTGAAATTCTTTGCGGACGAGTTTGATGTTCCGACATCAATGCCGACAGGGTCTACATTGCCCAAATCGATATTGTCCGCGGTAATTACAAAATAACAGCCGTAAAACGAAGTGAACCCCGCTTGAACATCAGTTGATGATATTGTATTGCCGTAATATGTTCCGCTTACGCTGTTTACAGGATCACGATTTTTGTTAACTATATCTACAAGGCTCAACCAGTGATCTCTTTCTTCTATTACATACGGATTTGTAGAACTCCCCCACTTGCCTGTACCGTTTGACAGTTTTCCGAAGTCGCTTTCGCGCCAAACGGCGTAAAGCGTGACAGTTGCCCCCGGTTTATTCGTCAATTCATTTCCCCAAGTAGAATAATGATCTCCCGTTGATCCCGTTGCGCCGTCGGAAGTATCCCATTGATTAGTATAGATTACCGAACCGTCTGCCGAGGTTGACCAACCTACGAAAGTATGATTTTGCAATAAATAAGTATTAGCCTTTAAAGTTTCCCTTGCATCTTTAATACCGTATTTAAAAGTCTGATTTGTCATTGCAACAGACGTTGTTCCGTTGCCATTAAAATTGACTGAATACGTACCTCTGTGAGTTACTTTCAGATTGCTTAAAATTGCATACATCTGTCCGTAATCGCCTGTACCCGATACGTCGTCTTTGTATGCGTGTACTCTCAACGCTATCGTCAACGTATTTTCCGATTCGGAAAGATTTTTGACATTGAAAGTGAAATTTTTACTGGTAATCGAAGTTTCTGTATTCGCCGAATTTGCTGAAGTCCATTCTGTTTTGCAAGTAGTGCTTGTTGCAAGCGGTGTTGCAGTAATCATTGTGGACGAAGATGTACTTACCGATACGGACTGCTTAAAAATCTGCGCATAAGCTTCAATATATGTCTTCTTATTCTTATCGCTGTACGCCTTCTTTTGATATGACGCTGTGTTCAATGTGCCCGATATGGTAACGTCTGTAGTGTAACTCGGTATCGTAATTGTAAGTAAAGTTGTAAAATAATACTCTTCATCGTCTCTGCCGAGTGCAATCAATACGCCCGATCCGTTAGAAGGCTTGTTACTCCAAGTATGTTTATAATCGCTATCGCTATGTATGCTGTTTGAGTTGGAAAGTTGATAGTCCGTTTTCCCGTAACGAGCGTAATACGACGAGGCGTCTTCTCTTTGCTTATATGTATATAAAGTTCCGAAATTCGATGTCGAATTGTTTGCAATTACATATTGTTCTCCATAAAGAGTATCGCTCAGATCAAATTTACTTGTCGAAGAAGAAATTGTACCTTTCGGCTTTACGTAGAGAGTCAGATTGAAATTTTTAAAACCGCCGTGACAATCGTTATCGCCTATCACCGCGCAAATTAAACGTATGCCGGTTGTGGTACTTTTGGACGCATATGTACCGTTGTACGAACCATTATGGCCTAACGAATGCGTTCCGGAACCGTTAATCCAAGTTGAATAAGAATTAAGTCTTCCTAAATAACTGCTATTCCAAGCGGCATCGTTTCCGCTGCGCGAAGAATCTACTACATCTGTTATAGGTTCGGCATTTGTGCCTACATAAGAAACCGCCAAAGCGCTTTCATCATCCGCTTCCCAGAAATCCCCGCCGAAAGTCGCCAAAGCAGAAGCATAATAACTTACGCGCCCTTCTTGTGCGGCAGTAAGCAAATCACCTGTAAAGTTTATCTGAAGCCAATAGATATGCGCCTTATCGCCGCTCGGATAATTTTCAAATCCGTAACCTCTTCCTTCCGAATGCCACTTGAAGTTTGTAGTCGCATCGGACAATTCAGACCTAATATAGAAATCTGTTAAATATGCTGAACTGTACGTATTGTATTTGCTCAAAAGATTTGTAGAAGCGGTCGAAGAAACCGACAAAGGATTTCCGTTTCTTGTAGCCGCCGCGTCCGCAAAATCAAATCCGCCTGACGCAACCGTCACGCTTGTAAAAATCAGTGTAAACAGCAAAACAAACAACGCCGCTTTTACTATCGCCTGCGCCGAATGTCTGCGTCTTGTTTCGTATCCGTTATTTTTCGGTCTCCCGTATCTCATAATCTTCCACTTCTCTCATTCGCACACGTCCCCACGCGCGCATCGTGCGTAATGCGCCTTAATATTCTATAATATATTTACAATCGTTTCAATAGAAATATTTGACAATTTGTCGGAAATTTCAAAATAATCCAACACCTGTCGCATATCTTCGGCTTATCGCGCACTTATAATACATCTGTCTGAAAACTTTATTATAAAACTTTCAACAATTCACTTTACAAAATTAAAGTAGTAAAGTATAATGCATTATAATCACTTTATCGCACTAAATCGGTAATGTGTAAAAAGTATAAAAGGTGACGCTATGAAATTAAAGAAATTCGCATTTTCAGCAATAACGCTCGCGTCGGTAGTCGCGCTTTGTCTGGGACTAACCTCCTGCAACGGAACGCAATCGGGATACACCGGCGTGGCGCAACAAGCCGATATTTTCACGGAACTGAACGCCCGCACCGCGGATGCGGGAATAATGGACTTTACTATGACGTCCTACCTTCTGTCTCAAAATACCGATCTGACGGCAAATCTCTGCATTGCGGACGGCATAACTTTTGAGGACGAACAGTACGGGATAGCATTCCGAAAAGGAAGCACAGGGCTTTGCGACAAGGTAAACAGTGCGCTTGCCGCACTCGAAGACACCGATATTGCCGAAATCGCAACAAGATACGGTCTTAGCGATAACGTACTCGAACTTTCGTACTCGTCCGATGCCGAAACCGACGACACCGACTGGGATTATATAGTTTCAAAGGGCACTTTCGTCATCGGATATACTCTCAATCCGCCTATGGCTATAAAGGATTTGAACACCGACAAACTCGTCGGATTCGACATCGATCTCCCTATTGCGGTTTTCGACTGGATAAACGAAACTTACGGCACGTCAATAACGGTAAAATTTCAACTTATTGACTGGGACGAGAAACTCTCCGAACTCAATTCAAAATCCATCGACTGCATCTGGAACGGAATGACGATAAATGAAAACAGACTTAAAAATATGACGATAAGCACGCCATATCTTCTGAACAGACAATGCGTCGTAATACGAAAATCCGACGCCGAAAAATACAACACCGCAGACAGTCTCAAAAACGCGCGCGTCGTCGCAGAACGCGGTTCAGCGGGCGAGACAGTCGGCGAAGCAATTTTCAATTAAACCGTTTAGAATACAGAAATTATGATGCTCAATACAATGATATCCTCCATATCTTTCTTACAGGTGACGCGCGAACTGCTCGGCGGATTCGGCGTCACCTGCCTGCTGTTTATACTTACTCTCATACTCGCTCTTCCACTGGGTCTGATTGTATGTATGGGTTCGATGTCGAGGTTCAAGCCGCTCGCATATCTGTTCCGAGCAATAGTATGGGTAATTCGCGGAACGCCTCTGATGCTTCAAATCATAGTAGTTTTCTATGTTCCGGGGTTGTTGTTCGATTATCCCGTGTCCTCGCGTTTCGCCGCAGTTACAGTTGCGTTCGTAATCAACTATGCGTGCTATTTTTCGGAAATCTATCGCGGCGGAATAGAGAGTATTCCCCCCGGGCAATTCGAAGCGGGACAAGTGCTGGGAATGACGAAATTCCAGATATTTTTCCGCATTGTTCTGCCGCAAGTGATAAAGCGTATACTTGCGCCTATGAGCAACGAGGTTATTACTCTCGTAAAAGACACTTCTCTTGCGCGAATTATAGCGGTTGAGGAAATTACCCTGCTTGCTCAGCAATTAGTCAATGCGTACGTGATTTTGTGGCCGCTCTTCTATGCGGGCGCATTCTATCTTGTTTTCAACGGACTTCTGACCTTACTTTTCAGATTTGCGGAAAAAAAACTAAGTTATTATAAGGTGTAAATATGGCATTTTTGACTGTAAGCAATTTAAAAAAGAATTATGGCTCAAACGAGGTGCTCAAAGGCATATCGTTCAGTCTCGAAAAAGGAGAAGTGCTTGCAATAATAGGCAGTAGCGGAAGCGGCAAAACCACCCTGCTGCGCTGTCTCAACTTTCTCGAAAACACCGACAGCGGGAGCATAGCCGTAAACGGCGAAACTTTGATAGATATTTCGTCCGACAAACTGCCGAGTTCAGAAAATTCTCAAAGCACGGACACGGAAAACACCTCTGCATCCATTTTCAACCGTAAATGTAAAAAGTCTAAAATTCTGACATCTAACCGCTCTAAATATCAAATGAAAGATATACGCAAAAAGCGGTTGCACTTCGGGCTTGTCTTTCAGAACTTCAATCTTTTCCCACATTTCAACGTGCTTACAAACGTCACCCTCGCCTCGCGTCTACTTGCCAAAGAGGCATTAAAAGACGCTTACAGACAAATTCAAGAAGACAACAGCGGCAACCGTAATCTAATTAAAACCCTTAAACGCGAAGCAAAAGAAAGGATACTGCTATCCATAGACGACAATGCAAAACGATTGCTGGCAAGCGTCGGACTTGAAGAAAAGCAGGATTCGTATCCCTGCCAACTCAGCGGCGGACAGTGCCAAAGAGTTGCTATTGCGCGCGCACTTGCCCTATCGCCCGACGTCCTGTGCTTTGACGAACCAACGTCCGCGCTCGACCCCGAACTGACGGGAGAAGTTTTGCGCGTAATAAAAAACCTGAAATCCGGTGACAGAACTATGATAGTTGTCACGCACGAAATGGAATTTGCACGCAACGTCGCAGACAGGGTTATATTTATGGCGGACGGAGTCATTGAGGAGGAAGGCACTCCGCAGGAGGTGTTCGGCAATCCGAAAAGCCAAAAAACCAAATCTTTTCTACAAAGTGAATCCGATTATTTCGGCGGAAAACAAGAAGACTAAGGCTTACATTTAAACAAAACTTATAAATAAAAAAGCGTTGGAGACAACGCTTTTTCTGTATTCTAAACGTATCGATTATTCTATACGCAGTGCTTTTGCGGTGCGCGCGTCAATGTCGAAGCGGAAATTCTTATCTTCGTCGCCGTGGAAATCGCTGCCGCCTGTCGGAAGAAGCGCATACTTATAACACTCCTGAGTCAACGCGCTCTTTTCACTGTCGCTGTGTCCTGGATAATTTACCTCCAAGCCTTTGAGACCGATAGGCGCTAGTCCGCCGAGAATCATATCCAACCTCTTATCGAGAAGATATTTCTTCGGATGGGCGACGCTTGCAAATCCGCCGCATTTTTTTATGATGTTCACCGCCTCGATAGGCGTGACTCTCCTTACGGCGCAATATGCTCTGCCACCTACGCCCAGAAATCTGTCGAATGCTTCGTTTATATCTCTGCAATAGCCCACCGATACCATCTCGCGCGCTATATTCATTCTGCCGATACCATCCGCCTCGAAGTCCATATCAAGGTCTAGCCCAAGCCCTCTCAGCCTCGCGCCTATCTGAGCGTTGCGCTCCTTGCGCATATTTTTGACAGACGACAGCGCGGCAAGAAAATCCCCGTCTTTATCGTCGATATTGTAGCCCAGTATGTGAATCTCGATTGACGAATACGAGGATATTTCAATTCCTCTCACAAATCGGATACCGAGTCGGCGCGCCTCGTCCGCCGCCTCGTCAAGACCGCTGACGGTATCGTGGTCGGTTACGGAAATGACTTCGAGTCCGCTATCCTTAGCCCAACGCACCGTTTCCGCAGGCGACAGTTTGCCGTCGGACGCGGTAGTATGTAAATGCAAATCCGCTTTCATATTATATCCTCTTCGTTGTCAAAACCGATTTCAGCGTCAATACCGTCTTCCAACTGCAAGGGTTCTTCTCCCGTCAGTGTGTGGACTTTGTTTAACTTTTTCTCAATCAATCCCGAACGTTCTTCGGCTTTGGACAAAGTTGACCTTACGCTGTCAAGTTTATCTCCCGTTTGTCTGAGAAGTTTAGAAAACTTATTGAAATCCGCAACGAAGACCGTAAGCAGTTTGCCTATTTCCGTACTGCGTTTTTCTATTGCTACGCTTTTGAATCCCATTTGCAGACTGTTGAGAAGCGCGGCTATCGTGGTAGGTCCGCAGACTACAACCCTGTGTCTGTTCTGAATATCTTCCACCAGTCCGTCCCGCTTGATGACCTCGGCATACAGACCTTCCGTAGGCAGATACATAATCGCAAAATCTGTGGTCTTCGGCGGCTTGATATACTTGTCCCGTATACTCATCGCCTCCTGCTTTATGCGCGCCGCAAGTGCCTTGCCCGCGCTTTCCACACCCTCAGAATCCGCTCTTTCGGAAGCGTCTACCAGCCGTTCGTAATCCTCTATGGGGAATTTTGCGTCAATCGGCAACAGAACTTCTCCGTCTCCTTTTCCAGGCATCTTTATCGCGAAGTCCACCGCATCGTCGCTTCCTCTCGTAAGGCGAACCTGTTTTTCATACTGTTCTGGAACAAGTATCTGTGCCAGCAGACTTTCAAGCGCGACTTCACCCCACGTTCCCCTTGTTTTAACGTTCTTGAAAATTCTGTTAAGATCGCTTACTCCCGTTTGAAGATTTTGGAGTTCTCCGAAAGTTCTGTTTATTTCTTCGAGCCTGTCGTTTACGAGTTTAAAGGATTGAGTAAATCTCTGTTCGAGCGTGCTGCTGAGTTTCTCGTCTACGGTTTCGCGCATCTTTTCAAGTTGTCTTTCGTTGTCGGCGCGGACGCGGTCGAGATGAGCCGCGGTCTCTTTTTTTATTTCGGCAAGATTACGCGCGTTATCGTTTCGCACTTCAGTCAGATTTGCCGCATTGGCGGCTTTTACGTCGTTCATCGAACGGAAAGTTTCCTGCCGCATACTGTCGAGTTTCTGGTCGACGGCAAGCATAAATCTATCAAATCTGTTCTGCTGCTGTACCGAGTTCTCGTTCTGCGCGTTGAGCGCGCCCACGAGCATAGAGTTATTCATTTTTATAGAATTGTCGATAGCCTCTTTAAGACGGAAATTCTCTTCGCGAATATCATCGACCGTAACCTCGGAGCGTCCTCCCGTCATTTTTCTGTACATAACAACTCCGAGCGCGACCGCCGCCGCCCCCAGCATTATACATATTGCCAGCAAAATATAAACTGCCATAATCTCCCTGTCCTTACCGTCCGGTTTCCGCAATTCTTTTCTTGACGAAATCCAACGCTTTATCTCTGTCATTCAAAGCGGGGTTGAGCGCGGTCTCTTCCCAAAGTTTTTTGAGGATGCCGCCAATCTCCTTTCCCTCCGCGCCCAACGCCAACAAATCGTTGCCGTCGACTTTCAACATCTTTATGCTAAGCGGCGTGCCGTCAGACTTTATCTCCTCCCAGACTTCGCGCAAAGTGTTGCGCTCTGGAGGATATCCGCGGGACGCCTCGAAATCCACGTCTCTGAGAACGCAGAGTTCTTCCATAACGTTACTGTGCAAAGCCGCAAATCTCCGAAGTTTGTTTTTCGACATATCCCCTTTGAGGTCGGTCATATGCCAGCGCACCGTTTCGCGAATACGCATCTTATCCGCATTTGAAAATTTCAGTCTCGCAAGTATGCCGCGCACCGCTTCCGCGCCTATCAGATCGTGTCCGTGCATATTCAGTCCGCCGCTTTTTTCGAGCGCGACGCGCTTGCCCACATCGTGCAGAAGCGCAATCCATCTGAGCGATGGCGGCGAAAGTTCGAACGCTTTTACGGAATGCTCATACACGTCGTAAAGATGATATTCTTTCTTTTGCGGAACTCCTTTCAACGATGCAAGTTCGGGCAAAAGCAAGTCTATAAGTCCCAGTTCGTCAAGCAGTCTCAGTCCTCTCAGATGCGCCCCGTTCAAACAAAGACTCGGATGCGCGGTTTCGGCAACGAAAATCTTGCCGAGTTCGTCGCGAATCCTTTCTGGGGCGATATCTCTGACTCGCCACGCGTTGGCCTTAGCGGCAACAAGCGTTGCGGGTTCTATCGAAAATCCGAGTTCGCTCGCAAATCTTACAAGCCTGAGAATACGCAGTCCGTCCGCCTCGAAAACGTTCTCGGGTACGTCCGCGGTTGAAAGAACGCGGTTTTTTATATCTTCGCATCCGCCTACTATATCAACGATTTTGTCGCCGACAATATCGTAATACACAGCGTTGCACTTGAAATCCCTGCGCCTTGCGTCTACGTTTATATCGTCGGTAAAACACACTTCCTCCGGAATGTGAGAACCCGACGACCGCTCGTAACTGTCCTTGCGGAAAGTCGTATACTCGGCAACGAATCCGTGGGACATAATATGGACGGTGCCCATTCTCAAACTTTTGTCGCTTACGAAGAAATCGCTGTTTAAAAGTATGGATTTGACTTCATCAACTCTGAGTTTTGAACAAACGTCCACATCTCCGCGTTCGCATCCGAGCAATCCGTCGCGCACGAATCCGCCCACGGCGTACAGCGTCGCGTAGGGCGCGAACAATCGCGCGAGTTGATAGAGTTTCGGCATTTCAACCGCCATAGACCTCCGGTGCCAGAACGCATACGTCCGGATAGTGTCTCATTTTCTGATTGAAATCAAGACCGTAACCGACAACGTACTCGTTTTCAATTTCGAATCCTATATAATCGCCCTCGAACTCCACCTTGCGGCGAGAGGGCTTATCGAGAAGCGAACAGATTTTAAGCGATTTCGGTTCTCTTGCTTCGAGCAGTTTTTTGAGATACGAAAGCGTAACTCCCGTATCGATTATATCTTCAACGACAATGATGTTTTTGCCCTTTATAGGCTCGGACAGGTCCTTGACCATTTTCACTTCGCCGCTGGTCTTAGTGCCCGCGCCGTAACTCGAAACCGCAATAAAATCGATTTCGACATCTCCGCGCACAGCGCGAATCAAATCCGCAAAAAACACGCAACCGCCGCGCAGAGTGCATACAAGCGTAATGCTCTCGCCCTCGTAATCGCGCGAAATCTGTTCGCCCAACTCTCTTACACGTTCGGCAATGCGCTCTTTGCATACAAGTACTTTTTTGATTTCTTTTCCGTATTCCATAGTTTTCTCCGAAATTATATCGCACGCAACGGGACGAAAACGTCTCATCGCCGATTTATTTTCCAAATTAGTTTAGCGGTCTGTTCAATGATAAAGCAAACACCCGCTTTGTTCCCCCGTCGATTTTTACGTCTGAGGAAACGTCTATCCCGAACACCGCCAGAATGCGGCTTCCGTCCGCAATTACGCTGAGCGAATCCCGCAGCCTTAACGGCACTTTTTTGTCCGTCAGGAAATCTCCCAGACTCTTTGTTCCGCCGCCGAATTTATTTATATAATCTCCGTTTCTTCGGCAACGTATCACCGCTGTTTCCGGTATCTTGTCCGCGTCCGCAAAAAGCGTGAAAGCATTTGCGCGCTTAAAGTCCGCTTCTGCGACTCCGATCTGTACTACGCATATTCCCCTGTCGGCAAATTCTCCCTCGCAAAACGCAATTTCTCTTTCGGGCGTTTCTTCCTCTCTGTTCAGATCTAATACAAGATAACCGTCCTGCCTGTGAACGCGCAGCCCATGCGTAAGCATAACGAATTTGCCGTTTTCCGTATTCAAAAGCGCAAGCGCGCAGTTATAGTGCCTGTCCTCTATGTCCTGCGTCACGCCCAACGCGTTCGCCGCTTTGGTTATAAGTTGTTTTGCGATAAACGTATTTGCACAGTCCGAGGTTTTTATATACGCTTGAGCGTGTTTAACCTCGATTTCCGGCAATTGTGACTGTATAAAAGCATCCGCCTCAGCCGCATTGCGGGCAAGCCGCGATACAGTTTCGTCCATTGACGGAAACCTCTGTTTCAGCACGGCTATTTCACGCCTAAGGAAATTACGCGTATATGCACAGTCGCCGTTTGTGCTGTCATCCACATATTCCAGCCCGTTGTCGGCAACGTATGAGTCAATATCCTCTCTCGACACGTTCAAAAACGGTCTGATATATCTGCCGTTTACGCTCTTCATTCCGCAAAGTCCGCGTATGCCTGTGCCTCGCAGAATGCGCATAAGCACGGTTTCAATCTGGTCGTCTCTGTGATGCGCGAGCGCGATGAGGTCACATTCGCCGCCGTCCAGCAAACCGTCGAATATACGGTATCTCAGTATGCGAGCCGCCTGTTCGACAGTATAGCCGTTGTCTTTCGCAAACTGCGGAGCGTCAACGGAAAACGCATAGAGTTTCACTCCCAAATCATTGCAAATACGCGCAACGAATTCACTGTCGCGCACGCTCTCTTCTCCGCGTATGCCGTGTTCGACGTTAACTGCCGCAATGCGCACGCCGTGAGTTTTCAAATAATGCAAAAGCGCGACAGAATCTCTTCCACCGCTCACTGCAACTCCAACAGTCGGATTTCCGCCTTTAAAGGAAGTCCCGTTTAGAAGTTCTTCCAAATTCAAGTCGATGCGCTTTGCCATACTCCGATTATACAGCATAAGTTTTTAAATTTCAATAAAGTTCACTATTAAAAGCGCAAAACAAATTTTTACAGACAACCCAGCCGCATAACCGTTTCGGGTTGCGCCAGTCGGTCATACGCAGAAAATACGCATTGCAAGCACGGTGCAGTCGTCTTCCGCGCCGTTCTTTTTGGCGCGTTTCAAAAGTTCGTCCGCAAGAGTCTGCGGATTTACAGTATCCAACGCGTCGACCGCGTCTATAACGCCGCGGCTTTCGAGCGCGTCGAACACTCCGTCCGACATCATAAGAAGCATATCCCCGTCAAACAGTTGATATCTGCTTGTAAGAGGCTGTACGCTGTCGAGTATTCCCGCGGGAGGCAACGAACAGGACAGCATTTCCACGCTGTCGCGCCTGACGATGAAACTTCCCGCCGAACCGAGTTTGATCACGTCAAGTCCTCCCGTACAGGTATCTATAACCGCAATGTCGAGAGTCGTGAAACTGTCGTCGAGACTGAGTTTGAGAAGTTTATTTACAAGGCTTAGTATGATAGCGTTATCGAAGCCCGCGCGATAAAATCCCTCTATCATATTCACCGCGTCACGGCTCGCCTTAGAAGCCCTTTCCCCGCTGCCCATTCCGTCGCAGATGGCAAACAGACGCCTGCTGCGCGACGGACAAAGTATGCTCCTGCTGTCGCCTGATACACCCTCTCCCTCTCGCTTACATTCCGCAACTCCGTAAGCGATTTCGAATATCGGCGCGGTTTGCAGGTGCACGAGTTTATGCGCTCCTCTGTCCTCCACTTTACTTACTTCCAACTTAGTTTTGAGATATTTTGATATGAGTTTCGGCAACACGGATTTGCGTGCGTCCGATTCGCGCACAAGCAGAGTTGCACAGGTTTCCGAACTGTTTCCAGAAACCACGATTTCGCTGGCAACAATGTTGTGTTTGAGCAGTTCGGATTTGAGAAAATCAACCTCGTCCCCCGCAAACTTGACTTGAACCGCGCACTCGTTTGCAAGCGAATCCAGTACAAGCGCAATGCCCGCAAACTGCTCTGACATCATTCTCTTTCCAACCACTGCTCCATCGCTTATCTCGCGTTTTCTTGCATAAGATTCAGCCGTGCTGTTTATAACCGACGCAAGAGAATGCGTCTTTGAACACCTGCTCGTTATAAACGGCGGCATATCCAGTATAGTCACCTTTCCCCTGTTTACAGCCGCGTCTGCCATAGGACGTATAACCGAATAAGTATCCTCTCCGAGCGCGGCGAAACAGGACTCCTTTTCTGGACACTTTCCGCAATAGTTTTTTGCAATTTCGTGGGCAAGTCTTTCAGACGTATACACTTCTTCGCCGCCGACAATGTTTTCCAGATTTTTGGACATCTCGTAAAAAACGTCTCCCGCCGAATACAGCCTCGAAGCAAGTTCCTTTCCTCTTCGGTTCACTATTCCGGTGTACGCTCTTCTGTTGTCGCCTCTGCTCAGTCCGCGGATTCTTACTATAACCGCCTTTGGAATACACAGACACGCAACCGCGCCTATCGCGGTCATAACCAGAGTTTGCCACCCTTGCTCGCCGTAGGCGCCCGTAAGCCACAGTATCGCCGTTGCCGCCAGTATGGCAAGCGCGGACGACCAACGCGTGAACGGAGAAAGCGCAACCGCCGCCGCTCCGATAACCGCCGAAGATGCAAGCACGGACAAATTTCCGCTCTGCAAAGCCGCGCCTATGCCTAAAAGCAAGGATACAAACAAAGTAGTTTGCGATTTAAGACAGGCGGACGAAAACAGAATCGCAAAAGCCGAAACCGTAAAAAACACGTTGAACTCGTATATCCTGACCCCGCTCAGCGCATAACCCGCCACAACGGCGAGAAGCCCCGAACATATCAATTCGTCAACGGTGGCGGTGTGCAGATAACCGCGTACAAACACAGCATAGGAGGTTATTCCGCAACAAAAAACCAGTACGACCGCTACAAGCGTGCACACTGCCGCGGTAAAATACGCCTGATGAAATACGCAGTTGCAGACTATGTACGGAATCATTCCCACAAGAGCGGCGACAGCAACCGCCCAAAGCGGAACGTTGCGTTTAAGTCTAAGGTATATCGCATACAGTGCAACAAGCGTTATTACAGGCGACACGGCATAGAGCAACGTCCACCAGTCGGGCACAAATACGCAGCACGCAACGATGTAGGCAGGCGATATAGCGATTATGTTCTGCCTTGCATATACAAGTCCGCAGAAAAGCGCGAGCGCGAGCGCAAAACCGAATTCGTCCACGGACGCCACCAAAAACAGGCATACACATTCCGCCGCAAATTTAATTGCGGTTTTGGGCGAAAGTCTAAAATCAAAGGACGGAAAAAATTTTCGTTCCGCGCGCAAACTACGGCTTTTCATAACAATATAATACCGCTTCGCAAGCGACGTATCTTTTCGCTTTACGAAAACTTTTGTCGCAAAAACCGCAATGCTGTCTTAATCTACTTCCTAAACAAAAAGAAAAACCGAGCCGAAGCCCGATTCTTTTTGTTGCAAACGCGCAAGCATTATTCTTCTTTTCCGACTATGCGCGCAAGCACATCCGAATAGCCCCCCGCCCCGTGCCTCAGACAGCGCGACACTCTGCTGAGAGTAGCGGATGAAATTTCCGTCTTTTTTATAACTTCGCTGTATGTTTCTCCTGCCATAAGCAACTGCGCACATTCTATACGCTGTTGCATATTTTCGATTTCCTGATACGTACACAAATCGGCAAACAGTTTTTCAAACTCCTCTTTGCCGTTTACGTTTGCGAACACTTCGTAAAGATTCATAATTGCCTCCGCACAGTCTATTGAATATATTTTACATCACTGCGCTAAATAAGTAAAGAACAAATCCGTTTTCGCATTAACAGAAAATATTTATTATCTCAACTCTTAAAAAAATTAAGCAGGTCACAATGACTTGCTTGATCGGGGCACCACACGCAACATTATCCGAAAAGTTTGAATAATGTTGTTTTGTTACAATTCTTATGCCGTTGAAAGCAAAGTAAAACTGTGATATAATATCTTTATGGTAATTCTAATTTCGGGAACAACGCATACGGGCAAAACTGCTTTATCGCAACGGCTTATGGAAAAATATAAAATTCCGTATTTCTCTATCGACCACTTAAAGATGGGGTTAATCAGAAGCGGCAAAACTTCTCTTACCGTAAACGACGATAATGAACTTACAACGTACCTTTGGTCAATTGTAAAGGAAATGATACAAACGGCAATAGAGAACAAACAAAACCTTATTATTGAGGGATGTTACATTCCATTTGATTGGCAATATGATTTTGAGGAAAGTTACTTGCAAGAAATCAAGTATTATTGTCTTATTATGACTGCCGAATATATCGAAAATAATTTTTCGGAGATTTTAAAATTCGAAAGTATTATTGAAAAGCGTATTAAAACCAACGTAAACACGGCTGATTTGATAGAAGACAATAAATTAAATTTAAAGTCTTGTAAAGAATATGGTTTGGAATATATCTTAATTGATAAAATTTACCAAATAGATATAGAATTATGATTATACGGGAATATAAAAATGAAGATTTCGACGTTGTGTCAAAATTATTTTACGATACCGTTCATTCCGTCAACGCAAAAGACTATACGGAAGAACAACTTTCGGCTTGGGCAAGAGATTATGACAGCCTCCGAATTCGGAAAGAAGATTCATTGCTTCAGAATACTTTAATCGCAGAAATAAACGGTGAAATCGTAGGTTTCGGAAGTATCGATAAAACGGGTTATCTGGACTTGCTTTTTACTCACAAAGATTATCAACGGCAAGGAATAGCCACCGCATTATGCGACGAATTGGAAAAAGGTTTTAATGAAATTAAGACTTATGCTTCCATAACGGCAAAACCATTTTTTGAAAGACGCGGCTACACGGTAACAAAAGAGCAAGAAATAGAGCGTTTTGACATTAAACTTAAAAATTTTGAAATGCAAAAGAAAAACGCAACCTAACGTAATGAAAAGTTTAGTGAAACAAGTTTTTCAAACAGTTGACAAATGTTAACAGGCACACTATACTAAGTATGCTCGTTTGCTTGCAAGCGACAAAATGCACCGTTAGCCCAACTGGATAGAGCATTCGGCTACGGACCGAAAGGTTAGGGATTCGAATTCCTTACGGTGCACCATTCATAACCTAATTCGAATACCTAATTAAAGGGCGTTGAATTAGGTTATTTTTTATGCTAAAAATCAAGCGTAACGGCTACTTTATGCCGCAAAAGGCTATTGACTGAAATTGCGGTGTGTTAGGCTTGTGCGCCAAAGGCAAACCAAAACCCACCGAGATTTATCTCAGTGGGTTGCTGTGTTTCGCCCTTATTTGCCTTAAAACACACCGCAAGAAAAGTTTCAGTCATTAGCACTGTGGAATAAATAGCCGTTGTTTACGGCTCTATATATAGCACTCAATTTGTGTTTTCTGCGTATAAGGTTTTGTGTTCGCCCATTTGAAAGTTATCAATTCGATAGTTTCCGAATAAAAGGAAAAGCCCCGTCGAACCGAAGCTGCAGGCTTACAACTTTCGTCATCGGGACTAATTCTTATGGGGCTGTTAAATTGTATTTCGATTTTATCGTCGAATAAGATTACTTGCTTTATAAGGTAGGTAATAATCGTTTTAGGCTCGTGTAACATTTGCTCATAAAACTCTCTTATGTCGCTTTCTTTAAACTGTACGGCTTGTTTACTGCGCTCTATGAGTATCTGACGTTCTAACAGTTCTTGTTGGCTTTCAAGCTCTTTTAAACGCTTACTCGTTGCGTTAGTTATAATACCACGCTCAACGGCATTAACCATATTGTTTATAGCCGTTTCAACCTGCTTTTGCTGTTTCGTTAAAACCTTTAAAACGGTATTTTCTTTTAACTGCATTTCTTGTATTTGCATAAGCTCGTTTACGATATAGGTCATTGTTTCGGGATTGCTTAATTCTTCAACGGCGGTTTTGATAACTAAATCTTCAATAACTTCCTTGCGTATCATACCTTTGTTGCAATCGTTTATGCGCTTTTTCCGTCCGTTACATTTGTAGTAATAAATCTTTGTGCCGTTTCGGGTTGTACCGCTTTCGCCGTGCATAGGTTGTCCGCAATTTCCACATATCAATTTTTGCCGTAATAGAAAATCAATTTTAATGCTCTTTTTGCCATATTTATTATTAGTAACTTTCGCCCGTACTCTTTCGTATATGTCGGTAGGAACGATTTGCGGATACATATTGTCGATTACTTCGTCGCCGTGCTTATATACGCCCGAATACTTTTCGTTACGCAAAATATTGTAAACGCTGTTTTTTACGAACGGCTTGCCTTTATATAAAATTCCTTTGTCGGTTAAGTCTTTGATTATATCTCGTACGATTTGACCGTTAGCATACTGTTGATACATATATCTGACTACTTCGGCGGCTGGCTCGTCGATTACTATTTTCCGTCCGTCGATTTTGTAACCGTACAATATTGCACCGCCTTGATATAACCCTTTGCGCCGTGTTTCTTTCATACCACGACTAACCTTTTGTGCAAGCTCGGCTGAATAGTATTGGTTCATACCTTCGAGCAAACTTTCAAGAATAATTCCTTCGGGGGTGTCGGGTATGTTTTCCATAGCTGACAACACTTTTACACCATTATCACGCAATGTTTTTTTATGTATTGCCGTTTCATACTTATTACGGCTGAAACGGTCTAACTTATATACAAGCACAAAATCCCATTCCTTGCGTGCGCTGTCTTTAAGCATTTTCTGAAAGTCTGGTCTGTTATCGTTAGTACCTGTCATAGCTCTGTCAATGTAGGTATTGAGTATGAGAATATTATTGCGCTGTGCGTATTCTTCACATACCCGAAGTTGTCCGTCTATGGACTGGTCTGTTTGGTTATCGCAAGAGTATCTTGCATATATAACTGCTGTTTTCATTTTCTTTTAAACTCCTTTTAAAATAGATTTTTTATTTTGTCTTTCGACAAGGGGCGAACAAACGGAAACGCAAAAATCAAGCGTTTTTCTTGGCTGTGTTTTCTTTCCGTCAAGGACTACGACAGTAGTGCATTTTACCCTTGACGGAAAGCGCGTTTCCGTTTACGCTCCGCCCGTCGATAGACAAAATATTTTCGGTCAGTTACATTTGGGCATTTTCTCTATAATTTCGGGACTGACCTTTCCCAAAATTTCGCCCTCGTCAATACAACGGAAGCTGTCAAAAAGTAATAGCTTTTTATCGTCCACACCAAAACCGCAAGCAACATCTTCGTCCAAAATATCGCTTTTGAAATAAGTGGGTAGTTTACCGCCGTAAACAAGTTTTTCGCCCGACTTTTCAATATATTTGAGTAGGTATTTAACGGACTGCGATATATCGTTAGGTAAATCTATTGGCTTAAAATCGTTTCTGCCAAACTCTTTTAAAAAGTGGGTGTTTTGATAAGTTGTCTGCATACGGTGGCTTTTAGTGCTGTAATCTTTAATTTCTACAATTTCGCCTATCATTTGCGGTATATAGAATATTCCGTGAAAGTGTAATCTTTCTTTGTCGGGCGAACGCTCGAATACGCCGATATATTTCCAACCGTTACGGTTTACTGCGTGTTTGAGTGCGTTCCGCAATTTTTTCTTGAAAGTTGTTTCGTCAAATTTTTCGCTATCGTAAGTAAAAGTTACAAAAAAGTTCCATTTGTCTTGCAAGTTGACTTTTCGCCATAACCGTGTATAGCGTTTATAAGCGTTGATTTTCTTGCGCTCAATATTTTCCGCTACAAATTCCTCTAATTGCTCGTCGGTTTTAAAATCGTCTTTTAGTTGTTCGGCAATATATTTTTTGCGTTCTCGCTTGGGTAGCTTTTGACTTTCCGCATACGCCGTTTCAAATTTTTCTTTCTGCGTATCAACCGCTTTAACGGTAGTAGGTTTAGGCTTGCGCCGTTTTCGCTTTTTACTCGGAAAATTGTCTGGCGGTATTGCTATGTAATGACTTCCGTCTGAATAGACTTTTGTTCCAATGTATGGCATTTCAATTTCCCCCTTAATTTCCGCTTTGTTGTTTCAGCTCTTTAAGCCTTGCTAAAAGCGTTTCAAAAAAAGCTGTGCGCTCGCTTTCGGTCAACGCCCGAATGTCGGGTTTCCCGATAGTGATTACTTCTAATTGTTGTGTCTTGTTTCCCTGCAAATTTCTGTCCTCCAAATCTTGAAAATTTGCACGAAAAAAGGGCGGTGTACAAAATCTTACGAGAACTTAATCTCATAAAACTTTGTACACCGCCCATTAAATAAGAGAATATTATATTCACTTAATAGAATAAGAGTGTGCTATCTTCTCTCTTATCAAAACGCAACGCTGCACCTTTTCTTTGTTGGGGGTGAACCGGCTTTCGCTTAAACGCTACTTTGCTCTCTTAACTTATACCTCTGGTATGCTGTTTTAGCTGCACAATAGATTTCCTATTGACGCAGTTCTTATATTCAGTTGTACACGCACTAATTGCGTGCATACACATTATATAACCGAAACTCAATATCTGTAAACATTTGTTCACAATATTTTTTAAATTTTTTTCGTGTTACATAACGCAAGAACATTTTAACGCACGCAAAGACGAAAATTATGACAGTATAAGCGGAAATATGGCAAGGCTTGCCGAAAAGAGAAAAGCCGCACACCCCACCAAAGGAAGGGCAACCGCTTATTAAAAAGTTTAAGAATATGAATAACGCCGCCGAGCGTGGAAAAGGGCGATTCGCCAAGCGGTTTAGCGGCGAACGCCCTTTCCGCTCGGCGTTTCATATCTTTCTTTTTATTCGGTTGTTTTCTTTCGTGGCGGGTGCTTGAACGCGCGGCGCAGCCGCGCGCTCGTTTATTCAAGCACCCGCCACGGTGCCATTTGAAAATTATGTTTCTATCTTAAATTTTTCATTTACAATCACTATTTCAAAAATATCAGAAAAAAATGAAACCGTATTATATTTGGTAATAGGTGCTTCGCCAGGGTGTCCACTATGGCATCGCATATCAAAACAACTTGATAAACGTGTATGCTGATTTATATCAATTAATTCCATGCCTTCTATTATCCAAAGCAATTCGCTATCAAAAACAGTTCGTAAATCACTTAAAGACGAAACATTTTGGGACTTGTTAAACTTTTTAAATCTACCTTCTGTTTGATTTTTCATTTTTACAGATGTAGCATTAAATTTTTCAAATCCAATAGCTTCAATTTTTTTGTGTATTTTATCAATAGCGGCACACCACCCCAACACAATTGATGCCTTTAAAAAACCAGCATTACAGCAATCTATCGCTTCTTTCAAATATTCATTTTCGTCCAAGCTTAACTTTTCAGAATATTCACTAAAATCAACTGGGGCAGAATTTATTGGTTTTCTTCTATAAACCATATAAATATTGGCAAAAATACTTGGGTAAATTATATCAAATTTCGTAATAAAAGAAGAAACTCTATTAGGTTTTCTTGATAAAGTTAAAACATCACAAAATGCATTATTTACTGCTTCTAAAATATTTTTATCAATATTGGGGTGATTAATTTTGCCACAAAAATTATCTAACCAAACATTGGCAATTTCTTCCGCTCGATTTCGTTTGTTTTGGGATAATTGTACGGTGTTATTTTTCTTTAATTCTGCTATAAAGTATTCTATGTCTTTGCAAAATTTATCTAATGCAGCAGTATCCATTTTTTAGTATTCAGCTATAATTTTAATTAATGTTTGAGCTAATTGTTTTTTCCCTTCAACGGAAAGAATATAGTCAGTATTTTTATCATATTTATCAACCCAATTATCAAAAAGGGCTGCATTATTTTTAAAATTTGTAGCAAAGTTGGGTGAGTCATAGCATTTTAATTCTTGACAACGCTTCCTAACATTTTCACCATTAACAACAAATTCGCCATTAGCAAATCCTGCTTCAAAAGCAGTCAATAAGGTAAGTCTCAATTGGCATTCAGACATTTTCGTGCTATGCATACTCTCATAATATGGAAGTAGTTGCCCATTTTCCTTATAGTAAATTCTATTTAAATCATTTACGCTAATATTGTTTGTTTGAAAAAATCTGCGAACTTTAACATGAAAATCATTCTCAGTAATATCACTTGCGGATGTCGAAGCTTCATTATTTTCGACAACAATTTCGTCAGCTTTATCTTCAATTTGTACAGGCACAGTTTGAACGTTTTTTGTTGCTCTGAACTTTTGTAAATAATTATCCAAAAGTATTTCAAAACACCTCTGTTGTAATTCCGCAGGGCATTCTTTTGTTATTTCTATAATTTCTTTAATTTCTGCTTTAAGTTCTTCGTACATATGTATTTCTCCTAACATTTTTTCTTATTTTACCATAATTTGCCAATAAATTCAATATAAACAGACAAAAAAATTCATTATTTGCAAATTATTATTTTTATCAAATGTTACTCATTGAGTGTTGATAAATAAGTAACATATTTTTATAATTAAATGGATTTATAGGAGTAAAAGAATGATTGAAGAAAAAGTCGGTAATCGTATAAAAGAGTTGCGTGGCAAACTCGGCATAAGCCAAGAAGAATTGGGCTTTCGTTCAGGCGTTCATAGAACTTATATTGCAAGTCTTGAAGTCGGCAAGCGCAACATATCAATAGCAACATTAGAAAAAATAGTAAATGCGCTTGAAGTTTCATTTAGTGAATTTTTTGATTTTTAATTAAAGGTGATTAACAAATGACAAAAACGGAATTATTTATTCAGTTAGCAAAACCTGATAATAACGGTATAAGTCGTTGGGTAAGTGTAACAGAATTTATTGGGGAATATGCTTGCTTGACTTTCGGTAACGGCGCTTCCTGGGCAAGAAAAGAGTCCACCCTTGCAAAGAAATATGTTATTGAATTTGATAAAACTATTTCAAACGGAAACGGCATTGACAGAATAAGGCTTAATGGCTTTAACAACGGTGATTATTCTCAATATATCCGTGCAGATATCAAAAAAGCAATAAAAGCTCGTCGTTGCGTTGTTCTCGGCACATCTAACCCCGAAGTAGACCATAAAAACGGAATGAAAAATGAAGGCAGGGTTATGCGGAATGAAAATCAAAGCCTTGAAGATTTTCAACCTTTGAGCAAGGCGGCAAATGACGCTAAAAGACAATTTTGTAAAGAATGTAGGCAAACAGGTATTCGTTACGACGCTAGATTATTGGGATATCCTATTTCCTATTATTCGGGTGTTGCAGAACACCACAACGAAGAAAACGCTTGTATAGGTTGCTATTGGTACGACCCGTTAGAATTTAAAAAACATTTGATACAAAAAATTAAATAGAGGTAAATAAAATGGTACATGTTTTTATTGTCGATGAAACAACTCTTAAATATCATCTTGAATATCTTTTTGCGGGTACTGGTGCAAAAGATAAAACAGCTCCTTTTTTAAACAATGCTTTGATAAATTATCCAGCTACAACTGAAAGAATGCTTGTTGGCATGATAGCTGATATTTCTCGCATAAGAATTGGTGATAAAGTAATTTTTTATCTTCAAGCCACTGCAAATAGTCAAGGAATGTTTTTCGGCGTATTTAAAGTTGTTTCAAATCCTTTTTTTGATGAAAATGATAATAATAATTATTTATTGCGTCAAATGGGAAAAGGTTTATCATTTAGAGTTTTATTAGAACCTGATACTGTATATTCAAAAGGTGTAACTGAACACGAATATTTGGACAGTTTAACTGGTAAAAATTATCCTTATGATTTGTGTTGGAGCTTAATTTATAGAAAGCTTAAAGGTAAACGTGGTTGTACTATGATTATGGACTATGAATACGATGATTTACTTACTAAGCTTATTACAAAAAATAATAACACAGCATTAACAGGTACAGCTTTTACATTTGACAGGAAAAATTATGAGATAATATCCGCTCAAACAAATAATGTTTACCAAGGCAGACAAAACTCATTAAACATTTTAAACAGATTGTTGTTTAAAGCAAACAATAGAAATGCTTTTGAAACTCATTTACAGGCATACATAACACAAAATATTGATAAGCAGCCTTTATCAAATCTTTTGCTACCTTTACCTGGCAATAATGCATGGGTGGGTAATGAAGTCTCTTGCGGTGTGGGTATGCAAAGAATTGATATTATGGTAAAGCAAGAAACCGATACAGATGTTTTTATTAGACTGGTAGAATTAAAAGATGAAGCTCCATACCTAAATATAATTTTATATCAAATTCCTTGGTATTTGAAATGGTTATCCGATTACGTAATTCCAAAATATCAAGGCAAAAATATTCACTTGATACCTACAATTATTGCAGCGGGGAATTTGAATGCGAATTTAAGAACACAATATCAAAATTTTTCCTATACAATAAATAATGTAGATGTGCAACCGTTGCAATATATAGGGTTTAATACTACTGCTCATCAAATAACATTTAATAGATACTTATAATAGAAAATAGGGGGAAGTAAACTTACTTCCCCTTTTTAAATACAAAAATATATTCGTGTTTGAAAATATATAAACCGTTTTGTAAAGCTCTCTGTCGCCATAAAGCTTGTTGATTTGCTTTACCTTTTGTTTCTTCAAAATTTTTTACTATTGTTGCTTTGAGCGTTAACCCCTCTTGTTGCATTACTTGCATACAGTAAAAACTTAACGGAACTATTCGACTTTTTGCATATTTATCGCCGATTACAACCGCACAATATCTTTTCTTTTCTAAAATTTTTAAAGTGTTTCTGACTACCTGCCTGAAATTTTCTATAAATTCTTCAAGTGTTTTAGAATTTGATAAATCTTCTTCATTTTCACTAAATTTTACAATGTCCCAATACGGTGGGTGAAAGATTAT
Organism: uncultured Christensenella sp.; assembly: GCA_910578325.1. Classification (GTDB taxonomy): domain Bacteria; phylum Bacillota; class Clostridia; order Christensenellales; family CAG-917; genus CAG-475. Next base: position 176,795 of record CAJTQT010000004.1, read on the forward strand.
AAATTGTACGTTTTCTATATGGTAAAGTTCTAATATTCGGGCGGTATCAAAAAACTTACTGTTATCAATGAAAGTATCTGCAATTATTCCGTCTTTCCTTTCCGAATGAATACGCTTAATTGCTTCAACCGCTACGTTTTCCTGTAACTCAATTCCTATTGAATTGCGGTTCATTCTCTGAGCTTCAATTAGTGTAGTGCCACTGCCTGCGAAAGGGTCTAACACAAAGTCGCCTGCCTTTGTGTATCTTGAAAGTAATTGATGAACGATTTGCGGAACAAAATTTCCGTGATAATGGGCGTTATGTGCACCAGAATTATCACGCTTTTCAATTATCCAAAGACTATCAGTCCAAATATTCGTTAAGTCTTTCCAATTTTTTAAGTCTAAATCGTTTATGTTGCCCATTTAAAATTACTTCTTAATTAAGCAATGCAAATACTCAACTGTTTTATCGGCTTTGCTTTCACGTGCATTATCGGCTTTAAACCTTTTGTGTTCCTGCAATTCATAGGTATATTTGCCGTATTTCTTCATTACTTTCCCTATTGTATCGAAAGACATAAGTCCTTCATTGTTATAGCTTAAAAATATATATTTGAAATCGGCATTTTTAATCAAATCATTGAATGCTTGCGCTACTTTGCTTTTGTTGCAAAACACGCTCTTTTGTGCGCTGTATTCTCTTAACCCCGTTTTACCGTATATTTCGGGGCTATCATATCTTGCAATAGTTTCAAGTAAATGATAGTTTGTACAATACTGTCTTGCGTTATAAGGGGGGTCAAGATAAAGAATATCGCCTTTTACAGTCTTTATAAGTTCTAAAATATCCTCATTGTATACTTTACATTCGACTGCGCCATGCATAATCGTAAGCGGTGTTAATACCATAGGTTTCAAAGCCGATTTTTTTAGCGATTTTAAAAATGCGCCATATACAGAGGCAGTATTTGCAAATTTATCGATACTGTTTAATAACGAGCCAAGCAAAAAATAATATTCATTTTCGTTTATATAGTCAGACTTTTTCCATTCTTCGATTTTAATTCTGATTGCATCGCACTTTTGGGCGTTTTCGTCAGAAAAATACATCCTCTCGAATTCGTGTCCTTTCGTTCCGCCAAGAGAATAATTTTGATATATAAAACCCTCTACGCCGTCAATATTGTTTAGTTCATTTATTAAATAGTCGCACCTGTCATTATCAAGGTTTCCGTTATTCTCTATCATATGCTTACTTACAACGTAGCTATAATATTGAATATCGTTTGCAATTATAGAATATCCAAGCTCTTTAAATGAACCACTAACAACACCAGTGCCAGCAAACAAATCTGCAAACACCATTTCACTTGGCGTTCTCTTTTCATTATTTTGTTTTAATGTCTTATCTATTGAAGATTTTATAAAATCAACTATAGAATACTTTGAACCTATGTAATTCATATTCACAATTATAATTGAAGCACCATCAAAAGTCAAATTGAATATTATGTGTAACAATGTTTTTATTAAATAAAAGTATTTTTTGTATAAAAAACACAACCTTACCCGATAGTATTCGAATAAGGTTGCGTATGGTGCACCAAAAAAACACAAACGCAAGTTTGTGTTTTTTTATACCGTAAGTCTTTAACTAAACCTATTTTGATCAAACTGCTGTTACACTTCGTCGCACCGCTCGATGGAAAGAATAAACTGATTCTGCGCCATAATCTCGTTGAGTACCTGCGAAGAGTATTCCTTATCGGTATTCAGCATAGCCCTGTAAACGGTAGCGTCGTCCTTACGCTCTATGGTAAGGCTGTTGAAATTCTCCACCGAAAACAGCCGTTTGACCTTGACGCTCTCATTATCGGTATTGAGGAAACAGATTTTGATTTTATAATATTTTTTCGTGCGGAACAGTTTGACGTTAAGGTGACACACGCACTGAATGACAATAAGCACAACCGTCGCTCCGGTCGCAAAAATATATAAACCTGCGCCCGCCGCCATACCTATACCTGCCGTAGCCCAAACACCTGCGGCAGTTGTAAGCCCGTGCATTTTCTGACCGCGGAACATAATAATACCCGCGCCGAGGAAACCCACGCCCGACACGATCTGCGCGGCGACGCGCGCCGTATCCGCATCCTGTCCCTCAAAGCCGTATTTGCTGACCACCATCATAATAGCCGCGCCTACGCACACTATCGTATGCGTGCGAATGCCCGCTTCTTTGAACCGCAACTTACGTTCGAACCCTATTGCGAATCCGAGAACGACGGCAATGAGTACGCCTATCAGTCCTTTGAGTTCATCGGCAATCAGTTCCGTCCTGTAAAACGTATCCGCCGCCGTATTCGCAATTTCGCTAAGTAAAATGTTCACGATAACTCTCCTGACTTTTTTATATTTATATTTTACGCATTTTAAGCGAAATGTCAATTATCAATATGCGCACTCGGCGTATTTCTAATAAAATACGCGACAAACGTGCGTTTCGTTAAAACGAACCTATAATATTTTTATATGCAATTAAGTCGATCGACCGCATATTAGAAGCCACGTCTTAAACCTGCCTTACGCAAACTCTCAATCACGGTCGCCGATTGACGTAGATTATCCGAGTTCGCCGCTATCGGAATCGCTTGATTTCTCCAACCGTTCGTTCACGCCGTCATTCTCGGGAGAATCCTCTGTGCAGGGAGATTCATTTGCGGACATACGCGCACGTTTCTTCTCTTCCCGACGCGCTTTTTTCGCTTCGCGTTTTGCCGCGAGTTTCGGAAGTTTACCTTTTTTAATCAGTACGTTCACGGTTATCGCCGCGCTTATGCTTCCGACGATAATAATTCCTATCAGCACGCCTGCCACAATAAGCCCTATCAAAGTCCCGCTCATCTTTGCCGCGACGGTTTCGGGATTACTGTAATATTCGATATATTCTTCAACAGTATTCATAAGAGCGGACGCTTCTATGCTGCCGTCTTCGCGCAGTAACGACATAATTTCACTCTCTGTCCAGAGGTACGTAAATTCGTCTTTGGTCTTTCCGCTTGCCGTGCCGGCGTCCCTGTCGTATTCGCAACTGTACGACTTTGCATAGCCGTTATCCCAAATTTCGAGCACGGCGTTATAGTAGTTGTAATAGTTGATGGAATTCCCCGACACCTGCATATCTTTCTGCGCAAGAGCGTACCAGTCTTTCAACAGCGAGTAGTCGGCGTTCATATCCACCGAGAACTCGACCTTATACACCCCGTTCTCCGCATCGTAAGTTATCTTCGAACCGTCGGCTATAATCTCCTCGCAGAAAATCATATTGTTTATCTCGTGGATACTCTCGGAATAATGCAACTCCTCTTTAAAACTTTCGGCAGAATGCTTTACGGGTTTCTGCGTCAAATCGAAGGTTGCATACGGGAACGTCGGTAAAGTACAGTCGCAATTGGATTCCTGCCCTTTTATGATTGAATAATAGTAATCGCCGTTTGCGTCGGTATACGCCACTTTGAGCAAGCCCGCGAAAATCGTGATGAGATTATTCCCGAAATTGCTTCCCGTATCGACGTCTGTGGCAAGTTGATAATACCATCTGTTGCCGGACTTTAAATTGAAAGCGTGCATAACTATATCCACGTCGCTCATAAGCGCAACGCCCGCAACGCTGTTTTGCAGCATCAGCGATAATGAGGTGTTCTTTCGGCTTGCATTTGCGATGTCATACAGCGCGATTACCGCCTGTTTTTTTACCGACTCGTCCGCATTTTCGTCGAGGGCCGCTTGGATAACCGACTTAATATCGCCGTCGATCAGAGACGGATAATCGGGCCGACGTCCGCCGACAAGATCCAAATCGTTGTCGTTTGTCTTGTTGCAACCCGCAAAAACCGCGGCGCAAGAGACAAGAAACACGACTGACAGAATCAACAATCCAATTTTCTTACGCATATATTCCCCAACCTTGACGCGCACGCGCGTCGCACACTGTATTCCGATTATATAATTTTACACTAACGGTACCTATCCGTCAATACCGCAAAATTCCCGATATCCTTTCTCACAGTTTGTAAATAAGAACGGGTATGGGCGGATCTTTTTTCCAGTTGTGGAAAAATGTGACAAGAACCTGATACTTGGAATCGTCAAGTTCTTTCAGCCAGGGCAACAACGCGTCCCTTTCCTCATATCCGCTATCACCGCCGTAATAAACGCTTACGCACATAAGTCCGCCGCTTTTAAGCAAACCCAGCCCCGACTCTATCGCCTTTTTCGTACTCTCGAAACGCGTAAAAATACCGTGATCGCCTTTGGGCAGATAACCGAGATTGAACACAATGCAATCGACGGAGTTCGGCTCGGCGTATTGCGCCATATTTTCGTGAGAAGAAAGTATCACTCTCGCGTTCAGTCCCCGCTCTTTCAAAAGAGCGCGAGTGCTTTCTATGGCTTCGGGCTGTATATCGAAAGCGGTGACGCTTCCGCTATCCCCCGCAAGCGAACATAAAAATGCGGTATCGAAACCGCGCCCCGCCGTCGCGTCAATGCAAACCGCGCCTTTTCCTATATGCCTCTCTATTGCCCCGTGTACGTATTGAAGTGCCGTCATATTCCAAATATATCACAAAACCGACGGTTTTTCAATACGTATTATAAAGATAAAACCGATTTTCAGTAAATAATCCGTAAATCGCATATTGTTCCTTTCGGGTCAGCGCGATTTATCCCGAAAGCCTTTCCGTTTTTCTTGCCGCAAATACAAAAAGCGTCCTATCGAGGACGCTTTTTGTTCAGAATACGCGGGTTTCGCCTTCCTGTTTGTTTTTCAGCGAGTCGAGCAACTTGTTGTAATACGCCCCGAGATAGTATTTCATATTCGGCGACGCTTCCAGCGCGTCTGCGGCGATATCGGGGGATAGTGAAGAATAAAAATCGTAGGCTATATCATAACGCTTAGAATAATTCTCCTGCTTCGCACCCGTATATCCGTACTTGTTCTCGTGCTTTATCTGAGCATCTTCCGCCTTGCGCTTTTCCTCCTCTTTATCCTTGATATATTTTGAGATATTTTCTTCTCTTTTCTGCGCGTACTCGTTGTTTTGCTTTCGCACTTTTGCGTTGTATTCCTCGTAAGTCTTAGCCGTCTTGTCGCGTTCGGCTTTGAGTTCGGAAATACGGTCGTCAAGTTCAACGGCGTATTTCAAATCAAGTTCTTCAAGAGCGTGGTCACGGTCCGCCTCCAACTTCGCTATACTCTCTTCGATATCGTTTATCGAACTGTTGTAGGACGCGCGCAGATTTCCCATTCCTTCCAGCCGCGCGCTGTCGAGGTCGCCGAGTTGCGTAGCGGCTATGCTGCTGCGGGCAAGTCCGCGTTTGAGCGTATCGTTTTCCGTACGCTTTCTGAGTTGGTCGTACAGTTCCTGCAACTGCTTATAACCCTCTCCGAGAGTTTGTTCCGCTTTCTTTCTGCTTTCCGACAGCGCGGAAGACTGCTTGTCGTATTTGCTCTCCAATCCCGAAAGTTCTTTATTTTTGGAATACGAGTTTTCCTTTTCCGCCCGCTTCGCAATATCGTCGTCGGTGTCGAGTTGATACTCCAACTCTTTAAGTCCCGAATCGGACGGAAACAGTTTTTCAAAGTCGATTTCCTCTTCTTTGGGCAGACTGTCCTTATACTCTTTATCGAGCGCGGACAGTTGATTTGAAATCTCCTTTTCGCGTTCGAGCGCGTCGTTTATCTGCTGTCTTTTTTCCTCTTCCTTTTCCGCATCGGTTTTGAAAAGGTCTTTAAATTCATCCCAGAAACTTTTTGCCATAAATCCTCCTATTCGCCCTTAACGCCGTCCGCGGAAACCGTCTGCGGTTTTTGCAACGCGGCAATTTTCGATTCGATTATTTTTACGCGTACGACAAGTTCTTCGAGCGTGGAAACTATTTCGTTTATATTCATATAAATTCTCCTAAATCTGCATTACGTCAATATCGACGACAAGCGGACTGATTCGCGCGTGCTCGCAGTCGCAAGAGAGTTCGAACCCGATTTTTCTGCCGCTTTTTTCAACGTGGACCGTCTGCATAAATTCGCTTCCCCCGACCTTTCGCTCGTAAACCTTATCGTCCGTTCTGACGCGAAGCGTGACGGGGCTATCGGTTTGAAATGACACTTTGCGCACCGTTTTCACCGATGGCGAGGACAGCGTGTTGCAAGGGCTTGCGTACTCTTTCAGCGTGGGAACTCCCATAACTTTTCCGCTCTCGGACATCATTCCGAGCGCGCCGCCCGACGAGAAAACGCACAGCACCTGAGAACCGTTGTGAACGCGTACCGACTTCAAAACCCTGACGTCGTATCCGTACAGCACGGATATCGACTTGTCCGAAAACCTATAGCGTACCACGGCGTTATTGTGCCCCTCGTCTTCTAAGATATCGCAGGCGAGATAATAGCAGTCTTCCAGATATGCGCCGTATGCAAGATGAGTTCTGTTCAAAGGCATAAGTTCCTTTGCTATACGCGTTACCTCATAGCCGTCAAAAGCAAAAAGTCCCTCGTCAGCGTAGAACACGATTTTGTCTCCGCATAACTCAATCGAGTGTTTAACTATACGTCCCGTATCAGTAAACACTTTTTTTAGCATAAATTCACTCTGTTCACCGTACGCGGTCAAACGGAAAATGCCGTATTCTCTGAATATATATAGGTAATTGAGAAATGACACCACCTTTATAACCTCTCCGCACTCGTCCGAGAAGTTTATATATCCCGCCTCGTCTGAACTCACGCTCCAGTTCACAGGATTGAAATCGTCCGAAAACCACACCTGATTCTGAGAGCCGTTCACGCTGCCAAACACTCTTTCGTTGTGCACCGTCAGCGACGTAAACTTCGGCGCGCTGCCGCATACTAGCGGATGCGCGTCGTTGACGATATAAAGCGCATCCTCGTCGGAGGACAGCAGAAGCACGTCGTCTCCACGAAAGTTATAATTCACCGCGCTCACTTCGCCACCTATATTGAGGGCCTCGATTTCGTGCCAGTCTGCCGTCCTATAAATCGGCGTGTAAATAAAGTGTCCGTTTTCCAGATGCGCAACGATTCTGTCGTCGTGCTTTCCCTCGGAAGTGAGCCGCCTGTACAGAAACACGTTTTTTATTTTGCTGTTGGTAGGCGGCGTAGGATAATCGTGTCTTGCCACGAGCGGAGACGGGTAATAACCCTGAGCACGGTCTATGCCTATCGAACCTGTGAGAACGTCGTCGTCAAATGCGAAGTTATGCGCTTTGACGGCATACGCCATATCCGTAACGCTCTCGTCGGAAGTGTTGACGACGCCTTTGAATCCCACGCGGAATTTCGACTTTGCAACGCTTACGTCTTTCACTCCTGCCACCCCCTTTCTTTAAGGCGCAGTCTTCTGCCCTTGTACCGCAGAAGTCCCATCTTCGACCTGAAAGACGTATCGAAATTTCTTGCAAGATCGAACACTTTTTCCGCAAAATAATACTCGCCCAACGCACCGTCGCTAAGCGCGGACTGCGTCAGCCGCAGGTCGTTTATACTGTCTTCCGCCCTCAAAGGCGCAGGCATATAAGCGTATTCCAGCACCGCTTCTCCCGAAAATTTCACGAAGATTTTATCGGGATAAGCCTTGAAACTTTTCACTTCCTCTCCCCTTGTCACGCGTATGGGATACAGTATCTGTTTATCCAGCGCATTGACGGACAGCACCCCGTTTTCAAACGTCACGCTCTCAGATGTCACAAGCGGAAGATACTCGCTTACGACCTCTCTGTATGCGATATTAACTGCCGCAAGCAGACTGTCCCGAAGTTCCTTTTCAGCGTCTGTAAGAGTATCGTTGAGAGTAAAATTTTTCATTCCCATTTTTACAAGGCACTCGCCTATTACGTCCTTTACAATCATAAAGCGTTTTCCACCTCTTCCATAATTTTTTCGCGCGCTTCGTTTTCCTTTGCGCGTTGCAGCGCGGCGTTTGATTTTTCTATATCGGCGGTAATACGGTCAATATATTCCAAACGCGTACTCCTTGCGAGTTCGAGCGTACGCGCGTCGAGTTCCGCAAAGGGCACTGCGATTTGCAGTGCCCCGTTTGCGTGTATTTCGAATCTGCCCGCCGCGAGATTTCTATACAGTTCGTATCTGTCGTCTATCTCTTTGAGTCTGGGGGCGATTGAATACAAATCGTCATCGATTTTCCTGAGCGCGTTCATAATCAAATCCACATCGCGACAACGGTGATATCCTTGTTTACGGGAGTTGTGGAGAAACTGTACAGCGAACCGTTGAGGAACCAGCCGTCGAAAGTCGAACCCGTCTTCTTGGGAGAAAGCGGCTGTATACCGTGTCCGCCGGGGAGTACGATCTGCGGCGCGATTTCCGTTCCGCCCAAGGAATCGAACGTAATGGTGTAATATGCGGGTCCCGAAGTGCTGCCGTTGAACGTGAGTTTTGCCTGTCCCATGGGACGCTCGCAAAGCAGGTCCGCATATTTGACAAGCGTCGCGCTGTAACACGCCTTTCCGGGAACCTGATGCAATACGCTTCCGCTCTCGCCTTCCAGCCAACGCCAGTCGCAGAGTTGATGCAACTTAAAGTCGTTGCTGTTGAGCAGATACATATCGTTTTCTCCGACAAATCTGTCCGCAATAAACGGAATGCCGGAATACGACAATGCCTTATAACCGCCGTCGAGAGTGAGATAATCCACGTTTGTGCGCGTCTTTGAAAGGTGATCTACGTACTGCTTTCTGATATTGTAGGAACCGACGATAAAATCGATAGTTCCGCCAGAAGTTTCTTCGACCGCGTCGATAGCGTCCTGTATCGCGCTTATGGAAACCGTATCGGACGACGTTTTCGTGTAAGGCGTGAGGAATGAATAATCTTTTCTTGCAAGACCGTATATGGAATCGCTGCCGCCGAATATCGCTTCCATACCCGTGATTTCGTTATCTTTGGAACCCTGCACATAAATCTTGCAACCCGCGCCGCATTTTGCAGTTGCGGTCGCGCTGAGCGTAACGACTTTCGTCGCTCTGTCGATAGCGACAATGCGCGCTCCGGACAAACTTGCGTCCCTTGCGCCTGCGGCGGTATATACGTCGACCGTCATACCCTCCATAAGCGCTTTAACGCTGTTTACGGTGATTTGATTGTTCGTGCTACCCGTGTTTTCAACAGTGGTTGCTATAAGACCGGAACCGTCGCCGTAAAGCATACGTCCGAAGTTGAATTTGCTTGCTTTAAGCAAACCGTCCATTTCGGCGTTGAGCAGATTGACAAACGCGCCCGCGCTGTTCTGGGATGCGCGGATGGCTTTGTCGCTGAGTTCGATTTTCCCGAAAAGGTTTTTCAAAGTCAGCGTAAACTGCGCGTAATTGTTGCTTCCGCTTGCGGGAAGATTGTCGCTCTCCTCTCCCGATCCTATGCCGCCGTTGATGCCGTAAGGAGCGAGTTTTTTGACCTCTTTGCCCCATACGTCCGCGGTTGTCTGACCTATTTTGGCAAGCAGAGGATTAACTCCTACGTTAAGTTGATCGGCGAGTACGCCGAGATAGAATGTTTTCAGAGCCTTGTCGGCGTTTGAAAGTGTAACCATTTTAAATTCTCCTATTTATTGTTTTTCAAAAACATAAATCCCGCTTCTTCTATCGTTTTTGGCTTGACCTTCGGAGCGACGCATTGCATTCCGCCGCGGTGCATAGTCTGCGGGGGAAGCCCCTCTCTGACACCGTCTATGTAGTCCGCAATTATTGCGTCGCGCACCCTATCGGAGCGCAAAACGTAGTCGTTCAAAAATTGTCCGTCCTGCATCAACTGCTCAGGCGTGCGGAACTTCTGCGCCAGCACTCTCACGAGTGCCGTTTCAAGACCGTTTGCGTTTTGTCGGAGTTCGGGATTGCTTAAAATCTCGCCTGCAATTTCCTTTGCAAACGGTTTCGCGGCGGGAATCTCGTTAAAGAATTTATCCACCGCGGCCTTCCAACCCTCCTCGCTCATCGCAGCCTGCTTGCCGTTTTCGAGTTCTCTCAGCCTCTGCGAACGGCGTGTAAATTCCTTTTCCAACTCGCCGTACGCTCGCAGTAATTCCTGCGGGTTTTTGAATTTGCCGTATTTATGTTCGTTGACGTTTTCCTCCTCGCCGTCGACGTTGTCTTCGGCGTGGGTTGTATCTTCGTTTTCTTCGTCGCATTCAGACGGAGTTACCGCGCAACCGTCTTCATTGACGTTATCAAGCACCGCTTTGATCTTTTCGCTGTCTTCGTCTTTCAAATTTTCGAAAACTTTTTCCTCATTCATTTTCGCTTTCCTCCGCAAATTTTCTTTCCAGTTCGTTTATTCCGCCGTTGAGTCCCGCCAACTGCGTATGCAATGCTATATGTCTTGCAACTCTGTCGCGCAACGCCTTATCGCGCACGCACTTTGTCGAAACACACATCTTCACGTGTTCGCCGATATGCAAATTGTGATTGTCGTATACGTCAGGCGTAATGTCGGATTTGTCGAAGTCCATATTCTCTTTGAGCGCTTTTTTTCTGTGCACTTCGTCCGCGCTTCTTCCCGATTCCCAGTTGCCGAACCCGAGAATTTCAAACAGTCTCGTCTTCGTACCGTCGGACATCGTTCCGTCGTTATCTGTGAAAAGCCCGAGTCGAAGCAGGTCGTACACCATTGCACGTCTTGCGGAAAGCGTATCGTCTATATCGCTTATCGTATCGAATACGATATCCTCGCTGTCAATGTTGTTTGCCGAGAAGGACGCAAGTTCGACTTCTCCGTTGTCTCCCGTAATACGCTTGATTCTGGGAATTTTCGCAAACTGGCGATACAGTCTGAGAATCTGCTTGCTTATACGCTTGACGCTCTCGCGCAGACTATCGGCAGTTAGCGAGATCCTCGTGTCGTCCTGTTCGAGCAACAACGATATCGCAGTACCCGAAGATACGTTTGACGGCACCTGCGAGTATGTCGTAACTTCGCTTACGCCGCTTATCATCACAAATTCGTTCAGGAGTTTTTCTTCCTCGCGCGAAAATTCACCGGGAACCTGCGTCGGATTGAGCATTATAGGCGGAGTGCCTCCCTGTCTGTATACAACGATTTTTCCGGGAGGAAGTCCCTCCTCTTCAAGGCTGTCCGTATCCACCGAACCGTCCTCGACCGCGAGAACTCCGACCGCTATGCGGTTCATATACTCGTGCTTTCTGTTTTTAACGGAATTGTAAGCGCGCTGAACGGGGATAATCCTTTCCACCACCGACGAACCGAAGAAATTCGAAAGGCTGTCAATACAGGTCTGTCTTGCAAACGGATATACCCTTGCGCCGTCCTCGCCGTTGACGTAAGGCAGGTCGCCTATATGCAGCAGTTTGTCGCCCGCAACTATTATCAGTCTTCCGTTTGGGTGTTCGGAAGTAGGCATTTCATACTTCTCTATGACGGTAACGCTGTCTTCCCTCTTCTCGCTTACGATTTTAGGAACGGTCGCCGTATATCCCAGACCGCCCGCAATCTGAGCGTTGTCGAAAGAGAAAACGTTTACGTCGCCGCCCTTGACATCCTTTCCCCAAAGACGCTTCACTTCGGATACCGTCAGCACTTTTGCGTGCATTATGGAAGTCTGTTTGTCTATATCCGTAATCGCAATATTCTCGGGAAATATCTCGAAAGGCGGACAAAGCGTTATATTCACGTCGCCCTCCTTCACCGCGCCTTCCGCGTCTATCGCGCGTCCTCTGTCGGCGTCCCAGGTCACCTTGAAAAACGCGCAGCCCGTAATTTCGCTCCAAGTGTTGGCAAGCGAAAGTTGCGCGGAAAAGTCATTCTCCTTGCAAACCGCGTCTATGAGTTTTGTCGCAAAAGACGCCGACGCAATATTGTCGTCGTCGGACGTAGCGGGGCGCACGGTTGCCTTCGCCTTTACACGCGCCAGTTTAGCGAGTCGCGTTTCGAGTATCGGCGCGATATGGTTGTACACCTCGCGCTGCTGCCAGAAATACTGTTTATCTCCGTCCTCGATATCTCCTTTCGGTGATATCTGCGCAAACTGATTGCCCATTACGAAATTCATATTGAGCCGCCAGTTCAACTCGACGGGACGTCTTGCTTCCTGTCGCTTTTTAAAATCGGCAGTGACTTGCGAAACGATTTGTTCTTCAAATTCAGACATTTTGTTCTCCTTTATTTCTCGCTCTCTTCGCAGAATGCTTTGCGTCGGAAGCGTTTTTTTCGTTCTCTTCTCTCAAAATTCCGAGCAACCTTTTGCGCTCGGCTTCCAACTCTTCGTCGGAATATTGCTCCACACCTTTGTCGGCGTTCAGTTCCATATAGGTTTTAAGCGCGCCTCCGTCGGGGGGACAGTATTTTTCGGTAACCTTGCGCTTCGTCAGCGCAATCTCACCGTCGTCTTTGACGGCATACTCTTCCTGCACCTCTTTGTACGAATAACCCTTTGCGCGCTTCAACAGGCCGCTCAGTATCTCTTCATCCATTCTCCTTTCCTCTTTGCGTTACGCATCAATCTTTCCTTATCCAACTGAATCACGGATTTAGGCGGTGACGGCGGCGGCGACGGTTTGGGCTGAGTCATAACGAAATATCTCAGTTCGTCAAGCGCGTGGTCGTCGGTTTTTTTAGGTCTGTCGTTCTTTCCCCACCAGTAACCCTTTATTTCGCGAATCAGATTCCCGCAGTTTGAAAATATGTATATCCGCGGCGGACGTTGTTCAAACAGCGACTTTATACGCTGTATTCCGCTATATAAATCCTTATTTACGTCGGTATTAACCAGAATTCCCTTTTCACAGAAGAGTTCCGCCACACTCTTTTCGCTTGCAAGCGTACGTTGATTTGCCGCGCTGTCGATAATTGCCCGGAGTCTTCCTTTTCCGTCCCTGTGCCAGCCGAGAGAATCCGCAATCTCAAAAATTCTGGCAACGTGATAATCCACATTCTGTCCCGCTTCGAAATGCTCCGCCACAACGTAGATAACGCCGTCGTGGTCGACCGCGTAAAAGTGACAACTCGTCGGATTTGCAAGTCCGGGGTCTATCGAGATATTCGCATACCATTCTTTTGGCACGCTGAACGGCGGAATAACGTGAACGCTCGCGTCAAACTCGGGATACACAAGCCCCTCGCCGGTAGAGAATTTTCCGAATCTGCGCGAAAGTTGTTCGCTCTTAGGCACAACGCTTTCCATAGCCGCGACCTCGTTGGCGTCCAGATAAGGGTTATCCTTCCACTCCATATATTCGCACCAGACTTCGTTGTCGTCGTTGCAGTTGAGTTCGATTTCGTCGTAAACCCAGGTAAGACCTTTAAGCGGCGTCATTGTGCCGAAAATATCACCGCATCTGTCGAAGACGCGCATTCGGCACTCGTCGTAAATATCTTTGGGCGGCTCCTCGTCAAACCACACGAAGTCCAACGATACGCCCTGAAACTTTTCTCTGCCCTGATCGCAGGATTTGAATCCTATCCTGCTTGTGCCGCCGAACGCGTTTTTGACGATAATATAATCGATAATGCCGTATTCGGGAGAGGTGTGTTTACCCTCCCGCATAACGACGTCGGCTATATACCGAGGCGCAAGGTATTTGAGAATTTTTGCTTGCGCAACGTCCCTCTGCACCTGTTGCGACAGACTGACCACCCATCCCGACACATTGTCCCTGTTGCGTCTGAACGGGTGTATGCCGCGCGCCATCCACACCGATTCCACCGCGCCGCATTCCGTCTTTCCGGAACGGTTTCCTCCGAACACCCATCGGTTCCGTTTTGTGCAACGGTGAAAAGCCATCTGCTTTTGGTGAACCGTCACGGTGTTGTAAGAAGCCAGAGCGTCACGTTTTCTTTCTTCGATTTCACGTTCGATTTTTAGGAGTTTTAAAAGCGTATCGTTGTCCCTCATAGGCGGATAATAATATGCGAAATGCTCAAATTACAAAAAATTATGTCAAACTTATTGCATAAAACACAAAAAATTCTGCTGAAAATGCTATCAAAGACTTTCAATTTGACAAGTATTATAGTATCATAATTCTACAATGAAAAAGATAGCGGCAAACATTTCATTATTTATCGTGCTCTTTGCGCTTGTGCTCGCAATGGCGGCGTCGTTCTTCACGCACGCAAATATAGCGAGTGCCGACGAAACGGTAAATTCCATAAAAGTTGTAAAGGCTCCCGTAAGCAACCTCGAAGGCAATGCTACGGCGGGCAAGTCTACCGTTGCCGTATTCGACAGCGAAAACAGAACCTTTTACATTCCCGAAAGTTATTTTCTTTCCGAACTCACCACAATTGTCGCCGGCGTGATATACGGCGTACAGTATGCGGGCGAAACGTTTTATCTTTCGCAGGAGCCGATAACAACCCAGATTACCCCCATTGAAGGAGAACAACTCTCTCCCGACGTACGGCTGACTTTAAAAGAAGAAACCGCGTCATTGCTCACTCAAAAAACCGTTGACGGAATAACGGAGTATCTCCCGCTCAAAAGCATATCAAACGAATATACCGTTAAACTTTGGGGATTCAACGAAGACGCGAGCAAGATATACGTATCTGCAACTTTTAATGGCGATACGACGTTCGGATTTGTTGCCGTTGAAGAACTTGAACCGTTTTCGATTCCCTATCAACAGCGTTCTCAGGCTGAACGCGATGCGTTGCTCGCCGCAAAAGACGAGGCAAACAAACCAGGAAGCATTCCCGCGCCAAGCACGTCGGTAGGACTGCGCATAGTGCTTATAGTAGGCATAGCGATACCCACTGTAATAATCGTGCTGCTTTTGTTCAAGCCGTCGAAGGACGAGCGCAGATACGCAAAAAACAGCGTGCGCAACTCGCGTTCCAAGGACGATTTCGACTATGACGATTCGCGTTCATACAGAAACCGCGACAGACGTGACGACAGAGATTATGACAGAGACAGCGACCGCGACTACGACAGACGCGAAAGGGATTATGACCGCGATTATGACAGAGACTATGACAGGCGCGACAGACGAGACGACAGAGATTACCGCCGCGACGACGGACGCAGATGAAAGTTTCACGCTATGCTAACGATATATAAAACAAAATCACCCGTACGGGTGATTTTTTATCTGAACTGATGTCATTTTATAAAATACAGTACAATATGTTCGATCTTTCAAACTATTTTGTCTGCGTACTGTTTTTTGATGCGCTTTCAGATTTTTCGTTATCTTCCGTCTTCACGGACTTCCCGTCGGCAATTCCAACAACGTTATCAACGGGCATAGCAAACGCAATCCCCTGACCGGGAGTATTGAGACCGACTTCCTTATAAAGCGCGTGCAAAACAGTATCGCGCAGTTCAGTCGGGACCACAATCATAACCATTTCTTTCTGCGGTTGGATGACTATTCTGAAAAGTTTTTCAGCGTCTCGGTTTGCTGTTCCGTGCGCGTCGATAACGGTACCCCCACGCGCGCCAACCTCTCTTGCCGCGTCCATAACCGCATCGGAGAATCCCTCGTTTACTATACAAATTATCAGTTCGTGGTCGAAATTTTTCATTTTTCCTCCTTGACGGTCTTCTCGTTGTTACTCAAAAATCCGTAAATCGCAACGCCGATTACGCTTGTAAGCGGAACGGTATATGCAACTCCTGCGCCGTTCTTGATTGTTTTAAATTTATGTTCGAGCGTCGCAAGCGCGTCCTGCAACTTTTCCTCTCTTATAAAACTGAATATAACGCTCTTTGGAGTGTCTTCAAGTCCCAGCAGGTGCAAAGTCTGAGCGGTAGCCGTACCCCTCGCGCGTACTGACATCTGCATATTGACCTCGAAAGACTGTAAAAGATCCTGATAGAACTCGGTTTTCTGTCTGTTTACAACAGTAATAAGCAATTCGATTTTACCCGAATTTACCTTAGAATTGCCAGACTTCGAATTCTTTTTGACGGAACTCTTAACGCTATTAACAACCCTGCGCCTCTCTTCTTTCAGCGTATTTTTAACATCGTCGGCTTTTTCAATCAAGTTTTTAGCAACGGTATATTTCGCCATATCCACCTCACATAAACTCGATAATCTGTTCGTCGTCTGCTCCGACGATACGTTTGATATTCAGTTTCGCCTTGACTTTTGCGGAAGCAATCGCTCTGAAACCGAGAACCTGAATCGTAATAAGAGGCGTCATAGCGACCATAGCGACAATACCGAAAGCCAGTTCAAGAACTTTTGATTCACCGCAGAGCACGCTGCACGCGCCTGTCGCGAAAGGCAGAATAAAACTTGCCGTCAAAGGTCCGCTTGCAACGCCGCCCGAGTCAAACGCAATCGCCGTATAGATTTTAGGAACGAACAACGACAAGCCGAGCGATATAATATAGCCGGGGATAAGATAGTACAGCAATGAAAAATCAAAAACTATGCGAATAACCGAAAGACCTATCGAAAGTCCCACGCCCAGCGAAAGTGCGATAAGCATCGACTTTTTGGATATTGCGCCGTCCGTAACCTGCTCCACCTGATTGTTCAGAACGTGTACGGCAGGCTCCGCCAGAACAACGACGAGACCGATAATGAAACTGAACACCACCAGTAACGGCGTGCTGAAATTCGCAAGTTCCTGCCCTATTTTAAAGCCTATCGGCATAAATCCGAGATGAACGGATGTAAAGAAAATCAAAAGCCCTACAAACGTATACAGAATACCTATGCCTATCTGCAAAATACGGCGTTTAGGAAGTTTAAGCACAAAAATCTGCAAAATAAGGAAGAATCCTACTATAAGCCCGAGGGCGATAAGCACGTCAACTGCAGTAGATCCGAGAGTCGCGCCGAGAGCCGCGCCGATGTCGTCGCCGACGGTATAATCCGGCAAGGTATATTTCAACTCGCCGTTCATAAACATCGACAAAACAAAAACCGCAATCATAGGTCCTATCGAACAAAGCGCGATAAGTCCGAAACTGTTTTCCTGTGATTTTCTTCCGCCTATCGTAGAAGCAACGCCGACGCCGAGTGCCATAAGGAACGGAACAGTAATAGGACCTGTCGTAACTCCGCCGGAATCGAAAGCCAATCCCAGCATAAGCCCCTTTCCGTTTTCAAGCAAGAGCGCGCATATCGCAAACAAAACGAGATAGAAGAACATCAACAGCATTGAAAGATTCTTCTTAAACACGACTTTGATAATCGCAAACAACAAAAACAGTCCCACGCCCACGCCGACGACGGCAATCAGAACAGTTCTGTTCATAATTGCGCTGACCTGATCCGCAAGCACGGACAAATCAGGTTCGGCAACGGTTATGAGCACGCCCATTACGAAACTTACAAACAGCAGCAACGCAAGGCTTTTGGATTTTGTGAGTCCGGACCCGATATGTTCGCCCATAGGCGTCATCGCAAGGTCCGCGCCGAGATTGAATAAACCTATACCCAAAACAAGAAAGATCGCCGACACAATAAACGTGACGATTTCCCGCGTAGTGGCTTTGACTATGGGAGTTAGGCAGAAGATAAGAACTATAACCGCAACCGGAACGACGGATATAAGCGACTCTTTGAGTTTTGATAGCAAACTTTTGCCGAGCACTTTCACGCCGATTGTCGCGTCGATTTTCTTCTGCGCCTTTTTAAGAGTCTCTGCGTCAATGGCATCGTCTGCGCGGTTGTTCTCTGAGGAAGCGTTGTCAGACAGGCTGTTTGGCGCAACGGAAACACTCGTCTGCCCCGACTCCGGGACCGACGTATTCTCAACATCGAACTCTTGCGCACCGTCCACGGTTTCGCCGTCTGTCACAACATCCGTCAAACCGTTTAAATCCTTATCTTCCATACACCGCTTTCCGCAATAAACTTAGTTTTTACATTCCAAAGTATGCCATAAACTCGTAGATTTGTCAATCTGCGATACATTTAAAACACTGAATTGTATCCGATTTTAAGCAAAAGTATATTTATAACAAAGCATACATATTTTTACAGTCGGAAAATCCCGCATTTTGCTTGACATTTTTCGCGCAAATCCATATCTTTAAATATACTGTTATATATTAACGGTCAGGGGAATTACTATGAGTGATTTTATTGAAGATATAGTGACTAGCGAACTCGGCGACACTGCGCCAGACGAAGAAACCGAACAATGCGGTTGCACGCAAACGTGCGCCTGTACGGCTTGCTCTGACGTTAAAAAAACGCCGGTGGCAGAAGCGGTTCAGCCTCGCGAACAAAAGCACTATAAGATAGGAAAACTTCAGTTTACCGACGAACAGGCAAAACATTTTTCCAAGCATATTATGATTTTGCTGTTTCTCGCCTGTTTTAGGTCTTTTACCACGTACGTATTCACAATACCGAACGGATTTGCGCCTGGCGGACTCGGCGGTATATCATCTATCATTTATAACGTGGTAATAATGCTCAACCCCGGCGACAAAATGCTTGCCCGTGTGTTTGACCCCGGTCTTACGATGTTTATAATGAACATCCCGTTCATAATCGTATCCTTCTTCGTCCTAAATAAAAAATTTGCTATAAACACGTTCTTTATCGTGTCGATATATTCGGGACTTATGTTCCTGCTTGCGGAAGTAAACTGTCCTCAGTTTTACGTACTTGAACAACCCGGAAAACAGATTCTTGCAGCAGTTGCCGGCGGCGCGTGCACAGGTCTCGGGCTTGGAATGATGCTCCGCCACAATATGAGTATGGGCGGAACTGACATAATCGGAAAGATTATACACAAGCACAATCCATCCGCGGGAGCGCAGTGGTGGATACTCATCTGCGACTGTATCGTCGCAACCTGCTCCGGCGTGCTGGGCATAATCAAACTTGATTTCGCCGCCGTAACGGCAAGCGAAGCGGTAGTTTCGATACTCACCCCCATACTCTTCTCATTCATCTCACTCATCGTAGGTTCGATCACCGCAGACGTAATACAGGCAGGCTTCCAGTCCTCTATCGTGTTCAATATCATCACGGACAAATCCGACGAGATATCTGCCGCAATCGGAGAGAAACTGCATCGCGGCGTAACAATGTCCACAGCGGTGGGATGCTATACGAAAATCGAACATAAGGTGCTTACCTGCGTGGTCAGCAAACGTCAGATAAGCACAGTAAAAAAGATTATCAGCGAAACAGACCCTCTCGCGTTTACCTACATCACCAAAGCCCACGAAGTCGCAGGCAAGGGTTTCCACTCCGCAGGCTGACATCTGTGTGCGTTTGAGATATTACGCTAATTTTTTAGATAACAGACTGAAATTCGTTTCGGTCTGTTTATTATATAGTGCGGAAACAGTACGCTGACAAAACCGCTGATACGTATTTACGGTACAACCATAACGCTTTCCTGCCTTACGATACTTATGTTAAGTATTCGTATATCGATTCTATATTTATATTGATTCTATACTAAAAAACAACTCTATGCATTTTGCATAGAGTTGTCTGTTGTTTAACATTACTTTGAGATTATACGACAACATTCCCGTAGAGATCGAGATTTCCGTCCGAACAGTGTATCACCGCGCCGCTGGTAATAACGTTATTAAATCCGCATTCGGTTTCAATTGCGTTCCACTCTGCCATTGTACCTTCATAATAAACATCTTTGATGTTAGCGGCAGTAAGCGCATTATGTCCCAGTTTAACAACCGAAGCGGGAATTCTTACGCTCTCGATAGAACCGCAGCGGTTAAATACGTAATCTTTAATTTCAGTCACTCCGTCCGGTATAACCAAATCTGTCACAAGCACGCCGTTAAGATACAAATCGGGAAGACTGAACCAGAAAACACCGGTAAGGAAAGTCGAAATTCCGCAAAATGCCGCAATATCGGTTATATTCACTTTTTTGAGATTCGGACATTTCTCAAAAGCATACATACCTATATGCTGAATACTGCTCGGCAAAGTTATAGCCGTAATACCCGCCTGATTGTAAAACGCACTTTGTCCAATACCTTTTGTGCCGGCCTTAAACACTATTTCGGTTCCGTCCGGCAGCATATTAGCGGAATCCGCCTTAAACTTATATACAAAATCCCCTATATATGCAATTTCGCCTACAGGTTGAGCATTGTACCAAGCGGTATCCTTAAATGCGTCCTGATCAATAAACTCCAAACTATCGGGCAACGTTATATTTGCAAGAGCAGTACATCCGTCGAACGCCCAGACTCCGATACTTGTAACGCCTTCGGGTATGACAATGCTTGTAAGCGCACGGCAAGAAGCAAATGCACTTTTAGGTATTTCCTTAATACCGGTAGGAATTGTGACGCCTATCAATCTTTCGTGCGCGGTATCAAATGCGCCTTCCCTTATAACCTTCGTTCCTGCAGCGATATTAATATTAACCGTTTCAGGCAAAGAGTCTACGCCGTGAGTCTTATATTCATAAAGCACGTTTCCGATATAAATAAGTCCTCCGGGCTGCGCGTTGTACCAAGGCGTAAGCCAGAATGTATCGTTGCCCAACTTTTCGAGAGAACTCGGCAGAACAACGTTGCTGAGACTTTCGCACCATATAAACGCACCTTCGCCGATTTCTGTAATATTGTCGGACAAAAATTCGGTACCTGTAAGACCGTGACAATTTTCAAACGCTCTGCTTCCCAGATACGTAACGCTTTCCGTCATTGTAACGCTTTTCAGATTAGTACACTCTTTAAATGCTTCTGAAAAAATCCAGTTTACTTTGTCGCCTAATACGATTTCCTCCAACATTGTGCATAACGAAAACGCCTGAATGGGTAACGAATCACCCAAAACCGTAACTTTTTTGAGCGAAGGCGGGATATAAAACCATTCGTTTGGCTCCTTGAACTCGTCGGGATTTGGCGGTTCGCTCGGATCAACAGGATCTGGGTTCAACGCTCGAAAAATATATCCGAAAGTACCTCTGTCCGTCGGATCATCGTGATTAAACACTCCCGAACCTCTGCAAGTGCCTACAAAAGGAATAGTCAGTTCTATCAGATTATTGAGTCCTGCCAATGCTCCCTGATTGATCGAATTGATATTATTACCTATAGTCAATTTTGTAACATTTCCGCCATTTGCCCAACGGAAATTTATCATCATAACAACCGGCTGACCGTGGAAAGTAGACGGAACGGTTAATTCGCTTTCAGTACCGTTATAAGCATATACCTGAAAACCGCTTTGTTCGTTTTTGTAAGTACCGTCATACCAACTGAATCTCCAACCGTCCTCCTCTCCGTCGGAATACTTGAAGTTAGCCACGAATACGGTATCGGACTTAATTTCGTACGTTGCAGGATTCGCATATTTTCCGTTGACCTGCCAATACGTGAATTCTTTATATTGCGGAGCGTCGGGAGTCTCGGGAATTTGTTCTTCCGTAAGCACGGAATCCGCAACCACGCCCGAAACAGTCTTTATAACTTGATTTTGACTTTTAAACGTAACAGTATACGTTGTCGGAGCAGGAGGATTCGGCTCGTCGGGATTCTCTTCCGCGTCCTTGAATCTCGCCACCGCGGTCACGTCTCCCGTCACGGTATATCCTGCCTCTACTTTCACGCTCCCTACGTACCAGCCCTCGAACTCCTTGCCCTCGGGCGCCGTTACGTTCGGTATCTGCGCAGCCGTCAGCGTCGTGTTTCCGCTAAGCCCCGTCAGCGTATTAACCACCGTCTCGCCGTTCTTAAACGTAACAGTATACGTTGTCGGAGCAGGCGGATTCGGATCTTCGGGTCCTTCGCCGCCGTTGTCCTTAAATCTTGCTACCGCCGTGATATTTCCCGTCACTTCGAATCCCGCTTCAACTTTTACGTCGCCTACGTACCAGCCGTCGAAAACCTTTCCCTCCGGCGCTGTCGGTTTTGCGGGCACGTGGCTCGCAAGTATCGCGGTGCCGTATGCTATCTGTTTTGTGGACAGCACGGTTTCGCCGTTCTTGAAAGTCACGGTATACTGCTTCGCCGTAAGTTTCGCGTTTGCCGTTACGTTGCCTTTAACAACGTAATCCAGCACGTCGACGTCTCCGACAAACCAGCCTTCCAGATCGTAGCCCTCTTTACCGAACGAGGGAAGTTGGGATGCTTTGATTTTCTCGCCGTTGTTTACGTCGACAGTATGCACGGTCTGTCCCGCCGCTTTAAATGTAACAGTATAAGTGGCGGAAGCAGGCTCGTCGCAAGCGACAAGCACTCCTAATGCCGTTGTCAGTACAAGTACCGCAACGACAAACAATATCAGTTTCTTGAATGTCTTCATATAAGTTTCACCTCTTTGAAGTTTTCACTACATATATACTACTTATCTGACGTTTTGTCAAATTTCTATGTCTAAACCTTCGTTTTGCGCGGACTGTTTTGCTCGGCATTACGGCAATTTTTCGTCGCTAAACACCTGAAAAAGTCTGTCTTTCAACATATACTGATTCATTTCACTCATATCCGCGCCGTCGAATTTACGCTTACGCATAGGCTTCGCGGGAATACCGCCGACCAACGTAAATTCGTCCACATTCTTTGTAACAATCGCGCCTGTCGCAACAATCGCGCCTTTTCCGATTTTTACGTTAGGCAAAATCGTTGCCGACGTATAAACCTTTGCGTATTCTCCTATTTCCACACCGTTATATTCCCTGACCATATGGTCGCCCTCGCTGTGCGAATGGGTAAAAATCTTGACGTATTCCGTAAGCATTGAAAAATCGCCCAATTTAATACCGCCTTTCGCGTCGAGATAGCAACCTGCATTCCAGGACACGTTATTTCCTATTTCGATATTGTTGGCGAAATTGAATCTGCATCCCTCGTTTGCCACAAATCCATCACCGCAACTCTTAAACAGTTTTTTTGCGATAATCTGACGGAAAGGAATTGCAAACGCGCAGTTTATTCCCAACGGCGAACGGTCTACGCATTCCCAGAGAATATGCAAATTCCGTCGCTGTTCGTCATACGGCAATTCGAGCGGCATATAATCGTTCCACAGCCTGAACGCCTTTACAGTATCCTCGTCATAACCGTCAAAGCCTAAAATCCGCAAAGTTTCAGCGCAGTTCTTTGCGCTCATACCTTCTTCAACCATTGCCGATATACGCGCAAGTTTTTCATCTAAAATACCCATATTCCACCTTTATCTATTCAAAATAATAGTTTAATATCCGTTTTAATGTTATACGGTCTCAAACACATAAGAAGTCGATGTTTCATATTTTTCGCCTGCTTTTAAAACTGCCGATGGGAAATCCGCAACGTTGCACGCGTTCGGATATCCCTGCGTTTCCATACAAAAAGCGGACTGATACGGGTATGATGTCTTTCCGACAAAGCCGTCAAGGAAGTTCCCCGTATAAAACTGCAAGCAAGGTCTGTCGGTAACCACCGTCATTTTTATTCCGCTTGAATGCGAGTATGCGGACGCCGCCGGTTCACCGCCGTTTAATACGTAGTTGAAATCATAGCCGCCGCGAGCATTTATAAGCATCGGTTCATCGGCTTTGATATCCTTTCCCAACTGTTTGGGAACCGTAAAATCAAACGGAGTTCCCTTCACGTTCAAAATCTCACCCTTCGGAATGAGTTCGCCGTCCACCGCCGTTAAAGTATCCGCGTCGATAAATATATCGTGGTCGAGTACGGTTTTAAAGTCGCCGCTTAGATTAAAATATGCGTGATTCGTAAGCGAACACAGCGTATCTTCATCGCATTCCGCCTGGTAAGCGATATTCAGCGCATTGCCCTCTGTCAGCGAATAAGTCACGCTTACGCGCATATTTGCGGGATATCCTTCCTCTCCGTCTTTTGAAAAATATGAAAGTTTAAGGCTTGTGCCTTCGCCGATTTCAGCGGTCCAGAGTTTTTTATCGAATCCCTCTTTCCCGCCGTGCAGATGATTGTTCCCGTCGTTTTTATACAAAACGTATTCTTTTCCGTTAAGAACGAATTTCCCGTTTTTTATTCTGTTTCCGACTCTGCCTATGGTGGCGTTGAAATATGTTCCGCGGTCGTTCCTGTATCCTTCCGGATCATCAAACCCCGCGACAACGTCAATCAATTTCCCAGTGCGGTCGGGTACAAGCAATTTATGTATCCTCGCTCCGTACGTGATGATCTCGGCAATCATTCCGTTGCCGTTTTCCAGTCTGTAAAGTTCGATTCCCGTGTCTGTTTTTGAAATAAATTTAGTTTCCATTATTCAAATAATATACTTGCAATTATAAAGCAATTCAAACGTAAAATGCGATTGTTTAGGCACAGTGCGCGAAAGACGAGCACGCGAGCCGCATAGTGTAGAAAAGTACACGACGGCGAGCGCGCACAAGTCTGATAACGCAATGCGCCAAATAGCGCATTTTACGGCTTCCAATCAAGGACGGAAGTGGCGTCGGCAATAGTCTTTTCATAAGCCTCTCTGCCATATTTGTCGACTTCTGCCTTATTCTTTTCTCCGTGAGTAAGACATCCTGCGCCGCCTATACAGCCGCCCACGCACGCCATACCCTCTATAAAGTTTGCGTCCAGCACGTTCTTGCTCTTTTTAAGCAACGCTATTTTGCACTCCTCTATGCCGTCGCAGGAGCAGGCTTTGAGATTGAAATCCAACCCCTGTTCTTTTATACCTTGCGCGACTGCGTCCGCTAAACCTCCGCTTCTTGCAAATATTCTGCCGAAATACGATGCGTTGTCCAGAACGCCTTCTTCCATCGTAGTGAGGTCGAAATCGCGGCTGTCAAACAGCGCCTGCAATTCTTCGAAAGTCATAGTTGCGTCTACGTACTTTTTGACCTCCTCTTTCTGCACTTCCATCTTTTTCGCGGTACAAGGTCCGATAAAGACGACTTTGCAATCGGGTTCGTGGTCTTTAAGATACTTCGAAATCGTAGCCATCGGAGAAAGATTGCTTGAAATATATTGTACCAAATCGGGGAAATTCTTCTCGATATAGTTGACGAAAGCGGGACAGCACGAACTTGTCAGGAATCCCCTCTCCGCCAACTCTTTGGACTCCGATTGCGCAACCATATCCGCGCCAAGCGCGGCTTCGATTACGGTAAAGAATCCGAGACGTTTAAGGCCTGTAACGACCTGTCCCAGTTTGGCGTACGTAAACTGGCTGGATATAGAAGGAGCAACCACTGCGTAGGTCTTGTACGCGGTGTTTCCCATACTGCCTTTGAGCATCTCTATAATCGGCAGAATATACGACTTATCGGTAATCGCGCCGAACGGGCACTGATAGACGCAGGCACCGCAGGCGATACACTTGCTGTCGTCTATATGCGCGGCTTTGGATTCGTCCATAGAAATCGCCTTGACCTTACAGGCTCTTTCGCAGGGGCGGATATAATTGTGAATCGCGCTGTACGGACAAACCTTTGCGCACATTCCGCACTCCACGCATTTAGTCTTATCGATGTGCGCTACGTGGTTATGGTCGAAAGAGATAGCCCCGCGTTTACACACGTCCTCGCAGCGGTGCGCAAGACAGCCTCTGCACGCGCTCGTGACTTCATAACCGCCCATCGGACACTCGTCGCAAGCAATGTCTATGACCTGAATCACGTTTTCGTTGCGGGGGTCTCCTCCCATCGCTATTTTTACGCGTTCTGCGAGAATAGCGCGTTCTTTATAGACGCAACAGCGCATCGTAGGCGTTTTGCCGGGCACGATTGTTTTGGGAATATCGAACGCCGTCTGCGGAAGCCTTCCCGCCCACGCTTCCCGCGCAACTTCGCGCAAGACTTTGTATTTGAGATACTGTACTTTGGTATCGAACTTTTTCATTATTTCACCTGATTAAAAATAACTTACCTTTATTCTTTTGCCCATCTTTTTCAAGCATTCCGAAAGTTCTCCGACGAGATTCATCTTTATATTGAAATTTATAGGCAAATCGGGATTCTGATGCGCCGGATTGATTGCCCTTCCGACGTAGAAATTTATATCGGTAGCCTCTTCGAAGAGCAATCTGCAAATAAGCGACGCGCCGTCGTGCTTAAAACTCCACTGTTCATAAGACTTGTTGTCGGCAAGATAGTCCTTTGCGTATTGCAAAACCTTGTTTATCGTGATAACGCCTTCCGTAACGAGATCCACACCTTCCACCGTCGCGATAGGCGGAACGTCCGACTGCTCGAAATTTAGGCTTGCTTTCAGAGGTTTTCCGAGATACTTCGCGGCAATAGAAGCAGTGGTTCCTCCGCAAACAATGTGCTTGCCCTCTTTTGAGAAGAACAGCGACATCATATTGTTGGCATCGTTTCTGTTAGACGGCGGTCCGAAAAGCAAATTCATCGGCTCGCGCTTTCTTATCTTTACAATGCAGGCGGTCGCGTCGTCACCCGGCTTGCCGCCGTAGAGTTCGTCGCACTTGTCGACAAGAATAGTGGACATAGTCTTTGCGGTATATCCGCCCGCGGCAACAGTCTCCATAAAATCGACAATCTGGTCTCTCTGCCAACCGAAATTATACGTAGTCCCCAGTCCCGCATGCGGGCAGCCGTCGCTCATTGCGACGAATATATCCCCTTCGCGCAACTTGATATTCGATTTGAAAATACGTTTCCCGCCTATCGTCATCTCGCGCATAGGATACTCGAAATTGCTTCCGTCCCTGATGAGAATGGTCAGCGGATTGTCAAACTGAATGAGTTCCGCAATATCGTTCTCAATCAGGTGGATAATAGTAAACGTCGAATACGCAACGCCTCTGACCGAACAGATAGGCAACGTCGCGGCAATCGTTTCCACGCAATCCTCTACGGACAGTCCCTCCGCCATCATAGTAGACAGAATTTTGGAAGTAAGCGTGGAAAGAATACTGGCTTTCACGCCGCTTCCCAAACCGTCTGCGAGCACAATCACGGACGAATTGTCACCCTGCTCGACTATCTCGACGTGGTCTCCGCAGAGTTGCTCGCCTTCGTGATTTATACTTTTAAAACCTATATCGGCAAACAAATCATTCATTTTTAATGGAATCCTTCAACTTAGTCAGCGCAATTTTGGTTTCCGCCGCGGTCTCGCCGAGAAGAGACGCTATTTCCTGAACTATGCGCATCTGTTTGTCGACAACCTTATCCGCAGTTT
Source organism: uncultured Christensenella sp. (assembly GCA_910578325.1). Classification (GTDB taxonomy): domain Bacteria; phylum Bacillota; class Clostridia; order Christensenellales; family CAG-917; genus CAG-475. The sequence continues at coordinate 203,872 of CAJTQT010000004.1, forward strand.
CGACCGTGCGGCGGTTAATCTCCTCTTTTTCGTTGCGCACTCTCTCCTCTTCCGTCACGTCGCGCATAATGCAGATGATGAGTTTTGAAGCCGCGTCCATAACGACGGTCTGTTCGACGTAACGTTTATACTCGATGAGATAGACTCTTTGATTATGTACGCTACGACCTGTCTGCAAAACCTGCATAAACACCTGCGGATTGAGAATACGCACCACCTGTTCGCCCAGAATATCCATTTCCGAGCGCAGATTGACGATTTTCATCGCCACGCGGTTTATTTGCTGAACTTCCAACTTGTCGTTCAATACGATGATTCCGTTGGGAGTATTATTGACAATGCTGTCCGAAAAACTCTCCGCCTTATCTTTGAGATATGGCAGACACATCGAAATTTCAGCCTTACCCTGCAAAATAGCGATTGCCTTTTCACGGCAGGTATTATAACCGCAGGAGCCGCAGTTGAGTTCGTCCTCGCGTCTGTTTTTACCCATCTGTCTGAGCACGCCCGCTATTTCGGTTTCGGTGGGAACGACAACGTGTTTGTCTATGACGTCAAACTGCTTTCTCAACTTATCGGCCTCGGGTTGCGGCACGTCGAAATCCTTTTTTCCGGCGTATTGCGATACCGCCGAATAATCCTCTACGAGAGAGCGTCTGTCCATCGCCGGTCCGCCGATACAGCCGCCCGCGCAAGCGGACATTTCAATAAAGCAGTTGTGCACCTTTCCGCTTTCGATATCTTTAAGGGCCGCTATACAGTTAGCCACGCCGTCGATTGCGAGATACGAATATTCGGGAAGGTCGGTCGCCATTGTTTTGAGAATGCCGCCCGTCGTCGGGAAGAATCTCGCTCTGCTCTCTTCAAAACTGTCGCGTGTACTTTCTATTTCTATGTGTTCGTCTTTCAGCCACTGCGTAAGTTCCTCGAAAGTCAGCACAGCGTCGACGATGTCCTTATATTTTTCCGCTTCGTCCTTTTTGGATACGCAGGGACCTATAAACACAGTCTTTGCGTCGGGATGATTCTTTTTAATCTCGGCACAGTGCGCCTGCATAGGCGAAAGCACGTCCGCAAGATACGGAAGCGCGGACGGAAAATATTTCTGAATAAGCAAATTTACGGAGTGGCAGCAGGAGGAAAGAACAATATCTCTCTTCTCCTCGCTAAGAAGTCTTTCGTATTCGCGTTTGACCAAAGTCGCGCCTATCGCAGTCTCCTCAACATCCGTAAAACCGAGTTTTTTTATAGCGGTACGCATAGCCTCTATGCCCGCTCCGCCGTAATTCGCTATAAATGACGGGGCAAGGCTGGCATAAACGGGATCGCCGGACTGAATCAGCACTTTGGCTTTTTCGCGTTCGCTGTTAATCTCTTTCGCATTCTGAGGACAGACGACAAAGCACTGCCCGCACAGAATACACTCGTCACCGATTATATGTGCCTGATTTGCCGAAAACCTTATCGATTTTACAGGACAGTGGCGAATACATTTATAGCAGTTTTTACAGTTCGATTTTTTCAAAGTAAGACATTCAGGCATCTCAAACCTCCGAATTCTTTATAGCGGGCATAACCGTTCCGTCCCAGAACTCGCGGAAATTGTCCCTTGTAATACCCGTATATATTTCTTCGTCGACCTTGACGGAAACTCCGGTACGGTTGCATTTCCCCAGACAAAAACAGCCTGACAGCACAACTTCGTCTTCGAGTTTACGTTTTTCGACCTCGTTTTTTATAAGTTCCACAATTTCGGGCGCGCCCGTAAGATGACAGGAACTGCCCACGCATACGTCAATAAAAATCATAATTACAATGCTTTAAGCACGTACTCCTCAAAAAATTCGTTTACTTCGTCGGGTTTTACGGAATGGAATTCTCCGTCAACCGTAACGCAAACGCCCTGACGGCATTTGCCCATACAGAACGTGCTTGCGAGTTCGACTTTATCCTGCAAGCCGTGATCCTCAACGAGTTTCTGAATCTGCTCCACAACAGGTCTCGAACCGTGTACGTGGCAGGAACTTCCTATGCACATAGTGATTTTCATATTTCCCTCTCTTTTTAGATTATATATGTTACTATAATCCTCAATAAGTATATCATATTTTGTAAATCCGAGCAATTCGCTTATGCGATTTACCATAAATTATCTGCTCATCAACGCCTTTGAGCCAAACAGACTTTATAAGTGTAAACGGCGAAACGGGCTAAGAAATTACGATAGGCGTGTAAATTACACGCCTATCTCAGTTAATTCATCAGCCGTAACAGGCGTTGATAATTTCTGATTTTAAACTCTTATTTGCCGTAGTAGGCGTTGAGATACATCTGCTTGATTTCGCTCATCAACGGATATCTCGGATTTGCGCCCGTGCACTGATCGTCAAACGCTTGTTCAACCATCTCGTCGAGAGAGGAAAGGAACGTCTGCTCGTCGATGCCGTATTCCTTGATAGTGGGCTTGATGCCGACTTTCGCTTTGAGTTTATCAAGTTCTTTGATGAGATTTTCGAGTTTTTCCTCGTCGTTCTTACCCTTAATTCCAAGATAATCGGCGACTTCTGCATATCTTGCAAGCGTATGCGGATGTCCGTATTGCGGGAACGTACCCATCTTTACGGGAGTCTCGGAAGCGTTGAAACGCAGAACTTCGTCAATCATAAGCGCGTTCGCAACACCGTGGGGAAGATGGTGGAATGCTCCGAGTTTATGCGCCATAGAGTGGCACACACCGAGGAACGCGTTTGCAAACGCCATACCCGCCATAGTAGCGGCATTGCCCATTTTCTCTCTTGCAACGGGGTCGTTGGGACCGTTGTCATACGCTTTGGGGAGATACTCGAATATCATTTTGAGTGCGCGCAACGCTATGCCGTCGGTATAATCCGTCGCAAGCATAGAAGCGTATGCTTCAAGAGCGTGCGTCACTGCGTCGATACCGGAAGCGGCGGTAAGTCCCTTAGGCGCGTTCATCATCATATCCGCGTCGACGATTGCGATAGTAGGCATAAGTTCGTAGTCGGCAAGAGGATATTTGACGCCCGTCTTTTCATCGGTGATAACTGCGAACGGAGTCACCTCGCTGCCCGTACCTGCGGAGGTCGGAATCGCGACAAAGGCTGCTTTCTCTCCCATTTGGGGGAATGTATATACTCTCTTTCTAATATCTACAAAGCGCATAGCGAGGTCGAGGAAGTCGACTTCGGGATGCTCGTAAAGCACCCACATAATTTTACCCGCGTCCATAGCGGAACCGCCGCCGATTGCGATGATGACGTCGGGATTGAACGCACGCATTGCCTCGGCGCCCTCTTTGGCGCAAGCGAGCGTGGGATCGGGAGCGACGTCGAAGAACGTGTAATGAGTGATTCCCATTTCGTCGAGTTTATCGGTGATGGGTTTGGTGTAGCCGTTGCCGTAAAGGAAACTGTCCGTAACGACAAACGCTTTTTTCTTGTTATAAACCGCGCCCAACTCATTGAGTGCGACAGGCAGACAGCCTTTCTTGAAGTACACTTTCTGCGGTGCTCTGAACCACAACATATTTTCTCTCCTCTCCGCAACGGTCTTTATATTCAGAAGATGTTTTACGCCGACGTTTTCGCTGACGCTGTTTCCGCCCCAACTTCCGCAACCGAGCGTAAGGGACGGAGCAAGTTTAAAGTTGTACAAATCGCCGATACCGCCTTGCGACGAGGGCGTATTGATGAGCAGACGGCAGGTTTTCATAGCCGCTTCCCATTTGTTCAACTTTTCCGTTTGAGTGAGTTGGTTGATATATATGCTGGACGTATGTCCGTATCCGCCGTCTGCGATAAGAGTTTCCGCTTTTGCAACCGCGTCGTCGAAATCTTCGGCTTTATACATAGCAAGCACGGGAGAGAGTTTTTCGTGCGCGAATTCCTCTTTCAGGTCTACGCTTTCAACTTCGCCGACAAGCACTTTGCTGCCCGCGGGAGCCTTTACGCCTGCCATTTCGGCAATGGTGCAAGCGGACTGACCGACGATTTTCGCATTGAGCGCGCCCTTGATAAGAATAGTCTTGCGGACTTTATCCGTTTCCTCTGCATTGAGGAAGTACGCGCCTCTGGCCTTCATTTCCTTCTTGAATTTTTCGTACACGCCTTTGAGAACGATAACGGACTGCTCGCTTGCGCAAATCATACCGTTGTCAAACGTCTTCGAGTGCAGAATGGAAGACGCCGCAAGAACGATATCCGCCGAGTCGTCAACGATTGCGGGCGTATTGCCTGCGCCGACGCCGACTGCGGGTTTACCGCTCGAATATGCGGATTTAACCATTCCGGGACCGCCTGTTGCAAGAATCAAATCCGCTTCGCCCATAAGTTGAGCTGAAAGCGCAACGGTAGGCTCGTCAATCCACGCGATGATGTTTTCGGGCGCGCCTGCTTTTACGGCTGCCTCGTAAACTGTTTTAGCCGCCTCGATGGTGCACTTCTTTGCACGCGGATGGGGCGAGAACACAATTCCGTTTCTGGTTTTAAGCGCAATCAACGCCTTGAAAATCGCAGTCGAAGTGGGGTTGGTCGTAGGAACAACCGCCGCGATGATTCCCACTGGCTCGGCAATCTTTTTGGTGCCGTATGCCTTGTCCTCTTCGAGTACGCCGCAAGTTTTTGTGTTGCGGAAAGCATTGTAAATATATTCGGACGCGTAATGGTTTTTGATTACCTTATCTTCAACAATACCCATACCCGTCTCTTCAACAGCCATTTTGGCAAGAGGAATTCTCGCCTTGTTTGCCGCCATTGATGCTTGGAAGAATATTTTGTCCACCTGCTCTTGCGTAAAGGTAGCAAACTGGCGTTGAGCCTCTTTGACCTTAGCCAGCAACTTGTGCAAACTTTCTTCGCTGTTGACCACTGCAATTTTGTTTTCCATAACCTTATTTCCTTATTTTTTTATTTACCGAATTTGTTTCGATAATTTTTTATCGATATTATTTTACTCGTTTGCCCGAATTTTGTCAACAGAATATTATAAAAAAACTTAAAAAGTGCATTGTAAATATATTCCTTAAACAACGGAGGTACGCGCGTTGCAGCCGCGTACCTCCGTCAATCGGAATAAAACGTCCGAATACTATACATTTCCATTTTTAAACCACAAATTTCTGACGACACATTTCAATCTGTCGCAGTTTGGATTTCGGGCGTTTCGCTGTCGGTACACCCCTCCGCGCGAGCGACATCCTCTTCCCCTGCGCCCTCCTCTGCAATTGAATTCAACGCGTCTTCTTTCGAGTAGAGTTTCAGAATTTCAAGCGTAAGCCCGAAGCATTCGGCAATACACTCCTGGCTCAGATTGTCGTACGAGTCGTATCTCGTGTAATAATAGTCCGGCAACTTGCTGTTTATAGCGATAATTCCCGCGCTCTTGAATCCCGCCTGCGTGAATGCCGAACTGTCGGTAGCGTCGAAAGGTATTTTGTGATTCGAACACTTTACGCCCGCGTTATCCGCGCTACGCAGTATGAGGCGGGATATTTCCTTATCGCTTTTGACAAGTCCGCTCATTTCCGTACTGTTGACGTTGAGGCTTTTGAGTTCACGCAAAGTACTGAGCGCAATAAACACGGTGCTGTCCTTATCGAATTCATCCTTATGCGCGTCGCACCAGGCTTTCGCCCCTCGCAACCCTACTGCTCCGCTGCCCGAAATAATCACGCCTACGTCCGTATTCTCAAGTTGAACACCCGCAAGAGTTTCCAACGCATTAACGGCGATAAAACATCCGCTCAGATTGTTGTTTGCTCCGTCAACCACGGTTTTTCTGCCTTTCATAAAGTAAGTCAAAAACAGCGGCGCCGTAAATACAAGCCCTGCCAAAGCGGGATAAAGCATTATGCCCTGCGCGATTCCCGCGCCGAGACCGCCTGTCAAAATCCATCTTGCGACCGCGAGCGCGACATAATATGTGACGCCGATAAAATCAAAAACTATAACGGTTATCATCATAACGCCGCCCAGACGGTACTTTACGCAGTTTTCAAAGCCCGCGTCAACGTTTGCGACAAAGAAAACCGTGCGTTTACGCTCCCCCGAGCATTTTTTCAATGCGGTTACATTTTGCGATTCCGCCTCTTTATACAGCGGATCCAAAGTGCGTTTATACATCACAAATTGAAGCAGAAAAGGTATAGCCGCGACTATAAAAAGCAAAATGGAAACCATTGCCGAGAAAAAGTAAGCAACGATTCCCATCATAGCGCAAGTCACGCTTGCGGTAATCCATCCGGAAAAAGCGTTCGGATTGACCTTGAAAGTTTCGGTTTTAACGTCGTCGGCGCAGGCAGCAAGCCTCTGAGCAAAATACTGCGACGCATTCTTTTCCCCTTCGCTTCCCGCATTGCGGTTTGCGTAAGTTTTACATACCGTCTTTATATCGGCACAAATCTGCTCCGCAACGCCGTATTTATCAGTCATATTCATTCCCTCCGCGAGGATTGAGGTTATTTATGATAATTTCAAGCATCAGTTGTGTAATACGCAAAGCCTTATCATCGGTATTCTTCGTGGCAAGCGCGCAAAAATCCTCGTTAGCCCGTTCTATCACCGATGCAATTTCTCTGCCCTTATCGGTCAGTTGCAGGTTCTGTTCTCTTTTGTCAATATCGGAAATGGTAATCTCTATCAGTCCCTTTTCTCTCAACGATTTTACACTGCGCGATACAAGCGCCTTAGAGACCTCCGCATCTCTTGCAATCGCGCTGGCGGTGGAAATATTCCGCAGTGCGTGCAATACGGATATCTCGTTGGGCGACAGATTCCCGTCGGCAACGTATTTTGCCACAAAAGCGTTGTACTCGCGCAATAGCGTTCTGAAAGACGCAAATATAGCGTTGCATTGTTTTACATTCATATTCCTATTATACAACAAACCGCCGTGCAATACAACACTTTGTTTAAGCGAGGCAATTGCACGGCGGTATAATACCTATTATTCTTCAGTATTCTCGGTTGTTTCTTCTCCGTCCGTCTGCGTGACTTCGAAGTTCTCTGAGGGTTCGTCCGTTTCTTCGAAAGGCACCGCTTCGCTATCCTCGTTCGGGAAAATGACGTTGGGAGCAAATCCGTCGGTCGCGCTTTCCAGCGTATCGACTTCAACGGTTCCGCCGCCCGCAAGTTCCGCTTTCTTGCGCTTGATTTCCGCAACCGCCGCCTGTTGCTGTTTCTCGTTAAACTTATAGAAGAACAGCGGTATTACGGTAAGGAAGAAGGATATCGCCGCAATCAACACAAGCATAATCCACATAGTGTCCTTACCCTGAGGAGTAACCGCGCTTGCATTGCCCGCCTCTACGCCCGCCATATAGTACGCAAGAACACCTACGAAAGCGCCGACAGCCATACCGATTTTGTTGATGAGCGTCTGCATAGCAAAGCATATACCTTCCGCGCGCTCGCCCGTTTTAAGTTCGAGATACTCGACGGTGTCGCCTATCATAGCGTAAGTGAGAATATTTCCGAAACCTGACGGAATACCCGCGATGACCAGCGCAATGATAAGAACCACCGTTGTCACCGTGCTTGAATAATTGCCATGGTCGAATGCAATACCGACAATAAAAGCGATAAGCATAGCCGCGCCGCCGATTATGTGCGACCAAATATACGTATTGCGCTTTCCGAATTTTTTGGTAAACCACGGAACCAGCAACGACGCGATAAGTCCGCCGGGGACAATCGCCATAGTAAAGAGCGAGTACATCGACTCTTTATTCATAATATACTTTGCGAAATACAAACCGCCGGTATACGTGAACAACATTCTCGCCGCGCCGCCGATACCGGAAAGCACTATGAGCATAAGCGGTTTATTTTTAAACAGTAGTTTGAGATTATGTTTGAGAGACGGAGGCTGTTCAAGCGACTGATTGCGCTCGGTCGTATTCTTATAACCGAGAAAGAACAGCGGCAACGCAATGACGCAGCAGACGATTGCAACTGTGAAATACGTCCATCTGAGGTCGCTCATCATACTTGCGCCCGCGCTGTTTTTCAGATCGAGCAACGCCGCGCCGCTCTGACTGAGGCTTATGCCGATACTTTCGAAAGACGCCGTAATCGCCGTAAGTTTATCTGCGGATAACGCTGTCTGGATATACGCCCCGACGTTCTCGATACCCGAAAACATTTTAAAGAACGCTTCGTTAGACGCCACTACTTCTGCGTCTCCGTTCAGCGCATTCATCAAAGACTGGATAGCGGAGACAACCGCGTTATCTGCCGACGTAACACCCTGCGTGATAATAGGAGTGAGCACCGTAACGATACCCGCGCCGGCGGTACAGAACAAACGCGCTATGGTAAGCAGGTTTCCTCTGCGGAAGGTATCGTTCGACATAGCGGTCGAAAGTCCCCAGTACGGAACGTCCGCTATGGTATAAATAATACCCCACACTATGTACATAATGGATAACGCCGCAAACCCGCCGTCGGTATTTGGGAACCAAGGCAGGAAACAGACCGCCGTCATCGCTGCAATCGGAAACGCCATCCACTTCATATAAGGACGGCATTTGCCCCATTTAGTACGCGTACGGTCGACAATCGAACCCATAATCGGGTCGTTGAGCGCGTCGAAGACTCTGGCTCCGAGCATAAGAAATGCGACAGCCAAAGCGGAGAACCCGATTGCGTCCGTCATAAACACCGTAAGATACGAACCTACGACGGTGCATATAAGGTTCTGACCGAATCCGCAAAGAGAATAACTCAAACCCTCTTTGGGCTGCATTTCGCCGTCGCCCGGCGTTGAGCCGAACAACTTATGCAGTAAAGATTTTTTTTCGCCGACAGCCGCGGCGTCTTGTTTTTTGCCCATAATTTTCACCCTATAAAAGTATTGTAACGTCTCTAAACATTACGAAATAACAGATATCAATATTCTAACAACATTTTATAAAACAATCAACCCCAAAAACGGAACTTTTTCGACTTTCCGGCTCATTTTGCAAAATTAAATTAAAATTTCATAGCGTTTTACGCAAAATATGCGCGAGATATCCGCGCAACCTATAAATAAGCCGCGGAATGACAGGTTCCCACGGCAATTTTTTCTTCCGCAAATTGCGATTTTATCTTATAAAATTCGTTCGTACGCCCACTTCGTTGGCTGGTGCGTCAATACCCTGCGCCTTTCCTGCCGCGATACATTTGAGCAACCAAGCCATATTTCTGCCCAGATTGCGCATAGTCTGCATTCCCTCTTCGTCTTTCAATATTTCCTCGGGACTGTTTCCGAAAGCCATATTCCAGTACGAAGACGTCACAAGCGGCATTTCCGCAATAGTAGGATACTTGTTGAGCACGTCGATACTTGCAGTCGTACCCGCACGCCTCGCAACCGCGATGACGGCGGCGGGCTTATGAGCGAAACACTTTTTGCCGGCGTAAAACGCTCTGTCAAGGAAGCATTGTATCCGCCCGTCGGGATGCGCGTAATAGACGGGAGAGCCGAACACAAATGCGTCCGCTTCCTTTGCCTTATCAATAAACTCATTCACCGCGTCGTCACCGAATACGCATTTTCCTTTCCCGACGCACTGCTTACAGCCTATGCAGTCGCGAACGGGACCTGTTCCTATCTGAACGATTTCTGTTTCGATGCTTTCGCTTTGAAGTATCTTCGCAATTTCGCCAAGAGCGGTAAACGTACATCCTTTTGAACGGCAACTGCCGTTAAGCAACACAACTTTCATTTCTACCTCGCTTTATAGGGATTTTCAACAACAGATATTGATACGTCAGTATATGCTCACATATACACTTGCGGCATTGCACATATATGTGCGCAAAGTCGCAAATTTAAATCGACTTGTATATATGTGCATATATCGAGGTTTGGCAAATTGAAAACCACGCCTGTCGCCCTGCTTTTGCCAAAGCCTCGCGGCAGACGCCGCTCTATTCAGATTTCGAGCACCAAAGCCTTTTTAGGACAGAAATTTGAACATTTCCCGCACTTAATACATTTAGTATGGTCAATAGCAGGAGCCTCCCACTCTTTCTGCGACAGCGCGCCGACAGGACAGACCTTTACAGCGGGACATTTGTGATTCTGCGGACAGTTTTCTGTTTTTATTGTTAGCATTTTTCCCATAAACCTACACCTTATTTACTGCGAATTTCCTCGCAGGTTATATTTCTATAATTATATTTTCATTATCATCAAAAATCAACACTTTTGTTTATATATGGAATATATGTTATGTAACTGCTCAATTAAATGTAATAATATAAAGATGTATGGTATGTTGACAGTCAACAATCTCGAGTTTGATAAAATAAATACTTGTCATAAAACCATCGTAAATTAGTTTTTATTATGTATGATTTATTTGAAATAATCATATAGAGGTGTATAATGATGGTAAACTGGTCCAATAATTGGATAAAAGTATTTGACGTATTAAATGATGTAGTGATTAAAGATTTTGACTATAAAAACGGGATACAAGGTCCTATAACAAAAAAACATTGCGTGAAGTGCATTGTAGTAAATCAGTGTTGGTTTGCAAATCAAAAGAATAAAAAACCGGAAGCAATGGAATATACTATTGAACAAGTCTTAAATGATAGCGAAAATAGAATTGGGCTATACCACTATAATTGTCATTGCAAAGAGATAGATATTCCCGCACCGAAAGAATCAGATATTGAACTCATATGCCCTGAAGGTAAAATAAATTGGTTGTTTAAGGATAAGTCGGATTGGATTCGCGCATTTGGTCACGATCCCAATCAAAAGTTTTTAGAATATTTAAAAAACAAGGTTATCGAAAACTATTGTTTAGGTCAATACGCTATTTTGGAAATTACAAATCACGGTGTTGCTATAAATGTGTTTGTAGACATAGAAGGCGGCGGATTAAAGACCAATAAAGTATATAAAGTAAAATCAGGTTGGATGGTTTTCCCAGATGGAAAGCTAAAATGCAATACATTTATAGGAGGACGGATAAAATGAAAATGTTTGATAAAGTAAAAGTTTTGGTATCAAATCCCGAATATGAAAAAAACGGAATATTTAAAGGGATGATAGGAACTATTATTGAAGCGCATATCGAATTTAGAAGTTTTCAAGTGACGTTTACCGATCCAACACCGGTAACGGCTGAGAACTTCGATTATATTGACCTTAAAGACGATGTTGTAGAATATATACACGTTAAAGATCTGGAAGTCGTCAAAGAGAGCGATTGTAGCGACGAATACATACTCAATGATTTGCCGAATAAAGATATTCGTTGGTATTGCAAAGTAGAAGACGGCTTTATCAAAAATCTACGAGGAGACAAATTGAACAAGATTGCTTATGATTACGATAGTTAAATGCTAAAATATGTTGTATTATATTTCAAGGTTCAGCATAAAAGCCCTAAACAAGTTTGTTTAAGGCTTTTATGAATAATAGAACGATAATAACCTAAATCGAATTTAGATAATTGCTATATCGCCTTCATAAACGGCGCAATCCGTTTCTTGCCTTAGACCGTCTTGTTTTTCAATTGGAAAGCAACAACCATTTAAGTTCATGCATTTTGCACAATGCTTGCTTATTGCACCGTAAACCAAATTTAGTTCTTTTTCCGTTTGGGTTTGTGCTGGCTTTGTGCCTTCATATATACATTTTACCCAATCATTGTTTTCAAACAAATTTATCACTTTGTCGCTTACACTTTCAAAAGCATTCACAATTTAGTTTCCTCCTTTTGTTTTAAGCAGAAGATAAAGCATCGACATATTGAAAATCAAATTTTTATGACAAAGAATAAAAAGATAACGACCTAATCGAATTGATTCGATGTAGGTCGCTATTAGTGGACGATATGACGTAGCATAAGACCAGTTGATGTGTTTTATCTGTTTTCAAAGAATGTTTTATATTCTGGCGTAACCGTTAATTCCTGCATTAAAAGTTCCATATCGTCAAAAAGAGATTTTGTGCTTTTATTTCCCGGCGACCAGTATGCAAATACATTATCGTTAGAATATTTCAGTTCTTCTTCGTCGTAAGGTTGTAAACTCTCAAACGAATAGGTTAAATAATTATCTTCGGATTTTAGAATTACAAATCGATGTGCGTTATCTATTGAATAAAACACGTCGACAATTGTGTGCCCGTCAATATAATTAAGTTCCTTATCGCGCATCGTTTCAACGATTTTATCCCATGTCGGTAAATGGCGCAGTTTAAATGTACTTTTTCGCTTAAAGATTTGCATAGATAAATTATATTATAATTTTCAATAGCCTTCAAGCGTTTTAATAAATAAAACGATAAGTGAGTGTTCTTATCGGTCATATTTTGGTGGAGACGAGGGGATTCGCCTTTCAGCGATTGTTGACGAAAGTCCAATCGCGTGCAGCCGTTGGGGTTCGCGCACACAGTGCGCCGCGCTATTTCATTGCGCGGAACCCCCTGCTGACGACATCAAAAAACCCAAAGCATTCTACTTTGGGTTTTACTGGTTGAAAAGTAGTAAAATAAAATTTACGTTAGTATCCAAACGACAGAGAAAGGTTGCAGATTGTGCTCTTTTAAGTGCGAGCGCGACGGGAATTTACACGGACGTAAATGACTGAGCGCGAGGCGCGTAAAAAGGGCGCAAGATGCGCCTTTATATGCCGTTTGGTGGAGACGAGGGGATTCGCCTTTCAGCGATTGTTGACGAAAGTCCAATCGCGTGCAGCCGTTGGGGTTCGCGCACACAGTGCGCCGCGCTATTTCATTGCGCGGAATCCCCTACTGACGACATCAAAAAACCCAAAGCATTTCGCTTTGGGTTTTACTGGTGGAGACGAGGGGATTCGAACCCCTGGCCTATGCGTTGCGAACGCATCGCTCTACCAACTGAGCCACGCCCCCACATAAATTTGCGCATACGCGCTTGCGTATCGTGCCTTGATATATTACAACATTTTTTCGATATGGACAAGTGATTTTCAAGAGAATTTTTTCAAAAACGACAAAATTATTTTAGGAGAACCACCCGTCACAATACGCCACGCATCAAATAACCTCAATTATTGCACGTAGTGCGTCATTTCCAAAACGCCGCTAAATTCTGCAAATTTGATTTGTTTTCTAAAAACAGGCTAATTTTATAATACTTCCGTCAAAGCCGAGTGTCATAATGAGGAATAAACTCGAATTTTGAATATTTTTTTGCTACAGCGCGATATGCAAACATCATTTTGAAAAAATAGCCTACAAGTCTGAACCCCGCTTTCCACAGTTCGGATTTTTTTATATCCGTGACAAAGCCTTTACCCGTCGCGGGACAAAAATGCAGAACTCTTTTTTTAAGATAGAAACTGTCAAGTTCAAACCGCGCGGCCATATCGACCTGAGCAACACCCTTTTTATAGAAACACTTCGGCAGGAAATATCCGTTGAGAGTAAGCACGTTTTTCGCTTTGATTTTTCTTTGCGTCACTCGGTTTATCTGATTTAAATCAACGTCTATATCAAACTCGTTTTTAAGTTCGTCTACGTCCAAAAGCCGCGGTCCGAGAGATGAAATTGCGGCGTGGCTTTTCTCGCTGTCCATATTAGCCAGATACTGCGGACCTTTGAAAAAATCCGCGTATGCTTTAAAAATCAAATTAACTGCAAAATACCTCTGTTGCACGAGTTGCTTACCCACTGCAGCAACCAACTTAATCCAGTTGGCGAACGCGCCCTTCCCTCTCGGATAACGCGCGCTGACAATCAACTCGTTCCGCTTTGTATAATATTCGAGAGCGGCACTGTATTTATTGTCGAAACTCTCGTGCCATACCGCAATTCCCGAGGACGTAATCACGTGTTGCGCGGCGCGCAGTCCGTATTCCACGTCATCGCAACGAATAAACAACGGCAGCGGATAACCGTATTTTTGCATTGCGCTTATGGGCATACACATATAGAACCAGGCATTGTAGTCGGGCTCGTCCTGATCCTCGTTTCCGCAAATTGTTTCGCGCAATCTTGCGTCGATTTTTCTCCTGCGGGAACGAATGGAATTCCCCGTCCAGTCCGCCCCCATCTCTTCTTGAAGGTAGGGTTTATCGAGCACGAGCATCGCACCACCGACGGACGCGTCATTATATTCGTCGGCAAGAACGGATAACAATGTCGCCGTACGGCTCAAGGTATTGACGTCAAACAGAATATCATCGTCCATAAGCAGGAAATGCGTATATTCTCCCGTCGCACACACCTCTGCGATACCTCGCGTAAAGCCGCCGCTGCCGCCCGTGTTCTCGTTGGGAATAAGTCTGATTCCGTCTCCGAAATCATCGGTAAGCGTCCTTCCGTTGTCGACTACGAACACATCGAAGAAGCAGTTATCATTCAGCGACCGCCTATATTCCGTCAGATTAGCGATATTCCTCCGCAGATACTGTTCCCGTTTATAGGTACAAATAACAATTCCTATACGCACGTCACCTGCCGCAATGCCATTCGCGTACCAACCTCCGGATTTAATCACCGAGTCTCCGCAAGCCTCGAACGCGGCGTAGATAAAACCGCCGTCGGGAATCGAATTTATATCGGCGCGAACTTCTCCTCCGCTGTCTATTTGCGAACTCACAATAAGGCTATCCGCTCCGTCCGCAAATCTGTACAGCGAAAGAACGCCTCGCCCGACCACGTCAAGGCGAAAAGCGACTTCGTTTACCGTCGTATATTTTTTATATCTGGAATGTGAAAAGCAATTAAAATACGTGTCAAATGTCAACCTGCCGCCATTATTGACATAAACGGAATCTCCGCGGAGCGTTCCTCCGCGGAAATACAGTTCCTGTTCGCCGCAAATATCTTTGCGCGGAAATGTCAAATTATACAGTAACACTTAATTCCCGTTTTGCGAGTTCGAGCGCGCGCTCGATAACTCTGTCCATATCGTAATATTTATACTCTCCGAGACGCCCGCCCATAACAACATCTTTCCTCTCTGCAAGCAACAGTTTATATTTATTGTACAGCGAGGTATTTTTTTCGTCGTTTATAGGATAATACGCCTCCGCTCCGTCCGTCCATTCCGCAGGATACTCGAAACTCACAACTGTCTTAGGCGTTTTTGCAAACGCGAAATGCTTATGTTCGATAATTCTTGTATATGGAGTTTCCCTGTCGGTGTAATTGATAACCGCGTTGCTCTGGAAATCCTCTTTGTCATAAACTCTTTCTTCGAGGCGTACGGTTCTGTATTCCAACTTACCGTAACAATATCCGAAAAACTCGTCTATCTTTCCGGTATAAAGCACCTTTGCGAATTTGTCTGATGTCGTATTCGCAAAATCGAAATAATCGGTATTGAGGCGCACTTCAATACCGTCCAGCATTCTCCCGACCATCGCCGTGTAGCCGTCTATCGGAATACCCTGATACTTCGCGTTGAAATAGTTGTTGTCATAGGTAAACCTGAGCGGAAGTCTCTTTATGATAAATGCGGGAAGGTCTTTGCAGTCTCTTCCCCACTGCTTTTCCGTGTATCCTTTTACCAACTTCTCGTATATATCTCTGCCGACCATTTTGAGAGCCTGTTCTTCGAGGTTTTGCGGCTCTCCTATATTCAAATCGGCAATCTGTTCGGAAATTTTGGCCCTTGCCTCTTCTTCGGTCTCAACGCCCCACATCTGATGAAACGTGTTCATATTAAACGGAAGATTATATCTTTCGCCCTTATAATCTGCGATAGGACTGTTTATAAATCCGTTAAATGCGGCAAATCTGTTTACGTATTCCCAAACGCTGTCGCTGTTTGTATGAAAAATATGCGCGCCGTACTTGTGAATGTCAATATTCTCCTGCCGCTGCGTATAAATATTTCCGGCGATATGCGACCGCTTGTCGATAACAAAGCATTTTTTACCGGCGTCGGTCAATTCTCTTGCAAAAACCGCGCCCGTCAACCCTGCTCCTACTATAAGATAATCGTAATGAATCAATTATTGAATCTCCTTTTCTCTTTTAGTTTCGTAATAAGTTTATCACATCCTACTCATAAAGTCAATTTTCAAGCATTCCTCTATTATTATCTCTAAAACACAATAATATTCTTATATTTTCACATAGAGTAATATAATATATTAAATATATCTTAGTTGACAAAGCATACTTTTTAAGATTATCATTAAACTAATAGTGAATTCAAAAGGGAGGAATTCTACAATGATTGCACAAAATATTTTATTTCCGAATCCTCGAATCTGCTCCGAGCGGGATTTGTATATGCGTCTTGGAAATAATGCAGAGTACGTATTTGTTAAGGATGAAATAAATTTTACAAGACGCTTTTCAATAGTTTTTTTTGATACCTATTTTAATTCTTTTTCTATAGGTAAATGGAGTAAATATACAAATATAAAAAACGTGATTTTGAATCTAAGGTTAAAAGGTGAGTTTATAGTAACCCTATGGCACGAAGATCTTATAAATGAAAGATCCGTAAAAGAGATTGTTAATGAACAAATTGTAAAATCAGATCAAGAAAAGCAATTTTCATTTGGATTTAATTCGTTAAAAACGAGCGGTATATATTATTTCTGCCTCAATGCCCTTAAAGCGAATTCCGTGTATTACGGAGGCAATTACGAAATTGAAGAAGGCGATACCCGAAATATAAAATTAGGCGTATCGATATGCCACTATCGTAAAGAGGCATATATTCGCCGCAATATGGAGTCTATAGCAAGCTTTCTCAATAAAAATCCTAAGTTCGCTTCAAGATTAGAAGTGTTTATCTCTGATAATGCTCAAACCCTCAGCACAAACGATGCGCCTTATGATTTTGTGCATATTTTCCCAAACAAAAACGTAGGAGGCGCAGGGGGATTTACTCGTTGCATTATGGAGATTCAAAAAACAAACGAATCCGACAATAGCATAACTCACGCACTTTTAATGGATGATGACTTAACGTTCGATCCTGAAATTCTTTATAGGACTTGGGCTTTCTTAACAAATTTAAAAGACAAATACTCTCAATACTTCTTTAGTGGATTGATGAATCGTCAAGATTTTAAAAATATTCAACACGAAAACGGCGCACTTTGGAACGGCGGTGATTTCATAAGTCTTAAAGGTCATTCTGATATGAATATTTTTCAAAACGTATTATTCAACGATTGTATAGAAGAAAGTGTTGAATTCGCACCGTGGTGGTATTGTGGGATTCCTATTGAATCAACTGAAAATAACCTTCCATTGCCGATTTTCTATCGCGAAGATGACGCAGAATACGGTATGCGTTGCGCTAAAGGAATTATCAGTATGAACGGTATTTGTGTATGGCACGAACCTTTTGAAAATAAATTTGTTCCGTTTGTATGCTATTATCATTCGCGCAATTTGCATTTGGTCAATTGCTTACACCACCCTGAAAATGGAAAGAAGTCGTTACTCAACTACACTTATCGAGAAATAAAGCGTGAACTTTGCTTTTTGAGATATAAAATAGCAGATTTATATTTGCAAGCCGCTGAAGATTTTATGAAAGGCATTGACTGGTTTAAAAAGACTGATACTATGCAAAATCATAAAAAAGTGGTAACCAACTGCTACAAACTTCAAAATGTTGACGAGATTAAAGAGATGCCATTCATCTATGGTGAATATATTTGGGCAGTAAACAAACCGCCTATGTCCAAAATTAAAAGATTTATTTGGCATCATTCTCAAAGCGGCAACCTAATTAAGGCAAAACGTAATGTTTGGGTTCCTATTGCGCCCGGTCAAGTTAGAGAAGAAATGTTTGTACGCGCAAAAAAAGCATATCATTTTGATCTCTCGCAACAGCGGGGATTCATAACCGAACGGAGCAAAAAAGAATACCGTCGCATAATGCGAAGATTCAGAAAACTCAAAAACTTAGTAAATAGAAAATACAATACCGTGGCAAAAGACTACAGAAACAGAATACAAGAAATACAGACTCTTGATTTTTGGAATAAATATTTGGAGGTTTAAACTTAGATGGCATTAACTGTGGATGTGTTGAATAAAAATCTTTGTCCTGGTTGCAGTGCTTGCTACAATGCATGTCCTGTAAACGCAATTAAATTAGAAGAATGCGGAAATGCAGGCTTTTTTGAACCTGTAATCGATAGAGACAAATGTATAAATTGCGGTCTATGTGAAAAAACTTGTCCTGTATTGCATCCTCCATATGATAATGACCGCAATCCTCAATGCTTTGCCGCTATGGCAAACGACGAACTGCGTCTTGACAGCAGTTCTGGCGGTATGTTTAGCGTTTTAGCGCAATATATTTTAGATAACAACGGATATGTATGTGCAGCAAGTTTGGATGAAGATTTTAAACTTAACCATATTATCATAAATTCCCAAAGCGAACTCCCTGCCCTACGCAGATCTAAATATATACAGAGTTATGTAGGAAATAGTTTCAGAGAAATTAAAGCCTTATTAGACGAAGATAAGATAGTTTTGTTTACAGGTTGTCCATGTCAAGTTGCAGGCTTAAAGAATTTTTTAGGTAAACCATACGACAATCTTTTACTCGTAGATTTGGTTTGTCACGGCGCTCCGTCGCAAAAGGTATTTCAAAAATATATCGAAGAAACATACGGAAAAAATAATCTGAAAGATTTCAAGTTTAGAACAAAGAAATACGGCTATGTTTCTTTTACTCAAACGGCGACACTAAAAACGGGCGAAGAAATAGGACGGGATATTTCATTCGACTATTTTGAAAAAATCATGCACTCCGGAATGGGACTTAAAGATATTTGCGGAGATTGCATATTTGCCGAAACACCGCGACAAGGTGATATCACCATTGGTGATTTCTGGGGAATAACCAAATACAATTCGCAACTTAATGATAATAAAGGAACTAGTCTTGTATTATTAAACAATTCAAAAGGACTTGAATTTTTCTCCAAAATCAAAAAGCATCTTAAAAAGCAGGAAGCAGTTCCCTTTGAGGTCGCAAGAACTAATAATAGATTCGGAAGAAGATTGAATCTGCCCAAAGAACGCAGATGGTTCTTTACAATGATAAAAAACCAGCCGTTCAATAAAGCAGCGAACTACTCTTTGAATAGAAAATTTAATGTCGGTGTAATAGGTCTTTGGTATGGAAGGAATTATGGCAGTATGGTCACTTATTATGCCCTTCATCATGTTCTTACGCAGAGATTAAATCAATCTGTTTTAATGATAGAAAACTGCCTCGCCCCTCCCGCAGGAGAAATATCGAAAACTTCTCCGCGTTTAATCGCAAAAAAGTATTATGATATAAGTGCTAAATACTCCGTAGATGACCTATCAAAACTAAATAATCACTGCGATGCGTATATAGTAGGTTCTGATCAATTATGGAATGTTTATTTAAGCAGGCCCTATAAACAAACGTATTTTCTTGGATTTGCCGACGAACGCAATAAAAAAATTGCCTATGGTACTTCATTTGGCATCCCCTATTGCGGCAATTCGAGAGAAAAAATGATAAGTCAACATAATCTCAAAAGATTTGATGCTGTTTCCGTTCGCGATACGATGTCAAAGCAGATATGCGAAAACGAATTCGGACTTACAAATATAACGCAAGTTTGCGATCCGTCATTTCTCTGTCCTGTCGAAGAATATTCAAAGTTAGCATCGCAATCAAATTTATCCATATCCGAAAAATATATTCTTGCTTATATTTTGGATCCAGAACCTAAATTCGCAAAGGTTTTGAATGCTATATCAAAAAAATACGGTTGCAAAATCAAAGTCATTTTAAATGAATTGCCTAATATATGGGAATCTAATAAACAAGAACTCGCCGCCGATAAATTTGATAACATAGAAGTTTTATCCAACGTGGATTTATACGAATGGCTTTATTACTACGAACACGCACAGTCAGTAATAACAGATTCTTTCCACGGCACCATATTTTCTATAATATTCCAGAAGCCTTTTGCGACAAAAATAAATGTCAAACGCGGTGCCGAGAGATTTACTTCATTATTACAACCATTAGGTCTTGAGAATAGACTTATGGAAAACTTAGACATAACAACGATTTCCAACTTAATTGACCGCATTGATTATCATAATGCAAATGAAAAGTTAAAACTTATAACTGAAGCATCTTATGAATGGTTAAAAAACAATTTATTAGAAAAAAAATAATTTAAGAAAGGAATCCGTAAAAATTACGGATTCCTTTCTTATTTGACCTCCATTTCTTCACACAGGTCATTGATAATCGATTGTTCAGCAGATTTATATTCTAATTCGGTATCACATATCTTAACTACAAGATGCGGCACGAATGCTTTGAAAAGAATTTTTCTTTTGCTTTTGCACCAGTCAATGGCGATTGCCACCGCATACACGACCGCCCCGAGCAGACATATCGCCATATCCGCTATCGTATCGATGAGCCCCAAATCCAGATAGCCGTCGATGACCACCGACTGTCCGTTGCCGAAATAAATAACGGTATGCGTAATTCCCTCTACGTCGAAAGTGTACGCGTGCGTGCCAGACAGAAGATAGGAATTGAAACCGTTCACAACCGTATCCTCCTGCATATCGAGTCCGAAAGCGTGAGTTCCGAGATATTCGAAGAGTTCCCAAAGCAAAGCGATAGCGAGGCTGAACACAAACCCGAAAAGCAAACAAGCGGCAAAGGATTTTTTATTCTCCGCTTCACCGATAAACAGTTCGAGTATTGCAAATCCGAGGCAAGCGAAAATGAATCCCGAAATGCAGTGCAATAAGGTATCGAACCAAGGCACCAGCGTATACAGGTCGTATCCCGAACCGAGCAGACTTCCCAACGCAATAAACAGAACGAGCGAAATAAACGGAGTCACAAAGCGGAGTTTGAGTCCCATTTCAAGCGCATAGATAAGCGGAACAAAAAAAATAAAAATCAAAGCCATCAAAGCGTTTCTGATTTGATTTTCCACGAGGAAATAGATAAACGACGCCAGACAGAACGCACAGAACAGCAACATAACCGCTAAAAATGACTTGCTGGATTTATTACGGGCGGCAATATATGTAAAATAAGCGGGCTTACGCATTGAAAATCCTCCTCTGTATTTTAATAGACTGAACGGTAAAATTGTTACCTCGCCCAAAGCGACAGGACAGTTATAACTTATTTATGTTTCGCAAATTATAAATGTATTTTGACAATCGGTAACAAATTTGTTAAATAAATGTAAAAAACGCAGCAAAACGCCGCGCATTGAATTTAAACCGTATATCCGTCCGCGCTAAATCAAATAGTTTTTGAAAAAATCGCACATACGCTTGTTCACGTCTTCGGATTCCCGCCAGTCCCAGTTAAGAACGTTATAGACGTGATTGAGATTATGCTTTTTATCAAGCGGCTTATCAGCATACACGTATTCCGAGTCTATGCACTGTGCCTTTACGAGTTCGTAACCTCTGCGCGTTTGCTTTTTAAGAAAATCTCCGTAAGAGGAAGCAAAGAAGCACGGGCAGATGTCTTTATTCAGAAAGGATTCGAACGAAACCGTCTTGTCTACCCCGTTTTTCAGATATCCTTTCCCGAATATCGGATTGAAATAGAATTTCATAAAGCACTTAGGCAGAGGAGCAAGTTTGAGAGGTTCGAGAGCGGGACAAATCAACCCCGCCGCGCGCAAAGTCCACGAAGGATTCACACCGAACTTCTTTTTAAGACTTTCGTCGTTTATTATATTTGCGATCAAAGCCGAGATATGCCCTCCCGCACTGTCTCCCGCAATAAACATATTCCGCTTGTCCAGTCCGTATTTTTCGGCGTTGTCAAAAATATAATCCGCCGCAAGACAAACGTCTTTAACCTGTCCGAATATATCGGTTTCGGGCGCCAGACGGTAACTAATATCCACAACCGCAAATCCGTGCCGTACAAGCGAGCGACAGAAATATGAGTTCAGTTCCTTATCGCCGTAATACCATCCGCCGCCGTGGATATCCAGTATAACAGGCAGTTTTTGGGTTGCTCCCTTAGGTTTGTAAATATTGAGAGTATGAAGCGGATTGTCGTCATCCGCATAACGGACATCCAAAACCGCATCGTCAAAATCGGGAATCTGCTGAGCCGCTATGCGCTTAGCGTCCCCCTTTTTAACTATGCTATTCCAAAACCACACAACCGCGCGGTTTGCTTTTACTCTGCCCATACTCCCCTCCCGAAATACTGCGGATTACCAGTTTCCGTCGATATTTTCCGCCTCTTGACAAGATGAAAGACGTATAATACGCTTCGTCATTTTAACCGGATAAGGCGCGTCTTTTTCTGTAAAATCATCCACTGCTATCACCATACCGAACTTTTCTTCGTTGCTGTCGCCTACGGGAACCACGACGAAATCGTATTTACCGGCGATTCGATTCTCGTCGATGTACGAATAACCGTAACTCGAATACGGATTAAACACCACCTTGACGTATCTATAAAGTTTTTCATCATTTGTTTGCGACATTGCGCCACCTCGTATTTACAGTGACAAAACGCGTCACCGATTTACAAACGGATTATATTTATTTTACGGATTTTTTGGAAAGCAACACCAGCGTCTCCACGTTCGCTGTCTGCGGAAACATATCGTAAGGTCTCACAAAAACCACGTCGTATTTGTCGGATAAAACTTTTAAATCCCTTGCCAGAGTCTGCGGATTGCAGGATATATATACAATACGCTCGAAGCCGTCCGCGCTTTTTAGCGCTTCTCTGTCGCAACCCCTTCTGGGCGGATCCAGTATCAACGCAAGCGGCTTTATATCGCTTTCAAACATATCTCCGAGATAATAAGGCGAATTCCGCGTTTCATCGGACACCGCCGCAATTTTTTCATCGACAATTGATTTAGGCAGTTCCGAGATAAACTTTTTTGCGTTGTCGCAAACACACTTTACCCTGTCGGAAATATTCAGCGATTTCATAAGCGCGGCAGCGTCCTCGCTTGCGGACTTTTCTATTTCAACCGCGGTTATGGTAGCGTTCGGAAGTCGCAGAGCGAGT
Source organism: uncultured Christensenella sp. (assembly GCA_910578325.1). GTDB lineage: Bacteria > Bacillota > Clostridia > Christensenellales > CAG-917 > CAG-475. Next base: position 226,895 of record CAJTQT010000004.1, read on the forward strand.
TGAGCGGTGAGCAAACCTACTCCCGAATACAGTTCGACTATGTCTCCGCCGAAATCTGCGAGAGCATCGGCAGTCCCGTCGTATATCGCGTCGCGAACTTTATCGTTAACCTGCAAAAAGGATTTGGGAGATACGAATGCCCTGAATCTTCCCAGACTTTGCTTTTTTTCCTTACCAAAAATCAATCTGACGTCGCGTCCGAGTATTACGTTATCCGCACGCGTGTTTTCGGAAATATATAACGTGAAATCTTTAAAATAAACTTTTAGTTTTTTCACAAGTTCGCCGACTTTGGGCAGTCTTGCGCCGTTTATAACTACTGTAAGCGAAAGATTATCGAGGTTTCTCGCAACAATGTGTCTCAGCAGTCCCGAGCGCGTATTTTCGTCGTATACAGAAACCGAAAACTCGTTCGCCCATTCTGTCACGGCAGAAATGAGATTCGCCGCCCATTCTCCGTGAAGCGGACACCATTTCATAGGCACGGTCTTATGCGTGCGCTTTTCGTAAAAACCGAGCGAAACTTTTTTACTTCTGCCGTTATAAGCAAAGGGCAGCGAAAGTTTGTTTCTGTATTCCCAGTCGTTAAGGCGTATCGGCAAAGGAACGTCCACTTCCAGATCGGCAAATTTTTTCAGTGCGGTTTTAACAGAATCCCGTTTAATTTGAAGCTGAACGGGAGTGGAAATATGCTGTAAATCGCATCCGCCGCATTTGCCGAAATAAGGACACAGCGGTTTAATTCTATCTTCGGATGTCCGCACGATTTCCACAACGTCACCGAACGCGCAGTCCTTCTTTACATAATTTATTCTCGCGCGGATTTCTTCCCCCTTAATTGCATAAGGAACGAAAACAGGATATCCGTCGGGTTTAATCACTCCCTCCCCGTCGCTGCCGAAATCGGTCACCGTACCCTGTATAATATCGCCTGCAATCAAGTCCATTCTCAAAAAAATATTCGGTTATGCCAAAAGCGACAACGCTGAAAGCATAACCGAAAGCAAATCAAAATCAAACGTTTGCGAAAACCTTTTTAAGTTGCGCAAATCGTGGCAAACCGTCTTCGAGAGGCGCTTTGGCGTCGCCCTGAATGAGCGGCAAAGCATATTCGATAAACTCATCGCCGACGTACGAACCGTCCTGCGTAATCCATTCGAGCGGGACTTTCTTTTCGGTATTCGCGGCGAGTTCGAGAGGCATCAGTACGTTTTTGCAAACGTAGTTTCCGTTTTCGTCCGAACTTCTTTCAAAGATGACCATCTTATCCGTCTCGCCCTCGACCGCGCTTCTAACTGCAAACGCGCCCGCATTGAAAGCCTCTTCGACGTCGGTTTTGGACGCGAGGTGCGCGCCGCAGCGTTGCATAAGGCTGAGTTCGATAGCGCGGACTTTAACGCCCAACTTCTCTTTTACGACGTTTGCGAGTATCTGTGCAAGTCCGCCCAGTTGCGCGTGTCCGAACGTATCGTTCTGAGACACCGTACACTCTGCGACGTATTTGCCCTCCGCATTTTTCAAGCCCTCGGAAACGGCTACGATGCACTTATTGTCATTCTTTTCGCAGACGCTTTTAACGGATTCCACAAACTTATCGGTATCGAACGGAACTTCGGGAAGATAAATCAAATCCGCTCCGAGTCCCTTATATCCCGCAAGAGCGGCGGCGGCAGTGAGCCAGCCTGCGTTTCTGCCCATAATCTCGATGATGCAAACCTGACCGAAGTTATACACTTTAGCGTCGAGATAGCATTCCATAATGGTATTTGCAATATATTTTGCCGCGCTTGCATAACCGGGGCAATGGTCCGTGCCGAAGAGGTCGTTATCGATGGTTTTCGGAACGCCTATAACGTTGCACTCATAGCCGACAGATTGCAGATACTTGCTCACTTTATTGCAGGTATCCATACTGTCGTTGCCGCCGTTGTAGAAGAAATAGCGGATATTGTATTTTTCAAACACTTCGAGGATACGCTTGTAGTCCGTATCGTCCACGTCCGCGTCTTTGAGTTTGTATCTTGCCGAACCCAGAGCCGAAGACGGCGTATATTTGAGAAGTTCGATTTCTTTGGGGTCTTCCTTAGAAATATCAAAGAATTTTTCGTTAAGTATACCTACAATTCCGTGTTCAGCGCCGTAAACTGCGGTTATGTTGCCCTGTTTCAAGGCCTCTGTAAAAACGCCTGCCGCGCTGCTGTTTATAACGGAAGTGGGACCACCGCTCTGACCGAACATACACGCGCCAACCAAATTTTTCATAAATATAACTCCTTTTCGCAAAGTAATGTTGCTTAGATAATGATAATATATTTTTACATTATTTACAAGCAAATAATACTTTTAATTATTTATACATAGTTCGCATTAAGTTAAAACACTTAAAGTCCCAACAATTTGCTCGGCAAAACGTTTAAAATAAGACACAGTTTTTCGATGTGGTTAATACGCGGTTTGGTTTTGCCGACAAGATGACTTTTCAAAGTTTTGATACTGATGCCCATTGCGTCGGCAACTTGCTGTAAAGTGAGACCGCTGTTCTCGATATGGGATTTAATGCTCAATAAAATTTCCGAATAAGACATAATTACACCTCTAATATATCATTTTGCGATATATTTCAAAAAAATTATATATCACAATGCGATATATTGACAAGCAAATTATATCACTTTCTGATATAAATAATGATATGACAGTATTTAACAGTGAAGTCGGAAAAAATTTAGCGAGGTGCCGAAAGGCGGCAGGTTACACTCAAAAACAAGCGAGTGCGGCTTTAAATATGTCACAACCTAATTATTCCAGATTTGAGCGTGGACTTTATGAGTTGAGTTATATACAATTGGCAACACTCTGTAAGTTGTTTGAATGCTCGGCAGACGAAATTTTGGGAATTAAGAATTGAATACCCATATAAATCTGCGCTTGAAGTGCAATTTAGCATTTTAAATTCAATTTAGTTTATTTTAATAGATATCACCAAATATACAAGATGTTGAAGGAATAATGACTTTGTAAAGCCGCTCATTTAACTTTAAACTTAAGATAAACCCCGATATTGAGATGAAGAACGCGAAAGAGGCACTTTTGCGAACCACCCTATGCTATTTGTAAAACCGCGATATTTGCGTTCAGACAAGGAAAAGGCACTTTTGCGAACCGCTGAGACTATAAATGAAATAACCCCCTCTTTCCCTTCGGGCTTTTCTCCCACCACTCGTATATGGACGCG
>CAJTQT010000005.1 GCA_910578325.1 uncultured Christensenella sp.
ATCAATACCACGAAGTGGTCGCGCCCTGCACGCGCTGAACTTTCTCTATCAGAGTATTCGTCGTGGATACTCTCGCTCGGACTGTTAAAATTATAAAACCGCGCTATTTGGATGCAGTGCGCGAAAACGGCTATTTTCAGGACTGCATAGTGTACATAGCGGTACACGACAGAACTGAAAATAGCCGTTGACAATGCAATGCGCCAAATAGCGCGGTTTTATTTGATTATTTCTCCCGTACGTGCCGACTGATATATCATCCAGTATCCGTCCATCTCGTTATCCGAACCGACAGGGAGCCAAACGCACATATTTTCGAGTTCGGGCGGACAGCGGCGCGCGCTTCCGTCGGACACGGGGTACTGCGGCACTCCGTAACATATATATGACGGCTCGCTCTCATCGTAGAGCAACCCGACGACGTAAAATCCGTCTACGGCGTCCACTCTCACCCATTTGGAATTCGGAACGGTGTCGCCGAGCAACTTATCTTCGGGATAGCAAATAAACATTTCGTCTATCTGCGGTTTTATTGCGTAATAAAAATTGTTTCCGTCGTATTTTGTCCAGTCTCCGAGCGGATTGACTCCCGCCGATACGTTTGCGCCCACATACGCTTTCTTTTCCTTCGCCGAGTCCTTAGGCTGTTCGCAAACTTCCGCCGATTGTTGCTCCGCTTGCTCTGCATCGGCATTACAGTCCTTGTTGCATTCGCAATTTTTGCCGTCTTCCGCACAGGCGCATCGTGTCACGCCGGTTTGCTCGGGTTGACGGACTTTACATTCGCAAACGCGTTCTTCGGTCATTTTTACATTATTTTTTTGGGCGGATACTTTTGCTTTTTCCGCGGCGCAGTCACGCGCCCACGCCTCGATTCTGGCAAGCATTTCGCTCTTCACGCCTCTGCCGCCGAACATCGTAAGCGAACTCGATCTCAACACGCAGCCCGTATCGCTATTTGCACAAAAAGGCACTTCAACCTCGCAATTTACATCGTTAAGCGGTATTTGTGCAATATTTTCACCTATCAGATAGAGAGATGCTCCCGACGGACGGAAGTCCAGCGAACAACTCACGCGCGCGCGGTTATCCTTTCCCGCAACGCCCGCAATTTTGACTACGCCCTTATGTCCGCCGCCGTTTAAAACTATTATTTCCTTTCTTACAGCCATATTTCACCTCTTACAGAAGATATGCGGCAAACACGTTTTTAATAACAAAAAAACCGCCCGTCGGGCGGTCAAAGCATTCAAAAAGTTGAACGCTGCCATTATCTAAATTGATACGAAAGCCTGATATAATCGTCAAGCGAAAGCACTTCTCCTCTCACCATCGGTTCGAATCCCGCCGCTTTTAATCTGTCAGCGGCAGTCTGCTTGTCTATGCCGAACGCCGCGCTTAGATTGTTTGCAAGTGTTTTTCTTCTCATCGCAAATGCCGAGCGGACGAGTTTACGTATAAGAGGCAAATTCTCGTTTTCGAGTTTTTTTCTGTCGACGTCTATCCGCACCACCGCGCTGTCCACGTTCGGCACGGGATAAAACATATTCCTGTTCACCCTTCTCGTAACGACCGCCTCTCCGCACATCCGGATTGCAAGCGTTATCGCGGCGTAATCGGGAGTATTCGGTTTTGCGACGAATCTGTCCGCAACCTCCTGCTGCACCATAACCGTCAGACTTTCAACGTCAAGTCCGCTTTCGAGAAACCGCATCACCAGCGGCGTCGTAATATAATAGGGCAGGTTTGCCACCACCTTAAATTTGCCGTCAACAAATCGGCGTATGGCGTCGTCCGACATTTTCATAACGTCGCGAAACACCACTTCGGCATTGTCAACTCCTTTGAGAGAAAGAGCGAGAACGCTTTGCAAGTTTTCGTCGACCTCGAAAGACACCACCCTCTTTGCGACCGCGGCGATAGCGCGGGTGAGCGTTCCGCCTCCCGTGCCTATTTCCACAACTACGTCGTCGCCTGTAACTCCGCTGTCCGCCACGATAGCGTCCAACAGGTTTTTGTCGGAAATAAAATTCTGACCGAGCGATTTATTGAATCTGAAACCGCTGTCCGCAATTATATCTTTAAGGTTGATATTTTCCATAATTCCTCGATTGAAAAAATTTTTCCGTAATTTGCGTATAAACTGTGCAATACTGCGCAACCTACTATCGTACGGAAGACGATAAATCCAAAGTACGAAAGGAAAAAACGGAAGTTCAGGCAAAAGCCGAACTTCCGTTTTGCTTTTGCATCGGTTATAACAGTGCGCCGTCGGCGGCTGTTAATTTCAGTACTGCGTGTCCTCGTATATGGTTGCGCGCACCCTGAATTTCGCGCCGGTGCTCTCCACCACTTTCGCACAGGCGGCAATTTCTTCCTCGCCGATAAAATCCACAACGCTCATAGTCGTATCGATTCCATGCGAAACGCAGTCCTTTGCAAATTTCAGCATCGCGTAAAAGGCGTCTTTGCCGTATTTACTGCGGCAGATTTCGTCATAACCTTCCGCTGTCGAAGCGTTTAAGGATATGGACACGCAATCCACGTACGGCGCAATGAGTTTTGCAACGTCGTCTCGGTTGTTGATCAAATTTGCAAGTCCGTTTGTATTGAGTCTTATTTTACATCCCTTTGCTTTGAGATACGGTCCTATCTGCGACATAACGGAAAGATTACAGGTCGGCTCGCCGAAGCCGCAGAACACCACCTCGTCGTATTTAGACAACGGATACAGCGCGATATCCTCTTTAAGTTCGTTTATCGTCGGCTCTTTGAGCAACCACAGTTTATTGCCGTTTACGCCGTCTTTGAATTGACGTATGCAAAACTCGCAGTTGTTCGGACATCTGTTGGTTATATTGAGATATAGGCTGTCGCCGAATTCATACACGTAATTATTTGTCATATTACCGCCTTCGCCGCGCTGATGCGCTACTAAGATTGAGAGTCTGCGCCGTCGCCGACCTCTCGTTAAGCATTCTCAAAAAATATGCAAATTGCACAAAATATAATGTTTATCGCATCAATTCATGCGTATAAACAGGCGTTTTGCATTTTTCGAAGTAATTTGTTCTATATCCGATCTGCTCAGTCCGAGCACTTCCGCCGCCTTATCCGCAACAAGCGAAACATACTCGGGACGGTTGATTTTTCCGCGGTGCGGGACGGGAGTCATATAAGGACAGTCCGTTTCCAAAAGCAGTCTTTCAATCGGAACGCTCTTCAATGCTTCTATATTGTGTCTGGCATTGTTGAACGTAATTGCGCCGCCGAATGCGAAATACGCGTCCAGTTCGCCGAAGATTTTTACAAATTCCGCCGAGCCCGAATAACAGTGCAAAAGCACACCGTTATTGAGATATCGCCGAGCCTCGAACAGAATTTGCCGCGCGTCCTCGTACGCCTCGCGTATATGCAGCACAACGGGAAGTCCCAGCGTATCCGCAAGTTCCAACTGTTCTCTGAACGCGCCTTTCTGTATCGCGCGCGGACTCAGGTCATAATGATAATCAAGACCGATTTCGCCGATTGCCACGACTTTACGGGACGACGACAGTGTGGCAATGCGCTCGTACTTATCGTAATCGGCGGTTGTAGCGTCGTGCGGGTGAATTCCGATTGCGGCGTAAATGCTTTCGTATTTTTGCGCAAGTTCAACCGCCGTTTCGCTCGACGGCATATCGTATCCGACGCACACCGCGCTCTCGATGCCGCATTCGGGAAAAGCCGAAACAATGCTTTCAACCTCGGGCAACAGTTTTTCGTCGTTCAGGTGGCAATGAGTGTCTATAAGCATATCATCTCACCGTACTGCCGCTCGACACAGTTTTTTCGGGAGAAACGAGTACTACTCTTTCTCCGTCTTCCGTCTGTTCGCAAGCGCAAAGCAGCATTCCCTGACTCTCAATTCCGCGCAGTTTTGCGGGTTTTAGATTGCTGACCACAACGACGCGTTTGCCTACGGTCTCCTCGGGAGTATAAAACTTTGCAATGCCGCTTACGATCGTGCGCGTTTCTTCGCCGATTTTAACGGTGAATTTAAGAAGTTTATCCGCCTTTTCGACTTTTTCGGCTGTAATAATTTCTCCGACGCGCAACTGAACCTTTGCAAAATCTTCGATTGCTATCTCGTTTATCTCAACGGTATTGTCCATATTCCTGTCCTTATCCTTTTTAGGTTTATCATTTTTTTTAGTCTGCGGATTTTCGCAGTCGCTTTGAACCTCGTCGGCAATCAGTCCCTTTGCTTTAATCTGCGCCATAATCTTTTCGCCGTCAAGCCTTGCAAAGAGGTGAACGGGATTCTCGCAAACTTTAACATCGCCGAGCAAGCCGAACTTATCCAGATCGCAGTATTCTCTTTCCGCCGCCCCGCATTGCGCGATTGCAAGAGCCGCGCTCTTCGGAATAAACGGAATCAGCATACTCGAACAAATGACAATAGTTTCGGTGAGGTTGTACAGCACCGTCGCAAGCCTGTCTTTTTTATCCGCGTCCTTTGCGAGCACCCATGGCATAGTTTCGTCAATATACTTATTGGCGCGGCGTAAGACAGTCAGAATCTCTCCGAGCGCGTCCGCGACTCTGAATTCGTCGAGGTTGTCGAACACGCGTTTTCTCAAACCCGAAACCGCGGCTTTGAGTTCTTTGTCGAAAGGCTCTTCGCACACGTCGGAATTGTGGACCTGCCCGCCGAAATACTTGTTGCTCATCGCGACCGTACGCTGTACAAGGTTGCCGTATACGTTGACGAGTTCGCTGTTTATCACGTCTATGACCGACTCCCAACTTATCGTTCCGTCGTTGTCGAACGGCATCTGCCCGAGCAGATAATATCTGACCGCGTCCACTCCGAATACGTCCGCCAAATCGTCGGCATAAATGACGTTGCCTTTTGATTTGGACATTTTTCCGCCGTCCTGCAACAGCCACGGATGGCCGTAAATACGTTTGGGAAGCGGCAGCCCGAGAGCCATAAGAAATATCGGCCAGTATATAACATGGAAGCGCACAATGTCCTTTCCGATTATATGCAAATCCGCGGGCCACTGTTTTTTAAACTGCTCGGATCCATCTCCGCCGCAGTCGTAGCCTACGCCTGTGATATAGTTAGTAAGCGCGTCGAGCCAGACGTATACGACGTGCTTTTTATCAAACGATACGGGAATTCCCCACTTGAAAGAGGTGCGCGATACGCACAAATCCTGCAACCCCGGCTTCAAGAAGTTGTTGACCATTTCGTTTTTACGCGAAATCGGCGTGATGAAATCGGGATGCTCCTCGTAATAGCGCGTAAGCCTGTCGCTGTACTTGCTCATCGCAAAGAAATATGCCTCTTCTTCCGCCTCGTGCACTTCGCGTCCGCAATCGGGGCACTTTCCGTCCACAAGTTGACTTTCCGTCCAGAACGACTCGCAGGGAGTGCAGTAGTGTCCCTTATACGAACCCTTGTATATATCGCCCTGCTTGTACAGTTTTTCAAAAATCTTCTGCACCTGCTTTTCGTGCTCGGAATCGGTTGTCCGCATAAACTTATCATATGTCGTATCCATCAAATCCCAGATACGTTTGATATCATCGGCTACACCGTCAACGAATTTCTGCGGCGAAACGCCCGCGGCATTCGCTTTGAGTTCGATTTTCTCGCCGTGCTCGTCGGTACCCGTCTGAAAGTGCACGTCGTAACCCTGCATACGCTTCGCGCGAGCGATGAGGTCGGCAAGCACGATTTCGTACGTGTTTCCTATATGCGGCTTTCCCGACGTATAGGTGATAGCGGTCGTAAGATAAAATTTCTGCTTTTCCATATATTCCTTCCTGACAATTAGGATTTATCTTCCACATTACGGTCTAATTATTATAAAACTTTATTTACATTTTGTAAATGAAATATAAGTCATCTAAATTCAACCGGGTTGATTTATTTGCCGTTTGTCCGCAATTCGATTCCGGCAGTAATCGAATTGCCGATAATAAAAAAATTTCGATGATAAATACAATCAATGAAAATATGTTTTGCAGATAACGCCGCGGCATAACCGCAACTCATAATTCACCGCAACAAAAAATATAATTTGGATATGAACGTGGCATTCACCGCACTTACGCTCATATCGCTTGTGCTTCTCACCATCGTATCGCCTGCGACGGCGTTTCCGACAATGCTTCAAGGCGTAATGAATGCCATTACACTCATACTCAAATTATGCGCGATATACTCCGTGTGGCTGTCCGTGCTGAAAATGATGCAGGCGACCGCGCTGGACAAAAAACTGTCCCGCATTTTGCGCCCTCTTATCAAACGGCTTTTCAAAAACGAGAGCGATGAAACTTATCAGTGGATTTCCGTCAATCTCGCAGGCAATATGCTGGGAATGGGCGGAGTCGCAACACCCGCGGGAATCAAGGCGATGCAGTCGATGGCAACGCCGGAACAGACAGTGGCAAGCAATAATATGATTCTGCTGCTTATCATCAACGCAACGTCGATACAACTCATTCCCGCGACCGTCATCGCAATACGCGCCACCGCAGGCAGCGCGGACGCGTCATCCATATTTCTGCCCACTCTGATTTCGACCGCCGTATCCACGATAAGCGGCGTGATTCTTTGCAAAGTATTTTCTCTTACCGATAAGAAAAAAGACGGCAAAAATGAGCAAAACAGCATTTCTCCTATACATAAACAGCCGTTAAACAAAGGATTTTGCAAAATAAAGCCGTCAATGCACCGAGGTAACAACAGATGAGCGTCTTTATTCTTCCCGTCATTTTAATTGTCCTGCTTATAATCTGTATAATAAAAAAAGTCAAGGTGTACGACTGTTTTCTGGAAGGCACAAAGGACAGTCTGAGCCTCATAAAAAGTATATTTCCATACGTCGCGTCTATATTTGTCTGTATAGAACTTTTCAAGGCAAGCGGACTGTCGGCAACCGTTTCGGGCTGGCTTGCAAAACCGCTCTCGTATCTCGGGATCCCGTCCGAAATAACCGAAATTATATTACTGGTTCCTCTGTCGGGAAACGGCACTATCGCGCTTTTGGAAAGCATCATAAACGACTGCGGAGTGGACAGTTATCCTGCGCGGTGCGCCGCCGTAATCGCGGGCGCGACAGAGACAATTTTCTACATTTCGGCGGTTTACTTTTCTGCCTGCAAAGTGCGTAAACTGCGTTACGCCATCCCCGTTGCGATATTCTGCACTCTGCTCGGCACCGTCGTCGCCTGCGCGCTCTGCCGCATTATGTAGCGCGGTTAAAAACATAATTTGAGATTTTTCATATTTAATACGGCGCAATAAAAAAGGACGGGGGTTCCGTCCCTAATCCGTTTATTTCGAGTTTTCAAGCATATATCGCATAACGGCGTAACAGGTTTTTCCGTCGCGTATTTCCCCGCGCATAATCCTGTCGTACACCTCGTTTAACGGCACTCTCTCCACTTGCAGAAACTCGCCCTCGTCAAGATGCATTTTGCTCGGTTTCAGCCCTTTTGCCAAAAACACGTACAAATGCTCGTCGGTATATCCCGGAGTGGGATAAATCAATCCGAACGGATGGATTTCGACAGCGGCAAGTCCCGTTTCCTCTTCGAGTTCCCTACGGGCGGTGACGGCCGGTTCTTCGCCCTCTTCGAGTTTGCCTGCGGGGATTTCGAGAAGTTCCTCCCTGTACGGATATCTGAACTGCCGCACAAGGTACACGCAGTTTTCGCCGTCGATTGCGAGTATTGACGCGCCGCCCCTATGGTGCACGTATTCGCGTTTTGCAGGCTTTCCGTCGGGCAGTTTTATGTCGTCCACTCGCAGTGAGATTATGCGCCCGTCATATAAGGTATTCGCCTGCATTTCGGTTTCAGTGAGAATCAAGTCTTTTCTTTCCATAGATAAATTATATAACAACCCGCGCGCCGATACAACCGATTGCGACAAATTACACTTTTCAAAACCTCCTGCACGTGCTATGATGTTTCAGACGGCAAAAGCGGAAATGTGCAAAAACAACCATTAGCAATACGCGGTGTGCCGCAATCGATGATTATGCAAATAGACGTTTACGATTTCGATAAGACGGTAGTCCCCTACGACAGCGCAATGAAATACTGGCACTGGTGTCTTTTGCACCGTCCGTACCTCATTCTTATACTGCCTTTTCAGGTTTTCGTAAGCCTGCTCGCGCTCCTGCGCATAATTTCGGTGCCGACGTACAAAAAATACTGCTTCCGATTCGTAAGCCTGCTCAATACGAAAAAGACCGTATCGAAATTCTGGGACAGGCATCAGAAAGACGTGTATCCTTTCTTTCTTCCCGAAAACCGCAAAAGCGGCAGGAAATGCATTGTCATAAGCGCGAGCCCCGCGTTTTTGATAGAGGAAATCGCAAAGCGACTGAAAGTGGACTATTGCATAGCGTCAATCCACGATGAGAAAAGCGGAAAACTGGTCGGCGAAGTCTGCCGGAGAGAACAGAAAGTTGCGCGACTGCGCGCACTGCTTCCCGACGCGGAAGTTTTCGACGTGTACTCGGACAGTATCGAACACGACAGATATATCTTCGAGTTGGGTAAAACGCGCTATCTGGCAACAAAAGGCACACTTCGTGTGGTTGAAAATTAAAAATTTGTAACCATCGATTTCCTGCTTTTACAAATTTTTTTACGCAATTTTGGAGTATTACAAGCAAGAATTTCCATTATGCTTTATCATTTTATTTGAAATACCGAATTACAAACAATCAAAAGCAAAAAGGACAATTATTTAATGGACCTTATACAGTGATTTCCGCTGTAAATCAAGACTAATCCGTTTTTGCGTGATATATTTGGGGGAATGAAGGAGTTTGTATTATGAAAGACACCGTTCAATACTGGAATATTACACCCGAACGCAAAATCTCTTGCGAAGAATTATATGAGTATGTCAAAAACAATCTGACCATTATTGAGGCGAAACTCATTTGGTATTTGCGCGACTTGCCCCACGGTATGACATTTTCGTTTTACAACACTGCAAAAAAACTGTTCAACGCATATCAGGCAAAAGCCGATTTAGAGAATATCCCGGATTGAGGAGCGGCGGGAGATATTTTGTTTTTGGGTGCTTTTCTATTGACTTAGATAATCTATAAAGTTATAATATATCTATCTGTGCGCGCACTCGTGCGCGTATAACAAACAACACGATAATTTTTGGAGGTTATCCCGTTATGAAAAAAATGACCATTGACGGCAATACCGCTGCGGCGCATATAGCATACGCTTTCTCCGACGTTGCGGCGATTTATCCTATCACACCGTCATCACCTATGGCCGAGAACTGCGACGACTGGGCAGGACAAGGCAGAAAAAACATCTTCGGCAACGTACTTAAAATCGCCGAGATGCAATCCGAAGCAGGCGCGGCAGGCGCAGTACACGGCTCTTTGGCGGCAGGCGCGCTTACAAGCACGTTCACCGCAAGTCAAGGCTTGCTTCTGATGATTCCAAATATGTATAAGATTGCGGGCGAATTGTTGCCTTCCGTCTTCCACGTTTCGGCAAGAAGCCTTGCAGGACACGCGCTCAACATCTTCGGCGACCATTCCGACGTTATGGCGTGCCGTCAGACAGGTTTCGCGATGCTTGCAAGCAACAGCGTGCAGGAAGTTATGGACCTGTCGCTTGTCGCGCATCTCTCCACTCTGGAATCGAGCGTGCCTTTCCTCAGTTTCTTCGACGGTTTCCGCACTTCGCACGAAGTGAGCAAAATCGACGCTATCGAATACGACGAAATCAAAGACCTCGTAAACTTCAAGAAAGTGGACGAGTTCCGCGCACGCGCGCTCAACCCCGAGCATCCTCATCAGCAGGGCACCGCTCAGAACCCCGACATCTACTTCCAGAACAGAGAAGCGTCCAACAAGTTCTATGACGCAGTTCCCGCTATCGTTCAGGCGCAAATGGACAAAGTCAGCGCGCTCACGGGCAGAAAATACAACCTTGTTGACTACTACGGCGCAAAAGACGCCGACCGCGTCATTGTCATTATGGGCAGCGGAGCGGAAGCGGTTGAAGAGACCGTCGACTACCTCAATGCCAAAGGCGAGAAAGTCGGTATGATCAAAATCAGACTCTACCGTCCCTTCCCCGCAGACGCATTTATCAAAGCGATTCCCGCAACGGCGAAAGTCATCACCGTTATGGACAGAACAAAAGAGCCCGGCGCGAAAGGCGAACCCCTCTATCTCGACGTCGTTTCTTCTCTTGGCGAGCACGGCGTTCAGAAACAGGTTCTCTGCGGCAGATACGGCATCGGCAGCAAGGAATTCAATCCCTCTATGGTCAACGCGGTATTCGCGAATATGGCGGGCGAGAAAAAGACGCATTTCACGGTCGGTATCAACGACGACGTCACTTTCCGTTCTCTCGATGTCAAAGAGAAAATCGACGCGTCCGACGCGAGCACGATTTCCTGCAAGTTCTACGGACTCGGCTCCGACGGTACAGTCGGCGCAAACAAGAACTCCATCAAAATCATCGGCGACCACACCGACAAATACGCGCAGGCATACTTCGCATACGACTCAAAGAAATCGGGCGGCATAACCATTTCGCACCTCCGTTTCTCCGATAAGCCCATTCGCAGCACCTATCTCATCGATCAGGCGGACTTCGTGGCTTGCCACAACGAATCTTACGTTCTGCGCTACGATATGCTCTCCGACCTCAAAGACGGCGGTATCTTCCTCCTCAACTCACAGTGGGCTCCCGAGGAAATGGACGTCAAACTCCCCGCCGTTATGAAAAATATGATTGCAAGAAAGCATGTGCGCTTCTACACCCTCGACGGTCTGAAAGTCGTCACGGCTCTGGGCACTAAGAAAGGCGTCAACACTGTTATGCAGGCGGCGTTCTTCAAACTTGCAAACGTCATTCCTTACGATGACGCAGAGCGTTATATGAAGGAAATGATAAAGAAATCCTACTCTAAAAAAGGCGACGCGGTCGTTGCAATGAACTACGCTTGCGTAGACAACGCTATTGCCGAACTCAAAGAGGTTAAATATCCCGAAAGTTGGGCGAACACCACTACGGGAGCGGAACCCCTTGCAATGCCCAACGACGAGTATTTCAAGAAATTCATCGCACCCATCACGGCGCAAGAAGGCGACAAACTCCCCGTATCCGCGTTCAATCCCAACGGAAGCGTGCCCACCGGCACAACGAGATTCGAAAAGCGCGGTATAGCGGTGTCCGTGCCTAAGTGGCTCCCCGACAAGTGCATACAGTGCAACCGCTGCGCTCTCGTCTGCCCGCACGCGACAATCCGTCCCACTCTCGCAACTTCCGAGGAACTCGCAAACAAACCCGAAGGATTTGTCACCAAACCCGCTACCGGCATCAAGGGCTACGAATTCCGTATGCAGGTAAGTCCGTACGACTGCACCGGCTGCTCCAACTGCGTCGCGGTCTGCCCCTCTAAGGAAAAAGCACTCGTTATGGTTCCCCTCGACGAAGCCATCAAAGAGGAAGAGGCAAACTGGGAATATGCGGATTCTCTCAAAGAAACCACTGCGGAACTCAAATCCGTAAACGTCAAAAACAGTCAGTTCAAAAAGCCGCTCTTCGAGTTCTCGGGCGCGTGCGCAGGCTGCGGCGAAACTCCTTACGTCAAACTTATGACGCAACTCTTCGGCGACAGAATGCTCGTCGCAAATGCCACGGGCTGCTCCTCCATCTACGGCGGAAGCGCACCTACCTGTCCATATACGAAGAACGACAAAGGCAGAGGGCCCGCGTGGGCGAACTCCCTGTTCGAAGATAACGCGGAATTCGGCTACGGTATGCACCTCGCTTATCAGACCAGACGCGGAGTCATCGCTAATCAGATTTCCAACCTGCTCGGACTCGGCGGAATCTCTTCCGCTATGACAGAGGCTCTCAACGAGTGGCTTGACGGCAAAGACAACGCCGAGGCCTCCGAAAAGGCTACGGACAAGATTCTCGCGCTCATCGACGACGAAAAGAAAAAGGCAAACGGCGTCACGCTCGAACTGCTCAACGCCATCGAAGCGAAGAAAGACTGCCTCATCAAGAAGTCGGTTTGGATTGTCGGCGGCGACGGCTGGGCGTACGATATCGGTTATAACGGCGTCGACCACGTACTCGCAAGCGGCGAGGACGTAAATATCCTTGTCCTCGACACCGAAGTGTACTCCAACACAGGCGGACAGGCGTCCAAATCCACTCCTACCGGCGCAATAGCGAAATTTGCGGCTACGGGTAAACGTACGAAGAAGAAAGACCTCGCGTTGCTTGCAATGGACTACGGCTACGTTTACGTCGCTCAGGTTTCCATGGGCGCTGATATGAATCAGGTCGTAAAAGCATTCGCGGAAGCGGAAGCCTACAACGGTCCGTCGATTATCATCGCATACGCTCCCTGCATCAACCACGGCATCAAGGGCGGAATGGACAACTCCCAGATGGAAATGAAGAAAGCGGTCGAATGCGGATACTGGCAACTCTTCCGTTTCAACCCCGACAACGTCGGCACAGCGACCAACCCGCTCTCTATCGACAGCAAGGAGCCCACGGAGAACTATCAGGCGTTCCTGATGAACGAAAACCGCTACGCTTCTCTTGCAAAGATGAACCCCGACGCGGCACAGACGCTCTTCGCAAAGAACGAAGAAGACGCTGCCAACAAGCGCGCGTTCTATCGTAAAAAAGCGGATTCCTACAACGCATAATTCAACGCCGACACCGCTTGACGGCGTCGGATTCTGTCTGACAGCGTTTTTAAAAGCCTTCCGTCGCACGGGAGGCTTTTAACTCGCGCACCTACCGCCTTCTCCGACTCACGCAGCCCTCGCAAGATTATACTATTTTCGACATAAACTAAATATGTCCGTGACGTAAAAGAGCAAAACTTGCGGCTTTTTGACCGAAACCGACGCGCAATAAACAAATATCGACAAAATTAGTGCGGATGCGCTATATTATGTCACAATGATTATTGACTTATAGTTTTTAAAACATTTAAACTATACTTACGCAAAACGATTGAAGTTTTGAAACAGCACAGTCTGTCATATACTTACTAAGCGGCTGCGCAAATTATGATAAGGAGACGTATTTATGGAAGATTTGCTTATAAGAATCGGCGAACTCGTCGCTACCGAAATAGACGAAGTGTCCAACGTGCAATACGTTGACAAAGAAATGGGATATATGTTTTATATATTTCTCAAAAACGGTAAAAAATTTCTTCTCAGTTTAATCGACAGCAAATTATGACACGAAAAAACGCGCGATTGCGCGTTTTGTCATTTTGTCATAAACCTATTCTCGTTGCTCTGGCGGTGCCGTCCAGAATCGAGCGTATCGAATAACGGCTTGACGCGATTATCACCCGCGTTCCGTTTTTCAGCGGTTCTTTTATATATTCGAGTTTGGCGCGCGCTCCGTGCGCTCCCGCGCGCGACGCGCCCACGCAATGTTTCTGCAATTCCTCAACGTTTGCAAGCAGTTCGTAGACATCTTTACCCGAAACCGTTTCCACAAGAGAATCGGAATCTTCTGGATTTGACAGTATTCCGTCGGCGGTTGAAAGTATGAGCAGGGTTTTGCATTTCACCAGACAGGCTATCTGACTTGCCGTTTCGTCGTTATCCACGCATTCTATCGCTCTGCCTTCCGTTTGCTTGATTCTGTCGATTTCAAGTTTGCGGTTTTCCTCGTAACTCACTGCGTCATTATAATTTACTATCGGAATAGCGTTCTGAGCGGGACAGCGGCAAAGCATTCTGCAAAGTTGTTCGCGCTTTTGTTCGTCATTGAAATGCTGATGTTCCACAAGTATCTGGCGCACGCTGTATCTGCTGTCTATAAACTGGCGGTACGTCTGCATAAGCACAGACTGTCCCTGCGCGGCATAATCGGTTTTATTATCCTCTTCCTCTCCGTCCAGAGGATGTCCCGCGCGCTTGATAAAATCAAGTTTTCCGATTTCCGTCGCGCCGGACGTTACCCAGATATAGCCCGGTCTCAGTTCACGCGAAATACGGGCTATGACGTTGTAGTTCATATCCGCGTATTCCCTGTCGATGAGCGCCATCGACCCGATTTTTCCGACCAGTTCTATATCGAATTCCGCCATATCAGTTCTGAGAATAAATGTCGGTAAGGAACGTGGGAAGTTCACCTTCGACCACCTGCCACACCGTGCCCGAAAACTCCATAGTTGTGAGAATATCCGATTTTTTGAAGTCTTCGATAGGTCTTGCCGTGCCGATTGCCGTAATCGGGAAGTTCTCCGTAAACTCGTCGCCTTCTCCCTGTACGCGCTTGTACACTTCGCCGTTGAGCGTGAGCACGTTCTCTTTGACGTAATAGCAGTGCGCGTTCACTTTGGAATCGTTTTCCATAGCGCCGAAGTAGTATCCGAGTTTATTTATTCCCTCTTTGTTGGTGACAGTTATATTCGTAGCCGTAAAGGTAGAGCCGTGCTTGCTGTGAGTATTTCTTCCCGCAACGCCGCCGGCGTATACCGTAACGTCCTTGATTCCGTCTGCAACCGTGACGACTATCTCGCCCGTCGAATAACAGAAGTTTATCGCGCCTATGCCCGAGGTCTGGGACGTGCTCGTATCCTTCTTGTCGCTGTAATTGCTTCCCATT
Source organism: uncultured Christensenella sp. (assembly GCA_910578325.1). Classification (GTDB taxonomy): domain Bacteria; phylum Bacillota; class Clostridia; order Christensenellales; family CAG-917; genus CAG-475. Next base: position 14,662 of record CAJTQT010000005.1, read on the forward strand.
ATTCCGCCGACGGACACGATACTTCCGTTACGCGGCGCGTCGGAGATCTTAGCATAAAGGTTGGCATTGCAATAACTGTTGACCGCAAAGCCCTCGTTCTTTCCAACCAAACCGCCTATGCAGACTGCCTGCAATCTCGAACCGCTGACCTTCGCCGGCGCATCCGCGGAGCACAGCGTAGCGTCGGATTTGGTTGTCCTTATGCTGCCTGTATTTATGCCTGCAACGCCGCCGAATACGAATTCAGTCAGACTTTCGATCGCATTTACGTTGAAAGACGCAACCGTGGACAGGGATATGAAACTGCTGTTTCTTCCCACAAGTCCGCCCATTACAAGGAAGGATCTTCCGTTTGACGCGATATTGTCGTCTTTGCATATTATGCCGTTTACCGAGACGTTGACAGTACATTTGGAGACGGTCGCAGACGAATTGCTGTCACCCGCAAGTCCTCCGAACGTAAGCGCTTCGCACTCGGCAGAAAAGCCCGTAATCGTAACCGTAGAGGCCGTCATAGAGCCGACCGTACCCGTCGTAAGCCTGTTAAGAGCGGTGAGTCCTCCGAACACAACCGTGTGCAGGTTTTCGATACGCATATCCGTCAGCACGACCGCGCAGTTGTTTATAGTGCCCGTATTCACGGTAGTAACTACGCCGATATTGACGGAATCCGCGTATTTTCCGTTACCGTCGTCTGCGATTTTCAGTTTAACGTCGTTGAACACAAGATTCTTTATGACGCCCTCGCTGTATCCGAAAACGGAAGCCTCAGTTTTGTTGCCGAACACTCCGCCGCGTATAGTCGTGCGGTGCGTAACGACGTTGTTAGCGTTGTAGGTACCTCCGTCGACAGTGCCTTTGAACACGTGTTCGCTGTCGAAGAGCGGCTCTAATTTCATATCGCCGAAGTTGAGATCCGCCGCCATTGTTATATTTGCGGTAAGAATGCGCTCGATTTCGAGTTTTTCGGCTTCGGTCTTATTATCTTTTCTAAGCGTATCGTAAAGTTTTTTAAAGTCCGAAACGCTGTTTATTTCAATCTCTTTCGTCCATTTTGCGTAAAGAGTAAGCGTGACGGGCGCAAAGTTATTCTCCGCCTGCGCGGCGTCCATAGGAGACGTTACCTCTTTCAAGCCGTCCTCTTCGTATATGAATCTTTCCTTAACCTCGTTCTTTTTGCCGTCCTTATCCGTGGTAACGTATACGTAGTACCAGTAGTCGAAGGAATACGCGCCGTGCTGCAATTCCGTCGGATTAGGCATTTCGCTGGCAGGAATATTCTGTCCGAAGATATATTTTTGAGTAAACTGATCGTACGACGCGCCCGATATGCTGTCCGCATATTTTACGGTGACCTCGGGAAGATTGTCGTCAAACATCGGATACAGCGTCAGTTCCTTTGTAAAATTGTATTTGGAAAGCAATGCGACGGTTGCGTCGCTGTCGGTTTTCCAGCGCGAAAACTGAACAGGTTTCCCCTCGTCGTCCAAATAATACCAGAAACAGAATTTCGTACCCGTAGACGAAGTAGGGCAAGGCAATTCGCCTGTCGAGCCGTAAGTGGAAAGCAGTTTTGTCGTTTCGGGATCGAGTTCCGACGCGCTGAGCGCAATCTCATTTTCGCCGCGCGCGGTTTCGTTCACTTTAAAAGAGCCGTCTTCGAGAATTTCTATTTTCGCTCTCAACACGGGTTTGTGCTTGTATACGTTGGGAGTATACACTGCGGTAAGCGTCGTGTTTGCGACAATCGGAGTCGTGTCGAAATCAAAAGGATTTTTGCCGTCTTTTGACCAGCAGATGAATGTGTAACCTCTTTTTACCGGTTTGATTTCATTGCCGTTAGAATCTTTCGGCGCGCTTACTTTCGTGCCGTAAGGAACGTCCTTAATAACGGGATTCGACAGTTCCATCTCGCTGTCTGTCTTAAACGTCACCGAATATTTGCCCTTTTCAAAGTCTTTAATGCCGTTGTTTCCCGTATTATCTCCGTCGGGATTACAGGCGACAAGAGAAGCGCATAACAGCGCGACAAAGCACAGTGCAACGATCGTCATCAGTATTTTTTTCTTCATAATCTCTCCGTATGATGCGGCGCACTAAGTCACCGAATATCCAAAACCGAATTGCAAAAGTCATTCGGTTTTTGTAGATTTAATTTAGTATGTTTTATTTATTAAATTCTATTATACATAATAAGCCGCTCAATATCAATCAAAATTTGCCTTTGAAAGAGTGATTAAGCGGCGTTTAATATTTAAATGGAAAACAGCGCGACGTATGCGCTTATCAATTCACGGACGCCGTTCGTTTCTTTGACGTCGCCTCCGCAAACGTTTATATAGTCCACCCATTCGAGTTTCGCGAAATAGTCGTTGCAGGAAGCGCTCACCTCAACGGAGAATTCTCCGTACTCGGCTCCGAGAAAATTCACAAGCGTGCGCGCGACGTAATATCCGCGGGTTGTGTTCTCGCATAATACCTGAACAGATATTTTATCCCCTTGTTTTGGGCTTATTAAGTCTGTAATCTGCGAAGAGTGCGTTATCAGCGGATGTTTACCGACCTCTCCGTTTTCAGCCTCTGTAACTATGCAGACCGTCTCGATCTCCGGTCTCATCAAAACCCCGAGGCGCAATTGTTCGCCGCCGTCGCCGACAGTTATTCTGACGTAGCAGTCAGGTTCGGGCTTTGCGTCGGTGCGGTACAGCCACATCGCCGTAAGCGCTATAGCCGCAACAAAAAACAGGACGAGCACAAAAATTAAAGTCGCCACCGCCAGTTGTTTTCGGAACGCTCTCGCGGGCGTTTCTCCTGTCAGAAGTTTATTTAGCGGAGCCTTTTTGACGCGTGTATAAACGTCGGGAACGGATTTCCCCTCCTGTTCGCGCTTTAAGTTTTTTTCTATATCTTTGAGTTTCATAATTCCTCTTTATTAAGTTCGCGTTTCATTTTGGCAAGCGCGTTGTTGTACGTCCACAGCACAGTTCCCAGAGGCTTATCCAGAATTTCTGCAATCTCCCTGTGCTTAAATCCCGCAACCACGTGCAGCGTGACAATCTGTCTTTCGGTCTCGCCCAACACTCTGTTCATCACCGCGGTAACGGGCGAACCTTCCTCGTTCATACGGTAAGAGCCGAATGCCGCGTCGGGATTTTCCATATCCGTCAGCGTTTCCCGCTTTTGGCGTTTGATTTCGTTCAGCGTGACGTTTTTGGCTATCGTATACAGCCACGCGTATGCGCTCGAACCCGTCTTATAAGACGCTATCGTCGTTCTGAGCCGTATGTACGCAGTCTGCATCATATCCTCGGCAGTATGATAGTTTCTGCAAATCGACAGAATAAACGCAAACAGCCCGCGTCTGGTTTCGTTGTAAATCACCTCAAACGCCTGCTCGTCTCCACGTTGCAATAACAGCATTTTTCCGTCGAGTTCCTGTCTGGTCATATTATTATTTTACCATATACGCGCATTCAAGACAACACAATTTGTCCGAAGCCTAAACCTTAACGGCTTATTAAAAAATCTTTACAGTCGGTTTAGTGCGCCTTTATTTTGCTTGTTTAAAATATCCGATAGAAAAAGCGGAGGTACGTCGACTTATGAAAATGCGGAAGCAAAACATTATATTAGCGGTTATCGGCGTTGTTCTGCTTTGCTTTTGTCTCGCGGCGTGCAACGAGATTCCGCCCGGCCGTGAAAATACCGACAAAGGCGGCTTATTCGTAACGCTGGACTTTGACGCGTCCGTCGAAATGCTTCTCGACGAGAACGACGCCGTTCTGAGCGTACAGGGTTCGAATACTCAGGCGCAGATTCTGCTGTTCGACGAAGGCGGAATCGTCGGCTCCCAACTCGACGTCGCAATCGACAATATTCTTTCTCTTGCGGCAACATACGGATACTTTGCGGACTGTTCGGCAACGGTAGGTATAACTGCATTCCGCACAGACGGCGGAAATGAATATGACAGAGTTTCCGCACTGGTACAAAACAGCGCGCAGAAGTATAATCTGACTCTCGACGTTTCGGATAACGAAAATGTTAATCTCGTTTATAGCGCAGAACTGACATCGCTCCGAGCCGCTAACCCAAAATACAGAGAAGTTTCCCCTTCAAAATATCGGCTTATTAAACGCGCGGTCGCATCTTCGGACGATATCACTTTCGATACGGCTGTCGATATGCCGACTGCGGATTTGTTCGATTGCGTTCGTAAAGTATGGTCGGACTCAAAAGCGAAGTACGGTCATTCCTATATCTATCCCGTTATCGACGCGCAACTCAGTTACGACCTCGAATACGGTTATCTTAGAGGCAAAACGTATCTCGACGCAATCATTCAAAAATTCAATAACCCCGAAACTCAAAGCGACAAATTCGATTACGCCATTACACAGTTTAAACGTTTCACGTTAGACAGCGTAATCCTGTGTTACCTCAAATACGTTATCGACATCGAAAAAGCATTTTTCAAAAACCCTTTCTTGTTCGACGAAACGGCGAAGTCCGTATTTGAAAAACTTGCGCCGTTCACCGACGACGGCTACGGACAGTTTGTCAAAAAAGCCTGCGACCTTGACGGCAACGTTGACCGCGAAAATCTCACCTGTTATATGGAGCAAATATATCGAAATTCCGACGGCGAACAACAAAGAACGCTGCGCGCCGTTTATTCGCAGTCAATCGCGCCGCTCCTCGCCTCTCCCGAAAGTTTTAGCGGCGAAATCGAATATGCAATAAAAAGAGCAATTCCCGATACTCGAAACATAATCGACGAAATGATTAAAGATTATCCGTCATTGCAAATTGCACTCGAAACGTTCTACGCAATTTTCCTCGACGGTTTTACTGCCGATTTGGATAAATTGAACGGCTTAATTTCTCAATTTACAGAAAACCTAACGGGCTATCTCGTTCAAGCAGGGCTTTCCGAGGAAGAAATCGAATGGATAACCCAGCACGAGCCTGTAGGCACGGTTGAACTGAAAGACGCGCACGCCAAAACGCTTGCCGCACAAAAGCAATATTTCGAAGATCTGATTAGTTCATTTAAGAACGAAAACAATAATAAATAAAGACTATTTATCAGAAATAAGTGTTTATTGCATTAAAATCCGATTATAAAATATGTTTTATGCAATTTAATAAAAGAAAGAGCGCGTCCCGACCGGATGCGCTCTTTGCAAATTTATGTCGTTTACGCTATGTTGATGCTTCTGAAATATATGACTCTGTCGCCCTCTTTAAGCGGGAATTGCAACGTCGGATTCTGCGCCGTGATTTCTTCGGGCATTGCGGTGAGTGCCTTGCAGAGATCGAGAATCTCGTCGCCCTCGTTTGCGATATAGAGCGAAATTCCGGAGGTGTTCTGCGGTTTTTCTTCACCGACTTCGACCGCCGTGATATACTCCGCCGTAACGTCGCTGTATCCGCAGACTTCCACGCCCAGACGCAGGTCGACGTCGATTTCTCTCTCCCGTCTTGCCTTAGCGTTTACGCTCTCGACGGTACAGCAGACTTTGACAGTGCGTGAAAACGGCTGCTGACTTGCAATGGACAGCGAGAAAGGAATTTCCGTACGTATCGAGTTATAACCGTTTTCGTCGGTATAAATAATATCGGTATTGACAATGCCCTCTACGACAAGTTTGCCGTCCTCGTCCACAAAGGATTTAGACGTATAACATCTGGCGTACGGAGTGGCGTTGATTTCGAGCACAGGCGCGCGGTTGTCGCCCAGAACCGCCGTTCCCGTTACGCTTTCCGTAAAGAATCCGCAGCCGTCAAAGCATACGTAATCCGCGCTTTCTCTAGTGATTTCCACTTCGTTTGCGAGCGTAAATATATCTTCAACGACTTCCACCTGCGAGCATCTGTACGCCTGTATTCTGAACTGAACTTCACCCTCGACCTTTATGACGTTATCGTCCGTTACGCCCTGTAATATGATTTTGGAGGATTTGACGTTTGCCTGAACAGAAATGCTGTCGCCTTCCTGAACGCCGTCGAGATTGAGTTCCTCTTCAAGTTGCAGGGTGAATTCCCTTTGCTTGATATCTCCGCCTTCAACATACGTTACAACCGCGTACACGTTTGCCGCGGCGAGAACTCCGCCGTCGATTGCCTCCGCGCGCTTTACGGAGCAGTTGGTGTTCAGCCCCAGCACCGCGCTTATTTCACCGCCGACTTCCTGCTCGTCCTCGAACGGCGCGACCGTCGTCTTAGACGCGATAAAGGACGGCAGATATATCTGTCTCATTGTTTTATAGCACTGATCCGCGTCTGTAAGCGCTTCTATTTCTTCGCGTCTCTGACCGCACACCGTAACTTCGAGCACTGCGGAAAGCATAAGCGCATCTGTCGCCTGAACGTCGGACTCTACGACTTTTATCGTACAGGTAACGTTGTCGTCGGCGATAAACTCTCCGTCGACGCGGACGGTGAAATCCGCATTGTAATCGACGCCGCGCGGCGTCCCCTCTTTATCGAGATAAGTCAGGCGGAAATTCGTTCTGCCTCCTATCTGCGCGTATCCGTCGTATACGTCCTGCGAATTGCACTTCGCTTCGACCGCAAGGGACAGGACTTTGGCAATGTTTTGCATATCGATATTCGGCGGCGAGAATTCAACCACCCTTTCCACCGACGGCGCGACATAAAATTTGCTTACACTCAGTTTATCAAAATCGAACATAGACTCCTCCATTTCGCTTAAAACCTATGCCGCGAACGTTTTGATTATGACAACTCTTTTAGCAAAGACGCTCTCAATGAATAAATTCTTTAAGGAATGTCAACAATCTCCCTATGAGAGAAATAGGACAAAACCTCGATAACGCCAAAGAAAAGGTAAAAAGACTGCTCAACATTCCCGTACTCATAAAGATCAACGGCGGACGCGGCAAAAGTTCGTTCTGCAAAGGTGAGATAACCGCAGTTTTCCCCGCGGTCTTCTCCGTCAAACTCGACACGGGCGAACTCAAAACCTTTTCCTACGCCGACGTTCATACCCGCGGCGTACTCTTTCTCAATCCCGACGCACAAACCTAATTATCGGTTCAACTTCGCTGTCTGCGAAAGTTATAACCTTTTAATTATACGCCGCATAGCGCGGCGTTTTTTATTCGGCAGTCCTTAATGTATTCGCCCGACGCATTTTTGCATTTACAAAACAGGAAACCTTTGCTATTATAATGACTAATATAAAATAATATTTTTAGACTTACTTATACTATCAACGTATCCGAAAGTTTGCCTTGCAAGGAGTAAAAATGAAAAATAAAAAAGCAATACTTATATTTCTTACGGTTGCGCTCATAATCTGCGTCGCAATAACGGCAACTGCGTGCAATCCCGAGGAACCATCCCCGACTCTCTATACGCTTACGTTCATTGCCGACGGCGCGCCTCTGACAGCGATAACCGCCGAAGCGGGCAAACCAGTAGTCCCCCCGAACGCGCCGAGCGTGGAAGGCAAAGTTCTCAAAGGTTGGTTCTACAACGCCGAAGGCGACGGAAATGCGGTCGCATTGCCGACCTTTATGCCCGCGCAAAATCTGACATACTATGCGGTTTACGAAGCCGACCGGACCGAACCTAAGCCCGTGCCCAACGACACTTTCACCGAAAAAGGCGGAGATAAAAAACTGTATGTGTTCGGCGACGAAGCGGTATTCGAATTCGACGGCAAAGAGATCCGCGCCGAACTCTCCCCCGATGGCGAATTTGTAGATTTTACAGTAAAAAACGCAGGCAGCGACACTCAGACCGCATACTGCGTTACGCTCGATTACGACGAAAAAACTTACTCAGTTTACCGCTACGGCGCAGACCCGAACTCTTACGTTTTATATTTCCCGATTGACAATACGTTCAATTTCGAGCGCAGTCTTTATTTCAGAACCTCCACCGAGTTTGAAGTGATGAGCCCCACGTTCGGCTCCTACACAACGGGCACTTACGGTCCGTACGGCACTTCGCCAAACGAATTTACGCTTACGATTGAAAAGAATTATCCGTACAATCCGTTTGAGGTTGAACGCATAAAAACCACAAAAGTTCTGAGAGCGGACTCGGACAACGCCTCCGAGACGCTGATTTACAACGCGTTTCTGACATACGAAAAATTGATAGCGGGCGAATTTCTTATCTTCGACACCGCGGACAAAAAGTCGCATCTGACGCTCGACGGCTATGGTTACGGAACGTACACGGATGAAAACGGAAAAGTGTACGACGGCGTTGTTGAACAGACTCACAACGAAGTTTTCGTCAACGACGTGTTTATCAATTTCAGACACGAGGAACTGACAGAAGACGTACTTTTTGTACTCATTCACGGCAGTTTAAACAACGCTTTTGCAAAAATAGGCAGAGAAATCGGTATTTATCGCATATGGGATATCGCGGCTCAGACCGCGGGTTCATACTATCTGTTGCTCGACGGATTCGGCGGCGCAACTATCTATTTCGGAGCGTCGGAAGAGTATAAACCCGAAACCGTCGCGGCGGAAGGCTCTTATGCACTGCTCGATAGCGGAGAGGTTGAATACACCGTGAAAACGGTTGTGGACGAAATAGTTCTGCCTGAAAAATTCAGAGAAACTTTTAAATTCAAATTCACGACTTACGGATCGGGACTTTACGAAACTAAGGCGTTTGTCACTTTCGACGAAAACCTGTTTAAGCAGTATGTAGACGAAAGCGGCACCGCTACGCTCACACTCGACGGTTACGGCAATGCGGTGTACAGCGGAAACGGAGTCACGCTTAACGGTTCTATGCTGGTTTCCGACGGACTTGTTCTGGTGACGGATAAAAACGGCGCGCAAGGACTGTTTGTCGTATTCGACGGCGACGGAACGGAAAAAGGCACGTTTAAACAAATCGGTCTCGAACGCGGAAATTATCTGCTGTACTCTTACGTCAACGGATTCGATTCGCCGCGCATTCTCTTCCTCGACGGAGAAGGCAACGCTCAACTCTTTAAATACGACGAGAACGAAATCATAACCGAACTCGCAAAGGGAACTTACTCGTTTACGGAAACGGAAGGTAACTATACGTTGACTTTCGGCGACGAAACGTTTATCGCCGCGTTCCGTCAAATCAATTTCGGAAGCCTGTACTATCCGGACTGGCGTTACGTGTACATTATGTATGACGAAAATCTTGCGGGGACGCTTGTCAACGCCGACCGCACCGAAACGCTCGTACTCGACGGATTCGGACTGAATGCCGTTTATACCGACAGCACAGGAAAAGTTTACAAAGGCAACTTTGCAAAAGAATGGGATATCATCACTCTGCTCTCTTCCGATAAGGACGGCAACTATGCAATATATACGTTTACGATAAGCGGAAACACGTTTGCGGTGGCAGGCGATAACGCGGGCGTTTATTACGAGTTCAGTCTGGCAAACAATCTCTCGAGCACCGACACTAAACTGCTGCTGGACGGAAGCGGAAAAGCAAGGCTTTCGGTTTACGAGTCGGAGACAGCAAATTACGTCTATACGGACGGCGCGTACACGTTTGACGCGTCTTCCAACGAATTCACGCTGACGCTTTCAGACAGCGAACCATTCAAATTCAAACTGGTCAAACGCGGCAACGCGGTTTGCTTCGTGCGTTATGACGAAAACTGGAAAGGCACTTTTTCAGACGCAAAGGGCAAAACTCTTGTTCTCGACGGTTACGGCAATGCGGAATACGATTATGAAAACGTACCCTGTCTGCTTATGGGCAGCAATCTAGACGTGGTCACGCTGACGGTATTCAAGGATATATATACTTTCGTTCTCGACAGAACGAATATGAAATTCTCCGCAACAAATTCTCCCTGCGGATATTATTACCCCTACTCCGACGGAGTTATCAGCGGCTACACCCGCCTGTTCCTGGGCGCGAACGGCACAGCGGAGATTTCCGAATACGACAAAGCGACCAACTCATTCCTGCAAACCGCTGCGGGAGAATATTCTCAAACAGTAAACGGCATTTATGAATTTGTTCAAAGCGGCGGAGAGCAGAAATTCAGTTTCAAACTCGACAGTATAAACGGCAACAGCATTTATTCGAAGCATATAGGCAACGAAGGCGTTTACACCTCTAAGCAAACCGTAAACGGAATCGAAAGAACATTTGAACTCACTCTCGACGGCTACGGCAATGCGGAATACTTCTTCATCGACAGCAAATACGAAGAGGAACACCGCTACACGGGATACTACTCCGTACTCGAAGACGGAAAAATCAAATTCGGAGCGGTAAATTATGATTACGGCTATGAATACGCTACGTTGGTTTTCGAATTAAATGAAAACGAATTCACGATTGTCGCTTAATCCTCAAATCTTAATCAATTTAAAGCCGCCCGAAAATTTCGGGCGGCTTTTCCGTTTGTAATCCTTATTCATTAAAAACAGTTATCTAATTAATATCCGTTAATATCGTTTAACCGAGAATACACCGTATAGCGATATCCTATCCGCGCACGGCGGCACTGCCGCTTATTCTTCCGCGCCGTTCTCATCTCCGTCGGCGAGCGCAGACTTCTTCTTTTTCTTCACCGCTACCGTTACGGCAACTCCGATTACCGCCGCCGCAACAGTCAATCCTATCAGCAGCATAGCAAGGTCAAGCGGACGTGCAATAAACGGTCTAACATCCGCGATAAACACATAAGTGGTATTCAACATCGGATGGTCGCCGTACTGCGCGCTTATTCTCTGCTTGCCCCATTTTTTCGGAGTATAGGCAAAAGTCTCGCCCTCGCCGCAAAATACTCCGTCAACGTACCACTTTATCGGCACGGATTTGTCCACGTATTTCATTCCCGTAAGCGCAAACACCGTAGTCTCGGTCGTATACAGAATCCCTCTGCTCGGCGCGGTTTCCACGCTTTCGTCGGCATTGGCCGCATAAGTCACGCGCACTTCTCCTACAAGGTACGGCGCGTACTCGATTTTGACTTTCTGTACCGCCTCGAACACTTCGTCTCCGTATTCGAGAATGGCAACAATGGAATACTCTCCGAAAACTTTCGGCGTATATGCAAGTTTGAGTCCTCTGCCCAAATCCGTAGTTTCCACGGTTTCGCCGCCGTCCGAATCCTCCGTTGTTTTGCGGATAATCCATTTCACCGTCGCGTCGATATCGGGATCCGTCTGTCCGTAAGGACTCAGTTTCGCGGTAAAATTGACAGGCTTTACAGAGGTCGCGTGCATAAGAATCGTCTTTGCGTAATCCCCGCTGCCGAGAGTGCCGTCGTGAACGATTTCTATGCCGCTCGGCGGATAATAATCGAATTTGGTATTTTCAAAATCCTGCGTCAGCAAAGTTTTAAAATCAAGACACTTTATTTGGTAAACTTTGTCGTTCAATCCCTTATGCGAAACCGTTCTTGCATCCAGATTCCGCATATAATTCGCAATCTGTCTTCCTCGCGGCGCAGACTTGCCTTCCGCTTCGTACCTAAGTTTCAGCAACGCTCCCGCAAACGCCGCAATAGGTGAAGCAAGCGAAGCACCGTCCATAAAATGATACTTTGCGCCCTCCGTCATATATGCGGTATATACATCGTCACCGGGAGCGGCGATATCGTATACGTCGCCGTAGTTGGAAACGATTTTATCATTCTTATCCAACGACATAACAGAATAAATTCCCGCCATTCCCGCAGGATAAAACACATTTGCCGCATTAGCGGAATCCTTGCCTTCGTTTCCTGCCGCCGCAACTATAAACGAATCGTCGATAGCGTTATAGATCGCGCCGGGCAAGGGATTATCGTCTCCTTCGCCCGCCCATATTCCGCCTTTATCCGAGTACAGTCTTCCAAAGGACATATTTATCACGTCCGCGCCTATTTCGTCCGATTTTTTCAAACCTCGCGCAACGAAATCGATATTTATGGTTTCCGTCTGCGCGCCGGTCTGAGAGTTTCTTCCGTTGGCCTTTATGGGATATATTTTAACGACGTCCTGCAAACCGAGTTCTTTTATAAACATTGCGATAACCCCCGCAATGGAGTTGCCGTGCTTTTTTTCAGTCAAGTCGCCGAGTTCTCCCGCCGAGACTTCTTTCCCCGTCTGCGCGTTGTATCCGACCGCCTTTCCGTCCTTATCCGTGTAAAGCACGCCGTCGAAAATCTCGTGCGAAGCGTCGATGCCCGTATCGATGACCGCTATTATCTTTTGGGAAAGCGCGCTCTTATCCCATTGCGCGACCGCGGTTTTGGCATATCCGAAATCCAGAGTTTCGTAATACCATAAATTTTCGAACTCAACGTCTCCGTATTCCGCGGCGAGCGTCACCGCACAGGAAAACGGACAGGCAACCAACACCGCTATCATAACGGCGAGCAAGCAAAACAGCAATGATTTTTTTCGAATAACGTCCTTCATCCGACTTATCCTTTTAAATCTTAAAATTTTCAGAGGCACGTAACCTCACTCTGTAAAATTTCGCATATTAGTACGCCAGAATTAAACAATAACAACCGTTTACGGCGTTTAGATATATCTACTGTGTATTTAAACCGCCTATTGTGCTTCTTTTAGCAGTTGAGCGGAAAATTTCAAGCGTCTGAGGCTTTCTTCTTTTCCGAGCACGACAGCCATCTCTATCGCGCCGCCCGGCGTCACGGGCTCGCCTGTCAGCGCAACGCGCATACTGAACATAACCTGTCCGCTTTTGATTCCTCTCTGCTCCGATCCCTGCTTTATGCTCTCTTTAACAGCCTCGTCGTTCCAGTCTTCTACGTCTGTCAGAATCTCATAAGCCGCGTTCACCGCATTGAACGCAACGGTCTTATCGACTTTCATTTTCTGATGCACGTACATATTAAGGTCGTATTCCTTAAACTCCGAAAGAAACGCGAGTTTCTCAGGAATTTCACCGAGAATATCCACTCTCGTCTGCATAAGCGCGGCAATCTCTTTCTTGTCGTACTTATTTTCGCCGATCGCCCTGTCAATCCACTTTTCGGCGACGGAATAAAACTCTTCTGCGGTCATCGCTTTGAGATATTCGCCGTTGAGCCAGCGCATTTTGGTTTCGTCGAATATGGAACTGCTGTGCGAGACTCCGTCCACGTCGAATGCTTCAATCATCTCGTCCATACTCATTTTTTCGCGGTTGTCTTTGGGACACCAGCCCAACAGCGCGATATAGTTTACAATGGCCTCGGGCAGATAGCCTTTTGCGATAAAGTCCTCGAAATTCGCGTCGCCGAACCTCTTGCTGAGTTTGCGCGTCGCGTCTTTCATTATGGGCGGAAGATGCATATATCTGGGACGGTTCCAACCGAACGCGTCGTAGATAAGATTGTATTTGGGCGTGGAACTGAGATACTCAGTTCCGCGGATGACGTGGGTTATGTTCATCAGATGGTCGTCTACGACGTTTGCGAAATTGTAGGTCGGAAGCCCGTCGGATTTAAGAAGTACGCCGTCCTCGATATCCGCGCTGTCCACGCTGATTTTGCCGAATACCATATCCTCGTATTCGGACACGACTCCCTCGGGAACTTTCTGACGTATTACGTACGGCTCTCCAGCCTCGATCCTGCGGGCGACTTCCTCTTTGGAAAGATTTCTGCAATGCTTGTCGTAAGTATGCACGCCGTTGGCGTCTTTCAAACCTTCCAGCCTTTCCTTATCGCAGAAACAGTAATACGCGCCGCCCAGTTCGACGAGTTTTTCGGCATACTGTTTGTAAAGCCCCATACGCTCCGTCTGAACGTAAGGACCGTATCCCGCGTCCTTATCGGGACCCTCGTCGTAGGAGATGCCCGCCGTGGCAAGCGTGCGGTATATCATTCCCACCGCGCCTTCGACTTTGCGCTCCTGATCGGTATCCTCGATTCTGAGAATAAACGTGCCGCCGTTACGCTTTGCAAACAGATATGCGTACAGTCCGGTGCGCAAATTGCCTATGTGCATAAATCCCGTCGGAGACGGGGCGAATCTTGTTCTTACGTTTTGTGTCATTTTGTCCATACGTCCTCTTTCAGTTTATCGTATAAATTTTTAAAATACGTAATCTGATTGTGTTCTTTAAAAGAATAAAAATCGTTGCCGTGAAATATATAATGGTCAAGCAGCCGATATCCCAGAGAATTCAGTGTAGTATAAATATCATACGTCAGCGACATATCGGCAGTCGACGGGTTTGTGTTTCCGTTGGGATGATTGTGCGCAAGCAAAATGCCGTACGCGCGATGCTTTTGAGCATAATTTACCACAGTTTTCGGATCAAGCCTAACCTCGGAGCGTTCGCCCGTTTCGATAATCTCGCAAGCCAACACCTTTTCGTGGTAATCGAGGGCCGCTATGCAAACCGATTCTTCCGCGCAGCCGTAAAGCAGCGAGCCCATACGCGTTCTTATACTCTCATCGGGTTTTAAAGGTTTATTTGCGTCGGTCTTGTTTGTGTTTACTTCTGCAAGATACAAATGGAATATGTCGGGTAGAGCGGATAAAAACAGCGCCGCATTTTCTGTCATACCCGAAATCTCTCTCAAAAATTCCGGCGACGCGTTCAGTACGTTTGAAAAGGAACCGAATTCCGACATTAGCCTATGCGCCAGTTCGTTCGTATCTTTTCTGGGAACGAAACTGTACAGCATATATTCCAGAACCTCGTGCGGTTGCAGATTCATAATGCCGTTTTTCTCTATTCTGGTCCGCATTCTCTCGCGATGTCCCTCGTGTATATGTTTCGGCATACCGACCTCTCCTGCCCTTTATAATTCGGGATATTCTTTAAACACCGACTCGTCCAGTCTGACAAGCCTGACCAGCGTTGCAAGCGACGAGTCCGCATCCGCAAACCCGTATTTCATACCTATAATCTTCCATACGCCGTAAGCGTGAAGAAAATCATACCAGAAATAGCACTCGTCCTGCAAGCGGAAGATTTCGAGGCTGTTGAAAGACTGGAATCTGCTCCACTGTTTCAGAACGTCTATCAGCGCGTTGACCTCTTCATTGCCGTCGTAACGCTGATGGATAAACTGCAACATATACTTTTTGACTTCCTTAGAGAAAGTCATAACGCCTTGCTTTGCATTGTCTATATCCTTTATAATCAGCGCGATTTCCGAATCGTCGGAATTGTTTTTCAGCACTTTTCCGCTCAGGTACGCAAACGTATTAGTCATATGTAATATTGTATACTAATTATATATATAAATCAACATAAACGTGAATCCTCGCCGCCTTTTCATAAAATTTCCTTTGATTTTACAACCGAATATCGTATCTTTTTACTTATGATTTTATATAGTTAATACACTTTCGACACGTTTGCGCCAATGCCGTTATATGCAAATTTTAATGCAGAAATTTGACAAAACGTCAGATAAGTAGTATATATGTAGTGAAAACTTCAAAGAGGTGAAACTTATATGAAGAGATTCAAGAAACTGATATTGTTTGTCGTTGCGGTACTTGTACTGACAACGGCATTAGGAGTTCTTGTCGCTTGCGGCGAGTCTGACTCTGCCACTTATACTGTTACATTTAAAGCGGCGGGACAGACCGTGCACACCGTCGATGTAAACAACGGCGAGAAGATCAAAGCATCCCAACTTCCCTCGTTCGGTAAAGAGGGCTACGATCTGGAAGGCTGGTTTGTCGGAGACGTCGACGTGCTGGATTACGTTGTTAAAGGCAACGTAACGGCCAACGCTAAACTTACGGCGAAGCAGTATACCGTGACTTTCAAGAACGGTGAAACCGTGCTGTCCACAAAACAGATAGCATACGGCACCGCGATACTTGCGAGCCACGTACCCGCAAAACCGACAGCGCCGGAGGGCAAGGTTTTTGACGGCTGGTACGTAGGCGATACGAAAGTGGTATACGGAGTATACGTAGTAAAGAGCGACGTGACGATGACTGCGAAGTTTGCGGACTCTCACGAGAGTTACAGCGTGGTGTTCAAGAACGGAACGGAAGTAGTGCATAATTTCACGGTACCGAATCATACAAAACTGAGCGCAACGCAGATACCGGACGCGCCTGCCGCGCCGAGCGGAAAGACGTTTGAAGGCTGGTATGTAGGCGACGTAAAAGTTGAAGCGGGGTTCGAAGTGACGGGAAACATCACGGCGGTAGCGAAATTCAAGGACAACGGAAGCGAAGGACCCGAAGATCCGAATCCGCCTGCTCCGACGACGTATACCGTTACGTTTAAGAACGGCGAGACGGTGGTTAATACGCTGACGGGGCTTAGCGGAAACACGACGCTGACGGCGGCGCAGATACCGAGCGTAACCGCGCCCGAGGGAAAGAAGTTCGAGGGTTGGTTCGTAGGCGACGTAAAAATAGAGGCGGGATATACTGTGACCGCCAACGTGACCGCGGTGGCGAAGTTTGTGACCGTCGGGGATGTTGAAATTACTTTTGTGCGTTCCAACCGGTTAGACGAAGGCGCTCAGTTAAACTTCTACGAAGAGATTGAAACCAGAACCGTTGCTGCGGGCACTACTCTGTCAGTTTCGGATTTCCCCGAAAATGATACGTTCGTGAAAGTTGATTGGATGATTTATAAATTCGACTCCTGGATGATAGACAACGATTTTATTTATAGCGATACAGTAACCGTAACGGAGGACACGATAATATTGGCGTATTACGCTCCGAGAGCACAGGATAGGTTTGCCGGTGATTATATGATGATGGAATATATGGATCCGGACGTCGTTTACTGGCCGGATCCTGCTCCAAATCAGGGTGCGGTGGTAACGTTTTCAGGTTATGGCGAAGGATATCTCAGTTATAAAGGGAAATCGTATGCGTTTACGTACACCTACGACTTTGATGAAGAAAATTACGAAAACGCATATTTGGAAGCGCAGGTAGTACATATGACTTTCAAAAGCGGTCCGTATCTGCGCGGCACGGCGCAGATTTGGCACGAGGATTCGGACGGCTTTTTGATGCATCCGAATATATACTGTGAAGTCACATATATAGATCACGATTTCGATATTGAAGCGGCAAAAGGCGCTGTATATACCCATATGGAAAATATCAATAACTCTCAGCCCGAAAATCCGGACGAGCCCGAAACCCATACTCATTCTTTGACTAAAACTGACGCGGTTTCCGCTACGTTCGAGAAAGACGGAAATATTGAATTCTGGTCCTGTTCGGGTTGCGACAAACTGTTTGCGGACAGCGTCGGCAATCAGGAAATACAACAACCTCAAACGATTGTTGAAAAATACGATACCGATGATGATAATCATTGGAGAAGCGACATCGAAAAGACATTGCATGCAGTTACCGACGGCGTTTGCACCGTCTGCGCAAAACCCGTAACACATACGGTAGGATTGGAATACGAACTTGTAGTTCCTACCGCAAAAGCAAAAGCGGCTTATGCCGCCAGAGGTCTCGATTATGAACAAAACGGCGGTTATTACGTTGTAAAACACATCGGCACCGCTCGCGGCGATATAGTCATACCGGCAACGTATAACGGCATTCCCGTAAAAGAAATAGGCGAATACGCATTCTACAACAATGACGGCAAAGGATACATTTACGACTATTACGAAACAACGAGCGTCACTCTGCCCGAAGGCATAATAAAAATAGGTTCCCACGCATTCTATTTTGTAGGCAGCCCTAAGGATCCTACGGAGCCTAACAGAATTTCAACGATCCGCTTGCCGCAAAGTCTGCTTACGATAGAGGAACACGCTTTCAGCATAACCGGTATCGATTATCTCGTAATACCGAAATCCGTAACCGAAATAGGCGAACACTGTTTTTATCAATCGTATATGAAAATATATTTCGAAAGAAGCCTTGCGGAAATGGAAGACGTCAGCATTGCCGAGATGCCGTTCTTTACCGATTCGCTTTACTACTATTCTGAAACAGATCCGTCACAATCCGGTCTGTACTGGCATTACGAGAATTCTAATATAGAAGAGTTTATCAACTGGGTCGGAATGACGGGTACCTTTGAGCATTTTATGGCAAAGATTGAGGTACAGCCTGACGAAGAAGGCAGACCGAGAGGATTTATACCTTTTGAATCTACGCTTACATTAGAAATTACCGAGTTCGATGAGCAACAAGGCGTTACGGGATTTAAGATTACCGAAACAGAATTTTACGATACGGTTAACCAAACCCGAATGTCTGCAAAATGGGAAGTCGGTCAAAAAACAGCGCAAACCGATTCGACTTACTGCGAATGGGAATTGCGTTGCACAAGAACGTTAGTGTATGCAGGCAGAACGTTTGTGCTTCCTCTTATGGCTGATATATCTTTCCGCGTCGATGAATCGACAGGCAGAATAAACGCTGGCATCTCTATTTTCAATACCTTTTGCGAGGAGTTGATGGAATTTGAAAACTACTGCCGCGAACTTCTTCAAGATGATTTCGTCGCTGTGGATCCGGGATTTATAACATTTGGACTTGATATATTGTAAGTCTGAAAATATTCTGATTTTATTTCAGCCCTATGTTTAATGCATAGGGCTGTATTTTATATTTTTTTATACGCCTCTCAAAAATGCCAGAACTCCGCTGTAAAGCGTATAGGCGAGTTTTGCCTGGTAGTCCTTGTCTACAAGATTTGCTTCGTCAAACGGATTGCTTAAAAAACCGCACTCGACGATTATGCTCGGATACGGACTGCAAGACAGAAGATATTTTTCCGCGCCTAGCGCGCTGTACTCCCTGCCGCCGTTGATTTTGTTTATATCCTCGTTGAGCGCCGCCTGCATCGCATTTGCAAACTCCCTGCCGTCCGCGCTTTTTCTGTCAAAAAATACCTGCGCGCCTCTGCGGGACGGGGAAGAATAAAAATTCATATGCACGCTTACAACAGCGGACGGTTTTGCCGAGTTAATGATATCTGCGCGCTTGAACATATCGGCGCGTTTTTTGTTGTCTTTCACGTCGGGGTGCGTGTGCATAGTATCGTTGGTTCGGGTGTAAACAACCCTGTATCCGCCGCTTCGCAGATACTCCCCGAGCAGTTTTGCAACTTTTAAATTCAGGTCGCTTTCCCTGACGCCCGTGCGCTTGCCCGTCACACCGCCGTCCGCGCCGCCGTGTCCCGCGTCTATGACCACAACCTCTCTGTCATCGGCTTTTATAACCGCCGCGGCAATAATCGGAGACGTCAGCGCAAACGTAACGACAAATACGCTAAGCACCGTCGCAATGGATTTTAAAATGTATATGTCTATTCTATTTTTATGCATATCGTTTCATTGCCAACTATATACGCTATGGCATAAAAATACATACATATCCACAAAGTTATCCACATATTGAGCCTAAAATGTGGATAAGTCGGTGGACAAGTGCCATTTTTATGTCAGCGGAGTTCGGCTAATCAGAGTATACGTCGTGGCATAATTGTTTAGCACACGAACGCAAAAAACGCCTGTTTTCGACACTTTTTGCATTCTAAACGTGCGGATTATAAAATTATGCCACTGTCATATACCCGTTGCAATCGGCATAAACTTGTGCGAGGTGACGTTATGACTGAATTGTCCGCAATTATACAAAAACCGGTTTTGGATATTTCAACGTCCTGCATAATAGGCAGAGTATCGGATGTATATTTCGATGAATTTTGCAAAACCGCCGTATACGTATGCATACAGACCGACGATTCGCGCGAAATGCTTTTGCCTTACGAAGAGGTCAGATACTTCTCGGACGCGCTGATCATCGACGACTGTCTGAAACTTCTCTATCCCGACGACGCGGACACAACCGCAGTGAAATCGGCGTTTTTATCAATGCCAGTTTACACTCCGTCAGGCGTATTGCGTGGGAGCATCGAAGCAATATTTATAAACGCGTCGGGGAAAGTCGTACGCATCAATATAGGGAACGACGATATAACTCCGTCGGGAATCGCGTCGATAGGCGACGTGATAATTTACAAAGGCGCGTTTAAAACGAAGAGCAAGCCAAAGGCGCGCAAATTCGATATTCCGCGTCCCGAGGTCGATTACCCGGTACGCATTCTGAGCAGTGACGGCATTTCAGACAAATCAGTTACAAGCGGCGCAACAAAGGAAAGCGAAGTTTCGATTCCCGCACCCGCCGAAATTAAAAACGCGGCAACGGCAACCGCCGAACCCGTAAACCTTGCCGTACAAACCGTAACCGCCGCGCCCCCACCCGCTCCCGTCGTTTCGCTTAGTTCTGACAAACGAGAGCCCGTGCTTTCAAACGGCGCGTTCGAAATTCTTCTCGACGGTTCCTCCGCATTTTCCTACGACGAGGATGCGCATACGCCGAC
Organism: uncultured Christensenella sp.; assembly: GCA_910578325.1. GTDB lineage: Bacteria > Bacillota > Clostridia > Christensenellales > CAG-917 > CAG-475. The sequence continues at coordinate 34,963 of CAJTQT010000005.1, forward strand.
TCGCGTTATCTGCGATTACGAATTTCTGCTCGGGCGTAAACTCGGCGCGGACCTCTGCACTTATACGGGTGAACTGATCGCCAAAAGCGGCAGTCAGGTGACGGACAGTATCGTGGAAAAAGCAAGACGGGCAGGCAAACTTGTAGAACTGACTCTCAACAGCATCAAACCCGAGAGAAAGATGTAATATTATACTCTCGCGAGAATCCAAATTGCAAAAAATTATGTCAAAAAAATTCAGTAACCGTAAAATTCGCATTATCTCCCTGATCTCCGCCGTAGCGGTTTGCGCGGTGCTTTGCGCAGTTCTGTGCGCCTGCAATCCCAAAACGCCCGCATCCGCGCCCGATAACTCTCCCTGCTACGATATATCGGCGGTGTACGACGCGCAATCGCATACGCTTTCCGTCTCGCAGGAAATCCTTTATACCGCGCCCGACGCTCTCGACGAAGTGGTTTTGCACGTATATGCAAACGCTTTTGCTAAAAATAACGACGCAATCGAGATTTTATCTGCACAAATCAACAGACAGAACGTTGATTTTGAGATATACGGCTCGGATAAGACTCTTATGAAACTCCCTTGCGATCTGACACAGGGCGACACCTGTACGTTGTCCTTCAAATACAAAGTTACAATTCCGCAATCCGACACCAGACTGGGCATAACCGAACACGGCGACGCTAATCTCACCTGCTTTTATCCTGTAATTGCAAAATACGACGGCGCGTGGCGGGAAGACTGCTACGCCGCTTGGGGCGACCCGTTCTTCTGCGACGCCTCATCCTTTTACGTCAGAGTGACCGCCGATGAAAACCTGACCGTTGCCGCAAGCGGCAGAACCGTGGAGACGGTGCTCAAAGACGTTGACGGTCAGCCTAAAAAAACGGTCGAAATCGAGGCAGAAAACGTACGCGACTTCGGTATGGCAATCGGCGGGTTCAAAACGGTTTCCGATACGCTGAAACTCGGTGATTATAGCGTTGCCGTCAACTACTGCTATTACGACGACGCCGCGCCGTCGGAAACGCTCCAACGCGCCAAACAGTCTCTCGAAGTCTTCTCACAGGCATTCGGCGACTACCCGCATTCCACGTTCACCGTTGTTCAAAGCAATCTGGGCAATGCGGGCGGAATGGAATACGGCTCTTTCGTGCTCGTATCACCCTCTTCTTCCCGCGAAGAATATCTCGATACCGTCACCCACGAAACCGCGCATCAGTGGTGGTATAACGCCGTCGGCAGCGATCAGATAAACTCCGCCTGGCTTGACGAAGGACTTACGGAATTCTGCACTTATTACTTCCACTATCTGACGGGAAACCGCTCCGCGTACAACGAGGCAATGGCAAGCCTGTCGCGCTCGTACTCCTCCTTTTCCGCGCTTAAAAACACCGTCGGCTTTGACGGCACTATGAACCGTCCGCTGTCATCCTATCTCACCGAGGGCGAATACGTCGCCGTCACGTACTTAAAGGGCGCGCTTCTCTTCGACGCATTGCGTTCGCTTGTCGGCGACAAGAAATTTCAAGGCGCGATGCGGCAATACTATGCCGACAACATCTACGGAGTCGCAACCCAGACCGATTTAATCGAAGCATTCAAATCGCAGGGCTACGACATATCGAGTATCGTAATCGGTTGGGTGAACGACACAGTATTAATGTAAATTTTATATTGAGCGGGGAATGCGAAACAATTTCCGCATTCCCTGTATCGTTCTCTTGCTTTGACACTTAAATAATACAAATACGAAATCTTTTATTCTTATGGGTTCAGCACCGACACAACACAAGCCAACTATGTCGAAATAGACCATACTAAAAATATGGATTGTTCATTCGTATTTGATGAGTCGGTGTTTTCGGAAAGGCTTCAGGAACTTATGTTTGAAAAAGACCTGAACCAGTCTGAACTTGCCGAAAAAATCGGCGTAAAAAGTTCTACAATTTCGAGATATCTTTCGGGACAAAAAATACCTGAAGTGGAAATTCTTGTCCGTTTAGCGGATTATTTTAACTGCACTGTCGATTTTCTTATTGGCAGATCGGAGACTTTCCCGCAAGGTGCGAAGTATCTTAAATGCCCTAAATTCTCCCAACAGTTAGAAAAAATAATTTTAAATTCCAAAAAATCAAAATACAGGATTCAAAAAGATACGGAGATACCCAAAACCGTTATGTACTATTGGCAAACGGGAAAGTATCAACCGTCGATTGACAATATCATTAAGTTAGCAAACTATTTTGAAAACACTGTAGATTATATTATTGGTCGTATAGAGTTTGACTGATGTTACAAACATAATACATACTTAAATCACAATCCCTGATAAGGCGCAAATGCTCTGCATGAAAATATAGAAAGTATTGAATGCTTTATTCATCAATTCTACATCACAAGCAGAGCATTTAAAATTACTATAATTCTCTGACGGAAATAATAAATTTTTGTCCATTATCGAAATTTACCTGCAAATGATTTTCACTAGCAATAAATTTGGCAAAATAAAAGTCTTGAATAAAGTATTTGATATCAAATACTATGTCTTGTTCGTTACACACAATACTGGGTTTTTCAATTGGTTTTTCCATATATCACCTCAATTTTTTATTAGAAATGCGCATCTCTTTATTAAATATTTTAGGTTCAGCACAGACAAAACACAAGCAAAATGTGTCGCAATAGAACATAATTTTTTAACACAAAAGGTAATAATAATGTTTAATTTGTCTGAATTTGCCGAAAGGCTCAAAGAATTAATGATTGAATACAATATCAATCAAACACAACTCGCTGAAAGAATCAATGTTAAAGTCTCGACAATTTCGCGATATTTGTCAGAACAAAATGTTCCCGAAATAGAAATATTGATTCGTTTAGCAGATTGCTTTAATTGCTCTATTGATTTTCTTGTCGAAAGAAGTGAAAACTATTTAAACTCAGGCACCTCTTACAAGGAATGTCCTACTTTTTCAGTTCAGTTTAAAAAACTTTTAAGTCATTTTAAAGTCAGTAAGTATAAATTGCAAAAAGAGGCAAGAATTTCAAAAACCATTATGTACTACTGGGAAACGGGAAAATATCAGCCGTCGATTGAAAACATTATTAAACTGGCAAACTACTTTGATTGTTCCGTCGATTATATTCTTGGAAGAATAGAGTTTGAATAAGGATTATTATGTTGTATTTATCTAATTTCGCCGAGCGACTAAAAGAGTTAATGATTGAAAATGATTTGACGGCTTCGATTATTGCCGATAAACTGCGTATCGACAAAAGTACTATTTCTAAGTACCTTTCACAAGAACGGGCACCATCTATCGAAAATGCCGTTAAACTGGCGAACATTTTTGATTGCACTCTGGATTTTATGCTGGGGTTGGTCGACGAAAACATAAAAAAGGATTTTAAACACTGCCCTCAATTTAGTGAACGACTGCAATTTCTTTTTATAAACAAAAGAAAAACAAAGTATGCATTAAAAAAACAGACCAACATATCGCAATCCTTGCTTTATTACTGGCTACACGATATTTACTCTCCATCTGTTGACAACGTAATCAAACTATCGGATTTTTTCAATTGCTCGTTTGACTATGTGCTGGGACGCGTGGACTACTGACAAACGGTGTATAGAATGAACTACAAAACACATTTTGCCGAACGGCTGAAAGAACTTATGATTGAGCACGACCTAATTCCCGGAACTCTTGCGGAAGCATTGAAGATAAACAGGTCTACTATTGCCAGATATTTGAACGGCACGCGGCAACCATCGGTTAATACATTTGTGATTATAGCCGATTATTTCAACTGTACTGCGGATTTTCTTTTAGGCTTTGAGAGCATAAACAGCAAAAGTGATTTCAAAAAATGTCCTCCTTTCAAAGAACAACTAAAAATTATATTAGACAAAGAAAACATAAATAAATATCAACTATGCAAAATAACAGGAATTGCCGAGTCTGCTATCTACGACTGGCAACGCGGCGATAATCAACCGTCGCTTAGCAACATAGTTCAAATCGCTAAAAAACTTAATTTGCCTGTTGACTATGTTCTCGGTCGTATAGACTATTAAAAAAGTAAAAAGATATGGATACCCTGGCTCGAACTGATATAAGTATAAAACCGCGATATTTGTGTTCAGACAAGAAAAAGGCACTTTTGCGAACAGCCTAGTGTACAAATTGTACACGACTGTGAGCAAAAGTGCCTTTGACGCAGTATCAACGCAAATAGCGCGGTTTTACTTTGCGATTTTGTCTATCCCGCCCAAATACTTCCTCAACACCTCGGGCACAGTCACGCTACCGTCGGCATTCTGATACTGCTCCACAATAGCAGGAATAAGACGCGACGTAGCAAGTCCGCTGCCGTTGAGCGTGTGTACAAATTGCGGTTTGCCCGTCTTGCTGTCGCGGAATCGCGTATTGTTTCTGCGCGCCTGATAGTCGTTTGCATTGCTCACCGACGAACACTCTTTATATATGCCCATCGACGGAATCCAAAGTTCGACGTCGTACGTTCTTGCCATAGACGCGGAGCAGTCACCCGCCGCGAGTTTGCTCACGCGGAAGTGTAACCCGAGTTTTTCGACGAGTCTGGCGGCTTTTTCAACGAGTTCCTCAAAGGCTTCCATACTGCGGTCGGGATGCGCATACTGCACCATTTCGATTTTGTTGAACTGGTGTCCGCGAATCATTCCGCGCTCTTCGGTACGCGCCGAACCCGCTTCTTTTCTGAAACAGGGCGAGTACGCAAAGAATTTGAGAGGAAGTTTGCTCTCGTCTATTATCTCTCCGGAATACATATTGACAAGCGCGGTTTCGGCGGTGGGAAGCATAAAGCGGTTGCGTTTTTTGTCCTCGTCGCAATCGAGCCAGTACACCTCGTCGCTGAATTTGGGGAACTGTCCTGCTCCGAAGCCGCAGTTGTAGCCGAGTTGATAAGGCGGAAGAATAAATTCGTATCCGTCGCTCAGATGCTCTTCAACGAAGTAGTTGAGCAAAGCCCATTCCAGCCTTGCGCCCATTCCGCGGTATATCCAAAAACCGTTTCCGCTGAGTTTTACTCCGCGTTCGTAGTCGATCAACCCCAAATCCGTGCAGATATCTACGTGGTTTTTCGGCGTAAAATCAAACTCGGGCTTTTTTCCGCTCAATTTCACGACCTGATTGTTTTCCTTTTCGCCCGAAAGCAGATCGGCGTCGGGAATGTTGGGCATACAGGCGAGAGTATCGTTGATGTTTGCGACAAGTTCCGCAATTTTTGCGTCAGCCGCGGCTATTTCGTCGCCCAGTTTTCGCATTTCCTCGAAGATAGGTTCGACGGGCTGTCCTGCTTTTTTGAGCACGGGAATCTGCGCCGATACCTTGTTCTTCTGCGCTTTAAGACGTTCTACGTCCGTTATCGTCGCCTTGCGCGCGTCGTCCCACGCTATGACTTGCGTAAAGTCCGCTTTAAAGCCTTTTTTTGCAAGCGCATCGGATACTTCCTGAGGGTTGTTTCTTATTCTTATTAAATCAAGCATATTTTTATCTCCATCACACTCTGTGTGTTTGTGATTGATTTTAAGCGATAATATTTACAAGTCTGTTCGGCACGATAATAATCTTTTTGACCGCCTTGCCGCCGAGTTGCGCCTGAACCGCTTCAAGCGCGGCCTTTTCGATATCCGCTTTCGGCGCGCCGTTTGCAACGGTTATTCTTCCGCGCAGTTTGGAATTTATCTGCACCGCCAACTCTAATTCATCAAGTACGGTCGCCTTTTCGTCAAAAGTCGGGTACGCATTGTTGAATACCGAATACTTCTGCCCCATCATCTCCCAGAGTTCCTCGCAGAAGTGCGGCGCGAACGGAGCGAAGATGAGCACCAAATCCTTTGCGCAATCCTTGTAGATTGCGTTCTTTGCCTCAACGCTTCCCTCGTAAGCGTATATTGCGTTTACAAATTCCATAAGCCTTGCAATCGCCGTATTGAACGAGAAAGTGCCGAGGTCTTCGGTTACGCTCTTTATCGTGTTGTGGCGTATGCGGTTGAGTTCCTTTTCCGCTTTGCCCAAAGGAGCGTCCGTAAATCCTATTTCATAGCACTTTTTGACGATGCGTTCCACCCTCTCGAAAAAGCGGTTTACGGATTCGAGCCCGCTCTCGTTCCAGGGACCGCCTTCGACGTAGTTGAAGCCGAACATAAGATATACTCTGAACACGTCCGCCCCGAATTTAGAAATACTGTCGTCAGGCGAGACTACGTTGCCGCGCGACTTGCTCATCTTGTTTCCGTCCGTACCCAGTATCGTACCCTGATGCACGAGCGAGAGGAACGGTTCGTCAAAATGCAGATATCCCATATCTCGCAACGCCTTAGTAAAGAAACGTGCGTAAAGCAGATGCATACAGGCGTGTTCCGCGCCGCCGATATACTTGTCTACGGGAAGCATCTTGTCGATCCATTCAGTATCAAACGGCTTTTCGTCGTTGCGGCTGTCGGGATAGCGCAGGAAATACCAACTCGAACAAACGAAAGTATCCAGCGTATCCGCGTCGCGTTTTGCGGGACGTCCGCAAACGGGACATACGGTGTTTATGAACTCCGAGCACTTTTTGAGCGGAGATTCGCCGTCGGGCGTAAAGTTGACTCCCCGCGGCAGACGTACGGGCAAATCCTTTTCGGGAACAGGCACCGCACCGCAATGCTCGCAATGTATTATAGGGATCGGCGCGCCCCAGTAGCGTTGACGGCTTACAAGCCAGTCGCGCAAACGGTAGTTGGTTTTAAGACAGCCTTTGCCTTCTGCTTCGAGTTTTTTGAGAATGGCAATCCTCGCGTCTTCGGAAGCCATTCCGTCGAATTCGCCGCTGTTTACCAGCACCCCGTACTCTGTAAAGGGCAGCGTATCGTCCTGTCCGTTCTTTCCTTCTATAACTCTTTCCACAGGCAAACCGAGTTTCTGAGCAAACACAAAATCGCGCTCGTCATGTGCCGCTACGCCCATAACCGCGCCCGTACCGTAACTGGCTATAACGTAATCCGCAACAAGTATGGGCACCTCTCTGCCGTTGACGGGATTTATCGCATACGCGCCGGTGAGCACTCCCGTCTTTTCGCGCGTGGAGGACATTCTGTCGATTTCGGAAGCCGCCGCCGCCTTTTCTCTGTATTCTTCGACCGCCTGCTTACGCTCGGGAACCGTGATCGCGTCCACAAGCGGGCTTTCGGGTGCAAGTACGACGTACGTCACTCCGAACGCCGTATCCGCTCTTGTAGTGAACACTCTGAATTTTACGTCCGTGCCCTTGACGGCAAACTCGATTTCTCCGCCGTAACTTCTTCCTATCCAGTTTTTCTGCATAAGTTTGGTCTTTTCCGGCCAATCGAGTTTATCGAGTCCGTCAAGCAATTCGTCGGCGTACTGCGTTATTTTAAAGAACCACTGGTTGAGATTTTTATGCGTGACCTTACTGCCGCATCTGTCGCAGACTCCGCCTTGCGCCTGCTCGTTTGCAAGAACCGTGTTGCAGGACGGACACCAGTTTACGGGCGCGTCCTTGCGATAGGCAAGACCGTTTTTGTACAATTGCAAAAACATCCACTGCGTCCACTTGTAATAGTCGGGCATACAGGTTTTGATTTCGTAATCCCAGTCGTAGGTCGCGCCTATTCTGCGCAACTGTCCTTCCATAGTCTCGATATTCTTAACAGTGCTTTCCTCGGGGTGGATACCCGTCTTTATCGCATAATTCTCGGCAGGCAGACCGAAAGCGTCAAAGCCCATAGGCTGAAACACCTCGTATCCCTGCATACGCTTAAACCTCGCAAACGTATCGGCAGGTCCGTAGTTGTACCAGTGTCCCGCGTGCAGTTTCGCGCCCGACGGATAGGAGAACATTTCCAGACAATAATACTTTTTGTCCACTGCGTCGCGGTTGAACTTATAAAGTCCCGTTTCCGCCCACTTCTTCTGCCATTTGCTTTCTATCTGTTTATAGTCCATAAATCCTCTCGAACAGAGTGTTTTTCGATATATCAAATCTGTTTAATAGAAATAATTCTAATACTATCATCGTTATAAGTCAAGCGCACGCGCGCGTTTGAACTTTCGCCTTTATTCTTAATTCAATTACGTCTGTCACGCAAACCGCGAACAATGACGAAAATCGAAATCATATTGACACGCGATTTGACGAATGATAAAATTTTATCCGTAATGCGCAGAATATAACCGACGCGATTTGCGGTTGACGTTCCATTGTTTTTCATACTCCGCAATGCCGCATTGCGCCGATGCATCAAAAAATAAACTCGCAGTTGAAACAGAGGTGAAAAATGAAAAAAGCGAAAACTAAATCCGTTTTTACATTATTGACTGTGGCGGCAGTACTTTCGATAGGTCTGTTAACAGTGCTGACTTCCTGCAACAGTTACGAAGGAACTGCTCAGACGCACGAGCATATTCTCGGCGAATGGCAAACCGAAACTCCCCCGGGTTGCGTCGAAGAGGGGTTGGAATTCAGACAGTGTACTATCGAAGGCTGCCTGTATAGAGTTTACGAGGAAACAGCGGCAACGGGACACACTCTCGGAGAGTGGGAAACCGACGTTGACGCGACCTGCACCGAGGACGGCGTAAAAAAGAAATCCTGCCGTAATTGCGATTATTATATAGAAGAACCCATATACTCGACAGGTTTACACTCATACGACGTCAACGGACAGTGCAAGCACTGCCGAGCGGGCCTCGTATACAGATTTGACGAAACTTCAAACGCATACTTCGTCGCGAAGTTTACAGGCAACGGCGAAATCACCGTACCTGCAATCTACAACGGTAAAAAAGTAATCGGCATAGACGAAAGCGCGTTTGAGAATTGCAGGGATGTCGAAAAGGTCACACTTGCGCAAGGAATTGAAATAATAGGCGAATCCGCTTTCCGAAACTGCTCCGCGCTCTCGGAAATTACCGTTCCCGACACCGTAACTCAGATAGGTCGGTATTCTTTCAGGAATACGGCGTGGTTTGACAGCCTGCCCGACGGAATCCTGTATATCGGAAAAATAGCCTATCAGTATGTCGGCAATCGCACGGAATCCTCTTCCGTCGTAATCGAGGAAGGCACTGAAACAATCGCGCCGTACGCTTTTACAAGTCAGAGATGGATAAGTGGAATTAACGTCCCCGACACCGTAAAAACAATAGGCGACAGTGCGTTTTACAACTGCACGGGACTATCGTCCTTAAAACTCGGAAGCGGAATTAAAAGCATAGGCGAAGACGCTTTCGTGCTATGCAACGCGCTTACGACCGTAAACATTGCCGACCTCGCGGTCTGGTGCGGCATATCGTTTGCCAACGCAGACTCGAACCCTATGAACTATGCAGACAGGCTTAATATCAACGGCAATCAAATCACAGGCGAACTGATTATTCCCGACGGCGTTACCTGTATTCCCGACGGAACTTTTAAAAACTGTTCCGCAATTGTATCAGTTCAGATTCCCGACGGAGTGTCGCGCGTGGGAGACCACGCTTTCGAAGACTGCAACCGCCTCTCTGATATAAGCGCTCCCGATTCTCTCACGGAAATAGGCGAAGACGCGTTCCTCGGGACGGAATGGTACGCGCAACGCGCCAACGGCATAGTATTTCTCGGCAAAACAATCTATTGTTATAAAGGTCTGCCGCAAGACAATTCCTTAACAATACCGGAAGGGACTCTCGCAATAGCCTCCGGCGCGTTCACTAACCTCGCGTCTCTGAGAAGCGTCTACATTCCGAAATCCGTCGTAAAAATCGCCGCGGACGCATTCGCGGGATGCGGTAAACTTCAAGACATTGTCATTGCCGACGAAAATCAACACTACTCCGACAACGGCAACTGCATCGTCGAAAAGAAAAGCAAAACTCTTATACGCGGATGTAATTCAACCGTTATCCCGAACGACGGAAGCGTAACGAAAATCGGAGAATACGCTTTCTTCGGCTGTTCGGGATTGACGGAAATCGTACTCCCCGGCGGCATAACGGAAATAGGAAGGGACGCTTTCGGATTTTGCACTCGTCTGACTTCTGTAACTATCCCCGCGAGTGTGGAGCATATAAATTATGACGCCTTTTACAACTGCTCCGAAATCGCCGATATTTATTTCGGAGGAACTAAGGAGGAATTCCTAAAAACCGCGGTGCGTCTATCCAACTGTTCCGAAAATCTTACGGTGCACTGTTCGGACGGAAATTTGGACAGAGACGGCAACGACGTCTGAAAATAAAACGAATTCCAAAACCGCCCGCAACGGGCGGTTTTGTTAATCCTGTTGTAAAATATCCGAAAACGTGGTATACTGATAAAATCACTCGGGAAGGTAATAATATGTTCGTATCATTCGAAGGATGCGAGGGCGTCGGCAAATCCACGCAACTCAGACTGCTCAAAGAATATCTGGAAAAAACCGGTCAGCACGCCGTATATGTACGCGAACCGGGCAGCACCGCAATATCGGAACAAATCCGCAACGTCATTCTCGACAAAAGCAACGTCGCTATGACGGAAATGACGGAGGCGTTGCTCTATGCCGCAAGCAGAGCGCAACTTGTACGCGAAGTAATCAAACCCGCGCTTGAAAAAGGCGAACTCGTAATCTGCGACAGATACGTCGACAGTTCGATAGCGTATCAGGGCTACGGACGCGAACTCGGCGCGGGGCTCATACGCCGAATAAACGAACCTGCTGTGGACGACTGTATGCCTGACCTTACTGTATTTATCGATTTAAGCCCCGAAAATTCCTGGCGCGGACATCGCGCCGCGGACAGGCTCGAACAGGAATCGAACGAATTTTTTGATAAGGTATACAACGGCTTTAATCGCGAAATCGAGGCTTCAAACGGCAGAATTGTAGCGGTAAAACCCGATATAGACAAAAATGTTACTTCGCAGAAAATAATCTCGCTTATGCGCGAAAGAGGCATAATAAAGTGAATCCGCTCGTTTTCGAAAACGCTTTGAGAGGCTCTCGGGCTTTTAAACTCATTCTCGGCGATAAGAGAATGGGACTCGGTCACGCCTATATAATCGCATCGGGAGACGACGACGCGGTGGACGAGTTTTTTACGCTCGTCGCGGCGTCCGTTTACTGCCGGAGCGCAACGGACGCGTGTTTTGACTGCGCCGAATGCAGAAAAGTTTTGCATTCGAACCACCCCGACGTTTTCCACATAAACGAAAAGCACGAAAAAATCAAGGTTGAGGACGTAAACAATATGCTGTCCTCGGTCTACATTAAATCGCTGTCGGGGCGCAAACTCTATTTCGTTCACCGCGCCGACCTTATGAACATTCAGGCGCAGAACAAACTTCTTAAAACGCTGGAAGAACCGCCCGCGGAAGTGACTTTATTTCTGGGCGTTGCCAACGAATCCGCTATGCTGGACACAATAAAATCGCGCGCCCGTACGGTACATCTCGACGTCTTCGACAAGGACGCGGTCTTCGAGACTATGATTGCGCTCGGATGCGACGAAGAGTCGAGCGCGGTTGCCGCCGCCTGCTGTGAAGGAATGTTGGGCAAAGCGCGCAAAATCGCGGCGTCGCCGCAATACGCCGCACTTTATCGCTCCGCTCTGGAACTGATGAAAAATCTCGACCGCAGTTCGGATATTATAAAACTCGATTCCGTAATCGCAAATCAGGACGATATAAACGGATTCCTCGACGTAATGTCGATTATAGTTCGCGATATGATGGTGGCTAAGGACGACGAAAATATGATACTGTCTCGGCACGCGTCAAACGAAATCGTTAAACTGTCCGAGCGCTACTCCGCCCTTGCACTCGCAAAAATACTCGCTCTTATCAACGACACCCGCAGGCAGTTGTCACTCAACGTCAGCGCGCTGTCGGCAATAGACAATCTGCTATTTTCAATTCTGGAGGTCAGACACAAATGCCCGAAATAATAGGTATAAAATTCAAAACAGGCAACAAGATATATTTCTTTAATCCCAACGGAGAAAAGTTTTCAGACGGCGACGGCGCGATTGTGGAAACCGCGCGCGGTCTCGAATACGCAACAGTAGCGGTCGCAAATAAAATCGTCGACGACAGCGAAATCGTACAGCCGCTCAAACCCGTCGTACGCAAAGCAACGGAAGAGGACGCCGCGCAAGTGCAAAAAAACCTCGCAGACAAGGAAAACGCTCTTAAAACCATTCGGGAAAAAGTTTCCGAAATGAAACTGAATATGAAACTCGTCGACGCCGAATACACTTTCGACAGAAGCAAACTCATATTCTATTTCACCGCCGACGGAAGAATCGATTTCAGAGAACTCGTGCGCGTGCTCGCGTCCATTTTCAAGATTCGCATAGAACTCCGCCAGATTTACGAGCGCGACGACACAAAAATGCGCGGCGCGCTTGCCCCTTGCGGAAGAGCCTGTTGCTGTACCGCGCATCTGCCCGACTTCGAGAAGGTTTCCATAAAGATGGCAAAGGTGCAGGGACTTTCGCTCAATCCGCAGAAAATAAGCGGCGTTTGCGGAAGGCTTATGTGCTGTCTCAAATACGAAAACTCATATTACAGCGAAGTTTACAAACTTATGCCCAAAGTCGGAAGCAAAGTAAAAACGCGAGACGGCGACGGCACTGTGGAATCAAACGACCTTATCAAACAGACCGCCCGCGTCAAAGTTATGCTTAAAGACGGAACATTCGACGTACGCACGTACAGCCTCGAAGATATGCGGATAGGCGAAAGACAGTCCACCGCAGAAATCGACGCGTTGCCCGACGAGGAATAATTCTTTGAATCCTGCATATACACGGGAATCAGAATATGAGGGACTTATAACCGAGAAAGACAAGACGCACGGTTTAAGACCGTCAGCGGATCAGGTTCAGTAAAAAACCGAATAAACTAAGATTTAATTTAAAATAATAACGAATGCGAAAGGACGCTCACAGAGCGTCCTTTCATAAATCACTTTTGTTTTTTTGTTGCTATTATGCCTCAGAAATCGCGCTGACGGGGCATCCGTCCTCACAAGCGCCGCAATCGATGCACTGGTCGGGGTCGACAACAAATTTTCCGTCGCCTTCCGCAATCGCACCTACGGGGCAAGTATCCGCGCACGCGCCGCAAGAAATGCACTCGTCACTTATAACTCTCGCCATAGTTCTCTCTCCTTTTAAAATGTTGAGATTATAATACCACAGCCGCGGAATTTTGTACAGTATTTTTCGTCATTTGAAAAGACCGAAATAACAATTGTGCAACTTAGCCCGCCGCACCGAGTATTTGTGCGTTCCTCTCCAAATCGCCATTCCCTCTTTATATTTGCAATTGCCGCACCCGTTGCCGAACACCGTTTTATACGGACAGTGCGCAAACGTCATAAGCGGTAGTTCGTCTCCGCCGATACCGTCACGCTCTTCGCTCTCCAAAGAAGGCAGCACCGCTTCCGCGCCCAGATTTTTGCAGACTTTTTCAGCAAACCCGTTAAGCACGTTATGTCCCGCTCCCGCTATAACGCGATACCCCTTATCCGCATAGGAAAATCCGTATATATTTTCGCTCACCAGCACTTTAAGCCACGGCAGACTGCCGAGCGCCTTATCCAGCAACATCAAATCAAGCCCGTTTGCAATAACAGGCAAACGCAATGCTATCTTATCCTTAGAAACGCCTGTCCGAATTGCCGCCCGTTCTATTTCTTCCGCAGTGTATTCGAACGGACATAAAACCGTGAAATCCAAAGTCTTAGAGTCAAATCTGCCGCCCGATTTAAATGCGCCCAAATCGTCATTATGCACAAAAAGCAAGTTTAATTTGTCATATTCAACATTTAAAGTGCTATTTGCGAATAAAAGTTCGCTTGTGTTTATTTTAATGTCAGCCATCCCGTTTGCGGTTATAATCCTTTCGGCAAGCGTTTCGAGCGCGGTTCTGCGAGCCGCGTTTAATATCGATTTCGCCACAAACACGCCGTCTGTTTCAACTTCGCAACTTATTATTTCAAACCCGCTGTCGCCCGCTTTGCTCATCTGTGCGCGTATATTATCCACGCTGAGAGGAGATGTTCTGGCACGCTCGCAAATATCGCCTAATTGAGTTACAGAAGCGGTATCCGTCGTTGCAAATACGCTCAGCGGCTCGCCTGCAATCGCTGTTACGCGCAGCCTAACGCCTACATTCCTGCGGCGTGAAAGCAATGCGCAGTCGCGCTCTTCGGACGATATCAGATGCACGCGCCAGCCCTTTTTTATCTCCGTTTTGGTGACGAAAACATACTGCTCTTTTCCGCAGGATTTGACGTCGCCGAGTCCTATGCTTGCCGTTTCGCGGAATTTGATTCCTTCGGCATTATCAACTCGTCCGCCGCCCGATTCTGCGGATTTGAGGTTTTGTCCCGACCGCCGATCGGCTTTCGCACTCGCGGAAAAAAATTTAAGTCCGTCTCCTCCGCTAAGCGGCAGGCGGGACGAAACAGTCACTCTGTATAAATCCGTTTTAAACGGCTCTACGTCTAAAACCCTTCCGACTTCTACGCCGGTATGATTGTTGAAATCCTTTTCTATTACGTCGGAAGCGTTTCCGTCGAGGTACGCCCTTTCGAGATATCCGACGCCACGACAAAATGCTGTTTTGAGCGTTTCTCTGTCCGAATCGCTAAGTTTCGCATTGTCCGCGCCGTCAATCAATCTGCGATAAACGCTTACCGCGCTTGCAACGTATCCCTCTCTGCGCAGACGTCCTTCTATCTTAAACGACGTTACGCCCGCGGAGGCGAGTTCCCGAATGCTGTCGGCAAGGCACAGGTCTTTTGCGCTTAGAAGAAATCCTTCCGCCGATTTCCCGGCCGTCTCCGCCCTGTATGGCAAACGGCAGAGTTGTTTGCAAAGTCCTCTGTTGCCGCTGGCATTTTGTTCGACCGCGCTGAGATAGCAGTTACCGCTGAACGCAACGCACAGCGCGCCCTGAACGAAGAATTCTATTTCCAGCGAAGTTCCGTCGCGTATGGCGCGTATATCGTCAACGGTTGTTTCCCTTGAAAGAACAACTCTTTTAAATCCCAACTTCTCTGCGATGCGCGCGCCGTAGAGATTGTGTATTCCCAGTTGCGTACTCGCGTGCAGGACAATATCGGGGAATGCCGATTTAAGACGTTGCGCCGCACCCAAATCCTGAACGATAAAGGCGTCCGCTCTCGCTTCCACCGCCGCCTTGACCAATGAAATCAGTTGCGGCATTTCGCAATCGCGCACAAGCGTATTGACGGTAACGTAAACTTTCACGCCGTAGAAATGCGCTTTATTTACAATATCGCCAAAATTTTCCGCGCTGAAATTTTCCGCTTTTTTGCGAGCGTTGAAATCGGACAGTCCCAGATATACTGCGTCCGCTCCGCAATTTATTGCGGCTTCAAAACTTTTCAAATCGCCTGCGGGGGCTAAGAGTTCCAACATACCTGCATTATAGCATAAAGCGCGCTATTGACAACGGTTTAATGATTATTTATAATATAAACATACTACTTATACTATAAGGGGAACGATATGGATAACACTCGGGAAGAATTTCAAAACGAAATTCAAAGCACGGATGAAGTTGTAACGCAATCCGCAAAAGACGAAATCATCGAAAACGGAGAACCCGCTCCGCAGGCTGACGCCGATTCTAAATCCGAAAACGTCAAAAAGAAACGCGAACTGCCGGCAGGACTCAAAAAAATTTCCGATTATCTCAATGCTCACGAAAACCTCAGGCAAATGGTTTTCTTCCTTTTGTTCAGTTTTGTCTGCTTTGCGATAGAGTATCTGACATATACAATTCTCGCACTCTGCCTCAAAACCGTGAACGCGCCGATAAACTGGTTTGTTTTCAAATACGACACGGCGGGCGGAGGTCTTGGCGCGTTTATAGCGTTCCTCATCTCCAACGTAATCGCTCAAATCTGTACTTTCGTGCTCAACCGTAAAAAGACTTTCAACGCCACAAACAATGTTGTCATATCGGGCATAATGTACGCCGTTATCGTCATTCTGATAATAATACTCAACACCTATCTGGGCGGAGTAATAACAGACGCAATTGCCAGATCATCCGACAACAATCCCGCAATGGTCACTTTCGGCGGATACGTAGGCAAGTTTGTAGGAAGTTTTATGAGTTTCGTTATCAACTTCCTCGGCTGTAAGTTCCTCGTTATGCGTGACTGGGGAAAGAAGAAATCCAAAGATGAATCCGAAGAGTCCGAGCAACCCGCGTCTCCCGAAGCCGCGATTCCCGAAGGCGAATCCGCCGAGACTGAATGCGTAGCGGCAGAATACCGCGAAACTCTTTCGGAACCGACGCAGGACGGGACTGTTACAGAACCCGAGATCTTATCGGAAGCCGCGGCGGACAAAAACGAATGACCGCATAATCAGTGATTTTATGACGGCTCTGCGTTTGCAGAGCCGTTTTATATTGTAGCCTTTAGCGGAAATAAACCACCACTTGAAGTGGTGGAATAAAAAATCTTCAAGATACAAGAAATCCTCCTATGATAAACTAAAGCAGGTTCGCCAACCGCAATAGGGAATCATAGGAGGATTTAGTCATGAATGACAAAAACAGTTTATCACATACAAGTTGGAATTGCAAATATCACATAGTATTCGCTCCAAAATATCGCAGACAAGAAATATATAATAAGATAAAAGCGGATATAGGAAAGATAATACGAAAACTGTGTGAGATGAAAAGCGTAGAGATAATAGAAGCGAACGCTTGCCCAGACCATATACATATGTTGGTGAAGATACCACCGAATTTGAGCGTTGCCCAATTTATGGGGTATTTGAAGGGCAAGAGTTCGCTGATGATATTTGACAGGCACGCCAACCTGAAATATAAGTATGGGAACAGACATTTCTGGTGTAGAGGCTATTATGTAGATACAGTTGGGAAGAATGAAACAAAGATAGCGGAATATGTAAGGAACCAACTACAAGAAGACATAATGAGTGACCAAATAAGTATAAAAGAATACATAGACCCGTTTACAGGCGAAAAGGCATAAAAAGACAGCCACTTGAGTGGCTGCCCGAGAAGAGATTGCAGTTGGCGAACAATTCAATACGTCTTGAGACGTCTGCAAGTAGCATGCCCTTGAAGGGCTGGTGCAAACCTCGCGCTAAGCGCGTGGTTTTGATTGTACGGCATTAAAAACATTGCGCCGCAATATATTTTATACGACAAATCGCAAGAGAAAAGCAGACACCTATTTAGATTGTCGGTTTTTGTAAAACCGCTCGTTTACATACCGAAAATCCGAGGTCGGAAAGCATTTTCCAAAATATGGCAAAATTTGACACAACCACCATATATTGTGTTTCTCAAAAATGTTTCACACTTTATTTTGCGATTTTCCTTGACATATCCAATGTGCTTGCTATAATGAGAAAGCACAATTTCAAAAAGGGAGAATTCACATTATGCTTAACGTGAAAAAAAGAGACGGAAACGTGGTTCCGTTCAATCTGAACAAAATCAAAATCGCAATCGAAAAAGCCTTTGTCGCGGTCGGCAAAAATTACAGCGACGACATCATCGATATGCTGGCTCTGCGCGTCACCGCGGACTTCAACAGCAAGGTCAAAGACGATATCGTCACGGTCGAAGACGTTCAGGACTCGGTTGAAGTTGTTCTCATTCAGACAAGTTACGTAGAGGTCGCAAAGGCTTACATTCTTTACAGAAAGCAACATCAGAAACTCCGCGACATAAGCGCGACTACCCTCGACTATAAAAACACGGTTGACAATTATCTCAAAGTCAACGACTGGCGCGTTAAGGAAAATTCTACGGTATCGTACTCCGTCGGCGGACTCATTCTTTCAAACTCGGGAGCAGTTACTGCAAACTACTGGCTCAGCGAAATCTACGACGACGAAATAGCAAACGCGCACCGCGAAGCGCAGATCCACCTGCACGACCTCAGTATGCTCACGGGCTACTGCGCCGGCTGGTCGCTTAAACAACTTATAAAGGAAGGTCTCGGCGGTATCCCCGGCAAAATCACTTCATCGCCCGCGTCGCATCTCTCCACCCTCTGCAACCAGATGGTAAACTTCCTCGGAATTATGCAGAACGAATGGGCAGGCGCACAGGCATTCTCCTCTTTTGATACGTATCTTGCGCCCTTTGTAAAGGTGGACAATCTCTCCTATAAAGAAGTTAAGCAATGCATTCAGTCCTTTATATACGGCGTAAACACTCCCTCCCGCTGGGGCACGCAGGCTCCCTTTACGAATATCACGCTCGACTGGGTAGTACCCAACGACCTTGCGGAACTCCCCGCAATCGTCGGCGGCAAAGAGATGGATTTCAAGTATAAAGACTGCGCCGAAGAGATGCGTATGGTCAATAAGGCGTTCATCGAAATAATGATTGAAGGCGACGCCAACGGCAGAGGCTTCCAGTATCCCATTCCCACGTATTCGATTACAAAGGATTTCGACTGGTCGGACACCGAAAACAACCGTCTTCTCTTTACGATGACATCCAAATACGGCACTCCGTATTTCTCCAACTATATAAACAGCGATATGGAGCCGAGCGACGTCCGCAGTATGTGCTGCCGTCTGCGCCTCGACCTCAGAGAACTGCGCAAAAAATCGGGCGGATTTTTCGGAAGCGGCGAATCTACTGGTTCCGTCGGCGTCGTTACGATAAACATTCCCCGTATAGCGTACATCGCAACCACGGAGCAGGAATTCTTCAAAGAACTCGAAAGGCTGATGAATATCGCCGCGCGTTCTCTCAAAATCAAGCGCAACGTCATCACAAAACTGCTTGACGAAGGTCTGTATCCTTATACTAAGAGATACCTCGGCACCTTCAACAACCACTTCTCGACAATCGGACTTGTCGGTATGAACGAGGCGTGTCTGAACGCTCGCTGGGTAGGAAAAGACCTTACGCAAAAGGAAGCGCAGGAGTTTACTCAAAAAACGCTCAACTTTATGCGCGATAAACTCAGCGATTATCAGGAAGAATACGGCGACCTCTACAACCTTGAAGCGACTCCTGCGGAATCCACTTCGTACAGACTCGCAAAGCACGACAGAGCCAAATTCCCGAATATCATCTGCGCAAAGAGTATGGACAACGTTCCCTACTATACGAACAGTTCCCACCTGCCCGTCGGATACACTGCGGATATCTTCTCCGCTCTCGACATTCAGGACGAGTTGCAGACGCTCTATACATCGGGCACGGTATTCCACGCCTTCCTCGGTCAGAAACTCGACAGTTGGCAGGCGGCGGCTAACCTTGTACGTAAAATCGCAGAGAATTACAAACTCCCCTACTACACGCTCTCGCCCACATATTCGATATGCGCCGACCACGGCTATCTCGAAGGCGAACAGTACAGTTGCCCCATCTGCGGCAAAAAGACGGAAGTTTACAGTCGTATAACAGGCTACTACCGCCCTGTTCAGAACTGGAACGACGGCAAGATTGCCGAATTCAAAGAGCGTAAAGTATATGATATCGCGACGTCTCAGTATCACGGCAAAGAAATCAGCGAATTTGTATGCACCGACGTCGCTCCTATGGTTGCCGCCACGCCGAAACAGGCAACTGTGGAATCTATCAACCCATCCGACATTCTCATCTTTACGACAAAAACCTGCCCCAACTGCAAAATGGCTAAGTCGATGTTGGAGAAAGCGGGCATCGTATATAAAGTTATCGACGCCGAAGACAACAAGGACCAAACCGTCGCTTTCGGTGTCAAAAAAGCGCCTACCCTCCTCGTTCCGAACGGAAACGGCTATGACGTTTATGACAACGCCAGCAAAATCAAAGGCTATATCGAGAGCGTAAAGTAATAAAACAAATATATTTACTAAACGCAGTTTTCGGTCTTCCGACTTAAAAATTTACATTCTTTCGCCAAAAGTACGCTTTTGGCGAAAGCCTTAAAAGGAACTTATGGAAAAATTCGATATTATAATTATAGGAGCTGGTCCTGCGGGTATGACCGCCGCGCTGAACTGTCTCAGAGCGGGCAAAACAGTTCTTGTTCTCGAAAGCGAAAGTTTCGGCGGACAGATTTCATTTTCGCCGCGCGTAGAGAACTTTCCCACCTATCAACAGGTCAGCGGCTCCGATTTAATGGATAAACTCTACGAACAGATTTCCGAGTGGGGCGCGCGAATAGAACTCGAACGCGCTGAAAAAATCGAAAAAACGGATAACGGTTTCTGCGTGACAACAGACTACGCCCAGTACAAATGCATTTCCGTCATACTTGCAACAGGAGTGAAACCCCGTCATATCGGAATCCCTCGCGAGGAAGAACTCATCGGAAGCGGCGTAAGTTATTGCGCTCTTTGCGACGGCGCGTTCTATGCCGACGAAGAAGTTGCCGTTATAGGAGACGCCAACACCGCAATTCAGTACGCCATCGTGCTAAGCGGATATTGCAAACACGTACACGTCTGCGCTCTCTTCGACAAACTCTTTGCGGACAAGGCAATTACGGACGTTCTGCTTGCGCGCAATAACGTTTCGGTAAACTACCGTCTTGCTCTAAAAGAGTTCCTCGGCAAAGACGAACTCAGCGGATTGCGTTTTGAAAATACCGTCACCGAAGAACAAGTCACGATAGACTGCAAGTGCGCGTTTATATGTATAGGACAGATTCCGAATAACAAAGCGTTTGAGGACTTGGTTCAACTCGATCCGGCAGGCTATATCGTTTCCGACGAAAGTTGCAAAACCTCCTGCGACGGCATATTCGTTGCAGGCGACTGCCGCACAAAACATATTCGCCAACTCGTAACCGCGGCAAGCGACGGATCTATCGCCGCTTTCAACGCCTGTAAATACGTCGACGAAGTAAACGCGCACAAATGCGTTATGTATTAAATTAATAATGCGCAAATAAAAGATGCAATCTGAAAAGAAAAAATCCACCGATTAATATCGGTGGATTTTTACTTGCTGAAATTTATTTAATGAGTTCTATTAACGCTAGCGCGCGTTTGAGCCCCAACTTGCTGTTGACTTTAAATTGAAACGGCAAATCTTCATAGACCTTTTTGTGACCAGTATAAGTATGGGGTGTTTTCCCATCATTGAACTCGGGGGCATCGCAATCGAGAGGCAGATTTATGCGCAACGAAGTTCCTATAATCGTAATTTTGGCAATAATTTCTCCGTTTCTGCGGTATGTATCACACTGCTTGCTTATGCGACTTTTGATTTTCGGCTCGCCTTTTGCAGTGTCTGTAAGAGCCTCTTGCAATTTAGCGTATCTGTCTTTAAGCGTATCGCTCGACAGCGCATATTTTTCGGCGAAGGTAAGACTTTTTCTCGTCGCTTTCTTTGCCATAACCTTATCATAATCAAATTTCTTGCCCAAAGAAGTGTTTTCCTGAACAGGCTTTACACTGTCGCGCTTTTTCGGAGTGCGAACGGGAACTTCCGGTTTGACTGCGGGTTGTTCCGCGGGTTTTTGCGACGCTTTTTCATAGGCGTTTGCACAAGGTTGCGGAAGCGACTTATCGCAGAAAGCACAAAATTCGTATGAACCGCAGGTGTCGTGCCCGCACGATTCGCTGTCATACCATTTTTTCAAATCGATCATTCCCTGCAACTGAAATTTGTTCATCATAATCCTAAGTCCTCCCGTTTATAGCGATAGATTGCCGAAAATCGCATCTACCGCGTTTAAAGCCTCATAAATCAGTCATATTATACGAAACTTAATGCGCTTTGTCCAATGTTTGTGACAGTGTTTTCAATAAAAATATAATATTCTCGCAAAATGTCATTTTATCGAAACTCTAACCGCATATTTTTGCGACAACGATAATTCTATCCGCTCAGATAAAAACAGAAGCATAAACATAGAAGAATTGCAACTTGCCACAGTTGCTTGTCAAAATCGGCTTGCTGGTTTATAATATAAAAACGCATACGCTTCCGTAGTTAAATGGATATAACAGCCCCCTCCTAAGGGGCCGTTGTGGGTTCGATTCCCGCCGGGAGTACCAAAAGGAAAGCGCACTGTTCTGTGCGCTTTCCTTTTTAATGTGAAAAACTCGGAATCCTGACAACATATTCATCACTGAGATTATTATTCGTCATCCTCATCGACATCGACGTCGTCATCGTCGGGGTCATAGTAGCAGTAACCGACGTCATCCTCATCGCCCTCATCCTCATCATCAGCGTCATCATCGTCGTCATCATTAAATAGACTTTCTTCCAGCATCGCAAAAATTTCTTTGCGCCGACGTTCTAAATCCTCGCGTGATTGACGGAGCAGGATTTCCTGAGAATCTTCTTCCTGTATTTGACCGCTTGAATCATCCAGCGGTTTTTCGGATCGTTTTTTAGCCGCAGATCTCTTTCTTTGAGATATGCTGTTTATTGAAATCTGGACAACATCAAAGTACAACCCGGAATCGTATTTTATAAAATTCTCGTTTTCCAGACTCTGGATGGCTTTTCGTGCGTCGGCATACGAAAGGTTGAAGTGGCTTTGCACCTGCGGCACAGTTATCCTTTCAAATTGTTCTATGTAAGTTTTTATATCGTTGTACGTGATTTTCATAGTTTTCATCTCCAGGTCGGTTTCTTTTTGAGTTTAAAAGTATAGGTGTACTTGTCGTCAAACGGGTCTACCTTGGGGGCAGAAACTATATCCCCCTCAGTTTTTATCGGTAGAAGTTCCTTACACTTATAGTAGCGTTCCAGTTTCGAAAGAAATGTGTATCCGCTGTTTAAAACACTTATGATTGCCTCCCCTTCTTGCAAAGATGATAATTTGCTAATCGGCACTAACGGGATTGTCTCAAGCGCGTAGTTTTCTATATGATCCTTGTCTCCTCCGTTGAGTGCGCTCAAAGGAGAAAGGATTGTGGTTTTGCCGCACTCCTTAGACACTGCTTCCAAAGTATCGTAGTTTCCGCTGCCTAAAAAGATACGCACGGAGATGTTATCCTTAATGATTTCGGCAGTATTTCTACCATACACGTTTTCGAGTTGTGCATAACTTTGAATTGCAAGAGTAAAGTAGATCTCACGTCCCCTGCAAGCAGATATGACATTTTCGAAGCGATAAAGGGGCGGCAACTGCGCAAATTCGTCAAGGAGGAAATACCATGGCCTCTTGAGTCTACCGCCCATCTCATTTGCCTTGCCGATCAGAAATACGTACAACTGTTGGATGAACAATGAGATCAGCGAGTACGATTCCGGCTCCTCATCTTTGTAGATGATGAACAGTGCAACTGGCTTATCAGTTATTAGATCGTCGAACTCGAATGAATTGCAGGAGGTGATATGCCTGATAGCAGGGTCACGGAACGGTGCTAAAATAGTGGCTGCTACGGACATAAAACTGCTCGCTGTTGTTGGAGCGTAGACTAAAAAATTATTGCGCGCATTTTGCAATGCCTTTGAGTCAGGATTCCTCTTCGTAAGGTACTCACATTTGCGCTCCTCTGAGATTCCTAAACTATCAAACATATCGATTAGTGTAGACATATTAAAGGTTTCTTCAGTGATCAGATTTTCAGATATAGACGTCTCTGCTCTGGAGTCTTCAAGGAGACAATACACTAAACTCAGAAGCCCCTGCCTGCTACCTTCTTCCCAGATCCGATCATTCGGGCTTCCGGACGGCGGCGAAATCATTCGGATGAAGGACGAGATTTTTCTTTCGACGTCATCAAGCATAATCTTTCGGAGTTTTTTTATGTTGCGATCTAACGTACGCTGATCTTGATACACAACGCCTTGAAAGCGATTTCTGGGTCCGTCTTCGGTTTCAACAATTTCAACTTCTTCTTCAAGATTATACGCGCGATGATATGACCGGTATATATCGGTCATTGGATTATAACAATCAGATTCTTGCAGGTCTCGAGTATTTATGGTAATATCACGATATCCTTTGTTTTTAAGTTTGCCCTCACAACTCTTCTTGATTTCGCCCTTGCAATCTGGGGCAAATATATTTTTTTCCTGTTCGATATCTGAGTTGACTTGCGGGATGAAGCATTGCGTTGTCTTGCCCACGCCGGTCCCCGCCACGACCAAACAATGGCAATCATTCGGGGTGTATAGTTGACGCAACTTTCCGTTGTAATAAAAATTCGCGATCAAGACTCCTAGTCTTTGTTTAGGACTCAATTCGACGTAATAGACGGAAGGCATTTTTGTCAATTCAAAAAATTTTTTTTCATAGTATGAAAGCAATTTTGTATTCTCATACTGTTTAGTAAGGCTTTCAAGCATATTTGTTGTCATACATTATCCTCCGAATCCTAATTTTCCAACTTTGGTAAACTCGGTTGAGAACATCTCACAGCGCACCGTCTTTTGTTCTTCTAATTTGAGCAGCGATTCAATATCGTTATCAATTGTGTCTTCAGTGCCTTTATAATGGCGCTTTAATGCAGTATAGACGTCTTCGTCGCCTATGTACCTGTTTTTAACAAGAGTGTAAAGTCTGCTCAAATAGGTCTCTTTATTCTTTCTGTCAAAGTATAATGCAAAAATGTACCCATCGATATCTATCCACTCGTTCAAGCGCGATAGCAGCGCCTCTTCTTTCTGCTTATTATGTTTAAGGACGATCTCCTCTGACATCAGAAAGAACACCATATTCATTGCAAGTACAACGCCCTGGCCTGCTTGTACCATCAGGTTATTAAGCCTGTCGGAACGCAGTTCCAACTGCGACGACTCGGCAACAATCCCTGCTCCCACGCAATCGGATATCGCCGCGCTTTTTACTAAAAGCAATTCCAGTTCTTTTTGTTGCAAAGGCATAGGCAAATTATTCTCTGTGAGATATTGCACTATACGCTGTGTCTGCGCGCACTGCTGTGCAGTGGATACATCCCGCAGATTTTCGCAGACCTCATACAGTTCATCTGCTTCTTTTTTATCCACAGTATATACTTCTCCGAGTTTTTTAAATGCGCACTGCCTTTGCGCATCGGTCATAAGGTCTTCCAAAATGGCATTCATCCTAAAGTATTGCCTCAAGAATTTTTCTGTCAGTATATCGACATCTTTCATTTTTATGCTTCTCCTTTTTTTATTGATGGTACTATGATATAACATCAATCCGCAGTTACTGAATTACGGTTCTTTTTTATAATTCTGTCGGCATCGATTCAAAAATGCAACGGCTAAGAACTACGAAAAAAGAACCGTTTGACGCTATCTGATAGTTATCGGCGGGTATGTCCTACCATCTTGCCCTTTAGTGCCGTAAAAGTAACCAAACCAGGTTCCTCGCTTGCCCGCCGAACCGCCCGATCCTGCATCATCTTGTACGAAACTTACCTTCGTATTGACAATCGCATAATCTGAGCAAATCATAGAGGAGAGCGAATCGCCGCCCCTCGCCCCGTTTGCCAAAAAATTGAGCCACATTCGGCTACGGTCATAGTCGACACCCCCTCGGCCACCCGCGCCCCCACTTCCTGATTTTAAAGTCAGGTGCGAACCGGATTCGCCCCCCTCGAAGATTACCCTCCCGCACTCAAGAGCGGGTTTTCCGTCACCCCCCTTCTGTCCGTCTTTATTTGCCACGGTCATACCTCCGTCAACACCGTTTTTACCGGGAGATCCGTTGCCACCTTCGATATAACCCGCGCCGTTAGTTATCACTGTCATACGGTAGGAAAAGTTTTGGCACTCGATTGCTGTTTTATCATTCGGGGCTTTGATGCCGACGTTTATAAGTATCAAAGTCAAATCACGGGCTCTTTCGGATATGTAAATCGATATATTTTTCATCGGCTCGTTGGTTCCGTCATAATTGCCGTATATATACGCCTTATCTATGCCGCTATCGATGCGGTATTCAGTGTGTGGCATAAGATTGACGGTAAGCACCTTTATCCAGACCGCATACAAAACGATATCTTTATCAAAGTCATAGACACCGATTTCAGGCACGGAATAGCTTTCCTTTGTCTGCCATTCAATAAATTCGTAGCCGATTCTGAGAGGTTTAACAAGCCTGTATGCGCTTCCGTATTCGACTTCAAACTGCTCTGTAATCTTGTTCTCCGATACGCAGGTAAGCGTATATGTATTTACCGTGTATTCTGCCGTAATGCTTATATCTGCAGTCATTGAATATACGTCCGCAATGACGAACTCTTCATCTCCGACAACAAAGCGGTCAAAAGTATATCCTCTACGTTGCGGCATATTTATGACATAGAAATCCCCGTATTTTACGTGTTTGAAATACGCGCTGTCGCCGTTGGCGGGGTTCACGGTAATTGTATACGTTTTCGGCGTCCATAAGGCTTTTAGCGATACGTTGCCGTAACGCAAAGCGGATATCGTTTCTACTGCTTCATTTTTACCGTTCAGATACCAACCGCCAAACGTATAACCTTGACGCGAGGCAGGTTTAAGCCGAACAATCCCGTCGTCTGCGGTATAAGAGGTCGGATTCAATGCATTGTTTTTCCCGCCGTTGCAATCGTAACTCACGGTATATTCAATGGGGATATATTCGGCACGAACGGTTATGTTGCCATACTGCTCTTTGATTACAGACACTTCTTCGCCCTGATCGTTGAACCAGCCTTTGAACAAATATCCTCGTTTACTCGGAATCGGCAATTCCACTACGTCTTCAATGGTATAGGTTTTTATCGGAGTTGATTCAAACACACCGCCGTCCGTCTGATAATCGATGCTATATGCAACCGGTGCCCATATGGCAGAGATAATGACGTCGTCCATAACGGTAGGCGAAAAGTAATCCACAGGCTTGCCGTTGACAGTCCAGCCCGCAAGTTCATAGCCTGTGCGACTCACTTCCGATCGGTCAGGCAGTGGCATATCAGTCAAAATAGTGTAATCATTCAGTCCTATTTCCGAAAGCCATTCTCCTCCGCACAAATCCCATGTGATTTCCCATCCGTCTAAGAAGTAGCGAGGATAAAGAAGCAAGGGCGTATCGGCGGCGTAATCGAGAAAGTTTCCCGAAAAAGGCTGTTTAAAAGCGCTGTCGATGTAATAACCGTCAAATACATAGCCTTCAAGTCTTTGCGGTTCGGGCAATATTTCAGGGCTGTCTTCAACCGTAAACTCAATGGATGCAGACACCGCCTCCCCGCCGGAAGTTGCTATATTAGCAGTGTAGATATGCGGCTTATAACAGACTCGCAAGCACATTGCGTCATAGTCTGACAACGACCTGTCGGATATTGGTTCAAATGACTGCCCTTCGGAATCAAAAACAATTTGACCGCTTACGTCATCCACAATTTCAACAACGTCATAACCCATCTTTTGGGGGACGTTCAGCGTGACGTAATGATTATATTTAACGGCATCTATCTCGACATATTCTTGTCCGTCGGCAAAGAATACGACATCCTTTGCGCCGTAGAATATTCCTGCTACGTCGAGATAGATCCCTATGCCCACTAACGCCAAAATAACCGAAAGGCAAACAATAGATGCTACAACAGTTTTCCGACGAGCACGTTTTCGCGCATTCTTCCTTAGCAGCAACATTTCCGCATCGGAATGCGCTTCCGAGAAGGTTTGGAAAAATATCTTAAGATTCTTCCAACTCCCTTTGCCTTTGTTGTTTGAAAAATCATCGAGTATTTTTTTTCTCATAACATAGTATTGCTCTTTCATAATACACCTCTTACATTTACAGATCGTCACAGTATTGCAAAAATAGATTTTGTCGCATTCTTATGCTCTTCAACTGACTTGATCAAGTCGTCCATAGTCACTATACAATCGGAGACATCGGCGCCTTGCTCTTTTTTGCGAGCGGCGGCAAGCCATTGAGAATTCAGTACGTTATCACATACGGCTCGTATATCGCGACCGTTAAAATCTTCCGTAATATCGCCCAGCGCTTCAAAGTCGATGTTCTCGGCAATAGCAAGCCCGCTTAAAGATTTTTCGAATATTTTTGAACGGTCTTCCTTATTCGGCAGTCCGACATAGACTTTGGCTGTCGCTCGTGAGAGTATCGCGATATCGATGATGTTCGGGTTATTACACGACAGCAGTATGGTCACGTTTTCACGCGCATTAAAGCCTTCTATTTGAGTTTTGAATTCGTTTACTACGCTTGTCTGATACAGTTCTTTATGCCCGCCTGCAAAGAGCGCGTCGGTATCGTCAAAATAAAGGATTGTATGTCGCTGATTCTTCGACGCTTTTGCGAATAGCGACGCCACATTCTTCTCGGATTCTCCTACGTATGACGAGAGGAGATCCGACGCCTTGACCGTTATCATATCTGCGTTTATCTCATTTGAAATGGCTTTCGCTAACGTAGTTTTCCCCGTACCCGGCGGACCGTATAATATGACGAACGAATTTGGCGTATGTTTTGAATATTTTGCCGCAAGTTCGGGGTGCTGGATAGGACAAAGCGCCATTAAGATTTGTTCTTTCGCCTCGTCCTGACCTATGATGTCGTCAAAAGTCACGGCAAATTCCGATACGCTTTTTTGTTGCTTTGAATCCGACTTTTTCGAGGCTTCGCTCATACTGCTTTGTAAACTCGCTTTGGCAAATTCGTATCTCTGACATTCTTCCGCATTAGAAGCGTGCTCGATGAGATAGTTCGCGCTTTGAATAGCCGACTTCATATACGCTTCGGCTCTGTTCTTATAGCCGCTTTTTGCGGCAGAGACCATAAGGTCTCTGCACTCCCGAAAATTGCGGCGGTGAGATTCAAGCAAAACACTGTTGCTCATAATTATTCCTCCTCGATATCGTCCATACGGCTTACGAATGCATATCCCTTTTCGGTCAATGCTCTTCCTTTTCCCGTGATATTTATCAAACCTTGTTTTATCAGTATGGGCTCTATAACCTGCTCTATCTCGGCAACAGAATTCTCCGCCAGTGCAAACGTCATAGACGCAGAAGACGCCACCCTGCGCTCTGCGAGCGCTCGAAGGTAATTCCGATGTTCCTTGCTGAGCCCGAATTCGTCTATCCCTCGGCGTTGAAATAACGACCTTGCATTGTCTACGGTGATCGAACGGTTCACTGTAGCCGCCTCTTCGACTATGATATCGCGAGTGTAGTTAACCGCATATCTTGCTATCCCGTGACATCTTGAGGCGATATACTTTGCTACGTCATCGGCAAGACGAACATCTCTTTCTCGGGCGGTTTGAATACAGATTTGGGCAAGTTCGTCGAGGTTATATTGCTTTAATCGAATCTGCAAGCATCGGTTCGAAAACGCGTCGGGAAGATGCGAAGATAAGTTGGTCGCAAAGATAAAGCACAGATCCTTATCGGTGGAATTATTCAATAACGTCAACATTCTGGCAACTGCGGCGTCACCCACAGAATGAGTCTCATCGACAAAGATCACCGAGCATTTGTCAACCTTATCGATAAGCGCGTCTACGTCCTCGGCTGTTTTGAGCGCACTGCCTACCAGCGAATATACGGTTCTTCCTATAAGTTTTGCGATACGGGTTGCCAGTTCCGTTTTCCCGCATCCGCTTTGTCCAACGAGTAAAATAGGTCTGAACGAGTCGCCGCGGACACGGGTTCCGTTGATTTGCAAAAGCAAGGTTTCGATCGCGCTCTTATTGCCGACGAAGCCTTTAAACGCGTTCTTATCCTCGCCATTTGAATACTGTACTGTGTAAACGGGAACAGAAGAAGATGGCGAACGCACAGAATTAGCGGCAGGGTTCCAGATTGACCTGTCGGACACGCCGTAATCCGCAGGTTTGCAATCCGCAACTTTGGCTTTCCCGGACTCGGCGGCGCGCTCTTCGCGCCGCCTAAGATTTTCAACAGGAACCTTGAACAGCAGTTTGGACACTGCCTCTCTAATCTCATCCGTCACTATGCGCTTTCCGTCGGTATTGCGTGGCAGACTTGCTTTTGCATCTATAACGACTTTAATTGCGCGGTCGAGTTCAGCGGAATTGAATCCGTTCCGTTCGTCCGAAAACTTTTGACAGGAGAACATTATGTCCAGCAATTCCGTTGCCGTCAAATAATCGGCAAGCAACTTGCTTTTCAGATTAACTATACGGTTGTTCATAATTCACCTCAAAACGTCAATCGTCTATTTCTGCTGCTTGTCGTCTTAACTTATATTGTTCATAAGCAATAGCGGCAGGACTGTCGGCTCCCACAGGCGAAACTTCACCCTTATATGATTTGAGAATATCTTGACAATCCTTATTTCTTTTTTCAGACAGATGACGGCTGATAATTGCGTTTTCTTTGATTTTACGGACTTGTTTTTCAGACATATTACTCCTCTTGTCAGCCTTATTCTGAGAATAGGCGCCGTGCATAAAAATTCCGAATACCCGCTGGATAAGGTCATCTGTCTTTGCCCTGCTATCCCCCGTGATAATGGCCGCTCTGCCTTCGTTTATCATCTTTTTGTTGGCAATGTAGTTTTGATCTAATTGAGCAATCTGGGCAAGGCAATCTTCTACCGCGGCAGGATCGATGCTCTCATATTCGTATGCTGTGCGGAACAACTGTTCGCGCTGTTCGGAATGGAGCCCGTTGAGCATCGATTCTATTTTGTCAAGTTCTGCCAAATTTCGCTTGCTCTGTTGTTCAAGTTCCGCTCGCGCCTGTTCAGCCTTTTGCTCGGCAGCCAGTTGTTTCAACTCGTTACGAGTGTTTTTTTGAAGGTCTCGATTATGATATTTTTTCATAATGCATTACTCTCCTTAAAATTTTTTATATCCGGTCGCGGCATATTTCTATGTCCCGACTTAGATTATCTGCATTGTCTCACGATTATCTGCGAATCTTACTTTACGGTTCTTTTTATTTGCGAACGCCGCAAATTCTTCGCCGTGTTCCAGATTGATTGCATTATACAACTGCTATCCGCGAATAAAGATTTACGGTTCTTTTTTATAAATCTTGTTAGTTTTGACGTTTCAATACTGTAAATTTTCATAGAAAAACCTTGAAAATAGCGAAGAAAAACGGACCGATTGAATTTCGGTCCGTTTGAAAAACTATATCATAAAAGCCCAAAACGAATGTTTACCTAATCTTTCATATAAGTCATTTACAACCTCTCCTAATCTCAATTTGTCTAGCGGAGATAGCACGTCTTGAAAATACTTCCATAATAACTTAAACGTTATCATTTCCTTGTCATAGTCAAAAAAACTCTCCATCAATCTCACAACTGTATCTTCATTTACACCCAACAACTCAAAAACAATTTGCCAGTACAACTCAAATTCGCCATTGTCATAGATCTTATATCCCTTTTTAATCATATTTTGTTCAAATTCTGCCGCCACAATGAAAATCTCGTTGATATAATAATACTCTTCATCGAGTATAATATCCAGAAGGTCCTCGGCAAATTTTTCGATTTCATCCTGCGGGATATCTTCTTTCCCATAAGTGCGATTCACAATTTCAATCACGTCGTTAAGTTTTACTTTCATAACACTGCTCCTTGAGTATAATCGGTTTCGCAATTCAACCGTAGTCACATAATAGCACCTATTTCCGCAAATCCGGGTTTACGGTTCTTTTTATTAACTACAGGTAACACCGTATTGAATTTATTGTTGTAAAAAAAACGACCTGACTCAAAATCAGGTCGTCTGAAAAATAAATAAGTAATCTGTTTGTACTTTATAAAATTATTTAAATATTAAACGTAATCTTCCCATAGATGTTCATCCAAAGTTTCGATTGCAATATTCAATATTTTCAGACGGTCTTCTTGCGTAAGAAAGTTTGAGAACCCCATCATGATCGTCTCGAACGTGTCGGGGGCTTGATAATCCAGATAACTGTCGACCAGTCTTTTGGCATTTTGCTCATTTCTTTCCAGCAGTTCTAAAACGCTATGAAACACAACCCAGTCGTTATTTGATTCAAATTGAAATCCCATTGCCTGCATTTTGGATTCGAATTCATATCCCATAATAAACACGTCGTTGAGACACAGATTATCATCAAGGATAATATCCAAAAGTTCCTCGGCAAACTTCACGATTTCGGGCTGAGGAATGTTCCCTTCGCAATAAACGTCGTTCAGCATTTTCGTCACGTCGCGTAATGTTGTTGTTCCCATAAATCTTGCTCCTAAGATGAGATTCGGCTATCTTTGCTAACCGTATCTGCATCATATCACGCCTTTCCCTCAATTAAGTTTTACGGTTCTTTTTTTAGAAAAGCAACCCGATGTACGAATCGGATTGCTTAATTCTATGTGTTTTTATACTTTATCAAATTTGTTCTCCGGCTTTTACAATTGCGTCGTATTCCTCCCTTGATACACCCCAATGCACTTTTGCATCGGGATGACACCAGTAATTCGCCCATTCTTCCGGCTTATGCGGGCTCTCACAGTAAATGTCAACACTCCACGGAAATGCCCAGCCCCCCATATTTTCAATACTATCCGAAATATATACGAATTTTAAATTCACGCAACCATTGAACGCAAAATTGTCTATGCTGGATACACTGTCGGGTATAATAATATTTGATAATCCGTTGCATCCTTGAAACGCAGAATCGCCAATGCTTATCACACTGTCGGGTATAATGATATTCGTTAATCCGTTGCATCTTTGAAACGCAGAATCGCCTATGCTGGACACGCTGTCGGGTATAGTTATACTAGTAAGACCACTGCACTCAGAAAACGCCCCCTTGCCTATGCTCGTCACGCTTCCATCAGTTGGAATAATACTTGTTTGACAACCCCTGATTAATGTTTTGGTAACTGTTTCAATCAAGCAATTTCCGATACTGCAATATCTTTTGTTATTTGTATCTACGGTTAAATTCGTAAGACTACTGCAACCAGAAAATGCACGATTGCCTATGCTAATCACACTGGCAGGAATATTTATACTCTTAAGACTACTGCAACCCCAAAACGCCCAATCTCCAATGCTCATCACACTGTCGGGAATTATTATACTCTTAAGACTACTGCAACCCCAAAATGCACCATTGTCTATGCTCGTCACGTTTCCATCAGTTGGAATAATACTTGTTTGACAACCCCTGATTAATGTTTTGGTATCGGTTTCAATCAAGCAATTTCCGATACTGCAATATCTTTTGTTATTTGTATCTACGGTTATACTCGTAAGACTACTGCAATTAGAAAATGCACGATTGCCTATGCTCATTACACTGGCAGGAATGGTTATACGCTTAAGTCTGACGCAATCAGCAAACGCTCTATCTTGTATAAAATTAGTATCGCTGTTAATATTGTAAAAAGTTCTATTCCTATCTTTTGCTTTTATCAACACAACAAAAAGATTTATACTGTTACCAAGATAATATGCATTATCGAATTCATTATACTGCAAACTACTGCAACCATAGAACGCCGCAGGTCCTATGCACGTCACGCTGTCGGGTATAGTTATACTCGTAAGACCACTGCACTCATAAAACGCGCTATCGCCTATGCCCTTTGTGTCGTCTTTAATAATTATAGAAGTATTCTCGGGCATAGTACCTTTATAATTATAAGCAACTTTACCAGCGTATACAATACCATCAGGTTGACTATCATACCACGCTGTGCCCCCAAACGCCTCCAATCCAATGCCCGTCACACTGCTGGGAATGGTTATACTCTTAAGATTACTACAACCCCAAAACGCCCTCTCCCCTATGCGCGTCACACTGCTGGGTATTGTTATACTATTCAAAATTTTGCAATTGTTAAAAGTATATTCAGGAATCTCAACAATACATTCTGGCAACGTATTATATAACAACGCCATAATAACAATAAAACATTTTGTAAGCACGTCAAACAACTCAGAATTTAAGCACTTATTATATATACGATCTAAATCAGCCTTACTAAGATTGCCTATCTCTCCGACGTATTGCATTACGTTATAAAAGTGTTTACTCTTTCGTATTATCATACAACATTTAAAAAAATCCAACTCATATGCTTTAATTACTTCATCAGATAGAGAGTCTTTCGACATTCTGTCTATGCATAGACAAATACGTTTCGCTTCAAAGAATTCCTGATAGATTTCATTAGCCCATATATATGTATCATCTGAATTTTTTATCAGTATGGATAAATGGTCCAATGACAAAAGCATTATTCCGATATTTGCTAAATCGGTTTCTTTAAACGATGATTCAAATGCGTGTTCGACTAAATAATTATAAACTGCATTGTATTTTTTTATTTGTTCTGCTATATCGTTATTTGTACTATCTTGAGAGATCTTATTTTTATCTATAAAGTTGTCTTGTATCCTCTTTATATCTGCCAGTAACTCCTCATAATTCTTATACTTTTTAAGATTGAGAGTGTCTTTGATAAACTTCGCTTTAAAGCAGACGGTAAAATAGCATTCGAGCAATTTCCCAGCCGTTAGTTTCTCGTTTTTCGCAAACTCGATGCCGAACGCTTTCATATCCGAATACATTGAAAACATCATATTGTTTTTAAGCAGAGACAGCAATGCAGGATTATTTGTCGTCTCTGAGAATTTCTCTTCGATAAACGCATCGGTCAGCCATTGCAAGTCGCAATATTGAATTTCATCATCTTTAAAATCAGGTTCTTCCGAATACCGATTTTCTTTGGATTGATCGTATATATTCGTTGATATTTTCTTTGAACGGCTGCTGATAACCACCCTAAAAGATTTCATCAACTCTTTGCATTCCCGAACCAAAAAACACTGGCTGTCCTTATTTGGTTTTCCCCGTAACAATTCAGGCGCTTCATTTGCTCCGTCCAGAAGAAGAATGGGGTTATCTTTCAAACCGCTCGTGAACGGATTCAACGAAATATGCAATTTTTCGTTTATGTAATTTCTGATTGCAATCACATTGCCGCTTGCTGCATCCTCGCACCCCCTTTCATCCAAAAGTTTTAAATCGACGTAGATACATTTCAGGTTGTTATTGCCGCACAAAGAATCCAGCCACAAACTTCGAAGCGTAGTGGATTTGCCTCTTCCGCCGTCCGCAATCAAAAAAATGCTTTTCTCGCCAACGTCAGCAAGAACTTGATAAAGCGGAGAACTTTTGCTTTTGTATTCAGCACACACTTCTTCATTCTCGTTTTTAAAGTAGTTTATTGCGGGTAATCTTTTCTTATCTATTTTTAGAATATCCATACAGCACCTGAATTTTTTCCTTGCTTTTCGTCGCGGCAGAAACTATAAGACTAATTTCCATAGACCAGTTTATTGATTATTTGTTTGACATCCGTATCATCGACTTTAATTTTGTCGTTTTCGTTGTGAGATCCAATAATTTTATTCA
The DNA here is from genome assembly GCA_910578325.1 of uncultured Christensenella sp. GTDB lineage: Bacteria > Bacillota > Clostridia > Christensenellales > CAG-917 > CAG-475. Next base: position 70,289 of record CAJTQT010000005.1, read on the forward strand.
ACTGGTTACCAAACGTTTTATCCAACTGATGCAGATTTGCAAACCACAGGATTTTTGCAGATAACTTCTTATACTGATTCAATAAATTCTTATCCTGCTTTTTCAAATAATTCTTAAAGATATCTTCTTGCACCACCGCGACGCCTTTGTCACAGCACTTTAGCATTGCAAGAATGATTTCAAGTTGCTCTAAGAACTGCTCGATATTATAACGGTCTTGATTAGTTGCGCATAGAGTCATTTTTAAAAGCGTAGATATCTCATTGTAGATAGCCCGTCTAACTAAAGAATTTTGACAACCGAGCAGTTCATACAGTTTTGTCGAAACGCATTCACCACCATCTTTGCTCTTAAATCCGCTGTTATACCAAGTTATTCTTCCATTTAAACTTTCAAGCAACTTTTTTCTACGCGTCTCACTCAGCAAAATATAAATGAGTATATTTGATATAGCCGCGACGTCGAATTTAAGCAGATATTTTTTCGCCTGCTCTATGCCTTCGCAATCTTTTAGATTTTGCATACCTGTTACACAATAAAACGCGCGGGTTGTTCGAATATTGTCAAATACCTGTTTATCGTTATTGCCTATATCGTTCAATTTTACGCAGGTATCATAGTCAATATTTACAACGGCAATCGGCTCTGATTTATTCGCTATCTGATACAGGTTGTCGGGTTTCAAATCTCCGTTGAAGCAGTTGGCGTCGTAGTATGCTTCGACCAACTTCGCTATTTGTTTCACAACTTCTAATCGCGCTATAATGTCATCGAAATCTTGCGGAAATTCTTCGAAACTTGTTTCAATAGTCTCCGTCAACGTACTCCCGCAAAATGCAGTATCAAGATATGCAAGTCCCAGCGAAGTAAGATAGAGTTTCGGCGCAGAAAAGGAGTTGATACCAATCTTATATAATGCGCTTATTATCCTGCCGATTTCGTCGTTCTGTTTCAGAAACCTTAAAAAGTCCTCCACTATCCTTTTAGCAGATGCATTTTGAAAAGACACGTTATGCAATAGAGAAAATCTTGATTTGCCGTACAAAGGTCGAAACTCTTTTAATAATATATAAGATTTCCGCGTTGTGTTGTTATCGTCAATTTTATGTCGATAACAACACACCGTTCCGCCGCTTGCTATATTAACGTAACATCCGCTATACTCCGAATCTTGAACATTCTGAACCCTCGTTTGCAAAATCATAGCGTCAATTTTACTTTTTATTTCGTTCAACAACTTAACATAGCCATCTGACTGTTGCGACGAATCACTCGAATTCAGTTTATTAAATTCCGCTTCCCAACTTTTGACTAATCGATCATCGGCATTGTTGCTGAACGGCCGGAAAACTGTTATTTCGATTTCGTTACAATTGCATTGTCTGCCCAACTTCTAATTCCCTCTCACCGCTCAAATATTTCATAAATATTGTTAACCCGTTAGTAGTGCCCTGCATTTCCCCGGTATCTTGTAGCGTTTCTTCATAATTCACGCATTTGATTACAAACCAGTCGAATACATCGTTTTGATCCAACTCGCGCAAACAGCACTCATTTAAAAAAGCATTGATTGACTCTATCGCGACACCCGCATTTTTATTATCTTCATCCACATCCAACATCGCCGCGATGACTCCAATATATCTGATTGAGCGGTTTAGAATCGGACGCAGAGTCTCTAATTCATCTCCTGTAAAATCATCTATCAGACAGCCATTTAAATATTCATCTAATTCATTCCTATTACTGATATATCCTTTGTCATAGCCGTTTGAATTTATAAATTTTTCAATTTTACAACTGATATTACTAAATTTTTTCTTTTCTTCCTCAATTTTTTCTTTTAGTTTAGTGCTATTTTTACTGCATACATTAAGGCTTTCTTCCAGATTTTTAATTTTCTCATTTATCTCTTTCTCTTTGAGACGATATATTTTCAATTTTGAATCTTGATCGGTAAGAGCCGCCTCTTTTTGTGCTATTCGAACTGCATTTGCATACGACCTAACGAAGGTTCCGTCCGAATCGCGTTCAATGAACTTATTAAAATACGGCAAAATTTTATTCATTATTACAATTCTTAGATCGTCTTTATCTTTGCGATCGTCTTTATCTTTGTCTTTGCATTTATTTATGATATTAACAATTTTAAAGTTGTTAACCAAATATTCGTAAACATTTTCTATACGACTATATCTTTTATCGCTCAAATCTTCGTTATCGCTCAAATCTTCGTCATCGCTCAAATCTTCGTCATCATAATCACTCTTCTTGTCAATATAACCAAAAACAGAACGTATATTATCAAGCGCGGTTATATGTAAAGAGTTTGCTTTTTTATCTAAAAAAATCCACCAATAATTTTCCACAGATTTTAAAAACTCATTTTCACTTGTAAAATCCAATTCGGTTTCCATTTCACTTGTAAAAGCGATGGTAAGAGCATCCTTCTGAGCATCCTCCTGAGCCTTCTTTGTGTCAGCAACAATCTTTTTTGCTTTTCCATAAATATAATCCCTATAATTAAACTCTTTTACTTGTCCTTCAATTATCTGTCTTTGAATTATCTGTCCTTGAATTATCGTAAAATATGTGCACGCGTCATGTAGGTTTCGCAAATATAAAAAATTATCTCTATCTTCCGCATGACAGCAATGAACGCAAAAATGATTTATTTTAGCCAAACTGTTAAACAACTCATATTTTTTATTGAACGCGGCACAGAAATTGACCCATATTTGTGTATATATCTCTTTTTTATTCTTATTTATATGTTCCCTACTAGACTCATTCATAGAGAATATTTTTTTCTCTTGAACAGCATCATTAATAGAATCAGAGTACGCGAGCGCGGTAAACTTATACGGTTTATTCTCCTCTTTTTCCAAGTCTCCTATTTTGAACTTTTTTATTTCGCCATCGACTTCTACCACACACGCGGTGTCATTGTCCGGCATTAGTTGCTCTAGTATTACCATTTTTATAAAAGCCGTCTTATAATCTTTCTTTCTGCCTTTTTGTTTCTTATTTCCGTCTGTGTTCTCTTTATTTGCGTTGTCAATCTCTTCTTTAAATTTTTTGAAATCGTCATTAAGCGTACTACATTCTTTGCAAAGTTCATCAAAATAATTTTTGATGACATTGTCATCTTCGATGATAATGCCACGGTCATGCGCCAGTCTAAGCACAATGGTTTCTTTATATTTTCTTATCTTGTCTTTTTTATCCTTTTCTATTTTATTTTGCTTCTTTTTTAATTCATTTTCATCTGTTATATTTGAGAGTTCTTTCATTTTTTTTGCCGCCAGAGCATTTACTTTCTCAATATAATTATTAAAATCCTTTTTCTCATCCTCGTCGCAAAGTTCATCAAAATAATCATTGATGACAATGTCATGCGTCAGTCTACGCACAACACTTTTTTTATGATTTCTTATCTTGTCTTTTTTGCCATTTTCTATATTACGTTTCTTCTCTTTTAATTTATTTTCATCTGTTATATTTGAGAGTTCTTCCATTTTTTTTGCCGCCAGAGCATTTACTTTCTCAACATAATTATCAAAATCCTTTTTCTCATCCTCATACTGTTTGCAAAATTTAGCAAATCTAACCTCGTAGTTCGAATGTTTTAATTCATATTCTTCCTCAGTATTTTTTATAAACTTTTTAAATTCATCTGACATAAAACTACTCCCTTGCGTAATCGCGCGCATATTTATTTTTACTATTATAACAATAATAGGCATTACAATCAATAACCATTTGCCAAATTATGTCATAATCGGATAATTTTCTTTATTTGTCTTAATAAGCACATTAACAAAATAATCGCTTAACGCATCGAACGTATATATCACTTAAAAATTGCTAAAAATTTATTCAAATAAAATATCGGAGAACAACTATGCTTTTCGGAATCAAACCTATTTTCTGGGTGCTGATAAACGCCGTCGTATCTTTCGTGTACCTGTTTATCATATCCAAAATTCTCGGCAAAAAACAAATAGCGCAACTCGAATTTATCGATTATGCCGTAGGCATTTCTTTAGGTTCTATCGCCGCGGAAATGGCAACGGATACGGAAAACCCGTTCTATTATTATCTCATCGCGATGACGATTTTCCTCGTACTCGCGCTTGTGGTTTCCGTATTCGGTAGGAAAAATTCCTTCCTAAAACGATTGCTTAAAGGCAAACCCGCGACGCTCATTTACGAGGGCAAAATCGACTATGACCAACTCAGACGGTCGAACATCGACGTAAACGACCTTCTGTCAATGTTGCGAGAGAAAAACTATTTCGATATAAACGACGTAGCCTACGCAATTTTCGAACCCAGCGGCGAACTCTCCGTGCTTCCAAAAGGCAACCAAAAGCCCGTGGTTCTGCAAGACGTGAACCGAGAGGCAATCGAGCAGTCCTCTCTGACCAACGTAATCATAGTTGACGGCGAAATTTCCAAATCGGGACTGACCGAGGCAAATCAAACCGAACAGTGGCTTTTCGACCGTTTGAGTATAGGCGATAAAAAAGATTTGCAAAACATCATTCTCGCCACTTACGACGATAACACCGACACTTTCAACGTGCATCTGAAAAATCAATAATGCATAAAAATGGTGTTTACAGATATAAAAACCGCATTTAAAATGCGGTTTTTGCAATATAATCTATTTTTAGAATATAATTAGATTTATACCATTGCCCATCACTCTTGCGCACGCGTTTACAAAAAAACTTACGGCATTCAGAAAGAGCGGCAAGTGTAGCGGCTTCGTCCTGACGGAGATGCGCATGTCAGCGTTTGCGTACATGCGAAACTAAATATCTTGCCCGTAAATCATTATCGCCACGGTTAAAGTATATTTGTTTCAGTCTGAAAAAACTAATTTAAAATCCGTTGACAAAATACCCATAGGGGGTATATTATGCGTATGATAAGACATTAATCCGCCACAATAAAAAATTGCAATAAAAACTATCAAAAGGCAATAATCAAGAGGTAAATATGGAAGATAAATGTTGCTGTACAACACGAACGAAAATGCGGACGCAAGAGGAAAAGCACGCGCTCGAATCGCGGATAAACCGTATTATCGGACAACTTAACGGAATAAAAAATATGATATGCGAAGACCGTTATTGCGACGATATTCTAATACAGTTGAGCGCGGTTGACAAGTCGGTCAAAAGTCTTGCAAACGTAATTCTCGAAACTCATATGCACACGTGTCTGGTCGAAAACGTACAAGCGGGCAACATTGCCGTCGTCGACGAAATCGTCGATTTGTTTAAGAGGTTTCAGTGATGAAAAAAAAGTTCGACGTTCAGGGAATGACTTGCGCTGCCTGTCAGTCCCACGTTCAAAAAGCGGTTGAAAAATTGAGCGGTGTAAAATCTGTCAACGTCAATCTGCTCAAAAACAATATGCTGGTGGAGTTTGACGAAAAAGTCTGCACCGCCGAGGATATAGCCGCCGCCGTGGACAGAGCGGGATATAGAGTGTTTATCCCGGAAAAATCAGGCGGACGCGACAGCGCGCAGGTCGCGTTCGCGGCAAAAGACAGAACGCTTGCTAAACTTATAATCTGTATAACCCTCCTGTTTATACTTATGTATTTTTCAATGGGCAATATGATGTGGGGCTTCCCTGCTCCCGCCGTATTTGACCATCACGTAAATCCTATGGGGTTCGCGCTGTTGCAATTTCTGCTTGTGACGCCTATTCTGTTTATTTACAGAAACTACTTTGCAAGCGGATTCAAAAAACTTTTCCGCGGCAAGCCTAATATGGATTCGCTGATAGCGATAGGCGCGGCGGTATCTGTCGCATACGGAATTTTCGCCCTGTTTATGATAAGTTACGCGCAGGCGGCAGTATCGGCGGGAACGGACGTAGAGCGTTGGAAAAACGTACTGGCAACCTATCACGACAGTCTGTACTTCGAGTCTGCGGGAATGATTCTCACGCTTGTAAGCCTCGGCAAGTATCTGGAAGGCCTGTCAAAAAAGAAAACTACCGCCGCCGTAACTAAACTTATGGATCTTGCTCCTAAACGCGCTACGGTTTTGCGCGACGGAGAAGAGGTCGAAATAGCCGCCGAAGAGGTCAAAGTCGGAGACACTGTCATAGTGAAAAACGGCGAAAGCGTTCCCGTAGACGGTTTGATTGCCGACGGAAGCGCGTCGCTCAATCAGGCGAATATAACGGGCGAATCCATTCCCGTATACAAAACCGAGGGCGACGAAGTGTACTCGTCTACAACGGTTACGGCTGGATATTTCAAAATGACGGCGACAAAAGTCGGCGAGGACACAAGTATCGCGTCAATTATCACGCTCGTGGACGAGGCAAGCAATTCCAAAGCCCCGATTTCCAAACTTGCCGATAAAATTTCAGGCATATTCGTACCCGTAATTCTTGCAATCGCCTTGCTTACATTGATAATCAACCTTGCCGTCGGTTCGGATTTCGAACTGTCGCTCAACTTTGCCATATCCGTAATTGTTATCGCGTGTCCGTGCGCGCTCGGACTTGCCACGCCAGTATCTATAATGGCGGGAACGGGAAAAGGCGCGCAAAGCGGACTTCTCATAAAGAACGCCGAAATTCTCGAAAAAGCGCACCTCATAAAAACCGTTGTTCTCGACAAGACGGGAACCGTCACGCAAGGGAAGCCCTCCGTGACCGATTATATTGAATTCGAAAGCGGCATACTCGACGCAGTCTATTCGCTGGAAAACCGCTCGGAGCACCCTCTCGCGCTGTCGATTGCCGAATATGCGAAATCAAGAAACGCTACTCTTGCAGAGGTGCAAAACTACCGATCCGTTGAAGGCCGAGGAATTATCGGCGAATGCTCCGGAGGCGTTTACGCAATAGGAAATCTGAAACTGGCGCAGGAAAACTGCGACGTCTCAGAAGATATAATAGGAAAAGTCGCCGTGCTGTCAAACGAAGGCAAAACGCCGCTGATAGCCGTGAAAAACGGACGCGTCGCCGCTATCATCGCCGTCAAAGACAGCGTGAAACAGGGTTCTGCGGAGGCGGTTGCGGAATTGACTAAACGCGGCATAAAAGTCGTTATGCTTACCGGCGATAACAGAGCAACGGCGGAAGTCATCGCAAAGGAAGTCGGCATATCCGAAGTTATTGCCGACGTCCGCCCCGCAGACAAACAGAAAGTTGTCGAATCTCTCAAATCAGACGGCAAACACCTTGTCGCAATGGTCGGCGACGGAGTTAACGACGCCCCCGCGCTTACGGTTGCGGACCTCGGAATCGCTATCGGCGGAGGCAGCGACGTGGCGATGGAATGCAGCGACATTGTGCTCCTGCGCAACGATCTTATGGACGTGCTCAACGTCATCTCGCTGAGCAAACGAGTTTTGAACACTATTAGACTGGGGCTGTTCTGGGCATTTTTCTACAACTTCGTCTGCGTGATAATCGCAACGGGAGCATTCTATTATATAAGCGGATTCAAAATCAACCCTATGATAGGCGCGCTGGCAATGAGCGTGTCGAGCGTGTCGGTTGTTCTCAACGCGCTTACTATCAACTTTTTCAAAATCAAGCGGGCGAAAGGCTCTGACAATATTGACGCTCAACCGCAAGCCTGCCCCGCTATCGTAGGCAGTTGCGAACTTCGCGGCAATAACGGACAGTCGGAAGCGGAAACAGCCTGCAACGTAAACAATCAAAAAGGAGCAACGAATATGAAAAAACTGACACTGAAAATCGACGGAATGATGTGCGGAATGTGCGAAAAGCACGTCAATGCGGCTGTAAGAAAAGCAGCGGAAGTTGAGGACGTAACGTCGTCTCATTCCGAGGGAACAACGGAAATAAACTACAACGGCGACTTAGACGCGGCAGCAATAAAAGCCGCAATAGAAGAAGAGGGATACAAAGTCCTCGATATCGCCGAAGCGTAAAGCAATTAAATTAAACGAAATATAAGACTGTGATTCGCGCTCAAAATGTTGTGCCGCAGTCTTATATATTGTATAATTTATCCGAAATCCACTAAAAGAGGACATTTATGAATACCCAAACCGTAAAAGTAAAAAAGATACATCCCGATGCCGTTATGCCAAAATACGGCACAGAATTCGCAGCCGGCGCGGATTTATTCGCCTGTCTGGACGTCGATAAACTTGAAATTCCGTCAGGTCAAAGCGTGTTTATACATACGGGAATTTGCCTGCAAATACCCGACGGACTTGTCGGCCTAGTTTACGCGCGCAGCGGACTCGCCTGCAAACGCGGGCTTGCACCGTCTAACAAGGTCGGAGTTATTGACAGCGATTACAGAGGCGAAATCATCGTGTCTCTGCACAATCATTCTGACGTTACGCAAACCGTCGAAAACAAAGAGAGGATCGCTCAGATTGTGTTCACGCCTTATGTCGCCGCCGCTCTCGAAGAATGCGACGTCCTCGACGGTACCGACCGCGGCGATGGCGGATTCGGCTCGACAGGCACCAAATAAAACAGTTCTGTTTTCAGATTTATAATTGCGTTTTTAAATACAATATCTGACGTAAAACACTCAAAACGTCATTTAAATAGCGGACGCAAAGCGTTTAAAACAACGTTTTCAATATTAGACGCAAAATACTAAAAACAACATTTTATTAACACAAAACTGCGGATAAACCGCAGTTTTGTGCATTTAATGTCTAAAATATAAAAGTTCGAATTTAAATCCGAGAATAGGTCAGAAGTCCATTTTCGGCAACTTGCTTTCGCTCGCTTCTATCGCGTCCTGTGCGGGCGGCGCGTCGGAAAGCGTTCCGTCGAGAGATTTCTCATAGGCGTACAAATCGAAATATCCTGTGCCCGTAAGACCGAACAAAATTGTTTTTTCTTCGCCGCTCTGCTTGCATTTCAACGCTTCGTCTATTGCAACTTTGATAGCGTGTGCAGACTCGGGAGCGGGCAGTATGCCCTCCACTCTTGCGAATTTCACTGCGGCGTCAAACACATCGGTCTGATTGACCGCTCTCGCTTCGTCGAGATATCCGTCGTGATACAGTTGCGAAATTATCGGACTCATTCCGTGATAGCGCAGTCCGCCCGCGTGCGACGTTGCGGGCATAAACGAACTTCCCAGCGTGTACATCATCGCAAGCGGCGTGACTTTACCCGTATCGCAATAGTCATACGCAAACACGCCCTTTGTCAAACTCGGGCAACTCATAGGCTCGACGGCAATAAAATACGGATTCGCGTTCCCGCGCAATTTATCGCGCATAAACTCGGACATCAACCCGCCGAGATTGCTTCCTCCGCCTGCGCAGCCTATAACGATATCCGGATACTCGTCCAACTTTTCCATTGCGCGCCTGCTCTCGATACCTATAACGGACTGATGCAACACGACCTGATTCAGCACGCTTCCCAACGAATATCTGCGCTCGCCGCCTGATTTCATTGCGACCTCAACCGCCTCGGAAATCGCCGTGCCCAGACTTCCCGACCTGTTTGCGGGGTTTTCAAGAATGCGTCTGCCCACTTCGGTCGTATCGGACGGCGAAGCGATTACATGCGCACCGTACGTGCGCATAAGCGTTTTACGCTGTGGTTTCTGTTCGTAGGAACAACGCACCATATATACGGTCAGGTCAAGCCCGAAATATCCGCACGCCATTGCCAGCGCGGTTCCCCACTGTCCCGCGCCCGTTTCGGTAGTGAGACCTTTGAGCCCCTGTTCTTTGGCGTAATAAGCCTGCGCAATCGCGCTGTTGAGTTTATGCGAACCGCTCGTATTGTTGCCTTCGAACTTATAATAGATTTTCGCAGGAGTGTCGAGATACTTTTCAAGGCAGTACGCGCGCACCAGCGGCGACGGGCGGTACATCTTGTAAAAGTTGCGAACGGCATCGGGGATCTCAATATAAGCGTCGCTGTCGTTCAGTTCCTGCGCGGCGCATTCTCTGCTGAAAACCGCTTCGAGTTCTTCTGCTTTTGCAGGTTGCTGCGTAACGGGATTGAGCAGAGAACGGTGGTCCGTCTTCATATCCGCACGCACGTTGTACCACTCTTTCGGCATCTCGTTTTCCGCCAGATAAGTTTTGTAAGGGATTTCACGTTTGCCCATGGTTGAAGCCTCCTTAATTTCATAAACAAGCGTTTATCAATCCATATCGCGCAGTTAAAGCACAGAATTAGTCATAATAACGGCTGTTTAAATTTTTATTCTTGCACGCGTGAAAGTTATCGCGATAAAAAAATCCGCGCAAAACTCTCGTTCTGCACGGACAAACTGTCATAGTTTCAGTCTGCGGTACCACCGTACTTGAAAGCATTTTACGCTTTCCGCTCATAGGCTGCCGACACAGCCCGACTACTCACGTAAGTCATCACGTCCGCGATTACTCGTTGCCTTTCGCCGCAGCCCTCCGGGGCCCATATTATCAGACACGGTACTGCCGACATTCCACCGTCGCCGACTCTCTCAAAGTCCTATGTCCGTTTTCTTCCCGTCAACGGTTTATATCAATATATTATACGCGCTTTTGCCTAATGTCAAACAATTTTTCCGCGTCTTTCGTATATTAGCCGATTTGCGATATATGCGCACGGCATTATTTCAACCGATCATCCAGATCCGCCAGACAACTTTCAAATTTCACACCGTACCAGTGTCCGCGGTCTTCGACGGTGCCAAGTATACACCGCACCGTGAAATCCGCGGCAATAACCGCCGCCTGCTCGGCGGATTTTCCGCGCATAAGCGAACCCGTAAACGCGGAAGCGAATACGTCGCCCGTGCCGTGACAACTGCGCGCCACCCGCGGATGCGGATAATAAAACGCTTCTCCTCCTCCGTACACTGCTACGCCTGTCGTTCCCTCAGTATAGCCTACGCCGGTCAATACGACCTTTTTCGGTCCGAGCGCAACAAGCGCGCTCAGCAGATTTTCTATATATTCCTCGCCGTACTTTTCTCTGTATTCGATGTCTGTAAGCAATGACGCTTCGGTAATGTTGGGAATAATTATATCCGCCTGCGCGCACAGAGTTTTCATTGTCTGAACGAAATCTGAATCGAACGCCGGATAGAGTTTTCCGAAATCGCCCATAACGGGATCGACTATTTTCAGTCCTCCGTTTTTAAGGCAGGAGCCGAATACGCGAGAGATAACCTCCGCCTGTCCCGCGGAGACAATATAACCGGTATACACTGCGTCGAATTTTATCCCGCAATTCTCCCAATGTCCGATTATCTTTTTCATTTCCTCGGTAAGATCCAGACAGGTAAAGCCATCGAACCCCATCGTATGCGTAGAAAGCAAAGCGGACGGCAGAACGCAGGTCTCGACGCCGCAAGCCGAAATAATCGGAAGCGCGACCGTCAGCGAACACTGTCCGAAGCAGGATATGTCCTGAACCGATAACACACGTTTATAATCCATATACACCTCGTAAATCATTTTAACGCATCGATGATAAAAAGGCTACAAGAATCGTCGCATTGCGAGAAAATCCGATTAAACGCGCAACAAAAACAGAGAATGTACGGTCATTTAAGATTTTTTTAGAAAACATAAAGCATTTATTTGTATTACGGCGTTTACAATTTCTAAATATAATATACAATAAAATCAGTATGAGAATTGTATAATAGTATATTATATATAAAAACCGCCATAAACGACAGGAGAAACGAATGTCCGACAACCATTGCGAAGCCGCAACGCCGATTATAGAAATAACAAATCTTGTCAAACAGTATCCTTCCGCAGCGGAACCCGCCGTGAAAGATTTCTCGCTTGTTTGCTACCCCGGTGAAATCGTGGGGCTTCTCGGACACAACGGCGCGGGCAAATCCACGACGCTCAAATGCCTTACGGGGATGCTTCCCTATACGTCCGGGCGCATCGTTATAAACGGATACGACTTAGAGGCATCTCCCGTAAAAGCAAAATTCTCTTTCGGATTCGTATCCGACAAACACGACGTGTTCGTAAAAATGACGGGAATACAGTACGTAAATTTTATGGCCGACGCTTACGGCGTAAGCAAGTCCGAAAGAATTTCCCGTCTCGAAGAACTCGAAGACGTCTTTTCTCTCGGCTCGCGTCTCAACGAAACAATCAACACGTATTCGCACGGTATGCGCCAGAAAATCTGTATGATGGGCAGTCTGATACACCGCCCGAAACTATGGATACTCGACGAGCCTATGATAGGACTCGACCCATTGACCTCCGCAAAAGTCAGCGATTATATGAAAACATACGCCGCGGACGGCAACTGTATACTGTTTTCCTCGCACAACGTCAACTCGGTCAGACGTATATGCGAACGCGCGGTAATCATCAACAAAGGCGTTAAAACCGACGACTTCCGATTTGAAGATTTCTCGCTCAAAGGGGACGACCTCGAAGAATACTTTCTCGAAAAGACTGCGCGCAACGACGGAGATGCAAAACAATGAAACGCTACTGTCTGTTGCTGAAAAAACAACTTTTCGACGGCATTCCGTTAAGTTCGAAATCCGCAAGGGCGAAGAGCGCGGGGAATATCGCGCTTATGACGTTGCTTATAGGCGGTATAATTGCGGCTTTCGTTCTGATTTTCTCGCGTTTCACTTCGACTTACGTTCAAATCAAGATCAACAGAGTTCCCGATATAGCGGCACGCCAGTTCGAAATTATGTCGATAGCCTATTTTGCACTGATAATCGCTTTTACAATCACCGGCACTAACAGACTTTGCTACTCGCTATTTGAAAACAGCGATTTATCGATACTCATATCGATGCCCTTTTCCAACTTTGAAATCTTCGCGTCCAAACTGACCTGGGTATACGTACGTCAGGCGGCGGTATCGTTTGTCACGACTCTCGCTCTCAACCTCACGTTTTTCATAACTACTCACAGCGTTTCCGCCTACAACGTGATAATGACTCTGATAGTAGGGTTGATTCTTCCCGTCATACCGCTAGCAATCGCTTCGGTTATCGTCCTTCCCTATTATTATGTAAAACGGGCGGTCTGCTCGCATTACCTGCTGTCATTCGCAGTGATGACGGCTCTGCTTATAGGATTCTGTTTGCTCTACGCATATATGTTCGGCATCGCGGAAAATCTGTTGGTTTCGGGAAAAGTCGCGTCTCTCTTCAACGAAAACGTGATGAGACGCATAAGTTCTTTCTCACGCAACTGTTATCCGGCAAATCTGTTTGCGGGAATTATGCTCGGGCGCGACGTAGGCAAAAATATCGGAATACTCATAGCGATACTGCTCGGCGCAAGCGGAATCGGCATCGCGGTGGTACACGCGGTGTTCGTCAGAGTGACGCAGGCGGGATTTGCGGCGCATATTCCGCACGTAAAGCACGAAAAACTCAGATTTTACTGCCGCGGCAGAATGAGAAGTCTCATAGCAAAAGAGTTTCTTACCGTTATTCGCACTCCGTCATACGCCTATATGTATTTCGCAACCGCGATAATAATGCCGCTTATGACGTATTACTCCGCAAAACTCGGCACGTCACTGTTCTCGGGACTGCTCGGCAACGTGAGATTCGATTTCGAACTCTGCACGTTTATAGTCGTTCTTTACAGCACTCTTACAAACACATTCTGTTCGACGGGAATAAGCCGAGACGGCTATATGGCAATGGTGCAGAAAACTCTGCCGTATTCGCCCGCTCAAATTCTGTCGGCGAAAATGATTTTCAGCGGCGCGGTTTCAGAACTAAGCATTCTCGTTGCCTGCATAACGCTCTCGGCAACAGGACTCGAATCCGCCGCCGACGCTACGGTCACGTTTTTGTCCGCGTCTATTCTCGCGGTCGCTCAGATAGCGTTTGCGACAAGACTTGATTTAAACCGTCCGCATTTCTCTCGTTCCGACGACGGAGAGATCAAAGAAGCCAACTCCACGGTTTCGGTCATCATTCTCACGGGACTTGCGGTAAGTTTTTCGCTGGGCATACTTCTGCTGTTCAACACCGTTCGCTCGCTTTTGGGCGGCGCGCCTACCGACACGAATAAAAGCCTGAGTTATGTATATTCTCTGTGCATACCGCTCGCACTTCTCGCAGGCGCCGCGGCATTCTTTTTCGTAAACCTCAAAAAGGTGTACGCAAATCTCGACTCGGAGGGCTGACAATGAAAAAACTCGTAACCGCCCTTATTATCGTGCTTCCCATCGTACTCGTCGTCGCGCTTTTCGCAATAACGGGAATCGTGCGCATTTCCGCCGACATTCCCGTAAACGGAATTGAAATAACCAACAAAGGGGACGGCGGCATACACTTTTTCGATATCGCGAATTATGCTCATCCGCTCTATGAAACGGATCTCGGAATACAGGTTCTTCCGAGCGTGGCGAACAACAAAGAGTACACGCTTTCGATAACGGATACCGACGGAAATCCCACCGACATAGTGTCCCGCGACGAAAACGGCGCGTTCAGACTGCACGGCATAGGAATTGCAAAACTCACGTATACGACGAAGGACGGAGGCTATTCAGACAGCGTCGTATTCAGCGTAACCGCAACCGGCGCGCTGGATTTCAATCCGATATTAAGCGACATCGGCGGCAATATTTATACGCTGGAAGAGGGAGAAAATACGGATTACTCCGCAACCGTGACCACAGGCAATTATATTCTGAGCGGAAAGTATTTCCCCTCCGCAGTACAGTCCGCAGACATCTCGATTAGCGCGGAAAATGACGAAATAATAGTTTTAAACGGCTTAAATGGCGGCTTTAACGCCCGATTCAGTGGTGAAACGGTAATTTCTATGACTGTATCGGGAGCAGGAGGCGATATTGTCAAAACGATTGCTCTCACCGTTCTGCCTGCCGCCGCCGTTACGATAAACGGTATGGACGCAGGCAACGACGACCTGCGGCTTTCCTCTCCGCTGAATACCAATACTGTCACTTTCGGAGTTCAGTTTGACACTCCGCTTTCTGAAAGCGACATAACCGTGGGAGGAATAGGAGCAACCGGCGAAGTTCGGAAAGTACAGAGCGCGCAAAACGCGTTTACAGTCACGTTGACGCTTGACGAACCGTTTACCGCTCCTACCGCTATGCGCTACACTCTGCGCGCAGGCGGGAAACAATACAGATTTTACGTGGACTTCGACAGTCACAAAATCTCGGTATACTCCCCCTCAAATCCCGACGGAGAGGGCGATATCGTGATACTGGCAGGTTCAACCGCAACTATAACCGCTTCGTGTTTCCCGTACGGCTCGGATATCGGATACAGGTTCGAAGCCGAGGGAGAAAGCGCGATTTCGGTCAACGGAAACGAAAACGGAAAATGCACCGTCCGCGCGACGGGAGTCGGCGAAACGACGCTTCGCGTCATCTGGTCGCAGTACGCAGAAAACGGCGAAATCCTCGCAACCGGAACCGAAACGCGGAGAATAATTGCGGTGCAGGGTTACTCCTCTCTGGTGTTCGGAGAACACTCGGAATCGTACGGACTCGGAGGCACGCTTGCGGTCGCCACGGATAAATTCGATTCGGACGGAAACTTTGCCGCAAACGCATATCTCAGCAAGTTCCGCGCGTTCGACCGCGCAGGCAATGCCGCCGCGCTATCCGACATCGTTTTTACAACATCGGACAGCGCAATCGCGACAGTCGAAGCAGACGGCAACAGCGTATATTTCAAAGCGCGTGCAACCGGCAAGGTCACAGTCAAAGCAATCTGGAAATACGGAGACGTATTCGGAGTCAATCCCGCCGAGTTCAACTTTACGGCGGTCGACGGCGTTGAAACCCGAAGCGATTCGGAAATACGCAAGGCTTTTGCCGATAACAGACAGGTTGTACTTGCGGAAGATATTTACCTCGGCGAAAACCTGTTCGTGAAAAATTCGGCAAACGGTCGCGAGCCCAAATACGACAGCGCGACAATGCGCGAAAAACTTTTGCAGTATACCGCAGAAATCAAAACGACCGCGGACTATCAGTATTATAAAAACACAGGGCAGGCTCATCCGTCCGTACGCTATTGCCTTGAAATAACTTCAAACGTATTCGGCAACGGACACACACTCAACGCGCAATATATCACGGATATGCTTGACAGCACCGACAAGCCCTATGAGTTTGCGGTTTTCAAAGGACCTCTCGACTTTGTCGCGACGGGTAGCAACGGCATTAAACTCGCCGCGGTCAAGGCACAGGACAATATAGTGTTTCTTATTCGCAAGGACGGAATCACGGTGGACAACGCCGTGCTTAAAGGCTGCGACGACGAAACAATATACGAAGACGGAAAACTCAATCTTTCCCTGCTTAACAACATCGGAACGACGGTAGAAATAATGTCGGACGCAACGCTGAAAAACTGCCGCGTTATGAACGGACGCACGGTCATGCGCGCATTCGGACGCGACGGCATCGACGGCGGCTCGGCAGTAAACGCCCAAAGCGAAAGGATAACCGCAACAGTCGAGGGTTGCATATTACAGAACGCTCGGGAATTTATTCTCAAAATCGGCACCAACCGCGTGTTGCGCGGCAATGAGGACGATCCGTCCCCCGCGCTTTTGGACGGAAGCGGAAACGAATATACCGCGCATAACTCGACGGCGTGCGACGGTTACCTTAACGACGAGTTTTTTATGAGCAAACTTATGCTCACCGACGTTACGCTTAAAGACAGCACCCTGCGCACAAGCGGTCTGTTTACCGTAGGCGTCGAAAGCCATTTTTCGGGACCGATGCTCGCGGGCTCCAAAACCGCTATATTCCAACTCGAAGGCTGGCACGACCTTGCGGGTACAAGTTATCCCGCAGTATTGCGGCTGGTCGGCGACGTGATTCTCGCCGACTGGAAAAACATAAACTCGGTGGACAGTTCAACGCTTATCGAGTGCAATTCGACGCAGGATTCGCTTGCATTCCTGTCCCTGAATATTGCCGAAATGCTCAAAACCGTACGGCAGTACGGCGGCGACGAGTATAAAAATCTTATCGCGGACAGGCAGGGAGAGAAATTCGTACACGGCGGAATCGCGTTCTACGGCGGCGGAAGAAACTATTCCGTCCTCGATACGACAAATTATACTTTTGAGAAAATGAACCACTATAACGTCAATCTCTCGATTCTGACAAAATCCCCCGACGAGATAATTTCAAGTCAGGGCTGGATGCTCCCCGCCGCGGCGGGAGAATGGGATTTCCGCTTTGTAATGTTCGACGCAACCAGCGGTTACGATTTCGACGCTCAAAGCGCGGCAAAACGGATATATTGACAGAAAAAGGTGTTTATATCGCTGAAATTGCAATGTAAACATATAAAACTTACAAATCTATGAATTTTATAAAGACGGTGGATTATGACTAAACGCGTATTTACAAGATTCCTTTGCGCCCTGTCGGTTACGGTACTCATACTCGTTACAGGATTGTGCATACTGTCCGCTTGCGACAAATCGGACGGGAAAATTTCCGTAATTTTCGATTATAACGACGGTTCGGGCAACACGGAGACGCGCAGGATTTCGGAAGGCGAATCTCTGTTCACTCCCGTCCGCGACGGCTACTTTTTCGCAGGATGGTCAACCGACCGCGACGAAAACGTCGGGTACGAAAAGTTGACCGACGGCATTACGCTGTACGCGATTTGGGAAATAGCGACCTACACAGTAAAATTCTACGTGGAGGACACGCTGATAGCGACGCGCACCGTCCGACACGGGCAATCCGCCGAGCCGCCGACGTATGCCGAATATGCAGACCTGATTCCCGAAGGATACGCGCTCGGAGACTGGGAAGGCGGTGATTTTTCCAACGTAACAAAAAATCTGAACATATTTGCAAACTGCGTGCCCGCTGACAGCAACGTAAAATTTCTTGACCGCGAGGGCGACGGAGCGGCGCAGATTGCAGAGTATCTCGGACAGACAGGCAAACGCGTTCCACTGCCGCCGAATCCCGTCAGAGACGGTTTTACGTTCGAGGGCTGGTACAGAGCGGACGGACGCAAATACACAGAGACCGACGTTTTCGAGGAAAACCTCGTATATAGCGCGCACTGGACGCTGATACTGCCGACCGTTCCCGCAGTGAGCGGAGAAAACAAAATCACGTACGGAGACACGCTCCGACTTACCGCCGGAAACGCAACTAAATATGACTTTATCACTTATTCGTATTCGTGGCACAACGGCGACCTGAAAATCTGCGACGGGCAATCTCTGACGTACTCCGACAGGCTTGCCGCAGGAGCGCATACGCTGACTTTACAGGTTAGCGCGACCTCTTCGATAAACGGCAAAACCGAAATGGCGACAAACCGCGCAGACATTGCTATAAGCGTAGAAAAGGCGATACTTACGGCATCGGCGGCGGACGTGCAACTGACGTACGGCGATAAACTTCCCGGGAATTTCGCACTCACGTATACGGGCTTTAAATACGGCGATACCGCGCAGGCGCTCGGCAGAATCACAGTATCCGAAACGAATTTCACTGAAAACGCAGGCGTAGGAAAGTATTATGCCCTGCTCGGCTTCGAAAGTTCGGATTATGAAATAAAAGCCGCGGACGGCGGCGAGGTTTCGGTTGACATAACCGTAGCGAAAAAGCAAATCGCATTCGAATATAAGTTTTTAAAGGAATTTGACGGCAACGTCCTTTCGTTTACCGCAACCAAAACCGACGGACTTTTAGAAGGACATACTCTTTCGCTTGCGGCGCAGACAACGGGCGTCAATGTCGGCGAATATATTTACCCTGCGGGAGTCATTCTGACGCAAGTGACGGTGAAAGATTCTCAGAACCAAAATCTCACGTCGAACTATGCGATATCGCTGTCCATAAAATGCGAAATACAAGGCGCGAATATAGATTATAAAACACCTGCCGCCGTGACCTATGACGGACAGCCCCACCGCGCGGAGATAATCGCAAAACAGGAGTGTGAAATCAAATATTCACTCGACGGCGGAAATTTCGATATCGACGCTCCGTCATTTACGGACGCAGGCGCTCACCGCGTTTATATACGCATAACCGCCAAAAACTATTTCCCCGTGCATACCTATTTCGAATTAGTAATAAACAAAGCGCCCGTGACCGTCGATATAGATGACAAAACGGTGATTGCAGGCAATCCTCTACCCGAATTCACATACAGCATAACGGGTGCAACGATGGACTCGCCGCTCACACTGAAATGCGATTATGAACAAGACGGCGCAACGGGCGAATATGAAATAGACTGCGACAGAACACACCCGATATTCGGCAATGAAAACTATAATGTGACGGTAAACAAAGGCGCGCTGAAAGTCGTTTCGGATTCGAGTCAGATACCCGCCGCAAAGCCTACGCTTACGCTTCACCTCGCAGGCAATTTTGCTATAATCTATGGCGAGGCTATGCCTGAATTTACGATTGAATCCGTGGAAGGACTCATAGACGGCGACCGTTTTGAAGACGTCGTAAGCGGAACGCCCGAGGTTGTATGCGGATATGCGGACAGCCCGTCGGCGGGACAGTTTGCACTGACTGTGCGCGGACTTAGATCGGACAAATACGATATATTGACGGTAGGCACGCTGAACATCGGCAAAGCGACGCTTACTATAACCGTAGGCGCACACGCACCGATTGTATTCGGTTCGCCTATTCCGACGGACTTCGCTTACACTGCCGACGGATTCGCATTCGCAGACGGCAAAGAACTTCTCGACAGCCTGACTTTCTCTACCGATTACAATCAGATATCGCCGGTATCGCAAGAGGGATACGATGTATATGCCGACGTATACGGTTTAAATCTTGCTAACTACGATATCAAGACGGTATCTTCAAAACTGACTGTAATAAAAGCAACGCCGACCATACTTGTCGAAAAAGACGTGTATGAACTCAACTATACGGGAAACGAGTACGACTTCAAAGCGGAAATAGGCGCGATATCCACCAACTTCGACGAAAATTCCGACCTGCTGTACGATTCGCCGAGAGGCAAAGACGGCGGCGTGTACAAGGTAACGATCACATCACCCGAGACGGACAATTTCAACAGCGCGACCGCCGTAGTCACCGTAAAAATACTTGCGGCAAAAATCGGATATTCGCTCTACGCAGTCGAAGACGCGCTTGAAAAGGGCGGCGACATACTGCTGATAGGCAACGCTTTTATTTCCAAAGACGCGGTTTTGAAAGCAGGCTCCACTCTGACGCTTCCCTGCCGCGAAGACGGCAAAGCGTACGAATACGGTTATGCCGATTTCGACACTAAATCCTATTATCTCAATCCGCTGACGGACGAAGTGACCTATATTCTCACTCTCGGCAGCGGCGTGAATATGCAAATATGCGGAACTCTGATCATAGGAGGCGAAATAGGTCAGGCGAACGGCAGATACAACGGACACACTTCCGGCGCGCATTCGGTGCTGGACACTGCGGTCGGCTCGCAAATAACGATATACGAATTCGGAGTTGTGGACTGCATCGGAGGCTTTATCACGGGACAGGGCGAATTGACCGTGAACGACGGCGGAACGCTCAAGCAGAATTTCACCGTCATCGACTTCCGCGGCGGAACGTCCACAGTGGGCAGTTATCAGAAAGGCAAAATCGCGCCTTTCAATATTTTCGACCTGCCCAACATCACCGTACAGCAGACCGTTTATAGCGGCGCAAAAGTAGTTGCGCACTGCGATTTGTTTGCAGGCGGACAGCATAATATCACCGACGTAAACGTGGTCGCAAACGAGGACGCTCTGCTCAATCTCGGTCAGGACGCATATATTGTTGCAAAGCATAACCTGTCCTACGGCGATATCGCGCCCGATTTCACGATGGCGACGTACGGCGATATTACGGTCGGCTCAATCAAAATCACAATCAAAGTTATGATATCCGCAACCGTGGATATGGCGGACGTATACTGCCCGCTAAGTTACATAATCGATTTGCACGTGTACGGCACGCTCACGACAAAGAACACTTTTAAACTTCTGCCCGGAGCGTCGCTGACAGTCGAAAAAGGCGGCACACTGAATTTGCTTAAAGGCGCGGGACTGACAGTCTACACAGGCGACTGGAAAGACCAACTCTCTTTGAGAACGGACGGCAAACCGATAACCGAATCCCGACCGGGAGAAGAAGCGCGCTATCCGC
The DNA here is from genome assembly GCA_910578325.1 of uncultured Christensenella sp. Classification (GTDB taxonomy): domain Bacteria; phylum Bacillota; class Clostridia; order Christensenellales; family CAG-917; genus CAG-475. The sequence continues at coordinate 91,424 of CAJTQT010000005.1, forward strand.
ACGATAAGGGCGACGCTACGCTGCTTATCAAAGGCACGTTGAACGTTTCCTCCGAAGCGGCGATAAGCGGAATTATTCAGGGCGACGATGGCGCGACAGTCACGATCGAAAACGGCTGCGCGCTCACAATAACAACAAAAGAAGGTATCGCCGTAAAAGGCGAAGGCATACTGGGCACTCTAAATCAAATCTGGCACGAAACTGCGGTTATAACCAAAACCGCAATTTTGCGCAACGGCGACGGAACGGAGTTTTCCGCCGATGCGGACAGTACGTATGCGTTTGCGGACGGAAAATGGAACGCCCGTTAAACTAAAAGTCAATTTGCGTACTGACATAAATGAAAAAAGCGTCGAGAGACGCTTTTTTCATATCCAAACTACTTAATTGTTATTGCTGATACTCGATACGGTTTTTCTTCATAAAATAGTTTACTTCACCGACCACGAACAGCAACGCCGCCACAACGAACATTGCTATGCCCACGCCGTAACCGACTCCGCCGGGCACAAGGAAAAAGAATGCCAGACCGACAGACAGCGCAAGGAAAGAAATGAGGATGAAAAGTATCATAATGTTCATATTACTGAGTTCCGCTACTTTTCTCACAATATTTTTTTCGTCCATACGCACCTCCTTTTAGTAGTACTGTTAGTATGCGAAAAAAACCGCGACATATTCACACTTCGAATAATTATTATTGTCGCTTACCGCTCGCTTCGCGCAATTCTTATTTCAATGCGTACAAATCTTATCAAACGCTCAGCACACCATTCGCTAACACCGCTTAACTTCGCGCTATCGTCTAATTTGCAACATGATCCGACTCAGGCAGAAAGATATTCCTTATAAAGACTGTTTGTATCGGGATAATCCACAACCGAAATTTCAGGTTTTTGCAACTCCTGCTTTTCCTCTGCCAGAATCTGTCTGATTTCAACAAGACAGTTCTGCATCTCGTCAATCTTTTTGATTGCAACCACCTGCCGCATATTTCTTATTACAGAATCGTTGCGCCAACAGTCGCAGGATTTATGTTTGTCAAGTATGATTTCATTTTTGTCGCGGCAGTAACCGATTTTGTGTTTAGAAAACTCGCAAAAGCCTTTTGTGTAAAAAGGCCTGTAATATTTGCAATTCCAACATTCCTTGATTTTGTTCATAAAAACTTAACCTCACAAGTATTCTTGTGGATATTATATTACAAGATTTCTTATATTGCAATACTTTTTTCAAGATTTCTTGTAGCATATATTTATGGAATTTAAGTCAAGATTGAAAGATTTAAGAACATCAAACAATTTAAGCCAAAAACAATTAGGCGACATTATCGGGGCTTCGTACTCTGCAATCGGCTATTGGGAAACGGGAGTCAACGAGCCTAAAATCAGTTATATTATAGCATTATGCAAATATTTTAACGTATCAGCCGATTATCTTCTGGGTTTGACAGATTAAACAAACAGCGCGCGCAATTTGAGGCGGAATATGGACAGTAAAATTAAAGATATTGTAAGTAAAAACTTGAAACAAGCGCGAGAGTCCATCGGATTGACTCAGCAACAGGTTGCCGATATAATGCAAACAAAACAAAATATATACAGCAGGTATGAAACAGGGAAATTAGAACTTGACTATTGCAAAATAGAATTTTTGTGTCGCTTGTTTGACATCACTCCTAACGACCTGTTCGGATTTTAATTTGAAATAGAATATCACCTTGGATACTATGACAAATGGTTAATAAACCGCAAAAGCACCGTTTAAACGGTGCTTTTGCATATATAAAGTTCGTTTTTGTTAAAGTTTTTCTATAACCGCGCCGTCTTTGGTATCCTTGACGGAATATCCCAGCGCAGTTATTTCTGCACGAATCGCGTCCGCCTGCGCCCAGTCTTTATTCTGTTTTGCGAGCGTGCGTTTTTCTACAAGTTCGAGCACTTCGGCGGGAACGTCCTGCTTGTTTTTGTTCTCATAAGCGTATATAAACGCCTCGGGTTCGGTTTTAAAAAGCCCGAGCAGACCGTACGTTTCCCTGACCTGACGCGCGTCCGAAATTGCGGTGGCGTCGCCCTCTTTTAGTTTGGCTTTGATTGATTTGAATATCGCAAACAGGTCTGCAAGCGCTTTGGCTGTGTTGAAATCGTCATCCATTGCGCGATTGAACTCCGCGTCGATTTCCGCGTTTCCGCTCTCGCAGGTCATTCCGCTGTTGTCCGCTTCTTCCAAAGTTCTGTAAAAATTGTAGAGGTGTTTATCCGCATCGGGGAAAAGGCTGTCCGTTACATTGATGTCGCCGCGGTAGTTTGTCTGCAACAGCGCGTATTTGATCGTTTCGGCGGAGTACGCGTCCAGCAAATCTCCGAGCAACAGACTGTTTCCGAGCGATTTGCTCATCTTCTGTCCGTTTACCTTTATGAGTCCGTTGTGAATCCAGTATTTTGCAAACTGTTTGCCGGTCAACGCTTCGCTCTGCGCTATCTCGTTCTCGTGGTGGGGGAATATCAAATCCCTGCCGCCGCCGTGAATATCAATCTGGTCGCCGAAAGCCGCTCTGTTCATAGCCGAGCACTCTATGTGCCAGCCCGGGCGACCTTTGCCCCAGGGCGATTCCCAAAATACTTCGCCCTCTTTTGCAGACTTCCAAAGCGCGAAATCGAGCGGATTGCGTTTGTTCTCCTCGTTTTCGATGCGCACGCTTTCGTAAGCGTCCTCCAACTTTCTGCCGCTGAGTTTTCCGTAATCCGAAAAACTCTCCACTGCAAAGTACACGTCGCCGCGCGCAGTCGGATAAGCGTGTCCGCTTTCAATCAGTTTGCCGACGAAATCGATTATATTGTCAATATTGCAGGAGGCTTTGAGCCACACGTCGGGGTCGTCCACGTCGAATCTGCGCATAAGCGCGTCGATGCGCTCTATCATCGCTTCGGCATATTCGAGAGCGGGTATTCCCGTCTCGCGCGAGCGCGCGATGATCTTGTCGTCTACGTCCGTATAATTGCGCGCGTATGTAACGGCGTATCCGCGCTTTTGCAGATACTTGCGTATCACGTCGTATATCAATGCCTGATACGCGTGTCCTATGTGCGCGTCGCCAGACACCGTTATACCGCACGCATACATATTTACACGCCCCTCTGCGAGAGGAGTAAATTCTTCTTTTCTGCCGCTGAGCGTATTATAGATTTTCATATTTCTATCCGTAAATTTGTTGTCAATCAACATTGAATTTAAAACTGCTATTCCTGCGCACAGTTGTCGCCGTCCGTCGTCAGAGAGTATCTGCAACAGTGTATTCCCGCCTGCTTTTCAAGTTCGTACACGCGCCTGTTCAGCCTTGCGAACTCTTCCATTATCGGGTCAGGCAACTTCACCTGATCCATCTCGGAATCGTTCACCCGTCTGCCTTCCTGCTTTACGATGCGTCCCGGCACGCCTACAACCGTCGAATGCGGTGGCACGTCTTTAAGCACTACGCTGCCCGCGCCTATCTTGCTGTGCGCGCCTATTCGCACAGGTCCCAGAACCTTCGCGCCTGCCGACACCATTACGCCGTCTTCGAGAGTCGGATGCCGCTTGCCGGTATCCTTTCCCGTTCCGCCGAGGGTTACGCCCTGATAAAGCACAACGTCGTTGCCTATCTCGGTTGTTTCACCGATGACAAGCCCCACGCCGTGATCGATAAATACGCGCGTTCCGATGACCGCCGCAGGATGAATATCCACGCCCGTGCGCGTCTTCGCGCGATACGAAATATGTAGAGCCAGCCGTTTCAATCCGCGCTCCCAGCACCTGTGCGCGCGTCTGTACGCGCACAAGGCTTTATATCCCGTATACGTCCGTTTCACGGCGTTTCGGGATACAGCGGCGGGGTCGCTTTCCATTATCTTGTCCAAATCGGCTCTTTTCTGCTCTTTGATCTTCATACAGGCTTTCCGGTTTATATTATATGAGCCCTGTTATTTATCCGTGTCCGAGCCGTCGTCGTTATTGCCCTCTCCGAGGCTATCAAACACGTTATCTTCCGCTTTTTCAGCGGTTTTGTTTTTGCGGAACGGTTTCTTCTTGCCCTCTTCGGGAGTTTGTTCGGGCTCTGCCGCAGGCACTTCCGCTCTCATTATCTTTGACGAGAACAGTCCTTCCTTATCCTCGCTTTCCTCTCCGAACAGCGCGTCTATTTCGTCCTCGTAAATCGTCTCTTTTTCGTACAGAGCCTTGACCATTGCGTCCATGATCGCACGGTTTTCTTTGAGTATGTTGAGCGCGACTTTATACTGCTCGTCGAGTATACGTCTCACTTCCTCGTCTATCTTAGCCGCCACTTCGTCGCTGTAATTGAGTTGCGTCTGATAGTCGCGGCCGAGGAACACCTCTTCGCTCGCGCCGAGGTACATATTTCCCAGCGTGTCGCTCATACCCCATTCCGTAACCATCTTACGCGCGATTTTTGATGCGCGCTGAATATCGTTAGACGCGCCTGTGGATACGTCCTTGATCACTATTTCTTCTGCCGCGCGTCCTGCAAGCAGCATTGCGATATCGTCCAGCAACTTGCCTTTCGTCTGATGATTGTCGTCCGTCTCCGGCAACGTAATCGTATAGCCCGCCGCCATTCCGCGGGGAATGATGCTGACTTCGTGCACGCTGTCGCAGTGCTTCATAAGTTTTGCCACGATTGCGTGTCCGCTTTCGTGATACGCGGTGATGCGCTTATCCGCTTCCGTGACGAGTCTGCTGCGTTTGGCAGGACCTGCCATAACCTTGTTTATCGCCTCGCTGATGTCTTTCATTGCGATAAGTTTGCGGTTTTCACGCGCTGCAAGTATTGCCGCTTCGTTGAGTATATTCTCTATATCCGCGCCCGTAAAGCCGGACGTCAGCCTTGCAAGGCTCTTGAAATTTATGTCGGCGGAAAGAGGTTTGTTTCTCGAATGTACTTTGAATATCTCCTCTCTTCCTTTGACGTCGGGTACGTTTACGTAAATCTGTCTGTCAAATCTGCCCGGACGCATAAGCGCGGGGTCCAGAATATCAGCGCGGTTTGTCGCCGCCATTACTATAATCGAACTGCTCGCTTCAAAGCCGTCCATCTGCACCAGCAACTGGTTGAGAGTCTGTTCTCTTTCGTCGTTTCCGCCGCCGAGTCCCGCGCCTCTCTGTCTGCCAACCGCGTCGATTTCGTCAATGAAGATGATGCAGGGCATATTCTTTTTCGCCTGCTCGAACAAATCGCGCACTCGCGACGCGCCTACGCCTACGAACATCTCTACGAAATCCGAACCGCTTATGGAGAAGAACGGAACGTTAGCCTCTCCCGCAACCGCTTTCGCAAACAGCGTTTTACCCGTTCCGGGAGGTCCTACAAGCAATACGCCTCTCGGAATACGCGCGCCTATATCCGTATACTTTTTGGGGAATTTAAGGAAGTCGACAATCTCTTGCAACTCTTGCTTTTCCTCCTCCGCTCCCGCAACGTCGCTGAAACGCACTTTTATGTCCCGCACCTGATTTGCGGTTGTCTTGCCGAAATTCATCGCCTGACTGTTCGCGCCCATCGATTTGCGGAGTATGATCACAAATATCACAGCGATAATCGCATACAGGATTATGGGTACAAGCAGGCTCGACAGCATTGAACCGCTCGACGGGTCGTTGTAGGATACGGGCAGACTGCGGATATATGACGCCAGTTCGGTATTGCCTGCCTGCAACGCCATCTCCGTCCACTTTTCCAACTGCTCCTGCAACACCGCTCTCGACGGAATGTTGGCATAATAGCCGAAACCTTTGTCGCCTTTGACTTTTATGCTGACGCTATACGAGCCGTCTACGTGCAATTTTTCTATCTTGAATTCTTGAAGCCAGGCTTCCAGACTGTCGCCCTCGCCCGAGTAATTGATTTCCGTCGGCGATGTGAGTTCGTACGCCAGTATAATGGCGACGATAACCATAATTATGACGGCTATCACTATTATAATGCGTTTGGTAGATGCTTTCATCTGTCCTCCTTGTGGATGCTCTGAAAGTATATCGAATGTTATGATACTATATTATTATAACACTATACGTTCAGTATATTATAAAAATCTAATACAAAAAAGTCAAATACAGAAACTTATTTTGGCAATTCTTGCGTAAAAGTTGTAGCAATCGGCTTTTCCTGCGCCAAAATTGTAAGCCCGAAGTGTTAAATACACATTAAATCCGACACCCGTTCACAATGCGCGGCGGGACTCCGACGCCAAATGCGCTTTATATTCTTCATTTTCCAAAACCGATATTCTAATCGGATAAATTTCAAAGCATATAATTCCGTCCTTTCGATTTTATGCTAAATTCGCTCTTTTGCTTTACAAATCGGTTAAGTTAGTATATTATTATTTAGCATTTGATACGTTTTCATTTGCAAAATCCTTTCCCGAAAGGGACGAAAGACCAAAAGGAGGTATCAGGTATGGATAAGTATGAGATTCTCTACATTATTCGCGCCGGTGTCGACGACGACCAGAAAACCAAGGTCGTTGAAAAATTCGAGGCTCTCGTAGGCACTCTCGGCGGTTCTGTTGAATCGCTCGATAAATGGGGTATGAAAAAATTCGCCTACGAAATCGAAAAGCAAACGGAAGGTTATTACGTTCTTATGAACGTCGTTTGCTCCAAAGAGGCTCAGATTGAAATCGACAGATTGATGCGCAATGATGAATCGATAATCCGCCAAATGATTATAAAAAAGTAAGCGGACAGTAAGGAGTAATATATGAACAAGGTATTTTTGATAGGCAATCTGACCAAGGACCCCGAACTGTCCTCTACTACAAGCGGTATAAAGTTTTGCAGATTCACTCTCGCCGTTTCCCGCAGTTATGCCAAAGACGGCAAAAGAGAGACGGACTTCCTTCCCGTTGTAGTTTGGAGAGCGCAGGCGGACAATTGCGCGCGCTACCTCAAAAAAGGCAGCCGTGCGGCGGTTTGCGGCAGTATTCAGACAAGAACCTATGACGCACAGGACGGCTCCCGCCGTTATGTGACCGAAATCGCGGCGGACGAGGTTCAGTTCCTCACCACCAAAAACGAAGATGAGCGCGATGGAGCGGACTTCGACGATCTCAAACCCATCGACGACGACCTTCCATTCTAATTTAAGGAGTTAATAGCAATATGGCTGACGAAGTAAAAGCACCGCGCCCTGCAAAAAGAGCGCCTAAAAAGAAAGTTTGCATATTCTGCGTCGAGCACGCCCACGATATCGATTATAAGGACGTTGCAAAACTCAGAAGATTTATTACGGAAAAGGGAAAAATTCTTCCCCGCCGTATGAGCGGCATCTGCTCCAAGCATCAACGTCCGCTCGCAATCGCCATCAAGAGAGCAAGAGTTATGGCTTTGCTTCCTTATAAGGCAGACTGACAAAAAATGCGCACCGTAAATGGTGCGCTTTTTATTAAAAAGCGCCACCTGCTCGTTGGCATTTTTTGTCTCCTACCGCGCAAAAGAATGTTTCACTATCAATCTTTTCTACCACTGTAAACTCCTGCCTCGTTTCGCGCTTTCTTTTGCTTGCTTATTTGCGCTTCGCGCACTTCTTTCAAATCTCACATCTCAACGGTCAGTTTTTATAAAACGCTATCTGCAAGGTGGCATTTTTGTCTCCTACCGCGCAAAAGAATATTCCGCTATCAATCTTTTTATCATAGTGAACTCTTACATCGGTTCGCGTAGTTTTTATTACTATCGCTTAAAACCTTTTTCCGAACAAATCCTTAACGCTCTTAATCAATAAAAGGTATATGGCAGTTGCGCGCTACACAATATATACCCATCGAACCCGCGGCACGAATATAATTATTGCGTTTGTTGCACCATAAGTGATATAATTTCGACATATTATTTATTGTCACACGTGACTGCGTGATAGGAAAAGTATAAGGAGTAAACTACTATGCAATGTAAAAATTGCGGACAACAAATAGACGACAAGGCACCTTATTGCGGTTATTGCGGAACAATTACATCCAACAACGTGCAGTACACTGCCGCGCAGCAACAGTCTGCGGCATATCAATATGCCCAACAACCTCAGTATGTCGCACAAAACCCGCAACAACAGTATGCCGCCGCAGGGCAGCAGAAACCGCCTTACTACAATTATGCTACACCGCAACAGCCGGTACAGTATTACACCGTTATCACGCCTCCTCCGCAACAGCCGCAACAACCTTCGGCAAACGGAACGGCGGCACAACAGACCGTGACTGCGAATGCCGCACAGCAACAGCAAACCGCATCTAATAAAAACACATCACACCATACTGCGCAGAATACAGCCCACGCCGCAACGGCGCAACAGCCTGCCGCCGCAACTTATACGACAGTTCAGCAACCGACAGCGCAGTATTATAATCCGTCTCCCGCACAGCAACCTACGGCATACTATACAACAGACCAGCAGGCGGCGTATTACAATTATGCCGCGCAGCAACCCGTACAAAATTATGTCGCGCAGGCTCCACAAAAACAACAGTCGACCGAAACAAATACTCTTGCTATATTAGGATTGATAATATCGTTTTTTATTCCGCTTGCAGGGCTTATCAGTTCGATTATCGGACTGTTGCGTGCAAACAGATATTCCGAGCGCGATAGATATTGCGCTATTGCAGGAATAATAATCGGCGCAGTGTTATTGTTGGTTCAAATCATTCTTATTGCAGTATATGCAAATTCAATCGGTGCATTTTTTGCGCTTCTGAATGATTATAAAGGCTGAACGAAAATATCTTAAATACACAAAACCGCACTTTATGGTGAATGTTTATAGGGAAAATCCAGACAACCAAAGCGAGTCTAAAATACCGTGATTCTTAAGTCACGGTATTTTATTCATATATCACATTTTCTAATTTTTAAATTTCTAATATAAACCAGGTTTTTAAAGACTTCAATTTTATAAAAGACTATTAGAAAGGCAAATCGTCATCAAACTCATTAAATGAATAAATTGGTTCTCCTATTCCCAAAAGATGTTTTGCTCGTTCCAATAATTGATCGTAAGTGATGATATTAACTTGTTGGTAAGCCGAATTTAATATTCTAAATGCCTCTTTCTGCTTATCATTCCAATGATTAGAACGGCCATATACCAGCATGCATTTTGGTTTAACAATTTCAATACCAGATACCCTTTGATGAAAGTCCAAAGAATCTGATTGCTTTTCGATACGGTGCAAATAATTTAAACATTGAGAAATTGCCGATACCAACTCTGAAGATGGCGTATAGTTTCCATGTGAATCTGGTCCTGTCCAAAACTTTAAAAACGGGACTTTAATTTCTACCAAATCAAGAAATCCATCGAATGATTGCATAATATAATCGGCAATATGATGTTCATCAATGTTTCTTTCGGTCAATATTTTAATGTATTCTGAACCAAGTATCCACTTAAAATGATTCCTTTTCACTTGAAGATATCTTTTGTTCAAATATATGAATGATGTTTTTACGTTCCGCAGCAGTTATTGCCACACTTAAATTTTCAGTTAAAACTCCCGACTCATAGAGTTTATCTACTAATTTATCTGGTTGCAAATTCAGTGTAGCTACTTGTCTAAGAATTTTCGAGAGGCTATCATCTGAAAGAGAAATATATGAATCTTCTCCAAGACTTAAATGAATATAATTTTCTTTAATATAATCAATAAGTTTGTCAATTTGCTCATCAAGTAATGTAATCGTTTTATCAGGCTTTTCAGTAAGCCATCCATTAGAATCTTTTGCATTATGTGAAATTTTTAATGAAATGATATAATCATCAGAAGTCTTGTGCTTATTGCGAAAAAAAACTGCAGTAGTCTTACTGCGAGGACCTTCTTTTAGTGTAGCAGATTTTATGTATTCTTGTCCATTTTGGGTTGAATGAACTATTTTCCAACCATTTATTTTGCTGTTCATTTATATTCCTTATAGTAGAAGAGTTTATTTGTTCTCGTAAAAAATTATATTTTAGGTAATAGGGTTTTAAAATCCACGGCGCTCGTACTTAAATCCCATTTCCCAACCCGCATTTTTTTAATTGTCTTACCGCTACCAAAATCCAATAAGTCCTCCCGATTAAGGTTGTTTAAAACTTTATTTAAACTACCTAATCCAGCAGAAGAAAGAAGGAAAGCTTCAATAGGCTCGCATAGCTTGCAATAAGCCCACAATTGACCTAAATCGTGAAGATTAAGCTGGGTTTTCTTTGCTTCTATAAATGCTATGTTAGGTTTTCCTTTATTTATCACAATACCAAGCACATCGATTTGTATGTCAAGACCAATTGCTTGTGGATAATAATCGGCAATATCGTTTTGTTCTAAGAACACATCTAATGTCCTTGAATGAGAATCGATGGTAATTACCTTTGAACCCTTGTACTTGTCCTCTAAATATTGTTGAAACCACACCCGCATAGGCTGATATAACTCAAACTCTTTTGTTACGTTATTCGCCATATCCCAACAACCTCGCTAGATCCGTCCATGAATCAAAATGTTTGCCACGAATTTCTTCTGGTAAATAGATGTCGCTTTCGTGAGGGTGAGCAGGTCTAACCTTTCTTTTTATAGGCTTCTCCCAATAGAACTTATGAGTCTTGGCAGGATCAATAAACTCCAGCAACTCATCACTATATTTTTCAAGTGCCTCTTGTTTGTGCTTAATATTAAAACCTATAGGCAGAAATTCATTAGCGAAAATTTTCACTTGATGTTCTTTCTTCCAAAAATATGGTTTTCCTTGATTAAATTTTTTAAGCTCTCCATCTCTAAAATTCGGATGCCCGAAATCTATAGTTTGGACAGGCACATCAACCGCTTTCAACATATTAGCTATGTCAATTACCATATACCAATTACCAGGAATTTCTATATAAACTCGATGGGCACCATCTTGTCCATAAGCTATATTACTCTTTCTTATGTAACCAGTAACATCGGCAATGCCCCTCAACAGGGTTTTCTTTTCATCGGCAGTAATAGAAAACAATTCTGGATTCATTCTCATTGTTGAATGATGTCTACCACCACCTATAAAACGAAGAATTTCTCTCGTTATATATTCATCATTTGGTTTTACAAAAGTCATTACCGTAGAACGTTTAGTTTGCGTAACCGTAAGACTGTGTCCAATTAATGGTTCAACGATAGAGCGGATATCTACAGTGCTTGCTTTCACATAAACTCGCACATCTTTCATAACATCGGTATATAAGTTTTTATGAGGAATATCAATTGTAACTCTCGTCTCGTTGTTGTCTCTTTGGATTTCACCGTTTCCAAGAATCATACCAAGCAGGTATGCCATTTCAGTATTCATATTTATCTCCTATTAAAGCCTATTCTGTAGCCAAGATTAAACAGAAACTTAACTATATCATTGTTGTTTAATCTGTATGTAAAATCATTTCTATATGCATTGTTATGTGTAAAACCAAGTCGTTTAACATTTATAGGTGGACAAGACCTTACATATAATCTTAGTTCAAGGCCCCATTTATTAGCATCATCCTGTAACAATATAATGCCATCATCACTAGAGTTTAAAGTTGTACCATATTCTCCGTTATAGCTATTTATAAAGTTAGTTATTGATGATATTTTTCCTTCCGCTTCTATAAAGCACTCCTCAGTTCTTAAAAACTCAACTAATTCTTCGTACATATTCATACTCCTAATTCTTCGTATATTTTATCAGCAATAGCTTTTGCCATTAATGGGGGAACAGCATTGCCAATTTGTTGTCTTATTTGAACTTTTGCTCCAATGAACACAAATTCATCATCGAACGATTGTAATCTTGCAGCTTCGCGAGGCGTTATAGACCTGTTCAAAAATGGGTGATTGTTAGTTCCGTTAGAAGAAGCATCAAATCTTGTATCAATGGTTGGAGAAACCGTATCCCATTTCAATCTGCCCCAAGTTCCCGAAAACTGTTGTTTACCTATTAGTTCTCGAGGCAAATGTTCTTTGCCGCATTCGGGCGGAATCATAGATAACTTTTTAATTGCAATATTAGAATGGTTAGAGGCTTTGTGATTATAAAGTTTTTTGCTGTTTTTGCGTCGATCCCTCTGATAATCACTTGTAGGCTCATATAAATAGTTTTGCTCAAATTCGCCTTCTCCTGAATTTAAATAGGCAAGATCTTCAATAGCCTCTCTTACAGTGACAATATTATTTTCACCAATAGGCAAATTTATTTCTTTTTCTTTACAACAAATAAAAATTGCTCTTTCTCGTGCTTGCGGAACGCCAAAAGAAGATGCGTTAAGAATTCCGTAGCTAACTTTATATCCAAGTTTATGCACTTTCTCTAAAATTTGATTTTTGAACCAACCCGCAGAAGTAGAAAGAAGCGATTTTACGTTTTCAATCGTAAACACATCAGGTTGAACAATTTCAACTATACTCAAGTATTCATTGAACAAAAAGTTGCGAGGATCATTTAAACCAAGTTTTTTACCCTTTAAAGAAAACCCCTGGCAAGGAGGCCCACCTATAATCATATTTACATGTAGTTTTCGACTTGATTCAATAATTTGCTTCTTAATTTCAGCATCCGTTATATCGCCAGTAATGATTTGAGTATCTGGCATATTGTATTTAAACGTAGTCAATGCATTAGGATTAAAGTCAACTGCAATTACGGTATGAAAATGTTGGTTCTTTTCCATTCCATATGAAAATCCACCTGCACCAGAAAATAAATCAAGTATTTTGAAAGATTCAATTCTATCGCTCATTTGACTTTTCTCCTTATTAATATTCTCTTAAAAATTTCTTTACCATTTATTGTTGGTTTGAACAAATCAAATTTGTTATCGGAACCGTGATTCGCTTCGCCCACAATTTCAAATTGTTCGCTGTTATATCTGTTAATTATTGTAATAGGCACACCCATTATACCATAGTAATCATGCGGAATGTCACGAATTGTTTTTACATTTATAGCATCATAGTTATCATATTTAGGATATTCAGCTGAGTTATAGGTTTTAGTCATTGTTATGTACTCGTGCCGCCTATCATTATCAAGATTAGTAAGCCACATTGCGTTACCAAGGCTTCGCCATTTCTGTCCGCTTTCGTCTACCCAATAACGATACTTTTTTGGTTTTGAGTATTCAGGAACTCTAAATTTCATCTCTCCAAAACGATATCCAGTCCATACTTCATTGTTCTGAATTAAAGGGAATATCTCCTTGTAAGTAATGGCGTTTTGATTCCCAATGATCAAAAACTTTTTATAATATTTCATTATTTCCGTTACTATTTCCTTAAACAACGAGAAGGGAGGATTCGTTACTACTATATCACACGTTTTCAAATATTCAATACATTCCTCGCTCCTAAAATCGCCATCGCCCTCTAATTTTTTTATAACATTTGCTGTTTGCAAAAAATTTGCAATATCTTCATCTGAAATCTCTCCGTCAAAATCACTGAACTTCCTAACATCTAAAACATATCCTGCACCGTTGCTTAAAATTCGATTATGGTCATCAAGCAATTCTACTTGTGTGCCAATAACAGCAGAAGTGCAGTAAGAGGTACAAATCAATCTATGTAGGCCTAATACATTAAAGTTTTTTAAAAAGTATTTGCAAAAGTTAGATTCAAAAGGATCATCACAATTACATAGGACCGTTTTACCAGTAAAATGCGAAGCATAATGTGCGACTTCACTTTCGATAGTTTCGTAAGTCGTGTAGAACTCATCATCCTTTGTGTTTTTAGCTGTTTGCAAATTTGTGTTTTTATTCGCCATTTGCCTTCACCGAACCTCGCAGGCAGTATTTATATAGAATAATACGTAATTAAGTATCATAAAAAATTAATTACCGATATTCAAATTGTTTTTTACGCAAAAATTGTGGAAAGCCTTTTGCCCATCGTAACTTGGTGCACATAGTCCACGCTCCCAGCGATTGATTGTAGCGAAAGACACACCAAGTTCTTTTGCGAATTTTTCTTGGCTCAAAAACATCTGTAGTCTTGCCACTTTAATTTTTTCAGCAAATGTCATACTATAACCTCTAACAAAATATAGCAACATTATAACATGGTTATTCATATGCTTCAAGGAGTATACAATACATTTTTGATAAAATCACCTTCACGTCCCTTTTATGGGACGTAAAATCGTTGCAACAATTCAAGTTCAGTGATACAATGCTCCCACAACAATATAGGTTGTGTTGCTGTACCTTTCAGGATGCAACAGCTCTGCTGTGGATGTAGTGTCCAGATAAAGCAGTTTTGGGCGGTAAACTGCCCGTGCCTTAGCTTACGAAAACAGCGTATGTCTTTTTGTTGCACGTAAAATTCGCAAGCCGTGATAGGCTCTTATCGTTATACAAATTTTAATTAAATAGAATGGCTAACCGCCATAGAGCAATTCATTGCTAAATACGGTTGAAGTCGGTGATTACATTTAAAGTATCAGCGACTTTTTTGCGTACTTTTTTAATAATCTTCCACCTTCTGCGTGGGCGAAAATAAATAAAACTTGGAGGTAAAAACAATGAACATACGACCACCTTAATCGTAAACAAAAATACCGCCGTTGGCGAAAACATTGGATACAAAGTATAGCCCACTATACTTCGCAAGCGAAGTGTGGTCTCTGCGAGGCTTTACGTCCACAGAGCGACAAACAAAAATATTAAAGGAGAAACGAACTATAAGCTATTTAATATGCCATATGAAAAAGTATCATAAGCAGGATATTTGCCCTATAGAAAAAGAAAATGAAAGAGATGAAAACTATGAAGCAAGCAATCCGCAGATAGACAGTGAAATAACAAGGTACAACTATCACACAGTGGATAGAAAATGTACATATACTCAGTTCATAAATAAGCGGATAAAAGAATTGAGTTTGCCAACCAAGCCGAGAAAGGACGCCGTACTTATGGCGTCTTTTGTAATCACTTCAGACGGAGAGTTTTTCAAAAACATAACGCCATGGGAGCAAGAAAGATTTTTCAGTGAATGCACACAGTATTTTGCGGATAAATATGGCGAAGAAAACATAATATCTGCCATTGTCCACGTGGACGAAACAACACCGCATATGCACTTAAATCTTATGCCAATAAAAAATGGAAGATTATGTTGTAAAAAACTATTCGACCATACGGCACTAACCAAGTTGCAGACAGACTTTCACGAAGCGGTTGGCAAGCGTTGGGGGTTGAAACGAGGCAAGGATGGCAGTCAACGAAGCATTTGTCTACGGCAGAATACAAAGCAAGTAAGATAGTACATAATGCTTGCATCGAAGCGAAAGATATAACGGAAAATGCCCAAGCTGAATTAAAGCAAATCAACGAAGCAGTTGAAAAAGCGGAAGTCCATTTTGATGATACCGTAAAACAAATTCATAATGCCAAAGAAGAGCGGGACAAAATTGTTGCAGAGCGCAATTCGGAAGCGGACTACTCTCAAGCATTAGAGCAAGCCAAGAACGGAGAAATTGCACGTAGCAAAAGCGGAATGAAAGCACAGATCGTTGCGCTCACTGTAGAAAACAAAAGTCTTTTTGAAGAAAATGCAGTATTGCTTAAAGACAACGACTATCTGTTTGAGTCTTACAAAAAGGAAAAGCGAACGCGCGAAAACTATGACAAAGCAGTAAAAGCAATCTCGCTGTTTAGGACGCAAGAACCAGAAGCATTTGCGAGAGTTTTCTTCCGTGCAACATCTATATTGCAATCTTTTATACCTGTGGACGAACAACCTGCGTCACTACCAAGAAACCGTTTACAAGAAATTGAGGAAGAAATAAAACGTGAACAAGAAAACGCCAATACACCACAAAAGAATAATTACAGCAAAGCGGACTAACCGCTGATTTGTTGTAAACGAGCTTGACAATTTTCTTTGATATGAGTAAAATATATAGTGTCGTATCTATACGATTTAATATTTTACTTTATTGGAGAAAAGATGAATGGCAACAGATAGAGCAATTAAAGACAAAAGGTATGAGGAAAAGCATAAAGAAGCAAGAAAAGCGAAAAGTATGGTCTGGGGAACGAGTATGCCAAGAGCGAAAGCAGACGAAATAAATGACTTTCTAAAAGAATATGGATTTACGAAAGTTCAACTAATTGAAGCTGGATATAAAGCTCTGTTAGATGAGGCAGAAGAACATAATTAAACGCTTACAAGGATTACGGACAAACAGGTCGATTCTTTTATGAAGAATATGTAACTTTTTATGTGTATGTAGCGGGAACAAATATATGAAGGCACCCAACCTTCACAATCGAGGCTAAACATAGAAACGCTAAACGCAGAAAAGAAACAACAAACAAAATTTAGATACAATACAGCAATTGGAGGCACGGAATATACGGTGCTTATCCGAGAAGAAGAGACAGCGATAAATACTGTCTTGGAAAAATTAAAGAAGTTAATACTTAGAGACTCGCTTGACGGTTGTTATTTCAAAGGAGAAAAAGCAATATGATGGAGCAACTGAACAAGCAAAGAAATAGCAATGTTAGAAGCGGAGGTGATAAGACAACAGCACTCTATTGCAGGCTGAGCGTAGATGACAGCTTAGAAGGAGACAGTGATAGCATAAAGAACCAGAAAGCGATATTGAGCAAATACGCAAGCGAGCACGGTCTGCCTAATCCTCATTTTTATGTGGACGACGGTTATAGTGGAACTAACTTCAACAGACCTGATTTTCAACGGCTCATAAGTGATGTGTATGACGGCAAAGTGGGAACTATAATTGTCAAAGATATGTCCCGTTTAGGTCGAGATTATCTGAAAGTAGGAATGTATACCGAGATAACTTTTCCAGAAGCGGACGTAAGGTTTATAGCGATTAACGACGGAGTGGATAGCGCTTGCGCAGTAGACAATGATTTTACCCCGTTCAGAAACATTATTAACGAATGGTATGCAAAGGACACGAGCAAGAAAATAAAGGCAGTATTTAGGGCAAAAGGTTTATCCGGAAAGCATTTATGCAGCTTAGCACCGTATGGATACGTTAAGGATCCGCAAGACAAGGAACATTGGATAGTAGACGACGAAGCCGCAGAAATAGTTCGTACGATTTATAAATTGTGTATGCAAGGCTATGGACCTACGCAAATTGCAAGGATGCTTACGGAACAGCAAATTGAAACACCTACTCTGTATAAGAAGAGAAAATGTCTGCCGATTGCGGTTCATCAGACGGAGTTCCCTGAAATATGGAATACGGAAACCGTTAAGAAGATACTCAGAAATCCCGCATATATTGGTGCAACGGTCAATTTCAGAACAAGGAAAAAGTCCTATAAAAGCAAAAAGAAAATAGATTTGCCAAAAGAAGAATGGGCTATATTCGAAAATACGCACGAAGCAATAATCGATGAGGATACCTTTAATGCAGTCCAGAAACTTCGAGAAGCAAAACGTAGACCGAGTCGTTTGGGAGAAGTGAGCGTATTTTCAGGAATAGTATTTTGTGCTGACTGTAGACAAAAAATGTATATTTGTCGTACGGCAAAAGGTACGCAAAAGCCGTTCTTTAATTGCTCAACCTATCGCAAGAAAAAGAAAGACTTATGCACGTCGCATCAAATAACAGTAGAAAAGCTATCTCGCATTGTGCTTAATGATTTGCGACGAGTATTAGGTGTAGCAAATGGACATGAGAAAGAGTTTATTGCCTTGTTGCAGTCCTATACAGACAAAGAGAAAGATAAATGCATTATCTAACGAAAACGATGTGTGTGAACGCAGAATACAATCTCTTGATAACATAATCCGCAATCTATATGAAGACAAGGTTAATGGAGCTTTATCTGATGAACGCTTTCGAAAACTTATTGCGGAATACGAGGATGAGCAGAACAAGCTTAATAACCGTGTCCAAGAAATTCAAGAGATATTAAGGATTGAGCATGAGCGTTCTGAGAATGTAAATACATTTATGAAACTGATACGTAAATATACAGAAATCTCAGAGCTGACACCTGAAATAGTCCGTGAATTTATATCAAGAATTATAGTTCACGAAAAGAAAAAGGTAGACGGAAAAACGCAACAAGCAATCGAAATAATCTACAACTGTGTAGGCGCAATTCCAATACTTGAGCAGGAAGCAAACTAACTAACAGAAAAAGGAGTGGCATAGCTATATGCTACGCCACTCCAAATTAATCCCTATAAAACCGCACTTTAAGTGCGGTTTTTATATAGTTAAACATTGTTTTGTATAACATTGATTTGTTTATCAAGAAAACTCTCGTTATAACTTACAAAAACTTAGAACTGAAATTACTTGCATTAGTACAGAGGGAAATGTATTAAACTATAAAACCGCGATATTGAGATGAGTGACGGTTTTTGCAAGCCGACATATAATATTTATAAAACCGCGATTATTTGCGTTCAGACAAGGAAAAGACACTTTTGCGAACAATCCAACGTACATATACGTACGTGATTGTGAGCAAAAGTGCCTTTGACGCAGTATCAACGCAAATAGCGCGGTTTTATTCCCATTCGATAGTCGCCGGCGGTTTCCCCGTTATATCATAAACAATTCGGCTCACGCCCTTTACCTCGTTTACGATACGCGACGATACTTTGTCGAGAACTTCATAGGGGATATGCACGTACTCGGCGGTCATAAAGTCGGTGGTGCTTACGGCGCGCAATGCGAGCACATAATTATAAGTACGTCCGTCGCCCATAACGCCAACAGTACGCATATCGGTGAGAACGGCGAAATACTGTCCGCATTTGACTTCCGCTTTTTCGATTTCTTCACGATAGATATAATCCGCGTCGCGAAGTATATCGAGTCTTTCTTTGGTGATTTCACCTATACAGCGAACGGCAAGCCCCGGACCGGGGAACGGCTGACGCTCGACGAGTTTTTTGTCAAGTCCCAACTTCCTGCCCAACTCGCGGACTTCGTCTTTGAAAAGCGCGCGGAGAGGCTCGACAAGTCCGATAAACTTAGTGTCTTTGGGAAGCCCGCCCACGTTATGATGAGATTTTATAACCGCGCCTGTCGTAAGACCGCTTTCGACAACGTCGGGATATATCGTGCCCTGTGCAAGGAAACTGCCTGCGAACTTTGAACTTTCCTCTTCAAATACGCGCACAAATTCCTCGCCTATGATTTTACGCTTACGTTCAGGCTCCGTTACGCCCGCAAGTTTGGTCAGGAAACGCTTTTCAGCGTCTACTCTGACAAAATTCAGTTGCTTGTCGGCAAACGCCGCCTCGACCTCGTCGCCTTCGTTCTTTCTCATAAGTCCGGTATCGACGAATATGCAGGTAAGTTGATTTGGGATTGCTTTTTCAAGAATCGCCGCGCAAACGGAACTGTCTACGCCGCCGCTCAATCCCAACACAACTTGCTTGTCTCCGACTTGTTTTTTGATTTCTTCGATTTCATATGCAATGAAATCGTCAATCGTGTAGTCGCCTTCCACGCCACACACTCTGTACAGGAAGTTGCTCATAATTGTATTACCTCGCTTTGTACGTTCAACTTCGGGATGAAATTGAACGGCATATAATTTTTTATCTGCATTGCCCATCGCCGCTATCGGACAATCGGCAGTGTGCGCAAACGCCTTGAATCCCTCAGGCATTTTTGCCACGCGATCGGTATGGCTCATAAGCGTAACCGTATCGCGTTCCACGTCGGCGAAAATTTCTGACGTCACGTCGTCAACCGTTACGTTGACTGTGCCGTACTCGCTGACGTCGCAGGGTTTTACTTCGCCGCCGAGCATATATGTCATAAGATGCATTCCGTAACATATTCCCAGAATCGGGATCCCGAGTTCGAACAACTCTCGTTTCGTTCTCGGCGCACCGTCTTCATATACGCTGTGCGGACCGCCCGTCAGAATAATGCCGACGGGATTTATCTCTTTGAGCGTCTCTATCGGCGTATCTCCGGCGAGTATCTGAGAATGCACTTTAAACTCTCTTACGCGTCTTGCAATAAGTTCTTTATACTGACCGCCGAAGTCCAGAACGACTACGGTCTGATGACTATTTTTTGCCATAATCCACCTTTATCACGACAGTTAAGACGTTTAAACTTGCGTTTGCGTTACTTTACGATGATTGCGTCGCGTTCCGCGCCCACGGAAATATACTTGATATTGCAGTCGACCGCTTTCTCGATATACTCGATATATTTGCGCGCGTTTTCGGGCAAATCCTCATACTTTCTGCATTCGGCGGTAGAGCAATTCCAACCGTCCCTATATTCGATAACGGGCTTTGCTATATTGAGAGCCTCGCCGCTGGGGAATTCGTCCACGCGTTTACCGTTCACTTCGTATGCCACGCATACGGGGATTTTTTCTATCGTGTCGAGAATATCCAGTTTCGTAAGTGCGATTTCGTCGGTTGCCTGAACCATACAGCCGTACTTGGAAGCCACTACGTCAAAGCCGCCGACCCTGCGGGGACGTCCCGTCGCCGCGCCGTACTCGCCGCCCGCGTTTCGTAAATCTTCCGCTTCGCGGCCGAACATCTCGGCGGTGAAAGGTCCTTCGCCGACACAGGTGGAGTACGCTTTCATAACTCCGATTGAATTGTCGACTTTGCGATTCGGAATTCCCGCGCCGACCGGTCCGTATGCGGTTATGGTAGAAGAGGACGTCGTAAACGGATAAATGCCGAAATCAATATCGCGCAGTGCGCCGAGTTGCGCTTCGAGCATAACGTTCTTGCCGTTTTTTAGCGCGTTGTTAAGATAATAGCCCGCGTCGCAAATATAATCTTTGAGCGGCGCGCCGTAAGTCTCAAACCATTCCAACAAGCCGTCTACCGTATACTCGCTGCCGCCGTACATACCCGTAATCGTAAGATTTTTCCATTCGACAATGGTTTCAAGACGTTCTTTGAGATAAGACGGATGAAGAATATCTCCCATACGTATAGCCTTTTTCATATACTTATCGGCATACACGGGCGAGATTCCGCGGCGGGTGGAGCCAAACTTTCTGTCGCCGAGCCTGTCCTCTTCGAGGCAGTCCTGCGCCACGTTGTAAGGACAGCAGACGATTGCCTTATCGCTGATTTTGAGATTGTCAGGCGTAATTTTTATCCCGCCCTCTCTCAATCTTTCGATTTCCTTGCACAGATGCTCGATGTCGATGACCATTCCGTTGCCCATAACGTTGACTACGTTTTCACGCAGAATGCCGGAAGGCAGAAGATTGAGCACAAACTTGCCCTTGTCGTTGATGACCGTATGACCGGCGTTATTCCCGCCCTGATAACGTACAACGACGTCTTGCGACTGCGAAAGCAAATCGACCATACGGCCTTTACCCTCGTCTCCCCAGTTGATACCTACTATTGATGTAAGCATTATTATACCTCTGAAAATTTATTTCTTTAATAGCGTACAGCGTCAGACGTTGATTTCTCCGCCCTCGCCGATAAAGTCGGCATTCGCATCGAGCAAAGGTCTGACGGTTGATTTCAAATACTCTTCGACCTGCTTTTCCGCCATACCCGTAAACGCGTTGACGTCGAGCAGACCGTCCAACTCCTCTTTGGAAAGACCGAACGTCGCGTCCGCGAGAATACGCGCGAGCAAATCGTTATCTCCGCCTTCCTGTTTGACGACCTTAGCCGCCGCCACGGAATGCGTGCGTATCGCCTCGTGCAAAACCTGTCTGTCCCCGCCCTTTTCCGTAACGCAGTACATAAGGATGTTCTCGGTCGCCATAAAAGGCAGTTCCGCATTGAGGTGGCGGGCGATGATTTTGGGATAGACGGTAAGTCCGCTTATGATGTTGTTGTAAAGCGCAAGTATCGCGTCCACCGCGAGGAACGCTTCGGGAATTGCAATACGCCTGTTCGCGCTGTCGTCCAAAGTACGCTCGAACCACTGCGTCGCCGCGGTAATCGCGGGATTGAGAGTATCGCACATAACGTATCTCGCCAACGACGCGATGCGTTCGCTACGCATAGGATTGCGTTTATACGCCATAGCCGACGAGCCTATCTGTTTCGATTCAAACGGCTCTTCGACTTCTTTGAGATGCGAAAGCAGTCTGATGTCGTTCGAGAACTTTGCGGCGCTCTGAGCAATTCCGCATAGCACGCTTATCACGTTGTAGTCCTGCTTGCGCGAATACGTCTGACCGCTGACGGGAATACTTCCCGAAAAGCCCATCTTATTTGCGATTGCGCTGTCGAGGGCTTTGACCTTCTCTGTATCGCCGCCGAAGAGTTCCACAAAACTCGCCGCCGTACCCGTAGTGCCCTTGCACCCGAGCAGTTTGAGACGCGACAGTTCGAAATCAAGAGTTTCGAGGTCAATGACAAGGTCTTGAAGCCAGAGCGCGGCGCGCTTGCCCAAAGTAGTGGGCTGAGCCGCCTGAAAATGCGTATAGCCCAGCGTCGCAAGATTTTTATACTGTTCCGCAAACTTACAGACGGAATCTATGCACGTCACAAGCGATTTTTTGATTTGTATCAAACCCTCTTTCATCTGAATGACGTCGGTATTGTCTCCGACGTAGCAACTGGTTGCGCCCAGATGAATAATAGGTTTGGCTTCGGGGCAAATCTCGCCGTAAGTGAGCACGTGCGCCATTACGTCGTGGCGGACTTCCTTTTCGCGCGCTTTTGCGAAATCGTAATCGATATCGTAGATGTGCGCTTTGAGTTGTGAAATCTGCGCGTCGGAAATGGGAATCCCGAGTTCCTTTTCAGCCTCGGCGAGCGCAATCCAGAGTTTGCGCCAGGTGCTGAACTTGAAATCGGGCGAAAAGATGTATTTCATCTGCCTGCCCGCATATCTCTCGCAAAGCGGTGAAACGTAACTGTCCATAATGCCTCCGTCGGTCATAAAAGCGTCGTAACATACGATATAAGAACCGTCTGAATCCGAACGCCTAAATTACATAAATTACGTACATAAATATATCATTATCCATAACCCTTTGTCAAACTTTATCGAAAGCGAAAAAAAATGTCGCAAAACATTGTCGAAAACATTTTGATTTTTTTTGAGATGAGCATATAATGTGCCTAACAAAACCTAAGGAGTGCAGTTTATGATTATGTCCGAACTTTACGGAAGTATGGTGTTTGACGACGCCGTTATGGCGCGCTACCTGCCCGAAGAGACGTACGCGGAACTAAAACGGTGCTGTGCGTCGGACTTGCCCCTTTCCCTCGACGTTGCAAACGTCATCGCGAACGCTATGAAGGACTGGGCTGTGGAAAAAGGCGTTACGCATTTCACGCACTGGTTCCAACCTATGACGGGAATAACCGCCGAAAAGCACGACAGTTTCATATCCCCAACCGCTGACGGCGGCGTAATTATGGAACTGAGCGGAAAGGAACTTATCAAAGGCGAACCCGACGCGAGTTCTTTCCCCAACGGCGGACTGCGCTCTACGTTCGAAGCGCGCGGCTACACCGCGTGGGATCCGACCTCCAACGCCTTTATAAAAGACGGAATCCTTTGCATACCCACCGCATTCTGCTCATATAACGGAGACGCGTTGGACAAAAAAACGCCTCTGCTCCGCTCAATGGAAGCGGTGAACAAACAGGGCGTGCGCCTGTTGCGCCTGTTCGGCAGAAAGACGGAAAGACTCAATGTGACAGTCGGTCCCGAACAGGAATATTTCCTCATCGATACCGAAGCGTTCAAGAAACGCAAGGACTTGTTCTATACGGGCAGGACTCTGTTCGGAGCGCGTCCGCCCAAAGGTCAGGAACTTGAAGACCACTACTTCGGCGCGATTAAACCCAGAGTGGTCAGATATATGAAAGAACTCGACGAAGAACTGTGGAAAGTAGGCATACTCGCAAAAACCAAACACAACGAGGTTGCGCCCGCTCAGCACGAATTCGCGCCGATTTTCACAACCGTAAACGTCGCGTCCGACCAGAACCAACTTACAATGGAGATAATGAAAAAGGTTGCCGCAAAGCACGGAATGACCTGTCTTTTGCACGAAAAGCCGTTTGACGGTGTAAATGGAAGCGGTAAACATAACAATTGGTCGCTTTGCACAAATTTCGGGCACAACCTTTTCGACCCAGGCAAGAGTCCCGAGGACAATGCGCAGTTCCTGCTGATACTCGCGGCAGTCATCTCCGCCGTAGACAAACATCAGGACCTTTTGCGCATAGCGGTCGCGTCCGCGGGCAACGACCACAGACTCGGCGCAAACGAAGCGCCGCCCGCGATTGTCAGTATGTATCTGGGGGACGAACTCACAGGAATTTTGCAGGCGATAGCCGACGGCAGAACGTTCTCCCGCCGCGCCAAATGCGAAGTCAAACTGGGAGTGCACGTGTTGCCGCAGTTCGCAATGGACTCGTCCGACCGCAACCGCACTTCTCCGTTTGCGTTTACTGGAAATAAATTCGAATTCCGTATGCCCGGTTCCGCGCAGTCGATAGCGGGCGTTAACGTGGTGCTTAATACGATAATGGCGGAAGAATTCTCGCTGTTCGCCGACGAACTTGAAAAAGCCGACGATCTCAAAGCGGGCATAAGCGCAATAATCAAGCGCGTTATGAAAGAGCACGGAAGAATTATTTTCAACGGCAACAACTATTCCGAGGAATGGGTAGCCGAAGCGCAAAAACGCGGGCTGCTGAATCTTGCTTCCACAATTGACGCGCTCCCCTGTCTTACCTCGCAAAAGAACGTTGCGCTGTTTGAAAGGCAGGGCGTATTCAGCGAGCGCGAACTGCGCTCCCGCGAAGAAGTGTATACCGAAACCTATTGCCGTCTCATAAACATCGAAGCAATGACGATGCTGGATATGACGAATATGGAAATTCTACCCTCCGCGCTGTCCTATAAAAAGGAACTTGTAAAAACCGCGAAATCTTCGATTGCGGTGAATGTTGACGCATCTGCCGAAATCGAGATATCCGTTCTGCTCGCCGAACTTATAAACACGGCGCGCAAGCGTGTTTCCACTCTGAAATCCGCGCTTGACGAAGCGCACGGTCTGGGCGTGGGGCTTGAAAGCGGACGTTGCTATCGCGACAAAGTTATCCCCTCAATGACGGAACTGAGAAAAACCTGTGACGAACTGGAACTCAACGTCGCAAAGGATTTCTGGCCTTTCCCCAACTACGGAGACGTGCTGTTTTCCGTACACTGACAAAAAACCGAGCGCGCCCGATAAGGCGCGCTCTTATTTTTCTGTTGATATTCTCTACTTTTACGCAAATTTATAAAATTTAAAACACCAAAGCAGTATGCGCGGTTATCATGATGCGGATAAGAATTTGTTCATCGAATATGCTAATAGATGTACAAACCGCAACAAAAATAAAGTTTCAATGCGCATTTTGCGCCTTTAAAACGCATCAAAATCCTTATTTTTTAAAATATTTGACAAAAAGTATTAAAACGTATATACTTTTTTGTGCAACGGTGCATCTATTAGCATATTCGACGAACGAAATATTGCAAATATCTGTCAGGTTGCGCAAACCGATAAAATATGAATCGATACGTGATGCAAGCAAAACGCCGCGGCGGAATCTTGCCCGCTATCGCGGCATATTATTTATAATCGAATTTTTTTAGGGAGGATTCAAAATGTATTGCAACAATTGCGGAAACCAAATTGACGACAATGCGGCAGTCTGCATCCATTGCGGAGCACCGACTCAAAACTTCAGTCAACCTGCTCAACAACAGCAGCAACAGCCTGCGCAGTCGAACACAATGGCACTGGTCGGATTTATTCTGGCGTTCTTAATGCCCCTTATCGGACTTATCCTGTCCATAATAGGCTTGAAGCGCGCACCCGAATACAACGGAAACGGTAAAGGTCTTGCCACAGCAGGTATCATCATCGGCGCAATCGAAACTTTGATAGTCGCTATCGTTATAATTGTTGAAATCGTAGCAATAGTGTCTATGGTCGGTGCAGCCGGAAGTATGATGTAAGCAGTTCCGAGGTAGACTTATGTATTGCAAAAATTGCGGAGGCGAAATAAACGACAACGCAGTCGTATGTATACATTGCGGTTGCGCCGTAAATGAGCCGACTCACACCGCTGCACCCGTCCAAACGCCCAAAACAAACGTACTTGCAATTGTCGGTTTTGTTCTTTCGTTCTTTGTGCCGCTCGCAGGTCTGATTTGTTCGGCAATAGGATACAAACGCGCGGACCGCGATTACGACGGAAATTGCAAGGGCCTCGCACTGGCAGGCACGATACTGAGCGCAATCTCGCTCGCAATCGTCGTAGCCGTTGTGCTTTGGGTTGTGATATCTTGGTTCATCATAATATCCGCGGTGGTAACATATCCGCCCGCGGTTGAATACGCTCTGCTTTGCATATTGCTGTAACTTAGTTATGTCAAACATAAAAACGCTCCCGACGGGAGCGTTTTTTATTTCGCATCGGTTCACAATTTATCTTTGATCTCCAAAACTGCCTGAATATCGCACAAATGGCTGTGTATTTCCCTTATATAATCCTTTATGCTTTCGTTTCTCTCTTTCACTGCCTCGGCACGGTCTTCCCAGTGCTCGCAATCCTTCTGCAATCTGAATGATCTGCACCTTCTGACTTTTATGAGATCGGGATTTGCGCAATGCCCTATCGCCTTGATCAGACGATTCCCCGAAAAATAATAATGCGGCTTATAATATTTGCAGGTTTCGCATTTATATAAAGTGTCCATAGTTTATCTCCTAGTGTCATTATTAGTGATATTGTATTTCCGTTTTTCGGAATTGTCAATCCGAATTTCGGAATTTATTATATACTTCAATTATGAATATGATTTTCGGTACAAAATTAAAAGAAGTTAGGGTTGAAAATAATTTGACTCAGAAACAACTTGCAGAATTTTTGCACGTCAGTACAACGACAATCTGCCAATGGGAAACCTTAAAGCAGGAACCAAGTCTTGATGCATTGACTGCTATTGCAAAACTCTTTCACATTTCCGCAGACTATCTTTTAGGTTTAGACCTCTAATCATACTAAATCCTCTTCCTCTACAAGAATAGGCGTTTATGACTTTAAATAGATAACCCCCTCTTTCCCTTCGGGCTTTTCTCCCACCACTCGTATATGGACACGTAAGGCATTACGCTTATTCTCTACACTCTTTCTCCGTCGCTCGCGGGGGAGACAGGACGCGATTGGGCGCAGCCAACAATCGCTATTCCGTCGCAACGCTCCTTACGGCACTCCGCACGAGACGTTTTCGGGATCCCCATAAAACGCCCCTGTTTTATGGGGTAAATTATTCCACTTGTTCGCGGACAGAAAACAACACTCGCCCGCTCTCTTGGACACTTCGTGTCTTTGACTCTGCTTTTTTATTACCAAAAAGTATCAATACCTCGAAGTGGTCGCGCACTGCACGCGCTGGACTTTCTCTATCAGAGTATTCGTCGGGAATACTCTTGCTCGGAGTTTAGACCTCTGTGTCGTATATTCTATTTTTATCATAATCTCGAAAAAAAATCTCTATATGGAGCAAAAATTGCTCCAAAAAATTTTTGTAATTTAACATTTATTCAACTGTCACAGATGATTTTTTAAATAATTTCCGAAATTAAATTGCGATAGAGATAAGGAACGTAAAGAGTGCTCTTTTGCGAACAGTCAAACGTAATAATCCCCACAAAACACGGAGGTTTTGCGGGGACTCCTATATTCGTACATATCTATGAGAAATACGGTATTGATAGTGTCAGTCGCTCAATGGCATAGTAATGGGAATTTATATAACCGTGATATTTGCGTTCAGACAAGATAAACCCTAAAACCGCGATATTGAGATGAGTGACGCGAAAGAGGCGTTTTCGAAAGCCGCCCAACGTACATACCGTACGTGACGGCGAACAAAAACGTCTCTGACAAAGTCAATCGCTCAATAGCGCGGTTTTAATACTTTATGTGCTGCTTCAACGATATCATCTGCCGTAATATGATACACCTCGCTTAGATATTCGTTTTTGCCGACCTGTCCGAATTCGTCCTGTATTCCGACCATCTGCATAGGAACGGGACATTCTTTTACGACAACTTCCGCAACCGCGCTTCCTAAGCCGCCGTATACGTTGTGGTTTTCGCAAGTGACGATTGCACCCGTCTCTTTTGCGCATTTCTTTATCGCTTCGACGTCGATAGGTTTCCAGGTGTGCATATTGACCACTCTTGCGCTGATTCCCTGATTTTCCAAAATTTCGGCGGCTGTAAGGGCGCGTTCCACCATAATTCCGCTTGCTATCAAAGATATATCTTTGCCGTCCTTTAAGGTTATGGCCTTGCCGAGTTCGAATTCCAGCGTTTCATCGTATATCTTTGCCGCTTTCTTTCGGAACATACGGGTATAGACCGCCGTCGGATATTCCGCAATCTGCGGGAGCGCCTTTTCCATCATTGTAGCGTCCGTAGGCTCGAAACAAACCATTTTAGGCACAGCGCGCATTATCGCCATATCCTCGAAAGGCATATGTGTTCCGCCGTTGACCTCCGCCGCTACTCCCGGTTCGGACCCGACGATTTTCACGTTCAAGCCCGTATACGCCACGGATATAAAAATCTGGTCGTAGCACCTGCGCGTGGCAAACGGTGCAAAACTGTATGCAAACGGAATCTTGCCCATTGCCGCCATGCCTGCGGCTACGCCGATCATATTCTGCTCCGCTATGCCGACGTTGAAAAATCTGTTCGGAAAGGCTTCTTTAAAACACTTTGTCGCGTGACAACTCATAAGGTCGGCGTCAAGAACCACAATACGGTCGTCTTTCTTTGCAAGTTCGACCAAGGACTGCGCCAACGTCTGTCTTATTTCTCTCTCGTCTGTCGTCATACGTCGTACCTCCCCGTCTCCTTTCTCCACATCTCTTCGGTTATAGTCATACTGTGGCAGTTCGCCGCGCTTTCTGCAAAAGACGCGCCTTTGCCCTTAACCGTATTGAGAATAATCATATTCGCTCTACCCGACTTCTTCGCGTTGTCGATTGCTTCGGATATCGCCGCGATATCGTGACCGTCAACGTCCTGAACGTAAAACCCGAAGGATTTCCATTTATCCGCAGCGGGAGACAGGTCGTTGATATCGCAGACCTTGCCGTCCAGTTGCATCTTGTTGTAATCGAGCATTACGATGAGGTTGTCGAGTTTATGAGAGCCTGCAAGCATACTCGCTTCCCAGATCTGACCTTCCTGCGACTCTCCGTCGCCGATAATGCAGTATACGGTTGCGGGATTACCGTCGAGTTTCGCCGCCATAGCCATTCCGACCGCAACAGACAGCCCCTGTCCCAGCGAACCCGCCGTCATATCTATTCCGGGAGTTTTGAGCATATCGCAGTGCGAGGGCAGATTCGTGCCGTTTTTATTCAGAGTAGAAAGCCACTCTTTGGGGAAATACCCCAGATCCGCCAGAACCACGTACATAGCAGGACCCGCGTGCCCTTTGGACATTATCACTCTGTCCCTGTCCGCCTTATGCGGATCCTTCGCGTCGATATTTGCTTTTTCATAATAAATGACCGTCAAAGCGTCAATCACCGACAGTACGCCGCCGATGTGTCCTACGCCGAACGTGCCTATCGTCTGAATGGCGTCGTCGCGCAGTTGTCTTGCTTTGGCAGTCAGAAATTCCGATTGTGAAACGTCCATAAACCCCTCCGACGACATTAGTATATCATTATGAAATGTTTATTTCAAGTGAATACCGCTATTTCTCCATTCGATATTTATGTAGCGAAACAACCTATCTCATTTTTTGCAAAAATAAAAAAATTCCGTCGGCGAAAGCGGTCGTTTTACCACTGCCGTCGACGGAATCTCACGTCTTTCCCTCTTATTTTATCGCGCTTTTAAACTTCTGTTCCAGTTCCGCTCTCCTTTCCTCGGGAAGCGTTGCAAGATACTCCTTTGCGCACTGTTTGAAATAGCCGAGAAGTTTAAGGTCTCCCATCTGCGCAAGTTCGGATAAACTCGCATTACGTCCCGTCTTTCCCGCAAGGTCCTGCAAAAGCATAATCGCTTTGAGTTTCTCTGCCGATATGCCCAGTCTGTCCGCCGTGCGTTTGAGTTGCGACGCGGATTTATCAGATACAATCCTCTCTCCCGCGATTTCGCTTTCGTACATATCTATAAGATTGTCGTTAAGCAAATCGTACACGCCCGCTTCGCAGTAACGTCTTTCCGCGTCGTCGAAGTCGAATACCGCAAACGCGCAAGCCGCAATCGCTATCACCGCAAGCATAAATACCGTCGAGTTCTTTATAAGCAATTTCATATTTCACCTCGCATATTCATTAGGTTGCGACGCAAAACAAAAATTATACTACACTCTGATTTTCTTCGGCGCATTCAGCATTAAATCATAAACACACAGAAAATTAAAGAGAGAGGAGGACGATGGGATTAAGGCGGGCGGCAGACAGCGCGCTCTCAACCGCTGTTACATCCGTTCCATCAAGCGCATACACCCGCTCCAGTCCTTCGCATCCCTTCATTCCCGTTGCCGCTATCTTCTTTGTTCCTCTAAGTTTCAGGTCCTTCAGCCCCGTGCAATCCCTCAGTCCGCACACGCCTATCTCTTCCCCTCTCACCTCTATCTCCTCTATGCTCCTTAATCCGTACAGTCCGTATCCCTGCACCCGCCCGTTTATCACCACTTTCCTCAGGCTTTGCGGAATGTACCTCCTCGGCATTTCGTCATAATACACGTCTTCCTCTCCGTTCACTACCTGCATCGGACGCGCCGTCACTCCGTAACTCCACTCACTCTCTTCTTCTCCAAACGCCGCGCTCAACGGCTCGTATATTCCGTCCTCGCCTTTCATTTCTCTCAATCCCGCGTTTGGCAATTCCAGTTCTTCCAACTCTTTGCAGTCCTTGAATACTCCCGCTTCAAGTTCCG
>CAJTQT010000006.1 GCA_910578325.1 uncultured Christensenella sp.
TTGCGAACAAAAGTGCCTTTGACGCAGTATCAACGCAAATAGCGCGGTTTTATTTGTTGCCGTATGCCATCTTCAACCTCTGCTCCCCCGACAAAATCACTTTTCTTATGCGGATATTTTTCGGAGTTACTTCAAGCATTTCGTCGTCGTTCAGGAATTCGATTGCCTCTTCGAGGCTGAATTTGCGCGGAGAGTTAAGTCTGAGAGCCTCGTCTGAACCTGCGGCGCGCATATTCGTAACATGTTTGCGCTTGCATACGTTTACACGTATATCTTCATTCTTAGGCGACACGCCGACAACCATACCTTCGTACACCATAGTCTGCGGAGTTATAAAAAGTTGTCCTCTGTCCTGCGCGTTAAACAGACCGTATGCCGCGGCTTCACCCGTTTCATACGCTACGAGCGAGCCTGTATATCTGCGCGGAATCGCACCTTTGTAAGGAGCATAGCCGTCAAAGAGTTGGTTCATTACCCCCTCGCCTTTCGTCTGCGTGAGGAATTCGTTTTTAAAACCGAACAAGCCGCGCGCGGGAACGATATATTCCACTTTCATTCTGTCGCCGACTCTGTCCATAGTCACGAGTTCGCCTTTACGCGTACCCATACTTTCGATAACGGAACCAACGCAATCCGCAGGCACGTCTATATACAGCCTTTCCATCGGTTCGCACTTCTGCCCGTCTATATCCTTGAAGATAACTTTGGGAGTTCCCACGCCGAACTCGTATCCCTCGCGGCGCATTGTTTCAATCAGTATGGAGAGATGCATTTCACCTCTTCCGCACACCTTGAAAGTATCCGCGCTGTCAGTCTGATATACGCGCAGAGAGACGTCTTTGAGCAACTCTTTAAACAGCCTGTCGCGCAGGTGTCGGGAAGTGACAAACTTGCCCTCTTTACCTGCAAACGGACTGTCGTTTACACAGAAGTTCATTTCAATTGTCGGTTCGCCTATCTTGACGAAGGGAACAGGATCGATTTTGGACGGCGCGCAAATGGTGTTGCCTATCGTTATACTTTCGATGCCGCTGAAACATACGATATCGCCGACCTTTGCATTTTCGACAGGAACGCGTTTGAGTCCTTCGATTTGGAATAGATTTACGATTTTGCTCTTATAAGGCGAAATTCCGCTGTGATAGTCGCACACGACAACTTCCTTTGCCATATCGACTTTTCCGCGTTCTATTCTGCCGATTCCTATACGTCCGACGTATTCGTTGTAGTCGATTGCAGATACGAGCAGTTGCAATTCGCCTTCCTCGTCGCCCTCGGGCGCGGGGATATGTTCGAGTATAGTATCGAAAAGAGGTTTAAGGTCGGCGCCGGGAACGTTATAGTCCCGCGTTGCGGTCGCGTTTTTACCCGAGCAGTAAAGTATAGGGCTTCTGAGTTGCTCGTCGGTGGCGTCGAGGCTGAGAAGAAGTTCCAGCACTTCGTCGCCCACTTCGCTCAGACGCGCGTCGGGTCTATCCATTTTGTTGACTACGATTATGATTTTAAGCCCCAGTTCCAATGCTTTCTGAACGACGAATCTCGTCTGCGGCATAGGACCTTCCGCCGAGTCTACCAAAAGAACAACTCCGTTAACCATTTTCAGCACGCGCTCCACCTCTCCCGAAAAATCTGCGTGTCCGGGGGTGTCGACTATGTTTATTTTCACGCCGTTATAATGTATGGAGGTGTTTTTTGCAAGTATGGTAATTCCGCGCTCGCGCTCTAAGTCGCCCGAGTCCATAACGCAAGTCGCAACCTGCTGATTTTCTCTGAACGTACCCGACTGTTTCAACATTCCGTCCACAAGCGTCGTCTTGCCGTGGTCTACGTGCGCTATAATAGCGACGTTTCTCAAATCTTCTCTAATCATATATGCCTTCTTTCAACGGCTGTGCCGTGCTAATAAATCCAAAACTGCTTTAACGCGCGAAACGCTTGCGTACCGTCACTTTAATCATTTCCTACCGCTATAAAACTGAAACATTTTATCATATTTAAAACCGTTTTGGCAAACTAATCGCGTCGATATAAAAAAATATCTTATATTTTTTAAAATAATGGGGTTTGCGTTTGCGTCGCGCTGTGATATAATGCCAAAGGAGTTATATCTATGAAAAGCCTAAAAGAATTATACAAAATAGGAAGAGGCCCGTCCAGTTCGCACACTATGGGTCCTGAAAAGGCGGCAAAACTCTTTCAGGAGCACACTCCTCAGGCTGAGGCGTACAAGGTCGTTCTGTTCGGCTCTCTCGCGCAGACGGGCAAAGGACACGGCACCGATACCGTGCTGAAAAAGACTTTCAGTAAACCTGTCCAAATCGTATTCGACGCGGCTACGCCCGTTCCGCATCCCAACACTATGGATATTTACGCGTTCGCCGACAGCGGAGATTCCCTTGCGTTCTGGCGCGTTTTCAGCGTCGGAGGGGGCGCGATTGAAGTCGAAGGCGAGCAATCAGTTCTGTCTCCTGATATATATCCCCATCGCTCTTTTGCCGAAATAAAAGACTACTGCGAGTCTAACGCAATAGGACTTTACGATTACGTCTTAAAGTATGAAGGCGAAAGCATTGTCGCTCACTTTGCCGAAGTGTGGAAGTATATGCAGGAGGCAATTGAAAAAGGTCTGTCCAAAAGCGGCGTGCTTCCGGGAGGTCTCAACACTGAACGCAAAGCGAAGATACTTTACTCTCCCGAAACCATACAGGAGTGCCCTCAAACTCGCGAAAACAGACTTGTATGCGCCTACGCGTTCGCCGTTGCGGAACAAAATGCCGACGGCGGCACGGTTGTCACCGCGCCTACCTGCGGCGCGTGCGGCATTATGCCCGCGGTGCTCAGATACCAACAACAGAAACACGGATTTTGCGACGAAGATATATTCCGCGCGCTCGCCGCTGCAGGCGTTGTCGGAAACCTTGTCAAAACAAACGCGTCTATCAGCGGAGCCGAGTGCGGATGTCAGGCTGAATGCGGAACTGCTTGCAGTATGGCGGCTGCCGCCGTTGCGGAACTCCACCGCCTCGATTTAAGTCAGATAGAATACGCCGCCGAAGTGGCTATGGAGCACAATCTCGGATTGACTTGCGACCCCGTTGACGGTCTTGTTCAGATCCCATGTATAGAAAGAAACGCGGTCACCGCAATGCGCGCGCTCAACGCCGTGGAACTCGCGACGTTCCTGACTCCGTCGCACAAAGTCTCTTTCGACACCGTTGTCGACACTATGTATCAGACAGGCAAAGACTTAAACGCGTTATACCGCGAAACCTCGGAAGGCGGTCTGGCAAAGGCGTTTTTCAAGAAAAAATCTGCAAAATGAAAAAGATTCTGATGATAGCGACGGGCGGCACAATAGCGTCCAAAAATAACGGCGAAGGTCTTACCCCTGCCCTCACTTCCGAGGAGTTACTCGCTTGCGTCCCCGAAATCGCGCAGACGGCGCAGGTCACAACGGTTCAACCTTTCAATCTGGACAGCACCGACGTCAGTCCGAGCCACTGGCTGAAAATCGCGGACATAATTGAGAACAATTATGCGATATACGACGGGTTTGTGGTCACGCACGGTACTGATACTATGGCTTACACCTCCGCCGCGCTTTCCTATCTCATTCAAAACTCACAAAAACCGATTGTCCTGACAGGTTCTCAAAAATCCGCGTATCTCAGAGATACGGACGCTCGCAAAAATCTTGCCGACGCATTCGCGTTCTGCGCAGACGAAAACGCTGCAGGCGTACATATTGTTTTCGACGGAAATGTCATACTCGGCACCCGAGCAAAAAAGACGCGTACTCACAGTTATAATGCGTTTTCAAGCGTGGATTATCCTAATACGGCTATTATTCGGAACGGAAAACCGATCTATTATATTAAACCGCAGAAAAGCGAAACAAAATTCTATCACGAATTAAACAGAAACGTTTTCGTTCTGAAAATGATTCCCGGACTTGATTGCAACATATTTGACTATCTCGAAAAAAATTGCGACGCACTGATTATAGAATCTTTCGGAACGGGAGGACTTCCGGATTACGGCGACGGCGAGTATTTCGCAAGACTGAAACGCTTCTTGTCGCAAGGAAAAACCGTTGTGCTCACCACTCAGGTAGAACGCGAAGGAAGTTCGCTTGAAACTTACGAAGTGGGGCGCAAACTGCTAAAATGCGGCAACATACTCGAAGCGCGGTGTATGACCCTCGAAGCCACCGTCGCAAAACTTATGTGGTTGCTGTCTTTTGCAAAGAAGGATGAAATCGAACGGCTGTTTTATTCCCCGATAGAAAACGATATTTTTTGATAACCGCGCCTGCTCGCGCTGAACTTTCCCTATCGGAGTGCTCGACGGGAATTACTCTCGCTCAGGCTATTAGAATTATAAAACCGCGATATTGAGATGAGTGACGCGAAAGAGGCGTTTTTGCGAACCGCCCTATATATTAGCGTAAAACCGTGATATTTGTGTTCAGACAAGGAAAAGGCACTTTTGTGAACAGCCTAACGTACATATAGTACGTGACTGTGAGCAAAAGTGCCTTTGACGCAGTATCAACGCAAATAGCGCGGTTTTAACTTAGGAGCCCGTCAACCGCAACCACAGCCCCACTCATATACCCGTTTTGAGCAACAAATATAACCGCGTCGGCAATCTCCTGCGGAGTGGCAAGCCGTCCCAGCAGGATGCTTTGACTGCAAAGTTCGGCTACTTCCGCTTCGGAATACTCTTTCATCATATCGGTATCGGTTGCGCCCGCTGCAACTGCGTTCACTCTGACTCCGGACAATGCTACTTCTTTGGCGAGCGATTTGGTAAATCCTATAACGGCCGCCTTAGCCGCAGAATACGCTACCTCGCCGCTTGCGCCAACTCTGCCCCACACAGATGACATATTTACAATGCTTCCGCACTTACGAGAAAGCATATCGGGAAGAACCGTTTTTGTGACGTTGAACACCCCGTCGACGTTTACGGCAAAGCAATCGCGCCAACGGCTCTCTGTCAAATCTATAAGCAATCCGTCGCAGGAAACGCCCGCGTTGTTTACCAGTATATCGATACGCCCGAAACGCTTTTTTACGGCATCTATCGCGGCGGATACGGATTTTGCGTCGCGCACGTCGCAATATACGGGAAGAACCGCGCCCACTGGTTCGAGTTCTGTTTTAATTGCGTTTGCGCGGTCTTTGTTTGTAAAATACGTAAACGCGACGTTCATTTTCCCCGCCGCCGCGCGGACAATCGCTTCGCCTATGCCGCGGCTTCCTCCGGTTATCAGAATGGTTTTCGTCATATTTCAACTCCGTAAAAATAAAGGGCGGATGATATCCGCCCTTTGCCGAAAGTCGGTTTTTATTCTTCCTCTTCCTCTTCTTCCTCTTCGCGTTCGAAACCTATATACGTGCTTTCTGCATCTTCTACGTCCTTGTCGAAAGTTTTGACGTTTACGCAATGCATATAGTTTTCATCGTCTGTTGCGAAGAAGTACAGCGTATCTCCTATGAAATCGAGTCTGAGCCAGTCGACTTTTATGCCTTCCGACATAATTACGCTCGCATTGTCGAGGTTTCCTTTATAGGATATTTTGAGCAACTCTTTTGCGGAGGACGACGCTGTGAAATACGCTACGCCCGCTTCTGCGTCGACATACCATATCGTCTGAGACGTGCCCGTGGACTGAATAGGCTTTTCGGCATTTTCGCCGTTGTACCAGCAATAGACGTTAGACGCGTTGTACGCAAGCGCGCCGTCGGTATATCCCAAAGGATAGAGCGTTGTGGAGTTGAGCGCATTGAGTTTCTTTTCCGTAGTCTTCAAGTCCGCCGCTTTGGCACAGAAGAGACCTACGTTTTTATCGGTCTGGTCGAGATTATAGGTTTTGGTATAATAGATAGTCACCGAGCCGTCTTTTTCAACGTACATATCGCGCAGGGTATATTTGAATACGTTCTGCGGATTTTTGACACCGTCTTCGCCCTCTGCGAGGAAAGTATTTTCTGTGGCGATAACTCTGCCCGCCGAACCGTCGAACTTAATGCTGCAAAGTTCGTTATAGTTTTTATAACTGTTTTCGCCTGTAATTGTTTTAGTAAAGAAGAGCGTATCGCAACCGTATTTCCAGACGACGGAAGATACGTTTTCAGCAAGCACGCCTTCATACGCGCCGGCGGCGTTGTCGATATTCTTATCCGTTTTCATTCCCGAAAAATCTATAAATCTCACTGTGTTGGAAGTATAGTATACAACGCGGGTGGGAGTAAAGATATATTCGGCGTTGCGGACGTTTATCTTGCCCACACGCTGCGTGACAGAGCCGTCGATTTTGGTGCGCATAAAGTCCGTATCCGTTGTGGACGGGTTGCCGTTTTTGTCGCGGTCGTTATTCGGCGTTGCATAATAAATCCATTCGCCGAAAATCGCAAAGCCGCCCTTTGCGGACGAGTTGTATATGATTTTGGGGACAACGATTTTAGTCGTCGTATTGTCCACCGTTCCGTCCTCTTTGATTTCGGAACGTACGATGCTCTGTTTGACGGGCGTACCCCAGGTATTGTCGCCGTCCGCGCCTTCGTAACCGTTGATATAGTACAGGTACTTGCCCTGTTTGACGACGTACCCGCCGTTGGATTCGACTTCCGCGGACGCATCGCCGCCGCCGATGGCAGACCATTTGTACGGATTGCACGCCACAAGACAGGTCGCACATATCACTACCAGCGCGAGTACCGCCGCTACAACGATAATTTTTTTCTTCATAAGATACCTTCTTTTACTGTTTTTGCATCTATATATTCAGGTACAGGCAATATATTATAACCTAAAAACCCCGATATATCAATATCTTTATTCAATATTCCGTGCCCGTTCAGCCTGAGCGCGAATCGAACTCATTTATCCTCTTTGGGCATTTCTATGCGGATATGCACGTCTTTCAGTTGCTTTTCCGTCACCGTCGACGGCGCGCCCATAAGCACGTCGCGAGCGTTTCTATCCATCGGGAACGTGATAATTTCCCTTATGCTCTGCTCGCCGCTAAGAAGCATCACTATTCTGTCCACGCCGGGCGCGATTCCCGCGTGCGGAGGCGCGCCGAATTTAAACGCGTTGTACAACGCGGAGAATTTTTCTTCTATAACCTCTTTGCCGTATCCGACTATTTCAAATGCGCGTTCCATAATCGCAGGTTCGTGATTTCTCACCGCGCCCGAACTCAGTTCCACGCCGTTCACTACGCTGTCATACTGATAAGCGAGCACGTCCGTGGGATTCTTGCCGTTGAGCGCGTCAAGTCCGCCCTGCGGCATCGAAAACGGATTATGACAGAATCCGAGATTGCCCTCGTCGTCATATTCGTACATCGGGAAATCGACTATCCAGCAGAAGCGGAACGCGTTCTTTTCAATCAGGTCAAGCCCGACGCCCAACTCTGTACGTACAAATCCCGCCTGTTTTTCAACGCCCTTAGTCTCTGCGAGTATCGCCACAAAGCCTCCCGCCGTCAGCGAAAGCCTCTCGCACAGCGCGTCTTTTACGTCCGATACGAATTTGGATATTCCTCCGACCGCTTCGCCGTTTTCGTCGAGTTTGAACCAGTACATATTGCTCGCGCCGTTGAGTTTAGACTTTTCCGCAAGCGCGTCAATCCATTTTCTCGTCTCTTTGAATCCGTTGACGGCAATCGCTTTGACAGTTTTGCCCTCTTCGAAAAACGGCGCTTTGCCTACGAGTATATCCGTAACGTCCTTTACGATAAGCGGATTGCGCAAATCCGGCTTATCCGTTCCGTAATCGCGCATCGCGTCACGGTATGCGATTCTGCGGAAAGGACCTTCGTCCACGCTGTATCCTTTGGGAGAAAACTCCTTGAAAACTCCGCTGAGAACCTGTTCCATAACCGCGAACACGTCCTCCTGCGTAGCAAAGCACATTTCAGTATCCAACTGATAGAACTCGCCCGGACTTCTGTCCGCTCTTGCGTCCTCGTCTCTGAAACAGGGCGCGATCTGAAAATATTTGTCAAAGCCCGACGCCATCAACAACTGCTTATACTGCTGCGGAGCCTGCGGAAGCGCGTAAAAATGTCCGGGGTAAAGCCTTGACGGAACGATATAGTCTCTCGCGCCTTCGGGAGAACTCGAAGTAAGTATCGGAGTCGTGATTTCCAAAAAGCCGAGTTCCGTCATCTTATTGCGCAACCAACTCACGACTTTGGAACGGAATACGATTTTGTCTTTGACTTCGGGATTGCGCAGGTCGAGAAAACGGTATTTGAGTCTCACGTCTTCGCGTGACTGCGTGGAAGTGGCGATTTCAAAAGGAAGTTGCTCGTAACATTTACCCAGCACCTCTATTTTTTCGGGTTCTATTTCAATAAGTCCCGTCGGCATATCGGGGTTGGGCGCACTGCGAAGAACCACCGTCCCCTCAACCGAAACGGTGCTTTCTCTGGGAATCGAACGTATCTGCTCCTTTATCGCCTCGTCGGAGACAACCGCCTGCGTATAACCGTAAAAATCGCGCAGAACGAAGAATATCACCGCTCCCAAATCGCGTATGCCGCTCAGCCAGCCGCACAGTTTAACTTTTTTGCCTACGTCGCTGTCGCGAAGTTCGCCGCAGTTATGTGTTTTCAGTTCCATTGTATCCTCGTGTATTTATAGTAAGATTATATTCGATTTTTCGCATTCGGCGCGGACTTCGTCGGGCCAGATGCTCACCTGCACTTCCCCGATATGCGCCTTTTGGAGCAACAGCATACACAATCTGGACTGACCTATGCCGCCGCCTATGGTAAGCGGAAGTTCATCCGCCATAATTTCCCTGTGGTACTCGTGCCCGAGCCTGTCCGTAGCCCCC
Source organism: uncultured Christensenella sp. (assembly GCA_910578325.1). Taxonomy (GTDB): domain Bacteria; phylum Bacillota; class Clostridia; order Christensenellales; family CAG-917; genus CAG-475. The sequence goes on from CAJTQT010000006.1 coordinate 8,857, forward strand.
GAAATTTCCAGTTGCGATTTAAGGCTTTCGGCGTCGACTCTTATGCCCATCGACGAGATTTCTATGCTGTCCTCCAACACCTCGTCGTAAAAGATGATATCTCCGTTCAGGTTCCAGTCATCGTAATCGGGAGCGCGGCCGTCGTGCGGTTTTCCGTCTGAAAGCGCGCCGCCGATATTCATCAGAAACACGGTGCCGTATTCCTTTGCCAAAGCCCGCTCTCTCTCGTGCGGCTGTAAGTCGGGATATCTGTCCAGTGCGGTCTGCGCGGTAATAAACTTGACTTCGCGTTTGAGTTTAAGATCGACAGACGAAAACTTCTGCTTTGTCTGTTCCAGAGTATCCACTATCGCGCCGACAATGCGCATAACCGCCATTTTAAGGAAGTCCGTATTACGCTGCTGTCTGCTTATCACCATTTCCCAGTCCCACTGGTCAACGTAAACGCTGTGCTGATTGTCGCATTTATCGTCGCAGCGTATTGCGTTCATATCGGTATAAAGCCCCTCTCCGCTTCTGAACCCGTATCTTTTGAGAGCGAGTCTCTTCCACTTTGCAAGCGAATGGACTATCTCCGCCTGCACGCCGTTCTGCGCGGATATATCGAATTTGACGGGACGTTCCACTCCGTTGAGGTCGTCGTTGACGCCCGTTCCGCTCTTTACGAACAGAGGCGCCGAAACCCTCTCGAATCCGAAATTTTTGACAAAGTTGCGCTGAAACGCGTCCTTGACGAATTTTATCGCCTTTTCCGTTTCGCGGGTGCTCATCCTCGGCTTGTATCCTTGTGGTATCAGCGTGCCGTACATCTTGCCTCCTTATGACACTCGCAGTGCGGGCGTTTACATCAGATCGCCCGCGGTACGCGCATACAACTGCACGTCGCGGATGTTGCTTATGCCTGTCACATACATCATTATACGTTCCAGTCCCAGTCCGAATCCGCTGTGCGGTACGCTGCCGTATTTGCGCAAATCCATATATCCGACATAGTCGTCGAGGTTCATATTTCTCTCCAACATTGCGGCTTTGAGTTTTTCGAAATCCGCCTCGCGCTCGCTGCAACCTATAATCTCGCCGACTCCCGGAACAAGCAGATCCGTAGCCGCGACCGTAAGCCCGTCGTCGTTCTGTTTCATATAGAACGATTTGATTTTCTTAGGATAGTTGGTTACAAACACGGGCTTGTTAAACACCTTTTCGGTGATATATCTCTCGTGCTCGGACTGCAAATCAAGCCCCCAGCCAACGGGATACTGGAATTTTTCTCCGCTCTCCTCCAAAATCTTTATAGCCTCGCCGTAATCCAGAACCTTGAAATCGCTGTCTACGACATTCTGCAATTTTTCACGCAATCCCGCTTCGAACGCCTTCTCGAAAAACGCGAGTTCCTCGGGACATTCCTCAATAACTGCGTTTATGATATATTTGATCATACTCTGCGCAATCTCGATGATATCGGGAAGTTTTGCAAACGCCACTTCCGGCTCCACCTGCCAGAACTCGGCGGCGTGCCTCGGCGTATTGCTGTTCTCGGCGCGGAAAGTCGGTCCGAAAGTATAAATCTTGCCCATTGCCATCGCCGCGACTTCGCCTTCGAGTTGTCCGCTGACGGTGAGTCCCGCTTTGCGCTTGAAGAAATCGCCCGCTATATACTCCGCTTCGTCCTTTACAGTCTTTGCGTCCGCATATCCGTTTGTGGTCACGCGGAAAATTTCGCCCGCGCCCTCGCAGTCGCTACCCGTGATTATCGGCGTATGTATATAACAGAATCCGTTTTCCTGAAAAAACCTATGTATTGCAAAACTCAGTTTGGAACGCACCCTGAGCATTGCGTTGAAAGTATTCGTTCTGACGCGAAGTTGCGGGATAGTACGCAGAAATTCCATCGAATGATATTTCTTCTGCAACGGATAGTCCGCAGGACAGTCGCCGAGTAATTCTATTTTTTCGGCGTTGAGTTCGTATTCGCCCTCTTTCATCGCCTTGACGACGGTGCCGTCCACCGATACCGACGCGCCGTTTTTCATAACGGGCGCAATATCCGCTTCCGCGAATTTGGTTTTATCAATAACTATTTGCAAATGTCTGAGCGATGTGCCGTCGTTTACGTTGAGAAACGCCATTGTCTTGCTGTCGCGCGCGGTGCGCACCCAGCCTGCAACGTTAACCGACTTGCCCTCGAAAGTCTTTCCGTCCGTAAGAATTGCCAGAATGTCAATATTTTTCATTATCCGCTCCGTTATTCTATTTATGTTTTATAATTATAAATACAATTATAGACTTTGTAAAGTGATTTCGCGACTACAAATTACGATGAAAATCAACTATGCGATTTTTAACGTTTTCTTTTACTTTCCGTGCTTTGCCGATTCACTACCGATAACACGACTCCGCAACGTTTCTGTTGATAAAACCCGAAGCCGCGCTTATAATAGAAATATGGAAAAATTATACGATATAGCAATCATAGGCGCAGGTCCTGCCGGACTGACCGCGGGCATCTACGCGTCAAGAGCGGGGCTGAAATGCGCCGTAATCGAGCAATCGGCAGTCGGAGGACTCGCCACCACCACGGCTAACATCGAAAACTATCCGGGCATAAAACAAACCGACGGGTTTTCACTTTGCTACACTATGATGGAGCAGTGCACCGCATCGGGCGCGGAATTCGTTTTCGACCGTGTTGCGGACATCGCATTTGACGAAAGTTCGGACGGCGAACTTAGAACAATATCGCTTGCGGGCGGAGAAACTATATCCGCAAAGAAAATAATCATCACCGCGGGCGCGTCGCCTCGCAAACTGGCAATCGACGGCGAAAACGAGTTTATCGGCAAAGGCGTTTCTTACTGCGCAACCTGCGACGGCGCATTTTTCAGAAACAAGACCGTTGCCGTTATCGGCGGCGGAAATACGGCGGTCGAGGACGCTCTGTATCTCGAAAAACTCGCGGCAAAAGTGTATCTCGTACACCGTCGCGACGCTCTCAGAGCGGACAAAATACTATCCCAACGACTGCTTCAAAGCGGCGTGACGCCCATCTGGAATTCGGTTGTAGAAAAGATAACCGGCGACGACAAAGTTTCACAACTTGAACTTAAAGATTTAAAAACCGAGAGTTTAAACACCGTTTCTGTTGACGGAGTGTTTGTAGCAATAGGTCAGAGCCCGAACACGCAGTGGCTCAGATCGCTTGACCTCGACGAGAGCGGCTACATTGTCACCGACTCTCTTATGCGCACATCGGTACGGGGAGTTTTCGCAGCGGGAGACATACGCAGCAAGTCGCTCAGACAAATCGTCACCGCCTGCGCCGACGGCGCGATAGCCGCAGATACGGCGGCGAAGGAATTGCTGTAAACCGCTTTTCGCAAAGGAAAATTTCAATTTAAAAAGTATCCGCAAATTATCGCGGATACTTTTATTTTCATTCCGAATCATATTATTTGATTCATTTTGCACGCGCCGACGGCAAGGAATTTTCGCCGTCGCTTTCGGCAAACAGTTTTTTCACTCCCTCGAAAATTCCGACGGAATCCTGCGAAAAGCATTCGAACGCTATGCGTATGTACGGCTCGGTTCCGCTGGGACGCACTATTAAACGCCCTTTTCTGCCGAACTCCTTTTCTGCGAGTTTAACTTTACTCAAAAATTCGCCGCTCTCGGCATAATCTTTCGGGTTTTCACAACGGATATTGAATTCCAACATCGGATACGGCGTAAACTTCGGCAGACTGCCGATCGTTTTTCTGACTTCGAGAAGCGTGAGCGCGGTTATAATTCCGTCGCCCGTATTAGCGCGGTCAAGCATCAGAATATGGCCGCTCTTTTCGCCGCCTAAAAGACAGTTGGACTGACGCAAAGTATCCAGTACGTATTTATCGCCTACATTCGCCCGCACGAGCGCGGTATTCTGAAACGCGAGTTCCCTTTGCAACCTCGTATTTGTCAGCGTTGTTCCGACAACAAATTTTTTGCGCAATTTTCCCTGTATTCGGTAAAGCGTGCTCAATGCCAGAAGTATAGCGTCGCCGTCGTACGCTTTTCCGTTTACAACAGCCAACACCCTATCGCCGTCGCCGTCGAATGCGAACCCGATTTCATCTTTTTGCACAAGCGGAATAAACCTGTCGAGGTGAGTGGAACCGCAATCGACATTCACTTTCTCCCCGTCGCGGATGTCGTTCTCGGCAACCACCTGCGCGCCGAGCGACTCGAATATTTCAGGAGCAAGTTCCGCAAAACAGCCGTGGGCGCAGTCGAGCCTGACTTTTACACCGTCAAATCTCGGAAACATAGACTTTATATGTTTAGCATACAAAAACTGCGCGCCGTCGACTATTCGGATTCTATGATTGCGTTTGCTCAACCTTATCGACAGCGCGCTTGTCATTTCGTCGTATGTCAAAGTATCCGCCGCAACGCTGTCTTCATCGACTTGCGGGAGTTCGGGATTGCAGTTTTCTATCTCGTGCAATCTTGCGTCAAGTGCCGTTTCGTCTCTCAAAGACAGTTTGCTTCCGTTTTTACCGAACACTTTCAACCCGTTGAAAGACGGAGCGTTGTGCGAAGCGGTTATCATAACCGCAAAATCCGCATTTTCCATATCGGCCACATACGCGAGAGCGGGCGTAGGCAAAATGCCTGTAAGCCATATTTGCGCGCTGCCCGTAAGCAAGCCTTTGCAAAGTTGTTTTTCGATTTCCGGGGAGTGCGTGCGCACATCGCGCGCGACGATAATTTTCCCGCCCCTTTCCGATAACGCCCTACCAAGCAGATAGGGGATTTGTCCGTCAAGCAAAACCTGTGCCTGATTCCTGATTCCGTCCGTTCCAAAATAGTACATACGCAATATTATATGAACCTTAATACGCGCGTGCCTTATACTTTTTGTCGATAAAAAGTTTTTATTATCATATTGAAATAATAAGTGAAAGTTATTTTGAAAAATAAACGCGACATTGAAATGAGTGATGCGAATATTAAAATCGAAAACTAAGGGAGTTAAGGTTACTTCTTCCTCTACAAGAGTGAGCGGGTTAGACTTTAATAATATTGCCCCCTCTTTCCCTTCGGGCTTTAAATATTTATTTAGATCGCCCCCTTCCTTCGGGTTTCCCCCGTTCACGTTCCCCCTTCCCATTCGGGCGGGTCCCACGCTCGGCGGGGGACACCTGCGCCCTGCGCACAACAAGTAGCGTCCGCTTTCACTTCACAAAATATGTTTTGTGAAATGAAAGATTATGCCACTCGTTCGCGGGCAGAAAACAACACTTGCCCGCTCTCTTGTACTGTACGTTGGTGCTTGTATCGCACTTTGGCGCGCGCCCTGCACGCGCTGTACTTTCTCTATCAGAGAGTTCGTCGTGGATACTCTCGCTCGGGCTGACGTTATCTAAACTTCGTAACTGCTGTCGGTTGGTTTCGCGCCCTGCACGCGCTGAACTTTCTCTATCGGAGTGCTATTATTGATGCTAAGACAAGGAAGAAATATAAAACCGCGCTATTGAGATGAGTGACGCGAAAGAGACGTTTTTGCGAACCGCCTAGCGTACATATCGTACGTGACGGCGAGCAAAAACGCCTCTGACAAAGTCAATCGCTCAATAGCGCGGTTTTAAAAGGCAAGCGACCTCGGGTGATACACCCAAAGCCGCTCGCTATAATAAGGGGGAAAATTATGAGCATTTTCAATCAAGAACCTTGCTCTTGATTACATTCACATAATATCACTACATTATATGTATGTCAACGGATTTTTGTATGATTTTTGCAAAAAAATTTTAAAATCGTTGATTTTATTAACAAATCTGCTTATTATTATTGTAATTTATTTGCATTTTTGTGATAATTGCGTCTGCAAATTTTGATTTTTTGAAAAATTCGGTCTTTAAAAACACACGCTTACAATATCGGTTATTCAAAAATCGGCATTCTAAACATATATTTTGATTTGACGCCTTTTGAACGCTTAAAATCGGAATTTGTAAGTTTTTTAAACAATAAAATTCCGTATCGATACGAAAAAATTGTTCCGAAGTTGTAAAATCCGAAGCAAAATAATCTTTTTAATTATATTTTCTTTAAAAATTTTGTCTTTATTTCAAGGATTCCCTGTTCTTTTTTTGCAATGCAACGATAAGAACCGCTATATCTGCGGGCGAAACTCCGGAGATTCGAGACGCCTGCCCCAGATTCAACGGGCGTATCTGAGACAGTTTTTGTCTGGCCTCTATACGCAATGCCTGAATCGAAGTATAATCGAAATCTTCGGGGATACTTTTGCTTTCAAGACGTTTTTGTTCCTTTACCGCCGCCTCTTCTTTTTTTAGATAGCCCGCGTATTTCAGTTCGATTACGACCGCCTTTAACGCCTCTCTGTCGCACTCGAAATTCAACAGCGGCAGCACATCGTCCGAAGTTATGGCAGGTCTTCGGCATATTTCACTCAGAGTCGGCGTTTTCTGCGGCATCGTTTCGCCGAGTTTTTCAAACAGCGGCGCAATCAGCGCCCTGTCTACGGGCTTATCCGCAAAAGCGGCAATCTTTTTCATTTCCGCCTTTTTATTCTGCAACCGCGAATACCTATCATCGCGCACGAGTCCGATTTCATATCCCAACTCGGTCAGCCGCATATCCGCGTTATCCTGTCTCAACATAATGCGGTGTTCTGCGCGCGCAGTCATCATTCTGTACGGCTCGTCGGTGCCTTTCGTTACAAGGTCGTCTATAAGAACGCCTATATATGCCTGATCTCTTCCCAATATAACCGGAGGCTTTCCGTCAATTCCTCGCGACGCGTTTATTCCAGCAATAATACCCTGCGCGCCCGCTTCTTCATAACCGCTGCTGCCGTTTATCTGTCCAGCGGCATAAAGTCCTTTTACCGCCTTTGTTTCAAGAGACGGGTACAGACCAAGCGGATTCAGACAGTCATACTCGATTGCATATCCGTATCTGGCAAAGCGGCAGTTTTCAAGCCCCGCTATCGTTCGGTACATCTCTTCCTGAATGTCCGCGGGCAAAGAGGTTGACATACCCTGTATATACATTTCTTCGCTGTCCGCGCCCTCGGGTTCGACAAAAATCTGATGCCTTTCCTTATCTTTAAACCGCATCACCTTTGTCTCAATAGACGGGCAGTATCTCGGCCCTATCCCCTGAATCGTCCCGTTGTAAAGCGGACTCCTGTGGATATTTTTCAATATAACTTCGTGCGTACGCGAATTAGTATACGTAAGCCAACAAGGCTCTTCCTTATATGTATCTCGGGCGGACATAAATGAAAATCTGTCGCTGTCATCGCCGAGTTGAATCTGCATTTTGTCAAAATCTATGCTGTCGCGATAAATGCGCGCGGGCGTACCCGTCTTAAACCTGCGCATTTCGACTCCGTGTTCAGTAAGGCTTTTTGTCAGTGCTTTTGCGGATTCGAATCCGCTCGGACCGCTTTCTTTTACGTCGTCACCCGTAATAATCGTGCTGTTGAGATAAACTCCCGTCGCAAGCACCACCGCTTTCGCGCCGAACGTCTCGCCGTCCTCGGTGACGACGCCTTCCGCCGCTCCTCCGCTTGCGATAATGCGGATCGCCTCCTTCGCCATAACCGTGAGATTGTCCGTGCGCATTACCTCTGCAAGCATAATTTCGTGATAGCGAGCCTTATCCTCCTGTCCTCTTAAAGAGAACACCGCAGGTCCCTTTGCCGAGTTGAGAGTCTTGACCTGCAACAACGCTCTGTCGGCGCATAATCCCATCTGTCCGCCGAGCGCGTCAATTTCCTTGACGAGATGCCCTTTCGCAGTACCGCCGATGGCGGGATTGCAAGGCATATTTGCGACCGTTCGAAAATCCTGACAAAGCATAAGAGTGCTTTTGCCAAGTCTTGCGCACGCAAGCGCCGCTTCTACGCCGGCGTGTCCGCCGCCGATAACGATGACGTCAAAATTTTGCATAAACTACTTTGAAACTTAATTTGTTTTTATGTTTGTTTGTCGACACTCCGATAAACGCGATATCGAGATGCGGTGCAAGATAGATGCGCAGGCATCCCAACTTTCAATCCGTTCGTAACGACGGCGGGCACTCGCAAGACGTTGAGTCTCCGATAACCGATACGCTTTATAAGGAGACCGAATGCCGCAGCGCGTTCGATAACATTTTATTTCCCTACGCAGAACTTAGAAAAAATAGCGTCTATTATGTCCTCCGTTGCGGTTTTTCCCGTTATCTGCCCCAGTGAATCGTAAGCCTGCCGCAAGTCTATAAGAGTGCAGTCGGCAGTAAAATTCAACCCCGAAAGAGCGCTTTCAAGCGCGCGTCGCGCCTCCGTCAATGCGGATATATGCCTTTCGTTGGTTAAAATTTCGCCTCCCGCGACAGAATTTTCCCTGTACAGCGCGGCTATCGCGCGCACTAAGGAATCGACGCCTTCTCCCGTTTTTGCACTGACCGCAAACGCATACGCTATCCGCGGAATAGCAAATCCGGCCAAATCGCATTTGTTAAATACGGTAAACACCCTTTTCCCGTAGAATTCGAGTCCGTCGTTTATTCCGCAGTTCCTGTCTATCACGTGTAAAATCAAATCGGCGCTTTCAACCGCGCGCTTTGCTCTTTCCACGCCTTTGACTTCGATAATATCTCCGCTTTCGCGGATTCCCGCCGTATCGACAAGGTTTATGCGTACGCCGTCGCATTCCAGACTGTCTTCGACGGTATCGCGCGTAGTTCCGGCAATATCCGCGACAATCGCGCGCTCATCTTTGAGCATCGCGTTCATAAGCGAGGATTTGCCTGCATTTACGTCGCCGGCAAGAACGACGTTTATGCCGTGCTTTGCTATCCTGCCCTGCGATGCAGACGAAAGCAATTCGTTTACTTTACCTATGCACTCTTCGATACTTTTTTCAAGCGACGGCAGAACTTCGTCTTCCGTTTCCTCGGGATAATCGAGAGTGGCTTCCAGTCCCGCAATTATTTCTCCGAGGTCATCGGAAATTGCGGTTATAGCCTTAGCGACCTTTCCGTCCATAAGCCTGTACGCCGCGCGCAGTCCCGCCGCGCTGTCGGCGTTTATCATATCTATGACGCCTTCCGCGTCCGCAAGAGAAAGTCTGCCTGCTAAAAACGCGCGCTTTGTAAATTCTCCGTGCTCGGCAAGAGACGCTCCGCTTTCAATCAACGCGTTCAGCGCGCCCTGCATAATTCTGACGCCGCCGTGCAAGTAGAATTCAACCGTATCCTCGCCCGTATACGCCTTTTCCGCAGGGAAATACGCCGCGTACCCGATGTCGCAGAAATCTGCCGCGACAAACGTGCCGAAGTTGAGTTTCAACGGCTCCCAGTTCTGCACTACACGCTCTTCGCGCGGACGCAGTCGCGTATCTTTTCCAAAATTAAAAATGGCATCAGCTATCGCAAGCGCATCGTTGCCCGATACGCGCACTATGCCGATACCACCCGCACCGATAGGTGACGAAATTGCCGCTATAGTTTTCATCAGAATCTCTTCTTTCCGCCAAAACTCTTAAATTTCGGCGGTCCCGACTGCTGAACAGGCTTCACGAAATCATCCGCCTCGGTAAAATAACCGAGATATACGTTTTTATCTTCCACTTCGGGCTCTTCCGTACGCGGCTTGCGCTCTCTTCTTTCGGACGAACCGCCCCGCGCTCTTCTGTCGTCGCGACCGTATCTGCCGTCTCGGTTTCTCCTGTCATCGCGTCTGCCGTGAGGATTTCTTCTATCACGGGAATCGTTTCTCTCTCCGTTTTTGAGAGGACGCTCGTCTTTAAGTTCCACGCCGAGCGGAATTATAACAATATGCCGTGAAGATTCTTCACCTTCGCTCTGGGTTTTGGCAACCGCACTATCCGCAAGCGCGCTGTGAATTATACGTCTTTCAAAGGGGTTCATCGGTTCGAGTTCGATTTTACGGCAGAGCCTTACCGACTTATCCGCAAGTCTGAGCGCGAGTGCGGTCAACGTCTCTTTGCGTTTTGCACGGTAGTTTTCGCAATCTACGACGACCTTTTTGAAATCCGCGTTATGTTCGTTGAGGAAAGTAAGCGCAAGATACTGCAATGCGTCGAGCGCTTCGCCGCGATATCCGATAACCGCGCCGCTGTCTTCGCCTTCGATATTTACATAAATCGTGTTTTCCTTATCCTCTACGCTGGCACGCGATATCAAACCCATACGTTCGAGCGTGCCGTTGATGAACTCCGCCATTTTATCGGCGATACTGTCTTTGACAGTTACGCGGACTTTGGCTTTTGAAAACAGCCCGCCCTTTGACAGGACCTCTACTTCTACTTTATCTCTCGGCACTTTGAGTTCTTCAAGCGCCTTTTCCACGGCGAGATCGATACTGCTCGCCTGAGTTTCTGCAAACTTTTCCATTTTAACTCCTATCTCTTTGCTATTCTCGGGTCCGACTTCTTGCCCGCGGCGTTATCCGCCAACTTACCGCACAGATTGAACAGAAGTTGGAATAGAATTGCCGTTAGGGATGACGTAAACATATACAGCGCAAACGCGCCCGAGTAAAGCAATCCGAATACGCCCATCATAATAGGCATAAGCCATTGCATCATTTTCATAGACTGCTGGCTCGCGTTCGCCGCGCCGTTTTTATCTCCCGCGGCAGGCACAGGCGGCTGTCCCTGCGATTTGGACATAAGTTTCTGGGAAAGGAAACTCAGAACTATCGAGAGTACGGGCAGAATGAGCAAACCGTTCCAACTTCCGCCTTTTCCGTATCCGCCCGTTCCGAGCACTTTGCCCATAACGGTGTTGTATTCGTCAATCGTAATTCCCGCAAGACGCGAATTAGCAAATCCCGACTGTCCCGTGACGGTCACGAAATCGGGAACTTCTTTGGACCAGTTATCTCCAACGAATATGTTTTTTATCCACAGCCAACTGCGTACGCCCTGCTGGTCGCCGGAGAAATACGCGTCTTTGACCGCCAACTGCGCGTTTTCGACCGCAGTAGCATAAAACGCCGCGCCTTCTTCGTCTTTCACTATATCGTCAACGTCGATAATGCCGTCGCCGTTTTTGTCGCCGTATTTTTCTTCAATCTGCTCCGAAAGCGTAGTTTCGTAAACTATCTGGCTGCTCTTATAGTCCTGCGCAAACTGATAGCCGACCATCTGTCTGAATCCCGCAAAAACCACGAAGAACAGCACAAACGTAATAATGGTAGGCAAACACATACCCATCATCGAGTATTTTTCTTTTTTATACAGCGCCATCTGCTCCTGTTGCATACGCTGTTTATCTTCGCCGTACTTCGCCTGCAACGCTTCGAGTTGCGGCTTCATACGTTCCATAGCCTTGCTGTTTTTACGGCCTATGATCTTCTGCCAGATGTCCAGAGGAGAAAGTATAAGGCGCAAGACTATCGTAAACACTACGACAGTCCAACCGAAACTTACCGCTCCGCCGCCCATACTGTTGTTTATGATAAGCATAAACTTCGCCATAAAATGAGTAGGCTCGGATACGGAGTCGCCGGCAACACTGTATGAGTTGTCGCTGTTGCACGCAACCAAAATGAGACAGCAGATTATAACAAGTGCCGCCAACAGATATATCTGTATTTTGCGTTTGCGTTCAAACACTAAATCAGCCATTTGACTTTTCCTCGATAATTCTCTCTGACGGGATTGAAGCCGCCTTTGGAAAACGGGTTGCACCTCGCAAGCCGTCCCGCAGTCAGAATAATCCCGATCAGCGCGCCGTATTTGCTTATCGCGTCGTACGAATACATCGAACACGTCGGCGTATAAGCGCAATGCCTGCCGGTAATCGGCGACAGCGTACGCTTATACAGCAAAAGCAACGCAAGACACAGCCGTTTCAACATACGAGTTTTCCCGATTTGGAAAAAGCGTATTCCACTTCTTCCGCAACTTTGACAAGAGGCAATCCCGCAAGCGAGGGACGGGCAACTATGACGTACATATATCCCGCGTCAATCCTCTGCGCAATCTGCGCAACCGCTTCGCGCAACAGTCTTTTGACTCTGTTGCGAACAACCGCGTTGCCCACCTTTTTGGATACGGAAAACCCGATTTTCAATCCCTCGCGGGATTTTGCGCCGAGCAGTACCAGATCGCGGGCGGAAGCCCTCTCGCCTTTGCGGTAGACGTAAGCGAATGCCGCGCGCCTTTTAAGCCGATACTGCTTCTGCATAACGTTATGCCGACAGTTTCTTTCTGCCCCTGTTACGGCGGCGTCTCAAAACGTTTCTGCCGGATTTTGTGCTCATTCTTTTACGAAAACCGTGCACCTTGTTTCTCTGTCTCTTTTTGGGTTGGTAGGTTTGTTTCATATCCTTGTCCTCCGTCCGCCTCAGGGCGCAATGCCCGAGCGGTGTAAATTTGCGCAATTCTTAATTTGATTTATATAATATAATTATAATAAACGCTTATCTATTATAATAAACGCGCGCGCAGTATGTCAAGCATTTGTTAAAACCGAAAATCATAGTGCACAAATTAAAGACTGAACACAACATACTGTGGAAAGGAGTTCTTTTTCTATATGAGTGAGCGTGTTAAACTTTAATAGAATTGCCCCCTCTTTCCCTTCGGGCTTTTCTCCCACCACTCGTATATGGACGCGTAAGGCATTACGCTTATTCTCTACACCCATTCTCCGTCGCTCGCGGGGGAGACAGGCGGCGCTCGGCACTCACTTTGGCGCGCGCCTTGCACGCGCTGAACTTTCTCTATCAAATATTTGTCGGGAATACGCCTGCTCGGACTGATAAAAGTATAAAATCGCGCTATTTGCGTTCAGACAAGGAAAAGGCACTTTTGTGAACAGCCTAACGTACATATAGTACGTGACTGTGAGCAAAAGTGCCTTTGACGCAGTATCAACGCAAATAGCGCGGTTTTACGGGGTTTTACATCTCGGGAGGACAATCAATACCCAACAAAGACAACCCAGTCTCGATAACGTTGGCGACTGCCCGTGTAAGCAAGAGTCTGGCGTTGCGCACAGGCATATCATCGACGACGATGCGATGTCCGATATAGAATCTGTTGAATTTTTCCGCCAAATCCACGATATGACGGGTTACGCAGCACGGCTCGCGCAGTTTTGCCGCCGCCTTTACACTGTCGCCGAATGACAGTACGCTCTTGATAACCTCGTAACCTTCATCGTCGGTTATCGCGCTCAAATCCATATTTCCAACGTCCGCTTCGCCACCTTTTCTGAGTGCGCTCGCGCAACGCGCATAAGTGTACTGAACGTACGGCGAGGTTTCGCCGTCGAAATTCAACACCTTGTCAAACGAAAAAACTATGTCCTTTATACGGTTGTTCCAAAGCGCGGAAAACACGACCGCGCCCACGCCCACGCTCTCTGCGATTTCATCCTTTTGCGTGCTTTCGGGGTTTTTAACTTCTATAATTGCGCGCGCTTTTTCTACCGCCTTGTCCAACACTTCCTGCAACCATACGACGCGTCCGCTACGCGTAGACATTGCGCCGTCTTCCATTGATACCATACCGAAAGCGATATGTTCCATATCCTCCGCTCCCGCAAAATCCATAAGTTTAAGCACCTGAAACAGTTGTTTAAAGTGCAGATTCTGCTGATAAGCGACTACGTAAAGACACTTATCGAAATCATAGGTTTTTTTACGGTAGTACGCGGCGGCAATGTCGCGAGTGGCATAAAGCGTCGCGCCGTCCGCTTTTACCAGCAGACAGGGCGGCATATTGTAAGCGTCGAGATTGACCACCTGCGCGCCCTCGCTCTCCATCAACAGGTTCTTTTCTTTGAGGATATCGAGACAGGCGTCCATTTTGTCGTTATAGAAACTCTCGCCCGCGTAACTGTCAAATCTGATTTTAAGTCTGCCGTAAATTTTTCCGACAGCGTTCATCGTAACCGCTTTAAAAACGTCGAAATATGCGGTCGCTTCGCTGTCGCCGTCCTCTATGCGTTTAAACCACGCGCGCGCCTCATCGTCCATCTCGGGACAGCATTCCGCCTCCCTGTGATATCGCACGTACAATGAATTTAGGAAGTACTCGTCGTTTTGCGCAACCTCTTCAAGCGACGACCATCTGCGCGTCGCCACTATGAGTTTTCCGAACTGAGTTCCCCAGTCCCCGAGGTGGTTTATGCCGACAACATTATAGCCGAGATGTTCGAAAATTCTATACAGCGCGCCTCCGATGACGGTGGTGCTGAGATGTCCTATATGAAAAGGTTTCGCAATATTTACGGAGGAATAGTCGATGCACACTGTTTTCCCTTTGCCCTCGTCGCTCGCTCCGACCGTCGCTTTATCCGCCGCTATACTTTCAACTTTGCGCGCCATTGCCGCACGGTCGTAAAATATATTGAGATATCCGCCGACAACCTCGGTTCTCTCCACAAAATCCAGACCCTCGACATATGGCAGAAGTTTCGCCGCAATCGCGGGAGGCGCAAGCCGCATAGCGCGCGCAAACTTAAAACAAGGCAGACACACGTCGCCCATTTTGGATTCTTTGGGTTTTTCGAGAGCGTTGAGAACTTCCTGTTCGCTCAGTCCCTCTACCGCCAATGCACTTGATAAACGCTGTTTGTACATAATTACCTTTTCGTCTTTTTTCTCGGTTTGAAACCGATTTCGTTTCAAGCCGTATTTTTGAATTTTGCAATCCGACTATAACCGAGCCGGATTCTCTTGTTATTTTCTTTAAACAGATAAACGGATTCTGTTTCCGTTAATTCACCGCCGTCGCGCACCGACATCAGACGTTTATACGGAAGAGAACCACGTCGTCGTCCTGCATAACGTAATCTTTGCCCTCGCTGCGAACTTTGCCCTTTTCTTTTGCGGCGTTGAATGAGCCGCATTCCAGCAACGTGGCATAGTCCACCACTTCGGCGCGTATGAAGCCGCGCTCGAAATCGCTGTGTATCTTACCCGCCGCCTGCGGCGCTTTCGTCCCTTTGACTATCGTCCAAGCGCGCGTTTCCTTTTCGCCCGCCGTAAGATAACTTATGAGTCCCAAAAGTTTATACGACGCTTTGACAAGCCTGTCCAAACCGCTTTCGGTCAGCCCGTATTCGGACATAAACATCTCTCTGTCTTCGTCCGCAAGTTCGGAAAAATCCTCTTCGAGTTTGGCGCAAAGCACAATGGCTTCGCTTTTTTCTTCCTTAGCGATGCTTTCGACTTGCGCGGTATATGCGTTCCCTCCGATGCCGCTTTCGTCCGTATTCGCAACGTATATGACAGGTTTGGAGGTAAGCAGAAACTGTTCGTCTATAAATCTTGCAAAATCGTCGTCTACTTGTAGATTTCTGAGCGGTTTTCCGTCCGTAAGCCATTTCTGCATAACGGACAGTCTCTCCACGTCTTCCTGATACTTTTTGTCCGCTTTAACCATAGACATCGCTTTTGTCATACGGCGGTCGAGAGTTTCGAGATCGGCAAATATGAGTTCGAAATTGATGGTCTCGATGTCTCTCGACGGATTTACGCTTCCGTCAACGTGCGTAATGTTCGCGTCATCGAAGCATCTTATTACGTGCACGATCGCATCGACTTCGCGGATATGGGAAAGAAATTTATTTCCGAGCCCCTCTCCTTTGCTCGCGCCTTTGACAAGCCCTGCGATATCGACAAACTCCAACGCGGTCGGCGTTATCTTCCTGCTGTTGTAAAGTGCCGCCAGTTTATCGAGTCGTTCATCAGGCACCGCAACGACTCCTACGTTGGGTTCGATTGTACAAAACGGATAGTTTGCCGCCTGCGCGCCCGCTTTCGTAATCGCGTTGAATAACGTGCTTTTGCCAACGTTGGGCAATCCTACGACGCCGAGTTTCATATTCCCTCCGAGTTTAGGCAAACCGCTTATCAAAGCGTTGTGCCGATTCCTAAATATAAAGTAATAGTTATTATAAACAATTAAACGGAATTAGTAAAGCGCACTTTAACCGTTTGTGACAATTTTACGCCCGATATTTTATCCCGCAATATCACGCAAACATAAATTGCAAACCCGTGAAATAAATTTTTATACAAGAGGTGTATTATGAAATGGTGGGAAGCGTTGATTCTGGGAATAGTTCAGGGCGCAAGCGAATTTTTGCCGATTTCGTCGTCGGGACATTTACTGCTGCTCGAAAAGTTGGGAATCGGACACGCAAGTCTGTTTTTCAACATTATGGTGCACGTCGGCACACTGCTCGCCGTATTGATTGCGCTGAGAAAAAGTTGGTGGCAAATCGTGCGGCATCCGAAACAGAAAATAACGGGATATATTCTGTGCGCCTGCATACCTACCGTCGCACTCGCTTTGATATTCAAATATCTCGCGCCGACGCTCCTCGACGGACTTTTTCTCGGATTCGGATTTGTACTTACCGCTTGCTTTATAATAGTCAGCGAACTGTTTAAACCCGCACAAACAACACTTTTAAATACCAAAAAGAGTATTTTAACTGGCGTTTTGCAAGGAATAGCGGTTTTGCCGGGAGTTTCGAGAAGCGGCGCAACCATCTCCGCTCTGACGGTTCAGGGCGTGGACAGGCCCTCTGCCGCAAACTTCTCTTTTCTGCTTTCGATTCCCATAATACTCGGTTCGGCGGTGCTTGAATCCGTCGAACTCGCGCGCGGAACCGCGACGCTTGACATAGAGATAGTTCCGTTGATTATCGGAACCGCGGCAGCATTTGTTTCCGGACTCGTCTCGATAAACTTTTTTTTGAAACTCATTCAAAAGCACGCAATGACCGGCTTTGCCGTGTATACGGTTTTGTTGGGCATCGTCGTTTCCATTCTGCCGTTTTGGGGTATAAATCTGTTGTAAACTATATTGCGATTACAAAAAGGACGGCAGACGCCGTCCTTTTCTCCCCACCGAAATTTTGATTTTTAACTCTTCGTATCAACGTTGTTTTGTCCGTTCTCCTGCAAATCCGCATCGCTCAAACACAACATCAGAATTCCGCCTATGAGATTTACAAACAGCAAAGTCAGCACACCGATTGCGGTAAGTTCACTTTTGCTTGTGACGGTTTTAAGTTTTTTAAGAGCGATTGCCCCGATAATAATAGGAAAAATCAGTATTCCTTGAAATATCATTCCCAAAATGATAAATACCTTTGCTGCAACCTTCACTTTATACCTCCCCTTGTACTTATTTGTACAATTTCTTTCATTATAGTCACTTTTATGACTATTGTCAATAATATAACTATATTTGATAATATTCGTATGATTAGTTACAGACCGTTCTGGGATACTTTGAAGAAAAAAAACGTATCGACGTATACGTTGATTTCGAAGTACGGAATAAGCAGTGCAACGATAGACAGGCTACGCAAAGGCGGGGGAATCAGCACGACGAAAATAAACGATTTGTGTAAAATTCTGGACTGCAAGGTTGACGAGGTTATAGAATACGTGGAGGACTGAATTAAATGATATTGAAAAGGAGAGAGCAGCGTTTGCTCCCTCCTTTTTTTGTATCTCCGTTTATCAGCCGCTTATCGGCTCAAAATCCGCCGCGCCGTGTTTGCAAAGCGGGCAGATAATGTCCTCGGGCAAATCCTCTCCTTCGTGGACGTATCCGCATATCTTGCAAACCCAGCCCTTCTTGCCGTCGGTCTGCGGACGCGGTTTTACGTTGTTCTGATAATAGGTGTAGGTCATTGTCTCGGCAGAATCGATAACGCGCGACTCGCTGACCGTGCAAACAAACATTCCGTGCGTGTCGAAGTCGATGTATCTTTCAACTTTAAGAGACATAAACGAGTTGATGTATCTCGGTAAGAACGCGACGCCGTTATCGGAACGCAAAATCTGCTCGCTATCCGCAAACTTATCGGTATCGCGACCGCTGTGGAATCCGAATTTTTCAAACACCGAAAACGGCGCTTCAACCGACAGACAGTTCACGTTCAGCACGCCCGTCTTTTTGATGATTTCGTGCGAATAATTCGCCTTATTTATAGCAACGCCTATGCGGTTGGGCGAATTTGTGAGTTGCGTGACCGTATTTACGATAAGTCCGTTATCCTTATCTCCGTCCTTGCAGGTCACGACGTACAGCCCGTATCCGATATTGAAAAGCGCGGACAGGTCGTTTTTGTCGGCAGCCTCGGATCGTGCCACGTAATCCCTGCAAAGTTCGCTTGCAAGCGCGTCTAACTGTGCTTCGGATTCGGCATTGAGCGCGGACATAATCCGTACGCTGTTTTCCGCATAGGTGAGATTCTTACAGCCTTCGAGCATCCCTTTCATAACCTTTGTAGCAAGAGGCGCCCAACTGCCGTTCTCTATAAACGCCACGTGTCGGTTCTGATAATTCCGTTCTGTAAGGTGATTGATAAACTCTTTCATAAACGGGAATATATCCGCATTGTACGTGGTTGTGGCAAGCACGATTTTCCCGTATTTGAACGCGTCTTCAACCGCCTCCGCCATATCCTCGCGGGCAAGATCGCACACGGATACCTTGGGACATCCGTATTCTTTCAGTTTCTCGGCAAAACGTTCAACCGCGGCTTTGGTATGTCCGTATACGGAAGTGTATGCGACAAAAATTCCGTCCGTCTCCGCCTGATAAGAGGACCAGATATTGTAAAGATTGATATAATATCCGAGATTTTCGCTGAGAATCGGTCCGTGCAGGGGGCAGATGATTTGGATATCGAGTCCCGCCGCCTTTTTAAGCAGAGCCTGAACCTGCGCGCCGTATTTGCCCACTATACCGAAATAATATCTTCTTGCCTCGCACGCCCACTCTTCGTCAACGTCCAGCGCGCCGAATTTCCCGAATCCGTCCGCCGAGAACAAAACCTTATCCTTGCTGTCGTACGTCACGATAACCTCGGGCCAGTGCACCATCGGCGCGGTGACGAAAGTAAGGTTGTGGCTTCCCAGCGAAAGCGTATCGCCCTCGCCGACAATTATACGGCGTCCGTCGAAATCGGTTCCGAAAAACTGCTCCATCATCTTAAACGCCTTTTGCGAGGAAACCACCGTTGCCGACGGGTACGCAGTCATAAATGCCGCAATATTTGCCGAATGGTCGGGTTCCATATGCTGAACCACGAGATAGTCCGGCTTTCTCGCGCCCAGTTCTGCGGTTATATTTTTCAACCATTGCGCGCCGAACCGCGCGTCCACCGTGTCCATTACCGCGATTTTTTCATCCATAATAACGTAAGAATTGTATGCCATTCCGTTTTCGACAACGTACTGACCTTCAAACAAATCCACGTCGTGGTCGTTTACTCCGACATATCTGATGTCCTGTGTAATTTTCATTTTAGCCTCCGTAATATAAAATAATTACGCTGTACAGTATAACACAGATTCAAAGCATTTTCAACATCGAATTAAGCGTATCGTCTCAAATAAATAATTCGAATCAACAAAAATCAAACGTCCGCATTTTTAGCGGACGTTTCATAATCTACAGTTAAAACTTTCGAAATTATACAATAAAACTCATTTTGTGTTATAAACCTGCATTTGTTATGACAGGTCTATACGTGCAGACGTTTGCCGAGTTCGGAAAAATACTTCTCTTTTGCGAATATCGAAAGCGACAGCACTTCGATAAATCCGACGCCCGTGCAAACGTACCAGCCCCAGTAACAGGTCTTTATCCAAAGGAAAGATACGCCTATGCATATTGCCGAAAGTATAAACACTTTTGTCGCGGACATCCAGTACTCGGGCCGTTCGGGCTTATGCGCTATTCCGAGAACGGCAAGCACTCCCTGCCAGGTCAGAACCGCTATCGGTGCACCGAGAGTAAACGCCCACGGGTCCGCAAACGAATTTATCCAGTAATTGAGGTAAAACAAAAGCGCAATAACTCCGGCAAATCCCCAGGACAGGTATTTTCGTACGTTGAATCTTTTGAGAATAGGTCTTCCTACGCAAAGCCATGCGACCGCGAACCCGAATATAACGTGCCACGCCCAGACGATTCTGTTATCCACCGCGAAATCGATCACCAGCACTATCGCCATCGAGATAACCGTCACGAACAGACTTATACGCAAAAACAACGCTTTGGCGTTCTTTTCCGCCACCGATGGATAACCGTATATCGACTTCGGATTCTCCTCGCCCACGTGCGCGCCGCACAGAGGACAGTTGACAAGATTTCCGTCTATGTTAACACCGCATTTTCTGCAACGCATACTTTTACCCCCTGTTTGCATTGATCGTTACGTCTATGCCCTGTTCGGTTAAGATTTTGAAAAACTCTCTTTCGAGAATAGGGTCTTTTGTCGTTCGCGAAAACGTTACGACCGTCCTGCCGTTGTACGAAGCGCAGGTCATCGCATTGCCCATATACTTCTGCGGACCGAGCACAAACTCGAACCTGTCGATATAATCGTACATCTCTTGCGGCGTATTCACGTTTCCTATATTGCTGAACGCACAGGACATCACCCTTTCGCCCATAAGATAAAAGGATATATTCATAAAAAAGGTTTTGAGAAATCTGGGCGCGACTCTGATTACGGGCACCTTTTCGAGCGATACGTTGGAGTTTATGAATTTCTGGCAGTAATCGGGAGTAATATTCTCTTTGAGTTGAGCGTCAAGCGTTGCCGCCACTTCCTCAAATGTTTGCTCGACAGGACTGATCGTAGTATTGTAATATCCTGCAAAATTTCTCAGCGTAACCGATGGGAATATTTTGCGCAGATTTATGGGCACCTGTACTCTTATCGGTTTTTTACGCGACTTGTTTTCATACAGTTCCCGTTTCAATAACGCATATGACAAAACGGCGGTAAGATAGGTGTTGACAGTCAAGCCGTACGACTTTGCCGTCGCGTGCAACTGCGAAAACGGCATACTTCCCTGCGTAACGTTGAGAATGCCGCGCTTCTCGTGCTGTCCGTTTATCTGATATGCTTTGGGTTCCGTTCGCGGAAGCATTCCCTTGCTTTTGTCTATATTCCGCTTAAAGGAATCCTCAACCTCTTCGGGGACAGGATTGTCGTCGTAATGCAGTATATCGCCGACATCCGCCACCGTCGCGCCACTGAGTTCGCAGTATCTCAAAAGCAGCGTTTTCAGAAAATTTATATTGCCCGTACCGTCTGTAATGGAATGGAAAACCTCTACGGAAATGCGATGGGAATGATATAAAACCCGAAAAACATAATCCCGCCCCGTAAGAGGCATCATAGCACAAGGACAGGTTTTTTCCTCCATAATCAAGGGTTTATCTGTCAGATATTGAAAATAGTACCAGAAAAAGCCCTTTTTGAGAGTCATACGGAAAGTGGGAAATCTGTCGATAATATCGTCGAGCGCCTGTTGTAAAATTTCGGGATTGACTTCCTCTTTCAAAACCGCAGACATACGAAAAACGGCGTTCCATCTGGAACTCCTCGACGCGGGATAAATCTTTGCGGCGTTATCCAACCTGAACCACTCTCTTTCAAACATTTGATTTTTCATAACATACACCGATACAGACATTATAATAATACAAATGTCAAATAGCAATCAACACAGCATAAACGTCTGCTTAATTTAAATTTAGAATCTTGCTTTCAGAATCGTTTTGCGCACGCCTGTCATTAAAAAGTCCGACATAAGGCTTTGAGCCGATTTTCGTGTAAGTTTATTGAAGTTCAGAAAAGGGCATTTACGCATGATACATCCGATTATAACGGTTTAGTGGTTTTATTGATTTGTTTGTATACCTTAAACTCGGTTTTATGCTGAAATCGAACCGAACGGCTCAAACAAGAACGTTTTAAACACTGCATTCAATTTGTCATTTTTACAGTTTTATATGCCAGTGAAAAGATTATAATTTAGAAACGTTTTTATAAAACGCTCTTTATTATGTTTATAGTTATAAAACCGCGCTATTGTGATGTATGACGCGAAAGAGACGTTTTTGCAAGCCGACTATACTATTTATAAAACTGCGATTATTTGCGTTCAGACAAGGAAAAGACACTTTTGCGAACAATCCAACGTACATATACGTACGTGATTGTGAGCAAAAGTGCCTTTGACGCAGTATCAACGCAAATAGCGCGGTTTTACTTCACAGGTGTATAGTACACCTTCCCCGCATACGGTCTCATCAACTCCGCAAAACTGCCGTCGTACACGGATATGATCTCTTTTGCGCCGGCGGGTATAAACTTTTTGACTTTCTTGCAGGGCACGGGTTTTTCGCTCACGTTGAGGATTACCGTGAGTTTAGAACCGTCCTCGGCGACCTTATCGTATACGAACAGATGTTTATGCTTTTTGAGATGAATGCGGAATTCTCCGTATATCGCCGCGTCTTTGTACTCTTTTCTCAGCGCGAGAAGTTTGCGGTAGAAGTTCAACAGCGATTTCGGGTCTTTTTCCGCCGCCTCGACGTTTACCTCTTTATAATTCGGATTGACCGTAAACCACGGCTCGCAGGAACAGAATCCCGCATTCGGAGTCGAATCCCACTGCACGGGAGTGCGCGCGTTATCTCTTGCCGCAGTCGTTGCGACTTTTAAGATATGCTTTTCGGAAAATCCGAATTTGCGCATAAGGTCGCGCACGCAGAACGTAGACACATCCTTAAACTGCGTCCACGGGTTCGAACCCTTAGGATATTTGTCATAATGCAACGACGTCATACCTATTTCCTGTCCCTGATACAGAAAGTGCGTTCCGCTCAGGAAAGAATACATAAGCGCGAGGCATTTCCCGCTCTCTACGCGGTATTTCTCGCTGCCGTAACGGGAGATTATTCTTGCGTGGTCATGATTTTCAAGGTAATTGACGTTCCAGGCTCTGTGGAAAAGCATTGTCTGCCAGTTGTTGTACGTCTTTTTGAGTTTGACGAGATTAAACGGCAAATGCATCCATTCAATCATAATGCAGTCCGCTTCCATATGCTGGAAGGAAATCATCATATCGAGTTCTTTTTTATTCTCGTTTACAAACGTCAGTGCTTTTTTCGGAGTCATAAAAGGCGCTTCGCCGACCTGAAACGCGTCGTAATCTTTTAAAACCTCTCTATACTCCGCCAGATACTCGTGAATGTGCGGGCCGCAGTCGTAATGGCTCAATCCTCTCGAAGCGGGCATAAACGGACTGCCGTTGGGAAGGCCTTCCGCTTTGCTTATCTGCGTTATGACGTCCTCTCGGAAGCCGTCAACACCCATATCCAGCCAGAAACGCATTACGTTCTTGATTGCCTCGCGGACTTTCGGATTGTCGTGATTAAGGTCGGGCTGCTCCTTTGCGTACAAGTGCAGATAGAACTCTCCGCGCTCCTCGTTGTATTCCCACGCCGAACCGGGGAAAGTGGACATCCAGTTATTCGGCGCTTTCTTTCCGTTTTTGCCCCTGCCTTTACGCCAGATATAAAAATCGGTATAAGGCTCTTCGCGTTTGACGCTCTTTTTAAACCACTCGTGCTTGTCGGAAGTATGGTTTATAACAAGGTCCATAATTATTTTAAGACCGAGCGCGTGCGCCCTGTCCAGCACCTCTT
This sequence comes from uncultured Christensenella sp., assembly GCA_910578325.1. Lineage (GTDB taxonomy): Bacteria > Bacillota > Clostridia > Christensenellales > CAG-917 > CAG-475. Next base: position 32,370 of record CAJTQT010000006.1, read on the forward strand.
TAAACTCTTCAATAGTGCCGTATTCGGGATTTATATCGCAGTAGTCCGCAATATCGTAGCCATAGTCCGCTTGCGGCGATACGTAAAGCGGTGAAAACCAAATCGCGTCTACGCCCAGGCTCTTGATATAATCGAGTTTTTTGAGCACGCCTTTAAGATCGCCGATTCCGTCATCGTTGCCGTCGCAAAAAGAACGCGGCCAAATCTGATAAACCGACATTTCCTTAAACCACTTTCTTTCTTCCATAAAACACCCTCCCGCAAGCGCGCCCGCGCGCCGCAATATAAACTGATTATTTATTTTATAATATCAACAATTTATCGCAAATTCAAGAGCAAAATACAATCCTCCCGCAATCCGTCTCTATCATCAAATGTCAAATCTATCAAAAAAGCCGTTTTCATTTCTGCTATGCGCCTGAAATCCGTGTTTAGCAGGGCATATGCAATCAAAATCGTGTACACTTTAAAGCGCATATAATTTTTACTTATGCAAAATAAAAGAGCATACCGCTCGATCACACGTCTCAACGCGGGATATCTGAATGCTTTTACATCTAAAAATGATGATAGACGATGCAAAACAGCAATTTGAACACATCTTCATCCCAAACAAACGGTTTCCCGCACGACGGACAATAAGGAAGAGATGCGCCATAAACGCAAACCTAAACGCAACTTAGGACCGATTTATCAAAATGCGTCAAGTGTTTTATTTGAAAAAATAGAAATTTTTACCTACTACATAGTAGTAGGTAATTTTTCATATAAAAGCAAATCAATAATTGCATCAAACCACATTCTCATCTTGCACGCGCAAATTTTAGAAACGAAATAATAGGGCTTTACCGATGCTTTGCATTACCTTGATCGATATATCCAATAAAATTATTTTAGGCACGTCATTTATTAGCCGCACACCGAATATAATAGACTGGAAATTTATACCGTTAAAATCAAAATATTTCTTAATATTCATTGTGAAACAAACGCTTAAAATCAGGCAATTTTTGCGAAACAAAAGGGCGGTCAAAAATTTGGGTTAAAGCACGTAAAAATACGCAAAAATAGCCCACTTTTTATCAAGGACTAATTTTCAAAGTTTCTAAATTGCTACTGCATAGTAGCAAAAACCCTACTAAACAGTAGTATTTTGACACATTCCAGTTCCACGTGAAACCGAATCAAGCACGCCGATGTTCCACGTGAAACATATATTTTGTATCGTTAAGCACACGGCCGTACCCGCGGCCGCACGCACAATAGGTAAGAGCACAAATTCAGTCCTCAAACATTCAACACCCTTCATTGCAATCGGACACATCCGCATCGAGGACTTGCTTTTGTAAAATATATGTCGACGGTATTCAAGATATAACCGCCAAATGTTATTGTTGCAATCAAGCCGCGCTCAGATACAGATACAGATACAGATACAGATACAGATACAGATACAGATACAGATACGGGTTCAGGGATAGACTCGGAGACACATACGAATACAACCAAAACCACCGACGCTTAGGCAACCATAATTTTGGGCAGATAGAGAAGCGGGCAAATTTTTAAGAACGCAGCCTGTTTGGATTGAGAATTTTACGTATTTTGAGCAAATCAGAGCAGTATGTTACACGTGAAACATTTAGCAAAAATTGAAATATTTAAGCGAAAATATCTTTAATAAACAAGTTTAATCGCAAATCATTTAATCACTTAAACCAACCGGCATACATATACTAATATTTGATACAATCGCGTCAAAAGTTGCTCCTATATCCGTAAACAAATAAATATTTAAATTTGATATTCGCATTGTAACAAGCACATTTATCAATCGAATAATTTAAATTTGTCGAAAAGTTCCGCAAGATTGACACGACCCTATCTTTATTTAGGCGATTATAGATGACACACACAAGCAAACCTATTTAATCGCTTAAAAATAGCACAAATATTACTTGTTTTTTCTAATGATTACTATCGAGTCATTATGAAATTAAATTATAAAGCAAAACAATATAGCAATATGGAAATCAAGACGCTTATTTTATAGATTACACGGCATTTTACTTGATTTATAATAGAAATCCGCGTTTAACACCTAATCGCAAGCAACAAACACGCTATAATATGGATTTATTTATGGATTTCTATTATAATTATTCCTTTTAAACGCCAATATATAATTTAATCCCATGCAATATGATTTGTTGCAATCAAAAAAGGATTGCATCGCTAAATTGCAAACACAACCGTAATAATTCGGATTATTATAATGTAAATTAGACATAATTGCATTAAAGTATTTATCAGAGCATTATCGAAACACTCGTCAAGCAATTTTGTCTAAACACGAACTCAATTATTGAATAGATTCAAAATTATTTTGCATATCTTTCATTGAAACACAACATATGAAAACAATCAACAACTGAATATTTTTTATTTCAAATATATTTCACATAATGTACGGCATTTTTAAAAATATAACATACCGACAATTTAGCACATTACAAAAATCAGACAGCCCATATTCAATATGCACAAATCTTTGTTTTGCATAAAATATCTTTTTAAACCAAACACGAAACAAAAAATATATTTGAACCGCAATTTGTTATTTGGTTTACTTGTTTACTTATTTTTTGACATTGCCAACGCTTTCGTTATTCGCATTTAGCCTGTATTATGTTATGTTTCAATATAGCGTGTCTTTGTTTGAAGCGGCTTTATAATCGATATTTCAGATTGTTTTAAAGCCTCTATCCATTGTAAAGCGGATTGCGACGCTGCGTCAAAGCGGCTATAAACAACGCAGCAAACGCATCAAAGGCCATCTAAGGCTCGGATAAAGCATCTTTATTTTGATTCCTCCTTATGATGCATATCACATATAATGCGGTTTATTGCTTTTGACGATACTTATAACTATATATGGCATTACTACGATACACGACATTTAATACGATATATGGCGGACATATCCCACCTTGTTCCGCGCGCCGAATTCCTTCCTATATCATCGCGGAAACAACCGTTGCCGTCGCTTTTGAAAGCCGTATATCCGTTTTGCGGAGATTCAGCCAACATCCAAACCCATTGTCGTAATACCGCCCCAAACGCTTCTGGCGCGATTATGCGCGCTTACAGGGCATTATTTATTGCACAAACGGAATTATCCAGAAAAAGCACTTGCAATTATAGTAATACACTGATATAATTATATCACTTATTATGTTGTATATATAATTATTAAGTTATTATATATATTAAGGAGGACAAATGGCGGAAGAAGTTAAACACAGTTATGACGCCGGTGACATTCAGGTTCTGGAAGGTCTGGATCCTGTCAGAAAACGTCCCGGTATGTATATCGGCTCTACCGACGTGCGCGGACTGCATCATCTCGTAACGGAAGTCGTCGACAACTCTATCGACGAGGCGCTTGCGGGATACTGTACGCACATCAGCGTAGAGATACTTAACGACGGCGCGATTCGCGTCACAGACAACGGCAGAGGCATTCCCACGGGCATTATCGCAAAAGAAGGCAAATCCGCGGTGGAAGTGGTTTTGACAAAACTTCACGCGGGCGGAAAGTTCGGAAACGGAGGCTATAAAATTTCGGGCGGTTTGCACGGCGTAGGCGTATCCTGCGTCAACGCGCTTTCCGAATGGATGGTCGCCGAGGTACGCCAAAACGGAAAACTGCACCGAATCCGCTTTAACAGAGGCGTTGCGGAGCGTCCTTTATCCGTCGTGGGAGACGCGGAGGATACGGGAACGACGATAACTTTCTATCCCGATTCGGAAATATTCGAAACTCTCGACTTCAACTACGACACGATGAAATCGCGTCTTAGGGAACTGGCGTACCTCAACAAAGGGCTTGTCATCGAAATTGCCGACGAGCGCGTAGAACCCGAACGCAGAGAGGTGTTCTGCTATGAAGGCGGAATCATATCTTTCGTAGAAGAAATGAACAAAACCAAAGAGACTATATTCCCCGAGGTTATATACTTCGATGAGAAGTATGCCGACAGCGAAATCGAAGTCGCTATGCAGTATAACGACAGTTATTCCGACACGATACTCGCGTTTGCCAACAATATAAACACAGAAGAGGGCGGCACCCATCTCGACGGCTTTAAAGCGGCTTTAACAAAGGTGATAAACGAGTACGGCGCAAAGGCGGGCATACTCAAAGGCAACGAAAAACTGAGCGGAGAAGACGTTCGCGAAGGTCTTGTCGCGGTTATATCCGTCAAACTTGCAGAGCCGCAGTTCGAAGGACAGACAAAAACCAAACTCGGGAACAGCAGTATGCGTTCCGCCGTTGCAAAGGGCGTGGCGGAAGGCGTGGGAACTTATCTCGAAGAACACCCCAGAGAGGCAAAGGAACTCGTCCTTAAAACCATAACCGCACAGCGCGCTCGCGAGGCCGCAAGGCTTGCGAGAGAGAGCGCAAGACGTAAGAGCGCGCTCGAAAGCACGACTCTCCCCGGCAAACTTGCCGACTGCACGGACAAAGACCCCAAAAACTGCGAAATATATCTCGTCGAGGGCGACTCGGCAGGCGGAAGCGCAAAGCAGGGCCGTGACAGAAGATTTCAGGCTATTCTGCCTTTGAGAGGTAAAATCCTCAACGTTGAAAAGGCGACCTTGCACCGTGTGCTCGAAAACAAAGAAATCAAGGCGATGATAACCGCGTTCGGTTGCGGAATAAACGCCGAATACGACGAAAACAAACTTCGCTACAACCGCATCATCTGTATGACGGACGCGGACGTCGACGGCAGCCATATAAGAATACTTATGCTGACGTTCTTCTTCCGTTTTATGCGCCCGCTCATAGAGAACGGACACGTGTATATCGCGCTGCCTCCGCTTTACAAGATTTCTAAGGGCAAGCAGGAGTTTTACTTCTACGACGACGAGAGCCTCAACAAATACTATGAAGAGAACGGCAGAAAGAGCGGAGATTTGCAGAGATATAAAGGTCTGGGCGAAATGAACCCCGAACAACTCTGGGAAACCACTATGGATCCGCAGAACCGCACTCTGCTCAAAGTAACTATGACGGACGCAATAGAGGCGGACAGACTGTTCTCCGTGCTTATGGGCGAACAACCCGAACTCCGCCGCGAGTTCATCGAGCAGAACGCGACGCTCGTCACAGACCTTGACGTATAAGAGAGGTATAGATTATGGCGAACATAAGAGACGATAAAAACAACGAATATATACAGCATATTGCCAACTCGACGGTTAAAAACATAGAGATTAACGGCGAACTTAAAAAGTCGTTTATATCCTATGCGATGGCGGTCAACGTATCGCGCGCAATTCCCGACGTCCGCGACGGCTTAAAGCCCGTTCACAGGCGAATACTCTACGCTATGAGCGAGTTGGGACTGACTCCCGACAAACCTTACCGCAAGTGCGCTATGGTTGTCGGCGAAGTGCTTGGTAAATATCACCCTCACGGCGACAGTTCCGTATACGACGCTTTGGTGCGTCTTGCGCAGGATTTCTCCATACGCTGTCCGCTGGTAGACGGTCACGGCAACTTCGGTTCCGTCGACGGAGATCCTGCCGCGGCATACAGATATACCGAAGCGAGACTGTCCAAAATCGCGCTGGAAATGATTCGCGACATAGACAAAAAGACCGTCGACTTTTATCCCAACTTCGACGACACTCGCGAACAGCCCGTTGTCCTGCCTTCAAGATTCCCGAACCTGCTCGTAAACGGTTCGGACGGTATTGCGGTCGGTATGGCTACGTCGATTCCGCCGCACAATCTCGGCGAAGTTATCGACGCGACGGTTGCGCTTCTGCATAATCCGGAAGCGACGGTGGACGAACTTATGGAATTCGTTCCCGCTCCCGACTTCCCCACGGGCGCGCTCGTGCTTGGCAGAGGCTCCATTAAACAGGCATACCGCACGGGACGCGGTATGGCGGTATTGCGCGCCAGAGCGGAAATAGAGGAACTTGCAAACGGCAAAAGCCGCATAATCGTCACCGAGATTCCGTATCAGGTGAACAAAGCGTTGCTCATCGAGAATATCGCAGATCAGGTCAAGGACAAACGCCTCGAAGGCATCGCGGATTTGCGCGAGGAAACCGACCGTCACGGTATGCGTATCGTCATAGAACTCAAAAAAGACGTCAACGCGCAGGTATTGCTCAACCAACTTTACAAACAGACGGCGATGCAGACGAATTTCAGTATGATTATGCTCGCGCTCGTAGACGGCGTTCCCCGCGTGCTCAATCTCAAAGAAATTCTCGAATGCTACGTTGCGCACCAAAAGGACGTCATCATACGCCGCACGCGTTTCGATCTCGAAAAAGCGCTTGAAAGACAGCACATTCTGCAAGGTCTGCACATCGCGCTGGAAAACATCGACGCAATTGTCGAACTCCTCAAAAAATCTCGCGACCGTCAGGACGCTATGGCGAAACTTATGGAATCCTATCTCCTGTCCGAAAGACAGGCGGCGGCGATTCTCGATATGCGCCTGCAACGTCTGACCGGACTCGAAGTAGAAAAAATCAACGCCGAACTCGCCGAAATAGAAAAACAGGTTGAATATTACAACTTCGTACTTTCAAGCGACGAGGAAGTCAAATCGATCATCGTTAAAGAACTCACGGCTGTCAAGGCGCAGTTTAACACGCCCAGACGCTCCGAACTTACTTACGACTACGGCGATATCGACATCGAGGACCTCATCGAACAGGAAGACGTCGTTATTTCTATGACGCACGGCGGATATATCAAGCGTATCCCCGTTGCGGAATACAAAGCCCAGCACCGCGGCGGCATGGGCGTAACGGGACACAAGGCAAAGGACGAGGACTTCGTTGAAAAGATATTCACGTCCAACACGCACGAACTGCTGATGTTCTTCACAAACCGCGGAAAAGTGTTTACACTCAAAGCCTATGAGATTCCCGAAGCGAGCAGAAACGCACGCGGTAGAGCGGCGGTCAATCTCCTGCAACTCGAACAGGGCGAAAAGATTCAGGCATTCCTCCGAGTTCCGGAAGAAAGAGAGGGCAAGTTCCTGATGCTCGCCACAAAGAAAGGACTTATCAAAAAGACACCGCTGGAAGAATTCGATTCTGTCAAGCGCAACGGTAAAATCGCAATCAAGTTCAATGACGACGACGAACTCATCGACGCGCTCATCACCGACGGCAACTGCGAACTCATCGTCGCTTCCAGCAAGGGAATGAGCATACACTTCCACGAAAGCGGCGTACGCGCTATGGGCAGAACCGCTATGGGCGTCAAGGCAATGAACATTCCCAACGGAGCGGAACTCGTAGCGTTCACGGCAGTCAACGACGGCGACGAAATCCTTACCGTATCCTCCAACGGCTACGGAAAACGCAGCGACGTAAGCGATTATCCGTTGCAGGGTAGAGCGGGCAAAGGCGTGCGCGCGGGCGTATTCAACGACCGTACGGGATCGCTTATAAGCCTCAAAGTCATCCCCGCCGACACCGACGTTATGATGATAACGGATTCGGGCGTCATAATTCGCGTGGAAGCCGAAGAAATAAGCAAAATCGGCAGAAACACTCAGGGCGTTCGCATTATGAAACTCAAAGGCGATAAAACCAAAATCGTTGCAATCGCGCTTACTCCGCACGAAGAGGAGGAGGAAACTTCCGATTCCGAAACCCCGATTGACGAAACTGCGGAATCCTCCGCGGCTGTCGCAACGGAAACTGCCGTAGCAAACGAAAACGGCACAGAATCAACCGAAGAATAAATTTGTCTTCACAAAACATTATCCGCCGACTTCTGTCGGCGGATATTTCTTTTTGCGCTAATCGTTATATTTTATCTCCATTCATCGATTATGACGAGATTGCGGCGAATCACAATTATCGCAAAATCAAGAGTTTAAACGTCAAATCTTTACAAATAAACATTTTGTTGCGCGCTATATCTTCTTAACCGGCGGCAGCGGTTTATTGTTTTCGGTCACCGCTTCGAGAACCGCAGGAAGTATCTTTTCATACTTGCTCATTCCCTTTTTAACCACTTCCTCGAAACTGATCGGCGCGCTGTCGTCCGCCTTATCCGAAACTGCTTTTATCGATAACAGCGGTATTTCGTTACGCTCGCACGCTATGGCAAGCGCGGCAAGTTCCATCTCGCAGATATCGCAGCCGAATTCCTCGGCAAGCCTGCGTTTCTGCGCCGACTCTGCCACAAACGCGTCGCCGCTTGCAACCGCAACTCTGCGCATAGGCTTTCCTATCGCCGCGAGCGTTCTCGTAACAAGCGCATCGTCGAGGTAAAAATATATGTCGTCTTTGCCCAGATACTGTCCCGCTTTTGTGCCGTCTATCAGCGACGTGTCAAACTGATAATGGCACACTCTGTCGGCTATAACAAGTTCGCCGACCTTTATATCGTTTCTCAACGTTCCCACAAACCCGAAATTGAGTATCGCTTCAACGTCAAATAAGTCGACCAACATCTGCGCTGTCAGCGCCGCGTTGATTTCTCCGACTCCGCCCGTTGCAAGATACAGCGCGTTTCCGTTTACGTTTATACTGCTTATACGCACGCCGTGGATTACGCTTTCCGCCGTAACGTTGCCGAGTTTTTCATATATCGGCATCATCTCTTCCGCCAAAGCCGTCACTATTCCTATTCTCATATATACCTCCGTTTTCACAGCCAGCCGAAATCCCGCCATAACGGCGGCGTTCGGTTTTATCCTGTTAGCATCGGTTTTCGTTTCTTGTTGCAACTGCCGTTTAGCACGGAAACCTTTATCTTATAATAACACCGCATTCTATAAAATTCAATACGCTTGCTTTATCTTGCACAAACTGTTAATATAAAAATATGGATTCTTTTCTTGCGGATTGCATCGGATATATGGGCGTTGAAACCGACGCTTCCAAAACGGAAACTCTCGCGCGTTTCCGCGACTGCGTGCTTGAAACAAACAAGAAGTTCAATCTTACCGCGATCACCGACGAAAGAGAATTCTACGTCAAACATATAGCGGACTCGCTTGCCGCCGTCAGCGAGATACCTTTCGGCGCAAGACTTTGCGACATCGGCGCAGGCGCGGGCTTTCCGTCGTTTCCGATTGCCGTAGCGAGGAGAGACGTTTCGGTAGTCGCTCTCGATTCCACGGCAAAGAAGATGAACTTCCTTAAAGATTGCGCCGCAACTCTCGACGTCGGCAATCTCGATACGGTTATAGGCAGAGCGGAGGAACAGAAATCTCTCTTTTCCACGTTCGACGTTGTTACGGCAAGGGCGGTTTCCTCACTCTCCGTTCTTTTGGAACTGAGTATGCCGCTTTTGAAAGTCGGCGGAAAATTTATAGCATATAAGACCGACGAAAGCGAACTGCCGTCCGCACGCAATGCGCTCGACGCGCTCAACGCAAAACACGTCTCGACAAAAAACGTTACGCTCCCAAACGGAGACAGACGCGCAATTCTCGTCTTCGAAAAGACCGATAAAACGCCAGCGCGCTTTCCGCGCAAGTACGGCGCCATAAAAAACAGTCCGCTTTGACTTTTTAAGTCATAATTGCGACAAGAATATAAATTATTTTTATACTTCCTTGAAAAAATATCGGGGGTGTGTTAAACTCATCGTATGGCAAGAATAATATCGTTTTCAAACCAGAAAGGCGGCGTGGGAAAAACCACGTCCTGCGTAAACCTCGCAACCGCATTGGCACTGCGTTCAAAGCGGGTGCTTGTTGTCGACTTCGACGCTCAGTGCAACGCATCGAGCGCGCTCGGCGAATTCGATAAGCAACCGAAAAACTCTGTGTACGACGTGCTCTGCGACGACCTTCCCGCAAAAGACGCAATAAGAAAATCGGAACTTGAAAACCTTTCTTTTATTCCGTCTTCCTGCGACCTCGCCGGCGCCGAACTCGAACTTTCGCAGATTGTTATCGGCAGAGAACGCGTTCTGCAAGATAAACTGGCGGAAATAGGCGACGACTTCGATTTCATTTTTATAGACTGTCCGCCCTCGCTCGGTCTGCTGACCGTCAACGCGCTGACCGCTTCCAATGGCGTGATTATTCCTATTCAAAGCGAATATTACGCATTAGAGGGAATGAGCCAGATGATGAACACTATCAAACTCGTAAAAAAATTCCTCAATAAGCAATTAGAGGTCGACGGCGTTATACTTACTATGTTCGACAACCGCTCCAAACTGTCGCGCGGTGTTTACGAAGAAATCATAAAGGTGTTCGGAGATAAAGTTTTCGAAACGAAAATTCCGAGAAATATCCGTCTTGCCGAAGCGCCCAGTTACGGCAAACCGGTTATGTTGTACGATAAGAAATGCTCCGGCGCGGTCGCGTACAGCGCGCTCGCCGACGAGTTTTTGGCAAAATAGCAAAGAGGTGAAATTATGGCAAACAATAAAGGCGGTTTAGGTCAGAGAGGTATGAACGCTCTTTTCAGAGATAATACCGAAAACGTAAAAGTCGATATCGCGGAAGATTTCCCCACTCAGGAAGTCGATATCCATCTTATTGACAGAAACCCCAATCAGCCGCGTAAATCTTTTGACGAGGACGCTTTGCGTTCTATGGCAGATTCGATATCTATGTACGGTGTTCTTCAACCCATTCTGCTTGTTAAAAGCGAGGGCGGAAGATACCTTATAATTGCCGGCGAACGCAGATTCAGAGCAAGTCTCCTCGCTGGGCTGAAAAAGATTCCCGCAATAGTAAAAAACCTCTCCCAGCAGGAAATTCAGGAAATATCTCTCATAGAAAACCTGCACCGCGAAAACCTCAATGCGATAGAAGCCGCCGAAGGTATACGCGAACTTATGGAAAACCACGGACTTACACAGGAAGAAGTTGCTGTCCGCATAGGTAAATCGCGTCCGTACGTAACTAATACTTTGCGACTGCTCCAACTTCCGGAAGAAGTTATGGATCTAGTCAAGTCGGGCAAACTTTCCCCCGGTCACGCGAGGACGATTCTGACGGTTGACAACAAAGAAAAACTCATCGAGTTTGCAAAACTCGCCTGTGAAGAGGGTATATCCGTCCGCGATCTGGAAAGAATGGTGCAAAACTATTTCTCAAACAACGCACAGCAGGCGACGGCAAAACGCAAGTCAAAAGAGCCTCTTCCTCTCGAACTCAAAAATTTTGTCAGTGATATGAAACGTCTTTTCGGCACGAAAGTCAATCTCGTGCGCAACGGAAACAAGGGAAGAATAACTATTGACTACTTCACAAACGACGATTTGGAACGGATTCACGCAATAATGCAACTCTTGCAGATATATTCCAACAAAAACAACTGATTTCGGCATTCTAACCGATTTAAAAGCGTCCCTTTTCGGGACGCTCTTTTATTGTTTCAATTCTGTTGTATCACTGTTCCGTCGTTTATTCGAATCGCATTTTTGTTCAGATCAAGCACAAATTCCGTACACGTCAGGATTGTCTGAAAACCCTCCGTCATAGATAACAGCAGTTTTTGTCTTCCTTCGTCGAGTTCGCTTAAAACGTCGTCCAATAAAAGAACAGGGGTTTCCCCGAGTTCGTTTTTATAAATTACAACCTCTCCCAACTTCAGTGCTAGCGCGATTGTACGCTGCTGTCCCTGAGAGGCAAACTTTCTGCTGTCTTTTCCGTTTATCTCTATTTTGATATCATCCCTGTGCGGCCCCACAGTACAGTATCCGAGTTCCTTATCCTTTTCTCTCGCTTTTAAAATCGCTCTGTAAAGAACATCTTCCGTATCTTCTTCGGACGTTACTTCAAACGAACTTTCATAGGTAAGTAAAAGACGTTCCTTTTCACCGCTTATAGCCGTATGGAACTTGCCCGCGCTGTCGTTGAGCGTAGCAACGTATTCCTTTCTCTTTTTTACGATAACAGCGCCTTCTTTTGCAAGTCCCGCGTCCCAGACATCAAGCATATCGTCTATATTTCTGTTTCCCCGCCATTCTTTTAACAGATTGTTCTTTTGTTTGAGCGTTTTATTGTAACGCTGTAAAGCATAAAAATAACTGCGTTGCTGCTGGCTGAGTCCTACGTCCATAAACCTGCGTCTTTCCTGAGGGGATTCCTTTACGAGTTTCATTTCGTCGGGAGAAAAATAAACCACTCCCAAAACCCCGAACAGTTCACCCGCTCTGTTCAGAGGAATGCCGTCGACAAGAACTTTCTTTTTCCCTTTTTCGTCTATTTGCAGGTTTATCGTATGTTTGCGGAATTTCTTTTGCAGCGTCAGCGTAATCTGCGCGGATTTCTCTCCTATAAGCACCATTTCCTTATCTTTCGTCGTCCGCGGACTGTGAAAAATCGAACATAGATATATGCTTTCCATCATATTTGTCTTTCCGCTGGCATTTTTTCCGTACAAAACGTTGAGTCCGTCACAAAATGATACGGACGCATTCTTATAATTGCGGAAATTGTTGAGTTGGAGAGAGGTTATTTTCATACTTTTAAAGTATACCTTAGCATTCGGAATTTTTCAACATCCTGCATTTGTTTTTTCTTTTTTTGTTTTTTGCTTGATATATTCGCCTTATTTGTTATAATTCAATTATTATGATAAATATAGAAGAATTCTGGGCAGACGCAAAAGACGGGTTATCAATTTCGATACAGGCAATAAGTTTCGAGGTTTGGATCGACAAACTCAAACCTGTATGTTTTGTCGACGGCACGATTGTGTTGGAGACTATTTCCGCAAACGCGAAACGCACCATCGACACAAAATATCTCGACACCATCAAAGAGGTTGTAAACGGACTTAATTCTTCTATCACCGACGTTGTTATCATTCTGCCCGACCAACGCGAATCATACCTTTCAAAGCAGACAGTTTTTATAAAAAACGAAGGGTTGGTTATAAGCGAACCGCCTTCCCAACGCGTTAAAAAGAAAAGTCCGTTTCTTGAAAAGTATACTTTCGAGACGTTTGTAGAAGGTAAATCCAACGCCTATGCACTCGCCGCCTGTAAAACCGTTGCGGAAGACCCGGGACAAAAATTCAATCCTTTGTTTATTTATTCAGGAGTCGGTCTCGGAAAAACACACCTTCTTCACGCCATAGGAAACCTCATATACAAGGAAAAGCCGCAAAGCAACGTTCTCTACGTCAGCGCGGAAACTCTTGTTTCGGAACTGATTTCTGTCATCCGCAACAAATCCAACGACGAAAACAATAAGTTCAGAGAAAAGTATCGCTCCTGCGATATACTGATGATTGACGATATTCAGTTTCTCATAGGTAAAGACGCTACGCAGGAAGCATTCTTTCATATCTTCAACGACCTCTACCACGACAACCGACAGATTATAATAACGTCCGACCGTTCACCCAAAGACCTTACAACGCTCGAAGACAGATTGCGTACGCGATTCAGTTGGGGTCTGACGGTTGATATTCAGATTCCCGACACTGAAACAAGAGTGGCTATCCTTAAAAATAAAGCCTCTCAGATGAAATTCGATCTGGCGGACGACGTCGCAGATTTCATTGCAGAAAATTCCACGACGAACATTCGTGAAATGGAAGGCTTGCTCAATAAAATCGTATTTTTCAGTTCTCTTACAAACAATATTATAAATACAAGAGAACTCGCCGCAGAAGCGCTCAGCGATTTTATAGACGAAAAGAAAGACACAATCGACGCAAGCGATATTGTCGGCGCGGTTTGTAAGTATTATAAAATATCGCCGGAAGATATCTTCTCCAAAAAGAAAACAAAGAATTTAGTCGAGCCGAGAATGGTTGCTATCTATCTCATCACGGACCTTCTGACAATGCCTCTCGTTCAGATAGGAGAGATTTTCGGAGGAAGAGACCATACTACGATTATTCACGCAAGAGACAAAATTACCGATGAAATAAAACTGAATCCGCGCGTAAGAATAACCGTTGCGGATATAAAAAATATGCTGTTAAACAGATAACAAATATACAGTGAAAAATATAATAACAGAATGGATATAATTAAAATGTCCTCTTTCGAGGACATTTTGTTTTTCTGTTTTCAGCCGATGACTCTGAGCGGAAGTATAAGATACAGCCACTTTCCGCTTTCGCTCTTTATAACGCCGGGTGCGGTTGATGAGTTGAAATTGAGTGAAATAAACGGTTCGTCTATGGCGCGCATACAGTCGATAAGATATTTAGAGTTAAACCCTATCGTCAGATCCTTGCCCTGCAATCCAGTTGTCACTTTTTCGTTTATCTCTCCGTCTTCGCTGTGAGCGTTGAGAAGAATGGAATCCTCTTTAATTTCAATTTTCACATAGGATTTCTTATCGATTCTGTTTATGAGCGAAACACGGTCGACAGCATTCTCAAACACCTTTTTATCAACGGTAGCGACAGTTGAAAACGCTGGCGGAATTATCTTTTCGTAATTGATAAACTCTTCGCCGATGAGTCGTGATACTATCTTTGTATGGAAGAGGTCTACCATTACGTAGTTCTTTTCAACAAATACCGTTATAGTCTCGTCGTTGTCGTCGATAAGACGGCTGAGTTCTGTAATACTTTTTGTAGGCACAACGAGTTTATCAATAATTCCGTTGTTTTTAATAACCGCCTTAGCCGTGGCAAGACGGTATCCGTCGGACGCAACCGCTTCCACTTCATCCTCTTTTACGTTGAGACATACGCCGCGAAGAGAGGCTCTGCCGTCGTCGGAAGCAACGTCGAAAAGAACTTTTCCTATTATATCCTTGAATTCTTTTTTGAGAATGATAAACGAATTCTGCGTATCAACGTCCTTAAACAAAGGATATTCCTCCACGCCCATACATTTTATCTGCAATTCGCTGTCAAGGTATCTGATTACGAGTTTCGTAGTGGTGGTTCCGTCAAGTTCAACCTGTTCCTCCACTATTTTTTTTGCATAGTCTGCAAACAGTTTTCCGGGAACGACGATTTCGCCTTCAATCAGAACCTGAGCATTGATTTTTTTCTCAATCGCAAGTTCCAGATCAGTAGCAAATAAAGTGAGCGTATCTCCTGCTGCCGTAATTTTTATACCGTCTAAAATAGGATTGTTTCTCTTTACGGGAAGTGCTTTTACAACTTTTGCAAGCGCGTCGCTCAACTCGTTTCCCTGGCACAAAACTTTCATATATCCACCTGATTATTTATTATTTTATATTTTTAATAATGATAACATATATAACGAGTGTTGACAAGTGGAAAACTTATTAAAAACACTACTTGTAGTATTTGAAAATTTATCTTATGCTCAACATTTTGTTTGATTTGCCGATAAGCGATGTTGACAGACAGGCACATACAGTCAACAAAAAAACACATTTGGGAAAAGTTATCCACCGAGGATAATCAACAAGTAAAAATGAACGTCAAATGAACGTCAAATGAACGTCAAAAAATAAGAGTTCCGAATGAAAAAATCAGAGAAAACAGGTAAGAAACGATAATGCTGATGCAAAACAGAGCAGCAAAAATACAAAGATTTCTCTTTATGAATTTAATGTCTTTAAAGAGCAACAAAAACCCTAACCCAGCGTTCATACATAAACCGCCCAGCGTCGCGCCGAAGCCGAGCCCGCCCATAATGTAGAGTTCGCTAAGCACGATAGACGATACGCAGTTTGGAATTGCTCCTATGATCACGGAAAAGAAAGGAGCAATATATTTGTTTGCACCAAGAAAAGATATAATTTTATCTTCTCCGACAAAATGAATTATAATTCCGAAAACAATATTTACGACAAGCACGAAAACGAAGATTTCAATGGAGTGAAGAAAAGGCTTGATGACAAATCTGCTTACTTTTTCGCGCTTTTGAGTTTTTATAGCAAATTTAGCGGAATAATCGGATAGAATGCCGAAATGTTTCGGTTCAGGGGACGATGTGGAGTGCAGATGTCGGCATTCGGAATCAGCGCAATCTACGCAGTCGCAAGGCGGTGTTTTGGTAACTTTTTCGGCAAGTTCCGCGCTGTCGCAGTGCATAAGACGAATTTTATATTCTTCGGAACAGTGTTCTACGTGGTGCTCGACCGAGTTTCTGCTTTTTATCAGTATAAAGTCAATCAGATAGCCGAAAACAAGTCCCAGCGCGAATTTTGCGGCAAGAAACGGAAGTATGTGAAGAGCGGTGTCGGGGTGGCTTAGAAATATAGGCAATGCTTCGTCGGATGTGGCTATAAATACGCCGATGAGAGTCCCGACCGTTATATGACGCTTACGATAGAGGTCGGCGGCGACAACAGAAAATCCGCATTGAGGCAACAGAGAAACGCTCACACCTATTAAAGTTGCAAATTTACCTTTCAGTTTTATTTTTTCGGCAAGCAACGGTTCGATAAATGCGATGATATAAGTGCAAACAGCCACAGCGGCAAGCACTTTTAGACTGTCCAGAAATGCGTCGAGAATAATGTCTGTCATAAATATAGAGTGTTGTCAGGCAGTATTATATATCAACGGGAACGAAAATACAACAATACCGAAAAAAAAGACAAAATAAGAAAAACCGCGCTTTTCAGTGCGGTTTTCTAAACGATTATTCCTGTATCGGATTCTTATTTTTTTGAATTGCGGATTGCTTTTCTTATGAGTTCGTAGAATATCAGGAATGCACCCACGGCTATCGCAAGCGCACCGATCACTATGAATAGACTTGCGATACCGCAGTAATCGAGTATAAGCAGAATTCCGACCGCAATCAGAATAAGGGGAGTAACAAGCGACAAAATTATCTGCGCTGCTCCTGCTTTGGAGTTCTTTATAATTCCCGTAACCAAAAGATATATTGCAAATATTAAAATAGCGATGCCGAGAATGAGCAACATATACTGCAATATCAGATTTCCGCAAACAATCAGAATTATGCCCAGCGCGAGTTCGATTGCGCCTACAAGCCAGTTCTGGTCGAAAAGTTCGGTAGCACCCAAAACGATGAGAACTGCGCCTATAACAGTGAAAAGCACGTTCAATATATTTTGCGCATTCATAACGAAGAAGATGCCGATTATGACAAACAACAGACCGAGAAAGGCATTGTTTGACAGGTTGCTGACAGTTTTTACTTTGACTTCTTTTGACATAGGTTACCTCTCAAAATTAAGACAAAAAGCGTCCTTATAATTTATTTTACGGTAGTAATTATAAACTTGCGAAAAATAGTTGTCAAACAACGTCATTAAAAAATTTTTTACAGTGCAATTAAAACAAAACCGATAAGATATTTCATTCTTTTGTAAAGAGAAAAAACAAAAGAGTGATTCATATTTATTTTCAAATAAAAGCATTACATATTGTTCGCGCGATGCGCACAGAAAACGGGTATAAAAAAGCAATAAGGCGAATTGAAAAAGCAAAATAAAAGATTGGGAGAAGCGCAACACGCACGGAATATTTGTGATTGCGAATGAAATTGTAATTAGGGGATGTGTCTGTTGAGGGACTTGAACTCCCGTGAAGTAGCGGAGCCGAGCGAATAAATTCGCAAAAAAAAGGCGAAGCGTCCACTTCGGAAGAAGAGTCGGCACACGAAGTGTGGGCGGCGAAGGAATCGCCGCAGGGAACAAGTCCCCAAAAACAGAAAAAGCACAACGAATGTTGTGCTATCTGGCGCCTGTTGAGGGACTTGAACCCCCGACACTTCGGTTAACAGCCGAATGCTCTACCGACTGAGCTAAACAGGCAAAAGTATTTGTAATGCTTGAATATCATAATATTTTATGCTTCCTTTGTCAATAAGTTTTTCAAACTATTTTATTTCTTTTGGACTGAAAACGAAAAAATTTTTCATCGGGCAAAACAGATTTTAGTTCGCCAAATATACATATTGATGAACATCTGCCGCGAAAGCGGATTAAAAATTGGGTTTGGAATTTATATAATTTGATAAATTTTGCATAACGGACGGCATTACATTGACAAAACGGTATACTATATGTATAATAATACAAATAAATACATCAATATGTATAATAGATGAACACCAACACTAATTTGTTTTTTTACAGACTGCGAGCAAAAACCGAGTGTTTGCAAACATTATTCAATTGCCGCAATGAAAAAGTAAATAAAAGTGCCAAACAAAACAAACTAAACACAGGAGTACTGTTATGAAAAAAAGAAATTTCTTTATTCTGATTTGCCTTGCCGTGATCATAGCGGCGAGCGCGGTATTTGTCGCATGCGACAAAACTATGGAGTATAAAGTCACGTTCGGCGGAGAGGGGGTTGACGGATTTTCTCAGACGGTGACGTCGGGACAGACCGCCGTTGAGCCCGAGGTACCTACGAGAACGGGATACACTTTCGACGGCTGGTATATAGGCGAAGAAAAGTATGATTTCAAAACTCCCGTGACCGCAGATATCACTTTGACGGCGAAGTGGACGGGAAACAAATATACGGTTACGCTGGGAGATACCGAGCAGACAAAAGAAGTGGTTTTTGGCGAAGCGTATGATCTCGGGATAGCCGAAACAGCCGAACTTAAAGATTTTGTGGGTTGGGCGTTGAACGGGACGTTGCTTACGAACGAAGCGGGCGTTTCGCTTGCCGTCTGGGATAAGACGGAAAACGTAACCGTTACGGCAGTATGGACGGAGGGAAGCAAGACTATTGAAGGTCTTACTTACACCGAGCAGGAAGACGGAACGCTGACGGTAACCGCGACCAAACCCTATCAGTTCGGACAGACTGCGGAAATTCTTACGACGGTCAGCGGAAAAACAGTCACAAAGATAGGCGCGATGCAAATGCTCGGCTGTTATGAAATTAAAGTTCCTTCTACGGTTAAGTCAATTTCGAACAGCGCGTTTGCAAACAACTCTTACGTCGAAGTTGTAGACCTTTCGGAGTTTTCGGGAACAATCGGGGATATGGCGTTTGCCAACTGCGAGGTCAAAATTGTCGAACTCGGAAAAACTTCGGCTATCGGCAGCAACGCGTTTGCAAACACGAAAGTCAAAGTATTGGTGATTCCCGCCAGTGTTAAAACAATCGGAGACGGCGCGTTGGTAAGCGATAATCTGCTGGAAATCGGATTTGTCGGCGACGTTCCGTCGCTTGGCAAAAACGTATTCGGCGACGGCAAGCGAGAAGATGACGAGGTTGATTTCAGATTGACCAAAACCGCGCTCGATAAAATCGGAACGACGGTTGATGAAGTAAACGCCGCGCTCGGAACAAGCGTAAAAGCGGACGCGTTTTACATTTACAGCGACGAAGAAATGCAAAACAGCGTTGCGATGTCGGGTATTTTCCATACCGCGGATAAAGAAACGCTTATATACAGAGGCGTCGGTTCGAACGTTTTGATTTACGATTATACCGACGTTCAGGTGAGCGATTTATATGACAATACTCACGCTTATAAATTTTTGGCGGACAGTACGGAGCGCGAGACTTTCGTATTCGATTATTCAAAAAGAACAATAGAGAAAATCGAAAAGAATGCCAACGGAGAAACCATTAAAGACGGCGTTTTGTACGACTATCAGGGCGGAGAGGCAGTTTACAGCGTTCCGAATAACGTAACGGCGATAGCCGGCGGCGCGGGATTCGGAAATCAGGCGGTAAGATTCCTGATTGCCGGCGCCAACGTAACCGATATCGGACCGTACGCGTTTTCGGTAGGAAATCTTTTCGGCGTGGTTATAGGCGACAAGATCGAGACTGTCGGCGAGTATGCATTCTTCTATCAGGACTATCTGCAAGAAATTGTGTTTAAGGGATCCACGCCTCCCGCAATAGGCGAAGCGGCGTTCTGTACCATTCAACTCGGCGGAATTATGCCCCTTGTCATTCTTAACGGACTGACTCAATATACAGGCGAGGCGGCGGTGATATATACTCCGCTCGGCACGTCGTCATACTACGGCGATCCCGAATGTCTGCCATACGTCGAAGCATTTAACAAGAGTCTGGAAAGTATCGATAATCTTCCTCAGATAGGCGACGCCGACGATCCCGATTCTATGGAAACCGTTTCATATAAAACTGATATGTTTTCACAGTTGCTCACATACGGAATCAACAAGAAAGACCTCGTATACACCGCTCCTTTCGGAACCGTTACGATGACGGGAACGGATACGGGCTTCGCGTTTGTTACATTTAACGAAGAGAGCGGATTCAGCGGAACTAACTATGCATTTTACAGCAATATGAGCGGCTACGAGAACAGTTCCGGATACAGAAAACTACAGGTTTATACCGGATACAACGACGCGGGAGAGAATGAATCGTTCGTCGTATACGGCGAGTTCAAGGACGGCGTATACAACGTGCGCGGCGAAGAAGCGGGCTCTTATGGCGAACTGGGACAGGATACGCTGTCTCTCGACGGGTTCGGTAAATACGTATTCTACGGCGCGGACAGTTCTACGGTCGAGGGCACGTATAGCATAAACGGAAACAATATCACCCTCGAAGGCATTTCGGGAACAGTCGTATTCGACGCAAAGGCGAAGACCGTTACACTCAACGGAAAACTGCTCACCGCGCTCGGCGAAGAAGCGGGCGTATACTATGACGTCAACAATTCTGCAAAAATAACGCTGGACGGAAAAGCGTATAAGAGCGGAGATAAAGTGTACAGCGGAACGCTCACCTTAGTTTATAAAGGCAAAACCGCGGTTACGGGATATAGCATAAACAAAACGGCGTTTATATTTATGCTGGACGGGGTTGAAAAATCCTGGACATATTCCAAAACCTCCGCGGACCTGCTTTCTGGATATTACGGCAACTATACCGATAATCTCAAATTCAGAGTTATCGAAAATACCGTTATAGACACATTTAACAACGGCGATTCGACGCTCTCTCTCGACGGATACTTTACTGCGACGCTGAACGGAAAAGAAGCGTATTACAGAATGTTCGGCGACTCGGACAGCGTACTGCTCATAGCAGACGGCGAAGCCAAAATCGCGTATCTTAACATAGCGGAGAAAACCTATTCGTACTCCACGGCAAGCGAAGCGGGCAAGTGGTTTGTGACTACAAGCGCGAATTATGCCTGGTATCTCGACGGCGCGGGCAATCTGCTCTATTTCAGCGGAGACGAATATGTTTACGGAACGTACACGCTCGACGCGAATACGAAAGAGTTTTCAGTTGTCTATAAAGGCACTGCCGCCGACAACGACGAAAAGGGCTCCCTCGACGTAGCGAACGGATGCGGCACTATTGTTTATAATACCGGTTGGGGAAATTCATACGCAGGTCTGAGCAGAGTTCCCTTTAATCCTATGGGGTACGGAATCAGTCTCACGGTATACTCGTTTATCGGCGCGGTTAACGGCGACAGTATCGTTACGACGTCTCCGTCGTTCTCGGTGTACAGCGCGGGCAATTTCGTGTTCGTCGGAGTATACGGAAAACCGCTGACCGTAATATCGCTCGGCGCGCCTCTTGCGGCGGGGGCTACTTTCGATTACTATTTCGAAGCGGTTAAGAACGAAATGAAGATACCCGCAACGTACAGATTTACCGCATACGAGAAAGACGGTGCGATTGCGTTTACGGCGTTGCCCATAGAGTATTATACACAACAGAGCACGCTCACGTTTGAGGATAAAGAGTATACGGTAAGTTGGTTCGACAACAGTCACGTTATGATCTGGTCGATGGGTTCATACGGAGGAGAAACGCTTGTTGGCGGAGAAATTACGCGCATCGACGAAAACTCCTTTACCGTAGGCGAATACAAAGTTACGGGCTACGGCACAGAGGAAGTCAGAATTGAAAAACTTCCTGCCGAGGAAGCATAAGAATTTCTCAATAAAACAAAAGCGGGGGCAAAAGCCCCCGCTTGATTTTTATATCGGTTATTTCAGATCAAATCCGTAAACACAGCGTTTTTTATCTATACGCATAACTTTATGGAATCCCATTCTTTCGCAGAATGCCACCGCGGACGGCGTATCCGTCACCGTGTACAAACCTTTGGCTTTTGTGGTTTTAAGGTGGTCGATAAGCGTTTGAATCAATGCCTTTGCCTCGCCTTTTCCGCGAAAAGATGGAAGTACGCTTATCACCATACGGGCGGAGTAGTTAGGCGGCAGGGCAGAGAGTTTTTTCAGAAGCCGTTTTTCCGCACGGTATGATTTGCGGCTTTCTTCCTTTACAGTTTTGAGGTATGCGGGATATAAGTCCGCAAATTTTTTGCGGTTTACGCTGCAAATGGCAAACCCCGTCGGTTTGTCGAATTCGTCGGTGGAAACAAAACAGTGTCGCGGCTCGTTGTCAATATAGTAATCGCAACGCCAGGCGCAGACGCCGCGCATAGAGCCGCGCTGTTCGTCGGCGTAGGCGATAAACTTTACCGCTTTACAATCTTGCGGAGTATATGGTCTGATCATAATGTTTTATTTGCGACGGCAACGCGGTAACGTTGCTTGCGAGTAATGTTATTATTCGACGTAACCGTAGAGTCTCAGCATATTGACTACGATGCTGCCGCTTGTCTCATCGTATTCGAGGCTGTGCAACAGATTGCTTATCGATACGCTGTCGAGCGCGATACGGACGTAATTGTTTATGTCCGCGACGTTCGACCACTGTATAAGATCGCCGACGGTCATCGTTGCAAGCAGAGAGGAGAACACGGAGCCGATTTCGGAGATTTTGGCGTTTTTGATTTCGTCCATATCGAACAGAGTTCCCGACTCTGCGTCGACAACGTCGCCGATTGTAGCGTTTCCGATGACGTCGGTCATTTCGCCGAGAGTGCCGCCTGCGAGCAGACGGAGCACGGGCGCGCTCTTCTTTCTGATATACTGCGAAATCTCGACGGGCGCAAATTCCGAAACCTTTATGTCGGGCTGTCCGTCAGTGCCCGTTTTGGTGAAGAAAGTTTCGTTTGCAGTCGCGATATATCCGAGTTTAGCCGAGAACCGCTCGCTTATCGAACTGTGTATTTCGGCGTCGTATTCTACGTACTGACCGTTGACGAATACGAAATTTCCGTCGTCCGATTTTACGTACACGGTTTCGCAACGTCTCTTATCATATCTCAGATCCGCGCTCGAAATAAATCCTTTGTCTTTGAGAACATTCGCATAAAACGGTATTTCATCGCGCAAAATGTAATATTCAAGTTCCGTTTGTGTCGAAACGGAAGATTTTTCAAAAGTGCCGAGCATCTTGTCCGCGAATGCTGGATTTGCGGAATCGTATTCGATAAAGCCTCTGAAATCGTCTTTTATATAGATTCCGTATTCGGGAGCGGTTACGCCGTCTTTCAGCGAATACATTATGCCCTCGAACACATTTTTACTTCCTGCCTGCGACGCGTCAACCGCCTCTCTGTAAAACACCTCTGTTCGATAAGGGAAGGTGACGGAGGGCAGTCCCGATTCGCCCTGAACCACTTTCGTATAACCGAGCATATACGTGCACAGCACTATGTTGCGCTTATATTGAGTGGAAGATTTATCGAGATAATAGAGATTGCCGCAGGAGGTGAGTGCGGCGACTCTCTGCGCAAAGAGTTCGGTATTTTCACCGCATTCTTTCCAGAGGTCGTCGTAGGATCTGTAGACATAATAAATCTTTTCGGAGCCATCGACTTCGCTTTCTTGCAGATGGCGGAAGATGAAGTTGCTTTTGGCGTAGGCGCCGTGGTCGTCGTAAACGAAAACGTATTTACCGTGGTCGTCGGTTCCGCTGTGCGAATTGTCGCCGTATTCTATAAAATACTCTCCGTTCTCTTTGAATTGAGTTTGCGACGGTTGCGCAAGTATCAGAGCGTTCACGGTGTACACGTCGATGATTTCCGAAATCATCATATCGTCGATAATCAGTTCCATAGCGTCCGACATACCGTCTACGTTGACAAACGCGAGTTTTTTGAGGAACGCGGTGCTTTCGCCGGACACTGCCACTCTGAAATAAGCCTCATCGGGATGTTCTGCGCGGTACTCCGCGTTTACAATGCGGTAAACTCGGGTTTCGGAATCATAGCGGAAGAACCGCTCATCGGGATGAGAATCCATATATTCGGAAGTTGTCGCGGCATAGATATCGGTGTCGATTTGCAACACGTCGGCAAGCATCAGCGAGTCGAAAGCGGTTGAGAATCCGTCGAGAGTAGAGCCTGCAAAGCGTTGCAGAATCGCAGACGAAGCGCCGTCTGTGCCCGTGCGGTCGTATCTCGTAAGTCCCGCGTGTTCGGCGGCGTTGTAAAGGGTGTAGTAAACAGCGTTTACGAAATCGCCCTTTTCGTCGGGTATATACGTTCCGTCGGAAGCCCTTTTATAGCGTTGCTGTCCCGCGTGCAAAGCCGCGTCGTAGAGCGTAAATACGGATTTGTCCTCGAAGCGGACGTATCTGCCGTTTGCATTTTCCGTGTATCCGTCGGACTTGATGTCTATGATTTCACCGAGTGGGAGTTTACCCGCAACGCTGCCGAGATCCTTGATTTTGCATTTTCTGCGGACGAGGGATTTTATAATTTTGGCGGTGTCGTCGTTTACGTCGATGAGGTCGGCGACGGTGAGCCCATCCAAAAGGGCGTCGGCGTTTTGAAGTTCGGAGACAGTCATAAACGCGATGGTTTGCAGAATAGCCGCCGACGTGCCGACGTGAACGCGCGTAAAGGCGAGGGGAAGATTTTCGTCGGTTTCTTCGAGTTTGGAGTCCTTATTCGGAGTGCCGATGATTCCCCAGATTCCGCCGCTTGACGCGTCGATTTCGCTTGTCGGAATAAAGCCTTTGCTCACCAGCGTATAATTTCCGCCGTCCGCCGTTTCAACGCAGTTGCCGTATGCGAGAACAAAGCGCTCGGACGTATCCTCTGCGGCGGGAATATATTCTATATGCCGATAGAATGTTTTGGTGTTGTCTGCGACATTGAAATCTTCCGAATAACAGGAGTTGTCCACCGCGTAAACTGCCGATTGCTGTCCGTCGCTGTTTACGGAGAATTTTTTTACGAATCTGAGTTCGCGCATATCCGCTATATCGGAGTTGCCGTCGCCGTCGGTATCCTTGCCGCCCGCGAGATAGGTTTCCACCCCGAGAGGCGCGACGTAATTCTTATTTGCGAGGTCGGCGGCGGAAACCTCTTCGTATACGTCAACTTTTTGGAAGTATTGAGGATTTGAAAGTTCGATAAACGTGTCGGTGTCCGTATCGAAAAGCAGGTTGAGCCGCAATACGTTTATCACGCTTCCAAACGAAGACACGTTTACGTCCTGCAACGTTTTGAGCATTGCGTTATCCTCTATGCCGAGGTCAATTCCGAAACTGTCCTTGATTTTGCGGACGGACATATTCCCGTTGAGAGAGCCGAGAATGTTGTCTATTGCAACCGATATGCTGTTGTTGATGTTTTCGTTGAGTATGGGGAGGTTGTAATCTTCAAAATTTACGCCTGCGATTTTGCTGACGTCGTTGAGAGAAAACGAATTGACGACGATTGAAAGGTCGTCTATAAGTTGCGTGATAGGGACGTCGTAAAAGTTCTTATCTGTAAAATCTATGCCGCTAACGCCGTTTATCAGGGATATTCCGTAATGCTCGTACAGAGTTTTCAGGCTCAGCGTATCGAAATTCTGCACGTCCGCCAGTATGCCTTTGACCGCTTCGAGTACGGATTTATTGTAGACTTCGCTGTCGGGAGCGATGATATCGGAACCGGTGAACGACTTCTGCAAATCGCCGACGGTCATTTGCGTGGCGAGTATAAGAACCGTTCCGCCGATGGCGAGCACGAAAAGAATGATGCCTATCACCATTCCGAGCACAAACGTCAAAGTTCCTCTTAAAACTCTCATAACAACCTCTGAAAATCGGATTCGTCCTCGCCGCGATATAACAGTAGTATGTAACGCGGCGGATATTATATTTTTTAAATAATGCACAAACGGCTGACAGTGTCAGCCGTTTTTAAGTTTTATCCGAATATGCTTTTGAAAACCGAGCCTATCGGATTGTTTTCGTACAGATAACCCACAACGGGGGAGTTGAGCAGATACTCGTGCATAGCAGGCAGCGTATCCGCCAGCGTATGAAGTATCGCGAGCACGAGCAGGATAAAGACAAGCGCGAGCGACGCAGAGAGCAACGCGCCCAAAGTTCTGTCCACCGCGCGCACAGCCGGACTGTCGGCAGAGTGCATATTTTTGAAAGCGCGTCTTAGCAGACTGCAAATTATTGCAAGTGCAATCGAATAGAGGATAAACAGTACGACCGCGACGATAAGGCTTGTCAGAGCGCCCGCGCCCGCGTCGCCGAGAGTCTGACCGTCTTCCGTCACAAAGCGTTCTGCAAGCCAGACCGCAAGTTTTGCTTTGGTGCGGTCAACGAGTCCGCTTCCGCCCGCGTCTTCGAGTTTTACTTTGTTCATAGTCCCGTCAAACTCGACGTTGATATAGAAAGAACCGTCCTCCGCGATGTGAATCGGCTCCGTGAACACGATTCCCCAGTTTGCGGTCTTTTGCGCGAGATTTTGTTTAAGACCGTCGACAAACCCGATTTTGCAAACGGGTGCGAGAGTGACGCCGACAAGAAGAAGAGAAACTAGAATTACGGCAATAGACTTATAAAAGCCTTTGAAAGATTTCGCAAGACCGCCGATAAGTCCGCCGAGCAGACCTAAGCCCACTAAGACGAAAAACGCTATGTCCGCGTATGAAACTGCCGATATTGCCGTAGACAACATAAACCTACTTTCCTCTTTGCGGCAAAAAGCCGCTGTCGCGCTTCTTTCGCGCACGGCGGCGCGCCTGCGCAATTGCGTTACGTATATATTAAATACGTCGGTTGCGTATATTATAACCAATTCGCACAACTTGTGCAACCGCATTTTCAAATTGTAAATTAAAGGAAATGAGCCGATTGTTGTCTGTCATATGATAAAACCGCACGGCGCAATGAGGAATTGCGAAAAATTCTTAAAAAAATTATTGATTTGTGACATATTTTAACGTCGGTTTAAAATTGCCGCTTATTGACAATAATCAAACAATGAAAAAATCGACGACGCAAACAACTGAAAAAAAGAGAATCAAACCGCCGGCGGAACTCGCAGTAAAAGGAAAAGCGGAAGACTTCCGCAAAGCGCGCCCGGCAGAAAACGACTGCGACGACGAGGCGCTTGCGCCGTTTGTCGGCGCACTGTTCCGCACGATTACGGAAGCAGACGACAGACAGATAGTCATAGTGTGCTTCGGCACGACGGCGATTTCCGGGGATTCGCTGGGACCGCAGGTCGGCAGTCTGCTCCGCGACAGATACAATGTGCCTGCTTTTGTTTACGGCACGGAGGAGCGCACCGTAAACGGCAAGAATATGGCGCAATGGGTTGACTTTATCAGGTCCGTGCACGAAGACGCGCTGATAATAGCGGTGGACGCAAGTTTAGGACAGGCTGATAAGGTGGGGCAGATAGTACTGCGTACGGACGGAGTATGCCCCGCCGCGATAAAGGGAAGAAAAAACCGATTCGGAGACGTAGGGATACTGGGCGTCGTGGCAGAAAGCGGAGAAGACCCGCTTATGCAATTGATGACCGTATCGCCTGTTTATGTGCAGGATTTGGCGCATAAAGTTTGCGTTTTGCTCAATCAAGCGTTGTTTGCCTGAATCTTAAAATAGCATTTTTTAAGGTGCGAGATATATAACTACGTCATTATGTGGCGTAGTTATTGCTTTTATTTTATTATGGTGTTAAAATTTAAAAAGTTTTAAAACTATATAAAATAAGGAGTGCTTATGGCGTCGGAAGATATAAAAACCGTCATAGAAATAAGCGGACTTACAAAGAGTTTCGGAGAGATTAAGGCGGTGCAGGACGTGTCGTTTGAGGTGCGGGAGGGCGAACTGTTTGCATTTCTGGGCATCAACGGAGCGGGCAAATCCACAACGATTTCTATGATTTGCGGGACGCTGTGCGCCGACGGCGGTCAGGTGATTATCGACGGTTACGACGTTGCGAAGGACGCCGAGCGTATAAAGCGCAACATAGGCGTCGTGTTTCAGTCGTCGGTTCTGGACAAAGCGTTGTCTGTAAAGGACAATCTGAAAAACCGCGCCGCGTGCTACGGAATATGCGGCAAAGATTTCGAGGCCCGTCTTGCGCAACTCACCGACCTGTTTGAACTCAAAGATTTTTTAAAGAGACCGCTGGGAAAACTTTCGGGCGGTCAGCGCAGGCGCGTGGATATAGCGCGGGCTATCATTGCCGAGCCCAAAATCCTAATTCTCGACGAGCCGACAACTGGACTCGATCCGCAGACCAGAAAGAATATCTGGGAAGTGATCGGAAAACTTCGCAGAGAAAAGAATATGACCGTATTTTTGACTACGCATTATATGGAAGAGACGACGGACGCGGATTATATCGTAATAATCGACGGCGGGAAAATTGTTGCGCAAGGCACTCCGCTCGACCTGAAAAATAAGTATACGGGCGATTTCATCACATTGTACAACGCGGACGAAGACGCTGTCGCCGCGCTGGGAATGCCATACGAAAAAATACGCGACGCGTTCAGAATCGAGGTGCGCGATACCGCGCAGGCAACGTCGCTGATTGTCGGCAACAGAGAACTTTTCAACGACTATGAAATCGTAAAAGGAAAAATGGACGATGTCTTTCTTGCCGTTACGGGCAAGAAACTCACCGCGGAGGCGGAGAAATGATGAAGACGTTTTTTGCATTTACCGAGAGAAATATAAAACTGTTTTTTAAAGATAAAGGGTTGTTTTTGACGTCGCTGATAACGCCGATAATTCTTTTGGTGCTATACGTCGCGTTTTTGGCAAACGTGTATAAAGACACTATGATGTCGGCGATACCGGAGGGTTTTGTCGTTTCCGAAAAACTCATAAACGGAATTGTAGGAGGAGAACTGTTTTCTTCGCTTCTTGCCGTAATTACGGTTACGGTTGCATTCTGTTCTAATATGATAATGGTACAGGATAAATTGACGGGAGCCGCAACGGACTTTTCGGTGACGCCGATAAAAAAGTCGGTGCGGGCGATGTCCTATTATACGTCCACTATAACCGTAACGATGGTGGTTTGTCTGTTTGCGACGTTTTTATGTATGATATATCTGGCGGCGGTAGGCTGGTGGCTGAGCGCGGGCGACGTATTTCTGCTCATACTCGATACCTTTATACTGGCGATGTTCGGGACCGCGCTTTCGTCGCTTATCAACTGTTTTGCAAGTACGCAGGGACAGATGCAGGCGATAGGAACGATTGTCAGCGCGGGATACGGATTTATCTGCGGAGCGTATATGCCTCTTTCAAATCTCGGAGACGGATTGCAAAAGTTTTCTTCGCTGCTTCCGGGAACATACGGAACCTCGCTTGTGCGCAATCACGCGTTGAGAGGCGCGTTCGAGGGGCTTGCAAACGAAGGAGTGCCCGCGCAGGTCATCGACGGAATTAAAAAATCCATAGATTGCAAAATATACTTTTTCGGACACGAAGTTAGTATCGGTGCGATGTACGCGGTGCTTGTGATCTCTACGGCTTTGATAATCGGGGCATATATTCTGGCAACCGTGCTTTTGAGCAAACGAAAAAATACGGGCAAAGTGATACGTAAAAGATTTGCTAAATCTAAATAATTTAAATCAAAATAATGTAAGAAAGCAAGATGCAATCGAAATGTACAAAGACGGCGCGCCGATGGCGCGCCGTTTAAATTGCTTTGAGGTTATGAATCAGCAAAGCGTTATTTGCAAACTCTCAATTTTCCGTTTATGGATTTGATAAGAAAACACCTTCCTATAACCGTACTGCTTTCCACCGCTCCGAAAGTTCTGCAATCGGTCGAATGGTTGCGGTTGTCGCCCATACAGAAGATCTTGCCCTCTTCTATGACGATGTCGAGGTCGGGCGTATTCATAGGTTCGTAAATATACGGCTCCTGAAGAGGTTCGCCGTTGAGGTAGACGATGTTGTTTTTTATTTCCAAATGGTCGCCGCCCACGGCGATGACACGCTTGACAAGCGCAGACGGATTGCCGTTTTCATCGGTGAGTCCCCAGTGAACGGGAGTGAATACAACAATGTCGCCGCGTTTGATTTTTGCGAGTTTGTTGAGATATAGCGTTTCGCCGTTAGTGCGTATCCATTTTATCTCTTCTTCGGTCGTGCCTATTTCGCGGTTGGGACCGTCTCCGCCGTCGAGGGTGGGATACATCGATATTCCGTCGACGATAAAGGTGGTTATGACATAGCGTTGAACAACCAGCGCGGCGGTAACCGCCAGTATTATAACCAGCAGAATCGAAACCACCGCGATTACTATACGGCGGCGGTTGGTGGTTTTCGGTTCTGCGTCAACCGGTTCCAAATCTAATTTTTCGAAAGAATCTTGCATAACAAAATTATATGGCGGTAGCGCCGATTATTTCTATATCCACAAAAAGTTGTTGAAAATCACGCCTTCCGCGTCGTGAACGGCAAGAATCTTAGTATCGCTGAATTTTGACAGTGTTTTCCCTTTTTCGCTCTTGAAATCGGCGCTTTGTAAAAGTATTTTCTGCCAGAATTCGCCGCCGTCGAGGTTTGCATAAGCGGTGTATTTCTGCATTTCGGGATATGTATACATACTGACGCACAGTTCTTTTTCCACAGGTGAGTATGCGTCGAAGTGTAGTGTGGACGTTCTGTTTAGCGCGTCTACTTCCGCCGCGCTTCTGCAAAGGTAAAGCCCGCCTTTGAGAGTTGTTATGCCCTCGATGTCAAACGGACCCGTAGCCTGAATAAGTGCGTCTTCGTCTATAACGGTGTCTTTTGTAAGGCAGGTGAACGAGCCTAAGCCCATACTTCCGTCGTAAATAATGTGCGAGGATTCGCGCAGGGAATCCCGTCCTTCTATGCCTATCTTAGCGGGGAAAACTCCCTGAACGGGGGTGGAGATGATATTGCCGTCATCGTAATACGCCGTGGCGTAAGCGACAATGAGTTCTTCGGGATTGTAGACGGGTACTCCCACCGCGTACAGATGAGTGTCCACTTTTTGGAGATTTTCAAGCAAATCCCAGTGCCGCGCGCTTGACAGCGGTTCGCCGTAGCAGATGAAAACTCTGATTTTGGCGGCTTTATGTACGGTGTTCATACGGAAATACAGTTTTCCGTCCACGTTTTCAAATTCCGCGTACGGGCAGTAGGTTTCCTTGCCCTGAACGAAACTGCCTCTGAGCCAGTTCAAAAGCACGTCGAGCGCGGCTTTGGTTATCTGCGTATCCGTTCCGCCTGAAATCAGCATCTGCTTGTTTTCGGACTTAACGAGCGAAATTATGTCGCCCGCTCTGTCGACGTCGGTTGCCCTTGCCGTTCTCGAAGTGATGAAAAAAGTGGGGCAATGCACGAATTTTGCATAAGTTTCCGCGCCTACTCCTGTGGAATACGCGCGCTCCTCGTCGGTAGAGGGGACGTTTCCGTCCGTAAATCTCGATCTGCCTTTCGCCCAGCGATATCCGCCGTCGCCGATTGCTACAAGCGCGCGTACGCGCTCGTCCATTGCGGCAACCTGCCAGGCGACGTGCGCTCCTTCTCCCAGTCCGATGATGCCGATGTGCGACGCGTCGATTATGCGTTGCTGTTCAATCAGGCTGAGCGCGCGGCGGGCAATCTTGCTCCATACAAACCAGGGCGTGTTTCTCGCGCTGTCGGTAATGACGTTGAGAAACTTCTTGCATTTCGGGTAAGCCGCAAAACTCAAATCGGAAGGGAACGTCGTGCTTTCTGCGCTTTCGAAATCGCTTCCGCAGTAATCCAGAACGCAGACGGCGTATCCTTCGCCAACAAGAGCGCGGATAAACTGTTCGTTATCCTTAGGGACGCAGGAGCCCAGATACATCAGCGCGGCGCGCTTATCCGCCCATCGCGTATCGGAATAGATTTCAAGATACGCTCTGATTTTCCCCTGCGGGGTTTCTTCCGCCGTGAAAAACTGTTTAGAGCACGCGAGATTATCTGCGATTTCAGCGGAGATTATTGAGTTTTCCAAAGGTACACTCCGAGCATCGAAGCCATCCCAGACTTCTGTCGGAGTCATAAATTTGAGTTCCATAGCCCATATTATAGCGCAAAATCTTTACAAAGTAAAGAAATAATAACAATCCCGATATGTACGCCGAATCCCGCGTTTGGGCGGGCGGCGAATAGGCGAGAGGTTTGACGCGACGGCAATCTGCAAGCCGCGCAAACTCCCGACGCATAATTTCCATAGTATTGTCATCCGGCAACAGATAATCCATAATAACACCTCGATACAGTTTATTCGTTTTTTGTATGCGGCGTCACAAGGTCGACAGTTATGCTGTCTCTTTAACCCTAAGCGTAACTTCGGGCGTAAAGGATAGCGTGTCGAGGCAGTTGCGTTCAAGAGTTCTGCCGACGGACTGGTATGCTTTTGCTTGCAGACCGAGGAAATCGATTTGCATACTTTTGGAAAGTTCGTAAAGTTGCGTAAGCGACTGAGTCAGTTTTTGAGCCAGCGCGTCGGCGGCATTTTTGATGATTTCGTCCGCGCCGGTAAGAATGTCGTCGGACTGAACGAACTGGACATCGAGGAGTTCAACGGTAAGTTCCATTTTTGCGCTGACGGAACGGCCGTTGGCTTTGCATTCGACGTCCTTATTGAGTATACGGAATTCAACGGTTTCGCCGTTTTTGGATTTATAGTTGAGCGCGCCGTACGTTTCGCTTGTTAAGAAAAGCGACAGCGCTTCGGCAAGATCGCCTTTTACGATTTCGGATTTTCCGTGATTGAAGACCAATGCGTCGTTGAGCGCAAATTCATAATTGTCCTTTTGCTCGCCCGTCTGGTCAATGGGCTGGTCTTCCAGTTTTTTTACCGTGATATACGGTATTGCCGTTGCCTCGCTGCGCGACAGCGAGCGCGCGAGAAAATCTTTTACGTTAGTGCGGATCATACCGTTTGTGCCTTCTTTGGTTGAGAATGCAAGTTGGAGAAAATAAGGCGCGCTGACGGTCGTTCCTATCTTTAACGCGAGCAATTCTTTGGGGCTTTTTTCACCTGTAACAAGTATGGCGTGTTCGGGAAGAGCGTACATTCCCGTAAGCGGATATATCAGTTGCATGTGATCGAGTTTCAACACTGATTGTGACACAAAAAGCACATTACAGTGCGCAAGTGATGCCAACAACCCCATTTTCCGCGAAATATCGTCAAGCGCGGCGGCTATCGTGTCGCCTTCGGAAGTGTACGTTACGTACGAAGTCTGACCGGAACTGTCCGATGAAGACGAAGCCATAAGCACAGACTGCGCGGTGACGATAAACTTTCCGTCTTCTTCGTTATAATCGATTCCCGCGCCCAGTACGATGGCTGTTTTTGTCAGTGCGGGACTGTTGACTGTGCGTCCGAATATTATAAGAAATATAATCGCTATGAGTATAAGAAACCATTTTGTGCGCATCAGATATGACGGCAGTTTTATTCTTTTCATTGATTGCCCTCCTGCGGTTGCGGTTCGAGTGTTCCGTTCGGCATTATGGTCTGACTTTGTTCTGCGGACTCTTTCATTCCTGCCAGTACGTTGTCGGCGAGGCTGTCGGGAGCGTCGGGACGTTCGGGCGGTTCGGGGAGATATTCGCTGCCCAGATTTTTATAGATTCCCGCATATTTTCTGCGCGCGAAGAGCGCGGTAGCCAGAATCAGCAGAGGAAGCGCGACCGCAAACCCCGACATTACGTATCCGGTAACGCCGACGGCAAATTGCGCAACCGCCTGCGATGACTGAGCCGAAAGTATTACTATGGCGATGACAGCCGACGTAATTATTTTTGCGGGCAGACTGAATCCTGTCGCGCGTTCCGCCGCCGCGACGCTTCCGTAGAAAATGAACGACAGCGAAATTATTGACAGTGCGATTACGGCGAACAGGTTTGTCCATTCCATACGTCCTATATCCATAGTGAGTTGATTGAATCCCGCTATTCTTATCAGCAAGTCCGTGACGGTTCTGAGCGCGTCTCCGTAGACGGCGACGCCGAGAAAAATTACTGTCAGCACAAGCCCGAGAGAGAGCGTAATTCCGCCCGAGAGATAGGGCATATGCTTGTTTTTTATGCGCAGAAAGATGAAAGGGATAAGGTCTCCCAGCCACAGACCGTAACGAGGTAAGCCCGAAAAGAAGTCCTTAGGCTCTATCGAGAATATAGGAAAATTGCGCCCGATATCGAGATCCGTTTCAAGAAATACAAGATTTAGTACGATAAGCGCGATAAATACAGGCACGAAAATTTCGGACGTTCGCGCAATGGTGCGTATTCCTTTTATGCCCATAAACACTATGGGCGCGAGCAACAGGAGGTGAAAAAGAGAGGGTTCCACTCCGCCGAACTGTTCGTGCGCAAGATATGACGCGCAGTAGCAGAAATAAAACGCTCCTTTTGCGGTGAGCCACAGCGAACAGACGCCGCAGCATATTTTGTAAAATCTGTTGCCGGTTGTCCGCAGCAGGTCGTCTCCCTGCATACGTACGAACGCAAAAACCGCAAACGCGATCAGCAGTTCTATTACCGACAGCGCGATATACGCCCATAGCGTGGACGAGCCGTAGGTTTCGGATATTATGCTTGGCGCGCCCGAAAGTTTAAAGGCAATCGCAAGCGCAAAGACTATCGTTCCCGCCTGACTGTTGTATACGGTGTGTCCGGGGAGATTTTTGTAAATTCCGTGTTGTATCTTCAATGGTTTCATATACGGTCACTTCTTTGCATTTTTTCGCATACGCGTTCTGTTTGCGGTGGGAATGGAATACGGTCTTCGCTCTATTGCGGACGTGCCTGTTTTGAGCATTCCGTCTTGCAGGTCGGGATTGATTCTCGGCGCATACGGAGCAAGGTACGGCGCGCCGAAATTATCAAGACTGGCAAGATATGCCACAATGAGAAGCGCGAGAATTATCATTCCCACAAACCCCGTAACCGCGCTGATGCACAGGAAGAGGAGTCGGAGTATCGAAAGAGTTCCAACCTGATCGGGCACGCAGAATATTCCGATTGCCGAAAGCGCGATAACAAGGACGGACGGCGAGGATATGAGTCCCGATTTGACGGCGGTATCGCCCAGTACGATTGCGCCGACTACCGACAGTGAAATGCCCAGATAGCGGGGCATACGCAGTGACGCCTGATTTAGGATTTCGAACAGAACCAGAACAATCAGCATTTCTATTGCCGGCGGAAAGGGAATGCCTGTCGTCGCCGCCATAAGCGTCATCAGGAATTTTAGCGGCAGGAGTTGGAAGTGGTAGGTTTGCAGCGCGATATAAGCGCCGGGAAGAAGTATCGTCAGAAGCGCGCCCAGTATACGGAACAGCCTTATCATAGAGGCGCGCCAGTCCGCCGAATAGTAATCGTAGCCGTCCTGAACGTCCTCGAAAATGAGATAAGGAAGTGTTATGGCAATCGGCGAGCCGTCAACGAGTATTACGATGCGGCCTTCGAGCAGTTTCGCTTCTGCGACGTCGGGTTTTTCAGTTGTTCCCGCTTGCAGGAAAAACGAATTTTTCTTTGTCTGTATAAACGATGTGATATACGCGCTGTCTATAACGCCGTCAATATCGATATGACTGATTTTGTCGCAGATTTCATCAACGACGTGCTTATCCGCGATTCCCCGCACGTGCAAAACCGCGACGGTTGTGGACGAATATCTTCCCACCTGAAAGAATTTGACCGTCAGATCGGGAGTTTTTAGGCGGCGGCGCATAATGGATAAGTTTGTTTTGAGTTCCTCGATAAATCCTTCGCGCGGACCTTTGAGCACGCTGGAAGTCGGAGGTTCGCTCACCGCGCGTTTTTCGGGCTTGCGCAATGAGAAGATATACGCGGTGTCTTCGCCGTCTATCACGAACGCCACGTCTCCCTCGGCGACCGCGCCGGCACAGTTGCTTACGGGAAGCGGGGTGATGTCCTCGGAATATACGACGGTTTCCGTGAGCGCGTCAATAAAGGGCGGCGCGAATGTCTCCGCGTTTCGCAAAGGCAAAATAACGTTTTGCTCCAAAAGCAGTTTATCCGTTCCGCCGTCGATATACGCAAAGGCGCACGGCACTCCCGCAACCGTAAGTTCACGGCATTTGAGGTCGTCGCTATCCGAAAAAGTTTTTTTGATTACGTTTATAAATTCATCTATTTTCACATTCGCCATTATTGACAATAAGAGATGTTTATAAGCCGATATTAACAGTTAAAGATCGAGTTCGCGCAAAATCGACAAAAATCATCAGTTAAATTCAAAAACGGAAAATTGAACCGACGCCGCGGAAAAAGCCTGCGAGACAGAATATTTCGTATGCAAATTTTCATTTGCACAAAGTAAAACGCTCCCAAAACGGGAGCGTTCCGAAAGTAGCGGTCGGCTGTTTTTAGGATTTAATCAATAAACGCCTTGCGCGATCATAGCGTCGGCAACTTTTTTGAATCCCGCGAGATTCGCCCCTTGAATCAGGTTGTAGGGCAGGCGGTAGGTTTCCAGAGTGCGGACGATGTTTTCGTGAATGTTTTTCATAATATTTTTCAGCATTTCGTCCACCTGCTCCGATGACCAGCCGAGGCGCTGGCTGTTCTGCGACATTTCAAGTCCGCTGACCGCAACGCCGCCCGCGTTTGCCGCCTTTGAGGGCGCAACCGTGACGCCGTGTTCGGTCAGATACTCCAGCGCTTCGTTGGAAGTGGGCATATTTGAAACTTCGCAGAGATATTTCACTCCGATTTCAACCGTTTTTTTCGCGTCGTCGAGGTCGATTTCATTCTGAGTTGCACAGGGCATATATACGTCCGCCGCAACTTTGCCCCAGGGCTTTTCGCCCTTATGGAATTCTCCGCCGAATTTATCCGCGTAAGCCTGCAACGCGCTCTTTCCTTGCGCGCGCAGGTCGAGCATATATTTCATAAACTCCACTTTTTCGCCGCTGATGCCGTCTTTGTCGTAAATATAGCCCTCGCTGCTGGATATGGTTACGACTTTCGCGCCGAGTTCGTTCAGTTTCTGTGCCGCGCCCCACGCCACGTTGCCGTATCCCGAGAGGCAGAAAACCTTGCCTTTTATATCGTCCTTTTGATGTTTTAAAATTTCGTCGAGGAAATACACCGCGCCGAAGCCTGTTGCTTCGGGACGTATTTTGCTGCCGCCGTAGGACATTCCTTTGCCTGTGAGCACTCCGTTTTCAAAGCCGTTGCGGATTTTTTTGTACTGTCCGAAAAGATATCCTATTTCGCGTCCGCCAACTCCCATATCGCCTGCGGGAACGTCGAGATTCGGTCCGATATGGCGGTAGAGTTCGTTCATAAACGACTGACAGAAACGCATAATTTCATCGTCGCTTCTGCCTCTGGGATTGAAGTCGCTTCCGCCTTTTCCGCCGCCCATAGGCAAGGTTGTCAGCGAATTTTTGAAAGTCTGCTCGAAAGCGAGGAATTTCATAATCGAAAGATTTACGTTCGGCTGAAAACGCAGGCCGCCTTTGTAAGGTCCGATTGCGCCGTTGAACTGGATGCGGTAGCCGCGGTTTATGTGATAGACTCCGTTGTCATCCATCCAGGGTACACGGAAGATAATCTGTCTGTCCGGTTCGACCATTCTTTCGAGAATGCAGTATTTGCGGTAGAGCGCCTCGTTTTCCTCTATCGCGGGAGCGAGAGAGCCGAGGACTTCTTTCACTGTCTGCAAAAACTCTTTCTGGTCCGGATTTTTTCGCTCGGTTTGTTCAATGACTTCACTGATGTATGACATAGAAGCCTCCTTTAAAATTTTTTTTCTCCCTCTTAATATATTAAAAATAATACACTACCTTCCCCTTGCGCGCAATAAATTTTTTCTCCCGGCGGCGTATGACAGCCTGTTTTTTGTGCGGAAACGCGCTTTTATAATCAATGCGGCGGATTTTGCATACACTTTGTAGTATTCCGAATGCAAATTTATGTCAATTTGCATATTGAAAAATATATTGTGCTATGTTATGATATAATATGCTTATATAAGGGCACGGGTACGCGCGCGTA
This sequence comes from uncultured Christensenella sp., assembly GCA_910578325.1. Lineage (GTDB taxonomy): Bacteria > Bacillota > Clostridia > Christensenellales > CAG-917 > CAG-475. The sequence goes on from CAJTQT010000006.1 coordinate 70,398, forward strand.
TAGCGGGCGGCTCACAAGGAGAAAGTTATGACACAAGACCGACAGATTAAAAAGGTCAAGACGTACAGAGCGCTCAAAGTAGTGTTCTACTGCCTTGGTCTTCCGCTGTTCTTCGTCGCGGTATTTTTATCCGCGATAAAGTTCATCGGAAACGACCCGTTTACGGGCACGAGCGCGTTTACGACGCAGTTGGGGTTCTTTAAAGACTGGGAGATTCTTTTCACCTCGCCCGCGCTGTACGGCATCTGGATAGCGTTTGCGATTTGGGCAGTTATCGCAATAGTGCATATCGTCCTGAGCAAGACGGTGAAAAACCGCCGCATAAGAATGTTTTCTATGATGGCGGTTACTCTTGTCGTTATGTTCGGCACGATGCTCGGAATGGATTCGGCTCTCGGCGCGAAAGTCGGCGAATTTGCGAAGAATGCGCCCGAAGGCGTCACCGTTGCAGATTATAAGACGCAGTTGTCCTATTACAGAACGATATCTTCCAACCGCCATTCCAAAAATATGACGGAAAACCTAATCGAACAGGTGGAACTTCTCGAACAGGTCTATAATGTCGGAATGGAAGGCATCGATAAGACGGGCAATGCCGGAAATATCGCAAATAAACCCGCGACTTATTACAACATAATAGACGACGAAGGAAATACGGGCGTCGATATCAGTTTCAGAACCGACGAAAATACGGGTATTCCGCGTCTGGATTACAATCCCGCGGGCAATACGTTTGTCGGCGACGGAGAAGTGACTAAGGAAGTCGAAGGCAAACAGGTCGTGCGCCTTGCACCCGACGGAAACGACGCGCTGGTTATAAACGGAAAGACTTATTCGCATTATTTCTACGTGGAAAGAAAATCCACCGCGGGCGAATCGGTGTTTACCTGGTACATTAAGGATATGATGCCCGTCGGTTGGGAATGGAAAGGAGAATCCAAAGTCAACGTTACCGACGGTCGCTACGGCAAAGGTCTTTACAACGAAAGCGGAATGCTTGCCGACGGTTGGGTGTTCAGCCTCGAAAACGTCCTGTATATTCTTGAAGACTATTATTCCGCCAAAGAGGCAATCGAAAACGGTTCGAAAGAGTTCTACGGAAATTACAATTCTATGTTTACGGATGCAATGAGCCGCCGCGACGCTTATTACAGAGGCGAGATTGCAGATAACGACGGAAATTACGTCGATCCCTGGGTGTCCGCTCTGTATGAACAGGAAGTGAGAAACGCCGAGAGATTCTCTCTTACCCGCGGCGAAATCGACCAACTTATCGCAAAGGTCGGCGCGTTGCTCGGCGATAACGCTCTGTTTGATTATCTGTTTGTAAACATCGACACGATCATCGGCGACCTCGATTCCATAGGCGATTTGGTTACCGGCGCGCTCGGCGGAACGCTTGGCGGAATCCTCAAACAACTCAACGAGGGTATGAGCCTTTCCAAATTTGGTCTGACGGGCGACACGATGAATACGGTTGTCGACATCGTTAAAACACTTATAAACAAACCTAATCTCGAAGTAGAGGATCTCTATCTCACACTTGCATACAAGGCAAAAGACTGCTTCGGAAGAGAACAGGATCATCTTTACGTAGGTCTTGTCAGAGGCGTTGGCTCCTGGACGTATGCGGACGGAAGTAAGGTTCCCGTAGTGAAGAGAAACGGAAAATGGTACTATGAAGGCGCGGACGGCAAAGAATTCGTTACGGTTGACCGCGACGGAAAGAAATACGACGAAAACGATAAAGAAGTTGTCTACAAGGTCGGCGTAGGCACTAATCCCGAGGAGGATATTCTTCTGGATATCGATTTCGACGACAGACTTATCGACGAGGAAACGGGCAAGTTCGCATTCGATTTCGATACGCTCAGCGAGTTCCTCAACACGGGTCTGAACAATATGCTCAAAAAGTACAACATCAATATCAACGAGGGCATTATCAAAACCGTGCTCGGTCTCTTCCTCAAAGATATCGACGTGAACGGCGAGACGTATAAAGGTCTTGTCATAAGCGGAATAAGCATTCCTCTTATCGATTCGACGGGCAAAATCAATCTCGACATAAACGGCATCATTACGAACCTCGTCAGCACGATGTACACCTATCAATCCTCCGTAATCAAACCCGTATGGGAGTTCTATGCGGTTCCCTATTACGAGGGCGGAGTTCTTATCGAGGATGAAGAATACCTCGCTCAGAAGAATTACGAGAAATACGACCGCGCGCTGTTTATGGCGAAGGTTCAGGGCGGAATGATAGGCTCCGTGCTCATAGGCGATACGCTGGGAACGGGCGCGTACGACGCGTCGTTCGGCTTGCAGGATTTGGCGAGCGTGCGACAACTTCTCTCCGATTTGTCCTATCAACCCGTGTATTTCCCGCTCTATGCGGTGCGCGATATGCTCGCGTTCCTCACCGGCATTGTAATATTCTTCTACTTCCTTAGTTTCATTATGGCGCAGAAAGAAGAGGATTGCGCGTCGGGCAAACTTACGGGGAAATCCGGAAAGGGTAAAAAAGACGGCGAAGCGAAGATTATTGCCGAATTCGACGCATTCGAACTCGAAAACGCGGAAAACGGCGGAATTACCGATACAAGCGACGCCTCGTCATCGGACGGATTTGAAGAAGCCGAACCTATAAAAGAGAAGAAAGGGCTCTTCGGCAAAAAGAAGAAAAAGGAAGATGATTTTGTCGACTTTGCGGAAGAGGAAACTTTCGCAGAGGATGATTTTGACGAATCAATTGCCGAAAAGAAAGGCTTGTTCGGCAGAAAGAACAGAAAATCCGAAGTCGAGCCGGCGGAAGACGCGTCGGAACAAACGGACGTATTCGTCGAAGACGAACCTGTGAAAGAAAAGAAAAGTCTGTTCGGCAAAAGGAAAAATAAAGAAGAGATTGAAGAAATCGACGAGTTCGCCGCTGTAGAAGACTCATTCGTACAGGACGAACCCGTGAAAGAGAAGAAGGGCTTGTTCGGCAGAAAAAAGAAGAACGACGACCTTGTCGAAGATGAAACGGGAGAGGATACCGCCTTGCCTGTAAACGAAAATTCGGATAAGGAGGTGCGCTGATATGAAAAACAAGAATATCGATATCGTAAACGTGGATAATGAAGGCAACGTAATCACCGAGGCGTTCCCCGTAAGCCAGCGCACCGTAAAAGACCATCGCAAGACTTCGGTCGGATATACCGTAATCGCGGTGCTGTTGCACATACTGGCATTTGCGCCTATCATAGCCGTATCAATCGTGCTGGCGGTAAAGTGCTACAATCTTATGCCGTACTATACGTTCTGGCCGTTTGTAGGACTTATCATAACGATTGTATTCGGACTTATATTCCTTGCCGTTTCGCTGATTGTAACGAGAAAGCGTTCGAAGAGCGGAATTATGGGGCAGACAGTCAAAATCGCGATAACGTTCGTGTGTCTTACAAGCGTATTCGCGCTCATAGTCACGTACGTGCTGCCCGACATAATTTCTATGGCGACGCAGAACACTCTGTTTGCGGAGGACGTGTATAACAATGGCGCTGAACAGGCGGAAATCAACGCTAAGTTGGAACGTGATTTCATAAGATACAATATCCTGAACGGCAATCTCAACAAGCACGGAGAGGAAAACGGCGATTTCTCTTATACCACGCTTTCCAAGCGCGAAGAGGATCAGGTCGGCGGATTCCTTTACTACCATAACGACGAGATTCAGGCGAATTTCGACGCATACAGCAGTTACGACATAAGAACTCTCGAAAGAGACGTCATCGAGGTTATGAAAAAGAGCAAACCGTTGAAATACGAGTTGTATGACTTTATATACAATTCCTACGTGCTCAACGACTTCGATTACGCGCTTGTAAACACGATCGGCCGCCGCGCTTTCGCGCTTTCGCTTGTCGATTACGAATATAAGTATTCGGGATACGAAAAACTGCTTAAAGAGGGATTCTCAAACAAGAAAATCAAGCAACTCTTCGATAAAAATTTCGACAGTTTCAACCACGACGGATATCAGACGTTTGACGACCCGCTGTTGCTTTTCGCACAGATGGAAGGACGTATGACGGTGCCCGTTGTTCTCAGACTCATTCTGAACGAGGGCTGGCAGTCGTCGCAGGGTTCGTATGACCTGGACAGCAATCTTTACTATGCGGACGACGGCAACTTCCTCTACGAACTCTACGATCCCGAAACCAGAGACGCGTTTATCAAAGATGGCGGAATATTCGACCGTGAGGGAACACGTATCAACGGAGACGGAAAAGAAATTAAAGACAAATACGGATACAACAAAGAAGGCTGGAAGGTTTATGAAAGCGGCGTTGTGGAACGTCCTATGAAATGGCTCGTTCTGGATATGCTCGGCGATCCTATGGACGTTGCAAGTGTTGATATCAACAGCGCGCTGGGCGGATTGCTCGGATCCATTCTTCCCGACGTTTCCCCGAATATGGTCGGCAGTTTCCTTGCAGGTTTGCTCAGTAAACTCGGCGGAGTCGTAGACGCTGTCGGCGGTCTGTTGCAGGACGACGTCGGCGGTCTCATTCAGGACGTTACGGGCGGCGCGAATCTCAATCTCAGTATATGCATCGACGACAGCGGCGCGCTCAGCATAAGCATTACGCCTATGAACGCGCAGTACGGTATGCTCGGCTATATGCAGGCTTCCTGGGTGCAGTCGGATAACCTTCTTATGGCGGTTATCAACGTGCTCGGTCTCAGAAACTGGCTGTGCATATTCGGAGCGGTCGGCATCGTGCTTGTAATTGCCGCGGGCATTTTGAGAGAATGCGGAAAGAACACCAGACTCAGAACAGCCGTTGCAAGAGACAGAATTATGAGAGCAAACACCGCGGAAAAGATAGCAAGCGGAGAGTTGGAGCCCACCGCATCCGATGAAATGGATATACTCAGAGAGGAGTTGACTCCCTCGGAAGTTGCGGCTATTGAAAAAGAGCGCGGAGCGTCGACAAGAAGATTCGGCAAGAAATCCGCCGAGGAAACGGATGAGAACGTTGCGGCACAGATCGACGAAACGGTTGTGCCTGTTGCAGCGGTTGAAGAAAAACCGACTGTAAGCAACGTGAACGCGCAGGCGACTGCCGTCACCGCAATTCCCGTTGCACAGCCTGTGACTTATGCGCAGACGTCTGAACCGCCGATAGAGGAAGAACCCGAACAGGAACCCGCCGCTGAAAAACGCGGACTATTCGGACGCAAAAAGAAAAAAGACGCGGAAGAAGCGCAAGCAGACGTGCAGGAAACCACTGCAGATTTGTTCCCCGAAGCGGAAGAAGAGCCTGTACAGACGAGAAAAGGACTCTTTGGAAGAAAGAAAAAGGAAGAGTTTGACGATTTGGATTCTCAACCCACGGCGGACGTAAATTCGGACGGTGATTTTGCAGAGGAACCCGTTCAGGAAAAGAAAGGACTTTTCGGAAAGAAAAAGAAAAAAGGATCCGATGACTTTGCAGAAGAGGTTGTTGCGGATTCGGCGGAAGAAGAGTTTATCGAGGAACCCGCAGCAAAGAAAGGGCTGTTCGGACGCAAAAAGAAGAAGGAAGAGATTGACGAGTTTGCGGAGGAATCCGCCGCAGACATCGCTTCCGACGATGAGTTTGCGGAAGACGAACCCGTAAAAGAGAAGAAAAGTCTCTTTGGCAGGAAGAAGAAAAAGAACGATGATCTCGACTTTCTTGCGGAAGAGGAAGAATCCAAAAGCGATGAGTTGACGGATTTGTTCTGATTCGGTTAAGAGCAATCAAAAAGCCGCATATCTGCGGCTTTTTGTTTTGTAGGTTTATCGCGTGCGCGTATATTGTATCTAATCTATATATTATATATTTATTGTAAAATTACTTTATTTATTTCATTATGTAAATTCGCGGTTCGGTTTCTATGCGGCGAGGAGTTTGATGCCAACACTTTTTATTCGTTGTCTACCACGAGCAAATCTCCCGAATGCAGTTTAAGAGGGCATACAAATGAATATATGTGCTGTACGAGTTTGGCATCGTCCGTAACGGCGCCGTCTTCTATGTGCGTAATTTCGCCCATAATAAACGACGAGCCGTTATTCCCGTCGGGAGAAAGGACGTAAATCTTATCTCCGCTTCGGAAGCGGTTGCGCATCTCTACGGTTACGCAGTCGCCGTCAGTTTTCAGTACGGTTGCGATATAGCGGAATTTCTCTTTGAGGCACTCCTTTTCAAGCGATACGGTGTGCGTGTTTTCTCCGTCGAGATAAGCCTCCGTATACGCGCGGTGGGATATTGTTTCAAGAAGCGCGTTGTAGTCATCCGTGTGCTCAATTCTTCCGCAGGACAGATATTCGTCAATCGCGCGCCTGTATGCGGTGGCTACGGTGGCTACGTAGAATTCGCTTTTCATACGGCCTTCCACTTTAAACGAGGTTATCCCTGCCTCTGCGAGTTCGGGAATGCGGGAGAGCAGACGAAGGTCGCAACTGTTCATAAAGTAGGTTCCCCGTTCGTCCTCTTCCACGTCTACGCTTACGTCCCGCGCAACTTCCGAAAGTCGGTAGCCCCAGCGGCAGGGTTGTACACATTCTCCGCGGTTGGAACTTCGCTCGGAGAAATATGATGACAGCAGGCATCTGCCGCTGTAACTTACACACATTGCACCGTGAACAAACGCTTCGAGTTCCACTTCGGGAACCGCTTCGTGTATAGCGCGGATATCGGTAAGACCGAGTTCGCGCGCGAGCACAACACGTTTTACGCCGAGACTGTGCCAGAATTTTACGGCAAGCAGGTTTGTAGTGTTTGCCTGTGTGGATAGGTGTATCGTCAGAGACGGTGCTTTTTCTTTGCACAGCGAGAGAAGTCCCGCGTCGGAAATCAGCACTGCGTCGGCGTGCGCGCTTTCGAGAAATGCAAAAAATTCGCCTGCGGATTCGAGGTCCGAATTGCGCGCGAATATGTTTGCGGTTACGTATACTTTCTTTCCGAGAGAGTGTGCGTAATTTATGCCCGCTGTCAGATCTTCGCGGGAAAAGTTATCTGCAAATGCGCGTAACGACAGGCTTTTTCCGCCTACGTATACGGCGTCCGCTCCGAAGTGAAACGCGGTGCGAAGTTTTTTCAGATTGCCGGCAGGGAGGAGAAGTTCCATAATCATTCACCGATAATTGGAATGGAGGCAAGGTACAAAACGTCGCTGCGTTTTGCCGCGTCTCCCTCCGCAAGCACAAATGCCTTTTGAACGACTTCGCCGCCCGCAAGGCGGACTATTTCTTCAATTCCTTTCAGACTGCCGCCCGTCGAAACAACGTCGTCTACAACCGCAACTCTTTTCCCTTTTAATAAATCCGCGTCGTGCTTGCTCAGATATAGCGTTTGAATTTCGCCCGTGGTTATCGACTGAACGCTTGTCTGCAAACCGTCCTGCATATAGAGTTTTTTGGACTTGCGGCAAACGGCGTAGTATGTCTGGCCGAGTTCGCGTGCAACTACGTGAGCCAACTGTAAACCTTTGGATTCGGCAGTGATTACAATATCGCAGTCCTTGATGCGTTTGGCGAGTTCTGCGCCGCAGTGCTCCGTCAGCGATTGATTTCCGTGCAGGTTGAAAAAACAAATGCCGATTCCTGACGGCAGTTTCATAATCGGCAAATCCGTTTTGCGTCCGCAGATATCGACGGTGAAAAATCTGTCCATATTTCCTCCGAGTGTGAATAAATGGTTATTTTTATTATAGTGCAACGGTTTCGGATTTTCAACGGTTTTGCGGAAATTAAGACTTAATATGTTAAAATCGGTATATAAACTTGCGGTTAAAGAAGCATACGGCGTACAATATGATAAACGCCGCGGAATTTCCGCGGCGTTTATCATTTGGGTTTGACTTACTTGCAATCCGTGCAATCGCAGACTTTTTTAGATTTGCCGGCGTTTTTGGACTTAGTTGCGGGTTTGCTTTCGCCGCAATGGCAATCGCTGGTTTGCTTTTTGGATTGTTTGCTCGTTGTGCTGGTTTTAGCCATTTCAAATTCTCCTTTTAGGCAATTCGCCTGTTAATAGTAGTATGGATTACAGACGCGCAATCTATACCTTGCGAAAGAGAAAATTTATGTTATAATGTTGATAACCAAATTACACAGGCGGGCAATTATGGTAAACATAGGAAACAGTTGGGACGAACTACTTAAAAACGATTTTGAAAGCGACAGTTATAAAAATCTGCGAATGTTCCTTGCGGACGAGTACCGCCGTCGCAGGATTTATCCCGATATGTACGACATATTCAACGCGCTCAAATACACGCCGTACGAAAATGTTAAAGCCGTAATATTGGGGCAGGATCCGTATCACGGCGCGGGACAGGCTCACGGAATGTGCTTTTCCGTAAAACCCGACGTCGCGGCTCCGCCGTCGCTGGTGAATATATTCAAAGAAATCGAGGACGATCTGGGGATAAAAAACACTTCGCCGTATCTTGTAAAATGGGCGGAACAGGGCGTTTTACTTCTCAACACTGTGCTCACGGTGCGGGAGGGACAACCTAATTCGCATAAGGATAAGGGCTGGGAAGTGCTGACCGACAGCATTATCAGAAAACTCAACGCACGCAAAGAGCCCATCGTGTTTATACTCTGGGGAGGGAACGCCCGCTCCAAAAAATCACTTATAAACGCGCCGCAACATTTTATACTCGAATGCCCGCACCCGTCGCCGCTCAGCGCGTACAACGGTTTTTTCGGATGCAGACACTTTTCCAAATGCAATGCGTTTTTGACGAAAAACGGAGTTAATCCTATTGACTGGCGCACTTAAAGCGTGTGAAAAACAATTATTAAGCGAGGATTTTATGGTTGATATAGACAGAATAAACGAATTGGCGCGAAAAGCCAAAACCGTCGGGCTGACGGAAGAAGAAAAGAGCGAGCAAGCCGCGTTGCGTAAAGAATACGTAAAAAGCGTGGTGGGGAATTTGCGCACGCAATTGGACAATTCGTACGTAACCGATGAAAACGGCAACGAGATAAAACTCAAACCCAAAAGCGACAAATAAAATTTTTGTCAATCGGTTCTCGCGTAAAATAAAAATAATACCTCTTAGCGCAAGCCGTTGCGACGAGGTATTATTTTCAGAATATAAGTGCGCCGACGCGCGTTTTAGAATGACGGCTTAAAGATCGTCGGCATCCTGAACGGGAAGTTCGCCGTCGGGCGTAACGGGATATCCGTTATTTTCCGGAGTTCCGGTCCAACTTCCGTTGGGGTCGAAATGCGAACGCATATTCTCGTGATCTGTCAAATTGCTGTGAGAAAGCGGGACTTCATATTTTCTTTTTTTTCTGTTTTTCATAGTTTCTCCTGACTGTTTATTAGGCTTCTGCCGTATTCAGTATGCGCAATATTAGCAATTTCTTTATGGAATAAAGAAATATTTAGAAAAATAATTTCGAAAAATATAGAAAACCCGACACTTGTATGTTAAAATGCTATAAGGATAAAAGTAATTTACAGAGGACTATATGGAACCCAACGCATCCGATAAAAGAGTTATACGCACAAAAAACGCTATACGCAAGGCGTTTAACGAACTTGTTCAAAAAAAGGAAATGTCCGAAATTTCCGTCAGCGAACTGACAAAGGCGGCGCGCATTACGCGCAGTACGTTTTATATGTATTACGATTCGGTGTCTGCGGTTCGCGACCAGATAGAAAATGAAATCATCGCGCATATCGACAGGATTATGAGTGAGCAGGACTGGGCCGCCTGTATGGAAAACCCTTATCCATTGCTCGACGCGGTGGGAAAGGAAATCACCAAATACGACGAATACAACAGATATATTCTTTGCAGCAACAATTCGGGCAGACTGCTCGACAAGATGAATGCGCTGGTGGTTATCGCGGTGCTGGAATATATCAAGGAAAAACAAGTGGCGATAGACGCGGCGCGCGCAAAGTACGTTGCGGCGTTCGTAAGCGCGGGGATAGGCGAGTGTTTCAAAATCTGGTACAACCATAAGAGTACGCTCACGTTGGAGGAACTCTGCCGCCGCATATCGCAGATTGTAATAAAAGGTCTTGAAGTTTTAAAAGATATACGTTTTAACGATTAGTCTCCGTTCGGGCACACATACTCGGACGGACGCGCATAAAAATGCCTATATGCGGTAATCGGTATATAGGTCTACTGAGGCAGGTGAACTATGCTCAAACTTTGTGAAATTGTTAAGAATTATCCAACGGCTACGACTACCGTGCAGGCATTGCGCGGAGTTTCTTTGACGTTCAGGGAACACGAGTTCGTTGCAATACTTGGACCGAGCGGATGCGGAAAGACAACTATGCTCAACATCATCGGCGGTCTTGACAGATATTCGAGCGGCGATTTGGTGATAGGCGGCGTTTCTACGGCGTCTTTCGATGACCTGCACTGGGACGCGTACCGCAACGCGACTATCGGATTTGTATTTCAGAGTTACAATCTTATTCCGCACCTCACCGTTCTTGAAAACGTCGAGATGGCTCTCAATCTCGTGGGAGAAAAGAAAAAGGTGCGCAAGGCGAAGGCAATTGCCGCATTGCACAAAGTCGGTATGGACGACGAGATAAACAAGCGGCCCAACCAACTCTCGGGCGGACAGATGCAGAGAGTTGCTATTGCCCGCGCAATAGTGAACGACCCCAAAATTATACTCGCCGACGAGCCGACGGGCGCGCTTGACAGCGAACTGAGCGTGCAGGTTATGGAAATACTGCGCGAGATTTCGCAGACCAGACTTGTCATAATGGTTACGCACAATTCCGAACTGGCGGCGGAATATGCAACTCGTATTTGCCGCTTTAAAGACGGCCAGTTGATAGAGGATACCAATCCGTACGACGAAAACGACCCTGTGGAAGAGCAGACAATCGACGAGATTCTGGAAGAGATTCCCGAGCAAACGCAGTCGGTCGGAGAGCACGCGATAACGGACGAAATTACGGCGGATACATACAGTTTAGGCGGGGAAGTCGGAAAGGCGCACGAGGTAGCGGAGGCGAGCGAAGTCGATTATGACGAACTGACTTTGGAGGATCGCGAGGATTCGGGCGAAAAGAAGGTGTCCAACCGCAAGCGCAAAAAGCAAATGAAAAATATGCGCGTCGACAATACTGCGATTTTCGAAAAACTCGGTCTTAACAGCCTCAGTAAACAGAAGAAAAAGAAAGCGAAGAAAAACAAAACTTTCAAACCTACTTCTATGAGCGCGGGTATGGCTTTCAGCCTGAGTCTGCGCAATCTAATATCAAAAAAACGCCGCACTTTCCTTACGGCGTTTGCAGGGAGTATCGGCATAATAGGGTTGGGGCTTGTACTTTCGATGTCCAACGGGTTCGATATGTTCGTTATGAAAATGCAGACAGAAATGCTTGCGGGCGTTCCGCTGGGCATTTATGAGTATAATGTAGAGGTGTCGGCGGTTATGGATATAATGTCCGACCTTTCGACTCCCTCCGAAGACGAGAATTCATTTCCCGATTCCGATCATATTACCGTTGATCCCGACGGCGGTTCGTCGGGCGGCGGAATGGGCGGAATGATTGAATCCGTGCTCAATTCGTTCTTTAAGTCCGTTTCTAAAAACGACCTCAGCGAAGAGTTCGCCGAATATATGGAACTTATGCCCGAGGAGTATCGGGCGGCGTACAGCGCGTTCTACGGCGTGCAGTATAATTTGATTTCTAAGTCGTTGCAATCAGACGGGACTTACGTATACAAAGATTCTTCGCAGAAACCCGACGTTTCCAGTGTGACGTCGATTTCGATGACTATTCTCGGAGAAAGCGGAATAAAACCCGCGCTTTGGCAGGTGCTTGTGGGCGACGAGGAAACTATGCTCGACGCATACGACCTGATCGGAGCCAACAGCCGTTATCCGAAGGATAAAGACGAACTCTTGCTGTGTATCAGCGAGGATAACCAGATAGATAAAGCGTTGCTTGACGCTTTCGGCATAAGTATGTATATAGAAAACCCAGACGGCTCCGTTTCTCTTGTAGAGGACGAAGACGTGGACGCAGATTTCTTTATAGGCAAGACCGTGCGCCTCGTTTTGAACGACGATTATTACTATTATGATGCCGAGTACGATGAGTACGACTATCCTTTCAACGACCAGAACACGCTCGAAGGTCTTTATAACGTCGCCGCAATGGAACTCGAAATCGTTGGCGTTATTCGTCCCAAAAAGGATGTTTCCGCAGGGTATGTTTCAACCGCGCTCTGCTATACGCCGGAACTTGCCGACTTTGTCGTAAACAACGCCTACAACAGTAATATCGCAAAAGCGCAGCGCAGACTCATCGAGGAGAACCCGAATTCGAACAAAACCGTGTTCGGCACCACTCTTAAAGACGACAATCTCGCGTCCGGTTCTTCCATTGCAATCGTTATGGGCAACAAACTCAACTGGACGTCCCATCTCAAAGCGATAGGCGCGACAAAAGCCCCCACTTATATCAATATCTATCCCGCAACGTACGAGCAGAAGTTGAATGCAGGCAAGTATATCGGCGAATGGAATAAGGAACATAAAGGACAGGTCGGATATTTCGACGTCTCCGAGATGTTTATATACAACCTCAATCTTATGATAGATTTGGTGTCCTTGATGCTTGTTGCAGTAGCGTCGATATCACTTGTCGTTTCTACGGTTATGATAGGAGTTATCACCTCTAATTCCGTCATCGAGCGCACTCGTGAAATCGGAATACTGCGCGCTCTCGGCGCACGCAAGCGGGATATCCGCAACGTGTTTATTGCCGAAACGTCGCTTATAGGTCTGGCGGGCGGAATTATCGGAATAGTGCTGACCTATATCCTATGTCCTATCATAAGTCTGATTATCGGAGCCATATCCGGTGTAGGAAGCCTTTTGCACTTCCACCCGTTGCACGCGTTTATGCTTGTCGTTCTCAGTCTTGTGCTGACAGTCATTTCGGGAATTTTGCCGGCGATAGGTGCTTCAAGGAAGAATGTCGTGGATGCTCTCCGCGTAGATTAAAACCGCGCTATTTGCGTTGATACTGCGTCAAAGACACTTTTGTTCACAGTCGTGTACAATTTGTACACTGGGCTGTTCACGAAAGTGTCTTTTCTTTGTCTGAACGCAAATAATCGCGGTTTTATAAAACTTTGTGCTTGTGAGTTTGTGATGATATTTTGTCAAAAAACTTTTGTTCGCAATCACGTACGAATATAGGGGTCCCCGCAAAACCTCCGTGTTTTGTGGGGATTATTACACTAGGCTGTTCGCAAAAGTGCCTTTTCCTTGTCTGAACGCAAATATCACGGTTTTATACTTATTTCAGTCCGAACGAGGGTATTTACAACGAACACTCTGATAGAGAAAATCCAGCGCGTGCAGGACGCGAAACTAACAGACAGTGGTTACGACGTTTAGATAACGTCAGTCTGAGAGAGAGTATCCATGACGAGCACTCCGATAGAGAAAGTTCAGCGCGAGCAGTGGCGCGAAACCAACCGACAGCGGATACGAAGTTTAGATAACGTCAGCCCGAGCGAGAGTATCCACGACGAACACATTGATAGGGAAAGTTTAGCGCGTGCAGGGCGCGCGCCAAAGTGCGATACAAGCACCAACGTACAGTACAAGTGAGCGGGCAAATGTTGTTCTAATGCCCGCGAACGAGTGGCATAATCTTTCATTTCACAAAATATGTTTGTGAAATGAAAGCGGACGCTACTTGTTGTGCGCAGGGCGCAGGTGTCCCCCGCCGAGCGTGGGACCCGCCCGAATGGGAAGGGGGAACGTGAACGGGGGAAACCCGAAGGAAGGGGGCTATTTCATTCAAAGTCTAACCCGCTCGCTCTTGTAGAGGAAGAAGCAACCCGAAGGAAGGGGGCAATCTAAATAAAATATTAAAAGCCCGAAGGGAAAGAGGGGGTTATTTCATTTAAAGTATTAAACGGTCACTCTTGTAGAGAAAGAAGCAACCCTAATAAAAAGAAGAAACTATTTCAAAATTTTAATCCACTCTGCGGTTAGTTTATCTAAACCGAACGCGGCATTTGCGGGACTCGTAGAGGGGAGTTTTACTGTAATGCTTTCCAGTTGAGGGTGGTATTTTATCAAATTGTTGTAGGATGCCGTTCCGTTACAGAATATGCGGGATATATCGGTGTACTTGATAAGCGCGGGAATATCGGCGGGAATGACGTTTGTAATTTTGCTGTCAGAACTTCCCAGTATGTCGCATTCCTCAACGCTGTCGTAAAGAGCGACGCGGTTTTTTAAAAGAAGGGATTTTCGAAGGGAGATATCGGCGTTTTTAAAGTCTTCGTTAAACACTTTTGACAGCACCTGCCAGAATCGGTTGTGCGGGTGCATATAGTAAAAATTGTGCTCAACCGATTTCACCGACGGCACGCTGCCCAGTATCAGAATAGTACAGTTTTTATCTATAACTGCGCCGAATGGATGTTTTATGTGCCGTATTTCCATACTTAAACCGCCTGTTTTGTTCATATCAGATATTGTTTTATTTTCGGTGGTTATTATTTTACAATAAAAACCTTAGTCTGATGCTTTTTAAGTTTGAGTTTCAATTTGCCTGCGGTTTCCGTTTTTTCGTCTGTCCATTGTTCGGTTGCGGAGTAGGTTGATTTTTTCTGCATTGCGATATAGCGATCGTCGCAGAGTTTGTTGAGGTCGTAGACTGTGTTTGCCGAATGAGCGGATTTATTGAAGAAACAGATCGCCGTACTTCCGTCCGCAAGCGGTTTGGCGAGAACGTCGACAGTGCCGCGTTTTACGCGTTTTGCCTGTTTGCACAGCGAATCCTGATTTATTGCAATCAGGTTTTTGTTTGTTACGATTGCTTTCACCTGTTCGTTCATACTGCGCAGGTCGTTGCCCAGAATCAACGGCGCGTTCATCATACACCACAGCGAGAAGTGGGATACGTTCTGATTGTATGAAAGTTTCCCGTTGCCGACTTCGAGCATATCTGGATCGTTAAAATGCCCCGCACTTGCATATTTATAGAGTTTGACGTTGTGGTTGTAAATCATTTTTATCCAGAACCACCATGGGCGGATGTCCGGAGTGGTGCGCCAGAGGTTGCCTGCTTTCGCACCCCATTTGTACGGTTTGCCCCAGCCCCATTCGCATATTGAGAAAGTTATGGGTTTTTCGGGCGCGCGGTTTTCTGCCGCAACTCGCGCCGTCGCGGTTTTGAGCGCGCTGCCCATTCTGCGGTACTGATACAGTTCGCTGTCCGCTTTGCAGGTGACGGGGTTGTACAGTTTGATTTTGTTTCTGCCTGCTTTCAGTGTTACGACGGTCTGGAAGCGTGCGGTATGGTTGAATTTTTTCTGCGGAGGAAAATCGATTTCGTATTCCTTTCCGTCATTGACCTGTACGATGAGGTATTTCTCAAACTGTCCGTGTTTTTTGATGTTGACTGTCAGCACGTATTCGCCGTCTTCGTCTGCTTCGATATTGTTGTAAGTTATGCTACCGTAGTTGGAGTCGAGTCCCGACACATAACTGCCCGTAGGCAGAGAAGTGTCGGTCATAAATCTTGCGAGTCCGCCTAGCACCGCGTTGTGTACCGAGTATTCTATCGGATGTCCGTCAAACTGCGATACGCTGATGCTGTAAACCAGCGGCGCGTATCGCGATATGGGAATATTGTGGCAGAAGTCATATTTGAAATATTCCACGCCCCATTTTGCGAGAGTGTATGCGTCCGCTTTTTCGCGGCCGAGACTCGCGGGTAAATCCTCGCAGGTGAGCGTTCCGTTAGAAGTGTACGCCCCGAGTTTCAAACCCAGTTTGTTTACCTGCGTTACGAGGTTTGGGATTCCGTTCGGAAACGTTTCGAGGTCGCCTTGCAAGTCGCCGTTTTCGTCACGCATAGAGGATTGCCAGTTGTCGTCGAGATTTATATATTTATAGCCCGCGTCAATAAGCCCTTGCGTTTTCATAGCGTGAGCGGTTTCGAGAATCAACTTTTCGTTTATTCTGTTGCGGAATGTGTTCCAACTCGACCAGCCCATAGGCGGCGTAAGCGGCGCGCCGCTGTTGTAGTCGTCGAACTTCGGACGCGTTGATGCGGGCGTGTTCTTTACAAAGAGTCTGCGTATGTAGCAAAGCGGGCAGGTATTGTTTCGTTTCATTTTTCCCTCCGAACCTAAAGCGGATATAATTGTTGAGCATTCATTTGCAGCGCCTTGCGTATAGCGTTTGACGGACTCAACGTTTGTTGCGTTTATTATAACATAAATCAACTTTCAGTCAATATGGGCGTTGCGTTGAAAATTGCGAAATGCGGATTGAATCCGCGAGATTAGTTCTATACCTTATACGCAAATTCGCGACCGTATTGCGTTTTTCGACGTTCGGGATTACATAATTTAAACGTCTGATAAACCGCATCGTTATCGATTGTATAAAATTTCCTGTCTGTCACGCTTGCTTTTCGGATATAATATGTTATAATCGTAAAACACGGCAGGCGTTTTGCCGTGCGCTTCGGGGGTGTACTGGATTCGACATTCGCTCAGAGGCGGTATAAGCACGTCGTAGGCTCGGCTACGTTAAAACGGAACGTTAAAATTAAACGCAAACAAAACTCAAAAGAGCGCCAATAATATGGCACTCGCTTTCGCTGCTTAATTAGCGGCGCGTCGAACTCGGGGTTTTCTGTTCCCTCGAGGTAGGCGTCAGAAAAACAGACAACGCGGTCCCATTGCTCGGTAAGACCGTTGTCATTACGGGCTTGTCAGTCAAAGGTTTGCCGGTGAACCGATGCCTGAGACATTCAATCACCCGCTAAACGTGTAGAAAGTGCCGATGATTAGCGTTTGGACCGGGGTTCGACTCCCCGCACTTCCACCATAACGTAAAGCACATCCGTGATGTGCTTTTCTTTATGCTGTTTCGACATAACTCGAACATCGCATTGCTTTGCAATGCAGTAGCAATTTTATTGCTACTTGTGACCCATCGGTCACATTGCACGCGATTGGGCTTCGCCAACAATCGCTGTAAGGCGAGCCTTGTCGTCTCCACCATAACAAGCAACGTAAGCGTGCTTTTTTGTTGGCTTGCAAGGCTTAAAGCGGCGAAGCCGCTCTCGGAGTTGCCTAAGTATAACAAAGCAATGACATACAAAAAAGGATGGTAGAAGTGAAAAGGAGGATTTTCACTGCTAAAAGGAAGAAGGGAATACAGAAGGGCGTAGAGGCAGAGATAAAGCAAAAAAAGCGGAGGAAAGAGTTAGAATAGAGTGAAAGGATAGGGAAAAATCCTAAAAGCGAAGAAAAGGGCTGAAAAGAGTTGAAGAGAAGAGGAGTAAGGTATAGAATGGAGAAAGTAATACGGCGGGAGCGGGCAACGGACACAGGTCTGCAAAGCGGTATAAC
>CAJTQT010000007.1 GCA_910578325.1 uncultured Christensenella sp.
ACGGGGCTGAAAATGAGCGTTGACAAAGCAATGCGCCAAATAGCGCGGTTTTACTCGCTGCGAAGCGCAATAGCAGGATCTTTCTTCGACGCAATCCTCGCGGGTATAAATCCGGCAAGCATACTGAGCAGTATGCTGATCAATAACATAAGTAGACAATGCCACCACTCGATTTGCATAAGACCTTCTATGTTAAAGACAAGCCTGAGAATCGCGCTGCCGATAAAGGATATAATCGTACTGACAATAATACCTATAAGCCCCGAATATCCGCCGAGTATTGCGGATTCGGCAAGGAATACGCGGGATATATCCTTCTTTCTCGCACCGATTGAACGAAGCACACCGATTTCCTTGCGACGTTCGAGTACAGAGGTATAGATTATGATCGCAATCATAATTGTAGATACAATCAGCGAGATTGCCGCAAACGCAACCAGAACTCCCGTGATCGTATCCGCCATAGTGTTTACAAAAGACATCATAGACGAAAGCGTATCGGTATACTTTATTGTCTTTTCAGTGCCGTAAATGCTCTCGCTTTCGGATTCGTACTGTTTTATGAAACTGACTATTTCCTCTTTGGCGTCGAAACTCGTGCAGTAAAAATCGATGCTTATCGGATAATCCTTATCCACGAAACCGAGTTTACGCATAATGTTGGAATGGTCATCATTTCCGTTATTTTCATCCGGAATAAAGATTTTATCTCCGATTTCAACTATCTTTTCGCCGTTTGCTTCCGAGAAAGAAATAAGACTTTCATAGTAAGAACCGCCCGCATTGTATACCCTTTCGTACTCAGCAGTCATCGCCTTGACTGCGGGATGTTCTGCGGAGTGTTGGAGCATAGCGTCGGTAAGAGAGGACGGATATCCGATCACACCCGTAATAGACGTTGCCACCACGCCGGGCTTCGGACGAACTACACCGACAACCTTTACCGTATCTGTACCGTCGGCAAATGTCATAGCATTTTCGTCGACGTATACCGCTGACAAATCCTTTCTGTTGTGCATTATCCAGTTTGCACCGTCAGAAGTCGGTTCAAGATAATCGGAATTTGTCATAATTTTATACTCTTTGCCAATCAACTCGTTAACTTCGAAAACGGATTCCGAAAACGCGTCGCCGTCCATAATCGCTTTGATTACGTCATCGGTTGATTTAAGACCGAGCATAAAGAGTTGATAGTCCAAAAGACTGTTGTTTTCGTTTACCGTAATAACAACTTCGTTCGCCTTTTCCGGCCATCTCGAATTTCCGACTAAATCATATTGATTGTCGAGCAATTTATGATTGTCCGAAATCTCCGCCCACGGTTGACCGAGCATATTTCCCATATATCCGAGTGCTTCGCTCAGCGTCATATTCTGACCGAAAATCGGGAAAGTCATATCTTTATCGATAATACTGGAAATCAACGGATTCTCCATCATCTCGTCAAAAACCGTATACATCATTTCGGAATACGGATTGATTTTCATATACTTTTGCTCGCTTTCATCTTCTCCTTTACTGTTCGGATCAAGCGCATAAGCGTTGAACGTCGTACCGTAATTGAATTTGACGCTCGCAAGCGTGGAATCAAATTTTTCGTCGATATACTTCTTGAAAGAATGCAAATCGTTCTCATCCATCATAGAACCGAGATTTTTAAGGATTTGACCGAGCACTTCCTGAGTGGTTATCGTATCCTCGTCGAAATCGCCATTCCCCAACGAGCCTGTTTGCATAAATATCGAAATAAGCGAGTTTACATCCATCGTAGACTTATTTACAGTCAGCGGATAGGTTGAAAGCGCGCTCTCTTCGAGATTGTGTATGTACATCCTCGCTCCTGTTGAAAGCGAGAGCACCAGTATGATTCCGATAATGCCAATACTGCCGGCTATACTCGTCAGAAACGTTCTTCCCTTTTTGCTGAGAAGGTTGTTCCACGAAAGACTGATAGCCGTGCTGAGTTTCATAGCGGATTTATCGAGTTGTCTTCTCTTTCTCAGTTTTTCTTTCAGGCGTTTATGCCTCTTTGCGCATTCGCTTTCCCTGCGAGGCTCGGCAACGGCGGCAGCCGCCGCTTTTGGCATCTGTACTCCCTCATTTGTATTCTCCGAATCCGAAAACTCGCGGACAGTCTCTCCCGCAGTCACGTCGGCAACCCGAATTTCGTCTTCTACGCCGCCTATAACTCTTTCAGGTTCATCAACATCGGCAGTAACGTCGCCACGGCCGTCGGAATCGGATTTACTCGCCGTCGCGAATTCCTCATCCGAACTGTATGGCATAGTATCGCCCTCGACTTCGCCGTCTTTTAAATACACGATCCGTGTACTATATTCTTCGGCGAGCATCGGGTTATGCGTAACCATTATAACAAGTCTGTCCTCGGCAACTTCTTTGAGCAAATCCATAACCTGAACGCCCGACTCGCTGTCAAGCGCACCTGTCGGCTCGTCGGCAAGAATTATATCAGGATTATTGACGAGCGCGCGCGCGATAGCGACACGCTGCATCTGACCGCCCGAAAGTTGGTTGGGTCTCTTGCGCGCCTGATTTTCAAGCCCGACCTTTCTCAACGCCTCGAGAGCGCGTTTTTTACGCTCCTCGCGCTCAACGCCGGCAAGGGTTAGCCCCATTGCAACGTTTTTGAGAATGTTCATATGCGGAATTAGGTTATAACTCTGAAAAACAAACCCGATTTTTCTGTTTCTATAAGTATCCCAGTCGACGTCATCATACTGTTTAGTAGAGATTCCGTCAATCTGAATATCGCCCGACGTATATCTGTCAAGACCGCCGATTATATTAAGTAATGTAGTTTTTCCGCAGCCGCTGGGTCCCAAAATGGACACAAACTCGTTCTTTCTGAACTCAATGGAAACACCTCTGAGCGCAAGTGTACTTTCTTTCTCCACTATATACTCTTTGGTTATATCTAAAAGTTTTAGCATATAGCCTCCGCTAATATTCGGTTTTATTTAGCGCATATACAGAGCGGAAATGGCGCATTTGCGCTATAAAATACCCACCCGAAGTCCGACAGATACATAAAACCAGCCAAATAACGGCTGCAAATCTCTCAAAAACGCCTTATACTGCTGCAAAAATCTTATTTAATCGGGGCGTCCGCATACGACCGGCATCGTCGAGCGGTTTAGTGTAGCGATATATTTAATACCGAATACACGGTTTTTGAGAGATTCTCCCGCGTTTTCATTCAGAAAACAGGGAAATCGAACTCCTGTTGCTCCATAAATTATAATCATTTTATCACAAAAATATTTGCTTGTACAGCATTATTTTATAATTAAGCGTACAAAGTGTCGTAAAAGCACACATTTTGTCGAAAATGTCTGCAATAATTATAGCAAATATTAAATTTTGTTTAGATTTGTCTTAAAATATTAAATTATTTTAATGTTTTTCAAGATAAATATGACTCAAATTTAAGGTTTGGGAATTTCCTTGAACTTTGAAGGGACATTTAATTGAATATTTATATAATGTACGAACATTTAGAAAAACAGTATAATTTATGTAACAATTTGCGAGTATTTCCCATCGCTCTCACGTTATAAATTTATAAACGACTTCGATTACATTCCAGCACCATAATAAAGTTATTCGCCGTTAGCCTTTCAAACAATCTGCTTGAAGATTAAACTTTACAGATTAATCGAATCCGCATTAAATGAAAACTTCAATCTAATTTAAAACTAATTCGGCGCAACATTTGCGCTATGCCAAATTAGCATATGGTACACGTTCCGTGTTTTATATGCCTGATATTATTAGAAACATCCTTCGAAAAGATACGTTTCGTGTTTTTTTAGGCAGAAATATAAGACATTTGCCGTTCAATCTATATTTTTCGCATATTCCGGGTCAATACTTATGATTATAACACTAAATGCACAATTCGTGTTTTAACAGTGCTTTTAATTCATCTTTGTGTTCATCGCTAACCCGATAACTTTCCCGCGCCTTTTGAATGGATTTTTTGTAAATCCACCCGTCAATGTTTTCATTTTTAAAATAAGCGAGCGTATCTTCATAATGCTTAATAAGCGCAAAAGAAAAATACCAGGCCTTTGACATTTTTATATAATAGTCGTCTCCTCTTGCATTATTCACCAAAGACAGATGCGTATATTTGAATTCCGCGTCAAGGAAATGTTTGATCATCATATCTATGCCAAAACGAACTGTGTATATCAGGTCGCTTTCAAGCCATTTCCGGATAATGGGAAACAACTCGTCTTTGTGTTTTGCAAATACTTTCGGAGCAAGCAAGTCGCACACCGCCCAGTTATCGACGTAAGGAAGAAATTTGCGAGTAAGTTCAATCGCCTTAACGAAATCCTTTTCTTTTGAAATAAACTCGCCTTGCAAAATGTTTTCGTCAAAATAGCGATGCGGCAATTCGTTTAAAAACTCGGGCAATATACCGGAGCAAAACTCACCGTCGTTCAACAACTCTTTTGCAAGCGACCGCAATACGGGTGTACGCACCCCTATGATGTTTTCCCGCTCAACGTTCGGCACAAGTTTCGCCTGAAAATCCGCAAACTTATCATCGCCTAATCCTCTCAGTCTTTCAATTATGCAATCCATATTTTCTCCTTATGAAACTATTGCGCCGCACGGCAAGAGTAAATACTAACTGAATTACGCTTTCACTTTTTTGCGGAGTAATCTAAAAGGAAGGTACATCCCTCAACTATATCACGATACGCCGTCTCGAAATCCCCCGTCCACCACGGGTCCGAAATGTTGCGCGGATTGTCTGAGATATCAAGCAAACGCATCACTTTTCCTTCTTTATCCCCGCCGAGTATGCGTTTTGCGGATTCCACGTTACGCTGTTCCGCACACAAAAACAAATCGAACTTCTCATAATCCGAAATACAAAGCCTTTTTGCGCTATGCGGAAGAACTTCTATGCCCTTTTCTCGCAACTTACGCGCCGCGGCGGGATATACAGCGTTGCCCGCCTCTTCCGACGAAGTTCCCGCAGAGTCGATCACAAAGAGGTTTTGCAATCCTTTTTCTTTTACGATATGAGTCATAATGCACTCCGCCATAGCGGATCTGCAAATGTTGCCCAGACATACAAACATAACTCTCAGCATTCTTCTCCTCCGCGCACACAACGAAACCGCGCAAGCAAGTATTGTTTAAAAGTATAACATAAAACCCACTCCGCCGCAACGTATGAAGTTGACTATTTACAGGTATGATGTTATGCTTTCTTTATCGCTTTATATTGTTTTATAAAGACATATCTTACTCGGGAAACAGAATATGGGCATCTTCGACGGACCGCTTAAAATTGAAATCGCCGCGGCAAGCGGAATAGAAGCCGTTACAAGACGAGAACTGCTACGTTTAGGCTACGCTCCGTCGGGCGCAAACTACGGAAGAATGGTTTTCGACGGCAATTTTCAAGACGTACTGCGCGCAAACGTTTTTCTTCGCACAGCAAACAGAGTCCGTATAATACTGGCGGCTTTTAAAGCGGAAAGTTTTGACAGCCTTTTCGAAAGCGTCTCACAGTTACGCTGGCAGGATATCCTTCCTAAGGACGCAAGAATCATTATCGACGCAAAATCTCAGAAAAGCAAACTCTTTTCGCCGCGAAGCATTCAGTCTATTACAAAAAAAGCAATAGTGTGCGCAATGCAGAACGCATACGGGATTAAAACGCTTCCAGAAAACGGGACGGCTTACAATATCGAAGTTTCTATATGTGAAGACACCGCGACTCTTGCGCTCGATACATCCGGAGACGGTCTGCATAAACGCGGTTACCGCACTTATCTGGGCGACGCGCCGCTACGCGAAACGCTTGCAAGCGCGATGATCCAGTTGTCGGTGTGGAATCCCGAAAGACCGCTTATAGACCCTTTCTGCGGCTCCGGAACCATTTCGATAGAGGCGGCAATGACAGGACTGAATATAGCGGCGGGTATGCACCGAACTTTCGCCTGTGAAAAATTCTACGGCGTGCCGAACGTAAGCGAACAAGTCCGTCAGGAGGCGGAACAACTTATAAAACGCGACACAAAATTGCACATTAGCGGATTCGATATCAATCCCGACGCAATCAAACTCGCAATGAAACACGCCGAACGCGCGGGCGTTAAAGACAGCATTCATCTTCAAGTCGCCGACGTACGCAATCTGTCCTCCGCAAAATCGCACGGCATAATCCTGACAAACCCTCCGTACGGAGAGCGACTTATGAATACGAACGACGTCGAACGCCTTTACCGCGATTTCGGCGCGGTATGTCGCAAACTCGATAAATGGTGCGTGTACGTGATAACGTCTTTCAGAGGTTTCGAAAAGCATTTCGGAAAAAAAGCGGACAGAATCAGGAAACTGTACAACAGCCAACTCGAATGCAACTTTTACCAGTATCTCGCGCCTCCGCCCGAAAAAAAACCGAAAGGCACCAACGGATGAGCCGTAAATGCTAACCGAATGAATTCGCTACGATATAAATTTAAGCGATTAGAATACCTAAAATAATAATAACTTAAAGGCAAAATATGAGAGCACTGATACAACGCACTTTTCGATCTAAACTTTCAGTTGACGGGCAGATAGTCAGTCAGATTCCCTGCGGTCTGACGGTGTTTTTGGGAATAACCAAAGGCGATACGGAAGAACAGGCTGATTATCTGGCGCGCAAACTGTCCAACCTGCGGATTTTCCGCGACGAAAACGACAAAATGAATCTTAGTATAAAGCAAGCGGGCGGCGAAATTTTACTCGTTTCGCAATTCTCGCTTGCGGGAACGCTAGGTAAAGGCAGCGGAAACCGTCCAGATTTCGGACAAGCCGAACTTCCCGAGCGCGCCCGCGAACTTTACGAACGCGTCACTCAAAAATTACTGGAAGAAGGAATAACCGTCAAAAACGGAGTTTTCGGCGCGCATATGTTCATAGAACAACAGCAGGACGGTCCACTATCTTTTATATTCGAATGCTGAACGCAATAATTTCCACCGTATCGGACAGCGATATTTATAAATAGTAACTTCTTGTAAATATTCAGATTAAGAATTTCGGATTTAAGCAAGCAAAATTCAGTTTTCCGTCAAATCTTTTATTATCTCGGCAGCCATAACCAAACCCGCAACGGCGGGAGCGTATGAGATACTTGCAGGAATATGTCTGCCGTTTTGCGTCAGCGGACTTTCGGGAACCGTCGGCTCTTCGCAGGAATAAACCGCCTTTACTCCGCTTATACCGCGCGATTTCAATTCCCTTCGCATAACTTTCGCGAGCGGACATACCGAAGTTTTCGAAATATCGGCAACTTTAAAATCTACGCCGAGTTTATTTCCCGTTCCCATACAAGAGATGATTTTTACGCCGCATTTTCGCGCGTTTTCTATCAACGTGAGTTTTGCGGTAACCGTGTCGATAGCGTCCGCAACGTAATCATAGACGCTTAAATCCACGCTATAAGCCGTTTGCGGAAGATAGAACAAATCGTAGACGTTACATTCACAGTCTGGATTTATAGATTTTATCCTCTCTCTTGCGACGTCGGTCTTTTTCCTTCCCACCGTATTAATTGTGGCAAACAACTGTCTGTTGAGGTTAGTCTGTGTAAAAACGTCGTTATCAAGCACATCTATGCGCCCGATTCCCGCCCGAACCAACGCTTCTACCGTATATCCGCCAACGCCTCCGAGTCCGCAGACTAAAACCTTTGACGACATAAGTTTCCCAACCGCTCCGCCTATAAGCATTTCGGTTCGAGTATATATATCCTGCTTATCCATAAACTACCTCTCAGTAATTGTACGCCAACTAGTCGCGCATATCAATAGCACGCCGTCAAGCCCGTCTAATTATACACGAATTTCTATGCCGAAACAAAAAAAACGCAATAAAAATTAAAATATCTGAAATCTACGTTTGACAAGTACACGAATTGTGTATTATATTAATAGTGCGGTCTGAAATATCGGACCCGAAAGGATTATCGAACTATGTTGCACAACTGTTTCCCCGAAAGATTAAAGACCTTGCGACAAGAAAAAAATATGCTCCAACAGGATTTGGCTCAGCATCTCAAAGTGTCAAAATCCACGGTTTCAGGCTGGGAGGTCGGGAGAAATCAGCCCGATTACGATATTCTGATAGAACTGAGCATACTTTTCGGGGTCTCGGTAGATTATCTGATAGGAAGAAGAAACTACTAATCAACGCGGTTTGAAAAAGCAGTCCCGAGGACTGCTTTTTTGATAAGATACTTTAATACTTTTTACAAAGCCGTATAAGTCGCACAGTTTTTATATTTCAACCGTTTGGAAGCACTGTTTTAAGAAATTCACCCGTATAACTGCCGCTAACTTGCGCTACCTGTTCTGGAGTACCTTTGGCAACGATTTTGCCGCCCCTGTCACCGCCGTCGGGGCCTAAATCGACAATGTAATCGGCTACCTTTATAACGTCGAGATTATGCTCTATGACAACGACGCTGTTGCCCTGCTCGACAAGTCTTTGCAAAATCGACAGCAATTTGCTCACGTCGTGAGTATGCAAGCCCGTAGTAGGCTCGTCGAGAATATACATAGTTCTGCCCGTCGAGCGCCGTGCTAGTTCGGTTGCGAGTTTTACACGCTGCGCCTCTCCGCCCGAAAGCGTCGTAGAAGACTGCCCCAGTTTGACGTAACCCAGTCCCACGTCGTTTAAAGTTGAAATTTTATTTCTGATTTTTGGGATATTCTCAAAGAAAGCAACCGCTTCCTCTATCGTCATATCCAAAACTTCGCTTATGTTCTTACCCTTGTAGCGAACCTCTAACGTTTCGCGGTTATACCTCGCTCCTTTACAAACGTCGCAAGGAACGTATATATCGGGAAGGAAGTGCATTTCTATTTTAATCATACCGTCGCCGGAGCAGTGTTCGCATCTGCCGCCGCTTACGTTGAAAGAAAATCTGCCCGCCTGATAACCTCTTGCCTTAGCGTCCGGAAGAGTCGCGAAAAGCATGCGGATGTCGTTAAATACGCCGGTATACGTCGCAGGGTTAGATCTCGGGGTTCTGCCGATGGGGCTTTGGTCTATGCATATAACTTTATCCAGATTTTCAACGCCGTCTATGCTCGTGTATTGACCTGTATGCAATCTGCTGTTCATAAGTTTGTTTGACAATACAGGATACAGAATTTCGTTTACAAGGCTTGATTTTCCGCTTCCCGACACTCCCGTAACGCAGGTAAACGCGCCGAGAGGGATTTCAACGTCTATACCAGTAAGATTATTCTGCCTCGCGCCTTTTACGTTTATAAAATTCCCGTTGCCGCTGCGTCTGGACTCGGGCACTTCGATTTTATACTCTCCGCTAAGATATTTGCCGGTAACGGATTTTTCGCTTGCGATTATATCGTTTACGCTACCCGCCGCGATGACCTCTCCTCCGTGCACGCCCGCTCCCGGGCCTATATCCACAACAAAGTCCGCGCTTCTTATAGTCTCTTCGTCGTGCTCGACAACTATCAGCGTATTTCCGAGATCCCGCAGATTTTTAAGGGACGCAAGCAATCTCTGATTATCCTTCTGATGCAGACCTATACTGGGTTCATCAAGGATATATAACACACCCGTAAGTCCGCTTCCGATCTGCGTCGCAAGTCTTATACGCTGGGACTCTCCGCCCGAAAGCGTAGCCGCCGAACGCGAAAGAGTAAGATAATCAAGCCCTACGTTGACAAGGAATTCCAATCTTGCGCAAATCTCTTTCAAGATTCTGTCCGCAATCAGATGCTGAGTGTGCGTAAGTTCGAGCGCGGTCACGAAATCTCTGAGTTTTCCGACGGACATCTTTGTCATTTCGTCTATGTTCACGCCGCCGACGGTTACAGCCAGAGCCTCGGGTTTAAGCCTCCGTCCGCCGCAGGTAGAGCACGGCACCGCTTTCATATATTTGGATATTTCGGACTTAATCATTTCGGAATCCGTTTCGGTAAATCTGCGCATAAGATTGTTTGCAACGCCCTCGAAACTGGAATTATAAAAACCGCTGAAACGCCTCGAATTATATTCCATAGGTATTCTGTCGCCGTCGTTACCGTAAAAAATCATCTGCATAACGCTATCCGGCAAATCTTTTATCGGCGTATCGAGCGAAAAACCGTATGCCTTTGCAAGAGCCTTAAACTGAGTCATCATCATTCCCGAAGTATCCAAAGCCCAGCCCGATGCTTTTATAGCCCCTTGATTGATGCTCTTGTTTCTGTCGGTAATGAGCGAATCGACGTCGATTTCCTGCTTGAAACCTAAACCGCCGCATTCCGAACACGCTCCGTAAGGATTGTTGAAAGAAAACAGTCGGGGCGTCAGTTCCTCGAAAGACAGGTCGCAGTCGGGACAGGAGTACTTTGTGGAGTACAGCACTTCGTCGCCGTCGAAATCCGCAACGACAAGCCCCTCCGAGAGTTTTATCGCGCTTTCGATTGCGTCCGACAGCCTGCGCTCCGCGCCTTCCTTGATTACGAGTCTGTCTACAACTACACTGATGTTGTGCTTGACGTTTTTATCCAACTCAATATTCTCGTCAAGAGTATAGTTGTTTCCGTCCACTCTTACGCGCACGTAACCCGCGCGTTTCAATTGTTCGAATTCCTTGCGGTATTCACCCTTTCTGCCTCTGACCATAGGCGCGAGAAGTTGAAGTTTTGCGCCGCTTTTTTCCATAATTTTGTCGCAAATCTGATCGACCGTCTGTCTTTCTATGGGGCGGCCGCACTTCGGGCAGTGCGCAATTCCGATACGCGCAAACAGCAATCGGAGATAATCGTAAATTTCCGTAACCGTTCCGACCGTAGAACGCGGATTGTGAGACGTCGTTTTCTGATCTATCGAAACCGCGGGAGACAAACCCTCGATATAGTCGACGTCCGGCTTTTGCATCTGCCCGAGGAACATTCTTGCATAACTCGAAAGGCTCTCGACGTATCTGCGCTGTCCTTCCGCAAAAATCGTATCGAATGCCAACGAAGATTTTCCGCTTCCCGACAATCCCGTAAATACGACCAGTTTATCGCGCGGAATCTCCAAATCCACCGATTTTAAATTATTTTCTCTTGCACCTTTAACGTAAATTTTATCCATATTTCCTCTATAATGCGGCTGTTCCGTTATGAACGTATTTAAGACGTTGCTTCAAAGGTTATTCCCGTTAACTCAGTTTTTTAAGTTGTCTTCTCAGGTCGTTGAGTTCGTCGCGAAGTACGATCGCCTTTTCGAAATCGAGTTGTTCGGACGCGACTTTCATAAGCGCTTTAACTCTTTCGATTTCGCGAACAAGGTCTTTACCGGACAGTTTTTCGTTTTTAACGTTCTTTTTGGTTATTTCAAGCGAATTCTTTATCGCGCTCACAACCGTTTTGGGGGTTATCCCGTTAGCCTTATTATATTCGTCCTGAATCTTGCGGCGTCGGTTCGTTTCGCCGATAGCGCGCCTCATACTGTCGGTCATATTGTCCGCGTACATCACGACTCTTCCTTTGTCGTTTCGCGCGGCTCTGCCTATTGTCTGTATCAGCGCGCTCTCGCTTCGCAAAAAGCCCTCTTTATCGGCGTCCAGAATCGCAACCAACTGCACTTCCGGCACGTCGAGCCCCTCTCTGAGCAGGTTTATACCCACAAGTACGTCAAACTCGCCCTCTCTGAGTCCGCGCACTATCTCAATGCGTTCCAACGTATCGATATCCGAGTGCATATACTTGACTCTTATACCGACTTCCTTTAAATAGTCTGTGAGATTTTCCGCCATTTTTTTCGTGAGTGTAGTCACAAATACGCGCCCTTTCTCGGCAACAACTTTATTTATTTCTCCGATAAGGTCGTCAATCTGTCCCTGTACGGGTTTTACGGTAATTTCGGGATCAAGCAGTCCCGTCGGACGTATAATCTGTTCGGCAACGTCGTCGGCGCGTCCGAGTTCGTATTTCGCAGGAGTTGCCGACATACATACTACCTGCCGTAGTCTGCTGTCGAATTCTTCAAACGTCAGCGGTCGGTTATCGTACGCGGACGGCAGACGGAATCCGTATTCTACAAGATTATATTTGCGCGCGCGGTCGCCGTTATACATACCGTGAATCTGCGGAATAGTCATATGACTTTCGTCGATAAAGGTTATGAAATCCTTAGGGAAAAAGTCGAGCAGTGTATACGGAGCCTGTCCGATTTCTCTGCCGTCGAAGTATCTCGAATAGTTTTCTATGCCGCTGCAAAACCCGACTTCCCTTATCATTTCAACGTCATAGTTGACGCGCTCGTCTATGCGTTGCGCCTCTATAAGTTTACCGTTGTCTTCGAAATATTTCTTTCTGTCCAGTTTATCACGCATTATACGCGTCAGTATAGCCTCTCTGTCGCCGCTGATGACATAATGCGTAGCAGGGAAAATCAAGGTATGTTTCAACTCGTTTAGAACCTTGCAAGTAAGCCCGTCTATTTCGCAAATACGTTCGACGGTATCCCCGAAAAATTCTACGCGGATAGCGATTTCGGAACTTGTCGACGGAAATATATCCACCGTATCGCCTCTCATTCTGAAAGTGCTCCTGACAAAATCCACGTCCGCGCGCTTATACTGGATATCAACAAGCCTGCGGGCGAGTTCGTCGCGGTCGATTTCGTCGCCTTCGCGTATGGAAACAGACTGGGCAAAATAGTCCGTAGGCGCGCCGAGCCCGTATATGCACGACACGCTCGCAACCACAATGGTGTCCTCGCGTTCGCACAGAGACGCGGTTGCGGAGTTGCGCAACTTGTCGATTTCCTCGTTTACCTGCAAATCTTTTTCTATATAGGTATCCGTTCTGGGAATGTACGCTTCGGGTTGATAATAGTCGTAATAAGAAACGAAAAACTCCACCCTGTTTTTAGGGAAAAACTCTCTGAGTTCGTTGCACAACTGGGCGGCAAGCGTCTTATTGTGCGCAATTACGAGCGCGGGTTTTTGCATACGCTCGATAATGTTCGCCATAGTAAAAGTCTTGCCCGAACCCGTAACGCCGAGCAAAACCTCCGTATTAAAACCGCTTTTCAGCCCGTCGACGATTTTTTCTATCGCCTCGGGCTGGTCGCCCGTGGGCTTGTATTGACTGACAAGTTCGAATTTCATAATCTGAGAAAAAAGCCGTCACTTGTTGAGTAACGCCGTAAGCAATTCTTTAAGTCCCCAACCGACCATCGCCGATGTAAGTCCGGTGGCGACGGCAAGCAGTATTCTAAACGTGACGTTGCTTTTGAACGCCCTTTCCACGCGCTCGAATTGCAAGCCTTTTTTATGCATATTTATGCAATAAACCAATTCGCCTTTTCTGTCTGAACGCGTAAGGTCGAAATAGTCGTCAATTTCGAGGTTACGCAACGCTAAGTCCAACTCGCTCTCTTCAAAGTCAAGATCAAGAGGCACCTGCGAAAATATTTCAATGGGCGTAAGCAGACAAGAGCCGTTTTGTTTATCGGCTTCGCGATAAATGACTCTCATAACCGCCTTTTCTTTTTTTGTAAGTACGTGCTGTCGTTCCAGTTGCATACCTTTACCTAATCCGCCACTCCGTATTATTGCCCAATCGCAGGTTTATAGCCACGTCCGTCAATATAAAACGTCCGTTATATCACAAATTTCAAAAGAATCGCAGTGACCGCCGCCACAAATCCGCTGCCGATAATTCCGCCGAGAAAAGACATAAACAGCACCAGTCCCGGCTTCACGCCTTTGGCACCGGACTTTTCGCCGTAGAGCACTCTTTCTTTTTTCGTCTCTTCCGCGGGAGTTTTAATTTCTTCGCCAGTAACGGCTTTTTCAGCGGGTTCTATGCGTTTGATGATGTGCAGACAGTATTCGTCGGGCGTGAAATACTTGATGTCCACGTATTCCCGGTCCTTCAAATCGCGGATAATCTGTGACAACTGCACCTTAGACAGCATCGCGTCGGACGGGAGTCTGTCTGTAATTTCATCCGCGTCCACGATTTTATAAACTTCGCTGTCACCTGTTATCTCGCACAAGATGTCGTAAATTGTCTGACATTCCTGACTTAACATATCTCTGCTCCTTTATTTATAAAATATTATCACAAATCACAGATTCTTGCAATCGCTTTTTGAGCACAGGAGCGACCTCTTTCTTTTCCTCTCGTCCGCAAGCGCCGCAACAATGGCAGCGTTTTAAATAAAATGGCGGCGGTTTTATAAATTTTCAATAGACAATTCAGTATAATTATGCAATAATATTCAAAAAGTTAAAGGCAGTTAAAATGAATCTTATTTCCGACTTTCTCAATCGCACCGATTTCGACTCATACGGGGACTTCTTTGCAAACGCGGCTCCGACCGTTCCCGACAAGTTTAATTTCGGCTATGACGTAGTGGACAAATACGCGCGCCTGTGCCCCGACAAGCGCGCCATTGTCTGGTGCAATTCCAAAGGCGAAGAAAGAGAGTTCAATTTCGGAGACGTCAGTATAATATCAAATCAGATAGTCAACTGTTTGATCTCGCTCGGAATCAGGAAAGGCGACTGCGTTATGACTATGCTCAACCGCAGGTGGGAATACTGGATGACCGCCGTAGCCTGCCATAAACTCGGCGCGGTCATAATCCCCGCCACACACCTCCTCACCCCGAAAGATATAGCGTACAGATGCAACGGCGCAAACGTAAAACTGCTTATAGCCACATCCGAGGACGACGTCGTTTCGCACATACGGCTGGCTATGGATAAATGCGATGTCCCCTGTCTTTTCTGCGGCAATGTGGAAGGATTCGATAATTTCAACGACCTCTTCTCAACTCAAAGCCAAACGCTTCCCGATATAGAAAGACCGTTCGGCAAGGATATTATGCTGTGCTATTTTACGTCGGGAACAACAGGTCAGCCCAAAATGGTTCGGCACAACTTCGAGTATCCCGTGGCGCATATCGTTACCGCAAGATACTGGCAACAGGTTGTCGACGACGGTTTGCATCTGACTATGGCGGAATCGGGGTGGGCAAAATGCTCGTGGGGGCGCATTTACGGTCAGTGGATTGCGGGCGCCGCACAGTTTATATACGACTATAACGGAAGATTTACACCCACAGATATACTGCCGTTTATAGGTAGATATAAGATAAATACATTTTGCGCGCCGCCTACAATATACAGATTTATAGTCAAAGAGGATTTATCAAAATACGATTTATCGTCTCTGACACACTGTTCCACTGCAGGCGAAGCACTGAACGCGGAAGTTTTCCGTCAGTTTTACGAGGCTACCGGACAAAAAATATACGAGGGATTCGGGCAAACGGAATCCACCGTAATACTGGCAAACTACGGCGAGTTTTCACCGCCCGTCCCCGGCACGCTCGGGAAACCGAGCCCCGTTTATGACATCGAACTGATTGACGACGAAGAAAACCCCGTTCCGAACGGGTGCGAGGGAGAAATAGCAATAAAACTTCGTGCACACCAGATAGGTCTTGTATGCGACTATAAAGACGGCGCGGGGAAAACCCCGAGCGCAATAGGCGGAAAGTATTATCATACCGGCGACCTCGCTACCCGCGACGGAGACGGCGTATACAGATTTGTGGGAAGAAAAGACGATATAATCAAATCCAGCGGCTATCGAATAGGACCTTTCGAGGTGGAATCCGCGCTTATGGAACACCCTGCCGTGCTCGAATGCGCGATAACCGGCGCTCCCGACGCGTTGCGCGGACAAGTTGTAAAAGCAACCGTTGTGCTCGCAAAAGGATATATTCCGTCCGAAGAACTCAAAAAAGAATTGCAGACTTTCGTAAAGAGATTGACCGCTCCGTACAAGTATCCGCGCATAATAGAGTTTGTCGAGCGGATGCCCAAAACCGTATCGGGCAAAATTCGACGCGTAGAAATCAGAAACAACGACGGAAAGAATTGACGGTAAAAATTAAAAATGTCTTGCCGTCATCTGAATTTTTGTTGAAAAACCAGAAAAAGATAAAAAAATATTTCGCAATGTTGTTTTAGAAAATATAGTTTGTTGGACATAATAAAATAAATATTGCGTTTTGTCGATATTTCGTTTATAATGCAAATATAAACCTTAGGAGGTCAATAATGAACAAAACAGAATTTATAAAAGCAGTTGCAAAGAAAGCGGACATCTCGCTGTCTGACGCGACCGCAGCGGTCGAAGCATACACTGCGGTTATAACCGAAGCACTCAAAGCAGGTGACAAAGTTGCGCTTTCCAACTTCGGCTCCTACGAAGTAAAAGAGAAACCCGAAAGACAAGGCTTCAATCCTATCACGAAACAACCTATTACTATCGCAGCGTCCAAAGTTCCGACGCTCAAATTCGGCAAGACCTTCAAGGATATGTTCAACTGATTCGAAATATATAAAAACATTGTTCGGGCGGCATTATGCCGCCCGATTTGATTATTCCATCCCTAAACCACGCATCATATCCCCGTATCTTTCCAAAAGATTCGCAAGAGTTTGAATATCTATACATCCTTTCCCTATCGCCACTTTGAGATACTCGGCATTGAATGCATAAAATACTTCCTCTGTTACGGGCAGAATTTCCGCTAATTCCTCATAAGTGAACAACCCGTAATTATCAATATCCTCGGCAAGTTTCTCGCTGTCGAATTTCATTGTTTCTTTGTCCACCTCAAAAATATTTATCAGTCCTTCCGTCGCCCCCGGCATAGACAGCATTCCATTGACGTAATAACACAAATGTGAGTAAGTAACAGGGCTAAATGCCTCCGTAACTTCACTAGTCACATTTACATCCATCAATCTAACCTTATTCCAAACCAAATTGCCGGAATTGTCAACAGACTGTTTATTGAAAGTATGCCCTATATACTTTATTGCGTCATTTCTCAAAAATACGTATCTATTCAAGTCGAAATCCCAGAATGCGTGCTCAGATATAACCTTGACGGTAGTCCCGTCCGAGAAAATAAGGCTTATCACTTCATACACATCCGCCGCGTCCTTATCTATAAACAAAATAGTCGCGCTGTCGAATTTACCCGTCCACATATTCCAAACAAGCAACTGCTCATTCCCCGTCAGGGATTCAACCGGAACCTGCCGTCCGTCCGCTAGCGTGATAAGCGTACCTTTTGCCACGCAGGCATCGATTTGTTGCCACCTCGCGTACAACGTTCCGTTTGGCGCAGTGGTAACGTCTGTATAACCGTCTCCCGTAAATTCGGGATTCGTGTACCATCCCCCAAATGTGTATCCCTCTCTGTATAGAGTAAGTTCTTTATTGTCCGCTCTTAAATTAGATGGATTTGAACTTGATTTTACAAACGATTCAATATAAGACAGTTCTTGATTAAAAGTACAGTTCTTTACGTTTGGCACGGTTACCGGTTCTTTTAATTTAATAGTCGGAGAAAAATATATCGTAACTTCGGGGCAATTCGCGAGCGCAGTCGACTCAATATAAACCGAGCCATTTATACAGTTGATGTTCATCAAACGATTGCAATTCTCAAAGGCATAATTCTCCAGATACATTCCTTTATGAGCATAAACCTGTCTTAATTTCGTACAGTTCGCGAACGCTCTTTCCCCAATATAACTTACATACTTCAAGTCAAGAGAATTAAACCCGCATCCGAAAAATGTTTCCGGACCGATATAATCAAATCCTTTAGGGAAATTAAAACTATACAAACTTTTGCAGTTTTTAAAAGCATGTCCTGCTATATTATTTAATTTACTGTTCTCACCAAATTTAACATAACTAAGTTCTGCACACCCTTCAAAAGCACCGTACCCTATACTGGCAACAGTATCCGGAACTTCAATACTTCCAAGTTTACAATTCCTAAATGCATATCCGCCTATAAAATACAGTTGGCTATTCTTTTTGAATTCAATATAGTCTAAATTCGTGCAATTTTCAAAAGCGTATATTTCAATAGACTCGATTGATGCAGGTAGAGTAACATCAATCAATTCAACCTGATTAGCAAATGCACTTTTATCTATAAGCGTAACCGGTAAGCCATTATATGTGCTGGGCACGACCAAAGTTCCTTGAATGGGGAAATTAACCCCTATAACCCTTGCCGTATCATGAATCGTTTTCTCAAATTTTAAAGCCATCGCGTCTGAACAACGGTGCTTGCATTCAATACATCTGTACTCATTTTGAGTAAAACCATTACTACCCGCTTCGAATTTTTCATAATTATGCGTATGATTTATATGCAAACTCATATAAGCATAATACCACGATGAATTAGTCCAAATATTTGTTCTACTTCCTGTGGCATTGTCGTCCCACCCCATATGTACTATATATCCCAAATAACTGTTTGAATTATTCTGATACGGTGCAAGTGTTTGATATCCATATGCTATTACCGAATGGGGGAACGCTCTTTGTCCTTCATAGGGTGTGCCATTTAATGTAGGGGACGTTGCAAGCACTACAGGATAACCATTACTCAATTCATTTAAAACAGTGCTTGAACTAATAACCGTATTTGTGCCATTTTCTTTCATATTTATGGAATAATCAATACTTCTGGCGTTTAATACATTCTTTAAATTCTTAGCGGCAACGCTTATCCATCCTGTTACTCCATTATCATATAAATAATCATGATATGCTTGTGTGCTTCCAAACACTCTGCTACTTCTAGTTGCAGGGTCTACACAAACATTAATATTTTCGTTTGGTTTTGTATAGTTTTGCGCATTTAAAACATCGTCATTTATAGATGCATTCCATCCTCCATAAAGATGTTCTGGACCTATAATTCTTCTATCATTATAATAATTATGATAACTCAATAATAATTGAGTCGCTACGGCTGTGCAAGATTCTTTATTGTTACTACCATGGCACGGATATGCCCCTTCTGTCAAAAAATATTCTGAATTTTCAATATATTTCGCACCATCTGTAGGATTAATCCAATTTTTTTCATCTAAAGGAGGACTTGAAGGTTCATTTGAAAAAACATTATTTACAGATGAATTCAATCTTTGAGTAATTTCAGTTGTTAAACTGAGTTCATCTTCTTGCTTATGTAATAAAAAAATATTTCTTATATCCTCAGCACTTTTTGAAATTTCAGTTTTAGTAAAAGTTGTTAATTCATCAGTAATCAAGTTTTGAAATGTATCATGATTTTTACTAAAATATAAATTAGGGCCACCATAGTATTTTTTAGAATTCTCTAAATTTGAATAAGGAAAATCCCCGCAAAGAGAATACTCCATAAGTTCAAAAGTTTCGTTTGCAAATATAGCATAACCACCTTCTCCAACGAAGTCTATATAAACATAATCCGCTGAATCATCATAATTATAAAGATAGCCGGATGATTCAATTTCCCTATCATTAAATAAATCAGAAGATGATTCTAAAACTGCATCGCCAGCATAGGCTGTATTTAGATTCTTGTCCCAACAACATAATGCTAGTAAAAATTGTAGTAGTATAGCGACTATTATCAAAAATATCCATTTTTTACTCAATTTCATAATTGCACCGTCTCCGCTTTACAAATAAATAATCTTTACTTTAACTGAATCAATATTCAATTTGTCCATCTTAAAAATCAAACATTCCTGAGTCAAAGGAGAACCTGTGGGACCTTCTACTAATGGCTTTTTTGTAACAACTATGTTTAAATCATTATCGTTTAAACTCATATCTTTAATTTGATACTCGAAAATCTTCTCACCGCTAACCAAATTTTCTATAATGCTACCTGAGAAAAAATACAACACAAGCATCTCTTTTTCGAAATTTATTTGCGAAGGAAAATCCTTAAATGCAACATCAAACTCATCCTCATCACAAATAGTCTGCACATTTGTAATCGGTCTTGTGTCATCCGGTAAGAGTTGTCCCTGATATTCGGTACCTCGCGTTGAGTTTGCCAAAAGAAATTCTTCATTCAAATCATTTATCACCGATCCGTAATACATCGTAGTGTTGTATTTATTTTCAAATACATCGTCTTTATTACAAGCGCACAATACACCTACACTCATAATCAGCATCACCACAGCACATATAAATTTTGTTAGTTTGTTTTTCATTTTTCACCCCTATTAAATTTACTTAAATTTAGGCATAACTATCTGATACATCGTGTCCATTGATTCTTTACATTTCTTCTTAATCTTCTTATAAAAGACGTTTAAAAGTAAAATAAGCATCACTATCCGGTTTCTTTTCAACTGTGTTTAATTCATCTAACCCAAACTCTTCCATTGAAACCAGATTAAGATATTTTTCACCTCTTTTTACAG
Source organism: uncultured Christensenella sp. (assembly GCA_910578325.1). Classification (GTDB taxonomy): domain Bacteria; phylum Bacillota; class Clostridia; order Christensenellales; family CAG-917; genus CAG-475. The sequence continues at coordinate 20,318 of CAJTQT010000007.1, forward strand.
CAGGTATATATCTGGTTCCGCTTGAGAATTCGTATTCCAATAAATAACGCTTCTCATCTCTTATCCCCGCAAGTTTAAAATGGCTGTTTTCATACTTGATCATATCACCGCTATCATCAAGTTCAAAGACTATATTATCTTGCTCGATTAACTTTCCCCAATTTGAATCAGGATACGGTTCATCGCTATCCCAAAATCTATATCTGCACCAAATCGATCCATAAGAGCACATATACATACCACGCGGATTTGTCAATGTTTCACCGCTAAAATCAATTTTGACATAGGCATATCCGTATGGCTCTAAGTCTATCAAAAAGTATTCGAGTTGATCAAAAGCATTGTATAGAGGATATACTTCCATATCTGTATATTCCTTACCGTTATCAGGTGAATTTTTTCTTATAAAATGCGCTCTTGCCCGTTGACTAACTCTTTGCAGATGTTGTGCGTCTGTATAGCGATCTGCCGTTATCACCGGATTACAGGCACACAAAACACCTATACTCATAATTAACAGCGTTCCCACGCAAAGCAATTTCAACAGTTTGTTTTTCATTGTAATAATCCTTTAATTCGATATCCGAAGTTCTGACTTATTGTTTCCACAGTGACATAGTATTTGAATTGCTATATATAAACTTCACTCCGCCGACATTGTCTTCGGTTATAACATCCATATATCCATAATAGCCGGATATCATTATCGCTATAAAGCCCTCATATTCACCGTAATACGCGTCTATGCTTACACCGTCTAAATTTATATCTACAGTGTCATTATAATTTTCACGCAAATCCCTAATGTAAGCCTCTTTTATTGCGAGTTCCGTTTCTGCGCTCAACACTTCAGGATTCTTTGCCGTAGGCACAAAGCCTTTTTTCTGCGCGTCACCTGTTCTGTGATATGCGATATTTCTCAAATCGTTTCTGCATATCCATCCGTTGTCATACGCTGTTTGCAACGAATAAAATGCACCCGCCTCAGGTTCTCCGTTTCTTTCGTTGCGGAAATTATCGTCTTTGTTACAGGCGAACAAAACGCTTATACATATTATCAACAACAGTCCGACGCATATAAATTTTGCAAATTTGCTTTTCATCTCGTATCTCCTTTTAAACACAAACTTTTGAATATATAGTTGCGTAAAAAATCCGTTGTATGCTATAAAGACGCTCTATATATTTCTTTGAACAATACCCCTATATAACTAATAACAATCAGAGCACTGTTTTTGTCCCAGAAAACTTAAAATTTTGTCAAAATATTTCGACAACTTTGATTTTATTTCGTTGCTCTATAAAAGCATATCATTTTTTAAGCCGTTTGTATATATGCAAATGTAATCTGTTATCATACGATCGTAATAACTGAAAACCGCCGATTTACGACGGTTTTCGAAAAAGAAATATTTTGAATGGATTATATTTTATTCCTGCGACTGCGAATCCTCTTCGTCGAAAATAATATCGTACTCGCAGCACTCGCGCACAGAGTTTACTATCGCCTGTCTTGTCGCCTCTACGGCTGCGGACTGAATTATAGCAAAATTTAAAACGGGTTTCTTTCCGCTTGTCATACAGAACATCGTATCTCCGTCATAATCAGTATGCACGGGACGTATCGCCCTTGCAAGTCCGTTGTGCGAGATACTTGCCAGTTTATTTGCACCCACCTTGTCGATTGAGGCGTCCGTGAGAATACAACCGATTGTCGTATTAGCCCCGAACAACAGTTTGGCAACCTCTCCGCCCGCAAGGCACTTTTCTGTATCTATAAATCCGTTTTTGCCTTTCGCGCCTGCAATGATACGCTCGCCGTCCACAATGTCGCCCATCGCATTTACTGCAACTATCGCCGTTACCGTAACTCCCGCGACTTTAACAGTCGCCGCGCCGATTCCGCTTTTACAGGCATTTTTCAATCCCCGTATTTTGCCGACCGTTGCGCCTCTGCCCGCGCCGACGTTTCCGAAAGAAAGTTGTCTGCCCGCATTTTGGCAAGCCTTAAAGCCGTACTCCGCCGTAGGATAATGATACTCTTTCTGATTGAGGTCGAAAAGCACCGCGCCCGTAACGATAGGTACGATTTTCCCCGCGGTTTTGTATCCGTAGCCTCGCTCGCGAAGCCATTCCATAACTCCGCAACTTGCAGCGAGCCCGTATGCCGAGCCTCCCGAAAGCACAACCGCATTTATCTTTTGCATCATCTTCTCGGGACGCAGTAAATCCGTTTCACGAGTCCCCGGTGCGCCTCCGCGCTGGTCGCAACCGCCAACCGCTCCTTTTTTTGCGAGTATTGCCGTTACGCCCGTAAACTCGTCTTCATAATGACCTATTTCGAATCCTCTCGGAATAATGATTTTCATTCTACCCTCTTCACTGTCCGGCGCACGCCGTAAACGCAATCAAATTTTAAGATTTATTCCTGCTCTCCGTCTTTCACGTCTGCCACAAAATCATCTATCGAAGTCTGCTCGTAAATCACAAACTTGTCGAAGAAATCCGCTATATCGCATTGCACTCTCTCTGCGCAGTGTTCAAATACGATATCGTGCAATGCGTCTTTATAAAGGTGTATCTCGCAGTTTAGACCTGTCGCCCTATACATTTTGTAAAGCCGCTTCACGCCTTTGCCTTTTTGTCCGACAGGGTCGGCGGTACCGCTGAAAAGCCCGATCGAAGTCATAGGATTGAGCATAGACCGCGCGCGACGTCCGTACAGTTTTGCGGTGTTGCGCATCATACTGAAACTGAAATTTACGCTCATAGGCGTACACGCGCATTCGTCTGCTCTGATAGCCGCCATACGTTCGGGCACTCCGTTTATCCAGTTCGCATATTTGTTCAGATTCGGTCGCCAGTTTTTAGCCACCAACCAAACAGGTGCAAGCGCAACCGCGCCCAACGTAAACAAGTCTTTCATATATCCCGAACCTATCAGCGCAATAGCCTTGACGTCCGCCCCCGACTGCGCGATTGCCTGACACAGAAAACTCCCGTAACTGTGCCCCGCAAGGAATATCGGAAGATCGTATTTCTCTTTCAGCCAATCGCGGAAAAACAGTTCGTCCTGCAAGGTTTTGGCAAATACGTCGCCTTTATGTCTGCCTCTGTTTTCCGCCGTTTCAGTACGGCCGTGACCGCGGTGATCGTCCGCAAAAACTATATAACCTCTTGAATTGAGATAGCGGGCAAACTCGTCGTAACGTCCCGCATACTCGGACATTCCGTGGACAAGTTGTATCACCCCGCAGGGTGCGCAAACGTCGTCCCAGATTGTTACGAATATCTCGATTCCGTCAAAACTCGGCATCTTATATTGTTGCATATCGCCACCTCATCAACGAAACTCATTATAGCGTACGCGCGCGCATATATCAACCGCAATGAGAAATTTACCTTGATTTTCCACAGATTTTTTTTAAAACGCGGCTATTTGCGCACAGAAGCCAACAAATTCGGATTTTTAGATAAGTATTATAAAAAACGGCGATTTTTAGAATATTATCTGCAACCGTAGTTAAATAATTTGTCATTTATAGCAAATATTATTGCAAAACTCCCCTGCAAATGCTAATATGAATTTATGAAAACCGCTATTGTACTCAACTGCGGCGCGCTTGTATCCCGCAAGATAAACGCCGATAAAATTATATGTTGCGACGGGGGCTACAACTGCTGCCCCGTTGAACCCGACGTCATTCTCGGCGATTTCGATTCTATTACGCTGAGCGAAGAAACTTCCGCCGACATAGTACGTCACGACCCTCATAAAAATGCCAGCGACGGAGAACTTGCCGTTTACTATGCGCACGAAAAACTCAATTCCGACAGCATTGTCTTTTACGGTGTTCTCGGAGGCCGCTACGACCATACTCTTTGCAATTTCGCAGTTATGAAACTCGCCTCCGACCTCGGGATGAACGCCAAGGCGGAGGAAGACGGACTTGATATCTATTACGTAAAAGGTTTAAAAGAAATCCCGACGCAAAAAGGAGAAACGGTATCTATACTTCCCTTCGGCGGCAATGCCGTAGTGACGTGCTCGGACAATCTCGAATATCCGCTCAAAGACCTTATGCTTACGGGCTCCGATTCGCGAGGACTCAGCAACGTTTCGCTGGGCGGAAAGGTTGCCGTAGACGCAAAGTTCGGCGGAGTGCTGGTTTTCAGATATCTGAAATAATTTTTTTTAAAATCAAATAAAAGGAGTTGTTCGGTTGTATATAGAGTGTAAAACGAAAAACGATCCTTTTATAAATCTCCTTTTAATAAAAGCAACCGCGTCTTCCGCGGTTGTTTTTATTTATTATTTTTGATTTAAAAGTTCTTATTAAAGTCGCAGTTGTTCGGATACGGTGTTTTCGGATACGGGGCAATTATCTTCTACTGCGCAGGTATCTTCGGGATTTTCCGTTATCTGAGCCGAATCAATTTCATTTTGGACAGGAACCTCATCGTCGGGATAAACGAAACCGTCGTCATCGTCAAAGTCCGGCTCGACAGATTCAGCCGCTACGCGCTTTCCTGCGTCTCCCGATTTCGACATCTGAGAAACGAATGCTTTGGACATAAACAGAACTATTCCCGCCGCCATAGCAATTGCAAGATCTACAAACGCGAAACTGTTATAGGACAAACTGTACGCCAAAGCGGAAGTCATTGTGGAGTATGAGGCAAAGGCGAATATTCCCGACAGCACGTGGCAGATATATCTACCCGTGATAGCGATAACCGCGCCGCAGGCAAATCCGAGCACGTTGTTTACATCTACTCTGCTTTTAATTTTAAAGACTTTCTTCTCTATAAATATACCGCTGATGCCGACCATTCCGAATGCGAGCGGATAATCGAGCAAGAACTGCATCGGATGGATTATCCAAGGGTCCTGTATCGCCTGTAACACGCCGTATATAAGGCAGGCAATCGTTCCTCTGCGAGTCCCGAACATACAGCAATAAATCATCAGCGGGAGCAGGCTTGCAAGAGTAAGCGAGCCGCCCTGCGGAAGTTTAAACAATCTGATGTACGAAAGCGCAAACGACATTGCTATCGCTATCGCTCCGTAAACTATCGCCCGCGTATCGCTTATACTCCGCTTATCTCCGATAAAATAGATAATCGCTATCAATGCCATAAACACCACTGCGGATACAATAAGTCCTACGAGATTGAAATTATCCCCCGCGCCGTTGATTTTATAATACTTTGTCATCTCGACCATCATAGCGATAAATCCGCCGAGAGCAAGCGTCGCGGTGACGATACCCGCAATCTTGACAGCCTTTTTATTGAACAGCGAACATATGAGTATGGCAAGCATACCCGCAACCGCTATTACAATTTCTGCAAGAACGGGATAGAACACCAAACCGTAACTGTTCTTATCGATATCGGATGCTACCTTTATGTATGTGAACACCGTTAGCGCGCAAAGAGCGATGCCCGCCGCTATGCCTATAAAATATTTTTTGAAATCGCCGAACTTTTCGCGTCTGAAAAAGAACACGACCGCGCCCACCGCGACGGCAAGCCCCAGAAGCGATATCACCAGATAAAGCACCGCCATTCCTAAATCGGCGAACAATGCGTCTAAGTCCATAAAAAAACCTCCTTTGCTTAGGAGGTCAAAAAGCGGATAATTTGCATTTGCGCAATAAAGATATTCTCAATAAAGCGACTGCTTCCTTACGCGAGGATTATCTCACAAGTTGAAGGGTATAATCTCAGCCTTTCGGGCACCCCTAGCAGGATTATCTTAACCCGTTTGCAAAAAATTGTCAATAAGATGCGGCACATATTTCTTACATACTTGACAGAGACTTTTCGTCACGCTATCATTTAGATATCAAATTTTGTCGGAGATTAAAATGAAAAAACCCAAATTTAAACTGTTGACGGAATTCAAAAATTTCATCACAAGAGGAAACGTGCTTGATTTGGCTGTCGGTATGATTATCGGCGCGGCGTTCACGGCAATAGTCGCAGCGCTTGTAAACAGCATATTCAAGCCGCTTATCAACGCTATTCCTATGGGCGGAGTCGAAGGCCTTATAACAATGCTTGTCCCCAAAGACGCAAACGGAGTTACGGTTGCAATGGGCTCGTCGGCAATCGACCTCACTAAGTCGGTTTATATAGACTGGGGCGCGTTCATTATGGCTATAATCAACTTCCTGCTTACGGCAGTGGTGCTGTTTGCCATTATAAAGGCGATAAACACCGCAAAGAACTTAGGCAAAAAAAGTTCGGAAAGCATAAAGAAGCAACTGGAAAAAGGCAAAATTACAGAACAGGAAGCCGCGGCGGCGCAGGCGGAACTCGACGCTCAGGCAGAGCCTCAACCCGAACCCGTCGACCAAACCCTCGAACTCTTGCGCGAAATACGCGATTTGCTTAAAAATCAACAGGTAGAAGCCGCTCAGAACAAGTTGGAAGAAATCGGAGAATAACAACCGTTGCCTACAAAAAGCAAAAGCACCTTCCGAGGTGCTTTTATTTTAGTTTATTACATATTCTTTTAATAAAAATACTGTTATTCCGCTTCGCTGGCGCGCTCTTTATCGCCGCTAATTATTGACAAAGACGTTCGCGTGTGATAGCCTATTTCAGTAGCGTCGAAACCGGAAAAACAAACGGCGCACGAAGTGAGAAATTATGATTTCAACAACTCTTTCGATTATGGAAGCAGGCTCTATGGCAGGTTGCGTCATACTTTTGATACTCGGCATATTGCTGGTAGTCAAAGGCGGCGACTGGTTTGTTGACGCCGCAAGTTGGATTGCGGAAGTTTCGGGAATTCCTACGTTCATAATAGGCGCGACAATCGTAAGTCTTGCAACCACTCTTCCCGAGATTCTCGTATCGTCGATAGCCGCATCGCAAGGAAGCGCAGGTATGGCAATCGGAAACGCGGTGGGCTCTGTCAACTGCAACATCGCACTCATAATGGCAATATCGCTGCTGTTTATGCCCGCGACGTTCAAGCGCAAGGACTATGCCGCAAAGATGGTGCTTCTTCTCGTTGCAATCAGCACGTTATGGGCTGTGAGCGCAACCGCCGACGGCGTTGTCACCTGGTGGGAAGCAATTATAGTTCTGCTTATATTCATAGCCTTTATGATCGAAAACGTCATAGGCGCGAAAAAGCATTCGAAAGAACTCATTCCCGCCGTCGAAAGCGAACAGACGAAGTCCGTTTCGGCAGGCGATAACCTGCGCCGCGGCAACGGCATTCTCATCGGCTACGTTGAAAAACTCGACGCAAAAAAGATAACTCTCAAAAAGAGCGGAAAAGTTATAGAACGCAAGGACATTGTAAAAAACATAGTTCTGTTCATAATCGGCGCGGCGGCAATAGTCATAGGCGCGCAACTTATGTGCGATAACGGAGCGTCTTTTGCGGCAAGACTGGGGCTGTCGGAAGACCTGATAGGCGTCACTATACTCGCAGTCGGAACCTCTCTGCCGGAACTTGTCACCACCATAACCGCGATAGCCAAAAAGAAATCAGACCTGTCCGTCGGCAACGTAATCGGCGCAAACATCATAGACATTACGCTTATACTTCCCATTTGCGCGATTATCTCGATTGCCAAATTCGGCACGCCTCTTCCCGTTTCGTCACAGTCCGCGATACTTGATTTCCCTTTCTGTCTTGCGGTTGCGGCAGTCGCTATAATCCCCGCTCTGATGGCAGGAAAATTCAAAAGATGGCAAGGTGCGCTGTTGCTTGCGGGATACGTCACCTATATCACCCTGCTCGTCCTCAATACAACGGGAACAATCGCTATATTCTGATAAATAAATGCTTAGCATATCAAACAAAAAGAAAACGTCTGTCGGCGTTTTCTTTTTTATTCACTTTCCGCATTTTATGTTCACCGGCTAACGGGAATTTCATATCCTAGCACCTACACGATTTCGTTTAACGCAATAAATCCATATTAAATCGCTTAGACTATTTCCGAGGTGTAAATATGATAGATATAGGCGCGTCACTGAAATTTCACAGAGAAGAAAAAGGCATTTCGCAATCGGAACTTGCAAAGTTAACGGGCTTAACCCAACAGAATATAAGCAGATGGGAGCACAACGTGCACATTCCCAACGCTCACGACTGCGCTATTTTAGCGCGTTTTTACGACATATCAATTGATTATCTCATAGGTCTTGAAAACGAAGACGGCAGCAAAAATTGGATAGACTCTAACTGACGGCGGCTTATATCACAAAGTTTAAAGGATATTAAAAAAGCGGACTTTACGTCCGCTTTTCTGTTTTTGGTTACGCCGATTCTTAGCAGGGCAAGATGCGGAAGATCTCTTTCTTCACAATCATAAACACAAGGTCGAGAATCCAGATGATGTTCCATCCGAAGAGCAGGCGAAGAATTCCCGCGACGATTTTTCCGTCCTGAATTCTTGTAATAACACCGCAAATCAACGAAGTGATAGGAATGATTGCGAGAATGAGACTTACGACATAACTAAGTCCAAAATAATCACTCTTTTTTGCCATAAATAAACCTCCATTTCGGGACAACCCGATACATTAATTCTATTTAGGATTTTAGAATATTAAAACCGAAATGTCAACCCATTATATGTCAAATAATGTAAGATGGTGTCTAAAAGACAATATTCGGTTTTACTGTCCGATAAGTTGCGCAAGCATTTCGTACACACGTTTTTTTGTAATAGGATGCACTTTATTCGGACAGAGTTGCGAAAGCGGAATTAAAACGAACTCCCGGTTTGCCATATCTGGATGCGGAACGCACAAATCGGCGTCTCCTATTATCTCGTCATCATAAAATAGTATATCTATATCCAGAGTCCTGTCACCCCATCTTTCTTTTCTTTCCCGTCCCCCTCTGCGCTCTATATCCAGCACTGCGTTAAGCAATTTTTTGGCGTCATACAGAGTATCGCATTCTACCGCGCTGTTTACAAACTCGCCCTTTGCCACTCCGCCGTACGGAGCGGAAACTATGCGTTTGCTCTCCTTAACGTTCTTGAAGTTTGAGTCCGATTTAAGGCTGTCAACCGCAAAGTCGAGATAAGCGTCTCTGTCACCTTCGCTCGAACCCAGCGCAAGATAAACCCTGTGCCAGCCTCTGCAAATCTCCACCGCCGCGTATTCGAATTTTCCGCTCATAGGCGCGTCGGGTTTTTTGACGGTCAATTCGATTTCACGCACAGGCGAAAACTTCTTTAAAATGCTCTCGGCAAGTCTTGCGGCAAGCGTTTCTATAAGGTCAAAACAGTTTCCCTCGCAAAACGCATTTATTTCCTTTTTAACATCCGCATAACTCACGGTTTTATTCACGTCGTCTTGCTCCGCCGCCTCGGAAATATCAATACTGAGTTTTGCCGTAAAGACAAATCTCTGCTTCTCGTTTTTCTCTTCCGGATTTACGCCGTGACAGGCAAGCACCTCGAAATCTTTCAAAATGACCTTATCCATACTCCGCACCTATTTTGAAAACATATCAATAATAGCCTTATTCTCCGCCACGTCGTGCACTCTGACAAAAAGCACCCCTGCTTTCACTGCCTGTATAGTGCTGTCAAGCGTTGCGGACAGTCTGGTTTCAACCGCCCCGCCGAACATCGATTTGCGCGACGTTCCGAGCAAAAACGGATACTCAGAAATTTCTTCCATAAGTTTGGCGTAACCTCTTAACAACTCCCAGTCCTCGTCGTTGCTGCGATTGAATCCGATCCCGCCGTCAAGAAGAATTTTATCCTTGCTTACACCCGCTTTGATCAACTTGTCAACCGCATTGTTAAGCCCCAAAGTCTTGTCGAAAAACAAATCATCTATCTTAGATTTGCGTCTGTCGTGCATTATGCAAGCCGCCGTGCCGCTTTCGGCGATAACCCTCGCCATTCCGCCGTGAGCGAGGCAACTCACGTCGTTAATCATATCCGCGCCCGCCGCAACGCTCGCTTGCGCGACCTCGGGGAAAAACGTGTCAACGGATATCGGAATATCGGGATACTCCGCCCGAATAGCCTCTACTACGGGCAGAACTCTTCCCATTTCTTCAAGCGAACTAACCGCCGCCGCTCCGGGACGTGTAGACTGTCCGCCTATGTCGATAATCTCCGCGCCCTGTTTTATCATTTTCCCCGCCCGTTCCGCCGCGTCGTTCTGCAATCTGCTTACGCTGTAAAAACTGTCGGGAGTTGCGTTGAGTATCGCCATTACGTGGGTTCCGCCCGTAAAAACTTTATCCCTTATCTTAAAATTGTATTTCATATTTCTATCCCTTTGAATTGCGTGCTATCCTGCCCGTCAAACAATCCTTCTCTTATGCCTGATTGCATCGGCACATAGTCATAACCTGAGCCTGTATCTCAGGCGGCATATCTCCCCTCACCGCGCACGTCACGGTTTTTGTGCCGACCTTTTTCACTCCGCGCGCCGTCATACAGGTATGCTCTGCCTCAATGACAACCATAACGCCTTTTGCACCCAAAAGCCCGTATACGCTGTCCGCTATCTGCGCGTTTAACCTCTCTTGAAGTTGCAAGCGTTTTGCAAATACGTCCGCTACTCTTGCAAGTTTGGACAGTCCGACCACTTTTCCGTCGGCGATATATGCAATATGAATTTTCCCGAAAAAAGGCATCAGATGATGTTCGCAAGTGGAAAAAAACGAAATATCTCTCTCCACGACAAGCGAACCGCCATCTTCCGCAAACACCTTCGACAGCGGTTCCGCCGGGTTCTGCGCGTAACCTGCGGTGATTTCTTCATACATTCTTGCCACTCTCGCGGGCGTGTCGGCAAGTCCTTCTCTCTCGGGATTTTCGCCTATCGCAATAAGAATTTCCCTGACTGCTTCTTCGATTCTGCGTTTATCTATCATACAATACCTCCGACAATCGGCATTACTGTTTCAAATCTCCAAACAGCGTAAGCGAACCGCACAAAACGACAACGTCGCAATCTCCGTAAAGCGCGGATTGCACCGCGCTTCCAACGCTTCCGCCTTGACCGCAGGGAGCGTACCCACCTATCTTCTCCGCAAGCAATGACTTGTCCAAAGCGCGCGGAGAATCAGGCGTAACCGCAGTCGCACTCTTGCAAAGCGGCGCAAGCAACGACACAACCCCGTCTACGTCCTTGTCTGCAAGCATTCCCATAACAAGATGTATTTTAAGCCCGCCGAAATACTCGCCTATCGCCTCCGCCAACGCGCGTGCTCCGTGAGGATTATGCGCCCCGTCGAATACAAGCGTTTTGCCCTCGGGCACCTCTATTGCAAATCTGCTATCCGCATCCTTTACAAATTCCAGACGAGCGCTCCATTCCGCTTTTTCAAGGCCTCGGGCAAGGTCTGATTCGCTTATTTCCCAACCTTTTTTTCTGAGTTCCTCAACTGCGCAAATAGCAATCGCCGCGTTTTGTAATTGATGTTTGCCCTGTAAACGTATTTTATACTCACGTCCGCCGTATTCAAATGTCTGTGCTTCTGTATCTCGTTTTATTAAAACGGCATTTCCGCATATATTCACGTTCGCCTGCCTGTATACCCGCTCGCCATCGACAGTGTCGAAAGGATTGCGTATCTGCTCCATAATCTCGTCGCACTGGGCACAAGTCACAACGTCGCGCTTGATTATCGCCGCCTTTTCGCTTGCAATCTCGCCGAGAGTATCGCCGAGCAATGCGCAGTGATCAAGACCTATCGGAGTTATCACCGCCAGTTCTTTTTCTAAAACCGCATTTGTAGCGTCCCAACGGCCGCCGAGCCCCGTTTCGAGCACCGCGATATCGCACCCCGCGCCGCAAAACGCGAGCATTGCCGCCGCGGTTTCTATTTCGAAAGCGGTAGGATTAAATTCACCTACGGTAAGCATTTCGGATTTTTCGGCATCTAACGCACTAAATTTCAAATTATCATAACAGTTTAATGAATTTTGTCCACTGCCTAAACGCTGTTTCCTGCGCGCATTTTCGTCGTCTATGCAATTTTTAACGGCTGTGAGATACTCAGCCACAAGTTCGTCGCCAAGAGGCTCGCCGTTTATCCTCCACCGCTCGTTATATGTAAATACGGACGGGGAATTGTACGTGCCCACGCGATATCCCGCCTCTTTCAGAACGGCAGTGAGAAACGCGCATACCGAACCTTTCCCGTTCGTGCCCGCAACGTGAACGAATTTCAGTTTCGCGTCGGGAGAACCGAGCAGGTTCAAAAGTATCCGCATCCGCTCGATTCCGTAATCCGAACCGGCGCGTCCGATATTTCCGATGTACTCTATTGCCTCTTCGTAAATCAAAAAGCGCCTCCTTAGGAAGCACTTCTCGCATAAAGTGAAGCGGGAGTGAACGCTGCACCGCAAGCCTTTCGGCTTTTCGTCCGATGACACCCCCCGTTCAGTCGGCACTTTACGCGCAACGTTCTACAACTTCCAAAAACAGGGTTATAACTGAAATTATGATACCACCCAAATCACAATAAATCAAGCAAAACATAAACCTCCCTCAAATATTATTTATGCAAGCGGCAAACTTTTTTCTTGCATTATATGACATTCAGGCGTATAATAATTGCATATTTATACATAAAGAGGAGGTTTTTGCAATGTTTTCAACCGCTTTATGCGCAGAATTCCGTTTAGACGACCCTATTATGTACGCATTGTACGGAATAGTGCTTGCCTTTGTAGTTGCGCTTGCGCTCTTTTATCTGATTACGGCTATTATGCGCGCAAAAAAACTCAATATGGATATGGTCAGAATCAAAAAGGTTGTCACCTCTTCAATATCTTTTTCCATACTTCCCGCGATAGGTATCGCGCTTGGCGTAGTTACGCTGGTAGGTTCGCTGGGCATAGCGTTTCCCGCAATCAGACTTTCGGTTATAGGTTCGTTGCAATATGAAACGCAGATGGCGGACGGCGCGGCAAACGCAATCGTAGGAGGAACGGACGGGCTCGAGGTGCTTATGCGCAACGGATTGACCGCAAAAGACCTCGTGACAATTGCAACCGTTATGTCCCTCGCAATAATGGCAGGCCCCGTATTCGTATTGATTTTTTATCGCCGCATCCAGTCCAAAGTCGGCGTTCTTCTGACAAAATCGACAGGAGGCGGAGTAAAAAAAGGCGGAATCAATATAGGAGAACTGCTCTTTCAGGTTACGTTCATCGGTATGACGCTCGGATACCTTGCAATGAGCCTTACGTCCCCGTCGCAAAACGGCAAATACATTGACGCGTATTACAACTTTATCGCGCTTATTGTCGCTATGATTATGATGTATGTCTTCGACCTGCTCATCAGTAAGGCAAAATGGAAATGGCTTGACAGTTTCGCAACTCCCGTAAGTATGATAATCGCTATGGCTGTTGTTGCCGTCATAAGTTTCTGCGCGAGCAAATACGGCTGGGCTACGATTCCCGTCAAAGGTTCCGACGCAGCGCAACAGGCTGCCGACGCGCTCGCCGCATTCGTTATGTAAGGAGGATGAAGATGAAAAAAACGTTGGTCAAGGATTTCAATTTCAAATACCACCTTATCGGAAGAATATGGACCGCGCTTGCGATAGTTCTGTTTATCGCCGTACCTCTCGCGATAGGCATACACTACGGAGTAACGCCGGACTGGAAAGTGTTCGGGACGTCTGCGGTTATAATTCCGTTTATAATCAACTTCCTTTCCGGCATAGTTGAACCTGTAATATACGCGCCTATGCTGGGCACAAACAGCGAATATCTCGCTTTCACGACAGGCAATCTTTCAAACCTTAAAATCCCCTGCGTAGTCAAGGCGCACGAAATATATCCGACGGAAGCGAACACCGAAGAACACGAAGTCGTGTCAACGATAGCGGTTGCTACGAGCACTTTGGTTACGGTCCTTATAATTGCCGCCCTTGTCCTCTGCCTTGCGGTAAGCAATCTGCAAAGCATCGTCGAAAAACAGACGTGGATTATGCCGGCTTTTTCCTGCGTCGTATACGCCCTGTTCGGCTCGCTTGGCGGAAAATACGTTGCAAAGAATCCGAAACTCGCGCTCATTCCCGCCGCTATCGTCGTTGTGCTTTCTATTGTATTCGGCGTTACGGGCGTAGGAAAATCGATAGGTTCCGCCTATCTGTTTGTAGGAATAGCCGTATGCGCGCTGTTTGCGCTTTTCCAGTTTATGCGCGAAAGAAAAAAGCAGAAGGCGAGAGAAGAACTGGAACATCTTGCAGGCATTGACGACACGCATGACCTGGAAACCGACATTCTAACCGGAGATAATTCAGAAAATGCTACGAGCGAAGCCTTGTCGGACAGCGAAGCGGAAACAACAAAAGACATCGGCGACGACTGCGACGTCTGCGCCGACGTTCAAACCGATGAACTTAAAGACTGACGGAAAACCGTTTATGCAATCAAATTCAGTTCAAAACAAAAACCGCCCTCTCGGCGGTTTTTATTTTGACTTCTAATGATATAGGTTTTACGCGTTGGATAACGAATTTACAAAGCAGTAAATCTATTTTCTTCTCAGCCGCATTCAAAAATCAGATTTCAATATCAAACAGCACTTTTTTATCCATAAGCGTAAGCACGGTCAATCTGTTTTCTTCCAGCACCGCATAAGAACGCTCCGCGCCTTCGGGGTTCAGCCCCAACGCGCCAACGCACACATATTTCACCCCGTCTTTTTCTGTGACCGCCGACCTGTGGAAATGACCGTAGAAAACAAGATCTCCCGATTTTGCGCCTGTCGGAGGCAACTCAGGGTTGCATTTGTGACCGTGCGTAAAATACACTGTATGCTCACCCCACCGCATAGAAAAGTCAGAAATTATGGGGAAATTGCTTATCATCTGATCCACCTCGCTGTCGCAATTGCCCTTTATAACCGTAATAAAAGTCATTGCGTCGTTAAGCAGTTTGGCGACTTTCATCGGAGCATAGCCCTCCGGGAAAGGATTGCGCGGACCGTGGTTATATATATCTCCCAAAAGCACGACTTTTGTATCTTGATCGCCTGCAAGACTCTCGTCAACCGCTTGAAAAAACCTTATAAGATTCGCTTCCGAGCCATGGATGTCGGAACCTATAAACAGTTTCATATCTCTACCTCTCAAATTCAGTACGACAGTATGCGTATCGGCATACCTTGCCTGTTCCGACTAATTGTAACACACGCGGTCGGCAAGGTCAAATACGAAGAAAAATTTCCGTAATGCTCTTGTGACTATTACTCCGATATGATATACTGTATATAACTATGGAGGAATATTATGGAAACAATAAGACTTCGCACACCTTTTGAAGTAAGCGATACCCCGCTTTCGGAATATCCGCGCCCTCAGTTTGCAAGAGACAGTTATATGACTCTCAACGGCAAATGGGATTATGCGATTCTGCGCAAGAGCGAATCGTTCAACGGAAACTATCAAGGAAAGATACTCGTTCCGTTCTCTCCCGAGTCTCTGTTATCGGGTCTTCCCGAAGGTACTATCGTCACTCCCGACGACGTGCTGTATTATCACCGCACTTTCGACATACCCGCCGAGTTTATCAAAGCGCACACTTTTATACACTTTGACGCGGTGGATTTCGAATGCAAAGTTGCAATCAACGGAGTTACCGTCGGAGAGCACAGCGGCGGATATATGCCGTTCTGTCTGGATATAAGCGGCGCAGTCAGAAGCGGCGAGAACGTCATCGAACTCGCAGTAACAGACCCCACCGACACTTCCTACCACACCCACGCAAAGCAGGCTACAAAGCGCGGTGGAATCTGGTATACTCCGCAATCGGGCATCTGGCAAAGCGTTTGGCTTGAAAGCGTTCCCGAAATTTATCTCAAAGACGTAACGATCGTTCCCGACATCGACAATAATACTGTAAACTTCAAATTTGAAAAATCCGCGGACGCTCCCGTCGACGTTATAGTACTAGACGGCGACAGAGTTATGGCGCAGGCAATCTGCGACGGAAACGAGATTTCCGTCCCGCTTTCAGAATACGAACTCTGGTGTCCCGAGAATCCCAAACTCTACGACCTCGCGTTCAAAATCGGAAAAGATATCGTAAAATCGTATTTCGGTATGCGTAAATTCAGTTGGGTTACGGACAGCAAGGGTTTCAAGCGTATGGGGCTCAACAACAAGCCGTACTTCCACACCGGCGTGCTCGACCAAGGTTACTGGTCCGACGGAATGCTGACTCCCCCGTCCAACGCCGCGCTTGAATACGACGTGAAACTCGTAAAATCTATGGGTTTCAATATGATAAGAAAGCATATTAAAATCGAACCGCTACGCTGGTACTATCACTGCGACAAGGAAGGCATTCTCGTATGGCAGGATATGGTCACGGGAGGCTCGAAATATAAGTTTATGTACATCGGAGGATTTGCCGTCGCGCTTAATATCCACATAAAGGACAATACGGAAAAGGGCTATAAACGCCTTGCCCGTCAGGACAAAGAGGGTCGCGACGAGTTTGAAAGAGAAGTGCGCATCACTATGAACTATCTCAAAAACTGTGTTTCTTTGTCTACTTGGGTTGCATTCAACGAGGGTTGGGGACAGTTTGACTCCGTACGTATAACCAAAGATATGCAGGCAATCGACCCGACGCGTCTTATCGACAGCGTATCCGGCTGGAACGACCAGGGAAAAGGAACGTCCGATACAAAGAGTCTGCACATCTATTTCACGCCTATCGTTATGCCGAAGGACAAACGCTGCATTCTGCTCAGCGAATTCGGCGGATACTCTATCAAAACCAAAGGACACGTATTCAGCCCGAACAAATCGTTTGGATACCGCATATACAAATCCCCCGAAAAATACGCGGCGGCATTTAAGAAACTCTATGAAAAGCGCATCATTCCGAACATCGCAAACGGACTGTCGGCTACGGTTTATACGCAGGTGAGCGACGTTGAAGAAGAAATTAACGGACTTGTCACCTACGACAGAAAAGTCGTAAAACTCAACACCGATATGGTTAAAGCGCTCAACGCTAAACTTGTCATAAAAGACTGAACTTATCGCTAATCTAACAAAATACGGCGTTTTATCTTCGAAACGGGATCAAAACGCCGTATATTATATTGAAAAATGAGGTACAAATATGAGCATTGCCGACCAGATTTTTATCCGCACCTGCCGAGACATCATTGACAACGGAATTTCGGACGATGGTTTGCCCGTCCGCCCCAAATGGCTTGACGGAACGCCGGCGCATACCGTCAAAAAGTTCTGCATAGTAAACCGATACGACCTGTCAAAAGAATTTCCTATAATTACCCTCAGGCGCACGGCTTTCAAGTCCGCAATAGACGAACTGCTGTGGATCTGGCAGAAAAAAAGCAATAACGTCAACGATCTGAACTCGCATATCTGGGACAGTTGGGCCGACGAAAGCGGCTCTATAGGCAAAGCATACGGATATCAACTCGGAGTAAAGCATAAATACGCGGAAGGCGAATTCGATCAGGTTGACCGCGTGCTTTACGACCTGAAACACAATCCGCAATCGCGCAGAATTATGACTAATATCTACAATTTCGCCGACTTACACGAAATGCACCTCTACCCTTGCGCTTATTCCGTGACATTTAACGTGACGGGAAACAAACTCAACGCAATCCTCAATCAACGCAGTCAGGATACGCTCACCGCAAACAACTGGAACGTGGTTCAGTATGCCGTGCTTGTTCATATGATGGCGCAGGTCAGCGGACTTGAAGTCGGCGAATTCGTACACGTGATCAGCGACGCGCATATCTACGACCGCCATATCCCGATTGTGGAAGAGATTCTCAAAAATCCGCAATATCCCGCGCCCGTTTTCAAGATGAACAAGGATATAAAAAATTTCTACGATTTCACCGTAGACGATTTCGAACTTGAAGATTATCGGTTTACGAGACTCGAAAGCAAAATAGAGGTGGCGGTATGAAACTTATAGTTGCCGTCGACAGAGAATGGGGCATAGGCAAAAACAACGACCTGCTTTTTCATCTCAAAGCGGATATGCGACATTTCGTCGAACATACGAAAGGAAAAACCGTCATAATGGGAAGCAACACTCTGCTCTCCTTCCCAAACGGAATGCCTCTAAAAGGCCGCACAAATATTGTGCTTAATCCAAACGGCACGCAGGACGATGCCGACCGGAAAGGATACGTGCTTGCAACCTCGCTTGAAGGTCTTTTCGATGTCCTCGCCCAATACGACACAACCGACGCCTACGTAATAGGCGGCGCGATGATGTATCACACGATGTTGCCATATTGCGAAGAAGCGGTAATTACAAAAGTTGACGCAAGCGGCGGCGCTACGGTATTTTTCGACAATCTCGACGTTTTGGAAAACTGGAAATGCGAAAGCGTTTCCGAACCTCTCGACGACAACGGATATACGATACGCTTCTGTATTTACAAAAATTTATCGCCGATAGATTTTAAAAAAGCGGGCCTGTAAAAGCCCGCTTTTCTTTTTGATTGCATTTTTAGGTTACTCGGTTTTATCGTCCTTATTATTTCCGGAAAGTATCTTTCCTCCGACGACGCCCGCAAGCAACGATGCTATATCGATTCCGCTCGCTTCTTTCACGCCCTCTATAACCTGATTCGCGCTTTTCATAACGTCTTTAACCACCTTTGTCGCATTCCCGTCTCCGTACATAACGATCTTATCCGTTCTGCTCAGAGGCTCCGCGGCATTTTTGACGACTTCGGGCAATGCTTCGAGATACATTTCGAGCACGGACGCTTCGCCCATCTTCTTCTGCGCTTCCGCTTTCTTTTCAATGGCTTCCGCTTCCGCGAGTCCTTTGGCGCGAATACCTTCCGCCTCCTGTTCCATCGCATATCTCAAAGCGTCGGACTGCGCTTTTTGCGCTTCCGCTTCCTGCTCAACCGCATATCTTGACGCTTCCGCCTGCGCCTTCTGCGCTTCCGCTTTCTTTACGGCTTCGAATGCCATAGATTCCGCTTCTCTCTGACGTTTGATAAGTTGAGCCTCAGCTTCTTTTGCAACCTTGTAGTTTACGGCGTCCGCTTGCTTTCTGATTTCCGCGTCAAGTTGACGTTCCTTGATTGCGATTTCCTTTTCTGCGAGTTCGGCTTCCTTCTCTCTTCTTGCGATGTCCGCATTCGCTTTTGTAACTTCTATCGTCTTACGCTGATTTTCAAACTGAATCGCATAAGCGGCGTCCGCTTCCGCCTTTTTGGCGTCTGCTTTAACTTTCATATCCGCTTCCTGCACGGCAAGAGCGGCATTCTGCTCCGCGATTTGTTTTTGCGTTTCCACCTTAACGGCGTTCGCTTCCTGCTCGGCATTAGCGGTGGCAATAGCGATATCGCGTTGCGCGTTCGCTTTGGCAATCTGCGCGTTTTTGCGAATCTGCTCAACGTTGTCGATACCCATATTCTCAATAGTACCCGCATTGTCCTTAAAGTTCTGAATATTGAAGTTTACGACTTCGATACCCAGTTTCTCCATATCGGGAACCACGTTTTCGGTGATTTTCTTCGCTACGCCCTGTCTGTCCTGAACCATTTCTTTCAATCCGACAGAACCCACGATTTCACGCATATTACCTTCAAGCACCTGCGTAACGAGGCTTATAAGTTCGTTTTGCTTCATTCCCAAAAGTGCTTCCGCCGCCTTTTTCAGGAGTTCGGGATTCGAAGAAACTTTGATGTTGGCAACACCGTCTACGTTGACGTTGATAAACTCGTTTGTAGGTACAGCCTCGCTTGTTTTTACGTCAACCTGCATAACGCGCAGTGAAATTTTGTCCACGCGCTCAAAAAACGGAATACGGAACCCCGCACGTCCGATGAGGATCTTTCTTCTGAAAGGTCCCGAAATAATGTACGCGGTATCCGGCGGCGCTTTGAGATATCCTAAAATGAAAAATATCAGCAAAAAGACCGCTAAAATCACCGCGACGATTGTAAAGCCCAAAGCCACAGGCGATAAGGCGCATATCATACTTACCATAAATATATCCTCCCGTATTTATTTGTGTAAGATTTGCTATCTTTAAAGTATATTATAGCGTATATGCACCTTATTTGTCAATATACCCCTGAAACAGCAAACAGTCATATTATATTCAATATTATTACTTAATGATATGAGTAACAATAAAACAAAAACGCTCTGTAAAATACACTTTACGGAGCGTAATAAATTCAAGTGCGCGGTCATATCCGAATAGAAATCGCGCATTCTGATTTTTATCTTTCAAAGTCTGAGTTCGCTTGCGTCTGCGCGGTTATACTTCCAAATTATATCCCGCCTCGAAACACGCTTTGTTGCTGGGTATAAACTGCGGTTTCGACGCATAGACCTTTTCTATCGTCGACAGTATGACCTCTCTGCTGAAAAGTCCGCTCTGCCGTATGTATGCACCGAGTATAACGAGATTGCTCGCCTTATTGTTCCCCAACGAGTGCGCTATCCGATTTGCGTCGACGTAAACCGCCCGCGCGTTCTTGTTTGCACATTTTTCGAAAATAAGAGAACTGTTTATTATCACTAATCCGCCCTCACGCACGTTTGCCTGAAACTTCTCGAGAGAGGGTTTATTCATCGCAATAAGCGTGTCCGCAATCGCTATTATAGGCGACGCAACAGGCTTATCCGCGTCAATAACCACCGAACAGTTTGCCGTTCCCCCTCTCATCTCGGGGCCGTAAGAGGGCAACCAGGTAGCATATTGATTTTCATACATTGCGGCATATACAAGGAGTTGTCCCAACGACAGCACTCCCTGTCCGCCGAATCCTGCGACTATGATTTTTTCCATACTCACACCTCTCTGAACACGCCGAGCGGATATTGTTCCGTCATTTGATTTTTGACATATTCGAGCGCCTGAACAGGCGATAAATGCCAGTTGGTAGGACAAGTCGAGAGCAATTCCACAAACGAAAAACCTTTGCCCTCTTTTTGATTCCGGAATGCTTTTAGCACCGCTTTTTTTGCCTGCTTTACGTTTTTAACGTCTGCAAGAGAACATCTTGCGATATAACTCGGTCCGTCGAGCGTGGCAAGCATCTCGCACATACGTATGGGATATCCGTTGATTTCAACGCTTCTTCCGTCGGGGCAGGTCGTAGCCTTCTGTCCCAAAAGCGTAGTCGGAGCCATCTGTCCGCCTGTCATTCCGTAAATCGCGTTATTTATAAATATCACCGTGATATTTACGCCGCGAGTAGCCGCGTGAACTATTTCCGCCATACCTATCGACGCCAAATCTCCGTCGCCCTGATAGGAAAATACGATGTTATCGGGATCGACGAGTTTTATGCCCGTCGCAACGGCGGGTGCTCTTCCGTGCGCCGCCTCCTGCATATCGCAATTGAAATAGTTATACGCAAACACGGCGCATCCCACCGGCGCGACTCCCACGCAATGTCCCTTTGCTCCGATTTCTTCCAACGCTTCCGCCACAAGTCTGTGGGCAATGCCGTGCGTGCAACCGGGACAGTAATGAAAGGGTACGTCCGTCAAAAACGAGGGTTTCTTAAACACTGTCGCCATTTCACTTTACCTCCTTTAAGACGTACTCGACAATATCTTCGGGGGACATTACGTTTCCGCCCGAACGGCCGTAAAAACTTACTTTTTTTCTGCCTGCGGCAGCCAGACGCACGTCCTCGACGTACTGTCCCATACTGAGTTCCACCGCAACGATATCCTTAACGGTCGGGCTGCTCATAACGGATTCGAAATACTCTTTCGGGAACGGATAAAGCGTTATAGGTCTGAGCAATCCCGCTTTTATTCCCTGCTCGCGCAATACGTCGACCGCGCTTTTTGCGATACGCGCGACGGTGCCGTATGCGGTTATGACGATTTCGGCGTCATCTGTGCGGTAGTTTTCGCACATCACTTCATTTTCGCACATTCTGTCGTACACTTTTTGCAGTTTGCGGTTCATCGCTTCCAGTTCGTCGGGAACTATGTACAGCGAATTGATAATCCTTCTGCCCTCTCCGACTCCCGTTCCGTCCGCCGCCCAAGGTTTTTTAGCAAAAGATGCCGCGTCCTTCATTTCGGGCAAGGTAACCGCTTCCATAATCTGACCGAGCATACCGTCACCGAGTATCATAACAGGCAAGCGGTATTCTTCCGCTTTGTCATACGCGTCATACAACAAATCAACGCATTCCTGAACAGAACAGGGGCTGTATACAAGCATTCTGTAATCGCCGTGACCTCCGCCTTTTACGGTTTGAAAATAGTCGCTCTGAGCAGGCTGGATTCCGCCGAGACCAGGGCCTGAACGTACCATATTTATAATTACACAGGGCAATTCAGCGCCGCAGATATAACTGATTCCCTCCTGTTTCAGGCTGATGCCGGGGCTGGACGAACTCGTCATAGCGCGCGCTCCCGCACCCGCCGCTCCGTATACCATATTGATTGCGGATATCTCGCTCTCAGCCTGAATAAATCTTCCGCCTACCTGCGGCAGTCGCCAACTCATATATTCTGGAATCTCGTTTTGAGGTGTAATGGGATAACCTGCATAAAACCTGCAACCGCCTCTTATAGCCGCTTCCGCAATCGCTTCGTTGCCTTTCATCAGTTTTCTTTCAGCCATAATCATTCCTCCAACGTGATGACGCAATCGGGACACATCGTCGCGCAAAAAGCGCAGGCTATACAGTCTTCGGCACGAGTTATCTCCACCGTGTAGTAGCCTTTGGCGTTGGTTTCGGTATCCGAAACGGTCAGAATTTTTTTCGGACACGCCTGCACGCACAGTCCGCATCCTTTGCAAAGTTCTTTTTTTAAAATCAGTTCGGACATAAACACCTCTCTTATAAAAAATTACTGCACCGCTACGGGTGCAGTAAATTATGTTGCTAAACTATATGCACCTAACCGTCAATTATCATTGCCGTTAATAATCTTGTTGAACTGTTCGAGCAATAGCGCCATCTGTGCCGCGTCATCCGCATTTTGTTGCGGCTGCTGAGGCTCGGGTTGGGGAGCGGCAGGCTGTTGTACATAAACGATTTGCGGCTCCGCCTGCTGTTGAGCGGGTTGCTGAACATAGACGTATGTGTCGGACTTGTTGTTGGAAGAATTTGCATTCGGATTGTTTGCATCGCCTTCAACGGGTGCTTTCTTCTTGCCGACAGAGGATTTTTTGGGTGCGACATACTCCGACGGAGCGACTTTTCTGTAACCGGAATTGAGTACGGTCTGAGTCGTGGCGTTGGGATCGAGATAAATAACTTTGTTGCAAAGAACGGAGTTCTTGTCGGGTTCGATAACACCGGCGATAACGTCTTTGCCGTATGCTTTAAGATATGCAATCAGCGGCGTAATGTCACCGTTGCCGTAGATGATAAAGAAACCGTCGATATTCGGGAACTGCGCAAGTCTTGCCGCGTCAATAACCTGACGCAAATCGAGTTTACCTTTTCTTTTTTTGGGAAGCGCGGAAAGCGCGTCATAACTGTTTTCCTGAATAAATTCGCCGTAATCTTTGGTACGTTTTGCCGAATAACCGTAGAATTTGCAAGCGGCGATTTCGCCTAAGCGGGACAATTCTTCAAGCGCAGCGGCAAAAACGCTGAAAGGCACCCTGACGCTTTCGATATCCGCAAGAACGACATATTTCTTACTTGCTGCCATAATAATCTCTCCTCTGCCAACCCGTCCTGAACGCGTTGCTTTCAGTTTTTATATTATATACAATATTCTAACTTAAAACGACCGATTTGTCTATACTTTTTTTCCTATTTTCTCAAAAGCGCACTTTATCCGTCTAAAACGCGCGATTTTAGGGGGTGTTTTTCAATGCGTTTGTTTAATTTGAAAATTCAAGCCTTTAAACGCCGCGGTTTAAACATCGTTTTCGCGCTTGTAATAAAACAGCCACTGCTGCACAAAGCCCGCGTTTTTGCCGTATTTTTCGACAAGCAGCGACGACATCTTTTCAGCGGGAGTTTTGGGGTACTCCGTCTCGAAAATCTTTTTAATCCAGGTATCCACAGGGAAAACGTCAAAACGGTTGAATCCGAACAGAAGTATGCAATCCGCAACCTTTCTGCCTACTCCGTGCAGTGCCGTAAGTCTTGCTCTGAGCGACTGTGTATCGAGAGCGCGATAGTCCTCTATATCCGCTTTCAGCAATGCTTTTGCCGTTCTGTCCAGATACGACGCCCTGTATCCCGCTCCTATTGACGAAAAATACTCCTCACCCGCATTTGCGAGTGCCTCGACGTCAGGAAACGCATAGTATCCGCCCATATCCTTTCCCAGTCCTTTACACATACGCTCAATTATGCCCTTTATGCGCGGAATATGGTTATTCTGAGAAATCAGAAAGGAAAACACCGTTTCCAGCGCGTCCTGCCTGAGTATGTGGATTCCCTTTCCGTATTCTATAGCCGAAGACAGAAAGCCTCTGTCGCCGACTTCCGACTGAATAGACGCATAATCCGTATCAAAATCGAAATATCTGCCGAAAAAGTCAGCGTCGTCGCATTGCACGGCGTATCTGTCGCTTTTGGTCTCTATATGTGCATAATGGTCAAGCGCGAAAACGTCGTAACAGCCGTCGTTTTCTTTAAAGCGAAAAACCTGTCCGCAGTTGAGAGTCTGCGTCAGATCGAAATAAGGCGTTTTTTCAATATCGAAAGATTTCATCTTCTGGGCTTCCCTTTTGCGATTCTGCCATTTAAACCGATAGCGATATGGCTTTTTGCACGTCGCTATTCCGTAAAAGAAACGCCGTCCGAAGACGGCGTAAGTTTTTTAGTTTTCAGATGCGTACACAGACACCTGTTTGCGATCCTTACCGACGCGCTCGAATTTTACTACTCCGTCGACAAGCGCGAACAACGTATCGTCCTTACCTATGGACACGTTGTTGCCGGGATGATACTTCGTGCCTCTCTGGCGAACGAGAATGTTGCCGGCAAGCACAAACTGTCCGTCGGCACGCTTAGGTCCGAGACGCTTAGACTCGCTGTCACGACCGTTGTGAGAAGAACCCGTTCCCTTTTTATGCGCGAACAACTGTATATTAATAAACATATTATTCTACCTCCAATGATATAAAGTCCGAAAAAGTTTCGTAGAGGTCGGACACCCCCAGATATGCAGTTCTCAAAATCAAATCGGCGTCGTGCAGATCGGATTTACTTATCGTCTTTGGCAATATCGCTTTGAGATAACCCGAATCTTCTTCGGTCTCGTAGCCTATATTTATGCCTATCACGCGGATGATCCCCAGCACTGCCGTCTGTATTACCGATGACAGCGCGGCGCAGACGATATCTTCACCCTCTTCGGCGTAACCGCTGTGCCCCAGACATTCCACGCCCACAAACTTACCCTCGGACGTTGAGAACTTCACTTTGACCATATCAGCCCTCGATGGAAACTATCTTCAATTCCGTAAACGGTTGACGATGTCCCTGACGCTTTCTGATTTGCTTCTTTGACTTATAGTGGAACACGAAAACTTTCGCCGCTTTTCCCTGCGCGTTCACGGTTGCGGTAACTTTGCAACCTTCCGCAGCGGAACCCGCTTTTACGTTTCCGTTTCCGTCGGCAACCATAAGGACTTTAAGTTCAACGGATGCGCCGATTTCAGCGTCGATTTTCTCGACCTTAACCAGCATATCTTTCTCAACCTTATATTGCTTGCCTCCGCATTCGACAATAGCGTACATATCAATACCTCCTCTCACCAGTCTCGCCGACATAGGTGCGGAATCACTCCCGTCTTTCAACCACGTTCGAGCGGCTCGCCATTAAATGTAACAAACCGCCCGCATTTTGTCAAACGATTTGACCTGTATTCCCTTTTATTTTCTTAATAAAATATATATTCTTAAAATAATTGTTCAATATTATATGTCAGACGCACCCAAAAACAACTGCAATCCCGATATTCCGTTATTCTAAACATTCTGAAAACCATTAAGCATTTACGACATCGGCATCTATAAATATTCTAATAATTTGCGTGTTAGAAACGAAAAAATGTTGCCACGCAGGTTACACATTTTGTATAACCCCACAAACAGGGACGCTTGCGGAGACCCCTAACAAAACAATGCACACCGATCGGCTCATATCTTTTTGGATACCTATCAATTAAATCTATCAGAGGTCTTAAAAGCGCGAAGCGCGCAAACAAGCAAATCATTTAGCGAAACGATGTAGGTGTTTACAATGTCAACTTAGATTGATAGCGTCTTATGATTTGCGCGTTAGAAACGAAAAAATGTTGCCACGCAGGTCACACATTTTTTATAACCCCACAAACAGGGACGCTTGCGGAGACACCTAACAAAAAAATGTGCACCGTATGGCACACATTTTTTCGTTGGTCTGGGTGAGAAGACTTGAACTTCCGGCCTCATGAACCCCATTCATGCACGCTACCAAACTGCGCTACACCCAGATAACTACCTTATTATAAGAATAAATCGACTAAAACACAACCAAATTAAAGCAAAATTTTAAATAATTTTATTTTTAACATCTAAGAGATATACAAAAAGATTCGATTTTGTCAATAAGAATAACGTTTAAATAAAAAAGTAGGATTGTGAAATAGACGTAAATGTTTGACAACAAAGCCGTTATAAGGTAAAATACGAACTACGCGGTCGTGGCGGAATTGGCAGACGCGCAAGATTCAGGTTCTTGTGGGCAGTACGCCTGTGTGGGTTCAAGTCCCGTCGACCGCACCACCAAGACACACGCAAAAGGAGCGTATAAAACTCCGTTGCGTGTGTCTTTTTCTATGTAAAAAAACGCCCTTTTCAGAGCGTTTTTCAGTTAGTTGCAAAATAATACTTTCACAACAAATTTTAGTCTTTCGTTTTGAATATTGCGTTCATCGGCGTGTAGATTACGTCGAACGCTTTACCCTTCATTACCCCTTTACGGTAAAGTGTGAAATACAGCGTAACATATGCGACAAGCAGAACGAATATAATAACGCCTATCGCTATACCCGCAATCGCTCCTGCGGACAGTCCGTTGTTGCCGTCAGGCATTACGCCCGGAACCGCCTTTTCGCCCACGAAGACGAACTCCGAAAGCCTATCGGTATTCACAACGGCATAGTTGCCGTCCACAGTGTATTCCATATCAGTCGCTTCGCTTCCGTGCAGGTGGAACAGTTTGAAATTTTTGCCTTGCAAATTCTCCGGTATACGCAATTTTATCGTCAGCGTGCCGTCGTGTTGAATCGTTACGCCGCCCGATTTCAGCGTAACGTCGTAAACAAGATTGATTTCGCCGTTTACCGTTTGGACGATTGCTTCATATTGCGCGTAATTGTCCTTTGAAATCTCCGTTACTACAAGTTCTATATCGGGCGCAAAGCCGTTCGGCGTGGTTACAACCACCTCGTGTTCGCCGCCATTCTCGTCGGGCTTGACGAGTTCGGCTTTGAGCATAGGAATCATAATGCTGTCGATTTCGGTTTCGCCGTTGCCGTCAGAGAATTTCTTTCCGCAAACCGAGCAGATCCAGTGCTCTATATTTCCGTTTGCCGTCGTAGTGGCTTCTACCCTTTCAACGTGCGTTAACGCATGCGGCGCAATCGGAATTTCGGTCACTTCACTCTTTTCGTCGCAACGGGCGCAATGTTTGGACTTGCTTCCTTTTGCCGTGCAGGTCGCCGCCGTATCTACCGTAAACTCGGTTTCGAAATCGTGTCCGAGCGCCTCTTTTTCCGAATACGTGGTATGGGCGCAACGCGAACAGGTTACGTATGCATCCCAACCGATTTGCGTACAGGTTGCCGTTTGCGCTTCGTGCCGGTCAAGGTCATGACCGAGTTTAACCAAAATCTCGGTATCGGTTTCTCCGCAAGCCGTACAGGTAACCGTCACCGATCCGTCCGTCGTACAGGTGGGTTCCACGCGCACCGATTCGGGGTTCCAACTGTGTCCCAGCGCGTCGGTTTCTCTCGTTTCCTTATGCTCGTTATTGTGTTCGCAGACGCGCGTTTCTTCGCCCTTGTGCGTACAGTCGGCAGGTCTGCTTTCCGTCCATTCGCCGAACGAGTGGGCGTTTTCGTCTATCGCTATTTCTTCGGTTTTGGTATGATCGGAATTATGCGCGCAAGTAAACGTTTTAACGCCAGTTGCCATGCAAGTGGGGTGCTTTATGACCACTCCGTCGTTCCAAGCGTGGGCGTTTGCGTTGATCGCGATTTCTTCGGTCTTGATATGCGCGGAATTATGCGCGCAAGTAAACGTTTTAACGCCAGTTGCCATGCAAGTGGGATGCTTTGTGATCGCGCCGTCGTTCCAAGCATGGGCGTTTGCGTTGATCGCGATTTCCTTCGTTTCTTCGTGACTGCAAACGCTGCAAGTATGCTTTTGGCTTCCTACCGCCGAGCAAGTAGGGGCGAGCGTAGTTTCCCAGTTTCCGTAACTGTGTGCGATCAATTCGCCATACC
Source organism: uncultured Christensenella sp. (assembly GCA_910578325.1). Classification (GTDB taxonomy): domain Bacteria; phylum Bacillota; class Clostridia; order Christensenellales; family CAG-917; genus CAG-475. The sequence goes on from CAJTQT010000007.1 coordinate 48,766, forward strand.
CTGCTTTGCAGACGGAACAGACGGCTTTTTCAGTGCACGTCGCCGCGCCGCCCGAATGCGCCTCCGTAATCTTTTCTCCGCACGTGCAAGCGCCTTCGTGTTCGGTATCGCTTGCGTACGTCCAGTCGCCATAGGAGTGCATCGCTAAAATCGCCTCGTCTTCGCTGAACTGCGCGCAAAGTCCGTCGACGTCGGAGAATAAGTAGGTTGACGGATTTTCGGAGAATTGCTGCGAGTAATTAGACGTAAACACGCCCGTATATCCCTCCGCCAACGTGACGAATATTTCGATAACGTTTTGTTTGTCGCTCTTTTGCCCAAAATCTATTTTCGCCCCCGTTTCGAGGTAAACGTTGTTGGCTTTGCCGTCCACTATGTTAGAACTAATATCGGCGATTATATCCCAGTCGCTTTTTACCAGCAGAGTGCTGTTTGGGTCAACAAACGCGCCGCCGCCCGCTGTCGTCGCGGTGTTTTGGGTAATGCTTGTTCGCGAAATTCTTATATCGCTGTTCTTCACATATATGCCGCCGCCGATACCATCGGTGATGTCGGTACCCGCGGTGTTTCTTTCTATATAGCACCACGATAAATCGTAATAGGAGTTTTCGCCTTCGAAATATATGCCGCCGCCTAAAATTCTCGCCGAGTTATTACTGATCCTGCCATCGTAAACATAAAACCTTTTTGCGTTTTTGACGTACACTCCGCCCCCGTTCGTTTGCGCCGTGTTATACTTCACCTCGCATGCGTTGTAAAATTCAACTTTAGAGTTGTCAGCGGCGTACACTCCGCCGCCATTAGTCGCGCGGTTACCCGATATATTGACATTTCCCAAGTTTAAATAAGCGCTGTCACTGACGTAAATACCTCCGCCTTGATAGCTGTTTCCGCCCGTTATAAGTCCGCCGCTCAACGTAACGGCGCTGCCGCTGACGGGGTCGGTTATTGTATGCGTAAGAGTGTTTTTATACGCCGCCAACGCGTTTATTTCTTGAATTAACGTTGTTCTCGGCTCTTCTCTCAACCACAAATAACCGTTGTTTTGAAGGGAGATAACCGAGCCGTTATTCGAAGTAAGTTTTATCTTGTAACCGTTTAAGAAAACTTCCATGCGGATTTTTACATTGAGAGTTCTTCTGATCTCCGCGTCGGCGAGCAGCACGAATTCTACTTTGTTGTTTTGGTTATAGGGCAAAGTAACGGTGTAGTTCCAAGCCTCATCGAAGTTCAGATAATATTTAATCGCCCCGTCGTAACCGGCAACCGCGGCGACCGCCTTTACACTGCATAACGAGCAGAGCACGCCGTCGTCCGACGGAACTATGTTATGCGCTCCTGTTTTGCCGTACTCTACTCCGCAATACTCACAGCAGGCTTTTGATATGCATGTCGCCGTGCCGCCGCTGTGGGCTGTTTTATTATTATCCTCCACGGTACAGTGCGCGCAGACTTTCCAATGTCCTGCTTCGTCAGACTTATATTTTGTGCTGTTTTCGAAATCGTGCGCCGCAAATTTTACCGTGCCGTTATCGTTATAAATACATTTTAATTGCTCGTTGTCCGAAATGAAATAATTTGTCGGAGCGTCACTCTGGCTGTATCCAGTTACAACGTCGCCCGCGCTTTCTATATAAACATATATTCTAGTATTCTCGGTCAGATCGCCCGAAACGGTAAACGTTCCGACGCCCACTTGAACGTTATTTGCTTTGCTATCGACCGTATTGCCGGAAATTTGTACCGAACCGGAAACAGTAAACGTTCCGCCGTTCAGATATACTCCGCCGCCGCTTGTTTGCGCGGTATTTTGCTTTATAGTGCCGCCGCGCATATTGAAAGTACCGCCATTAATATATACGCCTCCGCCGAATTCCGAGGAATTGCCGGAAATTTCACCGCTTTCCATATTAACGGTAGCGCCGCCCGCCACGCAAATTCCTCCCGCGCCGCCGGTTATTTTGCCACCGCCCTTGCTGTCTTTAAGGGTGAAGACATTTTCGCTGCCTTCTATCTGTATTGATACCGAACTGTCGACACCGTTAACGGTATGACCGTTCAAGTCAAGCGTAATGTTTGAGTTATCCTCTTCAAATACGCCCAGCACTTGCGTTAACGTCACGTCTATGAACATTTTTATCGTTGCCGTAGCCGCAGTTTTTGCCTCTGCCCAAGCGTGAAAGAAATCGGAATAATAAGAATTACCGACAGACGCCGCCGCTTGCGCACCGCATGCGCACTTGCCCGTTGACGCGGAATAACTGTGAGCGGAAGTAACCCTCGCGCCGCACGTCTTGCAATCTGCGGAATGTTTGTCACCCTCGTTCGTATAGTTTTCAAAACCGCCATGGTTGTAAAAAGCCACCTCTTTGTAATAATCAAATTGCGGGCACTTTTGGTAGTTGTCCGAATAAAAATATGTATTCGCCGCTTCGCCCGCGTGGTACGTTTTGTAACCTTTGCTTATAACGGTGCCGCGAGAGGCGTAATCGGACATTAAGGTTATGCCTATCCGCGCATTGTTCCCCGCGCCGTCGTTCAAAGCGCCGTTTATCACTATACTTGCATTGTAATCGTAGCCGTAATTGCTTTCCGCTCTTTTGCTGTCGTCGATATTCGTGCAGTTTGTGTTTCCGTCTATTTTTACCGCGCCCGATACGTTAAACTTAGTCCATTGAGCATGTAAGCCGCCGATACCGCCCGCGACGTTCACGTTTTCGGTAATGACGCCGCCCGTCATGTTAAACGTGGCGCCGGGCTTTACCGCCGCGCCATTGACGGAATTTATAACGTTGCCCGCAATATTACCGCCTTGCATATTTAACTTTCCGCTAGCGATATACACAACCGCGGATGCGTTTGCACCGGTTATAACGCCGCCCGAAATTTCAACCGTCTCGGGCGTGCTTCCCCTTGCGTAACTTGTTATGCTGTTGGTTGCGGTCGGATTGCTGTCTGATAACGTAAACGTTCCTATACTGCTTATAACGTATTTATCGCTTTCGCTTATAGAGAGTTTATGCCCGTTGAGATCGAGCACTATGTTATAGTTCCAGTTGTCTATATCCAGCGTATCCGCAACCTCGGCGTCCGCAAACATTTTGACGGTAACCTCGCTTGATTTGTCAAAAGACAATTTTTTCGCCGCTGTCCATGCGGAACCGATATCGTCGTAACCGTCAAAGAAAACGCCGCTCCCGTCATATACGCGGAAATTGCCGTCCTCCATTTCCGTCGCAAACGACGTCTGTTTTTCTTGTGTAAAGGTCAACGTACAGATAACGCCGAGAAGCGTTAAAAATATAAAGGCGGTCAAACAAATCAGATGTTTTCTGATTTTCACAAACATATTATACCTCCCATCAATGCTTTTTGCGGTTTCCGCAAGGAAAGCGCACAGCCCCCGCGCGGGGGCTGTTAAAGTTTTGTGCTTATATTGTAGCAAACTTTTAAGTTTTACGGAACGAATGAGGGGCGCGCAGAGCGTTTCTTCACACTTTCTTCACGATTTCATAGGATTTGTTTTTTATGGTTTTTGTGTTATACTTATTGTGATGAATAAGATAGAGTTTAAGAACGTTTTAATAGTCGAGGACAGCGACAGACTGCGCAATTCCCTGATCGAATATTTTTCGGCAATGAACAAGGTTACGGCTTGCCCCACCTTGAAGAGCGCGATTTCCGCCGCAACGGCAAACGAGTACGATATCGTACTGTTGGACTTGATTTTGCCGGACGGCAACGGCATAAATCTTTTGGAATATTTAGGTCAGACGCCGGTTATTATTCTTTCCGATTTAGGCGCGGACGAAAACGTGATAAACGGTTTGAGCGCGGGCGCGGCGGATTATATCATAAAGCCTTGCTCTCCGCAGGTTATAGAGGCAAGAATGGCGTTGCGGCTTTTGCCGAACAGCAAAGCCGATATTTCGCTCGGAGGACTTAGGCTGAATGTCAAAAGCCGCACTGTCGTTTATGAAAATACCTCGCTGAATCTGACTTCCAGCGAGTTTAACGTTTTGATGTTCCTTATGCAGAATGCGGGCAATTTTTATACAGCAAACGAGATTTACGAGCAAGTTTGGAAACTGCCGCATCTGAACACCGAAACCATAAAAAAGCACCTTTCCAATCTGCGAAAGAAAATGTTTGCCGTATCCGACGACTGCGCTTCCCTTCTTGCCACAAAATTCGGAAAAGGCTATGCTTTTATAGGCGGTAAAAATGAGCAACCGTTATCTTAAAAAAATAATATCCGTACTATTATGCGCCGTTCTTTCGGCGTTATTTATAGTTACGCTGTTTTTTGCCGCGCCGAAAATCTCCGCCGTTTCCGAAACGACGGGCGTCTTCGACTATAACGATGAAACTGTGGAAATCGGCAAGGATATTACCGCCGTAAGAATATCGGATTTAGGCAAAATCGGTAAAATTACAAAAGTCAACTATGTTGCAGACAAATTTATAGGACCGAAAACTCTCGACAAAGATATGCAGATAGTCGACCTGACGAAGCCGTTTGAATTTGCCGAAAAGGGAACGCTGATTTTCGTTATTATGAATCTTGACCCCTCAGACGAAAATTTTAAGGAACAGCAAAAGTATCTTGCCGCGCATAAGATAGGCGACTACTGGCAATTCACACTGTCGCTGCCCAAAATATTCTGCGCTTCCAACGTGTATCAAAAAAGCGATTTGGTTGCGCGCAACGGTGAAATAGAAAACTACGATTTTATCGAATTTACCACATCCTACGATAAAAAGACAGAACAATTTTCTTCCGAAACGGCAACCGAATATCTTAACCTTCAATTCTATACAAGGCGCGAAGCCTTGGAAAAACCTTTTAACTCGGCGCAGATTATAACCGTCCACTATCAATCGTCGGGCGGCGCGTATTCGGGTATTGCCGACTGTCCGCTTATCGGCACGGAAAGCGCGGTCAAGGGCGTAAACCAAACGTCCGATAATCTATTGATTACGTTTGCTATTCTCGCCGCCGTGGTGTTTGCCGTTCTCGTCGTGCTGTCCGCTCTCGAACGCTCCAAAAAATTTGCCTCGGCTATCGTATGGGTACTAGGGATAACCGTAATGCTGCTCTGCCGTTTCTTTTTAAGCGGCGTAACAAGCGCGCCGCTATTGTGGACCGCTCTGTCGCTTGCTATGCCATTTGTAATCCTCGGCGGAGCGCAACTTGCCCTCGGCAGCAATTTCGGAAAATTTCCCGCAAAATATATCTTCCCCGCTCTTTCTGCAATCGGCGCGCTATTTGCGTTGCTCTGTCCGTTTATCCCCTTTGGCGCGGCAAGTGCAATGCGTATTGTCTGCACGGTAATAAAAGCGATAGGCGCGGTTGCGCTGTCGGCATTTATATGCGTTGCCTTATTACGTAAAAAAGACGAACACGGAATTTTGCAAACGGTATGTGCTACCGTTATTGCCGTTGCTATTATCGCGTCTATTTTTATGCCGCATATATTCCCCGCGCAAATCAACCCTATCTTCTGGTTGTGCGCGACAACGGCGATTACAACGTTCATAAGCGTATTTATTGTTTTTACGGATATGAAAAAATCCAACGATTATCTCACGGACAATCTGCATAAGGAAGTCGAACGGCAGGTAAAAGATATTAAAGCGGTTATAGCCGAGCGCGACAATCTTTTGCAGTTCGTTTCCCACGATATGAAAAAGCCGCTGGCTTCCGCCGTTACGCTGTGCGATACCGCAATCGAACGCGAAAAGGACGTTGAACAAATCAAGACTATAAGCATAATAAAGCAGGACGCCGAGCGCGTTATAAGCAACCTATCCGAAATTGCGGCATACTCAAAACTCAATTATCTGGCAGAGCCGTCGCAGGTCATTGATATATCCGAGTTGTGCGCGCTATTGTATAAGTATCACGAATTCGACTGCAACGCCAACGGCATCGTTTTGAAAAACACGGTAAACTCGTCGGTTAAAGCGTTCGTCAAGCCCAAAGGAATAGAAAACGTCGTATCGAATATTATCATCAACGCTATCGAACACGCGCGCTGTTCCACAATTACGCTGTCGGTAAAGTGCGACAAAAACAAAACCGTGCTTTGCGTAGCCGACGACGGAAAAGGCATCGACGGGAATTTGGACGTATTCAAACCGTACGTGTCCGAAAACGACAGCGAAACGGGAGGCGTAGGCTTGTATATCTGCAAAAATATTATCGAGAGTATGAACGGCACTCTGACCTACGAATCGGGAAGCGGCGGCACGGTTTTCTATATCTCTCTGTTAAAGGCGTAACCGAATTTTCTTATGACAAATCGATTATGTTCCGCTTGTCTATAACTGCGCCCCGAAGCATTCTGCCGATACAAACACATCGACGCAACTACGAATTTTCAAACATCTCAACTGAGCGCTGAGTTTGCAATTTATTATGTATTACAATTGCCTATAAAACTTATTTATGGTAAAATCGTAGACGGAGAAAACCTTATGGAGTTTACACTTAGACACTGGCAAAAAGAGGATGCAAAAAGCATTTCGCAAGCGGCAAACAATCCGAATATAGCAAAGTATCTGCGCGATGTTTTTCCATATCCTTATACCCTTTCCGACGCTGAATTTTTTATAGAGTTATGCACTCAACACGTCAATGACAACCAACTAAACTATGCTATCGTAATCGACGGCAAAGCGGTTGGCAGTATCTCCGTTCAGGTCAAAACCGACGTATACCGTAAGTCTGCGGAATTAGGTTACTGGCTCTCGCAAGAGTACTGGGGAAAAGGCGTAATGACCGCCGCAGTCAAACAGATATGCAAAGAGGCATTTCAAAAATTTGACATTGTCCGCATATACGCAGAGCCGTTTGCACATAATGCCGCATCGCGCAAAGTACTACAAAACAGTGGATTTTTGCTTGAAGGTATTATGAAAAACGCGGTTTTTAAGAATAGTCAGATATATGATTGCTGTATATACGCCCTATTAAAGTGAAAAATTTATATAATTAAGGAGATTGTTTATGGAATATACTTACAAGACAAAAGGCACCTGTTCGAGAAATATAAAATTTGATTTAACGGACGGCAAAGTTACAAACGTGGAGTTTTACGGAGGTTGCAACGGCAATCTGCAAGGCATTGCCAAACTTGTCGAAGGAATGACTCCCGATGAAATCGAAAGCAAACTCAAAGGCATAAAATGCGGATTCAAATCCACATCCTGCCCTGACCAACTCGCAATTGCCGTACAGGAAGCAAAGAGAAATTCAACGCTTTAAAACATCCTGCTCAAAACCGCATCTGTCGGAAACCCGAATCGGCTTTCCGCAGATCGGCATACAGGCAACAATGTGAAGGCGAAGTCATAATCGACTTCGCCTTCGCTTATAAAGAGAGAGAACGCCTGGTTTGCAGACAAAGCAATTCAAACAATTTTGTTCCGACTGTCTGATTTCAGCGGCTTGCCATCTTTTCCGTCACTGCAAACGCAAGAATCGGATTCTACTTTCTTCGAGGACGAATTACGGGAACACTGATTTGCATAGGGACAACATCCGCAACCGGAGCATCCGGCCGGTTTACCTTTCGCCTTACGCACAGCGTATACAATGATTGCTCCGACAACGATTGCGACAGCCGCAACTATGATTATAATTTCCGTAGGTCCCATATTTCTTCACCTCCCCAAACGCGGATTATTGCTTTCTGCATTAAGAATTTCTACGTTTGATTTTAAATTTGCCAAAAAACTTTTTTATATCTATTATGCCCTTATTTTGCAATACAATCAGCGTTATGACCACCGCCCAAATCGCAAGCACGATAAACAGAGTCCACCACCACGAGCCGACGAGATATATCATTGTTCCGACAATGTACGACGTTGCCACCCAGAATAGTATCGTAAGACGGAAAGACTTCTTTGACGGTAATTCCGCTTTTGCGGTAGCAACGGCAGCAAAGCACGGAATTGTGAGCATATTGAATGCAATGAAACTTATGAGCGCAGGGACGGATATACCCGTCGCGCCTATCAACGCAACCAACGAATCCACGCCTTCGAGAGCCTCGTTTGCCTCGAATCCCGCAACTATACAGGCGGCGAGAGTGCCGAATGTTGCAATGACGTTTTCTTTCGCAATAAGTCCCGTGATTGCGGCTACTGCGAACACCCAACCAGCCGCGCCCAACTGACTGCCGAAGCCGAGCGGCGTAAATATGGGCTGAATGAGTTGTCCTATGCTTGCAAGGATACTTCCGTTCATTTCCTCGTCGGGCAGATATGTCCAGTTCCAAGCAAAGTGGCTGAAGAACCATATTATAATCGTTGATACAAGGATAATCGTAAACGCTTTTTTTACGAAGTGCTTAAGTTTATCCCACAGATGCAGCATCAGGTTTTTAAACTGAGGCGCGTGATAGGCAGGCAGTTCCATAATAAACGGCGGAACATCGCCTTTCATAGTAGTATTACGCATCAGAATTACGGAGCAAATCGCTACAATCACGCCGAGCACGTACATTCCGTATGTAATCAAATCTCCGTATCCTATATTAGCCATAGACGCAATTCCACCCGCAACCGCAATCAGTATAGGAAGTTTTGCGCCGCAACTGAAAAACGGAATGACTCTGACGGTTGCCGTCCTTTCGTTCCGGTCAGCAAGAGTACGAGTATTTATCATAGCGGGGATGGAACATCCGAAGCCCATTATCATCGGCATAAACGCCCTACCCGACAATCCGAACTTGCGGAAGATTCTGTCGAGAATGAACGCGACGCGCGCCATATAACCGCTGTCTTCGAGTATTGAGAAGAACAGGAACAGAAGCAGTATCTGCGGCAGGAAACTGAGCACCGAGAACAAACCTGCAAGTACACCGTCGCATATAAAGCCCGTAGCCCATTCTGCGACAGCGCCCGATTCCATTGCTCCGCGTATAGCGTCCGTAATCGAATCGGTGGCGAGTCCCAACAAACTTTGCAGGAATACGCCGGGAGAGTTTATTCCGCCCTCGCCGAACAGACCTTCTGCAACAGTGCCTTCTAAGGATACCCAACCCTCGGGGAGTCCGAAACCTATGCCGAGTAAATTTTCAGAGAACGTAAGATGGAATATCGCAAACAGAATGACAAGAAAAATCGGAATACCCCAAATCTTATGCGTAAGCACCTTATCCGCTTTGTCCGAGCGCGACAGTCTGCTCTTTTCCGCCGCCTTATTTCTTTCAAGTACGGAGGAATAATTTTTGGTTATGTATTTATAACGGCTGTCCGCCACTATCGCTTCGAAATCGCTGCCGAATGTATCGTCGCTGAAAGTATTTTTAAATTCTTCCACCATCTTAGCCGATTCAGGATGCATCGTCACTTCGATTTCGTCAAGTTCAACCAGTTTGATAGCGTGGAAAAGCGTATTATCGACTTTCTGTCCTTTGAGCGCGATTTTGCAGTCCTCTATAAGATGCATAAGTTGGGTGCCGGCAAGCACCGTCGCGCCTTCGCGCGACTGTGACGAGACCTCATAAGCGCGATTCATAAGGTTGTCGAGATTGCTTTCTTTGAGAGCGGATATACCTACGACCGGCAAACCTATCTTTTCTTCCAACTTCGCCGCGTCGATTTTATCTCCGTTCTTCTCGACGACGTCCATCATATTGAGCGCGATAACCATAGGCACGTCGATTTCCATAATCTGAGTGGTCAGATACAGGTTTCTTTCCAGGTTTGTAGCGTCAACGATGTTGATTATACAATCAGGCTTTTCATCAAGAATGAAATTCCTCGAAACAACTTCTTCAGGGGTATAAGGCGATAGCGAATATATACCCGGCAAGTCAACAATGGAAATAGGTTCGGCGCATTTTTTGTACACGCCTTCTTTTTTGTCAACTGTTACGCCCGGCCAGTTTCCGACGTGTGCGGTAGATCCCGTGAGGCTGTTGAAAAGCGTGGTCTTTCCACAGTTGGGATTTCCCGCAAGCGCAAATTTTTTCATAGAGATTCCCCTCCTTTCTTGCACGTATTCTTTTCTAATTTCTTTTTAAAGAGGAAGCATTTTTTCTTCTCTGTCCGTTGAGCGGTATCCTGCTTTATATCTTCCGCTTCGCACATCACGACTTCCGCTTCGGTTTTGCGCAGAGTAAGTTCGTATCCGCGTATAGTAACTTCAAGCGGGTCGCCCAGCGGCGCTTTTTTTCTCAAAAGAACGTCGGCGTCGGGCGTAACCCCCATATCGAAGAGCCTGCGTCTGATTCTGCCGTCTCCCCCGACAGTCTTTATCACACCGGACTGCCCTATTTCGAATTCGTTCAAAGTCTTTTTCATCCTGTAATCCTCCTTACGCTACAAGTATTTTAGTCGCGAGATTTCTGTCGAGAGCGAGACGTCCGTCTTTAATCATACAAATCGTACTACCCCCGCTCTGCGATATAACGCTTATCGTTGAGGAAAGAGTTATCCCCAGACTTTCAAGATGCTTTTTTGTCTTATCGTCCGTCAGTATTCTCACTACGGTCAAATCTCTTCCGATAGGTGCGACAATCAGCGGCATATGCCCTCCTTTTCACATCAATATATGCTAAAATGTGAAACTTATTTCATATTTTACAAAGATAATATCACTATTAAAATGCCATGTCAACCGAATTTCCGCATAATGTGAAAAAAATTTCATATTTGTCGTAAATTAGCCTTAGAATATTTTGTTTATTGCAATAAAAGAAAAAAAGATTTATAATATAAGCAATCTAAACAGTTATGACGATACTTCAAGCGCGGTTAACGCGCGACGGCATAATAAAATATAAGGACTGCTTATGGGACAGGAAGTGCGCGAACCTAAACAGGAACGCTCCATAGAAAAGAAAAACCGAATCGTACGCGCCGGATACGAACTTTTTTCGGAGGCGGGATATCACAGCACCAACACTGCGCAGATAGCCAAACGCGCGGGGGTTTCCACAGGTATAGTATACGGATACTTTAAAGACAAACACGACATACTTCTCGACGTGCTTGCGATACATCTTCACAACTCATTTTCTCCCGTATTCGCTCTGATTGACGGGCTTTGCGCTCCTATCAATTACTACGCGCTTGCAAAGGACGTGTTGGATATTGCGATAAACCTGCACAAAAAAAGCGCAAAGATTCACGAAGCGTTGCACTCGCTTTCGCATTCGGACGCATCGGTAAACGCGAAGTTTATAGAAATCGAAGACAACCTGACTTTGCAGTTGTCCGACAGATTGGCGTCCCTCGGCGCCGACGCGCCCAACCTCGGGGAGCGCATTCACTTTGCTATGAATATCGTACAGTCGTTTTCACACGAATATGTGTTTGACAACCACCCATACATCGATTACGCCGCTATGCGCACAATCGTCGAAAGCACGTTAGTTGCACTGTTTATCTGAAATATGTTTACGCAAAGAGCACTTGATTTTTTGTATTTCAATCACAAAAACAACTCCAAAATCTGGTATCAGGATCATAAAGAGGATTACAGGGAGTTTTTAGTAAAACCTTTTGCCGAACTCGTCACCGCGCTTGCGCCCACGATGCTGTCTATTGACGCAAATTTGATAGTAGAACCGAAAATCGACAAAGCGATTTCGCGTATATATCGCGATATGCGCTATGCTTCGGACGGATACCTGTATCGCGACAGAATGTGGTGCGTATTTCTGAGAGACAAAAAACTGTATAACGGCTTGCCAGGATATTTTTTCGAAATCTCCCCGTACGGATTCAGATACGGATGCGGATATTATCAGGCGGACGGTCGCTCGGTAAAGAATTTCAGACAACTGATACTCGACAACTCCCCCGAATACAAAGATGCAATGGCGTGTTTTAAAGCACAGAATGTGTTTACCGTTTACGGAGAAACGCTGAAAACTTCCCGCTATCCCGACTATTCTCCCGAAGCGCAGGACTGGCTCAACCGAAAAAACGTAGGATTGATTACAGAGAGTCAGGATATCGATTTGCTTTTCTCTGAAAATCTTGCGAACGTACTTGCCGAACAGTTTCTTTCAATCAAGCCGTTTTACGATATGCTGTTAAAAGCGGAACTGATGAAAAACTGAATAAATAGGATACAAAAAAAGCGGATTTATCCGCTTTTATTTTTTAGTTCATATTCACGTTAACCTCAACCCAACAATATATGCATATTGCGAAGTTCCGCGCTCTTTATCTTCTTCTGCACGGCGAATCCGAAAGGTTCGAGATAACTGCCCCTGCAATCGGCAAGCCCCTGTCTTTTTATTTCGTTTGCAACGGCAAGCGAAATATCCTCTACAATTTCACGCTTCACGCCGCGCCCCGCCGCGTCGTTTTCGGCGGTCAGCAAAAATTCGAGAGGAGCGGTCATTTCAGACAGAATATCCAGCGTTCGCATCGCCTTAAAAGACCATTTATAATAAGGGCAGTGCTTCTTATTCAGCAAAAATATCATCTCGCAGGCAACGCGCACAAAATCGCACAGCGCAAGCATAGCCGCGCCATCTTCCCCGTGCGCTAAACAGCGCGGATAATTGTATTGCCCCGTCTGCGCCATACGCACCGCACAGGACGCGATTTTTTTCAGACGTACATCCTCGGGCATACCTTGCAAAATCTGTTTGCGTATACGGCTGAATTCTCCCAAATCGTCGCGGAACACCTCTCCGTTGGTTGCTTCCGCAAAGAACGCGCTTTCCGTATACAGCCAGTCTCTGAGCGTTGCAGGCGCGCCGTCGCACCCGGTATATCTGCGATAAAAGTCGCCTATAATGCTGACGCCCTGAGAATTTGCGCCGCTAACGCTACTGTGCGGAGACTTCTCTCCTCCGTATTCCGCTTTGAGTTTATCGTACGCTCGCGTAAGCCTGAATCCTATTTTCTCCTCGTCTTCTTTTGTAAGCCACAGACAAAATCCCGTTTCGAAATCGTGGTCGCGGGAAATGCCGTCGTCAAAACCGAAGCACTCCGAACCGTGCCCCGCCAGACCTACGGCAATCCTGTTTTCATAATCGGGGAACTCTCGCGCAATCATCTGAGCGCCGCACTCCGCGTAAAATTTTCTCGCTTCTTCAAGCCCTTTCATAGCCGCTCCGTTATTCCTGTATCAAACCTACGCCGCTTATGACTTTGCGAATATTTCACGGGCGCGCTCTTCGAGTTCCTGCTTCTGCAAAAAATATCCGAAGAACCCGAAAGCAGTGGCGCATTTGCGGCATATCATTGCATAATTTCCGTCACGCGGAAGAGTTTTGTCTTCAAGACAGTTATACGCAAGGTCCAGAAGTCTGTCAGTCTCTTCGTCCGCGTTCGCTCCGACAACCGCCGCTTCATCGTAAACGGTCTGAGCAAGATTGACGTATGATACTGCCAGTTCGCCGAATCCACCCTTGTTTTTTAGCAAATCAATCGCCTTGTTATAGAATATCCGCGCCTCTTTATAACGTCCGAGTTCGCTCAGCGCAGCGGCATAGTTGTTGTATAATCCGGCAAGACGGAAATCGTCGGAGGGCAGAAGTTTTTCATAAACTTCCTTTGCTTTTCCGTAATATAGCAGGGATTCTTCCGCTCTGCCGAATGCTTTCATCGTCGTGGCGCAATTAAGATATACGGTGGCGTTTGAAACGCTGTCGCAGGTTTTGGTGCATTCGAGCAGTTGCAACGCTTCGTCCACCGCTCTGAGCCCCTTTTCCCTATCGCCCGTCGAGCGATAATAGCCTATCTCCTCGCTCAATATTTCAAGCAATCCGCGATCATCGTTTAATGCGCGGGCTTCGCCCTCCCAGTATTCGAGAACGCGTCCCGCTTCCTGCATTTCGTCTTTTGCAAAAAGCGCGTCGAGTTTTGCAATCACGCGCATAATGGGGATTGTCCCCGTAACTTCTTTCGAACAACTGCACTTACGTTCCGTCACAGTACACCTCTTTATCTTTTTCGATCTCCTACGTCTAAGCCTGCGCTTAACCCGTCGGTTAACTCTTTCAATACTTGCGTCGCACGTCTTTTCAGGCTTTGCAGACTTCCGCTGTTTTTTATGACAACGGCAGCCGACTTGCCGAGAACGACGGGTTTGACCTGCGCCCTGATACGGGCCATTGCCTGCCTGACTGTCATTCCGCGTTTTCTAAGCCTCTTCAACCGCGTCAGAAACGGAGTATCCACAAACACCGTTGCTTCGAAGAAACCGTTTTCGCACTCCTTTGGCAAAAGCGGCATTTCTACTATCAAAGGGCTTGCCTTTTCGCATTCTATCCGCTTTAAAATGCGCGGATGCGCAAGCGCGTTTAACTTTCTCAACGCTTCCCCGTCCGAGAATACGATCTGCGCGAGCGCAAACCTGTCCACCTTGCCGTCTTTTACTACAGACGGAAAAATCTCGGAAACTTTAACTGCATATTCGGGGGTTTCAAGCAACTCGGAATTGATTTCGTCCGCGCTTAGACAGGCAAACCCCATTTGCCTCGCTGTTTTAAGCACTTCACTCTTTCCCGAGCCTATTCCGCCGACAATCGCTATTCTCATAAATTCAGATTCTATACGCGTTATTTAAGCGCGCCCCAGTCCTCCGCAAACCCCGCTTTTGCAACAAGCGGAACTTTGAGGCTGTACGCGTTTTCCATTTCTTCTGTAATGATATTCATAACTTCATCAAGTTCGTCGCGGGCGGTGTCGATAATGAGTTCGTCGTGAATTTGCAAAATCATTTTTGATTTTTTGTCTTTGAGTCTCTTTTCGACGCCGAGCATCGCAAGTTTGATTATATCCGCCGCCGAACCTTGAAGAGGCGTGTTCATCGCCATACGTTCCGCCGCCGAGCGCACGGGATAACTCGAAGCGTGTAAATCGGACAGATTGCGTCTTCTCGACAAAAGCGTCAGCGCATATCCCCGCTCTTTCGCCTCGCTCACACACCCGTCCATATACGCCCGCACGCGCGGGTGCATATTGAAATAGTTGGAGATAAATTCTCTCGCCTTGTACTGCGGAATCGAAAGGTTTTCCGCAAGTCCGAATCCGCTTATCCCGTAAATTATGCCGAAGTTTACAGCCTTAGCGTCCCGTCTCTGCTGCGACGTCACCTGCTCTAACGGAATGCCGAGTATCTGCGACGCGGTGATTGCGTGAATATCTTCGTCGTTGTTGAAAGCGTCTATAAGTTGTTCGTCTCCGCTCATATGCGCCATCAAACGCAATTCTATCTGCGAATAGTCCGCAGAAACAAGCACGTTGCCCTCGCTGGGCAGAAACGCGCCTTTGATGTCCTTTGCGTCTTCGCTTCGGGTGGGGATATTCTGCAAATTCGGATTTGTGGAAGACAGACGGCCGGTAGTCGTGATACACTGGTTAAATTCGGTGTGTATGCGCCCCCTGCGCACAAGCGTCTGCAATCCTACAACGTAAGTGGATTGAAGTTTGGTATAGTGCCTGTATTCGAGAATATCTTTGGCAATAGGATTCGAACCCGTCAGATTGACAAGCACGTCTTCGCTTACGGAATAGCCCGTCTTTGTCTTTTTGCCGTGCGGCAGTCCCAACTTCTCAAACAGAACTTCTCCCAATTGCTTAGGAGAAGCAATGTTAAACGTGCACCCTGCCTGCTCATAAATGCGCCGAGTAAGGTCGTCTATAATAGCACCGTACTTTTCTTCGAGAGTTTTCAGTCGGTCCACCGACACGCGCACGCCGCGCAGTTCCATATCCCGTAAAACTACGCAAAGCGGCTGTTCTACGTCGTAAAACAATTCCGACAGCCCTTTATCTTTCAGAATCTCCGCCAACCTGACGCTTTGGGCAAACATCTCCACCGCGCCAATGGCATATCCGTCCGCCCCGAGCACCTGCGAAAGCCCCTTTATAGGCGCGCTCTCGCGTGCAAGGTGCGCCGCTATCATCAAATCGAAAAACTCCGCATTGTCAAATCCGTACGTCTTTGAAAGCGTCTTGTAATCATAACATATAAGCCGTTTGCCAGCGGTGCACTGAACCACGGTTTTAATCGCGTCGTCAAAGGCAAGTCCGTCGCTGAATAAATCCTGAACGCAGTTTATCACGTATTCCGTTTTATCGTCGGTGGCAAAAGCGATATCTTTGTCTATGAGCACCGCAACGCTGTCTTGCGACATAGCATTTCTTATTTCGTCGGCGGTTTTCAGATTTACGACAGTTTTATCCGCCGCAATCGGCTCCGTAACGCTGTTTTCAAACTTCATTCTGTTGGCAAGCGACAAAATTTCCAACTCTGCGAGACGGCTACGCACTTCCTGCGTATAGACGTCAGAAAACTCTATATCTTTCAAAGCGCATTCCACCGGCACGTCAGTGTTAATAAGAGCAAGCCTGCGGCTGAGCAAAGCCATATCTCTGCCGTTTTGCACGTTCTGCCCCGTCTTGCCCTTTATCTCGTCCGCGTGCGCAAGCACTTCGTCAAGCGAACCGTACTGCGCAAGCAACTGCTTCGCCGTTTTCTCGCCTACGCCGGCGATACCCGGTATATTGTCGGATGAATCGCCCATAAGCGCCTTATAATCTATAAACTGCGAGGGCGTAAATCCGTCGTCGAGCAATCGTTTCTCGTCGTAAACCTCGATATCGGCCACCCCTCTCTTCGTCCAGAAAATCCGCGTCGTCGGGCTTACAAGTTGAAAACTGTCGCGGTCGCCCGTTACGATGATACACTCGTCCTCAAACCGCTTTGCAAGCGTGCCGAGTATGTCGTCTCCCTCGTATCCCTGCATACTGACTATCTTTATACCCATAGCGGTTATAAGAGATTTGAGAGGTTCAACCTGCTGTCTTAGTTCCTCATCCATAGGTTTGCGGGTAGCCTTGTAACCGTCGTACATCTTGTGACGGAAAGTCGGGCCGCGCAAATCGAATGCGGCGGCGATATGAGTGGGCTGCTGCTCCTTTATAAGGCGCAGTAAAATGCTCAGAAATCCGAAAATCGCGCCCGTATATAAACCCGTAGACGTTTTCAGATTCGGCAAAGCGTGATACGCTCTGTGCATAAGGCTGTTGGAATCCAACAGCAAAATTTTATTTTTAGACATAAAAACCGCCGTATTATTTTGTATATATAATTATGTATAAACAGTATAACATTTAAAATGGCGATAATCAAGCACTCAAGGTGGCGTTCGTTCCTGCGAGGGTTAGGTTTGAATTTAAGTAGAATTACTAAATCTTTCGGGGTGCTTCTTCCACTACAAGAGTGACCGTTTAATACTTAAAATGAAATAGCCCCTCTCTTTCCCTTCGGACTCTAAATATTTTATTTAGATTACCCCCTTCCTTAGGGTTGCTTCTTCCTCTGCAAAAGCGAGCGTGTTAGACTTTAATAGAACTACTCGGGCTTTTCTCCCACCACTCGTATATGGACGCGTAAGGCATTACGCTTATTCT
>CAJTQT010000008.1 GCA_910578325.1 uncultured Christensenella sp.
GTGACAGTGAGGAATATGGGTGTTGACAAAGTCAATCGCTCAATAGCGCGGTTTTATTTGAGCCAGAGATAAATAAGACCAACCGCAATCCCAAACCCCGCTAAAATTATAAGCAAACGCGGAAGCATAGCCAAAAGGCCTGCGCGAACTATTGCGCGGCGTTCCTTTTTTGTATACATATTCTTATGTTTGAGACGTTCCTCTTTGGACGGACGTTTTGCGCGGTTCAGATATGCCATACGTCGATATTTAGGCAGTTCGTCTCCGTTCATAGGCGCGATAACAACACCGTCGTCCCAGTCATCTTTCTTTTTCTTGCGTTCTTTATCCATAAACGTAGTTTAACACAAAATCCCATAAAAATCAACGGACGCATAAACATTAAGATACACGTTTAATCTTAACATATCAAAAGGCACGTCCGACGGACGTGCCTTTAACATCATTAAACTTATGCGACCTTACTCACAGTATAACTCTCGCCTTCTTCCGCATCATAGATACTGGACCAAGAAAAACGATAATCTTCCGTACCGGACGCTCCGCCGAGATACCACATACCGTAATCGCCTTGAACCAGCGTATCTCCGGAATATCTCGTACCGTCTACGGTGATGCTATTTGCGTCCACAACGATTTCCATATCCTCTTCCCAATAACCGTGATAGAAAGTGTAAGTCCCCTGTCTGTCCTCAGAGAAAATAGCAGGTTCTTCCGCTGCCTCTCTGGTATAAGTGCAATTTACGGAAACGTAACCGTCGGAATCCAAAGATTTAACCTCCATACTGTTGCCGTTTATTGTACACGTCCAGTCATCCCAGTTAGCAGAGAAAGTGACTTTGTTATCGGTCAGCGTGTATCTGACGTAGCCTTTGAAAGATTTGTTCTGCACAAGCACAGTTCCGAATCCGTCAAACGTCAGCACGTACTTATTATAATCATCCGCAGGAGGATTCCACACGCCCGCCACCGCGTCCGCAGTTGCAGGAACAAGCGTGAACGAACCTTCATTATAATCATCGTCTTCCCAGTTATCAACGAGATTATTTCCGCTGACGGTAAACTTGTGGGTATACTGACCTATTGCCACCGTGATTTGCGACTTATCCGCATTGTAGGTATAAACGATATCCTGAATTTTAGAGGTATCGTTATAGGTGCCCTTTCCGAATCCGTCGAAATAGAAGATCACTCCTTTCAAAGCAAGGAAGTCGCCCGTCCAGCCGCCTTTGAAAGCGTCCGCTTCCACGACAGGCTGGGGTGCGGAAGTATACAGAAGCGCTTCTGCGTCGCCTATCTTGACCGAAAGTTGACCGTCTACGATAGTAAAGATATAACGAACGTTACCGGTGCCGCTGATATACTTGCTGAATGAAAGCAACGTTCCGTTCCAGTTGGAATCGAATGCTTCGTTTAAATCCCCGATAGAAATAATTCCGTTTTCAATGTCGATGGTGACGTATTCATCAGCGTCGTTTTTCCACCAGCCATTATTTGCGCCGGTAAACTGAGCAATCTGAGAATTCACCGAGCAACCGTCTTTCAAATAATACGTAGCGCCCTTTTCGTCTGCAAGAACCAGAACTTCTCCGTTTTGTTCGACTTTATACGTGCCCGACGTCACGTACTGAGTATCGTTGATAGTTACGGTGCCGTCGTCATTGAGAGTATACGTGCCGAAATAGAAAGTGCTCGCGGTTTTACCATACTGGCTAATTGTGCCGCCGAATCCGTCAAGCGTCAACCAGTAGGAGGTATTATATTGCTTCTGGTTCTGATAAAAACCTTGTACCGAATCCGCTTCGAGAACCGTATACGTTTTATCGGCGTAGTTGAGTTTCAGACCGGTTTCACCGATAACAGCAACGTCCGCTCCAACCAGATAGTACTTTTGGTCTGTCGCGTCGCCGACAGTTGCGCCGCCGAAGCCGTCAAGCGTAATTTCTCCGTTACTGCCCGTGTACGTGCCTTTTTCCTCTCCTGCGAATTTAAACGCGCTTGTATCCGTAATCTGAATGGGATACTCAACGTCGTTAAACGTAACGGTTATTATTGCGTCTTTCACAACTTCGCCGTCGACGGTAACGTATCCGTATACGCCTTCCTCATCGTTGGACCATACCCAAAGAGGCTCGTCGTTGACTATGTGTTTGACAAGAGTAACGTTTCCGCAAGTATACTTTGAATTATTCTTCTCTATTGCAGAATCCTTTACCCAAAGACCCTTGTAAGCATTTTCAACAGAAGTCGACTTCTCGGTTATGATAAGATTTCCTCTTGCGTCAAATTCGATATTGACCGTAACTTTGCTGCCTGTTTCAGTCTTTATGAAAGAAAGACTTCCTTTATTACCGCTTGCAGTTTTTGTTATCTTTGCATATTGTACGGTGCCGTTATAGTTAATCAACACGCCGCCGTCGGAAATGACGAGTTTGGAAGTGCCGTCACCGAACTTAACGTAAGTTCCTGCATAATCGACCGCCGCTCCCTTTGTAAGAATAAATTCATCAACGCAGGAATCGCCATACTGATCAAAATAACTATATTTCATCAGCATCTTTTCGCCGATGACTGTGAGCGTATATGTCATGTTATTGTACCCAGAACCAGTTTCATAAGTTATAGAACCGTCTGTATTTACTGTGTAATCAACTTCCTGAATTCTTACGCCGATAGTGATTTTTTCGTTATTTTCCCCGGAGAAGAAGACAATCGTTTCCTTGCCCGTATCGCTTGAATACCATACGCCGCTGTAAGATTCCGCAGTGACGTACATAGCCGTAAACTCGATATCCTCGGTGATTTCAAGTCCTACTTCCGCTTTTGTCGTATCATTATAATAGCCGATGAAAGTCTGACCGTCTCCTGCCATTGCTCCGGGGATAAACGACGCGGGAATAGTTGCTTTGCCTGATTCTATATTGACAACCTTAACGACGTCGTCAATGCCGTCGCACTTGAACGTCACAACATAACCGACTCTTGTCCAGTCCGCAGTGATATCTGTGTCTTTCATAAATTTGGTTGTATCTTCAAGCGATTCGTCGCCGTCTACAAGCCAACCGTTGAATGTGTGGGCAAGTTTTTCGGGATCGCTGGGATACTCGCTGTCGGGAATCGAAGTGTTGAACGGAATCTCAACAGTTTTGAGCGTTGCGCTGTTCCAGAAACTTCCGTCTTTAAATGTGATGGTCACGGTTTCGGGAATAGCGATGAGTTCGTAGGTATTACGCGGATTACCACCGATCATAATATAGTTGCCGCCATAATAGGTGTCAATAAAGATGTTATATTCCGTGTTGTCTATTGTGAACACCCAGCCGTCATAACTGTCATACGTCGCGTCGGCAACAGGGAAATCCTTGCCGTCAACCGTGAACGTATCTTTGGTTATAGAAACGAACACGAATCTGGAATAATTGTCATACATCCAGTCTCCGATCAACTCATCGGGGATTTCGGCAGGGTCAACGGGACCGGGCTCTTCGCCTTGAACGGTAAGTTCAAACTCATCGGTTCCGTCATAGAAATAGAGTTTTTCTTCTTTGAAATAAAGTGCTGCGTCGAAAGGCATTTCTTCACTCGGAATGTGGAAACTATAGCCTCCCTCTTCCATTTCCTTAATATCAGTTGCAACGACTTCTATCGTCGCACCAAAGGATTCGACAATGTAGGTTATTCCGTCGGCTTTTACTTCGAGTTTAGTGAGTGCCCAAGCATTTTCATCGATGATGTAATTGCCGAAGTATTCCTCGTCGATTCCGACGTATTTTGACAATTCGATTTCATCGCCGCCGTCCGTATAGATGCAGAGCAACGCCTTATCGGTGCCGCTGACTCTGACGTCCACGTTATAAGTCACACTGTTGATTTCGAACGTCCAGGTTTTTGTGCCGAATCCGCTTGTTACGGGCTCCTCATAGAACACTGCCGCAACACCGTTGACTGTCAGTCCGTCGGTAGCGACAACTACGTTCATATCGGCTCCGACCCACGTGCCTACAAAATCTGTCGGGATAGTTACTTCAATAGGATCCTTCGGAGGATTCGGCTCATCCCAACCGTCTTTGGAGAGTTCTACTCTTTCGGTTGCGGATTTTACACCGACCATAAGATGTCCGCTATTGAGGTCCTCATAGATGAGGTATTGCGTGTCAGCAACTGTGAAATAGTAGTATTTCGTGCTTGCGATTTCTTCACTGCACAGAGCGGTGCCGCTTTGTGTGTTGTACGTAATCGAGTCGGCTGTTATGACAACCGTAGTTTCGCCGTCTTTGCTCGTCCAGGTTCCGACCATAGCGGCGTCAAAACCCGCAAACGGAACGTCTTCGAACTCCGCAATGGCAGTTGTATTTTCATTTACGACATAGCCCGCTTCGACTTTGGTGCCGTCAACTCCGCCGACATACCAGCCGAGGAAAACCTTTGCAGGCTGAGCCTGAGGCGCGTCGGGAATCTGCTCTGCGGTAAGCGCGGCGCCTTCATCGACGGTCACAGATTTGACCGCTTCGGATTCTGCGTCCAACTTGAACTCGATTGTCACTCTGACAGGAGCAGGAGGCGTATCCTCGCTGAATTTCGCAGTGAACACGACGTTGCCCGTAACCTTATATCCCGCCTGAATCTGAGCGCTTTCGAGGAACCATCCGTCGAATTTCATTCCCTCTGCGGGAGTCGGGTCTTCGGGGAAAAACTCTGCCGTGAGTTGCGTACCCGAGTCTACCTCCGCCGTTTTTACGACAGTTTCGCCGTTTTTAAACGTAACGGTAAATTTCACGGTCTGCTCTTCGGGATTGCACGCCGAAAGAACGCCGAGCGCAGTCACGAGAACAAGAACGAGTGTCATCACCGTAAGAAAAACTCTTCTTCTCTTCATAAGATAATCTCCTTATACATCTTTCTAAATAACAAAAGGTGAGTCAGTACGCATATTCTGCAAGTTTATTATCTTTCAAAACAGGAAATACTTGCACCTAATTTTATTGTATAATTTTAAACCCGATATGCCATTCTGTCAAATAAAATTTTTTAATTATGCAAAAAATCCACATTTTTTTCATAAAATTTGGCATAATTATACAATTTTTTGCATTTATGCGCTATTTTGAAAATCTCAAACCCGACAAAATCAACCTTTTTTCGGATTCATTTTGATTATATCCGCATTTGCACGCGCTCGGCATAAGATGCGATTAAAGCCGAGAAAGCCGAGAAATACAATTCGCGCAAAGAAAACCCCGCATTAGATTACTGCGCGTAAATGACCGAGGAATGCGGCGGCGCGACACCGCATATCGACAGTTATAAAACCATTCGTACACCGTTTTATCGCACTGTCTTTCGACAAAAATAAAAGCGGCGGAGTTTCGCTCCGCCGCCTCAATATCGACTGTAATTATGCTTTTGTAAAATCTCCCGTGTAGTTGTGCTCCGCTTCACCGTTGCCGATGCGGATTTCAACTTTGAGGACGTCGTTTTCATCGTCGTATTTAAACTCAAAAGTATAATTCTGTCCGTTTAGAGAGCCTTTTGCTGTAACGATCTGCTCGTACGCGTCGTATGTTGCTCCTGCGGTGACATCGTCGTATTGCAACGTTCCGTCCGTGCTCAAAGTCAATGATTTCTCCACGCCCGAAGCAGGCAGTCCGTATCCGATAATAGTACCAGACCATACGCCGCAAAGCATACCGGGGATAACCTCGGTGATTTCTCCGCTACGCGTAAGCGTTACGGATTCGTTTGCGTATTCGATAACCTTCGTGTTTACGTCAAAGCGGTGATTTACGCCGTCCAGAGAGAAGTTGACCTTTCCGTTTCCGTCATATATCGCGATAAACGGCACGCCTTTGTAGGAACCCGTAAGGTCGGCGCGCAGATTAAGAACCACTGCTGTGCCGTCCGATTCCGCGCCGGTATAACTCCCCACAACGCCGCTCGGCAGTACGGGAGGAGTCATCTCGCCCTTATATCCGTCTTTATACAGAGACGTTTCACCCATATGACCGAAGTTTCTGCTGTATGCGAGTTGATTGTCATAATAGAACACTACGTCTGCGCTTTGTACACCGTTGAACTGTACGCAAATGCCGGTTGCCGTAAGTTCATACGCGCCCCAGCCGACTCCGCCGCCCCAGTTGTAACGGTATTCCTGATAATCGTAACTGTAATACAACAACGTTGCGTTGCCAAATCCGTCTACCGCGAATTTGTAATACTTTTCGATAAACAAATCCGTCTTTTCGATAGCCTGTTCACCGTTGGGAAGCCAAAGATTTACGGACACCGTTTTGTCCATATACCACACGCCCTGATATCCGTCGTGTTCAAGTTCGGTCACCGCTCCGCCTGCGGCTTTGGCAACCGTGTAATCAAATCCGAAGATGCTGTCATCATCGAGGAACACGGATATTGTATTTCCGTAAACCCTGTATGATCCGTTCAAATCTCCGCTTATGCCGCCTATTCCGTTGAGTGTAAACGTCTTGCCGTCTTTGGAATACGTGCCTTCCTCAGCGCCTATTTTATTGAGCGTATAAATTACGAAATCCTCGTCTTTGTTGTACAGCGACTTGTTAGCAAGGTATGCCGTATCGTCGATCATCACGCGCGTGCCATCTCCGAACTCGCCGGAAATAACCGCCTCAGGTTGCCATACGCCGTTTATCATCAGATACGCCTTTTCGCCGAGAGTATACACCGCGTCAATAATTTTTCCGTCGATTGAATAGCATTTCAAATCCATATCCTTAATCGAAAGTCCGTCCGCCACTTTGATTGCTATCATATTGCGAACAACGCCGCGGTTATACACTCCGTGAAGAATGCCCTCTTTCGCATTGAAAGTAAACGTGCTTATATTGCCCTCGAAAGACAGTTTGATAATATCTCCGAAAGCGTAGTAACTGCCGGGCAATGTGGAATACTGAGTAATATATTCCGCCGTTCCGTCCGCATTCAGGACGATCTGATACAGACTCTGATAAGGCGAGTCGCCCGTGCTAAGATAGGATATGCCGTATTTGCCTACAAACGCGCTATCTGAATAGTCGGGAGTTGAGAGTTTATTGAACACCTTCCTGAAACTGACCGCGTCGTCTATTCCGACAAAGTCGGCGGTTATGCTCAAATCTTCGTTTAACACTATCGTCATCGAAGAGAATATTTTCGTCAGATTTCCACCCGTTATGGTAATCGTATCGCCGTCCTCGACAAACGTGCCGCTTATCGAATCCGCGCCTATCGACGCGCTGTTGAGCGATATGCGGTTATCTCCGCCGAACGTGATATTGTCGCCCTCTGCCGACCAGTATTCGCCGAAGTATTTCAGATCGGTCATATTAAAGGTGTATTCCACCTCGCCGGACGCGCCCTGTGAAATTATAAAGAATATTTCTCCGTCTATAAGAGCGCCGCTGACGTCTCCCACCATATTGAAGAACTCAAACAAAATATGCTGTCCGTCATAGGTATACGTGCCGTTGACGACGCCGCTCTGTATCCACTGACAGGTACCGTCGTTTTTGAGTTGAATGACACCCGCGTCACCCTGACCGTGATACTCGTAAGTGCCAAGATATACGCCTACGATTGCGTCCACATTCTGCCAGCGCGCGGCGACTTTGAAATCTTTCACCACGGGCATATAATATCTGTATCCGACGTCGGTCGCCAGTTCCCAGTTATAGAAAACCGTACCCTGCTTGTTTGCCAAAGCGTCTATTTCGCCGAGAACGGTAAACCCGCCATCCCAAGTTCTGACGTCGGTTTTTAATTCTTCTCCGTTTTGTAAAGTTACGGTAAACGTTTTCTGTACGTCGCCGATATATACGTCTGTCGGCATCAGGGTTCCGTTAACCTCGGTCCAGACGTCGCCGTGCCAGCGCAGAGTTTCTACCGCCCAGTCGATAGTGGGCGCGGTATCCATAGCCGTGCCGAGTTTGTTTCTGATTTCGGCGTCGCGTATAGTAGCGTTATGGAAGCAGTTTACAACCGCAACTCCCGCCGAGAAATAAAGTTCGTAGTCGTCCTCTGCGGCATAACCGATGATTTCTCCCGCGTAGCCTGAACTGTTGGCGTCGGTAGGTCTGCTGCCGCGAACCGAGCCGTAGAACACGCAGTCCATAATAAGCGTATCTCTTCCGCTGGCGCCGATAATACCGCCCGCGTAAGAAGAGGTGCTTTTAGCAGTCGCACGCACTGACATATTGCTTGCGCAGTTGATTACGGAAGCCGAATCTGAGCCGAGATACGCCGCAATACCTCCGACATACTGACCGCCGTCGATTTTACCCGACGTCGCGCTGTTCACGATAGCCGCCGCGCTGCCCGAATTATAGATATAGCCGAACAGTCCGCCCGCCATTACGCTTACGAGGCTGGGAGCAACGTCGCTGTCGTCAAACTCTCCGGGGATAATTTCCACGTTCGCATAGCAGTTTTCCGTATACGCTATATAGGATTTACCGCTCTCATAAACTTCCCATTCGCCTGCTATTCCGCCGATTGCGGCGGCATTCGATGCAAAGAGTCTCGCTTCCAGCGTGCCGTTTACGGTCACGCCGCTGAAATTCGTGAGAGAGGCGAATCCCGCAACCCCGCCGAAGTACGCGCCGATAGTGCTCACGTCCGCGCCCGATTCGATTATGAAACGGATTCCGTCAAAAGTTACGTTTTTAACAACCGCCTTATACACGGATCCGAAAAATCCGACGTTGCTCATTCCGCTGCGCAACAGTCTGTTGATCGTAAGATTGCTTATTTTATGTCCGTCTCCGTCAAATACTCCTTCGAAACCCTTTACACTGACGTCGTTGCCGTCCGCGTCGGTATAAGTCGTAACCTTTCCCGCGGGGTTATAATTTGTGACGCCTGTCATATCTATATCTTTTCCGAGACGGTACCACGCCTTATAATAGCCCTCGTTTCCTGCGGTTGAGGGGCTGTTTACGCGCGACGAGAAGTTGATTATATCGTTGGCGGTCCACAGAACGTACGGATCTTCCATTGTGCCTTTGCCCGTCATAGAAGCAGGCTCCTTTTCAAGCCATTTCGCGACAAGCGTAATATCCTCGTTAACGGGAGTATCGAAATCAAACTCTGCGTCGCCGAGATACCAGCCTATAAACTCAAAGCCATCGAGAACAGGGCTTACAGGTTCCAACGCGGTATCGCCCTTCATCACGATCTGCGCGGGCGTATTAACTCCCTCGCCGCTGAAAGTAACGGTGACGGTATCGGGAATATTCTCCTCCCATTTCGCTACGAGTGTGATATTCGAAGTAACAGGCGTGCTGAAATCGAACTTTGTTTCGCCGAGATACCAACCCTTAAACGTAAAATTTTCTCTTGTAGGTTCGGCCGGCTCGTCTACAGTTTCGCCCTTCGCTACTGTTTTGGAAGGTATATTTATACCATCGCCGCTGAATGCAACGGTAAACTCCTCAACCTCCGCACTGTTTTCTATCCATTTGGCAACGAGCGTAATGTCCGAGGTTATCGGCGTATCGAAAGAAAACGCCTCTCCATTCAAAAGCCAGCCACCGAAAGTAAATCCGTCTCTTGTCGGATTTTCAGGTTTCTGCACAGTTTCGCCGCTGTTGACGACTTTCGCCTCTATCGACACGTTTTCGCCTGTAAACGAAACGGTATAGGTAGTAGGTGCCTGCGGTGTTTTATCGCAAGCCGCAAAAGTCGCGCACGTCAGAACGACAAGTGCAATCGCAAGAATAACGCTGATTACGTTTCTTTTTTTCATAAACGTTCTCCATATTTTATAAATGCTCGCCGAGGACATTCCGGTCCGTCGGCGAGTCGGTCGAATCCGCAGTTTTCTGCGGAATTATGCTTCTTTAATCCAGACGGTTTTGCTTCCGTCCTTAGTGCTGTAAGCAGTCGCGCCGTCCGCCGCCTGCAAACTTACGGAATAAACTAATGTGTATTCCAAAGTGCCGTCGTCTTTCCTTACGTAGGTGTAAATGCCGAACTTGCCGTTTTCGCTGAAATAGACATATTTGTTCTCATCGGCAATCTGGTCTCCGTTTTCGTCAATTTCGGTAAAGGTCGCGCCTGCAAAGATATATGAGTTGTTGCTTGCGCCGTCAAATTCCAGTTTGACCGAAGCGTCGGAATTGTAATAGACACCCATAAGTTCGTCGGGGATATACGCCACGTTGTTTGCGACAAATTCTCCCGCCGCGTTTATAGTCGCGATGATTACGGTATTTTCGTCGACATAAATGAGATAGAATGCAACGGAAGACATCGACGCGTCGTAGACCGCAATAGTATCTTTTGCGAAATTAGAGAATATCACGTCGATACCCGACCAAACGCCTCGCGCGATTCCGTCTGCGTCGAATTTTTGCGTGCAGTCGAGTTCAAACGGTCCGCTTGTTCCGTATACGGTGTAAACCGTTCCGAGAATTCTGCTGTAAACGCCGAGCGCGCCTATTTCAGAGCCGTCTGCGTTGCTAAGAACCATTCCGTCGAGATTGAGTATATAAATCGCAACTCCGCCGTCGAGTATGCTTACGGTTTTTCCGTCTTCGGAATATGCGTATTTATATTCGAGTTCTTCTCCGCCGACAGTCATAGTCACGTTTCCTTCGCCCGCGTTTCCTTTGCCGTCGAAGGAAATCTTTTCGATTCCCTCCGCATACCAGTCGTTTACGCTGAGAGCGTCGGGAGTCGTGAACAGTATCGTTTCATTTCCGAAGTTTACGGAAATTCCGTTGTCCGCAACGCGAACTTCGCATTCGATTTCCTTATAAGTGAACGTGGCGGTGACAGTCGCTCTGTCGTAATGATAACGCACCGTCTCGCTCTGTCCGTTTTCCGTAACGGTCACAAAACCTCTGACATCCCAGACCATATTGTCCGACGTTGTCATAAAGATATCGTACGCGCCGTTGCCGTTGAACGCCAAAGATATACCCGAGTCGCTGTTCCAGTTCCCCTCGAATTTATCGATATAGGTCATATTGTAGTCGTCTACAAGCGAGCCCGAAGCAGGCGTAAACATAGCAAGCGCAAGCATCGCAATTTCATTTTCGTCATCCGTTGCGGGTATTATGGAAACGTTGCCGAATCCGTACGCCGAAGTTCTGTGGAACATATTCAATTCGCCGTCATCGTACACGTAAGTGAAATCGTTGCCGTACGAATCGTAACCGAGACCGTAACCGTCTTTATTGATGCCGAAGAGAATAAACTGATAATTGAGTCCCGTATCCTGCCAGGTTCCGATGCAACTTCCCTCTCTGCCGAGAGTGAGCGTTTTGCCGCCGTATTCCAGCACGAGGAGCCCGTTCTCATCGAAGCGCGCGCTCAGTCCTTCTGAAATCAGAACGCCGTCTTCTATATAATAGGTAAACGACTCCGATCCGATGACAGCGGTATTCACGCCGTTGAACTTTACTTTTACGCAATCGTTAAAATCGCTCTCCCACGCTCCGTTGAAATCGTCGTATTTGGTTATCGAAAGCGTAGAACCGTCCGAAGTCTGCATAGTGCGTCCGTCGTCGCTGAGTCTTGCCGTGATGATTTTATTTCCGATTTTAATCGTTACGGTTTTTACTTTGACTGTGTACGTAAACTGTCCGCCCGTTGAAATCGAGCCGGTTCCGTCTGCATAGAAAGTATAAACGGACGTTTCGCCCATAGTATACCATTCACC
Source organism: uncultured Christensenella sp. (assembly GCA_910578325.1). Classification (GTDB taxonomy): domain Bacteria; phylum Bacillota; class Clostridia; order Christensenellales; family CAG-917; genus CAG-475. Next base: position 11,675 of record CAJTQT010000008.1, read on the forward strand.
GAGCAAGCCGTTGTCACGTATCGCCGTTATCGGAGCCGCGACCGCGCCGTTCTCCGAGAAAATCTCGCCGTCGTAAATTTTAAGACCGTTGTCGGTAAACTCCGCATAATAATCGAGAGTATAATTTGCGTTTGTCGTCGGTCTTCCGAGATACATCATATAGATGTAGAGGAAGTATCCGTCGTGTATAACAGCCTTTTCGCCGTCAAACACATACATATAATACGCGCGTCTGCCTTCGGTATACATCGTCATCATTCCGTTATTGTCGAAAATCAGATCAACGTTAATATCGCCTATTACAGCCTTATACTCGCCTTCCATTAAGGAATAATCCGCAAATCCGATATAAATCGTGGTTTTGTGTCCCGTAAGCAGGAAACTCGCGGGGACTCTCACCGTAAGTTCTTCATCGAGGAAGTATCCGAAAGAAATCTTTCCGTCGTCTGCGGTCAGAGTATTCAATCCGTCTCCGTCGAACACGTAAGAGATCGGCACGTATCCGAAGATGTCTTTATCGTTGACAATCATATCGGAAAGAGTCGCTTCCGTATGTCCGTTATAACTGGAAAGGAATTTGAACGTAACGTCCATCGCAACTAGACCGACCGAATCGGGAATAGCGGAAATAACGCCGTCTTTTTCTCTCCATTCCAAAGCATTCCAGTCCATAAGTCTGAGAACGTCCGCAAGAACGGTGACGTCATAGGTGACAGATCCGACGGTAACGCTGCCGCCGTCAGCATAATAATTGCCTATAAGAACCGTTTCGCGGTCGTCGACGTACATAAGTTTCGCGGGGTGTTTAAGCCCTATAACGCCCGCTTCTTCGGCATTCGATACGCCGACCAACTCCACCGCGCTTAGGCTGTACGTCAAAGCGTTTTCATTGTACGATTCGCCGACTATTCCGCCGACAACAGGATCTTCCGCGATACCCCAGACGTCCAGCGTCCCTATTGCAAAACAGTTGTCCACGGAGGAGAGTTGTCTCATCCAGCCGACGATTCCGCCCGCTCTTTTGGCATATCCGTCTATGGTAATATCCGCAGAACAGTTATAAATGTTGGCGGTTCCGAGTCCGCTGAGTCCTACCATCGCGCCCGCAACACCGCCTACCGAGTTTACCTCGTAAGAACCTGAAATGTGGATATCTGCGTCCGCAGTACAGTATGCGACAGTCGCCGTATACGCGTCGGCGGAAGTAGAACCCTCGCCCTGCATAAATCCGACTATTCCGCCGACAAGGACGGATATCTGATCGCTGGATACGCCGTGCGCGACGTTTATCGTACCTTTATACGTGCATCCGACAATGTCCGACGCAAAATTGTATGCCGCGATTCCGCCCACGAAAAGTCCCGTTTCGAGAACTTCGACGTCGATATCCGCTACTACGTTAAGATTTGAAATGTACGCGTTATTGACAAATCCGAAAAGTCCCGCCGCCTCGCACTCGTTTGAAAGCACGAAATTGCTCACGGTATGTCCGTTTCCGTCGAAATTGCCGCTGAACATCGTGTTATAGTACAAATCCACGCCGATGGGGTCTATCGTAACACCTTTGAAATCCAAATCGGCGCCGAGTTTGAAATATGCGGTATTGTAAGAATTATCCTCTTTATTGTTTACGCCGTCGGTAAATGTTTTAAACTGCGCGTGGGTTTTTATGACGTACGGGTCATACTGCGTTCCGCGTCCGCTCATAGGCGTGTTGTCATATACAAGCCCCGATACGGATACCGTAACTTCGTCCGCCACCACAAACGAATATACTCCGTCTGCGTCGCAGTTCACTTCCTTAGTGCCCGCAACAACTATGGGAGAGCCGATATAATAAGGCGAAATGTTTATCTTGAATTTAACGGTATCTCCCACGTTCGCTTCGCTCGGGACTTCGCCGTCAAATACGAATTTCACGATTTCGTTTTCGTCCCAGTGCAGGCGACGCTTATCGTTCTTTTCTCTCCACTGCGCGATGAGCACAATGCTTTCCGTCACCGTGGAATTAAAATCAAAAGGCGTCGTCTCTCCGCTAAGCGACCAGTGCAGGAACACGAAACCTTCTCTGCTCGGACTCGCGATTTCCACGACTTTGCCGCCGACTACGTTTCTTACAAGATTGTCCTGTCCATTGCCGTAAACGTAAGTTACCGTCACGGATGACGTCTTTTTCTGCCATTGCGCAACGAGAACAATGCTCTCAGTCACCGTGGTATTGAAGTCGAAAGGCACATTTTCGCCCGCTATCGCCCAAAACTTAAAGACATAGCCTTCTCTTGTAGGTTCTGCAATTTCTTCAACCTTGCCGTCAACGATATCGCACACCAAATCGTTTTGTCCGTTGGCGAACACGAACGTTGCCGTCAGAGAAGAAGTAACCTCTACCCACTTGGCAACAAGCGTAATGTCTGAGGTTATTGGCGTATCAAACGAAAACTCTTCTCCGTTAAGCAACCAGCAAACGAAAACGTATCCTTCTCTCGTCGGATTTGCAGGCTTCTGCACGGTTTCGCCGCTGTTTACGGTTTTTGCCTCTATCGAAACTTCGTCGCCCGTAAAATTAACTGTAAAAGTACTCGGCGTCGGCGGAGTTTTATCGCACGCGACAAGTGCCGCCGCTGCCGTCAGACAAAGCGTGAGCACGAGCACCATCGCAAGTATCTTTCTTATCTGTCCTTTCGAGGATTTCATATTTACTCCTATTCCGCCCTCAGGTCTCATTCCTGCGGATAGAGGTGACAGGCAACAAAGTGCCCGTTGCCGTAATCTCTGAATTTGGGTTCGACCTGTTTACATACGTCCATACATCTGCTGCATCTCGTATGGAACTTACAACCCTTTGGCGGATTTGCAGGCGAGGGAATATCGCCCTGCAAAATAATTCTCTTAATCTTCGTATCGGGGTCGGGAATGGGCACCGCTGAAAACAATGCCTCGGTATACGGGTGCATCGGATTTGCAAACAAGTCCTTCTTTGTGCCGAATTCCACCATATTGCCCAGATACATAACGCCGACTTCGTCCGAAATATGTTCAACGACGGACAAATCGTGCGAGATGAATATGTATGCCAGATTCTCCGCTTCCTGCAAGTCTTTAAACAGGTTTATGACCTGCGCCTGTATGGAAACGTCAAGCGCGCTTACGGGCTCGTCGCAGATGACGAGTTTCGGTTTGAGCGCAAGTGCTTTTGCGATACATATACGCTGTCTCTGTCCGCCCGAAAACTCGTGCGGATATCTTTCGAAATAGTGCGGTTGCAATCCGCATTTCTGCATAATATCGACAATATAATCCTTATACTCGGATTTGGGTACTATGCCGTGAGTTTTGACCGCTTCGCCCACGATTTCTCCGACAGTAAGACGGGGAGAAAGCGACGCGTACGGGTCCTGAAATATCATCTGGAAGTGCGGACGCATACGTCTGAGCGCCTCGCCTTTGATATTCTCTATATGTTTGCCGTCGAAAATAATCTGTCCCGACGTAGGCGTGTAAAGACGCAGTATCGTTCTGCCCAGCGTCGTCTTGCCGCAACCCGATTCGCCGACTATACCTATCGTCTTTCCCTGTTTCAGATTGAACGAAACTCCGTCAACCGCTTTGAGGTATACGTTGTTGTTCTTGTTCCAGGAAGTCTTTATCGGGAAATACTCTCTGAGTTTCTTGACCTGCAACAGATATTCGCCGTCGTTATCGTCGATATCGACTCCGCAATCGGCTCTGGACGCGCAACTTTCGCATTTTCCCGTGCACAGACACTCAACGGTATGCTTTACGCTCTCAACCTGCGCGGCTGTATCCGCTTCCGCATTGACGTCCGCTGCGGTATCATCGGTTGTAGGTGCGATTGTTTCGGCGCGCTCTGCTATTTCCGCGGTATTATCCGCATTGTCGACGTTATTAGTATTCGCGACTGCGTTTTCTTCTATTACGGAATTATCTTCCGTTATCGATTTGGTGCGTTCAGTCATTATTGCGCTCCTTCATCATATCTTTGTATCTGTGACAGGCAACAAAGTGCGTAGGCGATACCTGCACCATTTCGGGATAATCTCCCTTGCAGGCAGCGCAACGCATATCGCATCTGTCCTTGAAATAACAGGTGGAAAGCATATTTATGGGGTTAGGCACGTTGCCGGGGATACTGTACAGCCTGTCGACTTCCTTTCCGACGACGGGCTTGCTTCTCTGCAAGCCTATCGTATAAGGATGCAGAGGATTGTTGAATATCTCTCTGACAGTTCCCTTTTCTACCACTCTGCCCGCGTACATAACCACAACGTAGTCAACCATTTCCGCGATAACGCCAAGATCGTGCGTGATAAGCATAATGCTTCCGCTTATTTTGTCCTTGACCTCGCGCAGCAGGTCGAGAATCTGCGCCTGAATCGTAACGTCGAGCGCGGTTGTCGGCTCGTCCGCAATAATCAGTTTCGGATTGCAGCACAGTGCCATCGCTATCATAACGCGCTGACGCATACCGCCCGAAAGTTGGTGCGGATAAGATTTATATACGTGCTCGGGCATCGCTATGCCGACGAGATTGAGCATCTCTATACTGCGCTTCTTTGCGTCGTCTTTATCTGCTCCGTCAACGTGCAACAGCGTCACCTCGTCAAGTTGATATCCGATTGTAAACACGGGATTCAGACTTGTCATAGGCTCCTGAAAAATCATAGCGATTTCCCTTCCGCGGATTGACGTCATCTCAGAAACGGGCATTTTTGCAATATCCAGAACTTCTTCGTGCTCGTCGTATTTAGGCTTAAACTTCGGTTTCCCCTTCTTGTTTACGGCGTGAACCATAATCGGATTGCCGTCCTCGTCAAGCACGGGATTGCCGTCCTCGTCGAGTTTTTCGGTCATAACGGGAATCATACCTGTTTTCGTAAACACGGGTTTTCCGTTTCTGACAACCTGTTCCATAACGTAGTTGCCGTTTTCGTCAACTTCCGGTTTGCCTGTATTTTCATCGATTTTGTAAGTGCAAACGGGTTCGGGCGCGCTTTTGGTACGGACGGTGGAACGGAAACGTATGCTTCCGCTGACTATCTGTCCCATCGGGCCCTGAACAAGTTGCATAAGCGAAAGACTGGTAACGGATTTTCCGCAACCCGACTCGCCGACGACGCCGACGGTAGAACCCTGCGGAATATCGAAAGATACTCCGTTTACCGCCTTAGCCACACCGTTATCCGTAAAGAAATAGGTATGCAGGTCGTCGAATTCCACGATATTGTTGGGGTCGCGCATTTCCGTGACGTAATCTTCGCGTTTATAATTCTTGCGTTTTTTCTGCAAATCCTTTATCGTGCGAAGATTGTCTTTGGCAATCTGCTTAGACTCCTTAGCAGTAATATAATGCTGATTTTTAGTCTTTTTATCTTCCGCCATAGTTATCTCCTCGCTTTGGGATCGAACGCGTCGCGCAGACCGTCACCGACAAAGTTAAACGCCAGAACGGCAAGCACAATACAGATTCCCGGCGGAATCCAGAGGTTTGGATACAGCCTCAGAATATTCGACTTCGCCGCGCCGTTTATCATATTGCCCCAGGTTGCGTATTCGGTGGGAAGACCTATGCCCAGATATCCGAGCGTTGCTTCCGTAAGTATAATGCCGCCCAATCCCAACGTCATCGAAACGATGAGTTGCGGAATGACGTTCGGAATCAGATGTTTGAATATCTTGCGTCCGACGGTTAGTCCGCTCGCCTCCGCGCTTAACATAAAGTCCTGCTCGCGTAGCGACAGAATCTGTCCGCGCACAAGTCTCGCAGTGCCCGCCCAGCCGAAGAGCGTCATCATCGCCATCATTATGTAAAGTCTGCTCGGACCGTAAACTTCAAGCGAATTGAGCGAAACGCCGACTATCATCAGTATCGGAAGCGTGGGCACGCAGTTGAAAATGTCGACTATACGCATTATGACCTGATCCACCCATTTGCCGAAGTATCCTGCGATTCCGCCCAGTATTACGCCGATTACGGTTTCGAGTATTATGACAACGAATCCTATCGTAAGCGATATTCTTCCGCCGTACATCAGACGCGAAAGTATATCAAATCCCATCTCGTCGGTTCCCAGAAGATGTTTTCCCGACGGTTTGAGATAGTTGCTTCTGTCAAAATACGTAACTATGTATACGACGTTGTTTCCGTTCTCGTCCTTATCGTAAACCGCATAATCGTTGTCCGTACCCGGCGATATTATGATTTCGCTTGTATGTTCCTCGCGCACACCGACGCTGTCGGGCTCTTTCTCACCCCATATAAAAGGAAGAAAATCAAACAGCGGACCGAAGAACGAGAAAATAAACAGTACAACTAGCAGTACGAGTCCCGTCATAGACAATTTTGAACGGAAGAAACGTTTCATAACTATACGTCCGGGACTGAGCGTGCGTCCTGTAATCTCTGCAACGTCTTCCTCTTCCTCGGTTTCGTCTTCCGCAACCGCGTCGACGTTCTCTGCCGTCATCGCCCCATCCTGCACCGTTTCTGAAACAGCCTCGCTCTCCTCGACGCTATTTACAACTGTATTTTCACTTTCAAGCAACTGCTCTTTCTGAACTGTATTGTCCGTAATCTCCTCGCCTACGTTGACCACGACGGTATCGGAAGGATTCTGAGCAACGATAGGCTCTTCTATCGATTTGTCCTTTTTCATACGTACCCTCCTACTTTCCTATCTTGACGCGCGGGTCTACCACGGCGTACATAAGGTCGCTCAAAAGCGTACCTATGACTGTCAGAACGGATATAAACATATTGTATCCCATAATAAACGGCACGTCCGCGACAAGCAGAGCCTGATACGCCAACTGTCCGATACCCGGAATACTGAATACCTGTTCGGTTATCATTGCGCCGCTGAACAGACTCGGAAGAATACCCGCAAGCAACGTAACGAGCGGTATCATCGTATTTCTGAACGCGTGCTTATATATAACGGTCTTTTCGCTCAAACCTTTGGCTCTTGCGGTACGCACATAGTCCGCATTGAGTGCTTCGAGCGTGTTTGTCCTCGTATATCTCATAAGCGAGCCGACCGAAAGAACAACCATTACGAACATCGGCAGCACCATATGCCACAGAGTATCTCCCAGTTTCAGGAACCAGGAAGCGTTGGTAGGCATCGAAGCGGAAACTATGCCTCCGACTTCGAACCACCCCAGTCCGACCGCGAATATTCTGATTACTATCGCGCCGAAGAAGAACGTCGGAAGACTTATTCCCATCATCGTCAGAATTGTGACGGAATAGTCTATAACGCCGTACTGGTTCGTCGCCGCTTTTATGCCGAGAGGGATCGCTATAAGGAACTGCAAAATAGTTGCGATAAACGCTATTGCGAACGAAATGCCCATATTCTGCATAATGACATCCGCCACGGGGCGTTTATACTTGAACGACATTCCGAGGTCGCCTTTGAGCATATTGCCCAGCCAGTTGAAATAACCGCCGAGAATCGCGCCTGCTTTTTCGCCGCCAGTTGCAGTACGGTAATTGACGTTGAGGTCGATAACGGTGCCGTCGCGGCTTGTAAGTTTTATCTGCCTTATGATTTCCGTTCCCAGTTCGACGGGATTGCCGTCCTCATCCAGAAGCACGTTTCCGTTTTCGTCGTACTGGTATTCCACAAGTTCAAACCGTCCGTACTCTTCTCTGTTGAACACGACCTTATAATCGAATTTCGTATCTTCGTCGATATCGTCGGGAAGAACGTCGTTTCTCGAAATAACGCGTCCGATTTCGTACGTGCCGTCAGAGTAGAGATAAATACGCATATCGTTGCTGCCGTCGTATGCAACGGAGGACGTTCCGCTTTCGCGCGTTTCGCCCGTGTACCAAGCCTTGTACGACATTGCGCCGTACACGATTTCCGACTCGTATGTATCCTGTTTGGTGTTCGCGCGGAAATCCATACCTTCGAATTTGCTTCCCTTTCTCGGAGTGAGCGTCAGAAAAGCGTCGGGCATATTCAGACCGTAAAGTTCCTTGATGCGGTCGACGTCCGCCTGCGTCATCGTACCGTTCTGAACCGCAGAAGAATACTGCTGATCGACGTAGTCCGTCGGCATCATTCGGGCAAGACCGTAAATGATGACGGACACGCCCAGTAATATCACCACTGCCAGCAACAGTCTTTTTACGATGTATTTTACTGTTTCCATATAGTGTCCTGCCTTTTGGCAATGTTCGGAAAATCCGAACGATTTTTTTTCGTTATATCGTTTGCCGCGCGCTGTAATCGTCTACATCCTCGCGTCTGCGGCATATTTTCAGAAGTTTCAAAGATTGCATATTCTACGGCAGAATACTGCCGTAGAAGACGCGGTTTTAATGTAGCCGTCAACCCTGCCTCGCATTAATGGGCAGGGTTGCGCAAATTTTATTTAATATAGTTGATTTCCCAGATGCGTGCAAGCAGTCCGCTGTAAGAAGTGCATTCACTTGCGGAAGGCAACGTCGCGGGATCGAGCATATTCGCCTGATAAGCAGACAAATCGTTACGCTGATAGGTGGGGAATTCGCAAGCGAGTTCCATAATCAGATCGAGCGCGTCAGCATATATTCCTTTACGTTCGGCTTCAACGGTAGTTCCTCTGCCCTCGTCAATCTTTTCGCTGAGTCTTACGATGATATCGTATTCGTCGCTCCAAGCGGCAGAATCTTTCCTACCTATGATCTGCGAGTAACCCCAGTTTTTAACCGAACTTGCCTGAGATTCCATATGATACGTCTGATACATATCGGGATCGATAGTGCTCGACCACGCAGCAGCCCACACCGCAAGTTTACCTGCGCTCAAATCCGTAAGAGCGGTTTGAGAAGTGACGACTTTGACGTTGAAACCATGTTTGTTGAGTATTGTCTGCGCGCGCAAGAACATATCGTATGCGGGGTGGTCGGTGCTTCCGCCGGCAATTGTAAACTTATAATCGAGTTTATCAACGCCGAAGCCGGGAATCGTTCTCTGATACACGCCGTCGCTGCCCTTTCTGTATCCTGCGTCATAAACCATATCTTCGATGTCGTCGCCGAAGTTATCGTATTCATAGGACGTTCCGTTTTCCGACACGTAATCGTTGGAATCCTTCGGATAGGCCCAACTTGCCATAGAAATCGGACGTTTGATTATCTTAGCGAGTTCGTGATAGTAGTTGTTGATAATGATGCTCGTGTCCATAGCCTTGATAATGGCTCTGCGGACGTTTACGTCGGGAACGAATCTGGGGTTGATGCCCACATAACCGTAACCGCTGGTCATTGTCGTAACGCTGGGTAATCCCGCCGAGTTTATAGCGTTCTGGTTATCTATGGTCGCGCCGGGGTCGCCGAAGTCGATATCGCCGTTGATAAGCGAGTTGATTATCTGGTCTGATTCGACAACCTTATATCTTACGGTTTTGATTTTTGCATTCGAAAGTTCTGCGCCTACCGTCTCGAAGTAGGGATTGCGCTCGTAATAAACCATATTGTTGGTAAAGAACTGGCTTCCGGAATTCGCTCTGCCGCCGTTCTCGGTCGATGCCATATAGGGACCTGCGCCGAGGGGAAGTCCGATTTTACTTGTTGCGTTGACAACTTCGTTCATAAACGTGCTGTTACCGAATTCTACGCCGAATTCGCTCTGCAACCCGTTCTGTCCGTTTGCCGCAAAATCATCCAGAGCGGCTTTGACATAATCCTTGCCGTTCCATTCGCCCGAATAATAATGCATAGGCGAAACAAGGAAAGAGAAATTATATTTTGCCTTGGGGTCGACGCCGTCTATCGTTATAGAAAGCACGTCATACTCGCTTCCAAGATCTTTGCCGTTAAAGGAAGTGACTTTTTTCGTCTTGATGCCCGCCACGTTGGGAACAACTCTCTGGCTGTCCGCAAAGAATTTGCTCTTTTCTTCCGCTTTGAAACGGTCAAAAATTACACTTGCGGTACCCCAATCCTGAGCCACAGTCTCAAACAGCGAAGAATCAAGTTGTTTATACATACTGTCGTAGATATCGTCTTTATCCTGATCCGTCAATTCGAATTTATCGGATTTGTCATTCAGAATCTTTTTGGGGAATTCGGGGAAATAGGTATCGAAGACGATTGAAATACAGCAGTCTTTAATCGCTTCGGCTACTTTCTCGTCCTTGCTCATATCCAGTTTGCCCTCGGCCACGAGTGCATCGAGATAGGGTTTGATGTTTTCGTCATAGACAATATTTGCGGCTTCTCTGTCGATTTTGAAGTTGCCGTTTTCATCTTTGTCGTAAGAACTGCTTCCCGGTTTTTTGGCAAGCAACTCCGTCATACCTCCGTCGTTGAGAAGGAATATCTTCCAAACTTCGTCAAATCCGTCCCAGTCTTTATAGTCGTCTTTGTTGATAGCATTCCAGTCGCTGGTGAGTTCTTTAAAAAACTCTCTTGCAACTACTGCGATATCAACCAAAGCCTGATTTTCGTCGAAATCTTTACTGAGGTCGTCTTCCGTTGGTTTAGACGCAATGGGACCGGAGTAAAAACCGTGTATTCCGACATAAGTAATGAGGTCTGCGATACGCTGGTTCGCTTTGGCCATAAACTGCGATTCGAAGTTCGAAACCGACTCGCCGCTGACGTTGCCTTCCTGCTGCAATCTGTAATTCTTCAAACCGATGATATCTGTCGAATAAATAGTTGCAGAACCCGTATACGAAGGATCAAGGTAAACGTAGATACTGAAAAGCACGTCGCTTATCGTAAGAGGTTCGCCGTCCGACCATTTGATGCCTTTTTTGATAAGGAATTCATAAGTGGTGGATTCGGTTACGCCGTTGGCGTTTTTATTTTCTGTCTCTTTGTAGTCCTTAGTAACGGTAGGCTCGTTTTCACCGTAAACAATCTTACCGTCCTTATCGGTATTGAGCATTCCTATCTGCGTCAGACTTATGATAGAACTGTCATAAGCGGACGTTGAGAAGAACGGGTTGAAAACGCCGTCGGGCTGAGATATGCTCATCGAGAACGGGCGAGTTTCAGGGTCGAGTTTGCGGTGGCAGGCGACAAGCGAGACGCACAGAGTGCACACTATCAGCACTGCTGCAAGCAAAACTATAATTCGCTTAGTTGTTTTCATTCTTCACTCCTTTGTTCTTTGATCAAAGAACATTATTCTATAAATAACCAAACTGCAAATACAGTCAATTATATCTTAAACCTCTATGACGTTCATCACGACCTGCGAGAAATCGCAGTTGACAACGTCTTCTTTGTTCGTTTCGTCAATGGCAATCCAGTTGCTGCCCGTTACGCCGCCATTGTACTCGCCGTAAGTGAGCGTTCCGTTGACCGTCACGTTTTCGATTTTCGCGCCTTTTTCCGCTTTCCAGGCGAGGAATCCGACATACCAGCCTACAATCGAACGTCCGCCTGCCGTATACGAAACTTCAACGTCTGCAAAAGTTATATCGTATATATGCGCGCTTTCGCCAAGAATACCGAATATTCCGCCCTTGTTTTCAAAGTCCTTTTGCTTTGCGACAAGATTGCGTCTCAGCCCTGAAACCGTGTATCCGCGACCGTTGATAACGCCGTTGAAATACGTTTCGGGCGCCCAGTATCCTGTATCTTCCGTAAATTCGAGGTCGTTCATCAGATAGATATTGCTGCCTGAACTGAACGCCGAGATGAAATCCGCTGCAGTATACACGAAGTTCCAGTTTTCGCCCTCGATAAAGTCCACGTACACGGTAATGTCTTCTGTTCCGAACACATACGGCCATTTAAACTCTTCGCTGCCGTCTTTGTCCTGATAATACTTTCCGAAGAAAGTATATCCTGCCTTTTTCGGCGCGCCCTGCGTCGAGGGTTTCATTCTGCTTTCGCCGGGCTTTGACATAATCGTCGTGTCCGCAGGTTCGCCTGTCGTTCTGTCGACGAAATACATAGTCGCCTGTTTAAGCAGATTTGCGTAAAGCGTTATGTTTTCATTGACTCTCTGAGTTTCGAAGTCCCACTTTTTGTCGAGTTGTACAAACCCGCGTTCATCCACAATAGGTTCGCCGTTTTCGTCTGTCTTAGCGGTATACCACCCCTCTAAATAGTAGCCTGTTATCGACGCTTCGGGGAACTTGTCCACCGAATATCCGGGTCTTACGCTGATAAGACCGTTTTTCATAACGCCGAGATATTGCTCTTTGACGGGTTGAGTTGTCAGGTCGCCTTCGTTGTAATCGAATGTCACATAAAAATCGGGCTTCACGTACGTATTCTTATCGCAAGCGGCAAGAATACATCCGATCGTCAGCACAATCATAAGACAAACGATGATTTTTAAAGATTTGTTCCTCAATTTGCTCACCTTTCTTCCTCTTCTTCGGAGAGTGTCGTTTTGTGTTCTTTAAATGCCTTTACAGAGGCGGGTTCCACCTCTGTAACAGACCGTTGCAGCACGCTTTTCGCGTTATTGCCTCCCGTCAACGGCGGGGGCGTATATTTATTTCTCCGAATCGTCGTCCGCGGTCGGTATTTCCGCAGTCGCTTCTTCAAAATCCGGTTCTTTGGCTTCCGCGTCTGTCTCAGCCGCTTCCTGCTCTTTTTCCGCGATTGCTTCCGATTCGCCCTGCAAATTCTCTTCTTTGCTTACTTCCTCGGTTGCCGTTTCCTCTTGCGGAACTTCGGCTTCGTTTTCGGATTTTTTATTTTCATCGGAATTATCTTCTTCTGTTTTGGGAGAAGTCTTTTTCTTTCTGAGCAGTAAGAGCACTGTAACACCCGCTACGATAAGCACAGCGACAGGCACACAGACCGCAATCGCAATAACCGTAGTTTTTTCCAGTCCCCCGTTGACCGTACCGCCGGGATTTGTTCCCGCATTCGGATCTCTTTCAACCTGAACTTCGACGTTTATGCTGACGGATTTTCCGTTCTCCGTATACGTCACCGTCACCTCATACATACCGTACGAAAGCACTTCGGGGGTCACAACGTAACTGTCGGTCGGCAGTTCTACTCTGGAGCCGTCTTCGTATATAACTACTATAACCATTCCCTTTGCGTCGAAAGTTTCGCCTTCGATATATACGGACTTATCGGGTCTCTGAATTCTTTCGAGTCCCGCCGCTAATACGGGCGCGCCAAGCGCGGCTTTTCTGTCACGCAGAGACTTTTCAACTTTGAGCAGCGTAGCGTAATCAGTAATAAATGCAAGTTGTTCTGCGGACGTAACTGCATTGTAAGCCGAGCGCGCTTCTGCCGCCAACTCTCCGATGCCGCCTTTCTTATTGATTTCCGCAAGAGTCATCGTCGCAATGGAATCAACGTACGCTTTGAGAACTTCTATCGACTCAATAGCCTTATGCGTAATGTCCTCGGGCACAATCTCTTCGGTGTAGTTTATCGTAGAGAAGAACACTTTCCACAGTTTCGCGTCGTAGCCTTTGGAGTTGAGCGGAACTGTCATTGTCAGTCCCAAATCGTCGGGGCTCTGTACAAACGAACCGTCGGAGAAAACCGAGAAGTATCCGAAGTTTGCGTTAAACTGCGTGATTCCGTTTTCGTAAAGTTCGCCTTCGAAGGACGCGAGCAGTACAGGCGCGTTTACGCTGTTAAACGTATAATTGGTTACAGAACTTTCGAAGAATGCATAACCGCCTATCGATTTGACCGTGTACGGCAATTCCACCCTCGAAAGAAGTTTGACGGAGTCGAACGCGCTGTTGCCGATTGCAACCGTATTGCTCTCGACGGTATATCTTGCGCCCTCTTTCACGGTCGGATACTGTTCGAGAACGAGACCGTCTTCCGAAACCGAATAAAGCACGCCGTCAATGGATTTAAACACATCATTGCCTTCGGCAACTTTGATTTCTTTGAGATTCTTGATGTTTGAGAACGCGCCCGCGCCGTAAGCGTTTATTTTACGGGTTTTGCTCTCTATGACTCTGTTCTTATGGTCTAAGATATCCCATTCATAGTCGTACGTTCTGCTATTCATCGTTTCCGGTATCGTCACCGTCGTGAGTGCCGTGCCGGTAAAGGCGTAATCTCCTATTATACGCGCAGAACCGAGCGTCACCGAAGCCAGCGATTCCGATTTGCGGAAGGCGTTCATTCCGATAATTTCCGCCTTATCGAGATTTACGGAAGTAAGCGCGCTGAATGCAAACGCTTCCGCTCCGATTTCGATTATATTCGACAAGTCCGCCTCCGCAAGTCCCGTGTTTTCAAACGCTTGCATATCGACGTATTTTACGCCCGAAAGGTTTATCGTTGTAAGTTTTTTGAGGTTAAAGAACGCTGCCGCGCCTATTTCCTCAACCGTGTTCGGCAGATTTATCACTATCTGAGCGTTCGACACATCTTCGGAGTAGAACGCCATTCTGCCTATAATCGTCGTTCCTTCCGCAAACGTCGCAACCGTTATATTCTTCGAACCGACGAATACGTTGTCCCCCATTTCGGTAATTGCACCTACGGACACCGACTTCAGTTCCGTAATATTAGCGAACGCTCTCGCTCCGATCGACGTAAGCGCGGGGAGGTCTATCGCCGCCAACGCGGAATTTTCAAACGCGCCTATACCAACTTCTGTTATCTTTTGAGACGGAGCGGCAGTGATACCGCTGTTTTCAAACGCGTGCGCGCCGACGTACGTCACCTCGAGCATAGCCACCGAGCACAACTGCGAACATCCTCTGAACGCGTTTGCTCCTATCGATTTCAAAGCGGCGAAGTTATCCGCGGCGGTGACCGACGTAAGCGCGGAGCATCCGTCGAAGAGTCCCGCGGGGATTTCAGTCAAACCGGCGGGCAAAACTACGTTCTTCAAACCGCTGTTGGCAAAAGCGTACTCGCCGACAGTCTTTACACCGCTCAGGTCGAGCGATTCCAACTTGATTCCCGCAAATGCGGATTCCGCGATTTCGGTAACGCCCTGCATATCCACAGTCGTCTTCGCGTACGGAACGGAAATTATAACTTTGCCGTCCTTGCTGTAAAGCGCGCCGTCTTTAACGGAATAATGATTGCTTGCGCCTCTCAGTTCATATTGAGAGAACTCATTGCATCCCACAAATGGAGAGCGGCTGCCCATTATAAGTTTGGTATTTGCGCCGAGCGTCACTTTTGCAAGTGAAACGCAATCCGCAAACGAGTTTGCCGCAAGTCTGATATCTCCGTCGGGAAGCGCGATCTGAGTCAACGCCGTATTCGTAAACGCGCCCTCTCCTATCGAGGAAACGGGATTTACAATCGTAAAGTCCGCAAGTTTGGAGCAATCCGCAAACGCGTGCGCCGCAATGCTCTGTCCCTTGAATTCGAAAGAAGTAAGGTTGGTGCATCCCGCGAACATATACTCGCCTATCTGTGTCGCCGCGCTTGTTTTGACGACGGAAAGGTTTGTACAGTCTTTAAATACTTCCGAACCGACAACGCGGACTTCGGACAAATCTATCTCTCTGAGAGAGGTACAACCCTCGAACGCGCCTTGATTCAAAGTTGTGAGACGCGTCTGGTTCTCGATCGTGGTGAGCGCGGTACAGCCTCTGAACGCGTGACGTCCGAGTGTAATCGTGCCGAAGTATTCGTCGCCGAGTTCTTCGCGGTCGGCGTTGACAAACATACCCAAAGTGACCTTTTGAAGGCTTGCACATCCGTCGAAAGCCGCCTCTCTTATCGTCGTGCACTGTCCGGGGATGACGATTTCGGTGAGATTTGTGCATCCCTTGAACGCGTTTATCGGAATTTCCGTAAGCGACGTAGGCAACGTGACCTTTGTTATCTCGGTATTGCCTTTGAAGCAATCTTCGTCGAGATACATTATATTGCGGTCGTTGGGTATGACAACCTCGCCGCCGCCGTAGTACTCGTACAGCGTGTAGTTTCTTACGTCAAATTCGTCGCCGACAACAATTCTTACGCTCTTTGTAATACGCTCGTTCAGCGTCGAAGTGACGGAAACGTATGCGGTACCTCTCTTTATCGCGGTGATTCTGCCGTAATTATCCACTTGTACTATGGAATCATTGGAGGATTCCCATTTGACGGGGGGAGCCTCGCAGTACCACGGTGAAATCGTCCAGTTGAGTCTGACGTCTTTCTGATTAGGATTGAGTTCGAGCACAGGCAAATCGCCGTCGAGGGAGACGACATAACCGTCTCCGTTGCGAACCGCGCTGAGTTTTATGCTCTCCGGAGATGGCATACTCGCAGTCGGCGCGCCGCTTACCGTGACCTTGACCTTAGCGTACGTGTTGCCGAACTCGTCTACAAGCGTAAGTTCCGCCCTTCCGCTCTGTCCCACGAATATCTCGTCGCTCTGCGCTTTTATTCTCGTGGTGGTTCCGCGCCAGGACAAAGTCTGGATAAGCGAAGTCGCGGGAGTGGTTATCGCATTGAGTTTATAAAGCGTAAACGGTTCGAGTTGGAGTTCATACGTATTGAACGTATTTCCGTTGGCGTCCTGACTGGGTTCGCCGACTTTTTTCAGGTTTGCGTCCTGTGCAAAATCGACAGATTCGGGATAATCCTTGATATCCGTGCCGCCGATATCGCTTCCGGGAAGAATCTGATAGTTGAACGCGTTCATAGCGTAGTCTTCGACCTGCAAATAAAGTTTTCCCGTTTTGACGTAATCGTCGTAAATGTCGGTCACATCAAACGAAACGGTAGAAATCTCTCCTTTCTGTCCGTATACGGGGATAGGATACTCGGTCACCAGACGAAGCACGTTTTCGCCGGACTTATTCGTTTCAATATAGCAGGGCAACACCGACTGGACATACTGGTTGTCGTACACGTCGACGTCCATCCATATACGGTATTTCGTCACTCTGTTTTCGGTATAAGGAACATAGCGAATCTTGTATCCGAGCATCTGAGGCTCTTCGTAGTCGACGGTAAACTGGAAGTCGAAAGAATCGCGGTTTAATTCGGAATCTTCGGGCATCGGGTAATCGAGGCTTCCTTTTAGACTTACGTTATAAGTCGCATTGTTGGACAGCCCCC
The DNA here is from genome assembly GCA_910578325.1 of uncultured Christensenella sp. Classification (GTDB taxonomy): domain Bacteria; phylum Bacillota; class Clostridia; order Christensenellales; family CAG-917; genus CAG-475. The sequence goes on from CAJTQT010000008.1 coordinate 28,659, forward strand.
ATTCGTCGGGCCTGATTTCCAGCCTTATGCTCGCGCCGCGGTTTCCGCCGCCTGCCGCATAGGATTTTCCGATATTCTCCTGAGTTTGTTCGAACACGACTTCGCCCGTCGCCGCGTCCGTAATGACGATGTCCATATACGCCGCGCATCTGAGCAAGCCCGCATAAACCATATAAAGTTCGTATATGGTACGGGCGTTGGGCTGGTCGTAAATCGACAGTGCGATTTTCTCTCTTTCGGGATAAATCTGCACTTCTTCCTCGTTCTGAGTGTAGATATACGAACCCATCGGCAGAATGTACTGATCGTCGAAATACATACCCAGAACTCTGGTTTCCGCCGCGCTTGCTTTGAGTTTATCTTCCGGAGGAACGTTGGTATCTTTCTCGCTTTCGGCAAGTTCGTACGTGTCGTAATCGAACAAAGGCGCGTCGGTCCAGTCTCCGTAGAATCCGAGATAGGGCAAGCCGAGCGTGACCTTCGTGTTTCCGTTGGCGACCATCGACACGAATCCTTCGATATACATACCGTTTTCGAAGTTCTTATCAAGATATTCTCTTGCCTGTGTGCCGAGCGTAATCTTTACTCTCACTGCAAGAGTGGAATTAGCAGGCACTTCAACAGTGCCGTTATGGGACGAAAGACTGTTTGCGTCTTTGCCCGTGAAATACTCGATACTGCACATATCGTTCAGCATATACGCTTTTTCCGCAACGGTTTTGAGGTCGGTAGACATTGTCTCCGTCATGACGTAAACCGTGGGTTTATATGTCTGAATCGTATCGGTTAAGTTGTGCATTGTGAAATTCAACTCATAAACGCCCGTTTTATCCGGATCGTCGAAGAGTTCGATTTTGGTCTTATCGCGCACGTTGCCGCCGTTGTCGAGAACGGTGATAAAGCCTTCGGTATTTATCGCGTCCGCGATACCTGCAAGACCTGCGCCCTGTTTTCTGGGAGAATAGGGATTTCCGTTTTCGTTATTCGCGATAGTCGCCGTGCTCATAAGCACCTGATTTACTCTCGCGTTAAGCGCGGGACCTGTAAGGTCGGGATTCGACTTCTGCAAATACTGGCGCAGAAGCGCAACCGCACCCGCCATATTCGGTGCCGCCATAGACGTGCCGCTGTATTTATCGTAACCGCCGGGTACAGCAGAGGTTATCTCGCCGCCGTGCGCGGTAATTTCGGGTTTGAGTTCGAGAGAAGGCGTAGGACCCCAACTCGAAAAGTCGGACATAAACGGACCCGCTTCCATATTAGAATTGACGCGCAGTTCCCCGACGCTGTTGTTCGCTTTCGCCTGCTCGACGAATTCAACCGCCGCGTCCATAGTAATCGAACAGGTCGGAATGGGATTCTCTACGTCGCCGAGGGACATTCTGATAGTTCCCGCTATATTGTTGTAAATGATACACGCGTCCGCGCCGCCACCCATTGCCGCCTGCACTTTCTCGGCAAACGTATTGTCTCCGCGCTGTACAAGCGCAATAGTACCGTCGTAACCTTCCTTTACCGCACTGTTATGGTCAAGTTTTTTCTTGACCGTGGAAGTATAGTTCATAGGACGGCCGACGCCCGTAATGAGAACGTACTTGAATTTAAGCGTTTCGCCGAGCGCGACTTCTCTGCCTCTGGATCTGCTCGCTATATCGTAAAGTTGCTCGATAAACTCCAATTCGACGCCGTACTGGTCGCTGGATTTAGTTATAAATGCCACGCCCTTTTCGTCCCACGTGCTGACGTATGCCGATTTCTGTCCGTTGATTGACGCAACCGAAAGCGCGGAGGGATAAGTGGATGGTGCGCCGACAGTACCGCTGTCGGGGTTTGAAGAAAGGTTTGTACCGTTGCCGCCGCCGAAGCCCGAACTATAATCGTTGCTCGCAGCCACGATAAGGCTTATGCCCGCCTCTCTGATTCTGTTGTAAATGCCGTTGAGGTACGCATCGCTTTTCTCGTCGGAGAAACCTGCCGAGGAGCCCAAACTCATATTTATTACGTCTACGCCCAGTTGAGTGCAGTCGTTAAGCGCGGCGAGAATGTCAAGCGTATCCGCTCCGCCGAGCGCATCGCTGTCGAGGTCGTCCGTGAACACCTTGCAGAACACAAGTTGCGCTTCGGGAGCGACGCCTATAAACTTTTCGCCGGTCTCTTCGTTCACCACGTAATCGCTACTGCCCGCGACAATACCCGCAACGTGCGTGCCGTGAGAGGAATACGAGGGATATACGTTGCAATCGTCGTCGGCATAGTCGTAAGCAAAAGGAACTTTGGAGGAATAATAGAAATCCTCCGCCGCGCCGTTTGCGTTGAGTTTGCCTTTTGCAACAACGCTCTCGATGTACGCCTCGTCCCACTTAGGAGAGGTGGGAGGCGTCTGGAACGCTTCGTGCGTATGGTCGAGACCGGTATCGAGCACCGCGACAACCATTCCCTCGCCTTTATAGTCGAGGTCGGAAGAGTCGTAGATACCCGTAGTATACACGTTGGCGTTGTTGGTCACCGCAACCTGCGGAACCGCATAACTCTCGGAATAGAAAACGCCGACTACGCCGCTCATCTTCTGTATTGCGTTAAACGCCTGTGCGTCTACTTTGATGCCGACCGCGTTGGTAACTGACGTGTAGGAATATTTGAAAGTATAATCGATGCCGTGTCTGTCGAGTTTGGAAAGGAAAGTGCTGTGCGCGGCAATCATATTCGCCTGAGCCTTTTTCCCTTCCGCGCTTGCGCTGTAAGCCGCAAAATCGTTATAGCGGGTGCTGGACTCGTATTTGTCGTAAAGCGATTCGCCTTCGAGTTGAACGATTATCCAGCGGTCGCCGTCGTACGACGCCGTGTTTTTCTCAACCAATTCATGATTGAGATATTGCTCGCGAATCGAGTCGAAGTTCATATCCGACTTTACGAATCCGTTTGTTCCGACCGAAGACCCCGAGCCGTTCGCGCCCGCCGCCGTTGGGAATCCCCCGACCAAAGCAACGTTGAATACGGCAGTGAATACCATCACCGCTATGAGTATCAGGGATACGACTCCGAGTTTTCTTTCCGTCTTTGACATTTTCAGCCTCCGAATTTCACTTTAAAAGCAACAGCACGCCGCTCGTACATATAATGTGAAAATATAAATATTTTATCTCGCGTACGTGCTGATATTATATCAGATTTGTATTTTACAACAAATCAAAATTATGAGCAACTGTTTTGTTATAAAAAAACTATCTTAAAAAACCTTTAACAAATGCAAATTTATGCACCTTTCAGTAGGATTTATGCAAAAACCGCAGTTTTAAATGCATAAATTTATTTACAGAAATTTCTAAAAAATTTTAAACGGCCGCATTTTCCTATGTCAATAAACTGTTAACAATCAAACGATATTCGCAAATGTATAAAAATTGCATATTTTATACAATAATGCTTTCGGTTTTTCGCCTCACGGATCACTATAACCTCGCGCGTGCGCGTCAATAATATAATATGTCGAGAAAGCAAAATTAAAAGGGGCGCGATATTCGCGCCCGCAAAAACAGTTATTTTCATCAAAACAGCGATTATTTCAGGTTTTCCGGATTAAGACATTCCAGTTCTTTTATGACAAATCTGCCGTCTTTTCTTATAAGCACACCGTCGAACCAGATTTCGCCGCCGCCGAGTTCGGGAGTCTGACAAAGCACCAGATCCCAGTGCAGCGCGCTTTTATTGCCGTTGGGCGCGTCGTCGTAACAGCAACCGGGTGTAAAGTGAATGGAGCCGCTGATCTTCTCATCGAAAAGAATATCGCCTATCGCTTTGGTGACATACGGATTTACGCCGATTGCAAATTCGCCTACGTACCGCGCGCCGCCGTCGGTATCGAAAAGCGCGTTGGCGCGTACGGAATCGTTGGCGGTCGCGTTCACGATTTTTCCGTCCTTAAATTCAAGTCTGACGTCCTCAAAACGGAAACCGTCCTCTATTGACGGAACGTTATAGTGTATATACCCGTTGACGCTTTCCTTCACGGGCGCTGTATAGACCTCGCCGTCGGGAATATTGCACCCTCCCGCGCATTTGACCGCGCCGATACCCTTAATAGAGAACGTCAAATCGGTATCTTTTGCAACAATCCGCACTTTATCTGTTGAATTCATCAGTTTAACAAGCGGTTCCATTGCATTTCCCATTTTTTCATAATCCAGACAGCACACGTTGAAATAATAATCTTCAAACGCTTCCGTGGACATTCCCGCGAGTTGGCTCATTCCCGTCGTGGGATATCTCAGAATAACCCATCGCGTTTTCGGGACGCGTACTCCGCTGTGCACGGGCTCTGCGTAACGACGTTCATACTCGCGCATATTCTGTTCGGGCACGTCGCTCAACTCATAGTTGTTCACGTCGCCGCGAATGCCGATGTAGCAATCCATCTGTTCCATAAAAGCGACGTCGCGCTTAGCCCAGATATCCAGCATTTCACCGCTCGCGCCTTTGAGAATCTCGCGAAGCATACGCTTGTCGATATAATTGACAAACGGCATTCCGCCGCGCTTGTAGACCTCGCGAACGATACAGGCAGGAAGCGCGCCGCTCTCGCCGATAACGTCAATCCACACCTTGTCGCCCTTTCCGACTTTTACGGAATATCCAACCAGATTCTCCGCAAGCCTTTGCTGTCTTATGTCTGATATCATAATATCACCTCGGATTTTCCGCCGCGGCGGAAATAATTTGCTTATTTGATTTTATCATATTCCGCGCGCTTAGTAAACGCATAATTCAACGAATATTTATACAAAAATTATGCAAATAGAATATGCGATAAACAGAAAAATTTTTTGCGAAATCTACAAATTTTGATTTTTCGCGAAGTTTTTTTTGCCGAATTGCAAGTATTGCGAAAACTCGGACGCATTGTTTTTCCGCCTCGGAAACATTGTCGGAAACTGTCGAAAACCGTCGCATTCGCCGTCGGGATTTAAAATTCTCTTTCAAACAGTTGTCATTTTATCGGCGGCTGTTGTATAATATCAAGGTAAAATAACTGAGGAGGCTATTATAATATGCCATTAGTTACATCAACCGAAATGTTCAAAAAAGCATACGCGGGCGGCTACGCAATCGGCGCGTTCAACGTCAACAATATGGAAATCATTCAAGGTATTGTTGAAGCGGCAACCGAGGAACAGGCGCCCCTTATACTTCAGGTTTCCGCGGGCGCGAGAAAATACGCAAACACCACCTACCTCACCAAAATGGTCGAAGCGGCGGTGGAAACAAGCGGTCTTCCCATCTGCCTTCACCTTGACCACGGCGACAGTTTTGCACTGTGCAAGGACTGCGTTGACAGCGGATTCACATCCGTTATGATCGACGCGAGCGCGCATCCGTTCGCAGAAAACGTCAACATCACAAGACAGGTTGTCGAGTACGCGCACGACCACGGCGTCGTTGTCGAAGCGGAACTCGGAAAACTAGCAGGAATCGAAGATGCAGTCAATGTCTCGGCAAAAGACGCGGCGTTTACCGATCCCGATCAGGTTCAGGAATTCGTTTCCAAAACCGGCGTCGACTCGCTTGCTATCGCAATCGGAACCTCTCACGGCGCGTACAAGTTCAAAGGACAGGCTCAACTGCGTTTCGACATTCTCGAAGAAGTCGGCAAACGTTTGCCGGGATTCCCCATCGTGCTCCACGGTGCGTCCTCCGTTCCGCAGGAACTTGTCAAAATCGTCAATCAGTACGGCGGCAGTATGCCCGGCGCACAGGGCGTGCCCGAAGATATGCTCCGCAAAGCGGCGTCAATGGCGGTGTGCAAAATCAATATCGACAGCGACCTGCGCATAGCGGTTACCGGCGCAATACGCGAACACTTTGCGCTCAATCCCTCTCATTTCGATCCCAGACAGTATCTCGGACCGGCAAGAGAGGCTGTTAAACAGGTTGTAAAGCACAAGATAGTCAACGTGCTCGGCTGCAACAACAAAGCATAATTGTTGCGCCGAATGTTATGCCTTGTGCAATGCACGGCGGCACGCAAAATCGCATAAAGCATTTTAATATGAAAAACAACGTTTAATGCGTGTTTTGCTATAAGCGCAATCGCAAAAGGTCAAAAAGCGAGGAGTTAATCCCCGCTTTTTGTTTTGTATTATGACACATTTTCGTCTATTCCTCGCCGTCACGTACGAAATAGGGATCCCCGCAAAACCTCCGTGTTTTGTGGGGCTTGTTACGTTGGGCGGTTCGGATTAAGGATGTTTTCGCGTTCTGCATCCGAATTACGCGCTTTTACTACTCTTTATCTATGAGTTTGCAACTTGCCTATTTCAGAATTTAAAAATTTCAATCACTCGTTATATCACGTTTTCGTCGCCTATCGCCTGCGTATTACGCCTCTCGTCCCTGCCTATAATTATGTGTTTATCGCCGTTTTCATCTATATACTCTTTCTTAATGAGCAATTCGCCGTTCTCGCTTGCCTCTTTGCGCAGTTTATCAAGTTCGTATTCGTTTTTATCGTTATATTTTGCAAGTTCCTCTTTTCTGCGCTTCTCCGCCTTCTTAGCGCGCGTAAAATAGAGCGTAACCGCAATCGCAACCGCCAGTATCACAAATCCGTACATAAACAGGTCCGCATACTGCTGCGGCATAAAGTACGCTATTGTTGTAAGTATTCCGCCCGCGACAATATTCCCGAAGAAAACCGCAAGCGCGGCTTTCCATACGGGAAACTCCAAAAAACTGCCTATACAGGATCCCGTCCACGCGCCCGTCATAGGCAACGGAACTGCGACGAAAGCAAACAGTCCCAAAAACTTTTTCGTATCGGTGGAAAGCGGCTTTCTTTTACGTTTGCCCTTACTGCCTGCGGTTTGAGCCTTTAACTTCTCGTTTTCCTCCGAATACGCCGATTCTGCCCTGTCAGCAAGCGAAGATTCGAGGCTTTTCGCTATTTTGGAAAACCACTTAGACCTTTTCATACGTCTGATTATCGGGCGTACAAGCAATATAAGCGGCAGAATGACAGTAGTAGAGCCAGCAACGCAACAGAACATCCCCGCGATCATTTCCCGAGCAGTGCTGAACATTCCCGTCATAAAGACAATAGCCCCTCTCAACTCGATGATGGGGATAATGGAAATGATATACAACGTCAGATAGTCGTTGCCTATCGTGTTTCTGAAAAACTCTATAATTTCCGTCATTTTGCAGTCCTTGCCGCTCCGAAACGCTTGCGTCGGAACGTATTGACAAAACCCAGTATAGATTACGCAAAAAATTATGTCAATACCATTTGATTTATTACACTTGCCATACCGCGCGCATTTAAGTATAATCAGTCTGTACAATAAGTGTATTTGATATCGGAGAAATAAATGCAAAAAATTCTGAGCGCAATGCGGCGCGCCATTCAGGACTACAAAATGATTGAGGACGGCGACAGGATTTTCGTCGGGGTTTCCGGCGGAAAGGACAGCGTCCTGCTCCTGAACGCACTTGCGGCTTACCGCAGATTTTCTCCGCAACGGTTTACCCTCGAAGCGATTACTGTGGATATGGGACTAAAAGACTCTGATCCTCTTGAAATGCAAGAGTTGAGCGCAAACTGCGAATCACTTGACGTTCCCCATCACATAGTAAAGACGGACATCGCAGAAATCATCTTCGACGCCCGTAAGGAATCAAATCCCTGCTCGCTATGCGCTAAAATGCGGCGCGGTGCGCTCAACAGCAAGATAAACGAGTTGGGCGGAGGCAAACTTGCTCTCGGTCATAATGCGGACGACGTAGCCGAAACAATGCTTATGTCACTTCTGTACGAAGGAAGGTTTTCCTGCTTTTCCCCAACGGCATATATGAACATATCGGGCGTGTCGCTCATCCGACCTTTTATCTACATCGAGGAATGCGACATAAAATCCACCGTCGAACGGCTGAATCTGCCCATAGTGCACAATCCCTGCCCTATGAATCACGTTTCAAAGCGCGAATATATAAAGAACCTTATCAAAGATATCTGTAAAGACGTTCCCTTTGCCAAAGACCGCATTTTAGGGGCAATCTACCACCCCGAACGTAATAACTTGTGGCCGCCGAGGGGCACTGACTAAGTATTGACTAAAAAACTTCGCTATTCGCGAAGTTTTAACTTAACAAAGTTTGTCAAAGAACTTTTCAAGATCTTCTTCGGAAATCTCACCGAATTTATCCTCATATCGAGTTATATAAGCAATACACGCTTGTTCTATTTCTTTATTTGCAGAACGACTTGACTCGTGCGCAATAAATTTCATCTTATCGATTATTTCTTGCCTTATTCTTAATGGATATTGTGGATTTTTGTATTGCGCCATATTTTACCTATAACTCGTGATATCATTATGATATCATAATGATATATCAAATTTTGTATAGATTTCTATTTGACATCTAATTGATATGTGTTATAATATTGATATCTTATGATTAAAACAATTGATAGTGCATATATGAAAACCTTAGGAGAAAAACTAAAAAACGAACGTAAATGGTGCGGAATGTCGATAGAGTACGTTGCTCTACGTCTGAACAGCAGCAGAAATTACATAGCGAACTGGGAAGCAAACAATACCTTGCCTAATATTTTTCAGTTGGCAAAAATTTTGCGTCTTTACGACATAACGTTTGAAGAATTGATTGAGGGTACTGAATTAGAGATACACTGACACTCTATCAAGGGTTGCTTCTTCCTCTACAAGGGTGAGCGTTTGAAACTTTAATAAAATTGCCCCCTCTTTCCCTTCGGGCTTTTCTCCCACCACTCTTATATGGACGCGTAAGGCATTACGCTTATTCTCTACACTCATTCTCCGTCGCTCGCGGGGGAGACAATCGGCGCTCGCGCATTCAGTATCGTCCACCTGTTCCCGCAAAGCGGGACAGGATTATGCCACTCGCTCACGGACACATAAACAACATTGTCCGTTCGCTTGTACTGCGCTATGCAGCGATTTTCAATCGCGGCTTCGCGCTCTGGCGCTCGGCACTCACTTTGGCGCGCGCCCTGCACGCGCTGGACTTTCTCTATCAGAGTGTTCGTCGTGGATACTCTCGCTCGAACTGACGTTATCTAAACTTCGTAACTGCTGTTAGTTGGTTTCGCACCACTGCACGCGCGGGACTTTCTCTATCAGGGTGTTCGTTGGGGATACGCCTGCTCAGGCTGACGTTATCTAAACTTCGTAACCGCTGTCGGTTGGTTTCGCGCCACTGCACGCGCTGAACTTACTTTATCTGAGTGTTCGGTGTGGATACACTCGCTCAGGCTGATATAAAAATCAACCTGCTATTATTTATGCCAAGACGAGGAAAAATATAAAACCGCACTATTAAGATGAGTGGCGCGAAAGAGGCGTTTTGCGAAACGCCTAACGTAATACCCCACAAAACACGGAGGTTTTGTGGGGACCCCAAGATTATACCCCATAAAACGCGGAGGTTTTGTGGGGACCCCTGTATTCGTACGTGACAATGAGCAAAAGTGCCTTTGACACAGTATCAACGCAAAGTCACAAATACTAAATTTCATAAAACCGCGCTATTGAGATGAGTGACGAGAAAGAGACGTTTTTGCAAACCGCCCCATACTATTTATAAAACCGTGATATTTGCGTTCAGACAAGGAAAAGGCACTTTTGCGAACAGCCCAGTGTACAAACCGTACACGACTGTGAGCAAAAGTGCCTTTGACGCAGTATCAACGCAAATAGCGCGGTTTTAAATCAATTTCAGAATGCAGGTCTCCGCCGCATCCCCCCTCCGGTTTCCCGTCTTGAGGATTCTTGTATAACCTCCGCCCTGTCCGACTTCTTCTTTACGTTTGTCGTATTTAGGAGCATATTCCTTAAACATCTTCTCGATAAGAGGATGCTTTGTGTCCTTAATACGGGATCTGAAAGCCGCTTTCGATTCTTTCTCGCCCTTGACTTCCTGCAAGTCAACAAGTTCCGCCATAAGCCTGCGGCGGGCGGCGAGTTTCTTCGGCCCGTCGTTGGTGAATTCAACTTTGCTTTGGGTTTTTTCGCCCTTTGCATTCGTCTTTGTGACGTTTTTGGTCACTTTAACGTCGTCCTTATAGGCTCTCATTGCAATTGTAATATACTTCTCTGCAAGGCTTCTGACTGCTTTTGCGCGGTCAACGGTCGTGCTGATTTCGCCGTACCACAGCAGTTCGGAAACCTGATTTTTAAGCATAGCCATTCTTTGGTCTGTGCGTTTTCCTAATTTTTTCGGCATAATGTCCTCCTTAGTCCTCTTGCGTCTTCAAGCCCAAGCCGAGGTCTTCAAGTTTTTTGATTACTTCTTCAAGAGATTTCTTTCCGAGATTTCTCACTTTGAGCATATCGTCTTCGCTGCGTCTTGTGAGGTCGTCTACGGTGTGAATGTTTGCACGTTTCAAGCAGTTGTACGAACGCACCGACAAATCGAGGTCTTCAACGGACATTTCAAGCACTTTAACCTTGCTGTCCGCCTGAGGCTCGACGAGAATCGCTTGTTCAGCCATATTCTCAACGAGGTCGACGAAGAGTTTTACGTGGTCGTTCATAATCTTTGCGGCAAGCGAAGTGATTTCCTTTGCGGAAGTCGTGCCGTCCGTCGTCACTTCGAGCGTGAGTTTGTCAAAGTCGATGCTTTGCTCGACGCGGGTGCTTTCGACAGCATAATTCGCTTTTATAACCGGCGTGTAGATGGAATCGATCGGGATGTATCCGATAGGCTCGAGCACTTCTTTGTTCTGCGCGGCGGGAACGTAGCCCCTGCCGCACTTTACGTAAATCGACATATCGATTTCCGCGCCCTCGTCGAGAGTGCAGATGACCTGCTCGGGATTCATAACTTCGATACCCGCGGCGCAGTCGATGTCGCCTGCCGTGACGGTGCCGACGCTGTTAGCGTGCAAACGGCACTGCTGTTTGCCAGCCTTTTCCAAACTGCTGACCGCTTTAAACCTGACTGTTTTGAGGTTGAGGATGATTTCGGTCACTTCCTCTTTTACGCCCTTGATGGTGGAGAACTCGTGTTCAACCCCCGCAATCTTGATGCCGACTGCCGCCGCACCCGGGAGTGCAGAGAGAAGAATACGGCGCAAACTGTTGCCTATCGTCGTTCCGAAACCGCGTTCCAACGGCTCGACTACGAATTTGGCGTAGTTTTTGCTTTCGTTCTCCTCAAATGTTATCTTTGGACTTTTTATCTCCATCATAACCGTTATCCTCCAATCAGATTATTTCGAGTACAACTCGACGATGAGGTGTTCTTGAATATCGAGGTCGATATCGGCTCTCTCGGGGAGAGAAACGACAGTACCCGTCAATGTAGCGTTGTCAAATGAAAGCCACTTGACGATGCTGAGGTTTTTGGTCTCCTTAACTTCCGTCCAAAGCGCGCTGTCTTTCTTGTTCTCTTTGACAGAGATTACGTCGCCCGCTTTAACAATATAGGAGGGAATGTCCACCGATTTGCCGTTGACGGTAATATGACCGTGGTTGACAATCTGACGAGCCATTGCTCTGGACGTACCCAGTCCCATGCGGTAAACGACGTTGTCAAGACGTCTTTCGATAAGAGTGAGCATATTTTCACCCGTTACGCCGCGCATTTCAGACGCTTTGTCGTAGTACATCTTGAACTGTTTTTCGGTGACGCCGTAGAAGCGTTTGGTTTTCTGCTTCTCGCGCAACTGAACGGAGTAGCCGCTTGCTTTTCTTCTGCCCTTGCCGTGGTCTCCCGGAGGCGCATACTTAGTCAGAATCGGGCATTTACCGCTGTTGCACTTTGCTCCTTTGAGATAGAGTTTGCAACCCTCGCGTCTGCAAAGACGGCAATCGGGTCCTGTATATTTAGCCATAGTTTCTTATCCTCCTCTTACAGTCTTCTCGCCTTAGGCGGACGGCAACCGTTGTGAGGAATGGGGGACACGTCCTGAATGAGCGTGACTTCCATACCCACGTTTCCGAGTGCGCGGATTGCGGACTCTCTGCCTTGACCGGGACCTTTGACGTAAACTTCGACGGTTCTCATACCTTGATCGTACGCGATTCTTGCCGCGTCCTCGCTCACCATCTGAGCGGCGAACGGAGTGGATTTACGGCTGCCGCGCAGTTTCAGTTTGCCTGCCGACGACCACGATACCGCGTTTCCGTTCATATCGGTTATGGTAACAATCGTATTGTTGAAAGAGGCGTGGATATGTACCTGTCCTTTTTCAACGCGCTTGATATCTTTTCTCTTCTTAATTGCTTTTCTTGCAATACCAGCCATTGTCGAGCCTCCTTATTTCTTGCGGCTTACAGCGCGCTTCGGGCCCTTTCTCGTACGGGCGTTTTGCTTTGTGTTCTGTCCGCGGACGGGCAGACCTTTTCTGTGGCGAACTCCGCGATAGCAGCCGATTTCCATCAATCTCTTGATGTTAAGACCGACTTCGCGTTTGAGGTCGCCCTCTACGTGCAGATTTTTTTCAATGTAATCACGAATAAGACTTACCTGCTCTTCCGTCAGATCCTTGACTCTTACGTCGGGACTGATTCCGGTTTCTTGCAGGATTTTCTGAGATGTCGGAAGACCGATACCGTAGATATAGGTCAAACCGTATTCAACTCTCTTGTCGCGCGGAAGATCCACGCCGGCGATTCTTGCCATCTTCTACCTCCGATAAGTGTAAAAATATGTTTTTTATATGCCACGCATAGGTAGTTGCCGTAAAATTTGGAATGGAGCAACCAGCCGCCCTACGCTTTTTGCCGATTTCAGACCTTTAAAGCACGCTTTAAAGGCCGTCCGAGACTTAGCCCTGACGTTGTTTGTGGTTGGGATACTTTGAGCAGATAACCATAACTCTGCCGTTTCTTTTGATAACCTTGCATTTGTCGCACATAGGTTTAACGCTGGGTCTGACTTTCATAGTGAACCTCCGATAAGTTCTTTTTTTTCTTATTATGTTAGACCTTACTTATTGCGGTAGATAATTCTGCCCTTAGTGAGGTCGTAGGGCGACATTTCGATTTTCACCTTGTCGCCTTCGAGGATTCTTATGTTGTTGATACGCAGTTTTCCGCCGAGATACGCAAGAATCTCGTGTCCGTTGTTGAGGATGACTCTAAACTGAGTCTTTGGCAGGACTTCAACCACTTTGCCTTCGGTTTCGATTACGTCTTCCTTTGACATAGAACCTTCCTTATTGTTTATTTTCGTTATAAAAGCGGAGTGCGCTGAACAGTTCCGCATCGAACACCTGCTGTTCGTTTTTGAGTTTATCCGCAATCTTTGCGAGCACGTCGCCATCCGTTTGCAGATGTTTGACGTTTTTAAGTTTCGCGTGTTTGATACGATGCGTATTGCCGTCGGCAATTTTGACGCGGTCTTCGCTTTCTATCTCGACTACCGCAAAATACTTTCCGCTGTCGCGTCCCGCTTTCGAATATACTATCTGACCAAGTTCCATCCGCACCTCGCGCGCTTGCGCCATTGTTTCGTCTAAACTTACAGCGTCAGTATCTCCGCGCCATTTTCCGTCAGTGCGACGGTATTCTCGTAATGCGCCGACGGTTTTCTGTCCGCCGTAACGCAACTCCAACCGTTTTCAACCGTCTGCCAGGTTCCCATATTTATCATCGGCTCGATTGCCAGCACCATTCCGACTTCCAGTCTGGGACCGTGTCCCGCCTTTCCGAAATTCGGCACCTGCGGGTCTTCGTGCATCTCTCTGCCGATTCCGTGTCCGACCATACTTCTTACCACGCCGTATCCGCGGGATTCACAGTACGTTTGAACGGCGTTTGATATGTCGCCCAGCCTTTTTCCGACTTTAAACTGTTTCACCGCCTCGAAAAAACTCTCTCTCGTCGTATCGACAAGACGCTGTTTTTCCTCGCTGATTTCACCGACGGGAAATGTTCTTGCCGCGTCCGCCTGCCAGCCCTTGAATACAAGCCCGCAGTCGAGGCTGAATATCTGTCCTTCTTCCAGTCGTTTATCCGACGGAAATCCGTGAACTACGACTTCGTCTACCGACGCGCATATGGTACCGGGAAATCCTCCGTATCCGAGGAATGACGGTTTTGCGCCGTGCCTTATTATGTAATCGTAAGCGAATTCGTCAAGTCTTTTTGTTGAGACTCCCGCTTTAACCCTTTCTCCCAAGAAGAGCAGACAGTCTCTGAGAATCTCGCCAGACTTACGCATACACTCGATTTCGGCAGGGCTCTTGATTTTTATCATCCGAGCACCTTTTTGACGTCGGCAAATATTTCGTCAATAGAACCTGTTGCGGCAATATCGACAACTTTACCTTGCGCTCCGTAGAAATCTATCAACGGCTGAGTCTGTTCCTGATATACTCTGAGTCTGTTCTGCACCGTTTCGGGCTTATCGTCGTCGCGGATAAACAGATCGTCGCCGCAGGCTTTGCACTTCGTCTCGCCGCCGAGAGTGGAAACGTGGTAGGTTGCGCCGCATTTGCACACTCTTCTTCCGCCGAGTCTGGAAACTATCATTTCAAACGGAACGTCGATATTTATCGCCATATCGATTTTCGCAACCTTATCTAAGGCTTCCGCCTGCGGAATCGTGCGCGGGAATCCATCAAGAACGTATCCGTTTTTGCAATCGTCCTGCGAAAGTCTGTCCTCTACGAGACCGATAACGACTTCGTCCGGAACGAGCGCGCCCGCATCGATATACTCTTTCGCCTTAATGCCAAGAGGAGTACCCTCTTTGATGTTGCGTCTGAGAATGTCGCCCGTCGAGATGTGAGGAACACCGTATTCCTCGCATATCAACGCCGCTTGCGTACCTTTTCCTGCGCCGGGAGCGCCTAATAAAATTACGTTTTTCATATCCGTTAATTTTAGCACTTTTCAGCCGAAAAGGCAATCGAATCGCAAACCGATTATTGCCTTTCCGACAAATTATGCCGTATTTTGTTATTTGAGGAAGCCCTTGTAGTGCTTCATCATTATCTGAGATTCGAGTTGCTTGTTGAGTTCGAGCGCGACCGACACGACAATCAGGAGTCCCGTTGCCGAGAAAGAGTTCGCAAATCCGAGGTCATAGCCGGAATATGCTCCCGACAGTGCAAGGAATATGAACGTCGGCACAAGCGCGATTATCATAAGGAACACCGCGCCGAATAGCGTAATGCGGTTGTTTATCTTTTTGAGGAAATCGCTTGTCGGTTTACCGGCTCTGATGCCGGGGATAAATCCGCCGTACTGCTGTATGTTTTTGGATACGTCTTCCGGATTGAACTGGATCTGCGCATAGAAATACGAGAAACCTAAAATCAATATTGCCAGGAACACGTAATACACGGGTGTATTCGAACCCATATATTGCTGATACCAAGCCGCAGCGGGTGTAGTGCTGAAAAACAACTGTATTATCATCTGCGGGAACATCAGAAGCGAGGATGCAAAGATTATCGGCATAACGCCGCTGCCGTTCACGCGGATGGGAATATACGTCGTTTGACCGCCGTACATTTTGTTGCCTTTTATCTGTTTAGAATACTGCACCGCAATTCTGCGTTCTGCACCGTCAATAAATACGATGAAGCACAGTATCGCGATAACGACAAGGATAAATCCGATAATGTTCCAGATGTACGTCCACTGTTGTCCGACCATCTTGAACGCCTTTGCAAGGCTGGTGCCTGCTGTCGCAAGTATACCGATGAAAATGATGATTGACGTACCGTTTCCGATGCCGTACTCGGTTATTCTCTCGCTCAGCCACATAACCATAGTGCTGCCGCCTACCAGAATAACTATCGTAAGAGCCATCGTCAAAATCGGCGCGCTTCCTTCCTCAAAGGGGAACAACGCTCTGATTGCATTATTTTCACCGCCGCTGCTGTACAGCGTAACAACAATACCTATCGCCTGAACGATTGCCAGAATTATAGCAACGATTCTCGTTATCTGCGTTATCTTTTTTCTGCCTTCTTCGCCCTCTTTGGACATTCTTTCAAGAGCAGGAATGACAAGGGTAAGCAACTGCATTATAATGAACGCGTTGATGAACGGCAATATACCGAGCGCAAACAACGTCGCGTTCGCCATCGAACCGCCGGTAATCATACCGAGAAGCCCGAAAAAATCGCCTTCGCCGAACACTTGCGTAACGACCGTTGCATTGAGGGTAGGTACAGGTATATAGCAACCTATACGGTAGACGACGATAAGAGCGATAGTGAAGAAAATCTTCAATCTGATCTCTTTCGTCTTAAATGCGTTTTTGAGCGTTTCAAACATTAGAGCACCTCTGCTGTGCCGCCTGCTTTTTCGATTTTCTGAATTGCAGACGCGGTAAACTTGTTGGCTTTGATGACAACTTTCTTTTCAAGTTCGCCGTTGCCCATAACTTTGAGTCCGTAATTCTCAGACTTTCTGATTATGCCGTCTTCTAAGAGTTTTGCGATATCTATAACGTCGCCGTCATTGTATCTGTTAAACACTTCGATATTCACCGCGTTGTAAACGTGGGCAAATCTCTTGTTGTTGAAACCGACTTTCGGAAGACGTCTGGTCATCGGCATTTGTCCGCCTTCGAAGTTCGGACGTACGCCGCCGCCGCTTCTCGCCCATTGACCTTTATGTCCGCGGGTGGAGGTTTTGCCGGTGCCGGAGCCTATTCCGCGTCCGACTCTTTTAGTCGCGACCTTTGCGCCTTCTGCGGGTTTGATGTCTTGAATGTTCATAGATTTCTTCCTCCTCAGATTTCTTCCACCTTGACGAGGTGAGAAACTTTTGCGATCTTGCCTCTTACGCAGGCATTGTCGGCAAAAGTCTTTGTTTGACCGATTTTATGCAAGCCCAACGCTTCAAGATTCGCTTTCTGATTTTTAAGGACGCCGTTGGAACTTCTCACGAGGGTGATATTGATTGACTTTTCAGTTTTGTTAGCCATAATTATCCTCCTTAGTCGACTACGACTTCCACGCCGCGCAGTTGAGCAATCTCTTCTGCGTTGCGAAGACTGCGCAAACCTTCGATAGTCGCTTTCGCGCTGTTGATAGGATTGTTTGAGCCGAGTGATTTCGTTCTGATATCTTTAACGCCCGCAACTTCGAGCACCATACGAACCGCGCCGCCTGCGATAACGCCGGTACCTTCTTCGGCGGGGAGCAAAAGCACCTGACCGCGTCCGAATTTACCTGTTGTCGCGTGAGGAATGGTATTGCCTTTTAAGGACATCGCTTCGACGTTATGCTTCGCCGCTTGCGTCGCTTTCTCTATTGCTTCGGGAACTTCCGCAGCCTTGCCCATTCCGAGACCGACCTTGCCTGCGCCGTCGCCAACGACTACGAGCGCGGAGAAACGCATATTTCTGCCGCCCTTAACCGTCTTTGTAACGCGGTTTACGGCAATGAGTTTCTTTGTCAAGCCATCGTTCTCTTCTCTGTTTCTATCGTTTCTTCTGTCACGATTGTCTGCCATACTTCCTCCTTAAAATTCAAGACCGGCTTCTCTTGCGCCGTCCGCCAATGCCTGAACTCTGCCGGTATAAAGATAACCGCCTCTGTCAAACACTACCTGCTTGATGCCGAGCGCAAGTGCTTTTTTGGCAACAGCCGCGCCGACGATTTTGGACGCCTCGGTTTTGGTCGCCTTTGCAATCTCGGACGCTACGTCCTTAGAAAGCGTGGACGCCGAGCAGAGAGTCGTTCCCTTTACGTCGTCAATAATCTGAGCATAGATATGGTTTGTGCTTCTGTACACGTTGAGGCGAGGTCTATCGGCAGTACCGTTGACTTTCTTTCTCACTCTTGCGTGACGGATAACTCTGTCCTGATTCTTATCTTTCTTGCTTATCATACTCTCACCTCTTACTTCGTGGCTCTCTTACCGACCTTCTTGACGACGACTTCATCCTTGTAGTGAATGCCGTAGTTGTGATACGGCTCTACGGGTTTGAACGCCTTGATAGTCGCGGCTTGCTGACCAACGAGTTGACGGTCGATGCCTTTGACTACAATTTCAAGAGGCTGAGGCTGCGCAAACGTGATACCCTCGGGCGCAACTACTTCGATAGTGTGCGAGAATCCGATATTGAGCGTAAGTTTGTTGTTGCCGCTGAGCGTTACCTTATAACCGACGCCGCTGACGATAAGGGATTTCTCAAATCCCTTCGTGACGCCCACAACCATATTGTTGATGAGCGCGCGGTAAAGTCCGTGCAAAGCGCGATGATCCTTGTCGTCGGAATGACGTTTGCACAGAATGTGTCCGTCTTCGAGAACGACGTCTATGGACTTGTCGACTTTCTGAGTCAGCGTTCCGAGAGGACCGCTTACGGTAACGACGTTGTCTTTGTTTTCAAATGTAACCCCTGCCGGAAGTGCGATGGGGGCTCTGCCTATTCTTGACATAACGACCTCCTTACCAGATGTAGGCAAGCACTTCGCCGCCGATGTGTTGGGCTTTGGCTTCCTTGTCGGTGAGAATTCCCTTAGACGTGGAAAGAATAGCAATACCCATTCCTCCCAGAACTTTCGGAAGATTGTCTACGCCAGCATAAACGCGCAAGCCGGGGGTGGAAACTCTTTTGAGTCCCGTAACTACTTTTTGATTCTTATTAGGTGCATATTTCAATGTGATGAGAATCGTATTCTGGACTTCGCCCTCGACGATTTCATAGCCTTTAATATAACCTTCTTTTACCAGTATATCCGCTATTGCGACCTTGATTTTGCTTGCCGGAACCTCGACGGTTTCGTGTTTGGCAGTCAAGGCGTTTCTGATTCTGGTGAGCATATCTGCGATTGGATCAGTCATTTTTTTAGCCTCCTCTTACCAACTTGCTTTTTTCACGCCGGGGATTTCTCCCTTATAGGCGAGATTGCGGAAACAAACTCTGCAAATGCCGTACTTTTTAAGAACGGCGTGCGGACGACCGCAGATACGGCAACGCGTGTATTCGCGCGTGGAGTATTTCTGAGGTCTTTGTTGCTTTATTTTCATTGCTGTTTTGGCCATAATCTACAACTCCTTACTTCGCGAAGGGCATTCCGAGCAGTTTAAGCAACTCGCGTGCCTCTTCATCCGTCTTAGCCGTTGTCACGATGCAAATATCGAATCCGCGAACCTTCTCGACTTTACTGTAATCGATTTCGGGGAAGATAAGTTGCTCCTTGACGCCTACGGCATAGTTTCCTCTTCCGTCGAACGACTTTGCGGAAATTCCGCGGAAGTCGCGTACTCGGGGAAGTGCGACCGAGATGAACTTGTCCAAAAAGTCGTACATTCTGTTTCCGCGAAGCGTGACTTTTGCACCGACGTTCATACCCTCTCTGACCTTAAAGTTTGCGACTGATTTTTTTGCTGTCGTGATAACCGGTTTTTGACCTGCAATCATCTTCAACTCTTCCACTGCCAGTTGCAGGGATTTGCTGTTGTCTTTGCAGTCGCCAAGGCCCATATTGAGGACTATCTTTTCAAGACGCGGTACCTCGTTCACGTTCGTATAGCCAAAGCGTTTGATGAGAGCCGGCACAACCTCTTCGGCGTACTGCTTTCTCATACGATATCTTTCAGCATTACCAGCATTCTTATCGGTTGCAGGTGCCTTAGCAACCTGATTTTTTTTGTCTGCCACGATATTACCTCCGATTTATCAGTCCTTTTTTTCTTCGGACTTTTCTACCTTTTTCTTCGCCGTATTCTTTGCTGCGGTTTTTGCCGCGGTCTTTGCGGCTTTCTTCGCGGACGGCTTTTTCTCGTCGAGAGACGCTCCGCACTTAGGACATACGCGGACGGATTTGTTCTTTCCATTCAGTTCCTTGATTTCGTGCTTAACTCTGACGACGTTACCGCAGGAAGCGCATACGTGCATCACGTTGGACGCGTCGATTGTGCCTTCTCTTTTGATGATGCCGCCCTGATCCTGTGCGTTTCTCGGTTTTTTGCTCTTCGCGATAATGCCTACGCCTTCAACGTAAATTCTTCCGGTGTCGGTGTTCACTTTGAGAACTTTGCCGACTTTGCCTTTATCCTTTCCGCTGATAACCATCACGTTATCGCCTTTTTTAACACTCAAATTTGCCATAGCAGTCGTTCCTCCTTCTTACAGCACTTCGGGTGCGAGCGAGATTATCTTCATATAGTCCTTTTCGCGCAGTTCTCTTGCGATAGGCCCGAAGATACGAGTGCCTTGGGGTTGCTTTTGATTGTCGATGATTACGGCTGCGTTATCGTCGAATTTGATATAACTGCCGTCTTCGCGTTGAAGTCCGAACTGGGTGCGGACGATGACCGCCTTTACGACGTCGCCCTTTTTCACTTTACCGCCGGGGATTGCCGACTTGACGGACGCGACGATGACGTCGCCGATGTTTCCGCTTCTTCTGAAAGAACCGCCCAAGACTCTGATGCACATAATTTCTTTGGCTCCGCTGTTATCAGCGACTTTAAGCCAACTCAATGGTTGAATCATAGCGTCCCTCCTTACTTAGCCTTCTCGATTATTTCAACGAGTCGCCAGCACTTGTCCTTCGAAAGCGGACGAGTTTCAGCGATGAGCACCTTGTCGCCTATTCCGCACGCGTTGTTCTCGTCGTGCGCTTTAAACTTTTTGGTGCGGCTGACAATCTTCTTATAGAGAGGGTGTTTTACACGTTCGCTGATTGCAACGACGATGGTTTTGTCCATCTTGTCGCTAACCACGATACCCACTCTTTCTTTTCTGAGATTTCTTTCTTCCATATTCTCCTCCGATTAGCCCTTTGCCTCGGCTTTTTTAGCACGGGCAAGTTCTCTTTGGCGGATGACGGTCTTTACGCGTGCGATGTCACGTCTCGTTTCCGTCAACTCTTTGGGGTTGGTCAGTTGGTTCGTGGCATTCTTGAAGCGAAGGAAAAACAAAGCGGATTTCAACTCGTTGAGTTTATCCATCAGTTCCTTATCTGTCATATCCAAAACTTGTTTTGATTTCATTGTTCACCGCCTTCGACGTCGCGAGTCTCTTCCGCTCTTACGAATTTGCACTTAACGGGCAATTTGTTTGCGGCAAGACGCAACGCCTCTTTTGCTACTGTTTCGTCAATTCCTGCTATCTCGAACATAACGCGACCGGGTTTTACAACCGCTACCCAGTACTCGGGCGAACCTTTACCGGAACCCATACGCGTTTCGGCAGGTTTCTTTGTCACGGGCTTGTGGGGGAATATATCCACCCAAACCTTTCCGCCGCGGCGGATGTATCTCGTCATTGCGACACGCGCCGCTTCAATCTGGTTGGAGGTTATCCAGCCGGGTTCCTGCGCCACAAGACCGAAATCGCCGTATGCGACGATATTGCCTTTTGTCGCTTTGCCTTTCATTCTGCCACGCATTTGACGGCGTCTTTTGACGCGTTTAGGCATTAACATTATTGATTACCTCCTTCCAGTGGATTTTTGCCGAGGATTTCTCCCTTGTATATCCAGCATTTTACGCCGATGGCTCCGAAAGTCGTATGAGCCGTCGCTACGCCGTAATCGATGTTCGCGCGCAGAGTCTGAAGAGGAATGGAACCCTCGCGATACTGCTCGCTTCTTGCGATTTCCGCGCCGTCGAGACGTCCGCTTACCATCGTTTTGATTCCCTTCGCGCCCGCTTTCATCGCTCTGCTCATCGCCTGCTTCATAGTGCGGCGGAAGGACGCCCTGCCTTCGAGTTGTTTTGCGATGTTTTCCGCAACAAGTTGCGCGTCCGCGTCGGGCTGCTTGACTTCCATAATGTTGATGCTCACCTTTTTCTCGGTGTTGCCAAGCAGTTTTTCAACTTCTTTCTTGATTTGTTCAACGCCCGCGCCCGCTTTGCCTATGAGAGTTGCGGGACGAGACGTGTAAATCGCAACTACGAATTTGTCTGCCGCTCTCTCGATGACGATTTTGGAAATCGCGTTTTCATAGTATTTCTTCTTGATGAACTTACGCACTTTGTTGTCTTCGACAATGTTATCTGCGAAGTGCGCTTTGTCGGCATACCACGTTGAGTTCCAAGGTTTGATAATACCGGTTCTGAGTCCGTTCGGATCAACTTTCTGTCCCATTGTGATACCTCCTTATGCCTTGACGGAGTCGAGCACCACGGTGATGTGGCTCGTTCTCTTATTGATGCGGTACGCTCTGCCCTTAGAAACTGCCTGAATGCGCTTCAAGGTAGGACCTTCATTTGCATAGCATTCTGCGACAAACAAATCGTTTCTTGCAAGATTCTGATTGTTTTCAGCATTTGCCGCCGCGCTGTTGACCAACTTGATAAGCACTTCGCTTGCCGCTTTGGGCGTATTTTCGAGTATTGCTATCGCCTCGGTAACGGGTTTACCCTTGATGATGTCAAGCACGATTCTCACTTTGAAAGGAGAAATCCTGACGTATTTGGCAGTCGCACAAGGTCTCGTATCCGCCTTTGCTTGACGCTCCAAGGCTTTCTGTTTACTTCTTGTAGCCATATATTCCTCCTTTATCTGCCGCCCGTAGTTTTATCGCCCGCGTGGCCTCTGAAAGTACGCGTGGGAGCAAACTCACCCAACTTGCAACCGACCATATCCTCCGTAACGTATACGGGAACATGCTGCTTGCCGTTGTGGACTGCAATCGTGTGACCGACCATCTCGGGGAAAATCGTTGAACTTCTCGACCAGGTCTTGACTGACTCGCGCTTGCCCGATTCGTTCATTGCGTTGATTCTGTTCATAAGGCGCTCTTCAACATAGGGGCCCTTTTTGACACTTCTACTCATTTTCTCCTCCGATTAGTTCACACGCTTGATGATAAACTTATTAGATGCGTTTTTCTTCTTTCTCGTCTTATAACCCAAAGCAGGTTTGCCCCAGGGCGTAACGGGTGAAGGCATACCGACAGGCGACTTGCCTTCGCCACCGCCGTGCGGGTGGTCGTTCGGGTTCATTACGACGCCGCGGACGGTAGGACGAACGCCCATATGGCGCGTCTTACCGGCTTTACCGACGCGGATGATTTCGTGGTCGATGTTGCCCACCTGACCGACTGTCGCTCTGCATCCGATGAGTATATATCTCATCTCGCCGCTGGGCATACGCACGATAGCGTACTTGCCTTCTTTTGCCATAAGTTGCGCAGCATTGCCTGCCGCTCTTGCGATAACGCCGCCGTTGCCGGGCTGCATTTCAATGTTATGAATCATCGTACCTACGGGGATTGCCGAAAGGGGAAGCGCGTTGCCGACTTTGATGTCCGCGTCCACGCCGCTTTCAAGCACGTCTCCGACGTTGAGTCCCAAAGGAGCGAGGATATATCTCTTTTCGCCGTCCGCATAGTGCAGAAGCGCGATATTCGCCGAACGGTTAGGATCGTATTCTATTGTCGCAACTTTGGCGGGAATGCCGTCTTTGTTACGCTTATAGTCGATGATACGGTATTTGTTTCTGTTGCCGCCGCCGATGTGACGAACGGTGATTCTGCCCATCGAGTTTCTTCCGCCCGTCTTGTTGAGCGACACCAGAAGCGAACGCTCGGGAGTGGTGGAAGTGATTTCCTCATAGGCGGATACCGTCATAAAACGGCGGGCAGGAGAAGTCGGTTTATATTTCTTAATAGCCATAATTTACTCTCCTTTCCTTATGCGAGGCTCTCGAAGAATTCGATTGCTTTGCTTTCGGCGGTCAAAGTTACAAAGGCTTTTTTGAAAGCGGGACGTCTGCCCTCGTTTCTGCCCATTCTCTTCAACTTGCCGTCGTAGTTTGAGGTGTTGACTTTTGCGACTTTAACACCGAAAATCTGCTCAACCGCAACTTTGATTTGCGATTTGGTCGCGTTTTTTGCAACCTTGAACGTGTATTTCTTATCGGAGATTCCGTCGTAACTCTTCTCCGAAAGAATCGGCTCTATAATGATATCGTACGCTGTCATTGCTGTGCTGCCTCCTCAATCTGCTTGATCGCGTCAACAGTTAAAACGATATTCTTCGTTGAAACGATATCGTACACGTTGAGCGTTCTCGCTTCGCAAACTCCGACATTAGGAATGTTGTTGCTTGCGCGCAGTGCGTCCTGGTCATAGCCGCCGAGCACGAACATAACTCTGCCTTTGAGCGCAAGCGCGTCAACTGCGTTTGCAACGTGCTTAGTCTTGACTTCCGCGAGTGCGAATTTGTCTATAACCACGACTTCGTTCTGACGTACTTTCTCGGAAAGTGCCGAGCAGAAAGCCGCCTTTTTCATATTCTTATTGATTTTCTGTGAGAAATCTCTGGGTTTTTTCGCGAACACCACGCCGCCGCCGACATACTGCGGAGCAACGATAGAACCTTGACGCGCACGGCCCGTACCTTTCTGACGATAGGGTTTTGCGCCGCCTCCGCGCACTTCGGTTCTGGTCAGCGCGCTCATCGTGCCCTGACGCTTGTTTGCGAGTTGCGAAACTACTACCTGATGCACGAGCGCTTCATTGTAGTCGCACGCAAAGACAGAATCGCTCACTTCTACGTTTCCGACCTTCTTACCGGTCAAATCTACCACGTTGAATTTCATAATTCCACCTCCGCTCAGCCCTTAACGGACTCTTTGACAACGACCAGCCCGCCCTTAGGACCGGGAATCGCGCCCTTGACCAACAGCAAGTTTCTTGCCGCGTCCACACGCACGACGGTCAGGTTCTGCACAGTCACGCGCTCGTGACCCCATTGACCTGCCATATGCTTGTTCTTGAAGACTCTCGACGGAGAAGAGCACGCGCCCATAGAACCGACTCCTCTGTGGTATCCGGAACCGTGCGCTTTGGGACCGATGTGGTTGTTCCATCTCTGCACGACGCCCGAATATCCATGGCCCTTAGAAGTGCCCGTCACGTCGACTTTATCGCCCTCGGCAAAGATATCGCATTTGATTTCCTGTCCGAGTTGATAACTTGCACTGTTTGCAAGGCGGAGTTCTCTGAGATATTTCTTAACGGTGACGCCCGCTTTTTTGAAATGTCCAGTTTCGGGTTTGTTGACTCTGGTTTCTTTAACCGTACCGAATCCAACCTGAACCGCCTCGTAGCCGTCGTTTTCTTTGGTCTTAATCTGCACCACGGGGCAGGGACCTGCCTCTACTACCGTGACCGGAATGACCTTACCCTCCTGGGTGAAAATCTGGCTCATACCGACTTTTTTTCCGATGATTGCTTTATCCATAATCGTAAAGTTCATCCTCCTAAAATATTTTTCCTACTTATAACAATCAGAGTTTGATTGAAATATCCACGCCCGCCGGCAAATCCAACTTCATCAGCGAATCCACCGTCTTGCTGGTCGGGTTGTAGATATCTATCAAACGCTTGTGTGTTCTCATTTCGAATTGCTCTCTGCTGTCCTTATACTTGTGCGTAGCGCGCAAGATTGTGACGATTTCCTTATCCGTGGGGAGCGGAATGGGACCGGATACCTTTGTGCCGGTCTTCTTCACTGTCTCTACGATTTTCTCTGCGGAAAGATCGATAAGGTTGTGGTCGTACGCTTTGAGTTTAATTCTTATTTTCTGCCCAGCCATTATATAGCCTCCTAAAAATAATAACACTTAGCCGTGTGTGTCTTTTTATTTTTTTGCCGTTGCGGCGCAACGGAATATACGTGTCCTTTGACACGCTCACCTAATATACCATTTTAATTCAACACCTGTCAACAAAAAATAAGATAAAAATTGTATAAATTCACAAATAAATTTTCGTTTGTGCCTATTGCATTCGGCGCACACAAAATCTTGTATATTTATTGATATATTCTACCTATATAATTATATATTATAAGAAAGGATGACACATCGTCCCGTCTTCGTCGAACACCTCTAAGTTTTTTACACTTTGCATTTTTTCATACACGGTCTTTGCAATCAGGCTTGCGCCTTCGGCATTCGGATGCGCGCCGTCCGAGAACATATTCCCCTTATCGGCAAACACTTCGTATAAATCTATATAATTCAAGCCCAGTTGAATGGAAAGTTCTTTGGCGACGTCGTGAATGACGGTTGCCACCAACTCGATATTTATGCCGTAAGGTGCACGCCCGTGCTTCATCCATACGGGAGTGGGCGACATAATATAAACGGATTTGACGCTTTCGAGGGCAAGATAACTCTCGATTATTTCCGTATAATCCGCAACGTAAGAATCCTTACCTTTCCAGACGTCGGATTTGGTATCATTCGAGCCCAGCATAATTATCACTATATCAGGCGCGAATTCAAGACTCTGTTTATAAAGTTTTTCGGACGTATACGAGCGGTTGCAGGATTTGGACGCGGTGCGTCCGGAATATCCGTAGTTATTCACGCAGTATTCATCGCCGAGCATATTCCCGAGTTGCGTGGGATAGTTGTTTTTCGGCCAGTTTTCAACGCCGTGCCCGTACGTCAGGCTATCGCCTACGCAAGCCACGCGTATCTGCCCCTCTTCGGGATTAGTGAATTTATGTATATCCGCAAGCATTCCGTACATATACAACGTAGGCACCGTCACGCAAACGGCTACAACTATAACCGCCAGAATAACGCTGATCGTAATAATCAACTTCTTTCGCATAACCATACCGCCCTCATTTATTATCTGAATTATAGCATATTTGTTCAGTCGGTTACAAGACTAATTTTCATAAATGCAATACACGAAATGGCGAATAGAATCAGAAATTTATAAAGCCGCGATTAATTGGATGCAGTGCGCGAAAATTAAATAAGTCGAAAACTAAGGGTGAGCGTTTGAAACTTTAATAAAATTGCCCCCTCTTTCCCTTCGGGCTTCAAGTATTTATTTAGATTGCCCCCTTCCTTCGGGTTACCGAGGCTACGCGGTTTGCGAAGC
>CAJTQT010000009.1 GCA_910578325.1 uncultured Christensenella sp.
CAGCGAGGCGCGAGTTTACTCTTTGCGCCGCAGCATGCAGCGGATGTCGTCATCCAACAAGACAACGTCTTGTGTTCATTGCATTGCAATGAACAGGTTCAAGTCCATACAAGCAAAAAACACCGAGCGATGCTCGGTGTTTTGGTGCGGTCACCGGGACTTGAACCCGGATGTCGTAGACATACGCCCCTCAAACGTACGCGTCTGCCAGTTCCGCCATAACCGCATAAACAGCATTGTTATTATATGATTTCTGCTTTTAATTGTCAAGAAAAAACAACTCACAAAATCAAATTGCATAAAAATTTTTCTCAACGCGTCATTAACTATGTCAACAGCATTCAAAGCGGCATATTTTAGGGTATGAGCAATCACAACAACTGTAAAGAAATAGCAAACGGAATCGCTTCGGAAATTGAAAAATTGCGCCCTATGGATTGCAATATGGTTGCAATACTCACGGCGCAACTTCTGAGTTGCGGTAAGGACAAAAACGAACTGCAAGATTTGTGTCATTTTTTACAGTTGCTATCCGTCGCAATAAGAACTTATATGTGCTGAAAATTTTAGTCGTTTATAAGTTTATTCTTACGGTCGTTAATCTGCGTAAGCGCACCGCGTATTGACTTTTCGACGTCATTAAGCAAATCGAAAGCGAGCACGCGCGCATCGTAATCCATTTTTTGATAATGCCCGGCCGCTTCGTTTTGAATTTCCTGCGCGGATTCCTGCGCACGGCGAATGATTTCATTCTGAGAAATCATCTGACGCGCCTGTTCTTCCGCCTTGTCCATAGTTTCGTTGGCATACGCTTCCGCTTTTTCCATAATTTCGTCACGTTCTTTTCTTATTTGCGCAGCCTCTTTCAAAGCCAACGGATAACTTGCGCGTATACGTGACAGCATATCCAAAACGGTCGTCTTATTCACAACGACGTCCGTATTGCTGAACGCTGCCCGTTTTGCTTTCAGAATTTCGCTTTCCAACTCATTGATGAGCATTTCAATTGTTTCCATAACCGTTCTCCTTGGTACTGTAAACAGTATATTTCATTTTTGCGCGCATTTCAAGAGAATTTTGAAATATCGCAAATCTACATATCCTCGCAAGATTTTGCAAATCGGCCTATTTAAGTCTCAGTCTATACTCCTGCGACTGTAACAGCGGAACTGCGGCGGCGGGCACACCCGAATAATTTCCGTCCGCAAGTTGGATTTTTACTTCTGTCGAACTTATATCTCCATAGATTTCAGGAGTGATAAATACGGTATCGAACCCTTGTTCGCGATTAAACTTTGCCATATCCTCTTCGTATTCTCTGTCGTTCTCGCTTCTTATACCCCTAATCAGCGCGCTCGCACCGCATTCTTCGGCGACTTCCACGGCATATTTTTCGGAATAAAGCGCAGTTGCGCCCTTTTTCAGGCTACACACCGCCTGTACAAGCGCAAGCCGCTGTTCCGACGTGAAAGTATAGGATTTATCGGGATTCACAAGACAAGCAACGACAACCTCGTCAAAGCGCGCAAGTGCCTCGTCCAGAACTGCTTCGTGTCCTTTTGTTATAGGGTCGAAACTTCCGGCCATCAGCGCTAGGCG
This sequence comes from uncultured Christensenella sp., assembly GCA_910578325.1. Classification (GTDB taxonomy): domain Bacteria; phylum Bacillota; class Clostridia; order Christensenellales; family CAG-917; genus CAG-475. The sequence continues at coordinate 1,600 of CAJTQT010000009.1, forward strand.
GCGTCTTGAAATAAATTCCGCAGTGACGCTTCCCATTTTCTTTGTGCGCTGTTTATACCGCTTGTCCGCAAGCGTGTACGTTTTTTCGGAGCCGTGCTCGAATACTATTATTCCGTATTCGTCAAGTAAACCGTTGCGGATAATAAAATCTATTGCGAGTTCCGCCATATTGCTTGCATAAGGCGGATCAAGAAACACAATATCGTATTTTATGCCGTTGTAAGCCGCCCCGTTCAGCGCAGACATAAAGTCGGTGTTTATGACGGTATACTCGCCGTCCATACCTTTAAGATTCTCCCTGATGAGAGCCACGCTCTCCCTGTTTTTATCCACAAACGTCACGTGCGCCGCGCCCCGCGACAGACACTCTATGCCGAGCGAGCCGCTTCCGGCAAACAAATCGAGCACTTTTGCGGCGGGCACGTCGCGCTGTAAAATATTAAACAGCGTCTCTTTGATGCGCGACGTCGTGGGACGGACGTCTTCGCCTTTGGGAGAAAGTATTCTCCTTCCCCTGTATTTCCCTGCAACTATTCTCATACCTATCCTCCGTACTCGTTTATCCGCTCTCCTTCACGTGTTATAATCCGCTTTTCGGTAACCAGTATATCCAGCGGAACGTCGAAATCTTCCGCCTGCAAATCCGCTATGCCCTGACAGTCGAAAGCGACGCCTATTTTTATACAGTTATGTTCGGATAAAAATCTGTCGTAATAACCGCCGCCGTGCCCGACTCTGTTCAAACCGTCGAATGCGACCAGCGGAACCACTGCAATGTCAATTTCGTCTATCTTGCGCCCGCCGACAGGTTCTAAAATTCCCCACTTGTTCACTTTGAAATTAGTATACGGCGAAATTGCCACCGCATTCATATCTCTGCCGCTAACTCTGGGTACGGCAACCGTTCTTTCCATCATAAGCGCGAGACCGACTATACCCTCCGTATCAGGTTCGGTATCGGTGCCGAGAAAGACGAACACGCTATGCGCGCGCGTAAACTCTTTAAGTCCGCTCATAGCGTCGCATATCGCGCCGCTCGCCCACTCTTTTTCTTCCGCGCTCATTTTCAGAACCGCAGTTTTTGCCGTTTTTCTCGCTTCCGCCTTTGTCATTTACGTATATCCTTTCTATCCTGCCTCTCCAACAGGTCATAACCGTGTATTCGATACTTCCGCGCTGCGAGGCGGTATCCGAAAACGTCTCGGGTGAAGTCAGTATCGCCTTTTCGCCGATTTCGGGCAGAAAATCCCCGCAATCCACTATGCACATATCCATACATACTCTGCCGAGAACCCTGCATTCCCGACCGCGTATATAAACCGCGGAAGGTCTTTCCCTATTCGCTCCGTCCGCATAACCTCCGAATACCACAGCAGTATTCAAAGCCTGCTTCGCCTTATAATTTCCGTAACTTATAAATTCGCCTTTTTGAACTTGTCGAGCCGCGATAACCTCGCTCTCAACCGTCATTGCGCCCTTATATGCCGCAATCCCGAGCCTAACCATATCGTAGCGCATTCGCCTGACTGCGCAGGAGTGGCTTGACGCTATATGCCGTACGGCAGACGGATAGACTTCGGCTATTTTGTCGCAAACTCTTTCGAACGCGCGAATCTGAGCATAGGAACGAACTCTTAAATGCGAATACACTCCCCGAGGCGCAAGTCCTATGCCTTTCATCCTTTCCGTCAATCGGTCCACTTCGCTCTCCGAAAACCCGAGTCTATGCATTCCGCTGTCTACGGCTATATGTATCTTAACTTCTTTCGCATCTATCCTGCGCGCTGATATCAGGCTTTCCAAATCGGACAGCATAACAAAATTTGCAAGTCCGAAAGACAGTCCGTTTTCCACAAGGTCGACGATCTCGTACGGCGCGCACGCAAGGACGAGTATCTCTTTCTTTATTCCGCTTTTTCTCAGCGCGATACCCTCTTCGAGCGTCGCAACGCCGAAAGCGTCGACCGTATCTTCGACCGCGCGAGCCACTTTGCACAGTCCGTGTCCGTAAGCGTCGGCTTTGACCATTAGCATAACTTTTACGCCTACGTCGGTCTTTATGCGCAAGATATTCTTTTTGATTACGTCTAAATCTACGTATACTGCAAGTTTGATAACGCACCTCGAACACAGTTTTGATTTGCGGATAACATATCCGCGCACGCAATCAAAATATGCCGAGAATACGTCCGTGGTGAAACTATCCTCGCTTGTAATAGTTGATAAGGCATCCGTCAAGCAGAATTTGCTTTTCAACGTCCGTCAACGAACCTATGCAAAGACTTATTTCTTTCCGCTCTCCGTTACGTATCAAAGTTGCCTCAAAACTCTGACCGTTCCCGAGAATTTTTTCAGCCACGTTCCTGATGATGACAATATCTCCGCGTTCATACTCCGTATTTGTGTCGATAAGCGGAAGCATACCCCAGTTTATCAGATTTGAGCGGTAGCGTTTCGTAGCATATTCACGCGCTATATTCGCGCTTCCTCCGAGGAATCTCTGACAACTTGCCGCTTGCTCCCTCGCAGAACCGTCACCGGGTTTCACTGCAAATATACAACTGCCAACTGTGGTTTGAGCATATTCTATGCCGATGAGTTCCGCGGCGGCGAAAACGTCTGAATTATCTCCGTCGCGCACCGCCTTGCTTTCTGACACATATGCGGAATCTTTTCTGGATAGCGTAAACTCCGCAAGTCTCAAAGGATTGCTCCTGTACGAAGACGTTTCACCCGACGGAATAAGTTCGTCCGTAGTGGTCACGCTGTCGTTTATTACACTGCAAACTTTCAGCGCGAGATTTCTTTTAAGCGGCTGAATCGTCGGGATATCGGTTATATTCGGACCGTACACGAGTTCAACGGAACTATCCGCTTTACCAAACCCGTTGTATACACGATTATCATAAACGGACGGAACATACTCGAACGGTGGCAAGTTATCATCGAAATCATAGCCGAGCGCGCTGACAAGCACTCCTCCGTTTGCGGCGGTAGCCGCTATCGAACGCGCGTCCATCAACGCCACGGACGCTATCTGACCGTCGGCAGGCTTAGAACCCTCTCTCCTTTCGAAATTTCTGGTCGTATGTCTTATACTCAAACCGTTGTTGCAGGGCACGTCGCCCGCACCGAAGCAAGGTCCGCAAAAACAGGGTTTCAGAATTGCGCCCGCTTCAATCATATCCGAAGCCGCTCCGTTTCTTACTATCGCGACGTTTGCCGACTGCGACGCGGGATACACGCTAAGCGAAAACTCGCCGTTACCCGTGCTTCTGCCTTTAAGTATGCCGGCGACGCACATAAGATTGTCGTACGTGCCGCCCGCGCAACCTGCGACAACACCTTGCGAAACTATAATCTTTCCGTCTTTTATCTTGTCCGTCAAGCGGAAAGTCCCCTCCTGCAAACCGAGAAGCGCGTTTCCTTTCTTTTCCGCTTCGGAGAGGATTTCATAAGGATTTTCTATTACGTCTGCAAGTTTATACACGTTCGACGGGTGGAACGGAAGCGCAATCATCGGTTCGACTTCCGAAAGATTTATCTCGATTGCGCCGTCATAACGCGCGCCGTCCTGCGGTTGGAGAGTCTTATACTCTTCCCCTCTTCCGAATATACTCAGATATTCTTTTATCTTCGAATCCGTACGCCATACCGAACTGAGACACGCGCTTTCAGTTGTCATTACGTCTATTCCGTTGCGGAACTCTACGGACAAATCCTCTATTGCGTCGCCGACGAATTCCAGAACGGCATTCTTTACGAATCCGCTCTCAAACGTCTTGCCTATAAGCGCGAGCGCAACGTCCTGCGGACCAACTCCTTTTCTGATTTTCCCGCTCAGTCTGACCGCTATCACGCGCGGATAATCTATATCGTAAGTACGTCCGAGCAACTGTTTGACAAGTTCCGGACCGCCTTCGCCTACCGCGAGCGTGCCGAGCGCGCCGTATCTTGTATGGCTGTCGCTCCCCAGTATCATCTTTCCGCATCCGGCGAATTTCTCGCGCATATAACTGTGGATAACGGCTACATTTGCAGGCACGTAAATTCCGCCGTACTTCTTTGCGGCGGCAAGCCCGAAGACGTGGTCATCCTCGTTTATGGTACCTCCGACAGCACAAAGCGAATTATGACAATTGGTAAGCACGTACGGCATAGGGAATTCTTTTAATCCGCTTGCGCGCGCCGACTGTATTATTCCAACATATGTAATATCGTGAGACGCCATAGCGTCAAATCTGACAGCCAGTTTCTGAATATTGTCAGAAGTATTGTGAGCGCACAGTATGGAATGCGTAATCGTATTCTCATTGCAGTTTATACCTCTGAACTGCAATTCCGACCTGTCTACGAGCCGACCTCCCAGATAGTACACTTCTTTATCGATCAATTTAATCATATATCATACCTCGCCCTTTCCATACGGGAGCAAACGGGAACCTATCCGCATCCCTCTATGTTACAAGTTAAAAAAACGGAGCCGTCTATACAAATATGCAAGTCGACTCCGTTTCGTCTATTGCTTATTTGTCTTTTTTCTTCTTTTTCGGTTGAGAGTACAAATCGACCGTCACGCTCGGGATATGGTTTCTGAGTTCCTTTATAAACTCATCCGTCTTAGCAGTCGGAATATTTATTTTGAGCCCTACGGGAGGATTCGATTCCGACGTATTTTTGACGACTGCAAACAGTTCGTTCGTATCGATATTCTGTTTGAGCATCAGGACGTCGTCATAGGCAATCTTATCGGCAAAGAATCCGACCATAATGATAAATCCCTGCTCTTTAAACTTATAAAAACTGTTAAACAGTATCAAGAAACAGGCAACGCCTATAAGCACTCCTGCGACAAGCGACACCGCGGGTATCGCAGGCGACTGGGCATAAACTCCTTTCGCGCCTGCAAGGATTGCTATATCAAGACCTATTACAGCCAGAACTCCCGCTATTACAACGGCTATGATTGCCGTTTTGACTATTCCGAATCCCATTCTGAATTTCATACTTCTTCCTCCGATTCGCAGACGTCGCCGTTCTGCGGGGTTTCAATCTGTTGCGGAATACTTTCATTCCCGTCCGCATCTCGGGTGCCGTCGTTCATCGCATTGATTGCAATATCCGCGGTTCTGCGTTCTCTATTTACGCATCCGTCCTGCTTACCGCAATTCTCGCAGTCGGAATCTTCACACTTTACGCATTCCTGATTGTCGGCGCGGAATCCGTATTCCACGGTATTGATGACGGTAGAACTGTCAACGTAAAAACTGTAACCTTTTGTCTTATAATAGCCTATCAGTTCCACCGCTCTGAGCAGGAAGTAGTAAATCGACGGCAGTACAAGTAAAATAAGACCGCAAGTAGGCGCGGCGCACACCGTCCCTATCAAGTATACGCAACTGAACGTGACGAAATACGCCTTGAACAGTCCCCCGAGATTAGATTTGACAAATGTGAACGCCCTTGAAAAACTCGTAAAAATACGCTCTTCGGGATGATGCAGCGTTCTGGGCAGCCATCCGCTGAACAGCAACGAACGCAGAGAACAGAACACCACAATCAACACCAGCATTATAGGCAGCGTAAACACACCCACAACAGAAAAGAGTCCGTACGCAATCATCAGTCCGAGCGCGACGCAAAGTAGATCTATGGGCAGACTTACAAGAAGTCGGGCAAACGAATACTTACAGCATTTTTTAAGATTGAGCGCCATATTGCTCGCAAATCCGAATCTCAAATTCGACGCCATAAGTTTGTTGATGACGTCCGCAATGGTATAGTACGACAGCCCCATAACGAAACTGTATATGGAATAAAGCAATATAACGGTAAACACAAAACCTGTCATCGCGCCGGGGTTTGAAGACATAGATCTGAGTATTACAACAATCTGCGGAACCATATCGTGAATAGCCACGCGAAGATTGACTTGACCGTTCCAAACAGACGTAAGCGTATTGTACAAGTCGCTTACCAGCACCGAAACGTCGGTAGTTGCCGCAAACACTTTCCACAACGGAATGAGTATCGCCGCGCCTATTGCCGCCGTAATAATCAGCGAAATGATTATCCACAGCATAATTTTAAAGACGTAACCTATGTTTGAAAACAGTATCGTCAATGCATTTCTGAATTCCATTTTTATCTCCGTGGGCAACCTGCCCGATTACTTACTTATCCGCGGATTCCGCATCCGCCACGCGATCCCGACATAACGTGCACAAGCGCGCGACAGTCGGATACTTTTCACTTTTTCGACCAGATGTCGTTCTTTTTCGCCTCTATATCCATACGTTCCGTCCCCGTCACGTCGTAGAACGTGTTGTACATCAGCGTAAGATAGTAAGGAATAATAATCGCATATGCAACCGCATCGAGTACGGTTCTGCTCACCACGCCTAAATTCAACGCGGCCATAACAATCATAATAATTTGCAACGGCAAAACCACGACGATTAAACTCAGCGCGGTCTTTAAAAGCCTGCCGGACATATTTCCCCACGCAGTTTTCAGCGCGTTAAACGATTTCATTCCCGTATGTAACATAAACGGCGGCCAAAGTATAAACCAGGACATAGTGAAAATCATACACAGTTCCATTACGCCGAGCGTCGCGCAGGAAAATACGAGTGCCGTCGTCGTGTTCGGGAACACGTTTGCCCAAAGATAAAACAGCAACGTTGCCACAATATTGTAAAATTCGAGAGCGATAAACGCCACAATAACGAATTTGAGCGAAGTGAGCACGTTGTAATTGAGCCGCGTCTTTATTCGGGACGGACTGACCGTAAACTCGCCTACTCGCATATGTCTGTCAATAACTCCGAAAGTTATAGCGGACGTAGGAATCAAAAGCAAAAGCCCTATAATTCCGATATACCAGAATGAGTACGGCATATCCCACATACGAAGGAAAAGATTGCCTATATTCGTCGTATCGATGTTTTTTATATCGAACAGATAATACATCGTAACCGACGGCGACAGTACGAAAGGCATAAGCAACGACGGAATGATATTAAGAAGAATCAGATAAATACCCTTATCCGCGAAATACTTCCAAGTGCTTTTAAAACAATTCAGATTCTTTGTACTGTCTTTGACAATCATAACGCCTCCGTCAGTTCTCGTTTAGGAAAATGGACAGTTTGTCTTTCAGCCTGTCGAGTTTATCGATTGCGTTTTTCAATTTTTCTCTTTCGTTTTCAACAAGTTTCTGAGGCGCGCGCGCAACAAAACTGTCGTTTGCAAGCAACGTTTCCGTCTTGACTATTATTGCCTCTGTCTGCGCAATCTCGGTGCTGAGACGCTCGATTTCCTTTTGAGTATCAACCAGATCTCCAAGCGGAATCAGCACTTCCGCGTCTTTGGAGACCACCACGCTGACGCGTTCTTTGACCTCGCTCTTATCCGCCACGAAAGATATTTCGTTTATGCCTGCGAGTTTACGCAGATATCCTTCCGCAATACGGAAGAATCTCTCGTCCGAGGCAATAAGATATGCGTTTATCTTTTTTGACGGCGGCACGTTCATCTCGTTGCGTATATTGCGCACCGAGCCTATAAGGTCGCGCAAGCCCTCGAAACTCGCCTCTTCTTTTCTGTATACCCTGTGTTTATTGTATGCGGGCCAACTCTGCAACATCAGAATTTCGCCCTTAGGCGCAAATTTTGAATATATCTCCTCCGTAACAAAAGGAATAAACGGATGCAGAAGTTTGAGTATCTCCGCAAGAACGTGAGCGAGCATAGCAACCGCGTGCGCGCGTTCTTTTTCGTCGCCGCTGTAAAGCGGAACCTTGCTCATCTCGATATACCAGTCGCAGAACTCGCTCCAAACAAAATCGTAGAGCCTTGCCGCCGCCTGTCCAATCTCGTATTTATTAAGATTAATGGTCACTTCCTTGACAACGTCGTTAAGACGGGTGAGTATCCATTTATCCATTCCGTTAAGACGCGAAGGCATAGCGAGGCTGTCTCCGTCTTTGATATTCATAATTACGAATCGCGACGCGTTCCACAATTTATTTACAAAGTTGCGGCAACTCTCCACTTTGCTCTCCGTAAAGCGAGTATCGGAACCGGGCGCGATGCCCGAAGCAAGCGAGAAACGGAGCGCGTCCGCGCCGTATTTGTCTATTATCTCCAACGGGTCTATGCCGTTTCCGAGGCTCTTAGACATCTTTCTTCCCTGTCCGTCGCGCACTATTCCGTGAATCAGCACTTCGGTAAACGGAACGTCGCCCATAAACTCTATGCCGCTGAATATCATTCTCGCTACCCAGAAGAAGATTATATCGTATGCGGTTACAAGCACGCTTGTCGGATAAAAATAGTTTAACGCCTTAGTCTTTTTCGGATAACCCAGCGTGCTGAACGGCCACAGCGCGGAACTGAACCAAGTGTCGAGCACGTCCTCGTCCTGACGAAGTTTTCCGCCGCATTTCGGGCAGACGTCCAAATGAGTTTTGGACACGATTGTTTCCCCGCAATCGCAGTAATATGCGGGTATTCTGTGTCCCCACCAAAGTTGGCGCGAGATACACCAGTCCTTGATGTTTTCCATCCAGTTGAAATAGGTCTTTTCAAAACGCTTCGGTATGAACTCCGTCTTTTTGGAGCGCACCGCCTTTATAGCAGGCTCCGCAAGCGGCTGCATCTTTACAAACCACTGCTTCGACACCAACGCCTCGACTGTTTCTCCGCAACGATAGCAAGTGCCGACGTTGTGCGCGTACGGCTCGATTTTTACGATAAGACCGAGCGCGGTCAAATCATCCACTATTGCCTTGCGCGCGGCAAGACGGTCCATACCCTTGTATTTGCCCGCGTTTTCATTCATAAGTCCGTCCTCGCCTATGCAGGCAATAACGGGAAGACCGTGTCTGAGACCGAGTTCGAAATCGTTGGGGTCGTGTGCGGGAGTGATTTTTACCGCACCCGTGCCGAAACCGATTTCGCAATAGTCGTCGCCGATAATCGGAATTATTCTGTCGGTAAGAGGCAGACGCACCTGCTTACCTATATATTTAGACATCTTTTCGTCTTTTGGATTGACTGCGACCGCAGTGTCTCCGAGCATCGTCTCGGGACGCGTCGTCGCTATGACTATGGCGTCGTCCTCGCCCACTATCGGATATCTGTAATACCAAAGATTCGACTGTTGTTCCTCATACTCGACTTCAGCGTCGCTTAAAGCGGTATGGCAATGCGGACACCAGTTGATGAGGCGGTCTCCTCTGTATATCAAACCCTTATCGTAATATCTGACAAAGGCTTCGAGCACGGCGTTGGAGCAGTTCTCGTCCATAGTGAACGCAAGTTTCGACCAGTCGCAGGACACTCCGAGACCTTTGAGTTGTTCTATTATCCTGCCGCCGTATTTTTCATTCCATTCCCAAGCGCGTTTAAGAAAGCCGTCCCTGCCTATATCGCTTTTGCTCACGCCCTCCTCTCGCATCTTCTCAACTATCTTAACTTCCGTTGCAAGAGCGGCGTGGTCGGTACCGGGCATCCACAGCGTTTCGTAGCCGCACATACGCTTGAAACGTATGATGATATCCTGAGTGGTATCGTCAAGCGCGTGCCCCATATGCAACTGCCCCGTAATGTTCGGCGGCGGCATCATAATGGTAAAAGGCTCTTTGTCGGGATTTACGTGCGCTTCGAAGCACTTGTTTTTCGTCCACTTCTGATAAACGCTCTTTTCAAAAGCGGGATTGTATGTTTTGTCCATCTGTTCCATATATGTCTCCCGTTCCGCGCCCCCTATGCGGAACTCAGTTCTTTATCCGTTTACTCCGTTTCAGTATTTCCGTCGCGGTTCTGCGCAATGGAATCCTGCGCCGATACGACGTCGTGTTGCGCGAGTATTTCGCCGTCTTCGGAGAAAATCCCGCCCGTTGCGCCGCTCTTTCTCTTTTCTACGGCTTTAATATCGTTCTCTTTTACCTTTTCGGAAGATATAGCGTCCATCTCTCCGCTGTTTATGCGTTTCAACTGTTTGAGAGAATCGACGAAATAAGCCGCGGCAGCCGCGTACGACAGCACTATTCCCCAGGCGAGTATGCCCCAATCCGCAAACTGTACGAAGTTATGGAAGAATCCGAGAATAACTCCCACCGAAATCGTGAAAGAAGATACCTTTCCCAGCCAGTTGGCTTTCACCGTTACGCCCTTTTTAACAAACACGAAACCGATAAGCCCCTGTATAACTTCTTTTGCAAGAATGAGTATCACAAACGCGTAGTGCACAAACCAAGGGTTGGACAGCGCTCCTGCCGCAACGAGATTTTTGCCCAGAGGCGTAAGTCCCGTACAGAATGACAGACAGGCAAGCACGGCTATGTGCATAAGTTTATCCGCAATAGGGTCGAAAACCATACCTATTCCGCTCTGCATATTGAAACGTCTGGCTATCCAGCCGTCGATAAGGTCGCTTCCCGCCGCTAACAAAAACACGCCGAGCGCGATATAAAACAGAGTGAAATCCGCTCTCATACCGCCTATCGCCATAAGCGCGACGAACGCAGGTACGCAAAGTATGCGGAAATAGGTGATGATGTTGGGAATCGTAAACAATTCCTTTGAGTCAATCTGACCGAATTTGATTGCCATAAACGCTCCTCTCTCAAACGCGTGCATACGCGTATGAAAAATATAGTCTAAATGATTATAGCAAATAAATCGCTTTATGTAAACCGCATTGGCGATAAATATATAAAAATCGTGCCTTTGCACATAATAACCGCGCCGGTAGTATATTGATACAAAATTGCGAAACACGGCATTCGGTGATTATGAAAAAATGTCTGATAATTCTGAATAAATCCGCAGGAGGCAGTAAAAAAGTCTCTTTCGAAAAGGTAGAAGCCTGCCTCGGCGACTGTTACGATTACACCAGATGCACTCTTCCCGATGACCCCGACCCCAATCCCTGCGGCTATGACGCGGTGGCGGTCTGCGGCGGAGACGGCACGCTCGGCTCCGTTCTGAGCCGCGTATACGACAGGTCGGTGGACGTGTGGTACTTTCCTGTCGGAACGCTAAACGACAAAGCCAAAGCGGAAAGATACGAAAACGCCGTTACAAAATGCCCTTCCTGCGGCGGAGAATCGAGCGGTAAACAGATAATACTGGGACGGTGCAGCAACGGCGAGCAGAAACTGTTTACCTACGTATTCGCGTGCGGCGCGTTTACTCCGATAGGATACACCGCTAAAATCGAAACCAAACAGAAACTGGGCGTGCTCGCATACATTTCGCGCGTACTCAAAGAATACAAAGTTCACCGCATACAGGCGCGGATCGACTGCGGCGCGGAGTGCTACGAGGGCGAATTTGCACTCATAATGTTTGTAAAATCCCCGAGGTGTTTCGGATTCGATTTCAACCGCGCATTCGACGCCGACAGCACAAGCGGACATCTTGTCGCCATCCGTTCGCCTAAACACGACGGTCTGCTGGGAAAAATCGAAATGTTCTTTCCCTTTTTCAGAACGTTCTTTATGGGATTGAAAAAAGAAAAAGACGGCAAAATAATTTTCAAAAAAGTATACAGCGCAACGCTTACGCACAAGGACGACACCGACTACTGCCGAGACGGAGAAAAACATTTCGTTAAATCGGGTTATCATAAGATAACGTTTATACGCACAATGTGCAACTTCAACGTAATCGAAAAATTCTGAAAAATTTAAAAACGGCTGATTTTGAGCAATTATTCTCAAAATCAGCCGTTTTTAGAATAGTTGTTGCCGATTTAACTTCCTAAAATCAATTATTTAATAAAAAATTGACGATATCCGACGGGTTTTTGAAAATATACTCCGCCCCGTACTCCTTGAATTCCTCTTCCGAACCGTAACCCCACATCACCGCGGCGCATTCGAGTCCGCACTTATGCGCGCCCTCTATATCATACAGTCTGTCGCCTATCATCAACGCTTTCGACCTGTCTTTTACCTGCAGGTTTTCAAGAACCATATCAATAACGTCGGCCTTGCTCTCTTTGCTCGCGTCCGACGTCGCTCCTCCGACAAAATCGAAGTACTTGTTCAGATCGAGACCGTTTATCATTATATCCGTAAACTTATGAGGTTTTGAAGTCGCTATTGCAAGAATCTTGCCCGCGTTTTTAAGAGCGGAAAGCATATCGGTTATTCCACCGTATATTTCGCACTGTTTCCAACCGCCTATTTCGTATTTGCCGCGATACAGAGTTATCAGTTCCTCTATAACAGGCATATCAAGCCCCAGAAATTCCCTCATAGAAACTCTGAAAGGGGGACCGACCATTTTGTCAAATATACTGTCGTCCGGATATGAAATACCTTTTGCGTCAAGCGCATATTTTATACAGTTGACTATTCCGGGTTTGCTGTTTGTAATAGTGCCGTCCAAATCAAACAGCACATAATCGTAATTGTTCATAAACCACCGTATCCGTTGTAAATATCCCGTTTATTGTAACCTAAAACAGGCAACCCGCGCAAGCGAAAACGACAATTATACAAATTTGCCTACATTTGCCGACCTGTCCTTGCCGAGCAAAGCGGACGCGGGTATATCGAGAATACTCTTTGCCCCCGTCTCCCCAGCAATCGCCAAATTTGCATTCGCTTTTGCATACGCCATTAACACAGCCGCGGTAAAGTCGGGATTGCTGTCCAGTTTGAGCGAAAACTCGATATTGCACCGCGCACCGTTTATTTCACCCGAGCGCAGCACGAATCCCGCGTGCGGCATAGCGGAGTGTCTGCTTTTAAACTCTTCTTCGTCTATAAAGTGCACAACGGTATCGTATGGCTCGAAATAGTCCGGCATACTCACGATTTTACGCTCTATCTCCGCTTTATCGGCATCTTCTTCTGCAACTACGAAACATTCGCGCAAGTGCTTGTCCCGAACTTTCAGCGAGCCGCCTTTCCCCTCGCGGGCAAGCCGCAGCGCCTCGTCTTTGGGCACAGTATACTGTTTTGCGTCGACAACGCCTTCTATCCGACGTATAGCCTCGCTGTGCCCCTGAGAAACTCCTCTTCCCCAAAACGTCTGCGTATCCGCAAAAGGCAGTATCCCCTCGCAGAGTCCGCGCATAAGCGAAAACAGTCCGGGGTCCCAACCCATACCAACAAAACAGAGTTTGCCGCTTTGCTTCGCAGTATTGTCCATTTGCTCGAAATATGCGCTCATCTTCGCGTGCGTGTCGAAACTGTCCACCGTATTGAAGTTTTTTGCAAGCCGAATTCCGAGGTCGGTGACGTCGTTTGCAGAGCCCGTACAGATGCACGCTACGTCCGTTTCGTCTTTGAAACTTTCTATATCCCTCTGCGAATATACGGGGGTCCCGAAATCGGACTTCACCGTATCGGGATTGCGTCTTGTAAATATGCCAACCGTTTCGAAGTCTCCGCTATTGTGCGCAATTCGCTCGCACGCTCTGCCGAGATTTCCATATCCGACTATCGCGATTTTTATCATATTACATAATATTTACGTGCGCCGCGAATTATACTCGCATGAAAGCGGATTACTTATGATATACGCGCGAACAATTGATTTTTAAAACGTCATAGTATACAGAGGGATAAAATCTCTAAAACTTGACAATAATTTGCGGTATGGATATGGTAAAACGCGGCGATTTATATTATGCGGATTTGAGCCCCGTCGTAGGAAGCGAACAAGGCGGGGTACGTCCCGTTCTCATTGTACAGAACAACGTGGGAAACAAATACAGCCCCACCATCATCGCGGCGGCGATAACTTCGCAACTCGAAAAGGCAAAACTGCCCACCCATATTGCTCTGCCTGCAAACCAGTTCGGACTGGCAAAAGACTCTGTCGTGCTGTTGGAACAGATACGTACACTCGACAAACGCCGCTTAAAAGAAAAGATAGGCGAACTGCCTATCAATCTTATGTCGCGCGTAAACGAAGCGTTGCTTGTTTCGTTGGGATTCTTTGAAACCTGACTTTGTTTTCTGAAATTCCTAGCGGAGCACTCAAATACATAATTTCGTTTCACCGCAATCAACGACAATCGGGATTTGCCGCGATTATATTCGGAAAATCATTAAAAATCCTCATCGGCAACGTCAAACATTTCGGACACGACTGCGTTTATTACATTCCAGTCGAATCCTTTCTGATATAAATGCGCCGAAAGTTTACGCGCCTGCGATTTATCCTCAATCTTTTTCAGTTTCACATACTTTTCGGCAAACTTTCGGCAGTTTTCCTTTTCACAGTCCTCTCCGACGCAATCCGCCGTCATATTCTCAGCAAGACGCTTGTCTATTCCCTTTTCCGCCGTCAACTTATAGATAAGTTTTTTAGAACCGTATCTTTGTTTATTGAACATCAGGAAATTCCGCACGTACTCTTCGTCGTCAACGTAGCGATAGCCTTTGGCTTTATCGATGGCAAACTCAACCTCGTTCTTATGAAAGCCTTTGGAATACAGTTTTTCTCTGCATTCCTTTTCGGAACGCTGACAAACCGCAAGATATTTCACAAGTGCTTCATAAGCCTCGTTCGCTCTTTTTTCGTCAAGTGTAAAATCCATAATGCCTCCATCCGCCGTCATTCCGAATCAGTACGTCAAGCATCGGATTCTCAAACTTCCTTCACCCAACCGAATTCGTCTTCGTATCTGCCGCGCTGGATACCCGTAATTCTGTCGTACAGCCAGGACGTAATTTTCCCCATCTTTCCGCCGTTTATAATTATGTCGGAACCTTTGTAGGTAATTGCTCCGACAGGAGATATCACCGCCGCCGTACCCGTCCCAAAAGCCTCTTCAAGCAATCCGTCGCGCGCCGCGGATACGAGTTCTTCGATTTCGACTTTGCGCTCTTCTACCTCGTATCCCGCGCTTTTAAGAACTTTAATCGCGCTGTCGCGGGTTATTCCGCGCAGAATCGTGCCGTCAAGCATCGGCGTAACCACCTTTCCGTCTATGACGAACATCATATTCATAGAACCTACTTCGGTAACATACTTCTTATATTCCGCGTCCAGCCACAGCACTTGATCGTAACCCTTTTTCTTCGCCTCTTCGCCCGCAAGCAGGGACGCGGCGTAATTGCCCATACACTTAGCCTCTCCCGTGCCGCCTTGCGACGCTCTTGTATAGTGCTCTTCCACTATGAGTCTTGTGGGTTCGAGTCCTCCCGAATAATAACTTCCCACAGGCGAAAGAATCACGGTAAACAAAAATCTTCTGCTGGGATGAACCCCCAAAAAAGGCTCTGTCCCGAACATAAACGGACGTATATACAGCGAAGTGCCTTCCGCGGCGGGGATCCACTCTTCTTCGATTTTTATAAGTTGCACAAGCCCGTTCACGGCCTCTTCGACGTCGAACTGCGCCATACAGAGCCTCTCCGCGCTCCTGTTCATTCTTTCGAAATTGTCGCGCGGGCGGAACATAGTCACCTTTCCGTCCTCGGTTTTATAGGCTTTCAAACCCTCGAAAATACCCTGTCCGTAGTGAAGCGAACAGCAGGCGGGATCGAGTTTGAAATCATCGTAAGGTTCTATTCTCTGTTCTTGCCAGCCGCCTTTATCCGCGTCATACTCCCAGACCAGGAGATGGTCGGTAAAGTATTTTCCGAATCCGAGTTTTGAAAAATCCGGTTTTTGTTTTCTTTGTTCCGCAAGTTTGATTTTCATATTTCGATTTCCTTATAATTTCAAAACTTTTCGTAAAAAGTATCCGCGGATATAATGCAGTCCGCTCTTGCGCCCGTTATTTCGCATACACTGCGCACAAACGCGTTTACGCCGTCTGACGGAACAAAAACTTTTGCGCGTACTTCGTCTCCGTACTCAACGTTTCCCACTCGGCATACGCTGTTTCTCAAAAACTTGTCGAGGGTTGAAAAATCAGAATAACCCGCCTTGACTTCCACGCTTCTGCTCTCGCGTTTCTGCGATATTACAGCCTGTCTGACAGCCTCGGAAGCAGTCCCGGAATATGCGCCCACAAGTCCGCCCGCGCCAAGTTTGACGCCGCCGAAATATCTTGTTACGACAATCGCCGATTTTACAAGCCCCTGCTTTTTCAGCACATCCAGAATAGGCTGTCCTGCCGTCCCGCTCGGCTCGCCGTCGTCGCTGAATCGAGTGACGTTGCCCAGTTCGTCGGATACATATGCATAGCAGTTATGCGTTGCGTCGGGATACTTTTTTCTGACCGCGCGCACAAATTCTTCCGCGCCGTCCGCGTCGACTTCGCCTTTAACCGTGGCTATAAAGAGGGAGCGTTTAATTTCGCTCCTCACCTCGTATTCGCCTTCGATATAGCGGTATGTTTTCACTCGACTGTCACCTTATAAAAATTCTTTTTGCCTTTCTGCAAAACAAAACCGTTTGCCAACTGACTGTCCGAAACGCACGCGGCGATATCCGTTACTTTCTGACCGTCAACCGAAATTCCGCCGCCCGTTATAAGCCTCTTCGCCTCGCCTTTGGACGCAACTTTCGCAACTTTAACCAAAATCTCGGCAACCTGAGCCATTCCTGCGGGTATCGTTGCTGTGGGCATATTCTCGCTGTCGCCCGAAAACGCGCCTTTCGCCTTTGCAAGCGCGTCATTCGCCTCGCTCTTCCCGTGCACCATAGAAGTGAGTTCGTATGCAAGACGCTCTTTTGCTTTGTTCATACGCTCGTCTCTGAACCTCGTAAGTTCGTTTATCTCGTCAAGCGGCAGGAACGTAAGGTATCTGAACACCTTTTCAACGTCCTCGTCGGCGATATTGCGCCAATACTGGAAGAAATCGTACGGCGACGTCTTTTCAGCGTCAAGCCACACCGCGCCTTTTGATGTTTTGCCCATTTTTATGCCTTCCGACGTTGTAAGCAGTGCAAAAGTCATTGCAAACGCGTCTTTCTGCTCCTTGCGCCTTATCAAATCCGCGCCTGCGAGCATATTCGACCACTGGTCGTCTCCTCCGCATTGCAAAACGCAGCCGTATTTTCTGTTGAGCACAAGAAAATCATATGCCTGCATAAGCATATAGTTGAATTCGAGGAAGGTGAGTCCCTTTTCAAGTCTTTGTTTGTAGCACTCCGCCGTAAGCATTCTGTTTACGGAGAACGTCGCTCCTACCTCGCGCAGGAAGCCTATATAATTCAAATCGAGAAGCCAGTCCGCATTGTCGACAAGAATCGCCGCGTTTTCACCCTCGAAACGTACAAAACGCTGCATCTGTTTTTTGAAACATTCCACGTTGTGACGTATAGTCTCTTTCGTCATCATAGAACGCATATCCGTGCGTCCGCTGGGGTCGCCGACCATTGCCGTGCCGCCGCCGATAAGAATAATCGGTCTGTGCCCTGCGTCCTGCAACCTTTTTGCGACTATCATTTGCATAAAGTGACCTACGTGCAGGCTGTCCGCCGTGGGATCGAATCCTATATAAAACGACTGCGAACCGCTGTCCAGAAGTTTTTTGAGTTCGTCCTCGAAAACCACCTGTTTAAGCAATCCGCGTTCTTTTAACATATCAATTACGTTGAGTTGCGCCATAAAATAATCCTCTTGTCTGTAATTGTAAAGATTATAGCACTCTTTCCCGCATTTAACAACACAATTTTGCAGCCCTTTTTAAAAGAGAAAGTATGCGTTTTTTATTGATAAAAATATCCGAGTATGGTAAGATAACCTAAGATATTTATTAAGGAGGTTTCCTGCTGCGGCGGCAACCCTTCCGCGACAGGAAGAAAGACTATGCAATATTCACGCGAAATCGACGAAATGTGCTGCGTTGCAAAAGGTCCCAACCACGGTCCCGCTCCCATACCCGAAGAGGGCAAATGGGTTCAGGCCAAAGAGATTAAGGACATCAGCGGCTTCTCACACGGTATAGGCTGGTGCGCTCCCCAACAAGGCGCGTGCAAACTCAGCCTCAACGTCAAAAACGGCGTCATTCAAGAGGCCCTCGTTGAGACCATCGGCTGCTCCGGTATGACTCACTCCGCCGCTATGGCAGCAGAAATCCTCACCGGAAAAACCATTCTCGAAGCACTCAATACCGACCTCGTATGCGACGCTATCAACACCGCTATGAGAGAATTGTTCCTGCAAATCGTCTACGGAAGAACGCAATCCGCATTCTCCGAGGACGGTCTTGTAATCGGCGCAGGTCTCGAAGACCTCGGCAAAGGTCACAGAAGTCAGGTCGGCACGATGTATTCTACCCTCGAAAAAGGACCCCGCTACCTCGAAATGGCTGAGGGATACGTCACAAGACTCGCTCTTGACAAAAACAACGAGATTATCGGCTACGAGTTCTGCCGTCTCGGACAGTTTATGGACGCTATCAAGAAAGGCGTAGACGCAAACGAGGCTCTCAAAGAGAATACCAAAACATACGGCAGATTCAAAGCCGAAGACGGCGCGGTCAAATGGATAGACCCGCGTCAGAACTGATTGGAGGGCAATAAGATGAGCGTATTATTTGAAGGTTATGACAGAAGAATAGACAAAATCAACAAGGCTCTTAAAGCCAACGGCATCAAGAGTCTCGAAGAAGCGAAACAAATCTGCCTCGACAACGGCATCGACTGCGAATCTATCGTCAAGGGCGTGCAACCCATCGCGTTTGAAAACGCAGTTTGGGCGTACACCGTCGGATGCGCGATCGCTATCAAAAAAGGCTGCGCAAACGCCGCGGACGCCGCAGAGGCTATCGGCGAAGGTTTGCAATCGTTCTGCATCCCCGGTTCAGTTGCCGAACAGCGTCAAGTCGGTCTCGGACACGGCAACCTTGCGGCTATGCTTCTCAGAGAAAGCACAAAATGCTTTGCATTCCTCGCCGGACACGAATCTTTCGCGGCGGCGGAAGGCGCAATCGGCATTGCAAAAACAGCAAACAAAGTCAGACAGACGCCCCTTAAAGTCATACTTAACGGTCTCGGCAAAGACGCGGCGTTTATCATCTCGCGTATAAACGGATTCACCTATGTACAGACAAAAATGGATTATTTCTCCGGCGAAGTTAAAGTC
The DNA here is from genome assembly GCA_910578325.1 of uncultured Christensenella sp. Taxonomy (GTDB): domain Bacteria; phylum Bacillota; class Clostridia; order Christensenellales; family CAG-917; genus CAG-475. The sequence continues at coordinate 20,615 of CAJTQT010000009.1, forward strand.
GTCAAAGAAACTCCGTACAGCAACGGCGAACGCTCGGCAGTCAGAGTTTACGGCGCCGACGACGTAACCGAAGGCGTTGCGATTATGAGACTCGAAGACGTTGACGTGTCCATCACGGGCAACTCCACCAACCCCACCCGCTTCCAGCATCCCGTTGCGGGCACTTATAAAAAATGGTGCGTAGACAACGGCAAGAAATATTTCTCGGTAGCGTCAGGCGGCGGCACGGGACGCACTCTGCACCCCGACAATATGGCGGCAGGTCCCGCGTCCTATGGAATGACGGACACTATGGGCAGAATGCACTCGGACGCACAGTTCGCAGGAAGTTCTTCCGTTCCCGCCCACGTCGAAATGATGGGACTCATCGGTATGGGCAACAACCCCATGGTCGGCGCATCTGTAGCTTGCGCAGTTGCGGTGCAAGAGGCATTGACCAAGTAAAAATCACAATATATAGTAGGTTCGGAGAAATCCGAACCTATTTTTTTACAACCATATGGTCACCATCGGGTTGAAACGCCTCATTTGTCAACATTTCGTCAACATTTATGCAAAATGTTTACGCACAATTTTTTTGCTAATTTTAAGAAGATGTTGACAAAATCGTCATTTTGTCAACATTTACGCTAATATATTAGCAGTTTCACACTGAAATTAATTAATAACTTAATTACAGAATTAATACCAACACAACCATAGGGTTGCTTAACAACTCAACAAAATTTCTTTAATTGTTTCGATAATGGCCCTACACTTTTGCATTGAAAGTTTCATTATTCTTGCAACTTCTAATAGGTTTACTTCAGAAGGATTACCTTTGCCATTTACTGTCATCTCATGCTCGAATTTATCTTTGGTTTGAGTTATATCATAAAACGGCGAAAGTTTATATCCTCTCTTGTTTTCATCGTAGAGAAACGCAAAATTCTTACCGTGATCATCTTTGTTTCCATATAATACGTTAAAGCACATTCTACCAAACGCTTCATAGATATCGCTTTGGTCTACGCAAATTTTCTGCACAACTTGTAGCAGATGAATGTAATCCAAATTGGGTATCCTGTGCGTAGTTTCCAAAAGCGAAGATAGGGAAACCATATGCACCCTGCCGTCTTTGTTGCGGTCGAATCTTTTTGCCCCGAAATAGCCAGAACAGATATTTGACTCAAACAGCTTGCATTCATTTACATTTAACCCACATTCTTTTGCGAGCATATTTGCCTTGTATTCTTTTTCGCCAATGTCTTGCGGATCGTAATTACACGGGAATTTTACTATCCAATCTTCTCCGTTTATTTTAATATGCGCTTTTGGTCTTGCACCGCCACTTGAACCGCCAAGTTTATAAATTACATCTAAGCTCTTATCATCCGTCTCATCGTTTAAAATTTGTTTAACTTCTTTTGCTATTTCATCTAATTCAATTAAAGTATTGTCGTCCGTTTCAGATTGGTTCGGTTCATATGTTAATCCTCCTAGACCTTGTCCACTGATTAAAGAAAGCTTAGTAAGTGGTGAAAGCCTGTCGGGATTTATACCTTTTTTTGAAAGCGTACGACGCACAAGCAACTCGCCCCAACCATCCGGAAGCGAATCGGCAAACACACCATAGAGTCCATTAAAGGTATCTTTCTTATTAATAAAAACTTTTCTTTCAAGTGGCAACGAAAACGGTGAAATAGTAAAACCACCGTCTAACCAATCGGCATCATACTGAAAGCCTATCCCGCCATCAAGTTCTGCAATATATCCGACGATTGCACAGTTGTATTTAACTATTAGTTTTTTAATATCCTTGATCATACGTCATAATCCTTTAAGTTCTTTACAACTGACATTTTGAAAAGGATATTGAAATCCTCCAAACAATCAAGCGCATTGGCGATTTTCAAAAGCGAATTTAGTGAAATTTCCCCAATGCTTTCAAAACGTCTGACTGAAGCGTAGCTTACACCCGATTTGAGTGCCAAATCTTTTTGCGACAGATTCATTTTTTTACGGCGTTGTTTTTCCCGTTCGACAAGTTGCTCTGTTATCGATTGTATTGACTGAACTCCAACAAAATCCGCTATATCTAATAATTTTTTCATAGTGCTATTATTTTAGCATTTTTATGAAGTATTGTCAATATAATGATTAAATAATAGCAGTATTATGTTCAAATTATAATAATATATATCGCTAATGTCATAGAACTGTTTTGTAATTTCAGAAAAAACAAAAACAATAGGTTGAAATGCCTCTCGGTTCATCATTATACATTTATTTATGCAAAAAATAGCCACCTGCATTTGACAAATGGCTAATTCATTTGGACAAATAAACTGTTTATTGCTTTTCGTCCACGATTTCGCATCATATTTGTTATATACTCACAACTACGAACGCAATTAGTGTTCCAAATAATCATGTTCGCCTAGTTTTATTCATTCTAAATCTCCTATTTTATAGAAAACACTTTATTGTATCCTCTCATTCATTTCGAATTCGGTGATTTCTTTCAACTCGCTCAATGTTGTTTGAGTTTGTGTATAAGGTATAAACATCAAGTCATAGTAAAACTTCCTAGAATAAACATCTTCAATTTCCATAATAGGATGATCTATAGTATTTATCCGTAGCAATTGTATCAAAATTATAGCATTAGGCAAAACAGTATTATTTGCACAAGCATTATGCCATTTATTATCATAGTAAAACCGTTTTATCGTAAATGTAGAATTGTTAGAATTTTCTATCTCAGCATATGATTCTATACCTCTGCGATTAGTAGATATCATTTTTTTTATTGATATAGCAGTTGTATCTTCTCCGACGAAGCAAACTTTGCGGTTATTTGCAACTGGATTTGATTCCGTCATTATATTAAATGAAAACAAAGGTTTTGCTTTTTGCAACTCATCCCTATGTTTACGATCATCACCGTGTTTAATTGTCCACGCCACCCCTACTAATGTTAGCAGTCCTCCATATACGGCAGCAACAATAGCAGTTACTATCGTTTGTAAATTATCGAATTTATCGGGAATTAAATATATGAGATATATTGTAAGTCCAATTCCGAGTAAAAAATCAATAATTAAACTTATATTCAAAACAACATTGCTTTCTTTTCTTTTTATGAACGCACTTGACAAACTATAATAAATTTTAATTAAAATAATACCGCCGAAAATATAAGTAGCAATTAACCAATTATTAAAAATCGTCATGTAGAAACAGTCTATAAGCCAAAAATAAAGTATGTATATAACGGTTACGTAATTTATGGTTTTCTTTTGTTCTTGCGTTACGTTTCTATACTCTTTCAATTTAAGACTAAAAAATATGAATGAATAAAATATAATAATAGCTACCAAACCAAATACAAACCAGTTCCATGTGAACTCACATTTACATAAACGTATAGGTAATAATATAATCAAATAAACTGCTATCGTAATCAAAAATATTAATAAGCATTTATTTGATAGAATGTCTATGTTCTTGCTATTAGCATTCAACTGTTTCTTGTTATTTTTCACATTAACTCCTCTTACTTATTTGAATTAAATAAGTATCATATTCTTTTTATCAATATTTAACCCGTTAACACATGCGTTTATTTGTTTAGTAAAACGTATTCTAAATTCAATTGGCAAAAGATTGCGAAGATTCTCAATACTTTGCTTCAATGAATACATAACTACCTCATTAACTAAGAATTTAGTAAATTCTTCTGAAAGTAAAAAATTATGATGACTAACCTTATTACGCAATATCCGCATAGTATCCAAATTCATCTTAAAAACTTTTAGATCGTAAATATCTTGAAAAACTTCTTGATTATTTTCAGCAATATCACATAGCTCTCCCAAAGTTAAATGCTCTAATGTGAGTGAAACTGAATGATAACGTCTTTGTTTAATGGTAAACCTTTCAGTTTTATTTAAATTTTCTTCATCATCTTCATATCTGTTTCCAATACACGCTCTAATATATTCTTCTGCGGTTCCGAGATAAATATATAAGCTATCACGCAACCTTTTATCGTAACGATACAGTCCAGAAACTTTAATATATGATGGTATTTCTCCCGACGATTTACAATAATCAATTATCCTACTATACTGAACTATACCTTTTAAACCGATGTACTTTATCGCTTCTTGTATTTGTTCATCGTTATCATAAGTCATTTGTTTTAATAATTCTTCTGGCTTCATTTACGACCTCAAAATTTATTAACTTCTTCCATAAATATTACAGATGATGGGATACGTTTATCTTTCGGTTTCATTTTCTCAGTCATCTTACGCTCAATAATCCGATCAATAATAATTTTTTGATCATAATAATTCAATAAAAAATATTTATCATATATATAACTATTTCGACTAGGCAATTCGTTCCATACATAATGATTATCAGCATCCCGCCTCGTTATAAATGATCCATTTTTATTCTCAATAATTATAGCAAAATCAAAGCTGAATACTTCTTTATCAGCACTGAATTTACCTTTGTTATTAGAGACTCGGACAGTAATAACTGAAGTTGAATTATCTACTTTTTCATTTTCATTCTTTATAGCGTTAAACGCATTAAAAAAATCCTTACGTATTTTATTTGCATCAAATTCTTCACATTTGCAATTATTGGTTAAAACTAGTTGATAATCCATATCATAAACACCGTTTCCATCACAAATTACAGCATTATACTTTGCTGAACCGACTAAACGTGGATCTATTTTATAAGTCGATGAAAGATATTTTTGTGCATCCCTAACAATTTTTAAAGCCCTAACAATAGCTATTTTTCTTTCACGTCTTGAAACAAATTCTGTCATGAACTTCTCCGTATTATAATGATTTATCCAATGTATATATAAGATTTCTGCATTTATTATAAAGTAAAAAAGACTAAAAAATCAAGATATAATATCAACAATTACAATAAACTACATCAAATTAAATCCCGCTTTTCCAAAAACTACACTGCATATTTACTCACAATAACTTGCAATTATTTTAAAGAAAAGAAGATAGCAAATGAAAAAAATATTAATTGTGACTAACAATATGTTGGGTGGTGGTGCGGAACGAGTATTATTGTTTCTTCTGAATTCACTTGACCGGACAAAATTTGCCATAGATTTAGTTTTAATTAAAAATAAGGGAATACGTTTAAATGAAATTCCAAAAGATATAAATGTAAAATATGTTTATGATGTAACTGAATTGGATTGTAAATTTCCCAAAAGAGATTTGCAAGTTCGCAATCTATATAGGAAAACCGTTCACGAAAAATATGACAT
>CAJTQT010000010.1 GCA_910578325.1 uncultured Christensenella sp.
TTGTGCGGGCCCCCGTCAATTCCTTTGAGTTTCAACCTTGCGGCCGTACTCCCCAGGCGGGATACTTATTGCGTTTGCTGCGACACGGAAGGAGTGAATACCCCCCGCATCTAGTATCCATCGTTTACAGCGTGGACTACCAGGGTATCTAATCCTGTTTGCTCCCCACGCTTTCGTGCCTCAGTGTCAGTTGCTGTCCAGATAGTCGCCTTCGCCACTGATGTTCCTCCTAATATCTACGCATTCCACCGCTACACTAGGAATTCCACTATCCTCTCCAGTACTCAAGTCTAACAGTTTTAGATGCAGCACCCGAGTTAAGCCCTGGGTATTACACATCTAACTTATCAAACCACCTACACACCCTTTACGCCCAGTCATTCCGAACAACGCTTGCCCCCTACGTATTACCGCGGCTGCTGGCACGTAGTTAGCCGGGGCTTATTCCTTTGGTACCGTCATTTATTCGTTCCAAAGAAAAGAGCTTTACAATAAAATTACCTTCATCACTCACGCGGCATTGCTGGGTCAGAGTTGCCTCCATTGCCCAATATTCCCCACTGCTGCCTCCCGTAGGAGTCTGGGCCGTGTTTCAGTCCCAATGTGGCCGATCAGCCTCTCAGCTCGGCTACCCATCGTAGGCTTGGTGGGCTGTTATCTCACCAACTACCTAATGGGATATGAGCCCATCTCTATCCGATAAAATCTTTTACCGCTGCACGATGCCGTGCTGTGGTCATATACCGTATTACCAGTCGTTTCCAACTGCTATCCCGTTGATAGAGGCAGGTTGCTCATACATTACTCACCCGTTCGCCACTAACTTTCATCCCCGAAGGGAATCAGTCCGTTCGACTTGCATGTGTTAAGCATGCCGCCAGCGTTCGTCCTGAGCCAGGATCAAACTCTTGAGTTCAATCTTGACTGTCTTTAACTTTTTGTTCAAAGGTTTTTAGACGTTATTTAATGTTTGATTCAATTCGCATTAAAAAATCGCTTTCCAAAATATTCAATTATCAAGGTTCGTTACCGTCTTTTTGCGGACGGCTTATATATACTATCACAAGCACATATCTTTGTCAAACGCTTTTGAAACATTTTTCAAAGTTTTTTGCAAGCATTTCTGCTTATCATCCGCACCCTACTCACCAACAGGTTTGCACAGTCACGGTTGATTTGCGACAGCCTGCTTATCATATTACAAACGAAACTTTTTGTAAAGCATTTTTTTGCATTTTTTTAAAATTTTTTCAAGAAATTTTTCCGATGTAAATATAAGCACTATATATGGTAAAAATTTTGCAAATCGGCACAACTCAAAACACCTGCGGCTTATTATTATATGTACGCGCGTATGTGCGCGCGCGATAAGGCGCGGCAAATATCCGTACCGAAACCGCGCCCCAAAATCGGGAATTGAAGTTTTCGACATAATTATTTGCATTCTGCACTTTTTGTCTAATAGAATTAGCCGAGAAAAGCAAATCATTTATTGCTTTGCAAAAGAACGGGAGGTTTGATATAATATGGGAGCAGGCGGAGTGCCTAACAGAGCAGTAGTAAAAATATACGGGCGTTCGGGAGATTTACCAACCGAAGGCGCCGTTCCAAATTCCAGATATGATTTATTTGTAGATGACGAACACATACAAAGCAGATGGTTTGACGGAAACGGCAACGTGATAAGAAACCGTGATTTTATTCATCAAGATATTCATCACAATCACTTTTTCCCACACGACCACAATTGGGAATGGGTTAATGGCCGACTTCGTCGTATAAAAGACCCATTGCCGCCAGATTATTTGAATTATTATTGAGGATTGATTATGAAAGAACAGACACCTTATGAAATAGAAAAACAAGCAAAAAAGCAACGTCTTGTGCGCAACGAGTTTGAGAGAGTGGGCGAACATAGCGGGAAATACGAGTTCCCTATTATACGGAAACAGAATATTGATGTGGACAAAATAAAATTTTTAAGTTACACAGACGCAAAGAAAAACGACGCTGAAAACACCGATAAAACCATACATTTTTTCACTTACGACTGGCTGTTTGAAAAGGTGTATTCCAAACCAGATGAAGAACTTGAAAAATTGCGTCAGTACAAGTACCTTCTCAGCCCCGATTTCAGCATATTCACAAATATGCCCTTAGCACTGCAAATTGAAAGCATATTTAAGAATCGTTGGTGCGGAGCGTACTGGCAAAGGCAAGGGCTTACCGTTATCCCTACCGTAAGTTGGGGAGATGAAAAAAGTTTTCATTTCTGTTTTGACGGTATAGAACAAGGCTCGGTCGTTGCCGTGTGTACTTATTACCGTGAAAATTGTGAAGACGACTTTATGCCGGGATATAATAAGATGCTTGAAGTAATAAAACCGTCCGCAATTATTTGTTACGACGAAGCATTCCCGTCAATGAAAGGAAACGTAAAATCATTTTTGCCGACGACTTATGAATGGACAAAAAAACTAAGTTGGCAAGACCAGTTACAGTTTAAATGGGAAAAGCATCACCGCAATATTTCAGGACTTAATCCTGCCGACTTTAAATTTATAAAATATGAAGACCCTTTTGCGAAGGATGAACTTGTTGTTTGTAATATCTGCGGCAAACTCGCATATCAGGACCAGTTCGGCAATGGAGAATGCCCTAACTGCGGCTGGAAATTCAGCAAAGACGAAGATGATTTTGAAAAGAAAATGAAAATCAGTTATCCTATGCTCGTTCCACCCTCGCGCGCAAGAGAACAGTATAAACAAGGCATGCCCTTTAAAGCCACCTTTGAAGATTTTATAAACGGACTGACATTTTACAGCGAAATGCTGTTTTGGCACAAAGGGATAACATATGAGGTATTTACAAGAGCAGATAATACCATTATCTTTTGTTCATCTGAATTCCAACAAGAATACCCCAGAACAATCGATTTCTATAATAATGCAAATATTCACGGACGAAAACTAAAAGATATCTGGGATGAAGTTGAAAAACCGGGATTTATGTATTGCGGATAAAACGAATGCACACTCAAAACGAGTGTGCATTTTAATTTCCGTAAAATTTTCAGATTGCCCCGTTGATAACGCCGCCGCCGAGGCATACTTCGCCGATATAAATGACGGCGTACTGCCCTGCCGCTATCGCGCGCTGCTTGTCGACAAAATCTATACGGACGCTGCCATCGCTCAAAACTTTCGCAGTCGCTTTCTGCAAAGGCTGACGGTGCTTAATGCGGACTTCGCATTCGAACTCATCCGACGGAGGCGGAGTAATAAAGTTAAATCCTTCCGTTTCGAGCGCGCCTTTAAAAAGCACGCTATCCTCTCCCTGAGAAACTATAAGCAGATTTTTTTCGACGTCTTTTTCAAGAACGAACCATCTTTCACCGTTGCCGTCGGCGTTTCCGCCTATTCCCAGTCCTCTGCGCTGACCTATCGTATAATAATATACTCCGCTGTGTCTGCCGACTTTTCTGCCGTCCTGCGTGACAATGTCGCCGTCTTTCATAGGGATATACTGCGAAAGGAACTGACGGAAATTCCGCTCGCCGATAAAGCATATACCCGTACTGTCCTTTTTCTCCGCCACGGGAATGCCGAACCTCTGCGCCAGCGTCCTGACCTCCGGTTTTGTCAGATCTCCCAAAGGGAACATCACGTCCCGCAACTGTTGCGAACTCACCTGATTAAGGAAATAAGTCTGGTCTTTATTGTCGTCCTTTGCGCGCAATAGAAAGTGCGTATCTCCGTCGTGACTCACGCGGCAATAGTGTCCTGTCGCTATATAATCCGCGCCCATTCCGCGCGCAAAGTCCGCAAACGGTCCGAATTTAACCTCTCTGTTGCACAGCACGTCCGGATTCGGGGTGCGCCCTTTGCGGTACTCTTCTACAAACAGTTTAAAGACGTTGTCCATATACTGACGTGAAAAATCGGATGAGTAGTACGGAATGCCGAGTTTATCGCAAATTGATCTTACGTCAGTCCAGTCCTGCTCGCCCGTACAGCATCCGCTCCCGTCAGTTTCTTTCCAGTTGGACATATAAAGCCCTACAACGTCATAACCCTGCTCTTTAAGCAGAGCGGCGGCGACAGCGGAATCGACTCCGCCCGACATTCCCACAATAACGCGTTTTTTCGGCATATTTTTACGTCCTTTTCAAAGTTTCGGTATTTCTAACCGCTTATTTTCCTGTTTGATACAAATTTCGAGGTCATATACAATGACACTCTTGCGCTCTACTTTCAGATTTTAGCATTTATAAATACCGTTGTAAAGCAAAAGCCCCGCGCTTTACCATATAAGCGAAAGCGCCGCACTATACGTCAATTCCTTTCATATAATTCCGCGCCGTATCTGTCGCCGTTATCGGGAAAAATAACGGCGATTTTCCCCACCGTCTCTTTGCGCAAACGTTTAGCGACGGCGTATGCCGCGCCCGACGAAATTCCGCACTTGATGTCGAAATCCGAATATATTTCTTTTGTAGTCGCAATCGCTTCACTGTCGGAAGCGGTCATAATGCGGAAAAATTTGTCGCAGCGCACAAGTTCTGGCAGGAAATTCGCGCCTATCCCCTGTATAAGATGCGCCGCCGCATATCCTTCCGACATCAACGGGCTTGCGGAAGGTTCAACCGCAATCACCTTACAGTTCATTTTATTTTCTTCTATGAATTTGCCAAAACCCATTGCGGTGCCGCCGCTTCCAACGCCGGCGACTATATATTCCGCGTCCGCGACCTGCGCAAACAGTTCGGGCGCGGTCGTTTCAAAATGCGCATCGATGCCAGCAGTGTTCCCAAACTGATTCGCAAGAAATGCGCCACGTTCTTTTACAATTTTCTCAGCCGCGCTGCGCGCTCCCGCCATACCGTACTCGGACGGCGTCAATACGAGTTCCGCGCCGTATGCGGATATCATTGCGCGTCTTTGCAAACTCATGCTCTCAGGCATACAGATTACGGTGTTGAGTCCGAGTTCTCTGCCGACGTACGCAAGCGCAATGCCGGTATTTCCGCTGGTCGCTTCCACAACGGTGCCGCCCTCTTCAAGCGCGCCGCTTTCGAGTCCGCGCATTACTATATAGAGCGCAGTTCTGTCTTTAACCGACCCTGCGGGATTGCGCCCTTCGATTTTCGCAAAAATGCCGTTGCCCAAATCGCAAACGGGAGTATTTCCTATTCTGCTTTTCAAAGATTCTATTCTTTGTGCAATATCTTGTTTTAACGCTGTCATACAACTAATATATCATCTTTATGGCAAATACGACAGACCTTTGTAACAATTTAGAAATAAAAATGCAAACATTTTATCAACAACCTGTGCTATATTGTAAAATCATAATAAACAGGAACTCATAATGAAAATTTTCGATAAAGACGCGCCCACCCCGAAATATCTGCTCGCTCACGGAAAAACGCACACAGTACTTGCGATTGTGCTCAGTCTCATAGTTGCGCCGATACTCTCCGCCGCGATGATTGCGGGCGGTGGCGCAAACCTTGTCTCGACATCGATTTCAAAACTCGGCTGGCAGAACGAAATGCTTCCCGTCGTATACGTTTGGGGACTGTATAATCTTGCGCTTTTCGCTTATATGCTTAAACTCGCGCTCGACAGCGGAAATTACAAAAAAGGCTGCAAGTCGTTTTTCTATACACTCACGGCTCTGGGGTGCCTGATACTGCTTGTCGGCATATCTGTTCCGTTCATATCTGACGATATTCCTAAGCACGTGCTTATGAGACAGATACACAATGTCTTTGCAACGGTCGGATTCCTGACTTTTGTGATAATAATCATAGCGCTGACCGTAACTACGTACTTCCGAAACCGACTTCAAGCACTGATAAGTACGGGGCTTACGGCGTTCTTCATAATAACGGGCGTATTTGCCGTGCTATGCGTAAACACTCCCGAAAAAGCGACGTTTATAACCGCGGCGGTACAGATGTACATCTTCTCGATGATTCACGTGTTGGCGGGTTGTCAATACTTCCTTAACCGATTTCTTCCAAATGAGGAGTCATACCTACACACGTGCGTAGATAAGTCAGAATCGAAGTTGGGGTGCGACAACCCGTCCGACGGCGATATAGCGGAATTTACGGAAACTACGGAATAATTCTCCGACATCGGCGGCATTCGCCGCAAAACGGTTTAAAATTACAAATTCCGCATTGCAACACTCTTAAATCCCTCGACAAATTCAATAAAAACATATAGAATATAAGCACGTCGGCGTAGCGTAAAACAAATAAACCGACGCGTCTTTAAATGTGCCCGTGGTGGAACTGGATACCATAAAGGCCTCCGACGCCTTCGGTTCGGGTTCGAGTCCCGACGGACACACCACTCGAAAATGCGCACTAAGCGGTGCGCTTTTTCATTTGAAAAAGCGTGACCTGTTTATGCGCATTTTCTCGTTTCTAACGCGCAAACAAATATTTGCTATCAGTTCAAATTGTCGTTGTAAACATCAGACAGCATTTTGCATATTTGTTTGCTTGTTGGCGCACTCCGTGCGCTAAATTTTTCAGTATAATCGTACTAAAAACACCCTCGAAAAAGCCACGTTGACATAACGTGCTTTTCTTTTGAAAAGCACGAGTATGCCGCGTGCATTTTCTCGTTACTTCGCGCAAATCAATATTTGCTATCATTACAATGTATCGTTGTAAACACCGAGAAGTGTTCCGCATATTCATTTGCTTGACAGCGCACTGCGTGCGCTAAATCTTTCAGTATATTTGTATTAATTACACACAAAATTAGCGCAATCTAAAAATAAAAGCGGACGGACGTCCGCTTTTTATTATCTATTATCGATTTTTTCCGGATACATATCATGGTGCGAAAGTCTGTCCCAAGCAACCTGTTCCCACTTGGTTCCCATTTTACCGTAGTTGCAATAGGGGTCTATGGAAATTCCGCCGCGGGGCAAAAATTTGCCCCATACTTCGATATATGCGGGATCCATCAAATCAACAAGGTCGTTCATAATTATATTCATGCAGTCTTCATGGAAATCACCTCGGTTTCTGAACCCGAAAAGATACATCTTTAAAGACTTGCTTTCAACCATTTTTTCGCGCGGCACGTACGAAATATAGACCGTAGCAAAATCAGGCTGTCCCGTAATGGGACAAAGGCTTGTAAACTCGGGGCAATTGAACTTTACAAAATAGTCCCTTCCCGGATGTTTATTTGCAAAAGTTTCCAAAACGGACGGATCGTAAGTCTGCGGATATTTAGTGTTGTTGTTGCCCAGCAGGGTAATACCTTCGTTCTGTTTTTCTCTTGGCATATTATTCTCCTTTTATTGCAGGGTCTTCTATTCCGTTGGCTTTAAACGCGACGGCGCGATCGCGACAAGTAGCGCATACGCCGCAAGGTGTTCCGCCGCCCGAATAACAACTCCAAGTATATTTATATGGAACGCCGAGTTCAATCCCCATTTTCACAACCTGAGATTTGTTTAAATTTACAAATGGAGCAATGATTTTAAGTTGACCGCCACTGCCTGTATAAATAGCATCGCTCATTGCGGAATTGAACTTTTCGCTACAATCGGGATATGCGTTGCCCGCCGCGTCATCTCCGTGCGCGCCGTAATATATCACTTCGCAGCCATACGACAGCGCCACGCTTGCCGCCGCCGAAAGAAACAACCCGTTCCTGAAAGGGACATAGGTCGAAACGGGTTTGCCGCCCGTTATGGAAAGCTGTTCGGCATAACTTTGCAGAGGTATATCATTGTGCGATTCCGCCAAGAGCGAACAGTCCGAACCTTCAAATATGACCGAAAGATCAAGCCGTTTTAAAGAAACGCCATAAAAGTCGGCAACTTTTTGCGCGGCGTCAAGTTCTTTGCTGTGTGTCTGACCGTAATAAACGGAAAGGGCTGAAACTTCCGTCGCGCCGTATTTCCGAACAGCCAGTCCGAGGCAGGTTGCGCTGTCCACGCCGCCGCTTAATAAAACTAGTGCTTTCATACTCTATCCCCCAAAAGATTTTGCAGAGAAATGTCGTCTTTGAACGCGCCCAAATAAGTTTTGGTAACCGTTTTTGACGATACATTTTTTATTCCTCGCGAAGTCATACAACTATGACAGCCTTCTATCCTTATGCCGACGTCGGGCGATAAAGCCGCAAGCGAAATTATCTCGGCAATATCCCGTCCCAGACGCTCCTGTAATTGCAATCGTTTTGACGCCATATCGCAGATTCGCGCAATTTTGCTCAGTCCCAAAACTCTTCCGCGCGGAACGTACGCCACGTCGACTTTCATATCGTACATAAGCGCCATATGATGCTCGCAATAACTGAACACACTTATATCCTTTATGACCACTGCACCGCCAGAATTCGGGTCGGACGGAACCTCGAAAGTTTTTCCGAACATTTCCGCAATTTCTCGGTTGGTGTATTTAATTCCTTCAAACGCTTCTTCGTACATTCGCGCCACGCGGGCGGGCGTTTGGCGCAGACCTTCCCTGTCGGGGTCTTCACCTATGGCGACCAATAGCCCGCGTATATGCGTTTCTATCTCTTTAATATCCATACAATCTCCTATACCCCACGCATATCTGGTTCCCAGATGATTTTATGCAACTGCAATTGCAGGCGCACGCCGTTAAGTTTACGGGCTTTCATAAACTCCACTATTTCTTCGGGCTCGATTTTTCCAAACACTGGGCTGAAATAAACGCGGCACCTGTCCGTAAGTCCGTACTCGTTTATAATCTCTTCCGCGCGGGCCAGATCGCACTTATCTCCGACAACAAACTTGACCGCGTCGCGCAACGTAAGGTAGGAAAAATTTTCGGGCAGCATATACTTTTCCATTCCGCTTGAAGGCAGTTTATAATCGGCGGTAACTGCTGGACGGGGCGCAACGGAAACGATATCTTTCAACGACACGCTTCCGTTGGTTTCTATTTCAATCACCGCACCCGATGCTCCCAACAACATTATAAGACGCGCAATATCCGCCTGCAAAAGCGGCTCACCGCCCGTCAGGGTAACATTTTTTACGCCTGTCGATTTCACGTATGCGACAATCTCTTCCGCAGAAGCAAGTTCATATTTTACGTCGGCTGCATTTGCCCAGCGCGTGTCGCAATAGCCGCAATTGAGGTTGCAACCGCAAAACCGCAGAAACACGGCAAGTTCACCGGCGCTCGGGCCTTCGCCGTTTATGCTTACAAATTTTTCGGCAACTTTAAAACAGGACATATCACTCACCGTACACAGCACAGTTTTCCGGCGATTCATACACTGTCACGCTGAAAACGGGCAAGCCCTTTTTGCAAAGGTCGGCGTAAATATACGCGGCAAAGTTTTCGGCAGTGGGTCTGAAATCCGTTTCAAACAATGAAAAGCCTTCTTCTTTAAGTGCGACAATGGTTGCGGGTTTAAGAGTGTTTTTTTCGCAAATCAGCGTATGATCAAAGCCTTCTGCAATCTCTTTTACAGCCTGCTTAAAATCGCCGAAATCCACAAGCATACCACGCTTTTCGCCGCTTCCCTGCAATTTTCCGCCGCTTATCTTTACTTCCACAATCCAGTGATGACCGTGGATATTTGCACACTTGCCGTTGTATCCGTGAAGAAAGTGTGCGCTGTCAAAACAAGCCGTTGTTTTTAAATAATACATATCTCTCCCTTCGCGCAAAAAAAATACAGTCGCGACAAAACGACTGCACCTAAAAAGACTATTCCCATTCAGATGCCCTGGTTTTGTTTAACGACAGGATGGCGCAAACGAACTGTCCATTTAATTGATTATATAATACCACGACGAGACGCGTATGTCAACTCAACCGAAGCGTTTACCCGTCGCTTATTTTCAAATTGGTTGTAAGTAGTCCTTAGCACCCGTGTCTGTCTACTTTCTTTTTCAGTGGTTTAGTAGACTGCTTATCTCATTCTCATTTACACGCAAAAATTCGCAATGAACGTCACGCAATTTCTCGTCCTACCGCGCAAACAGTTGTTCGCAATCATTCGTTGAGCCATTCTCATTTCGCGCATTCGTTTGCTTGCTAAGCGCGCTTCGCGCTTTATTACAAGGTATAGTATTTTAATCAACAGGAAACATATAGGTTTAATAGGTTTGCGCATACAAAAAAAGTCAAGCCGTAATCGACTTGACTTTTTATCCCGATAAATCGCGTTACGGACCGTACTGTCCGGTTTTTCCGTCGACGGTGCAGTTTTGCAACTGTCCGAAGAACTTCCAATCATCTGCGCCGTTGAAACAATAAGTTTTATTCGACAGATGCGAAATGTCGTACCTGTTTGCGGACGCGTCTCCGATTCGGAAGCAACTCGTAATCGTGGAATCGATCATACATCCGACAAGCATACCCATTTTAATCTGAGTACCGATGGTTGAGGTGTTTACATTGAACACGTTTACGCCGTCTATACCGGATTCCTCCAACGTACACCTGTTGCCGTATCCGACGACGCCGCCTACCGACCTCGACGAAGCGAGCGCGTAATGGTTTACGTTTGCATTTATAACCTTGCAGGACAATACCTTTGCGTAACTGCTGCCTACAATACCGCCGGTATCCCCGCAAGCGGTGATTTCGCTTCTCGCGCTGTCCGCCGAACCGAATTTACAACTTAAAATAGACTTATCGTTGCTACCCGCGATACCTCCGACCGCGCCGTAATCAATTTTAACGTTGATTCTACCCGTAACCGTGCAATTGTTGATAGTGCCTTTATTTACGCCTGCAATCGCGCCCACGTGCGTCCACTGCGGAGTCGTAATTATATTCGAACCGCTGTCGATAGAAACGTTTTCCAAATACAGTCCTGCAAAATAGCCTTCGTTTATTCCTACAAGGCCGTAGTTTCCGCCGGCTGTAATATTGTTTATTTTAAGGTTCTTGATCTTGAATTCGTTACCGAACATCATACCGACGTACTTCTCTATGTGCGGCCAGTTGCTGAACGTATTCAATTCGATATCGTTACCTAATGCGGTTACATTAGCCAGTGTTTCTCTGAGTTGATTGAACAGATGCAATTCGTTTTTAAGATAATAAATCGTATCATGATAAGCATAATCGCAATTCAACATATACGACTTAGATACCGCTATGTCCCTGAATCCGCTTGACGAGTCGCCCGACTTAACACGGATTCTCTCTACAACGAAATTCGCCTCCTTCGCCCTTGCCATACAAAGATCATACAAAAAATCTATGCTGTAAACGCCGTTTGATGCCGTGACAACTTGTTGATATAAATCAGTATCATTGCTAGGTCTGGCGCTGCCGTCAATCTGCAACCAGCCGGAAATAGACACAACGTCGCTCGGAGCGTCAAAGTACAGAGCCATTTTATTTTCATAATCGGTTTTGCCATATTTCACCTCGCCCGGCACGAACATCGGCACGATTCTCAGCAGTTCGTTGTAAATCATATCCGAACCTATGTCGTGCGTAGCGGCGAGAGTAAACGAAGTCCCGTCTCGCCTGTCATTAGTTATACCAATTCTATTTGCAGTATAAATATCAAAATCCAACCCAGTAACATACGTATTATTAGGAACAGAATAAAACTTCGCCATATATCCGTAAACCCAGAGTCCGAACTCATACGTCTGACCTCTGTCAAGGAAAAGCGTTCCGTTTTGATAATTTATGCCCGTCAGTTCGTTTACGTCCTTCCATTCTCCGTTCTGTTTCATCTTCCACACAAAACTTACGTCAGAAGTTTTTACGGTCGGCTTGACAACAACGTCCTCCGGCGCGCTTATGCCGATATAATATTTCTTTTTAGCCTGCATATTGCGCACTTCCACGCATCCGTCGTTGTATGCTTTGAATCCGTTTGTCGCAACGGGATTTCCGTTCCAGTCTATAACGCTGTAACGCAGAGACGCATTTCTCTCCGCTCCGTCAAACAAAAACATTACGTCGCAACTCTCATCCCCCACGGTATAACCGAAATACTTCGTAGGCGCTCCGCCTATGAAAGTTTTTTCTGTATTTTCGCCGTCGCGTAACTGCATCATATTGCTTGCAATTTCGACGTACGTTTCCACCTCCCTGTTCAACGGATTTTTGATAAGGAAATAATATGTCCGTTTACCTTGTAAAAACAGATCAACACTGTTATACTCCGTAAAATCCGAACCCGTATACTCCGTGAACGTATTTGAATCCGTTTTATAAAAGACCTTGTTTATAAGCAGATTTTTGTTGGACGCCCACACAGACGCCATAAAGCCAGATGAGATATAACACTTCACCAGATAATCCGAATTTGCGTCTATGGCAAACGTATCGCTTCCGTCTCCGGGTTCGATGAGCACGCTCGATCTGCCGCCCTCCTTAAATTTCGCCTTAATGCGATACTTTCGGTTGTTGTCAGCCGTAAACCTGCAAGGATAATAATTCCAGTACATCCAGTACATATCCGTCTGAATCCACTCGTCGCTTCCGCTTGCCTGATAGTACACTTCCATTTCGCAGGTGGTATCGAAACTCACAAAATAATCGCTTGTATACTTCGGAGTAAAAGTATAATAGCCGTAATCCTGCGGCAATACGTAGATTTCCTCGCGTTCGTCAAGTTCCAATTCTTTATATATAGGTTCGTACAGTTTATAGCCGTAGGAGGATTCCGTTTCCACGTTCTGGTCAATCCCGTCCTTGTCTACAATTCTCAAGCCTATCATTCTTTCATATCCTGTGTACCAGTGTTTTCCGTCCTGCGGAGTATCGGCAATTTTGACATAGAACGATGCGCTGTTGTTTTGTCCGTACCACACGTTGCATCCGTCATTATCTTTGGGGAACACGGCTTTCACAATCTTAATCAATTTGGGGGTTCCGTCCTCATCGACGTAGTGCGAAAGTTGTCCCGCCTTTGTGCTGTACATATCGGTTGCAGAAACAGTCCCGTTGGACGCAGAAATATATGCGGGAGGCTGATTGCTCAGACCATCAACAATGTTAGCAAAAGAATCCACAGCGCTAACCGCACTTAAGAAAAGTGAGAATGCACCAAGCAATTCCGAAATCGGAGTCGCAATCAACGATAACATACCAAAACTAAAACCCATAATACTGATTATTTCGCTTGAAAAATCATAATCTGGTTGCTCATTATTTTTGATTATTCCATCATACTTATAATCGGACTGCGTAACAAAACTGCCATTATCCTCACTTGCAACGTAGCCTTCATTGAAAGTATTCTTTTCCTGAACATTATATAAAGAAACGCCGTAAGAGATATCTTTCAGATAGTAGTTCCAGGTCTGCTCAAAAGTTAATTTACCTATGGAAGATTTAGGCATTGCAAATACCCTGTCCGTATTGCTTGGCAGCACATACTCCGCAACAGCAATGGGATCCGTAATTTGTCCATCAATTGATACTATAGACTCGCGAGAATCAATATACCCATATCTGTACTGAAACAGCGGTTCCACTTTGACGATGATTCTGTCGATCGTTACGTCAAGGTCATCTGAAGTTTCTATATCGAACACCATTACGTCAACAGTATTGTTGTACTGTGATTCAGTTTTGTCTATACCATTGAAATATGCGTCCGCCTGTGTTTTTACGTAAAACCCATATTCCCTTCCTATATGTAAATGCTCCCCTCTTTCCCTGAAACATTCTTTGGGCACAATGCTCACAATGGGATCGTCGTCCGCAACGGTCAACTCATAAGTTGAGCACAATAACTCATGTTGAATATATTTAAACTTTGCTCCAACCGTATTGTAGAGCAAGGAAGGATATTGCGAAATTGTCAATCCACTTGCGCCGATATAGTCACTGTCAGTATATGTATCCCAATTGTCCGTGTCCTGTATGTCAGTGGATGCCGCGTATGCAAGGTCAGAACCGGACGCCGATGTAATAACCAAGTAGCCGATACTTACAGCGACAATCAGCGCAAGTGCAAAGAGCAACAATTTCTTAAAGTCTTTTGTGCTTCGCACAAATCGTTTTGCGTTTATCATAATGTAAAAAACTCCTTTTTATTTTTGTTATCTTTTGTACTTCGAAATTTTGTCCTCCGTGCCTCTTGTGTCTTAGGTGTTTCAATATGTATTGAATCTTTCGTATCTCATTCTTCCTTTTGTACTCCTTCGATTCTTTCGTGGCTTACTTTACTTCTTTAGTGCTTCAATGTTTTATCCTTGGTATTTCGCTTTCTTTGGTGCTTCGTTCTTCATAGGTGCTTCAATGTCATTAGTGTTTCATTGTCATTGGTACCTCCTTTTCTTTAGTGCCTCATCTATATTTATCTTGTGAGTCAAATAATTAACAATCTCCGGCATTTGCTGCAACTCATAATCCGTTACAACAAATTCGAAGTTTTTTCCTTCAAAAGGATATACTCGCATATAAAATTCACCGCTACCTTGATATAAAGTAGCATTCCGCCAGCCTTCTTGCACAATCCCCAATCCCGTTGTAGGAAATCCTTCAATAGGATGCCCTCTAAATTCAATTATAGAGTATAAAAACCTAATAACCTGTTCTTGTCCAGGGCGATTGTTATAATTGTTTTTGTCAGTAAAATAACAGCGCGGTTTTCTTAGGTCAAATCCATCGAACGGCTTAAAAACTGCGTTGATCTTATAATAATGCGGCAACGCGTCCTGCGCCTCGTATTTCACCAACTGATTCAATTCAACGCTTTCAACTTCTTTTTCGTGAATTTTGAGGTTTGCGTCTTTTCCTGTTGTATTCTTTACTAAGATTATATAATCTCCGTTACTTGTAAAATACTTACTTATATTCAATATAAATACATCTATATTATATACTCCCTCTCCGAGGTCGAACAGCGGCATATTGATTTCGCTTCCTCTGCTTGTCGCCACAGACACCTGATAATACTTGTATATGGGATCCCCGTTTTCGGTTACCCCTATCTTTTCCTGTCCGCCGGGCTCTCTCATCATCTTGCGCACGCTCGTAAACCTGATTTCGGGGCTGTCTATAAACAGTCTTTTCACTTCCGACACTTCGCCGCGCGTGATGACAAACGCATACTCGCTGTTTGCGCGCACCGTTATTCCCTCATAGCCGAGTTTCTGTCTCACTCGTATTTTCGTCACGTCTTTCTTTGTGCCGATATCGCTTTGCGACACGTCTATCTCCAACTTGTACTTCACGTCCTTTTCAAGGTACGCGCTGTACTCTTTGGTTTTGTCGCCTTCAAACGTTGCAACTTCTTCTCCGTTCAACAGAACTTTCGCTCCTTTCGGCGCGGTTATTTCAAACGTATAGTCGCTGTTGAAATACGGTTTAAAGACGTAGCGCGCAATCTTTTGATCGTCTATGTCCATTTTGAAATGTTTCAGGTCATTGACGTCGGACGCGTCCTCCGCGCTGGACACGACAAACAGATCCAAATATTCGGGCTCGACAGGCTCGGGATCTACGACGGGCGGTTCCGGCGGATTCGGGATAATCACCGCAGGCGGCGTTTTCTTTGCGATCGCGGCGGGAATATACACTCCCATAAGCGACGTTGCAAGCACTATCGCCGCAAGTATGGGCACGACAATTGCCAAGATCTTTTTAGCGGGCATAGGCTTTACAACTTCCTTTTCCCGCACCACGACCTTTTCCACAATTTCGATTTTCGTTTCCGGCTCTTTTCCTGTCAGCAGTTGGTCTACGCTGATATCCAAAAGGATCGCTATGTCCGTTAAAATGCAAATATCAGGCAAGGCTTTGCCGTTTTCCCACTTCGAAACAGCCTGCTTTGTAACGTGCAGACGCCTTGCCATTTCGGATTGAGAAATGTTTTTCTCTATCCTCTTTTCTTTTATAACGGTCGCTAGATCGCTCATTTAAGCCTCCGCCTGAATTTATCCTGCTTCCAGTATACTACTTTATACCTATACATTCAACGCCAAAGGCATAATTAAACGTCAACTCTCAGTTGACAAGCCGTAAAAAAAGCATAATGCCGTTTTCGCTTAACATATAAAACGAGGCTCGCAGTACGACGTAAAAAACCGTACTGATTTCTAATAATTTTAAATTTTCTGTTGACACCGTTTTTACTATGTGTTAAATTTATATCTGTTTTTGAAATCGGTTCGGCGCATACACGCAAAACGAATTCAAACGGCGGAATAAGCACAAGGCCATATCAAAGGCGTTTTTTTCTTAGGAACGGAAAGTCCTAAAAAAAAACGCCTTTTTTTTGCTTTTTTAGGGCTGAAAACCGCATCAAATAACACTTTTGGAGGTGCATTTATGACAAAATACGTATTCGTCACAGGCGGAGTCGTCTCGGGACTGGGAAAAGGCATTGTCGCCGCTTCGCTTGGCAGACTGCTCAAATTGCGCGGCTACAAAGTCGCGGCGCAGAAGTTCGACCCGTATATGAATATCGACCCGGGAACAATGAATCCAACCCAGCACGGAGAGGTTTTTGTCACCCACGACGGCGCGGAAACAGACCTCGACTTAGGGCACTACGAACGGTTTATCGACGAGAATCTGACAGAGTTTTCGAATCTGACAAGCGGAAAAGTTTTCTGGTCCGTGCTCAACAAGGAACGAAACGGAGAATACCTCGGACAGACCGTACAAATTATTCCGCACGTCACGAACGAGATAAAGAGTTTCATCGCAAAAAACGCCAAACTGACGCAAGCGGACGTTATGATAACCGAAATCGGCGGCACTATCGGGGATATCGAAAGCCAGCCGTTTCTTGAAGCAATACGTCAGTTCGCGTCCGACGTCGGAAGAGACAACTGCCTGTTTATACACGTGTGTCTCGTCCCGTATATCAGCGGTTCGGACGAGTACAAATCAAAGCCCGCCCAGCACTCAACCAAAGAATTGCAGGCTATGGGCATAAGTCCGGATATAATAATCACCCGTTCGGACGGCGACTGCGGCGAAGCGATACGCAAAAAAATCGCGCTGTTCTGCTCCGTAAAAGAGGATTGCGTAATCTCCAACACGACCGCCGACTGCCTCTACGAAGTACCGCTGATGCTACACCAAAACGGGCTCGATAAAGTCGTCTGCCGAGAACTCGGATTAAAAAACAAATGCGTGCTGACTCCCTGGAAAACGCTTGTAAAAGATATACGCTCGCGCAAAGGTGTTACGAAAATAGCCATAGTAGGTAAATACGTGTCTTTGCACGACTCGTATCTGTCGATTGTGGAGTCGCTCAATCACGCCTCTTACGCCTGTCACACGAACGTAGAAATCAAGTGGATAGACAGCGAGGAAATCACCGACGCCAACGCCAAAATCAAACTGACGGGTGTACAGGGCGTCCTGGTGCCGGGCGGATTCGGCACACGCGGCACGGAGGGAATGATTGCAGCGTGCAGATATGCCCGCGAAAACGATATTCCCTATCTCGGTATATGTCTGGGAATGCAGATAGCCGTCATAGAATTTGCAAGACACGTTGCAAACATTAGCGACGCCACAAGCGGCGAATTTGAAAAAAGCGACTCCAACGTCATAGACCTTATGCCCGACCAAAACGGTAAAATTCTCGGCGGAACTATGCGCCTAGGCGCATACAAATGCGCCATACGCCCCGAAACACAGATGGCTCGCGCTTACGGCTCATTGCTTATAGAGGAACGGCACCGCCACAGATACGAGTTCAACAACGACTTCCGCGACGCGCTGACACACGCAGGACTTGTAATTAGCGGAACTTCCCCAGACGGCAGAATTGTCGAGACAGTGGAAACGCCCTATAACCGCTTTTTTATAGGCGTTCAGTTTCATCCCGAATTCACTTCCCGCCCCAACAAGCCTAACCCGCTTTTCAAAGCGTTTGTCGGAAGCGCGAAGGAAACGCGGCTCTGAAACCACACAAACAGGCAATCTAATCGGGTGTTTTATGCTTTTTGTAGTTATAACACATAGAACCGCGCCATCACCTGTTTAACTGAATGCCAACTCTTCAGAACAGTAGATATAACAAAATATCAGACAACTGTATAATTACTTTACATTTTGTATGATATTTTTAGCATTAACGCCGCGAATCGTTGACAACAATCATAAATAATACTAAAATAAACGTACGATTTGTATTATAACGGAGATATAAATTATGTATCATATTATTGTAAATCCCAACGGCGGCAAAGGCAAAAGCCTGAAAGCACTGGAAACCGTCAAAAAAATTCTCGATTACAACTTCATAGAATATATCGTTCACCAAACCGAGCGCGTAGGACACGCGACAGAAATTACGCGCAGAATCTCAACCGCGCCCGACACCAAAATTCTTATGCTCGGCGGAGACGGCTCTTATAACGAGATTATCAACGGAATAACCGATTTCGACAACGTGACTCTGGGCTTTGTCCCCTGCGGAACGGGAAATGATTTCGTAAGCGCAAGCGGACATCCTAAGACAGTCAAAGCCGCTATGGACGTGATACTCAAAGGCAACGAAGAGTATATCGACTTTATTCAACTCGACGACAGACGCTGCCTGAACATTCTCGGCGCAGGTATGGACGTAGACGTTCTTCTCAAATACGCGGAAATGAAACCTTTCCACGGCAAGGTGAAATATTATGCTTCTCTGATTTACACGCTTATACACACCAGATGGCACAAACTTCGCCTTACGATAGACGACGGCGAGCCTATGGACAAGAGCACGTTTATGATAGGCATAGGCAACGGACGCAGTATCGGAGGCGGTATGCCCATCTGTCCCAACGCGGTCGTGGACGACGGAAAACTGAGCATAGTTGTCGTAAACGAGATGAAAAAGGCACTTATCCCCTTCCGACTTGCAGGCTTCCTTACGGGCAAACACGTGACGAAATCCTACGCGGAGGAATTCGAGGGTAAATCGGTCAAAATCGAAGTGCTTGACGACAGCAAATTCGAAGCGGACGGAGAAGTATTTGCAAGCAAGTTTATAAACTGCCATATAGTGACGAATACTTTAAAAGTTTTCAGATAACAATCTTCTTTTAAGTCGGAATAACTATAAAAACGGCTCGTCTAACGAGCCGTTTTCAGTTTAGTTTTAAATTTCAAAACTTCATACATTTATTTGATTAAACGCATTCCTCTATCGTGAGTCTTCCCGAAACGTTAGTGACGCCGTAACTGCATCCGCCGTCCCCGTATACGTACAGGTTGCCCTGTTTGTCCGTCTTCTCAGAGAACGCATTGACAAGAATTCCGCTTACGGTATCGTATTTCAACGAAAACCCTACGCTTTCTGCGATACGCAACACTATACTGCCCGAGACGCTGTCTATTCCTAGTGTGGAAAGAGTCTCGCGGCAGAACACGGTTATTGCACCCGAAACCGTATCGACGTTGACCGCCGCCGCGGAAGTATCTATTCTGACCGCGCCCGAAACGTTGTCGGCGTTGACTTCCGAAGCGTTGCAACGCAAAGATATGCTTCCGGAAACAGAAGAGCATTCCGCCCTTCCTACGGTTATGTCTTCCGCCAAAACGTCCGCGCTCACGCTGTTTAAATCAATTGACGACAGCGCAAAACCGACGGGTATGCGGACGTAGAGAAATTTCTTCAATCTTCCCACCGAGAGTCTGCCCGATTTCGCATACTTGATGCGAAGGGTATCTCCGTCGAGAAAATAGTGCATCGTTGTCGCGGGAGTGACTTTTTCGCCTTCCGAAATCTCGAAAAACTCCACTTGCGAACTCTCTTCGCTCTGCTCTACCACAACCGCGCCGTTATACCATTCCACTTCGAGTGACGAAAACACAGTCGGCACTTCCCCTCTGTCCGCAACGGTGTACAGGGCGCAATCATCATAGGAAAACGAAAAAGTGTTTCCCTCAAAAATGTTTACGGGATTACATGCGACAAAAATCGCTCCTACCGCAAACACCGCGATTAACGCTATGAGAAATAAAGCAGTCTTCTTCATATCGAATTAAAGGCGTCACATAATCTGACGGTAAATCTTTTCGATTTCCTTCTTGCCCCAGACCTGCGGACAGGGATACAGCGGATTTGCCTCCTGCAAGGCGTGTTCTATCATCTTCGGAAGCCTCGATTCATCTATAAGCGGACCGCCCTCTCTCGACATAATCTTTGTCGGAATTGCCATAGAAGCATTTAGGTCTTCTATCCACTTTATGAAATTGTTTGCTTTTTCCGCCTTAGTCTCGCCTTTGAGCCCTATACAATCCGCCAGTTTAGCGAGTTTTTTGTGCGCGCTCTTTCCGTAGGCTTTAAGCACATACGGCAAGATTACGGCATTTGCAAGTCCGTGAGGCACGCCGTACTCGCCGCCCAAAGTGTGCGCCACGGCGTGAACATAGCCGACGTAAGCGCGCGTAAACGCCTTTCCCGCAAGATAGGCGGCGCGTTGCATTTCGTTGCGTGCTTCGAGGTCGGAGCCGTCGTCGTATGCCTTTTTAAGATACTTGTTTATGAGTTGAATCGCCTCTACAGCGTCTTTCTTCGTTTTGCGCGTATTCTCCCCGCCTATGTACGCTTCGACAGCGTGCGTAAGCGCGTCTACACCCGTTGTGGACGTAATATGCGAAGGAAGCGACTTCGTCAGTTCGGGATCCATAACAACGTATCTCGGGATGAGAACGGGGTCGTTCATCGGATACTTCTCGTGAGTTTCGGGATTAGATATAACCGCGGCGAGAGTCGCCTCAGAGCCCGTACCGGAGGTGGTCGGAATCGCTACAAGCGGCGGAAGTTTTTTCATAACTTTAAGCACGCCTTTCATCTGCGGTATGGATTTCTTAGGTTTAGCCACTCTTGCGCCGATACCCTTTGCGCAGTCCATAGCGGAGCCGCCGCCGAGCGCAACTATGACGTCGCATCCGTTCTCACGGTACATCTTTAATCCGTCCTCGATATTTCCTATCGTAGGATTCGGAACCACGTCGTGATATACGCAGCCTTTCATCCCCTCTGCTTCGCAGGCGGCAAGAATAGGATCCGCCATTCCGAGTTTATAAAGTCCGCCGTCGGTGACAATCAGTATATTCTTAAAACCTTTGCTTTTAAGGAACTTCGGCAATTCTTTGACCGCCCCAGAGCCCGATAGCGTGCCCTTATTCTGATTCCAGGGCAAAAACCACATCGCGCACCACATAGTCTTTTGAAAGATTCTGCAACCAACCTTGTAAAATACGTTCATATAACCCTCCCGCCGAACGCGTTCGCGCGCGGCAATAATCTTATCATAGATAGAATATATATTATCACTTCGCAATCCAAATGTCAAAAAAATCTTAATCACCGTTTATCAGGCGTAAATATTGAAAAACGGACGTCAACCGTCCGCTTGTTCGTCATCGTTTTCACCGACGTCAACGCTGAGTTGGTCGGCAAGTTCCACAATTCTGTCGCCGTACTTCTTCTTTCCGCGCTCTCGCAGAAGTTGATATACGGGATATGCGAAAAGCATAATCGCCATTCCGATTATCCCAACGATTATTCCGCCTGTCATAGAGTTCCATTCCAGAGCAAGCGTCATCCCTACTCCGAGTATCAGCGTACCTAAAATGCCGACGGCAACCGCGATATACGACGGAAAAATTTTGGCTCTTTTATGCAAAGATTTGATTTCAGCGACTTTCGCGTCCCTGTCTTCGGGCGGAAGATACTGCCGCCTTATATTCTCAATCCACCGTTTTTCTTCCTTGTTCGGCGCGGAATAACTCAAATTAAACTTGTCGTCTCTTTCCTGGTCTTCCATAATTATCTCCCGTTAGATATACGTTTTACGCACAAATCCACATATACTCACAAATTTCAGAAGTCTTTGACGGGCGTCAGTTTGACTGTAAACAAACTGCCTTTGCCCAGTTCGCTTTCAACCGATATTTCGCCGCCGAGCAAATCGATAACCTTTTTTACAATCGCAAGTCCCAGACCGTTGCCGTCCTGAGCGTGCGAAGTATCTCCCTGATAAAACCTGTCGAAAATACGGTTCCCGGTTTCTTGTGACATCCCGCATCCGAAATCGCGTACGCTCACCACGGCGCAGTCGTTCTCCCGTTTTAAAGACACTATTATCTTCCCGCCCTCATCCGAAAACTTTATTGCGTTAGACACAAGGTTGTTCCATATCAGTTCAAGATATCCGTACGACGATACTACTGAAATATCGTCAAGGTCGCAGACAGGCTCTATCGATTTTGCGTCGATGAGATCCTCAAACGCCAACACCGACGAAATCAACATTTCTTTGAGGTCTATTGAAGTCAGTTCAGGTTTGAGATGCTGGTTTTCAAGTTTGTTCAGACTGAGTATATTAGTCACCAGCGTCGACATTCTTTTCGCAGCGGATTCGATAACATCAAGATACTTAACGCGGGTAGCCTCGTCTATATTTTTATCCTTGAGCGCGTGCGAGTAATTTTGTAAAATCGCAAGCGGAGTTTTCAGTTCGTGTGATACGTTGGACACGAAATCCGATTTCATAGTTTCCGCTTTCGACAACTGCCTCGCCATATCGTTGATATCTTCCATAATAAGATCATACTGGTCATATCTTTTATAGGTGTGCGACGGAATGAGTCTTACCGAGAGATTTCCGTTTGCAATATCCTTTGTCGCTTGCAGAATCCTTTCAACCGGTTCTTCAACCGTCCACTTCCTACGCACGATATCCACGATAGCACAAACAAGCGCAAGCGCAAATATAACGCAGGTTGTAACTATTATCGTCACCGCGTCGTCGGTAGTCTTGTTGATTGCGTCGTATACGAGAACGGAACCCGTCGCCACCGCCGCGACAAGCACAAACATCGAAAAGTAGTTCCACATCGATTTCTGAAACCTCATTTAAGCACCGCCTTGTATCCCAGTCCGTGCACGGTAACTATTTCAAAGCCGTCGCAGACAGAGGTTTTCTCGCGCAGTCTTGCGAGATAAACGTCGACGGTGCGCGACATCGCCGAACTGTTGAAATCCCAGAATTCGTCCATAAGTTGCGACCTCGTAAAAGTGCGTTTCGGATAAGACAGAAATTTATAAAGCAAATCGAATTCGCGTACGGTGAGTTTCAGTTCCTCGCCGTTTACGTATGCGGTGTGCTCGTCTCTGTTCATAAGCAGATTGCCCACGCATATCTCGTTGTCTTCCTCTATTTTGGAGCGTCTCAATATCGCCGAAACGCGCAACATAAGCACGTCCATATCGAAAGGCTTTACGAGATAGTCGTCGATACCCAACTTGAATCCGAGCAACTGCGAAGTTTTATCATCCTTAGCGGTTAAAAACAGAATAGGCGTTACGCTGTCGCTGAGCCGTATTCTCTGAACAAGTTCGAAACCGTCCACGTTTGGCATCATTATATCGCTTATTATAAGCGCGAAACGACCGTTTTCGAGAGTGCGCAACGCCTGCGCGCCGTCAAAGCACGCAGTAGGCTTGTATCCGTTATCCGATAAATACGCGCATAAAAGTTGATTTAACGCTCTATCGTCTTCGACGACCAGTATATTCTGCATAACCGTCCTCTTTGAAATCGTTTTCCGATATTTATTATCCGAAACAAATATAACGATATTATGTTCCTATTGTAAAATTATTGTAACACAATAACCGCAAGTTCCGCATCTAAATATTTCTTGCTTAAACATTGTATTTAAGCGGTGACTTTCGCTCGGGCTTACGTCATCTCAACTTCGCAACCGCTGTCGGTTGGTTTCGCGCCACTGCACGCGCGGAACTTTCTCTATCAGGGTTAAAATAGTGCTCTACAAGAGTGACAGTTTAATACCTAAAATGAAATAACCCCCTCTTTCCCTTCGGGCTTTTAATATTTTAATTAGATTACCCCCTTCCTTCGGGTTACCGAGGCTACGCGGTTTGCGAAGCAATCCCGCTCGCCCGCTTTGGCTACCGACAGTCCACTGGACTGTCGGCTTAACGCGTCGCGCCGTTCACGTTCCCCCTTCCCATTCGGGCGG
>CAJTQT010000011.1 GCA_910578325.1 uncultured Christensenella sp.
TGAGGAATATGGGTGTTGACAAAGTCAATCGCTCAATAGCGCGGTTTTATTTGAGTTCGGAGAAATACTTAATGGTACGCACCATCTGGCTCGTATAACTGTTTTCGTTATCGTACCAGGATACAACCTGAACCTGAGTGTTGCCGTCTTCCATAGGAGCAACCATTGTTTGGGTTGCGTCGAAGATAGAACCGAACTTGCTGCCGATGATATCGCTGGACACGATTTCGTCAGTGTTGTAACCGAAAGACTCGGTTGCCGCCGCCTTCATAGCAGCATTGATGCCCTCTTTGGTTGCCTGTCCCTTAACGACTGCGATAAGGATAGTGGTAGAACCGGTGGGAGTGGGAACGCGCTGAGCGGAACCGATGAGTTTGCCGTTGAGTTCGGGAATAACGAGACCGATTGCTTTCGCCGCGCCCGTGCTGTTGGGAACGATGTTGCAAGCAGCCGCTCTGGAACGACGGAGATCGCCCTTTCTCTGCGGTCCGTCAAGAGGCATCTGGTCGCCGGTATATGCGTGAACGGTGGTCATAATGCCGCTCATAATGGGCATATAGTCGTTGAGCGCTTTCGCCATAGGAGCAAGGCAGTTGGTGGTGCAACTTGCGGCGGAAATGATGTTGTCGCTTGCTTTGAGAGTCTCGTGGTTGACGTTGTAAACGATTGTGGGAAGATCGTTGCCCGCGGGAGCGGAGATAACGACTTTACGCGCGCCTGCGTCGATGTGCGCTTGCGCTTTCGCCTTAGAGGTATAGAAACCTGTGCATTCGAGCACGACGTCTACGCCGAGTTCGCCCCAAGGAAGTTCCGCGGCTTTTGCTTTTGCATAAATGGTGATTTTCTTGCCGTCGACGACGATGAATCCGTCCTCTTTGACCGTGCCGTCTTCGTTGAGAACAGCCTCCTGACTCTCAACCGTGTGATCGAGAGCATAGTTGCCCTGAGTTGAATCGTACTTCAACAGGTGAGCAAGCATTTTGGGGCTTGTCAAATCGTTGATTGCGACGATTTCATAACCGTCCGCGCCGAACATCTGTCTGAAAGCCAAACGGCCGATACGTCCGAAACCGTTGATAGCGACTTTTACGTTTGCCATAATTTTTATTCCTCCAAAAGGTAATCGATATATTTTGACTTATTAGGTCGTCATCATTTTACAATCATTAGAAAAAATAAGCAAGCGTTTTTCTAATATTGTAATGACAATTATAATTTTGTAACTGTTATAATAGTATAACAATAATATGCGCCGAATCGCATATTGTTAAGATAACGCAAATAATTTAAACTAACTTCAAAATGTATAGGCGTTAACTCCAACGTAATTACCCAAGCAATACTATTAAACACCCGACGTCATAATACGGAAAATCTCGGCTTATCTCCCGATATAGATAAACCGCAACTATGAAAAAATCGACGCGGTTCAGTCGGCAAGGAATGAGATTCGTCCGTATACGCAAATGCTCAGAAAGTCGATTATCCACGCGAACGGAAACAGCGCAATACAAAGCATTCCGAACATAAAAGTCGAAGTATTGCGACTTTCAAAAAATCTTACGATTCTGTACAGAGAAGCCATAAGCCAGCCGAAAACCATTTCAACTGCCAACTTCTGCCACATAGGCAGACGGTCGAATCTGCCCGTCAACGTCACCTTCTCCTCTATGCTGGGTTCAATGGGTAACACCACCGTAAAAGCGCTGCCCTTTCCCTTTTTGCTCGTCACCGAAATACTGCCGCCGTGCTCCCTGACGATCTCTTTGGTGATGTATAAACCGAGTCCGTTATTAGAAGAATCGGCGCGTGTTTTATCCTCCGTATAAAACTGGTCGAAAATAAAAGGGATGTTCTCCTTTGAAATGCCTACGCCCTCGTCCTTGATTTTTATCCGCAAAGACTTTGCCCAGAGTTTAAAAGAGACCTTGATAGTCGTGCCGGACGCAGAATACTTTATCGCGTTTGTGACGAGGTTTTGCAAAACCCTTCCGAAGCGTTTGGGATCGAGACGCAACTGTGCGTTCGGGGCGCGCTTGACTTTCAGTTGTATGCCTTTCTTTTCCGCAACGGGTTTGAGTTTTTCCATCGCGCTTGCAAAATAAGACCGAGCATTATGCAGCGTTTTTTGAGAATCGGGATTTTGATGCACCTGACGTGATTCTTCTACAAGTTCGAGAACCATTTCATTCATCTGCTCCGTCTTCTGAATGATGAGCGCGAGATAGTCTTTGTCGTCCATCCCGTCGCTCATACACTCGGCATAGCCCGCTATAACGGCAAGCGGAGTTTTCATATCGTGCGCAACGGAAGCGATCGCCATATTGTTTCTGCGTGCGCTTTCGGTCTCGATATCGCTGTGTTTTACAAGCATAAGTCTGAGCGTTTCAAGACGTTTGTTTATAGCCTTATAAACACCCACGCCTTCCTGTTTTATGGGTTCGTAAATATTGCCTTCCTGCAGTTTCATCAATGCGGCTTCTATATTTGCGAGTTTATTCTTTTTCATAATCCATACTTTAACGTTACAATTTCGTCGGTTAAACCTTGCATTTGTCTATGATTGCAGTAGTTTCCTCTATTAAGCGGTTCGATACGCTTTCTAAAAACAGGCGCGGAATCGTTCTGCGAATGCGGGCGTCAATACTGCCATTTATACCCGAGTCCCCACACTGTAACGATGTTGTTTATATTGACTTTCGCAAGTTTTTCTCTCAGCCGCGCTATCGTCACTGCGACCGTATTCTCGTCTATGTATTCGTCTATTCCCCAGACTTCGTCAATGAGTTTTTGTTTGGGTATTATCTGATTTTCATTGAGCGTGAGATAGTCTAAAATCTTAAATTCCTTTGCGGTAAGCGCAATCGTCTGGTCTCCGTGTTTGGCTTCAAATCTCTCGGATGACACCGTCAAATCTCCGTAATGTCTCGTGCCTTTATTCTTGTTTGCATTGAATTCATAATACCTTCGCAACTGCGCGCCTACGCGCATATTCATTTCGTTAAACGAGAACGGTTTCGTCATATAATCGTCCGCGCCGAGTTCGAACATCCTTTCCTTGTCCTCTTCCGCAACCTTTGCCGATACTACGATTATGGGAATATCCATAGTCGAGCGCAGTTTTGTGCAAACTTCATAACCGTCGATTATCGGCATCATTATGTCCAGAAGCACGAGATCCGGCGACATTTTACTCGCAAAATCCAAAGCCTGCTCGCCGTCGAAAGCCTGATATACTACGTGACCTGCGCGAAGCAGATAGTTTCGCATCATATCGGAAATTTCCACGTTATCTTCGGCAATCAATATCTTTCTCATAAGCACACCTCTTTTTTAATTATATACAGTCGCATATAATTTTTCAATGTTTTTATTCTTCCGCGCTGTTTAAGCAATCTGCGATTTTTTCCTCGGCATTTTGAAAATAACGTCTATACGCCCGTTTACAGTACCAGCCGTGAACAGGCTTTTGCGGCTCGCCGTCATAATCCATATTGTATTTTCCGTTTACCCTCCAGTTGTTGAGAAGCGCGATATTAAACGCGTCCGTCGGACAGTTGAACGAGCACCTCGCGCACATAAGGCAATCGCCGCCGAACTTAAACTTTCCGTTCTCGATAACGATATTTCCCACGGGACAGTTTCTTGCGCACGCTCCGCAGTTTATACACTTATCCTTGTTCACCCTGAAACATCTTCCGTTCACTCGCATAGCGTGATGCTCTATGCGCAGAATACAGGCGACCGCGCTTCCGAAAGGCACGCCTTTGAGTTTGTGTTCTCTGAATGCAAGCACCTCTCTCGCCTCTATCGGCGCAAGGGCGCAGGCAGTTTTCCACATCCTCGTCGCAGTTTCGTCGCTATGGCGGAAGATCATATTGTACGGCATCACATAATGGTACTCGGCAAACTGTCCGTATCCTTTACTTTTGAGTATCCGCCGCATTTTATTTGACGAAATATTGTTTATCCTAAGAGGTTCGCCCGACGATTTGAGCACAAAATATTTTACTCCGCGCGCTTCGGGCAACCTCTTTGCCAAATCGAGCATAATGGCAGGGGCGTTAAAAGCGTGTATGGGATATGCAAATCCGACGTACCGATATTGACTCGGGTTCGGCAAATCGCCGAAGTCCGAACTGACATTATAGACCGTCGTATCCACTCCGTTTTTTTCAAACTCTTCTTTATACAGATTACAGACTTTCGCAGTGTTCCCCGTTCCCGAAAACAGATAAATTATCGCCTTGTTCATATCCCGCCTCACAGTTTTTCGTACTTTGCATTGTGGTCTTTGTCAAAGTAATACACACAGTCCTCTCCTTTTGCGTGAGTGTCATACCATACCTGTGCGTAAAACGGCATAAACTTTGAAAGCCTGTCGTAATCCCACGGCTGCGGCTGACAGCACTCCGGACACCAGTGCCCCGCTTTGAGCACCGTATACGGCGATGCGAAAAACCTGTGTCCGTCGCGGCACTCCCATTCGAGTTTTGTGTACAGATCGCCTTTGAGCATAGTTTCAGACACGCACCTGCCGCCTCTGAACTGCGCCGCGGAGCGCATATCATCTATGTCTAGTTCGCAGTCGGACTTGCTCTCGTCGTATCCGTGATCAAGCCGATATCCGTGTTCGGCGACAAGAGTTATATCCCTCATCTCATCGTAGTCTATATCGCCGTCGGCAAGTTGTCCCTTTGCAAGGACGGGATAGTTTTCCCAGTCCGTCGGCATACAGTCCAGATTGTCGCGGCTTCCGAAAAACGCTTTTACCCGCCCCGCCTGATTTGTATTTACCCATCTGCGCGGCGCGTTTTCGTCTTTGAGAAGTCGTTCTATTGCGAGTTTTGAGATGAGTTTTGCGGGAAATATTTTTGCAATCTGATAATAACTGTGCTTGCGCAGTATCTCCTGCCAGTAGTCCCTTATATCCTCTTTCTGAAAATCAAGATAATCGTTTAATACGCCGCTGTCTTCAAACCACATACAGTGGAAATTCCTCAGTGAGTTCCACTGCGGTTTCATAAATTTTTCCGTAGAACCGCCGATTATTTTGAAGCCTTCGTCAAACGTGTCGTAGCCTGTAACGCGGTTACGCGCGCCGCCACCGATGTTATAACATCTCATCCAAAATCCCTTGTCGAGTTCCCCGGAAAAATCCTTTTCGACAAGGTTTTTCAGCAGCCTTCCGCTGTCGCGCGCAGTCACCCATTCGATAGGCGCGTTGAAACAGGTATGAAACATCAGCCCGTCTTTCATATTGTTTGACAGCATTCTGTTGTGCAGCATTCCTGTCTGTCTTAGCACCGCCCAGACTTTTACGTCGCTGTCGAGCACGTATCGCTCGCCCTTGATTTTGCTTGCGGAATAATCGTCGTACACGCTTGATATAAGCGGATCGCCGACTCTTCCCCAGGGATGCTTGTAATTTCGGTTGCCGTATATCGCAACGGTGGATATATGCACCAGTTTGGGCTGGTTCTCCTTGATTTGACAAACGCAGTCTACGATATTCATCGTGCCGATACGGTTGCACTCGTCAGTCTCTCTGGGGTAGTGGTCGGCAAGCGGAGGAATTACGGCGGCAAGATGCAACACGTAGTCCGCGCCGTTTACGAGAGCCTTGCATTTATTTACATCAGCCAGATTTCCGAAAATTATCTCCACGCGACTGCCGTATTTATGTCTTGTCGCACGCGCAAATTTTCTTTCCCTATGTTCGTTTAATAGCAAAATCCTGACTTTATCAACGCATTTTGATTCCATAAGTTGCGAAAGCGTTTCCATTCCCATATTACCGCTTGCACCCGTAAGCGCGACGGTTATGCCCATATACCTCACCTTCCTTATCCGAGATACTTACATCATATCAGTCCGATATTTCAAAATCAGGATAAAAAACTTACAATTTTCTTACAAAAAAAAGTCCGAATCAAATCGGACTTAAACGCGATACCTATCTGCAGGCACTACTCATTCCCCTTAGACAAAACCCTTTGCGCCGCGCGTTCGGAAACTTCGGCGGATATGCCGATATCCTCCCCGCGCCTTGCGCGGATAACGTCGTACCATAAGCCGAGTCCTGAAAAACTTGCCCAGTATCGGCCGCAGTCAAGCGCGGATTCAAACGCCTGCGCCGCCGCGGGTTTATTTCCTTTATATAAATAAAAGTGATAAAGTCCGTACAAAAACATTACGCGGCTTAACCCGTCCTCCCCCACGGTTTCGGAAACTTTTTCGGGAGTATGCCCGACAAACAGTTTTACCGCCGCTTCGTATCCGACGTGATGTCCGACGTTCATAGGCGCGTAATACTCCAAAGCCTCCGAAACGCCGCGTCCGAGTCTGACAGCACAGAGCAGATACCAGTAAAGCGTTGCGATGTACATTTCCGCATTACTGTCGCAAAGCGCGAACGTTTCCTTAAATATGCCGCTTGCGCCCTCGAAGTCCCCCATATAAAACCTGCAAAGTCCAAGTCGGTATTTAATGTCGAGCGCGTCCGTACAATTGCTCTGCAATTTAAAAAATTCTCCGTATGCCTTTTCAATTCTGCCCGTTGTCATAAATCTGATTGCAAGCATTCTCCTCGCCCGATAATTATCGGGTTCGAGAGCGAGCGCGCGCTCACAACAATCCACAGCGTCACGGTAACGCTGTTGACGGCACATTGCCCCTGAAAGCGACAGCAGTCCGTCGACAGATTCTCCGCAACGCGCAAGATTTTCTTTTGCCGCAACGACGTCCTCGCTGTCTTCGATATCCGACTTCTCACCAAACATCTGAACGCGCACGTCGGAACATACGTCCGAAAACGTACGCGGATTATTATGATTGTGACCGCATTTTCCAATTCCGCACATAGGCACCTCAATACGCTTGCGCACTGTCTCTCTTGCCGTCAAAATACAGCGAGATAAAGTAAAACGACAGCGACAGCAGCATTAAACAAACACAAGGCGCAAGCAAATACTGATATGCTCCGCGTATAATCGCGCCGCCCGCCCTTGCAAAATTTATCATTACGCCCCAGGTCGGATAATACAGGTTTCCGAATCCCAAAAAACTCAGCGTCGATTCCGCCATAATACAACCGTTGACTCCCAGCAAAAAGCGTGACAGTATAACGTCCGAAAGATTTGGCAATATATGCCTGACTGCCGTATGAACGTGTGAAAATCCATAAGTTTTGCAGATCTCGATATATTCCTGCGAACGTATGTGAATCACTTTTGCGCGCACCGCTCTCGCTGTAGAAGCCCAACCGAAAGCCGATATCAGAATAATGAGATTCAACGTCGTGCTTCCTACGAAAGCGGCTACCACTATAAACACTACAAGTTTTGGCATCATAACGAAAACGTTGGTTAAAACGCTGAATAATCCTCCTAAAACGCCTTTTTGCGCGGAAAGCAAACCTATGATTATTCCAAAGATAAGGGATATGACACCCGAAGCAAGAGCGACCGTAAGCGTATCTTTCGCTCCGTAAACCACTTCCGCAAAGATATCGTAGCCGAGCGAATTCGTCCCCAGAATATGCTCGGACGACGGCGGCAGCCACGCGCCGAACGACTCTTTTCTTCCGCAGTCCGTAAACGCTTGCGGAAAGCACGCCATTATCAGAAAAAACAGCAGGATCGCTATTCCTAAAACAAGAAAAGGCAGTCGTTTTTTTCTCACGCAACGCCTCCTTTTCTCACTTTGGGATCTATGAGAATGCACAGCACGTCGGACACTACGATGCTTACGACAACCGCGAAAGTGGTTACGAAAAGTATTCCCTGCATAAGCGGATAATCCAGCGTCGTGACCGCGGAATCGAGCAGTCCGCCTATTCCGTTTATCGAAAAAACGCTTTCGACTACAATCGAGCCGCCGATACAGCCGCCCACGGTTGCCCCCGCCATTGTGATAAACGGCTGAGCGATATTTTTGAACAAATAACCGTATTTTATTTTCCCGTCTGAAAGCCCGCGTTGCTTTGCATACAGCACGCTCTTGTCGTCTGCAAAATCCGCTGCAGTGTTCCGCATAAGCAGGTATCGGGACGGGAACGACGCGAGTACCACAGCGGCAACGGGGAGCACGAGATGATGTATTCTGTCCAGAAAATATGCGACCGTGCCTTGTGTTACCGTCGAATCCGAAAGTCCCGAATACGGAAACCAGCCCGCTTTGATGCTGAGCACAATTGCGAGAACAATCGCAATCATAAATGCGGGAACCGCATTGAAAACTATAACCGACGACGTTGAAATTCTGTCGAATACGGTTCCCTTTTTATAACCGCTGTGCAATCCCCACAAAAGCGAGAGTAACAACGAAATAAAAACAGCAGGCAACATTATCTGCAACGAATAACCCGCCTTTTCTGCAATCAACGACGAAACGGTCGCTTCTTTTTTGTAGGAGTATCCCAGCGTTCCGTCGAATATGGATTTCAGATAATGACCGAACTGCGAAATTCCGCTTTCCCCGAGGTGGAGCGCATTGTAATAATACTCATACGTCTCGGGCGACATCGTCTCCTCTTCAAATCCTGTCAAATATGCCACAGGGTCTCCGGGGAGCAATCTGGGAAGCGCGAAATTTAGAACAAGTACGCACAGAAAGCATATCAATGCAGATGCTATATGTCTGACATATTTTTTCATATACTTTCTCCTCCGCGCTTATTTAACGCTTGACTGCCGAAAACCAGTTGTGTACGTTGTTGAGCCCGAAAGTACCGTCCGCCACAACGTTTTCTATCCCCGCCGAACACGCATAAATCAGATTATCCCACAACAACGCTACCGCAGGGATCTCGTCTGAGTATAAATCCTGCAAGCGTCCCGCCGCCTCGCAATATTGCTCCGGCGTTTTGGCGGATTCCATTTGCAATGCGATGTCTGACAAAGCGTCGCTGAACACCTGCGCGCCTCCTTGAACGGGATGATTTCCGTCAATGTACATAAGTCCGAGATTCTTCATTCCGTAAGCGGTAAATCCCATAATTGCCGCCTGCATCGATACGCCGCTCTCCGCCGCATATTTGTTGCTCGTTCTTACGTTGTATGTCACGGAATTCACGCTGTCGAGAACGACTTTTATACCGAAACGTTCAAGTTGCGTTTTTACAA
Source organism: uncultured Christensenella sp. (assembly GCA_910578325.1). Classification (GTDB taxonomy): domain Bacteria; phylum Bacillota; class Clostridia; order Christensenellales; family CAG-917; genus CAG-475. Next base: position 9,126 of record CAJTQT010000011.1, read on the forward strand.
ATTCCGCATAACCGACCTGCGCGGCTTTCCCCGCGTTTACGGTCAAAACGAACTCCGCGACTACGCTGTCTTTCTCCCAGTATTGCGCGCCTTTTACATAGCCTGCCGCTTGCATAAACTCCGCGGCTTTGTCCGTATCTGTGCGGAGTTGTTCGGTGTTCTTAAATCCCAACAGCGACGGCGGTGCGAAACTGCGGTTAGGAGTTACGCAATATTGACTCCCGAAATATGTTTTAAACGCCTCGTAGTTTAAAGCGTACGATACCGCCGCTCTCAGATTTCTGTCCGCAAACGGTCCCTTTGCGTTGTTGAAGACGAGCATAGCAGGACAATTTGCCGCCGCTACGCTTTCAAGTCTGACCGCGTCGGAGCCATTGAGCAAGTCGCGGTATGCCGCGGATACTCCCGCCGAATAATTCCATATTATATCAAGATCTCCTGCGAGCATGGCGGCATACATAATTTCTTCGCTTCCGAAAAGTTTATAAACGATTTTCCTGAAATTCGGTTTTATCGGAAAAAATTCATTGACAGTAAACGTGAGCGTGCTCGCCTGCTTATTGAAACTTTCCAGAATATACGGTCCGCAACTTATGCGCGCCTCTTCCGACGTCACGGAAGTTTTACCCTCGTACACGTGTCTGGGCCGTATACGCAAAGTTGTCATTTCTTCAAGCGCGGCAGTATTTGATTCGTATGATACGATTGTGACGCTTTTACAGTCTTCGGACACGCTGTAACTCTCGTATTTCCCCTTTTTATCTCCCGACGTAAACGCAGGAATCTCTCCGTCGAATTCATATTCAATGGAATAAACTATATCAAACGCAGTGACTTCCGTTCCGTCCGACCATTTCAATCCGTCTATCAACGTATAAGTCAAACTGCGCGAATTAAGGACTTTAAATATCGCAATGAGAGGGATAAACTCCCCGTTTGCAGTTTTTGAAATCAACGGCGGCTCCGAAACACCGCTTGCAAGGACGTCGTATGCATACTCGTCTCTCTCCGCTTTTTCGATGACCGACGTCGTGCCTATTACCACGGTATCCCTATCTCCGCTATGGGGATTGCATGCACACAGCATCGCGCAAACCAAAATAACCGCCGCCGCAACCAGCAGAATATGTAAAGTATATTTTGTCGTTTTAGAAATCCGTTTCACCGTATTACCACCCTCATTCCTTAAATAATTTTCCCCCGCTCAACGTCCAGACCTCATCGCAGTAAAAATCCGTCAATTCCCTGTCGTGGCTTATAAACAGCACCGAGCAACCGCGGGTTTGCGTCATACGTTTTACAAGCGACAGCAAATTCGCCTGAGTCGAAGCGTCGAGCATTGAGGTTGCCTCGTCGAGTATCAGAACTTTCGGCTCGAACATCAGGCACTTCGCAAGCACGATTCTCTGCGCCTCGCCTCCCGAAATCTGATGAGGATAATGTCCCAGAACGTCCGCTTCCAGTTCAACTTCGTCGGCAATTCCGTCGATATATCCATTCATAAATTTTCTTGGAGACAGCCTGTAACAGCGTGCGATTTCTTCCAGTCCGTCGCGAATCCTTTGAGACGGGTCGAGCACTGAAAACGGCTGTTGATACACAGTCTGAATGCCGAGTCCGACCTGTCGACGGTATTTTCCTCTATCGTCATACAGCGGGGTTCCGTCAAAAAACGCATTGCCGCTATCGGGCGAAATCAGTCCGCAAAGTATTTTCGCAAACGTAGATTTTCCGCTTCCGCTGTCGCCGTAAATCCCCGCGATTATTCCCTTGCCGATTTCCATTGACACGCCTTTGAGCACGGCAACCCCGCCAAACGATTTTGTAACATTATCCGCTTTTAACATAGTGCACAAGCGTAATATACGCCCCCGTCTTCTTTTATCGGTATTTCTCCGTTCAAGCACTTCTGTCCTGCCTGCACACATCGCGAATAAAAGGGACACCGACTTTCTCCGCTACGCAAACGCGGCACCTCTCGCATTCCGTTTTCGATAAGCGAACCCATCAGCGCGCGCGTATACGGACTGCGCGGACAGGAAAGAACTCCGCGCGCATTTCCCTTTTCCATAACCTTTCCTTTGCATAATACGATACACTCGTCCGCTGTGCGCGCAACCGAAACGTCGTGTGTAATAAGCAGTTTTGCCGCCTTAGAAAACAAGCCGTTCATCAATCCGAAAAACTCCTCTCTATCCGCTTTATCCAGCCCGTTTGTCGGCTCGTCCGCAATGACAAGTTCGGGGCTTGCGCACGCGGCAATCGCTATGACTACGCGCTGCGCCATACCGCCCGACAACTCGAAAGGATACTTTTCCATTATCTCTTCGGGATTTGAAAACCCAACGGAATTTAAAGTTTGAAGGGTTCTGATTACGCGTTCGTATTTCGGATACCCCAACTTTTTAAGAGTATCGTAAATCTGAAATTTTATCTTTCTGGAAGGGTTCAGGCACTCGAATCCGCTTTGCGGAATATATACAATTTTATCGCCGAGATAGCGTCGTATACTTTTTCTATCAGAGAGGTCTTCTCCGTTCAGCACGAATCGTAATCCCTTTGCAGTAACGTTTTTAGGCAGAAGTTTCATCACTGAGTACGCTACAGTAGTTTTACCAGAACCCGATTCTCCTATGAGCGCAAGCGTACGTCCCGATTGCAGGCAGAATTCAACGCCCTGCGCCAAAACCCTGCCGCCTTTTTCAAGCCCTGCTTCGATAATTCCGCTCCTATACTCCGTCACAATATACCTCTATATATTTTGTACTATAAAAGCACTGTTTCGTCAAACAAAATCAAGGTTTTTATTTTGATTTCAATCAGAGTATACGAATAAACTAAAACATTTTGTTTGATTTTTTAATTGACGCAAAACACCGTGTATGATAGGATAAAAATATGACCAAAAAACAGACCGCAACAAACGAGAAGATATACGATGCGTTTTGCAAAGTACTGCATAAAAAGGATTACAACGATATCCGGATTCAGGACGTACTTGACGAATCCGGGATTGCCAGAAGCACATTCTACGCGCATTACAAGACGAAGGAAGATTTGCTTCGGTCAATCTGTTTTACCATTTTCGAGCACGTATTTTCACACACCCTGCAAGTGGAAAAGAGCCACGATTTCACAAAGTCGTCCATTTTCGATTACCGCCATTTCATCACACATATTTTCTATCACCTGCACGACGAGAAAAATCTTATTTCTGCCATATTCCTCTCCCGAAGCAAAGACATATTTTCTGAATACCTGCGCGAAGCAATACGTCCTTTCGCAGAGAAATGCGTAGAAAGCAATTTCGCTCCCGTCAAAAACCTTCCGGAGGAAATCCGAATAAACAGCATTGTGGAGAACTTTATCGTAATCGTCAATTTCTGGATCAACGAAAATTTCAAACAGTCGCCCGAAAATCTGACGGAATACTATATTGCGTTAAACACCTGACCGCAAGGCGGCAACGAAAAAGCAGTGAAAGCAAAACGGATTTGACAAATCAAATCCGTTTTAAATTTATTATCTTTCAATACGCTCCCAAACCGAACTCAAATAATTTCAACGCTTTGAAGCAATATAATCTCTCGCCATCTCCTTCGCTCTGACAAGCGTAGGGCCGCTGCCCTCAGAAAGAAGAAGCGCGTTGAATTCCGGTTCCTTATAATCTCCGCCTCCGTCGGCAAGCGCGGAAATTACGTCGGAATGTAACTCGTCCATAAAGTAACAGCCGTATCCGTACGAAACGTACACGCTCGGCGATTCCATAAACGTTTCGATTATTTTCACCGCCTGTTCTCTGTCCTCATCGGACGAGGACAGGTCGTCTACCGACATTCCGAAATAATTTACGTTCATATCGACTATAAACATTCCCATATACGACGACAGTATATAATTACGCTCGAATTCACACCACAGAGCAAGCGCGCGGTCATCTGTTAAAACGGAAATAATGTCAAGCAATTCCAGTTGCGTATACACCGCCCAGCCTTCGCTGAACGCCTGGCAAGTCATCGTTTCGGTCAGGAAAGACATTCCGTTTTCTTTTGCGTTTACGTGCGCGTAAAGGTGTCCGGGATAGCCCTCGTGCGCGATTGTGGTCAAAATCTGGTCGTCAGGATTGTTGTCTATATAATACTTATTGAGAGTTATATGTTCGGCAGAACCGCTTTCATCCATCGGCGACAGCAGATAATATGCGGAAGTATTCGTTATTTTGCCTACCGTCTCGTCCATATATTTGAAATCTATCTCGGGATTGCTTTTAAGCGCGGGAACTATGCCGTGCGAAACAGTCTTTAAATACGAGAGCATTTCTTCTGGAGTATTGAGTCCGAGGATTTTTTTCTCTCCCTCCATATACGCATAAAAGTCGTCGTACAACTGCTTGTTCGATTCTATAACCGCGTCGACTTCCGCGACTACGCGGTTCATATTTTCCAGATACTCGTTTCTCGCCTCAAACGTTTCGGTATATATTTCATAAAGGTCGACGTTTTCGAGTCCTGTCTTGTTTTCGAAATTCCATTGATAAAGTTCTCTGCCGACTTCACCGTATGCGCCGAAATAACTTATCTCGGTTACGGGCACGCTTCCCATATAAGCGTCAAGACCTGCGCAAAGAATCCCCGCGCCCTTCATAAAACTTTCGTTTAAAGCCTCTTTATATTCCGCCTTATATTCTGCCTTTTGAGCCTCTGTCAAAAACGTTACGCTATCGATTTTTTTGTCCGTAAATGCGTACAGATAAAACGAACTGCCCTGCGAAAGCACTTCTTCGAGATATTCTTTCATACCGCGCAGAGTGCTGTCGTAAAGCGGATAATCCGCCGCGCGCCTGTCGGCGGCATATACAAGATACGTTTCAAATGCCGCTTTTGCAGACTTCACGATTGAAAGCAAATCATCCACGTCGTCGATGTCGCGGAAATTATAGATCTCAACGCAATCGGCAAAACTCGCAACGTATCCTCCCTGCGAACTTATATAGTCGGAATCTATCAGCGTGAAATCCAACGCGTAAGGCGAATTGAACTTATCGCTATACGAACTGAGAATAAACTTCATTTTGCGGAACGTCGCCAAATCCGCGCCTTGCAGATTTTTCGGATTGATGCGGTCAAGTTCTTCTTCAAAAACCTCAAACAGATACGCCATTGCATCCACGCTTTCCTGAGTAGGCGTGGAATACGAATACCACTCGGGCTCGCTTTCCCTGACATATCCGTATGAATCCTCGGGAGAGACCGACAGTATGTTCCAGGTATAAGCGTCGTCGCCGTTTATAAGCAGCGTGAGCGTATCTGCAAGCGAATTGAGATAGCGGGACGCATATTTATCGTACATATTGCACGAGGTAAGTCCCAGTCCGCAGAAAACGGAAACAAGAATCATCGAAAGTATAAAAATAACAGATTTTATCGGTCTTTTTATCATAATGCTTCAACCTTCCCGAATCTTAAATATAGTTGGATTTAAGATTTATATGTTTGACTTAACGAAATTATATATCCTTAACAATTTGTTGTCAACACGGCTCAAAATTTGCCGCAATTGCGAAACTTATCCTAAACGCAATTTCGCAGGTGACAAAAACCTTCGCTCATCTTATTAAAGATGAGATGATTTGTTTAAGACTGTCGAAAACCTTTAATCAGTATCACAAATAATGTAAACATACACAAAACACTAAGAAAGTATCACAAAAACTATAAAAAATGATATAAGAAAAACCGCCATAACCCTACTAAACAGCAGCATTTTGACGGCTTTTTATAAACTGGCGGAAACGGTGAGATTCGAACTCACGTGACCTTGCGGTCAACCGCATTTCGAGTGCGGCTCGTTACGACCACTTCGATACGTTTCCATAATAACGTTGCTATTATAATATATTAAAAGTAAATTTGCAAGTATTTATTGTTCAATGTGAATATCATTTATTCCATTTATATAAGGTGTTTCTGCCTCTCAACATCGCAAATACTAAAACCGTTTATCGTCTATGATGATATTATTCATTTAAACCGATAAAAAAGGAAGCGCAACGCTTCCTTTTTTATCGTTCATATTATTTTGTCATTTCACAAAAGCCGAGAACGCTTTATGCGCCGAATAGACGTCCGCTTTTGACACCAACTCGTACGGCGAGTGCATAGAGAGTACGGGTACGCCCATATCCACCGTATCGATGTTGTTGTTGGCAATAAATTTGGCAACCGTTCCGCCGCCGCCTAAGTCCACTCTGCCCAGTTCTCCGGTCTGCCAGATGACGTTGTCCTTTGCAAGCACTCCGCGAAGATATCCGATGAACTCTGCCGAAGCATCATTTGAGCCCGATTTGCCGCGTGCGCCGGTAAACTTATTCATCGCAACGCCTTTGCCAACAAATCCTACGTTCATCTCTTCGAAAGCGGAGGCATAAGCAGGGTCGTAACCGGCGGTTACGTCGGCGGACAGACACATAGAGTTGGCGCGGAGCACCGCGGGATTGACTCCGTAACTCTTTGCGATTTCGTCGAGAATGTCGCGGATAAGTATACATTGCATACCCGTATTTCCCTCCGAACCGATTTCCTCTTTATCCGCAAGAATTGTAAGCACGGTCTGTTCCGTTTCGGTTTGCAGAGTTGCCGTAATCTCGGGATAAGCGCACACCCTGTCGTCGTGACCGTAACTGGCAAGGAAAGCGCGGTCGAGACCGACGTCTTTTGCCTTTACTGCGGGAACCGCTTCGAGTTCCGCACTGAGGAAGTCCTCTTCAACGATGCCGTATTTTTCATTGAGGAGATTGAGCACGCCTTTTTTGACAGCGTCTTTATCCTCGCCGCCGACGGGCATTCCGCCTACGATGAGGTTGAGATTCTCCGCCTGAAATCCTTCGGCGATAGTCTTCGTATTGATTTCCTGAGAAAGGTGCGGCAACAGGTCGGTAATATAGAATACGGGATCTTCGTCGCTTTCGCCGATAACTATATCAACTTTCTTTCCGTCTTTGAGAACGACTACGCCGTGCAGAGCAAGCGGAATCGTAAGCCAATGATATTTCTTAATTCCGCCGTAATAGTGTGTTTTAAGAAACGCGATATCGGCTTTTTCGAAAAGAGGAACCTGTTTGAGGTCGAGTCTGGGGCTGTCCACGTGCGCAACCAGAATACGAACGCCGTTCTTCGCGACGTCTGCCGTGCCTGCGCGGAGAATAAACAGTCCCTTTCCGCGATTGTTGAGATAGAGTTTATCGCCCTTGTTTATCTTATCGCCGAGCGTATATTTCTTATAACCTGCGGCCTCCACGATTTTTACGGATTCCGTAACGGTTTCGCGTTCGGTCTTTCCGTTGTCGAGGAACTTTTTATATCCCTCGCAATAGTCGAAAATGCGTTTTTTCTCCGCCTCGTCAGCGACAGAGTATACGTTTTGTCTCTTATAGGTCAAATCCATAGATAACACCTCGAAAAGTATTTTACGCAAGTATTATATAACCGCCGCGCGAAAAAATCAAGGATTCCGCCGCATACTTGACCGCAAAAGTCCAAAGTGATATGCTTAATAGGTAATAAATACGGAGATGCTCCTAAACGGAGCGAAAAATTATGGCAATCAGAGATTATCTGTCCTCGCGCAAAGAGGACTGCAAACGGCTTATAGACCTGCTCGGCGAGAAATTCGAATACGTCAGCGTGCTCGGAAGCGACGTTACGACAAAAGGCGTATTCGTAAACCGCAACACCTCCCGCGTGGAAACGGACGCGGACGCAGATAAAGGCTTTACGGTGAAAATGTCCAACGGCGGAGCGTTTTTCGAGTATTCCGTCGACGACGTCAAAGGCGACGCGCAATCGCTTGCAAAACGCATTCTCGAAGAGGCGGCGGCAACAGATGCTATGGCGCAACGGATGATTCACTCCCGTCCCGTAAAGGACGAACCGCTGACGCAATCTTTCGAACGCGAAACAGACTTTCAAAACTATTCCGATTCCGAACTGCTCGATATATGCAAAGGCATTAAGGACGACCTGCTCTCAAAAAGCGAAAACGTCATAAACGCATCAGTCATACTGCGCACAATGGACGTAAACAAGATTTTCGTCAGCAAGCACCGTATGCTCGAACAGTCGTACACCTGGGTAAACGGCATACTTTTAGTAAACTACCGCGAAGGCGAAAAGATGGTAAGCGCGCGCGAAGGCGAGTGCTCGAATCTGCTCGGCGAAGTTTTATCCGCTCTTCCCTCGAACGTGGACAAACTCGTTCTCAAAGCGCAGAAACTTGTAAACGCAAAGCCCGTCACCCCCGCAGTCTACGACGTTATAACCGATCCGTCGGTAACGGGGCTGCTTGCGCACGAGGCATTCGGTCACGGCGTAGAAATGGATATGTTTGTAAAAGACCGCGCGCTGGCAAAGAACTATATGGGCAAATACGTAGCGTCCCCCATCTGCAATATGCGCGACGGCGCGGCCTCGACGCTCTCTGTCGCAAGTTATTTCTTTGACGACGACGGAGTGCTTGCGCACGACACGCAGATAATAAAAGACGGCATACTTGTATCCGGCATAAGCGATCTCGTCAGCGCAAGCGAACTGGGAACCGAGCCTACGGGCAACGGCAGACGGCAGGACCACACAAGAAAGGCATACGCGCGTATGACAAATACGTTTTTCGAGCGCGGAACGGACAAACTCGAAGATATGATTGCCTCAATTGAACACGGATATATGATATTCGAAACCAACAACGGAATGGAGGACCCGAAGAACTGGGCGATTCAGTGCGTTGCGGAATACGGCATAGAAATCGTCGACGGCAAACTGACGGAAAATTACGTCTCCCCCGTGATAATGAGCGGCTACGTGCCCGACGTACTCAAATCGATATCGATGATATCGGACGGATTTGTTGTCGAAGGCGCGGGATACTGCGGCAAAGGTCATAAAGAATGGGTGCGCGTGTCGGACGGCGGTCCCGCGCTGAAACTTAGGGTGAAACTGGGATGAAAAATTTAAATCTGATTGAAAACATACTGAGCAAACTTATCGGAGCGGACGATTATTCCGTCTTTGCCACCGATACGGATTCATACGAACTTTTCTTCGTGCACGGAAAACTGGAAACCGTGCGCAAATCCGTACACTCCTCCGCACAGGCGAGCGTTTACGTCGACCACGACGGCAAACGCGGCTGCGCCAACTTCGGCATCGGAGTCAGCGCGGACGAAGCGGAAATCACGCGCAAGGCAAACGAAGCGCTTGCCCGCGCAAATATGATTTATGACGAGAACTACTCTATCCCCTCCGACTCTCAGCCGTTCGACAAAACCGTAGGATCTAATCTGTGCGGAAAAGACGAAAAGCAAATCGGCGAAGCGGTTGCAAATGCAGTAATGCAAGCGTGCCGCAAAGACGATTGCGGCATAAACGCGCTCGAAGTGTTTGTAACCAAACGCGTAAGCACGGTACGCAACAGCCGCGGCGTCGACAAAACCCAGACAAAATTTACCGTAAGCATAGAAGCGATACCTACCTGCGACAGCGAGGAGGAATCCGTAGAACTGTTTGAAACTTACACCTACGGCTCTCTTGACGCGGATGCCATAACTCGGGAAATCGAAGCGAGAATCGAAGACGTCAGCGCACGCGCGCAAGCAATCAAACCCGCTTTCAAAATAGACTGCCCCGTAATACTCAATCCGTATGAAATCCGCACGCTGTTTGAAGAAATCACTTCCGACGCGGACTTTGCGCGCATTTATCAGCGCGCGAATCAGCACTCTGTTGGCGACTTTTGGCAGACCTCGGCGGCAAAAGACAAACTTAACGTCACTATGCGCGGAATTATGAAAGACAGTCCTGCCAGCGCGTTATTCGACAGAGACGGCACGGCATTATGCGACAGGAAGATAATTCAACAAGGACAAATCGTCGCAGGCTACGGCTCGCACCGCTTTGCGCAATATCTCGGCGAACAGCCGACGGGCGCGATTGCGTGCATCGACGTTGAATGCGGAAATACGCCTATATCCGAAATGCTCTCGCTTCCCCACCTCGAATGCGTGTATCTCAGCGGTCTGCAAGTGGATTTATACAACGACTATATCGGCGGCGAAATACGCCTCGCATACTATTTCGACGGACAAAAGCGTATACCCGTAACAGGCATCGCAATGAGCGGAAAACTCAGCGAAGTTCTCGACACGCTGACGCTATCGAAAGAGAGCGCGTTGCTCGGAGCATACAGAGGTCCCGAAAAAATCAGACTTGAAAAAATGAATGTTTTCTGACGCCTATTAAATGAGATGAGTGACGCGAAAATTAAATAAGTCGGAAACTAAGGGTGAACGTTTGAAACTTTAATAGAATTGCCCCCTCTTTCGGGTTGCCTCTTTCTCTACAAGAGCGAGCGTTTTAGACTTTAAATGAAATGCCCCCTCTTTCCCTTCGGGCTTTTAATATTTTATTTAGATTGCCCCCTTCCTTCG
>CAJTQT010000012.1 GCA_910578325.1 uncultured Christensenella sp.
GACGGGGCTGAAAATGGGCGTTGACAAAGCAATGCGCAAAATAGCGCGGTTTTACCTTTCGCCGTGCAAATCCGATATCAACTTATCATTAACCTCATATTTAGAATTCGGTTTTATATCAGCGTCTGTCGTATAACTGTAATATATGCAATCGCAATTCGTAAGAAAACGTTCTGCGGTCTTGCCCATAAAATCAGAACTTCTGATTGGCATTCCTTTCGTACGGATAGGCGTTGTAAAACGGCTATCTTCCAAACTTACCTCAAGATATGACGGCGCAGAGAAAATGCCCTGCGGGAAATATATACCTGAGGTCAGGAATCCCATATGGAAGTAGGATTTGTTTTCCGATTCGTCAATATACAGCGCGGGCGCAAACGTCTCGTTTTCTTTTAACAGACTTCCCGAAGCCGCCTGTATAACCTGATTCAAAGCGGGATCTCCGAGGTCGCCGATAAGGTTGGCATTGTCCAGATTCTGCCAGTTGTAAATGTCAAAGAATCCGCGTTGCTTTACGCTTGAATTTATACCGGCAGAAAGGAAATGTTCTTTGAAATATCTTTCGTTTGCCTGCAAATCCCCTCTTACAAATCTACCTACTCCATCCGATACGTCAGTATCCTTATAGTCGTTAAACGACGCGTCGGGATTTGCGGAAGTCTTAGGCATATAGGTATAGCACTCGTACGGGAAGTATCCCACAGACGCCAGACACTCCGAAAATACGCAATTTGCGATATCAAGATTTAAGAACTGCGGAAAGGATGTAAATATTCCGTCATCCTCGGCTTTTATATTTACTCTCGTTGGTCCGAAAAGCGCTACATTGCTGAGATTTCGCACAATATTCCCGACAAGTTTGACATCGCAATTTATAACTTCCACCGCGCGCTTTGCGTTTTCGAGTATACAGTATTCTACAAGGATATTTGTCAGGCGGAATTTTTCGCCGTCATCCTCATTTTTCACGTAGATACACTGCCCTCTGAATCCCGAAGTTTCATCTGTCGTTATATTGCCGTTGTCGGCAATATCATTAGCGCGCAGAATGAGATTGCTTATCGTTATATCGCTCCACACAACATACATCATCGGAGCATAACTTGTCATCTGATATGATGCCGCATAAAGTTTTTTGTTGTTCCCGTACACATTGCCGTAAATATATATACTTTGTTCGTATCCGATTGTAACAGGCTTTCCGTTCTCGTCGAGTTCGAACGCAATATCGCTTCCGAAAACAATCGAGTATGTGCTATGGCTGCGTTTCCCGTTGTAGACTCTGTATCTGTCGTTGCGTCCGCCGGAAGTATTGATATGTTCCCAAAAGAGACTTTCGGCAATGAGGTTATCTTCCGAATACGCAAAATCTTTCTGGTCCTGCGAGGCCTGTCTCAGTTCCTCAATACTGTTCACTTCAACGCCATATATAACATTGACGTCCACCGTGCTTTGAGTAAAGCGGTCGGTGCTTTCATACTTCGGATATTTCGCACGCACTTTTACTCTGACGGTCTGTCGGCCCTTACCTTTGAGCGCATCCGGCACAAAAATCAAAGTATTGCCGTATTCGCCGCCCATAACCGCATACTCTTTTCCGCTTTCGATTTCGAAAGTGTAAGCGGCATAAAATACCTCTTCTCTGATGTTGAATTCCTGCAAATTCTCGTTCTCGCCGCGCACAGGCGCGCCGACGATTTCGATATTCAAGGAGTTTGCCGTTCTATCCGCATTACGCGCTATATCCGCATATTTTTCAGCCGCGAACACCGTTTCGCGCGCGATTCCCACCGCAAACGACTCGTTTGAAGTGCGCAACTGCATAGAGATGACTTTTATCTGTACGTTCAGTATTACCGAAGCAGTCTGTCCGTCCTTTTCCGCGGTTATACGCACAAGTCCGCTCGACACGGCTTTAACCTCTCCGTTATCGACGGTTGCCACGGATGCATTGCTGGACGTCCATTTTACGCCTTCGGGTAATCCTTCTTTGAGATCGTCCGTCCAGACCGCGCCGAGTTTCAGCGTCAAATCGCTCACGGCAAACACGTATCCGCCCGCCGCTTCGAACATTTCGGAATTTGCAATGGAAATTGCATTATCACTGCACGCGTTTATTTTCAGCGTACCTTTTGACGTCTCTATCGTAGCCACGCCGCTGTTCACCGTTACGCGGTTGCCGTCAACTATACAGCCATCGTAACTGATTACGTCGTCTTTGTCTATGCCCAAATCTTTGTCTAACGTAAACACGGTTTTGGATGTTTTGATATCCGCGCCGAACCTGCTCACGTTTTCAAGCACCTCGACCGCGTATTCCACACTTGTGACAAACACGCTGGGATCCGTATGTTTGTTTGCCTCAACCGTGATAGTAGCAGTTCCCGCCTTATGTCCCTTGACGATTCCGTTCGCGTCAACGCTTGCTATTTCAGGATTGCTGCTGTGCCAACGAGCCTCGGTGACAATACTGCTCACGGGATTATACTTAGCGTCGAGTCTTATTGTCTCTCCAACTTTGAGCGCATTGCTCTCGGAATTTGTAACATTGACTATCGTTATTCCGTTCACGTCATAGCCTTCGACGGTTACGGCAAGAGTCTTCGTCACGTTTTCAGCGCGCACTACGACATTAAAACGGCAGTACGAGTTTATTGCAAATTTGCCGGTAGTATTGCTTTCGACTTCATTCCCTTTTGCGTCTACAAGCATCGCGGGAGGCTTGACTTCGGGCACGTTGGGATCGTCGATATGGTCGAGATAATACTGATATTTTTTCTCGTACTCTTCGTCCATACAGTCGACTTTGCCGGAAATTTTCCATTCTATGGAATATCTGTTGGCGCGTTTAGGTTCTATTTCCACTTTAATGTAATCGTAGAAATCGTAAACGTCTTTATCGCTCGGGAAGACTACCGATATGCTTTCGGCAGTCTCTCCGTTTTTATATGTGAGCCTCATATCGTCAACCGCTATCCAGGCAGCAAGCGAAAGTATATTCGAAACCGCCGCCACGATCAGCAGTATAAGAACGGGTATTAAGATGAGGACTCCGACCATTACTTTTTTCATATTTTCATCCTCCTCTTACGGTAAAATCTTTTCATACTTCTTGTTGAGATTGACAAACAGCGCCGACAGGCTTGCTCCCAACAGTACGAAAGAAACGAGCGCAAGTATGAGATAGATATTTCCCATATCTCCGCCAACAGAAGTTATAGTCCATTCGCCTATTGAAAGGGGAATAAAACTGAACACCATTGCGAATACGCCGTACAGCACCGCGACGGCAAAACCTACTATCATTGCAAGCGCGACGTTTTTGTTTGCGCTGACAAGTTCCCCGTCTCCGCCGACGTTGAATGTCGGCGACTTGATGTCGAGAAGCATATAAAGCGCGGTCAGGCTTACAACGAGAATCTCGCTTATAAAGAATATCGCCACTACGTCCGTCGCCGACAGCACGTGTCCGCCCGCGTCGGTGGTATAATAAATGCCCGACACCAAACAACTCAGTATTACCGATATGGTCGCGACGCTGCCGTAAAGCGCGAACTTGACCAGAGTCTGAACAGTGTAATTGACGGGAATTATCTTAGTGTGATAGAAACAGTTTCCCTCTCTCGAAATACTGGTCGACGCAAACGAAACGACTATCGTTACGAATATGATTATAACCATAAGCGTCAGTCCGGGGACTATTTCCGCGCCGAGGCTTTCCTTTCCCATAGATACTGCAAGTCGGTTGCAGAAAAACACCATTACAGGCGCGGCGCACGCCATAGCGAAATACTGGAAGGAATAGTTGAAACTGCGCAGTATAAGATAAAACTCTCTCTTGAAAAGCGCCCAGGCGGCGGGACGCTGAACGTCCTTTACAACCTTATGGAAAGACGCTTTTTCGGTTTCTATGCCGTAGAGAATCGTCTTATAGTACTCGCGCGTCGTCACGAAAAACGCAATGACTCCCAACGCGCCGTTTATAAGCACCAGATACAAAAACCTGAGCGCGAGTTGTCCTGCCGAAAGTCCTCCGTAAAGTCTGCCGTTGATGAGTTCGGCATAGAAGCGGAATGGATACGCCGCGTTCGCAAATTGCTTGAAATGATAAATCGTTCCGCTTGAAATAAGGCTCTCGCCCTCTCTTCTCATATAGTTGAGGAAGGTTGTAAGCGACGTGAGATAAAACACGAATATGCCGCATATCACAGCGATTGTGAGTATGAGCACAAGCAAAAACTTGTTTTTCACCGCGTTCATCAGTTTCATAACCGGCACCGCGATGATGTTTGCAATAAAAAACGGAAGCAAGGTGGACAGCAACGTTACTCCGATATACGCAAAATAATCTCCGACGTGCGCGGACGTGACCACTCCGAATGAAATGTAAAACGGAAGCATAAGCAGTACGCATACGATCAGATTGTGCAGATAGCAGTAACACGTCTTTGCAAAAAGAATTTCCTTGCCGCTCACGGGAAAACGCAACAGCATCTCGTTGTCGCCGTTCTGGTACAGATTTTTGATAACCGTACCCGTGCTCACCGCCGTGGCTATCACCAGAGTGATAAAAGCCGCTATGGTAAGATATTCGATTCTAAGTCCGCCGTCTTCAACGAACATTCTGGTAATGTAATAGATTCCGTATACCAGAAGCGCGTAAATTGCCGCGAAGAACAGATAGTTGGAGTATTGCATTATTCTGTACTTTACGCCGCGTTTGTGCGTAGAGCCGAATCTCGAAAGCAAGTCCAACTTGAAAAGCGTACGCACGCTTTGCATTGAAAACTCGCCTTTCATCTGCGTCCTCCTCTTTTACCCTTTTTGCCGACAGGCTTTCCGTCCGCGGAGTTTTCGGTTACTTCCGTCGCGGAGTTTTCGGGCTCTTCGGATTTTTCTGCCGCGGGGCTTTGCGAAACTTCGTCTATGTTCTCTTCTGCATTTTCGGCAAATTCTGCCTCCGCGTTGGATTCAGAATCTCCCTCCTCTGCGTTTTCGCGTCTGACGGGAAGGTCGGGACGCATATCCGCGCTCTCCTGCGCGACGTAGTCCTCGAAAAGTCTCTCCTCGTACGTTCCCGTAATGCGGAAAAATCTTTCTTCGAGGTTCGCTTTGTTTTCCTCATTGCCCGCAAGGTCGAACAAATCTATAAGTTTGCCGTCGTTTACTATTGCGACTCTGTGACAGAGTTTTTTAACGAGGTCGAGGTTGTGGCTCGAAAAGAAGACCGTATTGCCCTTTGCGCAATGTTCGCGCATATGCGCGATGATCTCCGCGGTGGACTGGGGGTCGAGTCCCATCATCGGCTCGTCAAGCACCCAGAGTTTAGGCTCGTGAATGAGCGCGGCGATAATACATATCTTCTGTTTCATACCGTGCGAGTACGACTTTATCTGTTTGTCAATCGCATATTCGAGACGGAAGAGTTTGGAAAAGCGCAAAAGCCTCTCGACGCGCAAGTCGGACGGGACTTTGTACAGATCCGCCACATAGTTCACGTATTCTCTTCCCGTAAGTTTTTCGTATACCGAATGGTTGTCTGGCACATATCCCATATTCATCTTCGCCTTGATAGGCTCTTTTACGATGTCGTAGCCGCAGATTTCAATGGTGCCCTCGTCAAAAGGAAGGATGCCCGTAAGACATTTAATAGTGGTGGATTTTCCCGCTCCGTTCTGTCCTAAAAATCCGAAAATCTCTCCCGGACGCAATTCAAACGATATATCGTCTACGGCGACTCTGTCGCTCTTTGGATAAATCTTTTTCAAATTCTTTATTGTAAGCATATCTTTCTCCTCAAACGCACGCGGACTTACCACTGTGCGTTCAGCGCGCGTAACGTAACAATTATGTCTAAGACGCGCATCTTTAAGTATTGTAATATTCCGATGTAAACAAAAAAACAAAATCTCCGCGCGCAATCGCGGCGGCAAATGCCGTTCCCGACAGATATAAACTCAAGATAACAGCACGGGAGTAGTCGCAAGATAGGAATTTGAAAGTTTACCTATTAAACAGAAAATACTTCCTTTCCCCTGCACAAACGCATTACGGGAAAAATCCGTGCGCAATCTTCTGGGTCTGTAGCCGAGCATTGCGGTCACGAGTATGACGGTAAACATCAAAAGCAACATCGTCACACTGCCCGACAGCACGAGCACAACCGTACTCAGCCTCGACCAGCATAACGTCATCAAAATAAAGTACTGGCTCAGGTTCGTGCCCACTACCGTTAGGATAAAAGCAGTCGCCGCAAGCCTCGGCGCAAGATTTCTCAACTTTGACGGCGCGATTTTTATAAAACCGAACACAACGGACAAACCCACGAAAACCGCAACGATTTTCGCGCATTCGACCACCGCTTCGAGTATCACCATTACAAAGGTAAGAGTATCCATTTCACCGTCCTCCCGCACGCGTATGCGCGTTCCGCGCAAGAAAATACTTTTTTATATTTTAGCAGTATAATATACATATGTCAACAAAATATGCTTTTTTAACTTATCCGCACGGCGGACGTTTGTCATACCGCCCGTCATTCCGCGTTATACGCGCGGTTTAAACGGCGCGCCGCGTCTGTCGAAATATATCGATACAGGACGGATTTAATACAAAATATAGGAGCGTTTTGCTTGACTACTCTTTACAAAAAGAGTATAACTTTAAAATCAATGAGGTGCGCTATGTTGTCACAAACTCTGTCGATAATGGGAACCGTGGAGTATTTCGAGATTTTGTTGCCTTTGGCACTCATACTCCTGTGTGCAAAATTATTCTCTCTACTCGGCAAAAAAATAGGTTTGCCGCAGGTAGTTGGTATGCTCGTAGCAGGCATACTCTTAGGACTTATAAAACTTATCCCGAACCAGTCCATATTCACCGAAGATACGCTTAAAGGACTATCATTCCTTGCTAAAATCGGCGTTATACTTATTATGTTCTCGGCAGGCATAGAAACCGACCTCAAACAGTTCAAAGTCTGCGGATTTCCCGCGTTGGTTATAACGATACTCGGCGTCGTAGTTCCTATGGGACTCGGATTTATTATCGCCACGGCGTTCAACGGCGGATTCGAAAACATAGAACAAAACGCGATATCTAATCTGTTTTACGGCACCATACTCGCGGCCACGTCTGTCAGTATAACCGTAGCGACGCTCAAAGAACTCGGAAAACTCAACTCCAAAGTCGGAACATCCATAATTGCGGCGGCTATAATGGACGACATTATCGGCGTAATTCTGCTCTCGCTGTTCATCAGCCTCGATAAAGGCACCGGCGCGGGTGAAGTGGGAATAGTCATCGGCAAAATGATAGGATTCTTCGCGGCGGCGGCAGCAATCGGCGTAGGACTTCACTTCCTTCTCAATTTAATAGAAAAACGCTATCCGCATACGCGCAGACTCCCCATTCTCGGTTTCGTTATCTGTTTCTTCTTCGCATATGCCGCGGAAAAATGGTTCGGAGTTGCCGACATAACAGGAGCGTACGTTGCCGGTATAATACTATCCACCGTTAAAGAACACGAGTATATCGACAGAAAAGTCGAGATCAGCAATTATATGATTTTTGCGCCCGTATTCTTTGCAAATATAGGTATCACCGCGGATTTTTCGGGAATAACCGCCACTATGGCAGGTTTCGGTCTCGCGTTTATAGCGGTCGGGCTTATAGGAAAAGTGCTGGGATGCGGAGTGGGCTCTCTTATGTGCAAATACTCGTTTAAGGACAGTCTGCGCGTAGGAATAGGTATGATGGTACGCGCGGAAGTTGTCATAGTATGCACGCAAAAAGGAATAGACAACGGACTTGTCGATCCCGCCATTATGCCGTTCATACTTCTGTTGGTTGTAATATCCGCTCTCGTTGCACCGCTTGCGCTGAAACTGCTCTACAAAGGCGAAAAGCCGGACGAACCGCAGATTCTTCCTCCCATCGAAGCGGAATCCGCGCCGCAGACGGACCCTCAACCCTCGGAAACATAATTGCAAATTTACAATTCGTTTATGACTTTAAAATGCAATTTTGCGAATTTATATCTCTTTATTGCGCAAAATTAGAAAAGCAAATAACATATACTGAAAAATTTGTAAAAAATTTATTTCTCGAAAGCGACCTTAAAACGGTTGCTTTTTCTTTTAAAAATAATTTATACTTTGGGTGTTGAAATTTGACGGTTTTTGACGGACACATACGACAACTGCCACTAAAAAATAAAAACAAACGGATAAACCGGCTCAACAGGCGATTTTCTCATACCGTCGGAGAACATATGGAAAGCGGACAAAATCTTCAATCTTCCAAACTCGGTTCGATGCCGATAGGCAAACTCATATTCAAAATGAGCGGTCCTGCTATACTCTCTATGCTTGTACAGGCATTGTACAACGTTGTCGACAGCATCTTTATAGGTGCGTTCGATCCCGCGAATGGCGTACTCGCTCTGTCTTATGCCCTGCCTATGCAACTGCTTGTAAACGCATTTGCAATAGGTCTTGCCGTTGGCACGGGCTCGCTGATTTCCAGGCTATTGGGAGAAGGCAAAAACTCCGACGCAAGTCTTGCCGCGCAAACTGGAATTCTTCTCTCGCTCATCGTCAGCGCGTTTTTCGCCGTTACGGGATATTTCATTTCCGACGCGTTTGTGCGCGCGTATACAATCGGTTCGGGCGCAAGCGGCGGAGCGAATATGCAGAAAGTCTACGAGATGTCTTCCACGTATCTCACCATATGCACCTGCTGTTCCTTCGGTATGATGGTGGAAATTATGTTCAGCCGCATACTGCAATCGATGGGCAATATGATTATCCCGATGATTACGCAACTGGTAGGCGCGCTTACGAATATCGCGCTTGACCCCTTGCTTATCAGCGTTGCCAAACTCGGCGCGACGGGAGCGGCAATCGCAACCGTAACGGGACAGATCGTAGCTATGTTCATTCCCGTAATCGTTATAATAGTCAAAAAACACAAATGGGACATTCAAATCCTGTTCACGCGCGCGTTCAGGCTGAAAAAACGCATACTTGCTGAAATAATGCGAGTAGGTCTGCCCACCGTTGTAATGAACTCGATAGGCTCGGTTATGTATATGGTCGCAAACGTGATTCTAAACCGCTCAACCGACGCAGTATGGGCTTTCGGAATATTCTTTAAACTTCAATCGTTCGCATTTATGCCCTGTTTCGGACTCAATCAGGGTTGCATTCCGATTATGGGTTACAATTACGGAGCCAACAACCGCGCGCGGTTTGACAAGACTTTCAGAACCGCGCTTATGATTGCGTTTATCTATATGTTCGTCATACTGATTTTCTTCCACTCTATGCCCGAACTTCTTCTTAAACTGTTCTCTGCCGGAAACGACGCAAACCGGCTTGCAATAGGAAGCGAGGCATTGCGTATTTGTTCGATTTGCTTTATTCCGGCGTCGTTCAGCGTCATTATGATAGCAATGTTCAATTCCGTCGGACACGGTATCAAAGCAATGCTTATATCTCTTTTACGCCAAATAGGACTGCTTTTGCCGCTGGGATATCTGCTCAGCACATTCACTTCGCTCGGCTTTAAAGGCTTCTGGTCGGCATTCCCGATTGCGGAAGCAGTTGCAGTATTGATATTTACTCCCGTCGCGATTGCCACTATAAACAAAATATTCAGATTCAAAGCACAATCGCTTGCTTCCGCGGCAGCGACTTCTGAGATGCAATCCGATGGCAAACAGGATAAAGCCCAACAGGCAGAAACTAACGTAAACGAAGAAATTCAGGCATTCTAACGCATTTAAATTAATATTTAGACTTTAAATTGTAACATCCCCTCTATCAAGGTTACTTCTTCCTCTACAAGAGTGAGCGGGTTAGACTTTA
>CAJTQT010000013.1 GCA_910578325.1 uncultured Christensenella sp.
TGCAAGTAGTAAAGGACAAATTTTAAGATTTGACGAATAATGTTTTTCGCTTACCGTGCAGAGCCATAAGAGTATCTGTTTTTGTTTCTGTAATTCTTGCAATGCGATAAATAAAGTGTTATAATTTATACGGTATCATACGAACCAAAAATACGGTTGCATCAGCAACAGATTTACGCAAATAAGAGATAAAAGCGAATGATTGAAAAGCAAAATAAACAGGCGGTGGCTTTTGCAAGAAAAGTTACCGGAAAATATTTGAAAGCGATAAAATGCGACACGGAGCGTGACAGGGAAGTTTATTGCAAGTCTTCGACCGATTACTTTAATGCGTCGGAAGAAGAACTTATGACACTTTTGCTTAACGGCGACGATAACGCTTGTGCGCATTATGTTTTATGTCGCTTGCGGAATAATGCGATTGCGGACAGTGATTTGACGTATCTTGACAATGCGTTGGATAACATAAACTGCGATTGTGCGCTTATCGGGTGTTTCCTTTACGGCGATAAAAAAAGTCCGTATTATGACGAGAAAAAAGCCTATTATTGTTATGCAATCACGGAGCAGTACGGCTTTGCAAAAGCGCACCGAATATTGAAAAATTATGGTAAACGCGCAAAACTGATTGACGAAACCGATGACTTGGTTTTGTTTAATAAGCTAAAAATGTGGGTATCACAACTTAAACACAAATATTCCGCATTCAGCGTGGACGTTGTTCCTGCGGGATGCTTTGACGTCGTCGATTACAAAAACGCTTACTTTGTTACCGTGCGTTTGGAGCAGACCAACGGCTATCAGACAGATAAGGAAATCGTTTATTGCGCGTTTGTACGCGGCAGAGATAACGGCGCATATTTCGACAGATTGACCGATAATTTAATTGAAGCGTTTGAGATTATTGCGGAAAAGACCAATATACCGCAGGGCGAAATTTATGTTAAAGGAGAGCGCAAGTACAATTACGGTGATGCAAAGCCGATGGTCAAAGCAAAGAGCGATTCCGTCGATATACTTTCCGACGCGGAAATAAAAATTAAAATTTCGGACGGCGAGCGGCTGGAAAGCAATATTTGTCCCGCTTGCGGCGGTACGCTAGGTGAAGACGGAGTATGCCTGTCTTGCGGCAATATCCGCGGCAAAGCAGACGGAATAGAAATTCGGCGTGCAAACGAACTCGAAGCTCTTATATGCACGCAATGCGGCAGCCCCATTGTGCTTGACGAAAACGGAAAGACCGCGTATTGCTCGGCGTGCGGGACGACTTTCATCGTAAAAGGTAACGCGCTCGACTGCACTGTGGGAGGCATAAACTATGAAAATATCCGCGCTGATATGCCGCAGGGATTCGAACTGCCCGATGTAAAGTTCGTGCGGGCGCGTATAGCGGACGGTAAAATCACCGCCGTAATGCCCGAAAGTTTTGAAGTGATGTCGGACGAATTGCGCCGTATAAAGTATCCCGCAAATGCGCCGCGTTACATATATACTACGCCCGACGCAACGGTGAATCTGAACGTGAATTTCGGCGGTTCGCTCAATAGCAAAGACGTTGCGGCTTTCGGTAAGCAAATGCTTGCTATGTTGAAAAACTCGCTCCCTTCGGCAAAATTCGGGGAAGCGAAAATCATCGCGTCAAGCGGCAATATTTTCTTTGTCGATTTTATTTCCGTTGCCGTTGACCAGCCTATATATAACGCAATGTTTTTCTTCTCGTTGGACGGGAAACAAGGTATCGGAAGTTGGAACTGTCTCGGTAAAGACAGATGGTATTGGGCGCCGATTTTCGAACACGCAATAAAAACTATGGAGTTTAACTAATAAAAGGAAATTCAGATATGGGAATGCTTAAAATAATAGAGTTGCACGCATTTGACGATGAAACGTTGGTGCAAAAGTTCGATATGAAAGACAACGTAATAAAAAAAGGGTCTTCGCTTACCGTGCGCGAAAGTCAAGTGGCTGTATTTTGCGACAAAGGTAAAACGGCGGATGTCTTCGGGGCGGGAACGTATAAACTCAACACCGACAGTTTGCCTGTTATAAGTAAGTTACTTGCCTGGAAATACGGATTTGAAACACCGTTCAAATCCGAGATTTATTTTGTTAACGTAAAGGAGATTACTGGAATACGGTGGGGAACGTCGAATCCCGTTCCCGTACAAACGGAATACGGAATTATAAGAATTAGAGGAAACGGAGCATATTCGTTCAAAATTACAGTTCCCGAATTGTTTCTTACGTCGGTCGCGGGTATGGCGGAATGCTACGAGACGAACAAGTTGAATAAAGCATTGCGGACTTTGCTGGTGGGAAGCATTTCGTCTGCGTTTGCGACTTGTAACGTAAGCCTTTCGGATATGACGTCCAAATATGCCGAATTGAGTGAGGAGGTGAAAAAATCCGTTGCGGCACGTTGCGGCGAACTCGGCGTCACACTGACCGCATTCGACATAGAGAATCTTTCCGTTCCGCCCGAGTTGGAAAAAGCCGTAGACGAAAACGCAAGACTTGGGCTTATGCGAAATAATGTTGACGTGTATGCTAAAATAGCGCAGGCAGACGCCTTAAAAGCGGCGGCAGGAAACGGGACGGCGGGGACGATTTTGGGCGTTGGCGTCGGTAATGTGCTTGGCAAAGAAGTGATTTCGTCAAATACCGTGTCGCCGTCGGATATTTGCTCCGTATGCCGAAAACCTATTCAACCCGATAGCAAATTCTGCTCCGGATGCGGTAATCCCATTCCCCGATTTTGCTCTAAGTGCGGAAAGCCGATTGTCGCAGGTGCAAACTTTTGTCCCGAATGCGGGCAAAAGCTAAATTGATGATTTGGTATTATAAGCTATGTAATGGCTGTAAGATAAACTGTAATTTAGCGTATAAAGCCGAGAGCAAATCTCGGCTTTTCCGTTAAAGATGTTTCAAGTTTTTTCTGTATCGCTTCAATTCGCTTTCGCCGTAGCGGTTGATCACTTCGTCGATTACTGAAATGAGTTCCACTCTGTCAGAGGGAAGATTGCCATGCAGTTGTACGGCGTTAGATGCACCCAAAGCGGCAAAATGTGTTTTGATCGACAAACCGTTTATAAGC
This sequence comes from uncultured Christensenella sp., assembly GCA_910578325.1. GTDB lineage: Bacteria > Bacillota > Clostridia > Christensenellales > CAG-917 > CAG-475. The sequence continues at coordinate 3,095 of CAJTQT010000013.1, forward strand.
ATTTTCAGCTCGTTGTATTTTTCCGTTTCGCTTTCTTCAACCCAATTTCCGGTTTGTATCTCGGTATATAATTCCGAAGTTGGGTAAATGGTAAGCATAGATGCGCCGATGATTTTAGGGTTAAGTTGATTAAATACTTTTACCGTATTTTCAACGCCTTGCGTGCTTTTGTTCTTACCGTAAATTCCTGTTAGATAGAAGAAATTATATTCGATTCCCGCTTCGTCGAGCTTGCGGCATTGTTCTAATATGTCAGCAGATGTATAGCCTTTGTGCATAAAGGTCAATGCTTCGTCATCGCCCGTTTCCACACCGATAGTAATGCCGTTATATCCGCAACTGTGCAGTTGCCTTAATTCTTCTATGCTTTTCGGGGTAATATCGGTTATTCGAGCAAAACAGCCGATAGTCCTCAGTCGATTAAGATATTGTTTTGCCATATATGCGATATTGCGTAGCTTTTCCGAAGAAAGAACAAAAGGATTTGCCCCGACTAAAAATACTCTCGTTACATCGGGTGTATAGTGATACAATTCTTTCAGATCATCTTCGATTTCGTCCATAGATGACATACGGAACTTGAACGGAACATCGTCATATAAAGTGCAGAACTTACAACTATGATGTGTGCAACCTGCCGTAATTTGTAACAGAGCCGACCACGCTTCATAGGGTGGACGCCACACTGTGCCTGTATAGTGCATAATAAACACCATCCTTTGTTTTTTTCTTATTATAAATCCGAATAGTATTGCAATTCAAGTACTGTCTTTATTTAGTAGTAGTATCAAAAATGATACTATGGCGATTGACTTAACCTTGAGAAATAGCTATAATATGGGTGTGAACAAGTTGAGGAACGATAACAAAATGTATGATGTAATTGTAATCGGTGCAGGCCCATGTGGTTGTATTGCCGCAAGGACATTATCCAAGAGCGGACTCGAGGTTTTGCTTCTGGAAAAATGCAAGTTGCCAAGATATAAAAGCTGTTCGGGAATTTTGATAGAGAAGTCGATGCGATTTATTGAGCAACAGTTTGGGTGTAGTGTTCCGCAATCCGTTACTTGTACGCCCGTCGATAATTGTGGTATGATATTCACGGACGATGTAGGGCGCGAATATCGGTTTACAAGTCGCGGTCTGAATATATGGCGGGACAAGTTTGATTATTGGCTTCTATCGTTTGTGCAAGAAGCGGGAACGGAAATCAGAGCTGAGAGTAGCGTTACGTCAATACAGGAAGCGGAAGAAATAGTCGAAGTATTGGTAAACGGTAATATAGAGCAGGCGCGATATGTAATTGACTGTTCAGGCGCGGTTGGTATAAATAAAAGAGATGAAGCAAGTTCGATATTGTTACCAAACGGTGTAAAACGGATTGGTGGTAAAAACGGTGTTTGCAAATCGTCGCATAAGAATGTTATTACGTTTCAGACGTATAATAAAGGTGTTATAGATTTGGATCCGCACTATTTTTATGCGTATCTGCAACCCGAATTGTCGGGTTATGATGCTTGGTTTAATGTCAAAGACGATATGCTTGTGTTGGGTGTTGCGAGTGTTGAACAGCGCGACATCAGGAAGTATTATGAAGCGTTTGAAACGTATATGCGAGATAGACACGGACTTTGTGTGAGCGAACAGTTAAGAACGGATAAGTGGCTAATACGCAATATAGAGCCGCCGTTTGAAATTGATTATGGTGAGAGCGGTATCTTGATGGCGGGTGAGAATGCAGGCTTTTTGAATCCTATGGGCGAAGGCATTTCGTGTGGTATGGAAAGCGGATATTATGCTGCGCTTGCGATTATATCTGACTTTAACAATAGACAAGGCGTAATAGAAATCTATAAGCGAAACGTGTCCGAAGTAAAAAACTATATGCAACGGCAATGGCAGCTTGTAGGGCGTATGTCTAAAAAATTTTCGTTTATGTATCAATAGAGGTAGACAATGACAGACAACAAATTCAGGAAAAGAGAAGTAATGGCACGGTGTGTACCAATGAGTACATTGCAAACCGTTTTAAGCGGCAAATGGAAATTCCTTATTTTGTGGTATATAGCCATCAATAAGGTACAACGATTCGGTGTGCTATTAAGATCGCTTGACGGAATAACGCAATCAACACTTACAAAGCAGTTGCGTGAATTGGAGGATGACGGTTTTATACATCGTGAGATTTACAAAGAAATGCCGCCCCATGTGGAATATACTTTGACTGAGCTTGGTAAAAGTTTTGTTCCCGTCTTAACGCAAATGATGATGTGGAGTCAAGCGCATTTATGCGCCCCTGATTATGTAAGCCCATATACGGAAGAACAAATCAAAGAACTACTTAACCAATAGTAAATAGTCTTTGAATTAGCAATATAAATTTTAATTTAGCGACGTAAAAGGAAATGAAGATAATGAAAAAAATACTATATGTGATCTTGGAACAATGGGCTGATTGGGAGCTTGCTTATATTTCGTCGGCGGTCAATATGCTCGGTGGCGGCAAGTTTGAAAATAAAACTGTATCGCTTACAAAGAACGCCGTTACCTCTATTGGCGGTGTTAAGTGTTTGCCTGATTATGATTTACTTACATTACCGTCCGATTATGGTGCCGTAATACTTATCGGTGGTATGTCGTGGCATAACGAGAACGCTATGCAAGTTAAGCCGCTTATTGATGCTTGCATTAAGAGCGGCAAAGTGGTAGGTGCGATTTGCGATGCTTGTAGATTTTTAGGCTCTATTGGGGCGTTGAATGGCGCAAAACATACGGCTAATGATTTGAACGAATTAAAACAATATTCGTCTTATACAAACGAACAAGGCTTTATGCATAGGCAAGCGGTATTGGACAATAATGTTATCACGGCAAATGGAACGGCAGCTCTTGAATTTGAGCAAG
>CAJTQT010000014.1 GCA_910578325.1 uncultured Christensenella sp.
GGCTGGTTTGGCGCAAATAGATTGCGGCAATCTATTTGCGCCAAACCAGCCAATGGAACTATTTTTAGGCAAACATCTGAAAAATTCGTTTTAGGTTACAAGTCTCCTCAAAAAGCGGTCACTTCTCGGTGGCCGCTTTTTTATTACACATATTGAAACCATTGTGTTGGCGTGATACAATAAAACATATTACTTAAAAGGAAGGTATTCTACCCCATGAAAAACAAAACACAAGAATTGACGCAAACCGACGACATTATGCGCAGCCAAAGAAACGTTCTGCGGTTTTTGGTACTCAACGATTTTAAGCATGGCTCGTTGCATACGCTGAAAGCGCTTTCGCTACTGATCGCTAAGAATATGCACGAAACATTGCACGACTTAAAAACCGAGTATGCCCTACTATGCTACTTGGGAAACACGCCCGACACCGTGCGTTCCAAACTCATATACTGCATACGCCGCAACTACGACGCTTTGCGCGCGGCCGTGCAACGAACGTATCGTTACGACATGGGCGAGTTCTACGGCATCAAGGCTTTTATCGACCAAGTGTCTTTTGTTTTCGATTCGTTCGCCCGCAAATAAGCTATAACTTTTTATAACGGTACAAAAAAGCGGCCGTCATCATGATAGTCGCTTTTTTATTATTTTCAGATAAACGCAAATTCCACGCGGCGGTTTTTGAGCCCGAATTC
>CAJTQT010000015.1 GCA_910578325.1 uncultured Christensenella sp.
CGTTAATTTCGTAAGCTAAGGCACAGGCAGATATACTGCCCAAGAACATTCTGCATTCTATGGACAAATATATGTTATCGTCCACGGCAGAACTCACACCCTCAAAGGGCACAACACAAACCTACATTGTTGTGTGGGAGCATTGTATCACTGAACTTGAATTGTTGCAACAATTCCACGTCCCAGAATTGGGACTTGAAATGAGTTATTATAAAGTGTTAGTCAAAATTATTTAATATTAAACTCGTCATATAATAACGTAATCGTATCAATATATTTAGAAAAGTTATTGCAATATTAGGTCGTTTAATGTATAATGAATGCGAGGTGCTTATGATAGATAAAGAGCTAATAGCAAAGAGATTGAAAAACTTGCGTGAATCGGCAAAACTCTCGCAGGCAAAATTGGCAAAAGAAATTAACGTAAAGCAACCGTTGATTGCAAGATACGAAACGGCTATCAATACGCCGGCATACGGTGTTCTCGTAACATATGCGGATTATTTTAATGTGTCATGTGACTATCT